>NZ_JBVIED010000012.1:0-314461 GCF_055572035.1 Streptomyces sp. NPDC030838 | reverse complement strand
GTCACCGGCGGTGTGCGTCTGGTCGTAGTACAGCTTCAGCTCGGCCGCATCCAGCTTCGTACCCGCCGGAACACCGGTCAGCGGGAACTTCAGCAACGCACGCGAAGCACCCGTGGAGGTGTTACCCACCGACAGACGCCAGTTGGCGTCGTAGTTCGAGCCCGGACCGTCCGAAGAGATCATCACATCCTGCGCCGTCGACGGCGTCGGAGCGATCTGGATCGTCGGATCGATCGTCACCGGATACTGCCGCTCCGGGGCGGCCAGCCACTTCGCATCCGGGATGACCGTCAGCTTCCAGCCCTTGCCGTCGCGGGTCAGCTTCTGCTCGACAGCGGTGCTGTAGGCGGTGCCGTAGGGAGACTCGGCGTCCTTCTTCGCATCCGCCATGAACGGCGCCGGAATCACCAGCACCGGGTGCGTGCCCTCACCGTAGAAGGCTATGGAGCCATTCTTCGCGGCCCTCGGGGTCAGCCCGTCCGTGTCCAGCGTGAAGGTGAACTTCACCGGACCGTCCGGACGGTCGGCCAGGATGATGTTCTCCTTCACCCGGCCCGCACCGACCTCGTACGACAGGTCCGCACCCGCCACCGCGTCCCGATAGGTGACCGTGTCACCCTTCGCCACCGCGTCCAGCGAGCCCCTCACACCCTGAAGGCCCAGCGTCACCGCATGCCCGTCGGCGGACTCCACCCGGACCAGCCGGTCGGCCTCCTCGCCGAACCAGCTGCGCGTCGCGTTCGTGGTGTTGGCGTACCGGTAGCCGTCCCGGCCGGACTTCCCCACCCGGGCGTCGATGTCCCGCCACGCCTTGCCCGCCCGGTAGGCGGTCGGCACGGCCGACACCTCGGCCTGCACCCGCCCGTCCGACAACTGCCAGAACCGGGTGTTCGCCGTACGCCGGCCGGTCAGCTCCTTGACGCGCTTCGCCTTCGGCGCCACCTTCCCCTTCGGCAGCTTCTGCCGATCGGCCACACCCGCCTCATCGTGCGAGACGGGCTTCGCCCGTTCCTTGTCGTCGTCCGCGAACCAGTCCGCGATGCTGTCGACGAAACCCTCGTCGTCACCACCGGAACCGGACGCGGCATAAGCGGCCTGCGGAAGCAGTGAACTTGTCACCGCCGCCGTCACCAGGCACGCCAGCACCCTGCCCAATCTGGGACTCACGCCAAACCTTTCCATGAATGACCGTCGAAATCGCCGGTGGTCTAGTGAGGGAACTGATGAGAAGTCAAGTGATTGGACATTGCGGCCACTTGCTGCGACAGGCCCTTCAAATCGGCCATTCGGGCGTTCATTGATGTCCGTTATATCCACTCACTGGAAAAAGGCTCACGCCATGGGGTATAAACCCGCGCGGACTCAGCACCCGAGAGCTGAGTACCCAGTAATTCACCGGCCGAGGGGGAAACCAATGGGTGACGACAGCGCGAAATCCGCGGTGGTCGGCCGGCCGGACCGTGCGGGGCTGATCACGGCCACCGTGGTACTCGCCGCGTGCGGCGGACTCGTGCTGTACGGGGTGCTCTCCCCGGCCGGCGAGGAAAAGAAGAAGCGCGAGGTGCCCACCGCCATGGTCACCTACGAGGTGACCGGCAGCGGCACCGCCGACATCACCTACCAGGCGCGCAGCGAGTCCGGAAAGGCCGCCGTCGTCAAGGCGGCCGACCTGCCCTGGCGCAAGACCGTGCCCGTACCGCTCGGCCGCAGCCCCGTCGTCAGCATCGTGCTCGGCGAGCAGGGCGGCCAGGCCCGTTGTGCCGTCGCCGTCCAGGGCCGGCACATGCAGAGCGCCACCGCCAGCGGCGGCTTCGGGCGCGCCACCTGCACCGGCACCCTGCCCAGCCCCAGTCCCAGCCCCGATCCGGCGGACGCCTCGGCCACGGGCTGACCGCGCGCCTTCCGGCGCCCCACCGCAGGCCGCAGCGAAAGAACAGCGAAAGAAAAGGGAGGGCCATGAGCCCCAGAAGATCCCGCGCACGCAGCACGCTCGGCCGTTCACGCATCACCTGGCTGGCCGTCGGCGCGACCGTGCTCGGCGGTGCCGGGCTGGCGACGGTCGCGGTCGCCTCCTCCGAGGAGGGGTCCGGCACCGCCGACACCGCCCGCCCGGCGAGCGCGCAGACCATGGCGTTCGGCGGGACCGGCAAGGCCAAGCGCACCCTGCCGCGCACCGAGACCAGGGACTTCTCGCTGATCGGCGTCTCCTGGTCGGACCACACCCGGCGCTTCGACGGCACCGCGCAGATCCGCACCCGCAGCGCTGAGACGGGCGAGTGGTCCGACTGGCGTGACCTCGACTTCGACACGGTGGCGCCGGAGACGGACGAGACGAACCCCCGCGTCACCCGCGGCGCCTCCGAGCCGCTGTGGGCAGGCCCGTCCGACGCGGTCGAGGCGCGCGTCCTCGCCGACGGCGAGCAGACGGCCGTACCCGAGGGGCTGCGTCTGGACCTGATCGACCCCGGCACCACCCCCACCTCCCAGGGCAAGGGCAAGGTCAGCCACGCCGGAAAGCCCGGCAGGACGACTGCGACGACAGCCCCCGCCGAGACCATCTCCACCGCGCCCCAGTCGTCGACACCGGACCCCACGGCACCCGACACCACGACACCCGACACCACGGCCCCTGGGACGTCGGCTCCGGCCGACCCCGCCTCCCCCGTCACCACGGTCCCGGAGACCACGGTCCCGGAGACCACGGCACCAGAGACCACTGCTCCGGAGACGACAGCCCCTGAGACGACGACCCCGGCCCAGCCCGCCACGCCCCCCATCGTCAGCCGCGCCGGCTGGGGCGCCGACGAGTCGCTCGTGAAGAGCCCCCCGGAGTACATCTCCAAGGTGGAGGCGGTCTTCGTCCACCACACCGCGGGCACGAACGACTACACCTGCGCCGACTCCCCCGCCATCATCCGGGCCATCTTCGTCTACCACGTGCAGACGAACGGCTGGAACGACGTCGGCTACAACTTCTTCGTCGACAAGTGCGGCACCGTCTTCGAGGGCCGCGCCGGCGGCGTCGACAAGCGGGTCCGGGGCGCCCACACCTACGGCTTCAACGGCGTCTCCTCCGGTGTCTCCCTGCTCGGCAACTACGAGGACGGCGGCACCCCCACCCCCGCCGCGCTGACCGCCATCGCCGACATCGCCGCCTGGAAGCTGGGCATGGACGGCGTCGACCCGCAGGGCCGGGTGACGCTCACCGCGGCCGGCGACACGGGCGTCTACAAGACCGGCGAGAAGGCCACCCTGTACACCATCTCCGGCCACCGCGACGGCTACGCCACGCTCTGCCCGGGCCAGAGCCTCTACGACCGACTGCCCGACATCCGCACCCAGGCCGCCGCTTCGCCGTACGCGGCCAGGTAACCGGCGACGCCGGGGTCAGCGTGAGCGGCCGGTGGTCCGTTCGGTCGCCAGCAGGGCCCGTGTCGCCGGATGTGACGGTGCCGCGAACACCTCGGCCGTCGGGCCGGATTCGGCCACCCGGCCCGCCTCGAGGACCGTGACGGTGTCCGTGCGGTCCGCGATGAGGGGGAGGTCGTGGCTGATGAGCACCAGGGCGGTGCCGTGGTCCTCGCGGAGACGGGTGAGGAGGTCCATGATCGCCTCGGCGGTGGCGGAGTCCAGCGCCGAGGTGACCTCGTCGCAGATCAGTACGTCCGGGTCGGCGGCGAGGGCGCGGGCGATGGCGACGCGCTGGCGCTGGCCGCCGGAGAGTTCGTGCGGGTAGCGGTCGGCGAAGGCGGGCGGCAGGCCGACCTGTTCGAGCAGGTCGGCCACCCGGGACGGTATCTCCGGGGGCGTGGCGCGGCGGTGCAGGCGCAGGGGGCGGCCGATCGCCGCGCCGATCGTGCGGCTGGGGTTGAGCGCGCCCAGCGGGTTCTGGGTCACCAGCTGGATGCGGCGGCGCTGTTCGCGGGCGCGGCCGCGCAGACCGGTGCTGAGCGGGCGGCCGTCGAGGCGGAGGCTGCCGGAGGTGACCGGCTGGAGGCCCACGATTGCCCGGACCAGGGTGGTCTTGCCGGAGCCGGACGCGCCGACGATGCCGGTGGCTCCGCCGGGGGCGACGGTCAGGCCGACGCCGTCGAGGGCGGGCGCGGTGCCGCGGCGGCGGCCGAAGGTGACGCGGAGGTCCCGGGCCTCCAGGACGGGCACGCCCTCGCTCTCCCGCGTCGTGCGCCCCGCCGGGGTGGCGGGCCGGGGTGCGGGCAGATGGCCGCCCAGTTCCACCACCTCGTCGGCGATCCGGGCGACCAGCTCCGGGTCGTGGCAGGACAGGCAGACGGCCAGCCGGTGTTCGGCGGCCAGGTGGCGCAGCAGGTCGCCGATCTCCTCGCGGAGTTCGGGGTGCAGTCCGGCGGTGGGCTCGTCCAGCAGGAGGACGTCGGGGCGGCGGGCCAGGGCGCGGGCGAGGGCGACCCGGCGCTGCTGGCCGCCGGAGAGGGCGGCCGGGCGGCGGGCGGCCAGCCGGCCGTCGTCGGGGAGGCGGACCTCGGACAGCAGGGCGGTCACCGTGTCGGCGGCGCGGTCGGCGGAGAGTTCGCGGACGAGGGTGCGGACCCGCATCCGCGGGTTGAGGCCGGATCCGGGGTCCTGGCCGACGTAGGCGAGGCGTGTGCTGCGCAGGGCGCGCAGTTCCTTCTCGGAGACGGCGAACACGTCGTGGCCGAGGACGTCGACGCGGCCCGCGGTGCGCCGGGTGCCCGGCGGCAGCAGTCCGGTGACCGCGCGCAGCAGGGTGGTCTTGCCGGAGCCGGACGGTCCGGTGAGTGCGGTCACCCGGCCGGGGCGCAGGGCGAGATCCGCGTCCTCCAGCAGCAGTCGGCCGTCGGGGGCGGTGACGGTCAGGCCGGTGACCTGGACGACCGGTGCGTCCGTGGGCGGTCCGGCGGGCTTTCGGTACCGGGCGGGATCGTGGCTCACAGGACGGGCACCGCCTTCCGGCCGGTCTGCGGGGCGAGGGCCGCAGCGGCGAGGTTGACACTGAGGGCGAGCAGGCCGATGGCGGCGCTGGGGGCGACCACGGCCCAGGGGTTGAGGAGGATCCCGGCGGAGTTCTCGCGGATCATCAACGCCCAGTCGGCGGCGGGGGGCTGGGGTCCGACCTGGAGGAATCCGGCCGTGGCGACGAGGTAGACGGCGGCGACGAAGCGCAGTCCGAACAGGGCGAGCAGGGTGGCGCGCAGGTTCGGCAGGATTTCGCGCCAGACCAGGTACCAGAGGCGTTCGCCGCCTGCCGCGGCCGCCTCGACGTATCCGGTGGCGGCGACGGGAGCGGCGGCGCCCGCGGCGAGCCGTACCGCGTAGGGCACCCCGAGCGCGACGGCGGCTGCGATCACGGCGAGCCGGCCGCCGCCCGGCCAGGAGAGGGTGACCAGGAGGATGCCGAGTACGGCGGGCAGCAGCATCAGGACGTCCGCGACGCGTTCGACGATCCGTCCGACGACGGGCCGGACCGCACCGACCGCGCCGAGGACGGCGGCGACGGCGGTGACGAGGACGGCCACCAGCAGCGAGGACACGACCAGTTCGCGTCCTCCGGCGAGGAGCCGGCTGAGCACGTCCCGGCCGAGCTGGTCGCCGCCGAGCACGGCGTCGGCGCCGGGTTCGGCGTACGGGGCGGTCACCGGGGTGTCGATGGCGTGCGGGGCGAGCCAGGGGCCGCACAGGGCGAGGGCGACGAGGAGCAGCGCGGGCAGGACCCTGAGAAGGGAGCCGGGGATCGTTCTCATCGGCGGCCTCCCGCCATCAGGTCCCGGACCAGGTCGGCCAGGAGGAGTACGACGGTGATGACCGCCCCGGCCAGCGCGGTGACCCCGGCGATCACGGGGCTGTCGCGGTCGGTGACGGCGGAGGCCAGGACGGAGCCGATGCCGGGGTAGTTGAAGATGGTCTCCACGACCACCGCGCCGCCGAGCAGCATGCCGGTGGAGGTGGCGAGGCCGGCCGCGATGGTCGGCAGGGCGCCGGGCAGGACGTGGTGGGTGAGGACCCGGTGCGGCGGCAGGCCGTCGAGGACGGCGGTCTCCACGTGCGGGGCGCGGGCCTCGTCGGCGAGCGCGGCCCGCACGATCCGGACGTTCCAGCCGGTCTGCGGGATGGTCAGGGCCAGGGCGGGCAGGACGAGCATGGTCCAGGAGTCGGGTGTTCCGTCGGCGTCGGTGAGGGTGACCGCGGGCAGCCAGCCGGTCCACAGCGACAGCACCAGGACCAGCGCCACGGCCACCACGAACTCGGGCAGCGCGAGGACGGCGGTCGCCGTGCCGGACACCGCCCGGTCGGCGCGGCCGCCGGGCCGGAGCGCGGCCCAGCAGCCGAGGGCGATCGAGAGGACGGCGGTCAGCAGCAGGGCGATGCCGCCGAGCAGCAGGGTGTTGGGGAACGCGGTGGAGAGCAGTTCGGTGACCGGCTCGCCGCGCGCGGAGGTGCCGAGGTCGCCGGTGGGCAGGCCGGACATCCAGTCCCAGAAGCGTTCGAGGACCGGCCGGTCGAGGCCGAGGAGTTCCCGGCGGCGCTCGATGTCGGCGGCGGTCTCGCCGCGCTCGGAGGTGGCGTTGGCGGCGTCGCCGGGCAGCAGCTCGACGGTGCAGAAGACCAGGGCGAGCAGGAGGGCGAGCAGGGCGGCGCGTTTGAGCAGCAGGGCGCCGGTGCGGGTGAGCGCGGACAGGGCGAGGTGCCGCGCCGGCCCGGTCTTCCCGGGCGGCGCGGCGAGGTCGGTCGTCAACGGGCCAGCCATGCCCGCTCGAGCTGGACGCGTCCGTAGCCGGGCAGCTTGGGCAGCCCCTGGACGGCGGGTACGGCGAGGTCGATGCCGTCGGCCATGCCCCACAGCAGATAGCCGGAGCGCTCGTGCTCGATCCGCTGGAGGTCCTTGAGCTGCTGGGCGCGCGCGGTGGCGTCGGCGGTGCCCATGGCCTTCTCGTAGGCGGCGTCGAACTCCTCGTCCTTCCAGCCGGCCTCGTTCTGTCCGCTGTCGGAGATCATGGTCTTGCTGGCGAAGAAGACGACGGAGTCGTTGGTGCCCCAGTAGGTGGTGTAGAGGTCGCCCTTGAGCCAGGTCTTCTCCCAGAAGACGGCGGACTCCTGCTTGACCACCTTGACCTTGACGCCGGCCTCGCGGACCTGGGAGGCGAAGAGGGTGGCGGACTCGGCGAGTCCGGAGATGTCCTCGGTGGTGAGCAGTTCGTACGTCTTGGAGGTGTCGAACCGGGCTTCCTTCAGCAGCTGCCTGGCGCGGGCGAGGTCGCGGGCGCGCTGCGGGATGTCCTTGGCGTAGGCGGGGTCGCCGGTGCCGAGGATGTCGTTGGCGACGCTGCCGTAGCCGGAGAGCACCTGCTTGACCATCGCGTCCCGGTCGACTGCGAGGCGCAGGGCCTCGCGGACCCGGGCGTCGGCGAAGGGGCCGTCGGCGGCGCGCATGACGATGGGCATCGCCATGTCGTTGGGCCGGCGGATGGTCTGGATGTCCTTGCGGCTCTCGGCGGTGCGGGCGGCGACGGCGCCGACGTTGGAGGCGAGGTCGAGCTGGCCGGAGAGCAGGGCGTTGGCCATCGCCTGCGGGCTCTCGAAGATCTTGACCTCGATGGCGTCGAGGTGGATGTCGCCGCCGTACCACTTGTCGTTGCGCACCAGGCGGGCGTTGCCGCCGCGGAACCACTCCAGCTTGAAGGGGCCGGTGCCGGGCGCCTTGGCTATGTCCTTGTCGCTGGTGCCCTTGGGTATGACGAAGGTGGTGAGCCGGGTGAGCTGGGGCAGTTCGGCGTTGGGGTAGTCGGAGACCAGGACGACGGTGTCGTCGCCGTCGGCGGTGATGTTCTTCGCCTGGATGCCGGGGAGCCGGGAGGCGCCGGAGGGGGTGCCGCGCAGCCGGCGCAGGGAGAAGACGACGTCCTCGGCGGTGACGGGGGTTCCGTCGTGGAAGACGGCACCCTTGGCGAGTGTGAATCGCCAGGTCTTCAGATCGTCGGAGGCCTGCCACTTGGCGGCGAGCCGGGGCATGGTATTCGGCTTGGTGCCGGGCACCGTCAGGGTGTCGTATACGAGGCTGAGGATCAGGTAGTCGCTCTCGTTGGCCTGGGTGCCGTGCGGGTCGCGGGTGATGGCGCCCGCGCGGCCGAGGGCGCCGACCCTCAGGGTGCCGCCGCGGCGGGGCTTGGCGTCGCCGGTGCCGGGGGACCCGGCGGGGTCGTCGTCACTGCCGCCACCACAGGCGCTGAGCAGGGCGGCCGTAGTCATGGCACCGCCCGTCCACAGCAGTTGACGTCTCGTCAGGTCCACGTTGTCCTCGATTTCACCGGGTGGGTCCACTTACTGAGGTTTGCCTACCCTGCCTCACAGGGGGCGCACAAGGAGCGCACGGAGTGATATTGAACAAACTTAGGTAAGCCTTGCCTTCACCCTATGTGTTGGCTATGTTTCTCGACGGCCACCGGGCGGCTACGCAATGTGACAGCCCGCTCAGGGCGCCCTTTGCAAGAGCCCGTTCACCATCGGAAAGCGCTGTCCACGAGACGGCGCCAGGAAACGCCCCCACCCCCGGAACGGACAACTCACCATGCTCACGGGAGCTGTGCCCGTACGTTCGCTCTCACCTGCCCACGCGGCGGAACTGCGCTCCGCCGCCGAGTCCCTGCTCCACCGCTTCCCCGGTTCGCCCACCGATCCGGAACTGCTTGCCGAACTCCCTGCGGCGGCGGCCGCGTTGAGCGACGGCATCCGCGACGCCTGCCGCCCCGTCGACACCCCCGACGGACTCTTCGTGCTGACCGGCCTGGAGATCGACGACGGGGCGCTCGGCCCCACGCCCGCCCACTGGTCGAGCGCCGGCGACGCGGGCGCGGTCCACGACACGGTCCTGCTGCTGCTCTCCGCCGTGATGGGCGTGCCCCTCGCCTGGGAGGGCCAGCAGGAGGGCCGGTTCGTGCACAACATCGTGCCCTCGCCCGGCCACGAGGAGGAGCAGACCGGCGCCAGCAGCACGGTGCTGCTCAGCCCGCACACCGAGGACGCCTTCCACCCCGGCCGCGCCCATCTGCTGCTGCTCTCCTGCATGCGCAACCCGGACGCGGTGGCCACCACGGCCGCGAGCGTGCGCCACGTCCGGCTCTCCGCCGACGACACACGGCTGCTGAGCCGCCCGGAGCTGCCGATCCTGCCCGACGACGCCTACGCCGAGGCCCAGGGCTACGCCGGGGACCCGCAGCCCGTGCCGACGCTGTGGCAGTCGCCGGACGGCCCGACCCTGCGCTTCGACCCGGCCTACACCCCGCTGGAGCGGGCGAGCGAGGAGCACCGCGCCGCCTACGCCCGGCTGACGGACGAGCTGTCCCGGGTCGCGACGGCGGTCAGCCTGGAGCCCGGCCAGGTGCTGGTCGTGGACAACGACCTCGTGGTGCACGGCCGGGTCCCCTTCAAGGCCCGTTACGACGGCACGGACCGCTGGCTGAAACGTTCCTCCGTGCGGGTTCCGGGGCGTCGGACCCGCCCCGCGGCGGAACGCTTCGAACACGGCTACGGACAGAAGGTTCTGGAGGCATACGACGCATGACCGCCACCCACGCTTCGGACACCACCCTGCGCATCCTGAGCACCAGCGACGTCGCCGGCATCGAGATCTCCCTCGCCGACGTCGTCTCCGTCGTGGAGCAGGCGTACGGCACCCTCGCCGCAGGCCGCTCCGACAATCCCCGCAAGCTCACCGTCAAGCCGGAGGACGGCCACTCGGTGGCGTACGCGATGCTCGGCCGGGACGGGGAGCGCGGCGTCGTCGCCGTCAAGACGTCGTACAAGTACGGCCTGCACGAGGACCGCGACAAGCAGCACTACTACACGACCCTCACCCTCTACGACGACACCACCGGACTGCCGGTCGCGATGCTGGACTGCGGCCGCGTCGGCGCCCTGCGCACCCCGGCGGTCTCCGCGCTGCTCGCCCGCGAACTGGCCGCGCCCGGCAGCCGCAGCGCGCTGGTCATCGGCACCGGCACCCAGGGGCGGCTGGCCCTGCCGTTCCTGCTCACGACCATGCCGCAGCTGGAGCGGCTGCGGGTGTTCGGCACCCACCCCGACGGCATACGCGCGGTGCGCGAGCAGCTGCACGCGCACTTCCCGGACCGGGAACTGGAGGTCGTGTCCGACCTGCGGGCCGCCGCCGAGGACTCCGACATCGTCCTGGCCACCGCGGGCCCCAACACCCCCGCCTCCGTGGACGCCGACTGGCTCAGGCCCGCCGCGCTGTCCGTGCTCGTCGGCTACGGCATCGCGCCCTCCACCCTGCACCGCGCCGACCGGGTGATCGCCACCAGCGCCGCGCAGATGAAGGTCACCGGCACCGACATGGCCGACGCCGACGGTGAACTCCGGGAAGTCGACGCCGAGTTCCCCGAGGTGCTGGCCGGGCGGGCGGCCGGACGGACCGATCCGGGGCAGCGGATCTTCGCCTACAACAGCGGACTGGTCGTCACCGACATCGCGCTCGGCCACCGGTTCGCCGAACTGGCCCTCGCCCAGGGCCTGGGCACGGCGGTGCCGCTGTGGCGGTGACCGCTCCCCCCGTGCCCTCGCTGCCCGCCCGTCAGGCGCGGGAGACGCGGGAACTGCTCGCCGCCGGGCCGCTGCTGCACGAGCTGAGCCATGGCCTCGGCGGGCCGTACCACGTACTGTTCCCCGGCCCCTTCGACGCCAACGCGGCGGCCTTCCGGCAGGCGTTCGCCGACGCGGGCGTCGACGGGCGGGTCTACTACGCCAAGAAGGCCAACAAGGCCGCGCTGTGGTCCGAACGCGCCGGCGTGCTCGGCCTCGGCGTCGACGTGGCCAGCGCGGGCGAGCTGCGCGAGACGCTCGCCGCCGGGGTGCCCGGACCCGACGTGGTGGTGACCGGGCCGGCCAAGGCGGACGCCCTGCTGCGGGTCGCCGTGCTCCAGGGCGCGCTCGTCGCCGTGGACGCCCTCGACGAGCTGGACCGGATCGCCGCCGCGGCTTCCGAACTGGGCCGCACGGCACGGGTGTTGCTGCGGCGGCTGCCGCCCGCCCAGCCGCACAGCCGGTTCGGGCTGGACGCGGAGGAGCTGGAGGCCGCGCTGCGCCGGTGCGCCGACGGGCCGCTGGAGCTCGAGGGCTTCAGCTTCCATCTGTCCGGCTACGACATCCCGGCGCGCGCCGACCTCGCCGGAGAACTGGTCCGGCTGTGCCGGCACGCCCGCACGCTCGGGCTGCGCGCCGACCGGATCAGCATCGGCGGCGGCTTCCCGGTGGGCTACGCCGACGGCGACGACTGGCGCCGGTTCGCCGAGGAGCAGCGGCCCGAGCACTACCACGCGCGCAAGACCTTCTCCGGCGGCTTCTACCCGTACCACTCCCCCGTCGCCGGGGCCGACGCGCTGCGCGCGATCCTCGCGGCGGTGCCCGCCGGTGAGGCCGACCCGCTGGCCGAGCTGCTGCGCGCGGCCGGGGTGACGCTGCTCGTGGAGCCGGGCCGGGCGCTGCTGGACCAGGCCGGGTGCACGGTCTTCCGGGTCCAGGGCGTGAAGGAGCGCGACGGCTACGCGATCCTCACCGTGGACGGCAGCAGCCTCAGCCTGTCCGAGCAGTGGTTCGAGAGCGAGTTCCTGCCGGATCCGGTGCTGGTGCCGCGCGCACCGTCCCCCGAGGGCACGTACGAGGCCTGTGTCGGCGCCGCCACCTGCCTGGAGTCCGACATGCTCACCTGGCGCCGGGTGCCCTTCCCGCACCGGCCGGCCGTCGGCGACCTGCTGGTCTACCTCAATACCGCCGGGTACCAGATGGACTCCAACGAGTCGCCCTTCCACGAACTGCCGCTGCCGCCCAAGGTCGTCATCGAGCCCTCCGCCGATCCCGCCGCCCGTCCCCGCTGGCGTCTCGACCGCCACCCGTAGGGAGTTCACACCATGGACCACGCCCTGGATCTCGCCCTGGAACAGGCCCTGGATCACGCCTTGGGCCGCCCGCCGATCGTCCGCCGGGTCTCCGAACTCATCGGCGCCACCCCACTGTTCGAGCTGTGCCGCACCCAGGACGACACCCGGCTGCTGCTGAAACTGGAGCAGTTCAACCCCACCGGCACCGCCAAGATACGCATGGCCCGGCAGATGGTGCTCGACGCCGAGGAGCGCGGGCTGCTGCGGCCCGGCGGCCGGATCGTCGAGTCCACCTCCGGGAACACCGGCCTCGGCCTCGCCGTGGTCGCCGCCGAGCGCGGCTACACCTTCACCGCCGTCGTCGACCACCACGCCGCCGCCGACAAGCTGCGCGCGATGAAGGCGCTCGGCGCGGAGCTGGTCTACGTCGCCGAGGAGGGCGACGAGGAACTGGCCACCGCCGCCCGCGAGGAGTACGCGGAGAGGCTGGCCGCCGAGACGGACAACGCCTACTTCACCGAGCAGCACAACAACCCGGCGAACGGCGACGGTTACCGCCCCGTCGCCCATGAGCTGCACGCGGCCCTGGACGGCCGTATCGACATATTGATCGGAGCCGTCGGCACCGGCGGCGGGCTGTTCGGGACCGGCGGCGAACTGCGCAGGACCGTGCCCGGGGTACGGATCGTCGGCGTCGAGCCGAAGGGATCGATCGCCTTCGGGCCGCCCGCGCACGACTACTACCAGTCCGGCACCGGCACCCCCGAGGGCGCCACCATCGGCGCGATGGTCGACTACGACCTGCTCGACGAGGGCGTGAAGGTCGGCGACGTCGAGGCGTTCGCCACCTGCCGGGCCGTCGCCCGCCGCACCGGACTGCTGATCGGCGGCTCGGCGGGCGGAGTGGTGTACGAGGCACTGACCCGGCTCTCCTCACTGCCGCCGGGAACGACTATGGTCGCGCTCGTCAACGACGGCGGGGAGAAGTACCTGGACACGGTGTTCGACGACGACTGGATGGCCGCGCGCGATCTCCTCGACCCCGACGCCGAACGCGAGGTCGACGCGCTGCTGGCCAAACTCCGCCACGCCTGACTCCCCCACGCCTAGAGGAAGTTCGCGTAGATCCGATGCCACCCGCCCTCACCCGTCTCCTCACCGACAGCCGCGCCCTGGCCACGCTGGCCGTGCCGCTCGCGCTCACCCAGCTCGCCCAGGTGGCGCTGACCACCACCGACACCGTCATGATGGGCCTGATCCGCACCGAGGCGCTGGCGGCCGGCGGTCTCGCGATGGTGATCTTCAACCAGCTGCGCACCATGGGCGTCGGCCTGGTCACCGCCGTCGGCAACCAGGTCGCCGCCGCCGACGCGCGCGGCGAGAAGGCCGACTCCGAGGCGGCCCGGGAGGACGTCCGGGACCTGGTCCGGGCCAGCCTGCTGCTGTCCACCCTGGCCGGGCTGGCCGGGGCCGTGCTGATGGTGCTCATCGGGCACGCCGTGGTCTGGCTCGGCCAGGACCCGGATGTGGTCGACGCGGCGAAGCCGGTGCTGTACGCGATGGCGCCGGGGCTGCTGCCCTGTCTGTGGTTCCAGGCGATCCGGCAGTTCACCGTCGGCATGCGCCGCCCGCAGGCGCTGCTGCGCATCACGATCGCCTCGATCGCCGTGAACGCGGGCCTCAACTGGGTGTTCATCCACGGCAGTTGGTTCTTCCCGAAGCTGGGCCTGCCCGGCATCGGCCTGGCCACCACCTCGGTGTACGCGCTGTCGTTCCTGGCTCTGTACGCCTCCGCCAAGCGCGATCCGCAGCTGGCGCCGCTGCTCTCGCTGAGCGTCTGGAAGACCCGCCCGGCGACCCTGCGCCGGCTGACCGCGCTCGGCACGCCGATCGCCGCCACCTACGGCTCGGAGGCGGGGTTCTTCTCCGTCGTCGCGCTGCTGGTGGGCAGCTTCGGCACGGCCGCGCTGGCCGCGCACACGGCCGTCAACCAGATGGTGTACATCGTGTTCCAGATCGCCGTCGGCCTCTCGCACGCCGCGTCCCTCGGCGTCAGCCGCGAACTCGCCCTGGGCAACACGACGGCGGCACAGCGGTTGCAGCGGACCGCGCTGGCGTGCGCGGCGGCGGTGATGGCGGTGGTCGGAGTCGTCTACGTGACCGTGCCGAAGCTGGTGCTGGCCCCGTTCTTCGAGTCCGGGGAGGCGAGGGCGGTGGACATCGCGGCCCAGCTGCTGCTGGTGGCGGCGGTGCTCCAGTTCTTCGACTGCGCCCAGAACATCGGGGTGGGGCTGCTGCGCGGACTGGACGACACCAAGGGCGGCTTCCGGGTCACGCTGGTCGGCTACTGGCTGGTCGGCCTGCCCGCCGCCGCGCTGCTGGGCTTCGTGGCGGGCCTGGACACCTTCGGCATCTGGCTCGGCCTGCTCACCGGCCTCGCCACCACGGCGGTGCTGCTGCTGCGCCGGTTCGGGCAGGGCATCGGCCGCCTGAGCACGGCGTCGGCTCCGGCGGCCGTGTGAGCCGGGGGCGTCCGGTCAGGACGCGACCAGCGTGATGTCCTGCTCCGGCGACGCCGCGTGGAAGCGGGGCACCAACGGCACCAGACCGCTGCCCGTGGTCAGCTCCACCAGGTTCGCCTCGGCCCGGGCGGGGCCCGCCGCGAGCGTGTTGTCCAGCGTCCGGCCGGTGCTCGACCAGGGGCGCACCGTGCCGTCGCACACCGCGCGGGTGCTGCCGAGGCCGTGCCGCACCGTCGTGCCCTGGGCGGACCGCACGAGGGAGGCGCTGACGAACATCGGGCCGCTGCCGCCGGTGCAGCGGTAGGTGCCGGAGAGGGTGACGGTGCCGTCGGCGGCGATCCGTCCCACCGGATCGACGGTGACCGTCTCGGACGGGTCGGCGGTCGCGGGCGTCGCGGCGACACCGGTGGCGAGGGCCACGGCGACCGCGGCGGCGCCGAGGAACGGGCGAAGGGCCATGGGGAAACCTCCTGTCGTGGGGCTTCCACTGGTACCGGGCGGCCGGGTCCGCCGGTGTGATCGTCACTCTTTCGGTGGCGCGTCTCCCCTGGTCGTCGCGGCCGTTCGGCGCCCCGGATCCCAAAGGGTGCGCCCGTCACGGCAGGACGGCGAATCCGTCCAGTTCCACCAGCGCCCGCTCGTCCCACAGCCGGACGACCTCGACGACCGCCATCGCCGGGTAGTCGCGGCCCGCCGACCGGCGCCAGATCCGGCCGAGTTCGGCGGCGTGGGCGCGGTAGTCGGCGACGTCGGTGGCGTAGACGGTGACGCGGGCGAGGTCGGCCGGGGTGCCACCGGCCGCGCGCAGCGCCGTCAGCAGGTTGTCCAGCGCCCGCGCGAACTGCTCGGGCAGGTCCTCGCCGGTGATCTTGCCGTCGGTGTCGAGGGCGGTCTGGCCGGCCAGGAAGACCAGCCGGGAGCCGGTGGCGACGACGGCGTGCGAGAAGCCCGTCGGCGGGGAGAGGTCGGACGGGTTGACGCGCTCGGCGGTCACGGGGCCTCCCGGTACGGCTCTTGGTGCGGCTCTTCCTGCGGCTCCTTGTACAGCTCCTTGGCGATGATCCCGCGCTGGATCTCGCTCGCGCCCTCATAGATGCGGGGTGCCCGCACCTCGCGGTAGAGGTGTTCGAGCAGATGGCCGCGGCGCAGCGCACGGGCCCCGTGCAGCTGGACCGCGCGGTCGACGACGTACTGCGCGGTCTCGGTGGCCAGCAGCTTCGCCATCGCCGCGCGCCGGGGCACATCCGGGGCGCCCGTGTCGTACGCCGTCGCCGCCGCGTACACCATCAGCCGGGCCGCCTCGATCCTCAGGGCCATCTCGGCGACCTGGTGGGCGACGGTCTGCTGGGCGCTGAGGGGGCCGCCGAAGGCCTGCCGGCGTGCGGTGTGGCCGACGGTGGCGTCGAGGGCGGCCTGCGCCATCCCGACGGCGAAGGCGCCGACGCTGGGCCGGAACAGGTTGAGGGTGCCCATGGCGACCCGGAAGCCCCGGTCGGGCTCGCCGAGGACGTCGTCGGCGGTGACCGGCACGGCGTCGAAGTCGAGGGCGCCGATGGGGTGCGGGGAGAGCATGTCGAGCGCGGTACCGGTCAGTCCGGGCCGGTCGGCGGGCACCAGGAACGCGGTGACGCCACGGGCGCCCGCGCCGGGGGTCGTCCGCGCGAAGACGGTGTAGAAGTCGGCCTCGGGCGCGTTGGAGATCCAGCACTTGCCACCGGTGAGCCGCCAGCGGGCGGAGCCGTCGGGGGCGGCGGCGAGGGGTTCCGGTGCGGGGGCGCTGAGGGGTGGAGCGGGGATCGGGAGGTCGCCGGGGCCGTCGGCGAACCGGCCCGCCCCGGCGCGCGCGCCCGTACGGCCCCCGGCACCGCTTTCCGCGTCCGTGTCCGTGTCCGTGTCCGCACGGGTGGGTTCCCCGGCCGGCTGCCCGGCGGCGGACGGGACCCCCGCCAGTCCTGGCGCCGTCACCTCCCGCTCGGCCGCCAGGGAGAGCGCCGCCGCGTCCGAACCGGCCCCCGGTTCCGTCAGGGCGAAGGCGGCGATCGCGGTGCCCTCGCGGACCGCGGGGAGCCAGCGGGCGCGCTGGGCGGGGGTGCCGTGGGCGTGGACGGGGTGGGCGCCGAGGCCCTGGAGGGCGAGGGCGGTCTCGGCCTCGGTGCAGATCCGGGCGAGGGACTCGCGCATCAGGCACAGATCGAGCGCACCGGAGGTGAACAGCCGGTCGAGCAGGCCGAGACGGCCCAGCTCGGCGACGAGGGGGCGGTTGACGTGGCCCGGCTCGCCCTTCTCGGCGAGCGGGCGCAGCCGCTCGGCGGCGAGGGCGCGCAGTTCGGCACACCAGGCGGTGCGGTCCGGGTCGAGTGAGAATGCGGGCACGTGCGGTCCTCCCTCTCGAAGGCCTGACGCCTCACCCGAACGGTATCGCGCCCCGTTGACTGCCGTCACCAAGACGATACGCTCCAGGTGCGACCGCGACCGCGTTCCCGACCCCACCCGACGCCCACCAGGCAAGGGGGCGAACCGCCATGGACCGCCCGTACCGCCCGATCCGCTCGGCCCACGTCGACACCTTCGCGCGCGACCACCTCCCGCCGCCCGACCAGTGGCCCGACCTCCGCTTCGACCTGCCGGAGCTCCAGCACCCCGAACGGCTCAACTGCGCCGCCGCACTGCTCGACGGCCCCCCGGACGACCGCCCCGTCTTCCACACCCCCGGCGGCCCCGCCTGGACGTACGGCGACCTGCGCACCCGCGTCGACCGCCTCGCCCACCTCCTCACCGGCGACCTGGGCATCGTCCCCGGCAACCGGGTGCTGCTGCGCGGCCCGACCACGCCCTGGCTCGCCGCGTGCTGGCTGGCGGTGCTGAAGGCGGGCGGGGTCGCCGTCACCGTGCTGGCCCAGCAGCGTCCGCACGAGCTGGCCACGATGTGCGAGATCGCCCGGGTGCGGCACGCGCTGTGCGACATCCGCGCGGTCGACGACCTCGCCAAGGCCGAGATACCGGACCTGCGGATCACCACGTACGGCGGTGACGCCCCGGACGACCTGCTGAACCGTCCGACGTCCGCGACGCCGTACGAGGCCGTCGACACCGCGGCCGACGACGTGGCGCTGATCGCCTTCACCTCCGGCACCACCGGCCGCCCGAAAGGGTGCATGCACTTCCACCGGGATGTGCTGGCCATCGCCGACACCTTCGCCCGGCACGTCCTGAAGCCGCACCCGGACGACGTCTTCGCGGGCAGCCCGCCGCTCGGCTTCACCTTCGGCCTCGGCGGCCTCGTCGTCTTCCCGCTGCGGGCGGGCGCCAGCGCGCTGCTCCTCGAACAGGCCGGCCCCCGGCAGCTGTTGCCCGCGATCGCCGAGCACCGGGTGTCGGTGCTGTTCACCGCGCCGACCGCGTACCGGGCGATGCTCGCCGAGCTGGACGGGCACGACCTGACCTCGCTGCGCCGCTGTGTCTCCGCGGGCGAGAACCTGCCCGCGGCCACCTGGCACGCCTGGCACGACCGCACCGGCCTGCGGATCATCAACGGCATCGGCGCCACCGAGCTGCTGCACATCTTCATCTCGGCCGCCGACGAGCACATCCGGCCCGGCACGACCGGGGTGCCGGTGCCCGGCTGGCACGCGCGCGTGCAGGACGAGAACGGCGAGCCGGTGCCCGACGGGGAGCCCGGTCTGCTGGCCGTGCGCGGGCCGGTCGGCTGCCGCTATCTGGCCGACCCGCGGCAGTCGGACTACGTCCGCGGCGGCTGGAACGTCACCGGTGACACCTATGTCCGCGAGCCCGACGGCTACTTCCGGTACGTCGCCCGCGCCGACGACATGATCATCTCCGCCGGGTACAACATCGCGGGCCCCGAGGTCGAGGACGCGCTGCTGCGCCATCCGGACGTGGTCGAGGCGGCGGTCGTGGGCCGGCCCGACGAGGCGCGCGGGGCGGCCGTGGTGGCGTACGTCGTCGTCAAGGAGGGCGCCCCGAAGGACGCCGGGGAGCTGCGCGCGTTCGTCAGGAGCGAGCTGGCGCCGTACAAGTGCCCGCGCGAGATCGTCTTCCTGGACGCGCTGCCGCGCACCGCGACCGGAAAGCTTCAGAGGTTCCGCCTACGGACCGAAGCTGACCAGCAGTGATCCGCACCACCCGACACGACTTAAAATGATCAACGTGTCCGACCAGCACGCTCCCCGTTCTCTCATCGTCACGCTCTACGGGGCGTACGGCCGCTTCCTCCCCGGCCCGGTGCCCGTCGCCGAGCTGATCCGGCTGCTGGCCGCCGTCGGCGTGGACGCGCCCTCGGTGCGCTCGTCGGTCTCCCGGCTCAAACGGCGCGGCCTGCTCGTGCCAGCCCGCACCGAGCAGGGCGCCGCCGGCTACGCGCTCTCCCCGGACGCCCGCCAGCTGCTCGACGACGGCGACCGGCGGATCTACGCCACCGCACCGCCGGAGGAAGAGGGCTGGGTGCTCGCCGTGTTCTCCGTCCCGGAGACCGAACGCCAGAAGCGGCACGTGCTGCGCTCCCGGCTGGCCGGGCTCGGCTTCGGCACGGCCGCGCCCGGCGTGTGGATCGCCCCGGCCCGGCTCTACGAGGAGACCCGGCACACCCTCCAGCGGCTGCGCCTGGAGTCGTACGTCGACTTCTTCCGCGGCGAGCACCTGGGCTTCGCGCCGACCGCCGAGGCGGTGGCCCGCTGGTGGGACCTGGCCTCGATCGCCAAGCAGCACGAGGCGTTCCTCGACCGGCACGCGCGCGTGCTGCACGACTGGGAGCAGCGGTCGGACACCCCGCCCGAGGAGGCCTACCGCGACTACCTCCTGGCGCTGGACTCCTGGCGCCATCTGCCGTACGCCGACCCCGGGCTGCCCGCGCGGCTGCTGCCGCAGGACTGGCCGGGGGTTCGCTCGGCGGCCGTGTTCCGGGGGCTGCACGAACGGCTGCGGGACGCGGGAGCGGTGTTCGCGGGCGTCCCCGTCGACTGACCGGCCTCCTCAACTCCCCAGCGTGAGGCGGGGTTTGGGCGCGTCCGTACGCCCCGTGCGCGGGGGCCTGCTGCCCGCGCGGTACGGGTCCGGCCAGACGGCGCCCGGACCGTCGTAGCCCTGCTCGGCGGCGGCGTGCAACGTCCAGTGCGGGTCGTAGAGATGCGGGCGGGCCAACGCGCACAGATCGGTGCGCCCGGCCAGGATGAGGGAGTTGACGTCGTCCCAGGAGGAGATGGCGCCGACGGCGATCACCGGGACGCGGGCCTCGTGCCGGACGCGGTCGGCGAACGGCGTCTGGTACGAGCGCCCGAACTCCGGCCGCTCGTCGGCCACCACCTGCCCCGTCGACACGTCGATCGCGTCGGCGCCGTGCGCGGCGAACGCACGGGCGATCTCGACGGCGTCCTCGGCGGTGGTGCCGCCCTCCGCCCAGTCGGTGGCGGAGATCCGGACGGTCATCGGCCGCTCCTCGGGCCATACGGCGCGGACGGCGTCGAAGACCTCCAGCGGGAAGCGGAGCCGTTTCTCCAGCGAGCCGCCGTAGGCGTCGGTGCGGTGGTTGGTGAGCGGGGAGAGGAAACCGGAGAGCAGATAGCCGTGCGCGCAGTGCAGTTCGAGCAGGTCGAACCCGGCGCGGGCGGCCCGCCAGGCGGCGGCGGTGAACTGCTCGCGCAGGTCCGTGAGCTGGGCGCGGGAGAGCTGCCGCGGGGTCTGGCTGCCGGGCTTGTACGGCAGCGGGGAGGCGGCCACCAGCGGCCAGTTGCCGTCGGGCAGCGGCTCGTCCATGCCCTCCCACATCACCTTGGTCGAGCCCTTGCGCCCGGAGTGGCCGAGCTGGACGCCGATCGCGGTGCCGGGTGCCTGCCGGTGCACGAAGTCGGTGATCCGCCGCCAGGCCTCGGCCTGCCTGCCGGTGTAGAGGCCGGCGCAGCCGGGGGTGATCCGGCCCTCCTCGCTGACGCACACCATCTCCGTCATGACCAGCCCGGCGCCGCCGAGCGCCCGCGCGCCCAGATGGACCAGGTGGAAGTCGCCGGGGACGCCGTCGGCCGCCGAGTACATGTCCATGGGCGAGACGACGACCCGATTGCGCAGGGTCAGTCCGCGCAGCCGGAACGGGGTGAACATCGGCGGCGTACCGGGCGGACAGCCGAACTCGCGCTCCACGGCCTCGGTGAAGTGGGCGTCGCGCAGCCGCAGATTGTCGTGGGTGACCCGGCGGCTGCGGGTGAGCAGGTTGAAGGCGAACTGGCGGGGCGGCTGGTCGCGGTAGAGCCGCACGTTCTCGAACCACTCCAGGCTGGCACGGGCCGCGCGCTGGGTGGAGGCGACGACCGGTTTGCGCTCCTCCTCGTAGGCCGCCAACGCCCGTTCCAGAGAGGGCTGTTCCTCCAGGCAGGCCGCCAGGGCGAGGGCGTCCTCGACCGCGAGTTTCGTGCCGGAGCCGATGGAGAAGTGCGCGGTGTGGGCGGCGTCGCCGAGGAGGACCACGTTGCCGGCGGACCAGCGCTCGTTGACGACCGTGCGGAACGTCGTCCAGGCCGACTTGTTGGACTTCAGCGGGCGGCCGCGCAGGGCGTCCGCGAAGATCTTGGCGCAGCGCTCGACGGACTCCTGCTCGTCGAGGACGTCGAAGCCGGCGGCCCGCCAGACCTCCTCGCGCATCTCGACGATCACCGTGGAGGCGTCGGGCGCGTAGGGATAGCCGTGCAGCTGCATCACGCCGTGCTCGGTCTCCGCGATCTCGAAACGGAACGCGTCGAAGGCGAAGTCGGCGGCCAGCCAGATGTAGCGGCAGCGGTGGGCGGTCACCTGGGGGCGGAAGACGTGGGCGTAGGCCTCGCGGGTGGTGCTGCCCGCTCCGTCGGCGGCGATGACCAGGTCGTGGGTCTCCGTGAGCCAGGCCGGGTACGGCGCCTCGGAATCGAAGCGCAGGTCCACGCCGAGGGCGTGGCAGCGCTCGTGCAGGATCTCCAGGAGACGCTTTCTGCCGAGGGCGGCGAAGCCGTGGCCTCCGGCGGTGTGGTGGATATTGCGGTGGACGATGTCGATGTCGTCCCAGCGAACGAAGTGGCGGCGGAGTTCGTCGTAGACGGCAGGGTCGGCGTGTTCGATGCCGCCCAGGGTTTCGTCGGAGAGGACGACGCCGAAGCCGAAAGTGTCGTCGGGGGCGTTGCGTTCCCAGACGGTGATCTCGCGCCGCGGGTCGAGGCGTTTGAGGAGGGCGGCGGAGTAGAGGCCGCCGGGGCCTCCTCCGATGATCGCGATGCGTAGGGGGTGGTTCGTCGTGTTCGGCGAGTGCGGGCCGTCTGTGGCTGGTCGCGCAGTTCCCCGCGCCCCTGAGGTGGGCATCCTTACCGTCCGCTCCATTTGGGAGGGCGCTTTTCTGTGAACGCCGCGTGGAACTCTTTGTAGTCCTCGCCATTCATCAGGAGGGCCTGGGTCGAGGCGTCCAGTTCCACCGATGCCGCGAGGGGCATGTCCAGTTCCGCTGTCAGGAGCGCCTTGGTCTGGGCGTATGCCAGGGCCGGGCCCTCCGCCAGGCGGCGGGCCAGGGAGTGGGCGGCCTCGTCCGCACCGCCGTCCTCGGCCAGTTCGCTGATCAGGCCGATGCGTTCGGCCTCCGTCGCCCGGACCGGCTCGCCGAGCATCAGGAGGCGGGTGGCGTGGCCGAGGCCGACCACGCGGGGCAGGAGGTAGGCCGCGCCCATGTCGCCGCCGGAGAGACCGACCCGGGTGAAGAGGAAGGCGAAGCGGGCGGTGGGGTCGGCGACGCGGAAGTCGGCGGCCAGGGCGAGGACCGCGCCGGCGCCCGCCGCGACGCCGTGCACCGCCGCGATCACCGGGAAGGGACACTCGCGGATGGCCCGCACCACCTGGCCGGTCATCCGGTTGAAGTCGAGCAGCTGGGCGGTGTCCATGGCGAGCGTGGCGCCGATGATCTCGTCGACGTCGCCGCCGGAGCAGAAACCGCGCCCCTCCCCCGCGAGCACCAGCGCGCGCACGGCCCGTTCCCGGGACAGTTCGGCGAGCAGGTCGCGCAGGTCGGCGTAGGCGCCGAAGGTGAGCGCGTTGAGTTTCTCGGGGCGGGCGAGGGTGACGGTGGCGACGCCGTCGGCGAGGTCGACGCGCAGGTGCTGCCAGTGAGGGGTGCGGGCGGCGGAGCCGGTGAAGGGACTCATGCGGGGGCGGCCCTCCTCGGTGAGAGGTTGCCCTACGAAGTTATCACTCATATGTGACTGTCGTCATGAGTGCGCGATACAGCGGGTATCCGTAACGGTGTGACCGATTGTCGTGCGGTTGTCGACAGGCCGGTAACACCGGGCGTGATCGCGCGCGGCGGGCCGTTGCCGTGGGTAGGCCGCCCGGTGCCGGGGCCGAAAGTCCCGGACGGTGCCCGTCGGAGGACTCTTCCGGGCGGCCCCGTACCATTGCTGAAGTTGAAAGCAGGACAGCCTGTGCCCGACCGCGGGAACCCTGCGCCATGAACGGACTCGCCTTGCACGAACGCCTCTCAGCCCCCGCCTCCTGGCGCATCGCGCTGCCGCACTCCACGGCGGCCGTGCCCGTGGCCCGCGCACTGGTCCGTACCGCCCTGTCCGAGCTGGAGCACAGCAGCGACACCGACACCGCCGAGCTGCTGACGGCGGAGCTGGTGGCCAACGCCGTGGAGCACACCTCCGGGGACGCCCCGATAGAGCTGGTGGTGGAGCTGCTGCCGACCGGCTGCAAGGTCGAGGTGCACGACCCGGACCCGGCGCCGCCCGGCGATCTCGCCCACGCGGCCGACAGCGAGCCCGACCTCTGGCAGGAGGGCGGGCGCGGACTGCTGCTGATCCGCGCCCTCAGCTCGGCGTGCGGTCACCGCCCCACCGAGTCCGGCAAGGCGGTGTGGTTCAGACTGGCTGCGGTACCGCGTCAGCGTCAGTGGCGTCCGCGTCCGGCGTGACCCGGGCCCGCGCCAGCCGCGACCTGCGGCGGCCGTAGCCGAGGTAGACCAGCAGTCCGACGGCGAGGAACACGGCGAACTGGAGCCAGGTCGTCCAGCCGGTCTCGTACATCAGGTACAGGCAGAAGCCGACGCCGAGCAGCGGCAGCACCGGGTACAGCGGCACCTTGAAGGTGCGGGGCAGGTCCGGCTCGCGGCGGCGCAGCGCGATCACGGCGACGTTGACGGCGGCCATGACGGCGAGCGTGCCGATGGTGCACAGGTTGACCACGGCGTCCAGCGAGGAGAAGGCCGCCGGGACGGCGAAGACGACCGCGATGATCAGCGTGCCGGCGACCGGCGTGGCGGTGCGCGGCGAGACCTTCTCGAAGACCCGCGGGACCAGCCCGTCCCGGGCCATCGACATCAGGATGCGGCTCTGGCCGTACATCACGGCGAGCACCACCGAGGCGATGGCGACGACCGCGCCGAAGGCGATGATGCCGCCGCCGACGCCGGAGCCGGTGACCTCGTCGACGACGTGGGAGAGCGCGGCGGGCTGACCGCCGACCGCGTCGCCGCCGAGGGCGCCGGTCGCGGCGAGCGCGACCGCGCAGTACAGCAGGGTGACCAGGCCGATGCAGACGAGGATGGCGATCGGGACGTCCCGGCGGGGGTTCTTCGCCTCCTCGCCGGCGGTGGTGATCGCGTCGAAGCCGATGTACGAGAAGAAGGCGGCGGTGGTGCCCGCGCCGATGCCGGCGATTCCGGCGGGCGCGAACGGCATCAGGTTGCCGTCCTGGAAGGCGCTGAAGCCGATCGCGCAGAAGGCGACGAGGATGGCCAGCTTGAGCACGGCCATGGCGGCAGTCGCGCGGGCACTCTCGCGCACACCCCGCACCAGCAGGACGGCGGCCATGGCGATGACCAGGACGGCCGGGAGGTTGACGACACCGCCGTCACCGGGGCTCGCGGAGAGCGCGGCGGGCAGCTGGACGCCGATCAGGCTGTCGAGGAGCTCGTTGACGTACTGGCTCCAGCCGACCGCGACCGCGGACACCGAGACGCCGTACTCCAGCAGCAGGCACCAGCCGACCAGGAAGGCGGTGGTCTCGCCGAGTCCGGCGTAGGCGAAGGAGTACGAGGAGCCGGAGACCGGGATCGCGCCGCCCAGCTCGGCGAAGGCGAACGCGGTGAACACGCAGGTGATCGCGGCGAGCACGAAGGAGACGACGACGGCCGGGCCGGCCTGGGCGACCGAGTCGGAAAGGCCGACGAAGATGCCGGTGCCGACGATCGCGCCGACGCCGAAGCAGATCAGCTGGAAGAGGCCCATCGTGCGACGGAGGCCGTGACCCTCGCGGTCGGCGCCGGATTCGGCCACCAGGAGGGCGGGGGATTTGATGCGGGGCATGCGGGTGGTGCTCGTTTCTGGGGACGGAAGTGCCCCGGGTGGGGGCGCGCGGCGGCTCCGGAAGGGGTGGCTCCGGGCCGCCGGACAGCATAAGGCCTGGTTAGGCAAGAGTGGCGACGAGTACGGCCTTGATGGTGTGCAGCCGGTTCTCCGCCTCGTCGAAGACGACCGAGTGGGCCGACTCGAAGACCTCGTCGGTGACCTCCAGGGACTCCAGGCCGTGGGTCTCGTGGATCTCCCGGCCGACCTTGGTGCCCAGGTCGTGGAAGGCGGGCAGGCAGTGCAGGAACTTCACGTCCGGGTTGCCGGTGGCGCGCAGCACGTCCATCGTCACCGCGTAGGGGGCGAGGGCGGCGATCCGCTCGTCCCAGACCGCCTTGGGCTCGCCCATGGAGACCCAGACGTCGGTGGCGACGAAGTCGGCGCCGCGCACGCCCTCCTCGACCGACTCGGTGAGGGTGACGCGGGCGCCGCTCGTCTCGGCGAGCTCGCGGGCCCGGTCGACGATCTCCTGGGCGGGCCAGTAGGACTTCGGGGCGACGATCCGGACGTCCATGCCGAGCAGGGCGCCGGTGACCAGGTAGGAGTTGCCCATGTTGAAGCGGGCGTCGCCGAGGTAGGCGAAGGCGATCTCCTTGACCGGCTTGCCGGCGTGCTCGGTCATGGTGAGCACGTCGGCGAGCATCTGGGTGGGGTGCCAGTCGTCGGTGAGGCCGTTGTAGACGGGCACGCCCGCGTGCGCCGCCAGCTCCTCGACGCCGGCCTGGCTGTCGCCCCGGTACTCGATGGCGTCGAACATCCGGCCGAGGACGCGGGCGGTGTCCTTCACGGACTCCTTGTGCCCCATCTGCGAGCCGGAGGGGTCCAGGTAGGTGGTGTGGGCGCCCTGGTCGGCGGCGGCGACCTCGAAGGCGCACCGGGTGCGGGTGGAGGTCTTCTCGAAGATGAGCGCGATGTTCCTGCCGCGCAGGTACTGGGTCTCGGTCCCGGCCTTCTTCGCGGCCTTCAGCTCGGCGGCCAGCTCGATCAGCCCGAGGAACTCCTGCTCGGTGAAGTCGAGCTCCTTGAGGAAGTGACGGCCGGCGAGGGCGGTCGGGACTGTCGCCATGGGGGCGCTCCAGATACGGGGGACGACGGCAGGGACGACTGGAAGTCTATACGACTCCTCACATTTCTATACGGCGTCCCGTTCGACCGGGCAGCTCATGCACCGCGGCCCGCCCCTGCCCCGCCCCAGCTCGCTGCCCGGGATCTCGATCACCTCGATGCCCTGCTTGCGCAGATGGGTGTTGGTGGTGGAGTTCCGCTCGTAGGCGACCACCACGCCCGGCTCGACGGCGAGGACGTTGCAGCCGTCGTCCCACTGCTCCCGCTCGGCGGCGTGCACGTCCTGGGTGGCGGTCAGCACCCGGATCTCGCTCAGGCCCAGCGCGGCGGCGATCGCGCGGTGCATGTGCTCCGGCGGATGGTCGGTGACCTTCAGCTCCTTGTCCCCCGCGCCGGGTTCGATGGTGTAGGAGCGCAGCATGCCGAGCCCGGCGTACTGGGTGAACGTATCCCCGTCGACCATGGTCATCACGGTGTCGAGATGCATCAGGGCGCGCTTCTTCGGCATGTCGAGCGCCACGATCGTCTGCGCGGACCCGGCCGCGAACAGCTTGTGCGCGAGCATCTCGACGGCCTGCGGGGTGGTGCGCTCGCTCATGCCGATGAGGACGGCGCCGTTGCCGATGACAAGGACGTCGCCGCCCTCGATGGTGGACGGGTAGTCGGCCTGGCCCTCCGACCAGAGGTGGAAGTCCTCGCCGCGGAAGAGGGGATGGTGCCGGTAGATCGCCTCGAAGTGCACCGTCTCGCGCTGGCGGGCGGGCCAGCGCATGGCGTTGATGGAGACGCCGTCGTAGATCCAGGCGGAGGTGTCCCGCGTGAAGAGGTGGTTGGGCAGCGGGCGCAGCAGGAAGTCGTCCAGGTCCATCACATGGAACCGGACCGAGACCGGCTCCGGATGGGTGTCCAGGAACTCCCGCTTGGTCATGCCGCCGACCAGCGCCTCGGCCAGCTCGCGTGCGGGCAGCGTCTCGAAGGAGGCGCGGAGGTGGTCGGTGGCGAGCGGGCCGTACTCCTTCTCGTCGAAGACCCGGTCCAGGACGAGCGCGCGGGCCGCCGGGATCTCCAGGGCCTCGGTGAGCAGGTCCCCGAAGAGGTGGACGGTGACGCCGCGGTCGCGCAGCACGTCGGCGAACCCGTCGTGTTCGGCCCGCGCCCGGCGGACCCACAGCACATCGTCGAAGAGCAGGGCGTCCTTGTTGCTGGGGGTGAGCCTTTTGAGCTCGAGATCCGGCCGGTGCAGGATGACGCGGCGCAGCCGCCCGGCCTCGGAGTCGACATGCAGTCCCATGCCTCCATCCTGACCATTCGGGCGCGTGTTCACCCGCCTTTCGGGAGGACGGGCGCCGTCGGCCGCTCAGCCGCTGGGCTGCGGCTGGAGCAGCTCCGGCCGCGCCAGGAGGCGGCGGGCGGCGGGGCCGGGCTCCTTGGCGGCGCGGGCGACGATCCAGCCCGCCAGGAGATGGGGATCGGACGGGTGCTCGGCCAGGGCGTCGGCGTAGCGGGTGAGCGCGCCGGCCGGGTCCGCGGCGGCCAGGTGCTCGTCGGCGGTGCGCGGGGTGGCGGGGCGGACCGCGAAGGCCTGGGTGCGGCGGTCGGGCCAGTACTCCCGGGCGGCGCGCAGCCGGGGGGCGTCGCCCGGCCCGGGGGCGACGTTGCGCAGCCGCCATTCCGTGCGGTGCAGCGTGGCGGCCGTGCGGGCCCGGGCGAGGGCGTCGGGGGCGACGGGCTCGCGCAGCCAGACGTCCAGGGTGCGGGCGAGTCCGGTGACGAGCCGCCGCCCGGGCGCGGTGAGCCGGTCGCTGGTCAGCAGGGTCCGTACGACCAGCCGGCTCTGCAGGCGGCGCAGCGCGAAGTGGTACGCGGCCAGGTCGGCGTACCGCGGCTCGGCCATGCGGTCGCGCCAGAAGCCGGTGACGGCGGTGAAGGCGTAGGCGCCGTGCAGGAGGCCGGACAGGTGGCGCGGATCGGCGCGCCAGGGAGCGTAGTAGCGCTCGACCCGGTCGTCGTCGAGGAGCGGGAAGAGGTGGAGCAGCGCGCCGAGCTTGCTGTGCTGGAACTCGTGGACCAGCGTTTCGGCGAGGGCGAGCGCCGTCGCCGGGCGGGATATCACCATCCCGCCGAAGGAGTCCCCGCTGGAGGCGGACAGCGGCACGGTCGGCGGGGCCGGGGGCAGCAGGCTGGTCCGCCCCCAGGGCACGACGGCCCGGATGAGGGAGGGGTCGAGCCGTCCGGGCTCACTGCCCTCCGCCCCGGCGAGCAGCGTGGCCGCCTCCTGGAACAGGTGCTGCCATGCCTCGGCCTCGTCGGCGTCGAGCCGGGCGGGTGGCAGCGGGACGTCCAGGTCCCGGTAGGGGTCGAGGTCGTCGAGGGGTATGGCCACGGTTCCGGCGGGGCCGGTGTGGGTGAGGGTGCGCAGGGGGACCCAGTGCGGGTCCAGGACCGAGCCGGGTTCCGCCGCCCCGGTGATCGCCGCCGTGCGCGGACGGCAGGTCACGGTCACCGGCCGACCGTCCCGGCGGGGGCCGGTCAGGGTCAGCTCGCCGCCCCGGGTCACGGCCCGGCCGACCGCCGTCCCGCGCGGCGCGTCGGGGAGGCACACCAGGCCGAGGCCCGGCAGTTGCAGTCGCCCGTCGGTGAGCGGCACCCGCAGATCGGTCTCCGTACCCGCGTGCACGGCCGCCGCCGCGGCCACCGCACACAGCTGTCCGGCCTCCGCCCACAGCGGCGGACCGGTCGCCGAACCGCGGTGCACCCGGCGCAGGATGTGGGCGATCCAGCGGCCGGTCGCGGGGCCGAGCAGCAGCCGCTCCACCGGTTCCGGCGCCCGCGAGGCCGCCGCCTTCACGGCCTGCCAGGCCTCGGCGGCCGGGGCCAGCGGAGTGGACATCCCCTCCAGCCGGTCCAGCAGGGTGCGCAGGAGCAGCAGCCGCCGTGCCCGCTCCCCCCGCGCGAGGAAGGCGACCGCCTCCGCCGAGCCGCCGCCGGTGGCCAGCTCCGCGAACAGCCGCTCTGGCATCCGGAACGGGGCAGGGTGCCGTTCGCTGCTCATGGCCGGGACCTCCGTCGTGTGTGCGGGCAGGGGTACCGCGCCGGGAACCCGCGGCCGGGCGCGGCCGGGGCCGGTCGTGCGGGTCAGGCCGGCTGCACGAACCGGGTCGGACCGGCTGCCCGGAACGGCGCGTTGCCGAGCGAAGCCGAGAGCTGGGGGGCAGCCGGCGACCGACGACAACGGCGGCAGCTGTGCGGGCCTGGCCCCGCGACGCCGGCGTGACCCGGAAGGCAGGCCCTATCTCCGGTCACCATCGCCACCGCCGCCCGTCTCGCCGCCGCCCCGGACGCCGCCGTGCGAGCGCAGGACTTCCTCGAGCAGACGGGCGGTGGGATCGAGCGGGGCGAGACCGTCCACGGCGGTCAACGGCAGCGCCGCCAGATCCGCCAGATCCGACTCCCAGCCGAGCACACCCGCCGTGGTGAACGGCTCACTGGCGGCGGCTTCGGCAGTGTGCAGTGCGGGCGGCTGGTCCAAGGTGCGTCCCCCTTCTCGCACGGTGGCACGCGATGCCCCGTGTCCAGTTCCATCATGGCCACTCATGCCCGCATCGGAAACCGTACGATCACGCCACCGATCATCCACGACCGCTACGACGGCCATCCCCCGACGCCAACTCCCGGAAGGCTGCGGCGAGTTCCCTTTGCCGCTCCGGATCGTCATCGACGGAGACCATGGCGTCGTACAACTCCCACAGGGCCTCGGGATGGTGTCGGGAGAGGGTGGTGAG
Source organism: Streptomyces sp. NPDC030838 (assembly GCF_055572035.1). Lineage (NCBI taxonomy): Bacteria > Bacillati > Actinomycetota > Actinomycetes > Kitasatosporales > Streptomycetaceae > Streptomyces > Streptomyces sp. NPDC030838. The sequence goes on along the minus strand of NZ_JBVIED010000012.1, from coordinate 284,843 downwards.
GATGCCGGCGGCATCCGTGCGCGCCTTGGGGTGACGGGGCAGTGTCGCGGTGACGCGTGGGCTCAACGCGGCGACCACCGTCTGCCGTTCGGTGGGGTCCGCCATCAGCGGATACGCGAGCAGCGCGGCCACCGCCCGGACCAGCGGTGAGCCGGTCCGCTCCGGCTCCGCCCCTGCTGCGACCTGCACGATCTCCTCACGCTCGGGGCTGCGCAGTCGGATGTGCGGATACTGCAGAGTACGGCCCGCTTCTCTGAGGGCCGCGATGCGTGCCCGTACGGCCGGAAACAGTTCCTCCGGATCCGGCGGAGCGGGCAGCACGGCGGCGCGCTCCGCCAGCAGGCCGAGGAGGACCTCGGAGAACAGCCCGGTGGCCCGCACCGGGTCGTTGGCGGCGGCCCGGCCGCGGCCCGCGGCGCCCAGCAGGATCTGCCGGTGGACGAGGCTGCGCCGGCCCACGGGCAGCGCCTCGGCCGGCAGCGGATCACGGAAGTTGAGGGCCTCCTCGAAGGTCTCGCAGGCGTCCACGATCCACAGCTGCTCGGCGAATCCGGGGACGGCGTCACCGGCGTACCGGGTGAGCGCGGACTCCAGGTCGATGCCCACCTTGTCGGCGGTGGTGGCGTCGGCGCAGAACAGCCGCAGCCCGCCGGAGCGGTCCAGGACGCCGTGCCCGCCCCACCACACCCACAGGATGTCGCCGGGCTCGGCGGGCAGTTCGCGCACCAGGACGCGGCGCAGGGTGGCGTGGTCGGCGGGCTCGTACGGCACGTCGGGGACGTACGCCGGGAGCGGGGCGAGGTGCAGCCGGAGCCGGTCCTCGGGCACCCCGGCGGCGCGCAGCAGCCGGTGGAAGGCCACGGCGTCCCGGGCGGGCCCGGGCAGGTCCCAGCCCTCCCCGGCGTCGTACCGCTCGATCCCGACGATCAGGGCGTGCACCCGGGCCGGCTCGACGGGGCCCGTCACGGCAGCCGCTCCACGATGTGCCGGTACACGTCCGGGTTGGTCCAGTACGCGCTGTGCGCGGCCGGGAACGGCTGACGGCTGTCGACGGCGACGTCGGTGACCCGGCCGGGGAACAGCGCGCCGCCCAGATAGGCGAGGAGGTCGCGCGGGTCGTAGAGATTCAGCCAGTCGGGAACGTGCGGCGGCAGCGGCGCGGGGTGCTCCAGGGACGGCAGCGCACCGGACTCGTACAGGAACGCCCCCTGCGAGCCCGCCGTCACCAGCAGCCGCACGGCGGGCAGCGGCTCCTCGACCAGGGTGTCCAGCGCGATGATGCCGCCGAGGCTGTGCCCGACGAGGACGACGGGCGGCTCCAGGCCCGCCACCAGCGTGCGCAGCTCGGCGCGGACGGCCGCGCCGCGGCTGAGGTAGCGCATGATGTCCCCGGCGGTGGGATGGGCGGCCTCCGTCAGGGCGCGTCTGCGGCGCAGCGCGGCACGGGAGGCGGCCGCGCCCGCCGCCCGCAGCAGCAGGGAGCGCAGCCCCCGTTCCGTGCCCCGGGGTGGTGCGCCCAGTGCCACCGCGAGGCGTTCGGTGACGGCGTCCCGCACGTCACCGACCGGCACCAGTGGCGCGTCGGCGTCGAGGAGGCCGGCGATCAGCCGTGCGGTCAGCGCGCGGGCGGCCAGGACGGCCAGGTCCTCCGGCGGGACGGCGTGGGCGGCGGGGCCGAGCAGCGGGTGGGCGGCCAGTTCACGGACGGCGCGCGGCAGGCCGGGGCCCAACTCGGCGGCGGGTGCGTCCCCTTGGGCGGCGAGGGCGGCCAGCCGCGCCTGGATCAGCTCCTCCGGGGGCTGCCGGCCGGGGGGTGATTCCTCCGCGGTGCGTGCGGCGCCGGCGGCGCGGGACAGCTCGTCGTACGGGTCGGCGTACCGGGCGGCCCAGGCGGCGGCCGTGGCGTCGGCGTCGTCGGGCGCCGGGGCCTCCGCGAGGGCGGGGCCGCGGCCGGCGGCACCGGGGGGCGGCGGCAGGCTGGCGCCGCCGGCGGCGAGCGTGGCGCCGTGCACCGCGCCCCAGTAGTACGGCACGATACGTAATCCGTCGCGCAACGCGGTCAGCCCGGCCGCCACGCGCCCCGCCAGCGCAGAGAAGCCCGGTTCGCGTACGCCCGTGCCATGTATGAAGACGACCGCTGTCATGTGCCCCCCGTGAGCCCGGATCAGGGCTGTGTACGACTTCCGTCGGGACGTCAAATCAGAAGTATTCTAGGGAAGTTGACGCAAGTTCTGCCCCGACGACCGGACAGCGGGGAGACACCGTGAGCCCTGACGCGATGATCGCGCATTTCGTAGGCGCCTCGGCCCTGATCCTGGTGGCCGCCCATGCCGGGGGCTGGCTGGCCCGGCGCCTCAAACAGCCCTACATCGTCGGCCAGTTGGCGGCGGGCATCGCGCTCGGCCCCACCCTGCTCGGCGCGCTGACGCCGGACACGTACGACGCCCTGTTCCCCGACGCGATCCAGCCGGCGCTGACGGGTTTCGCGCAGTTCTCGCTCGTGGTCTTTCTGTTCGCGGTCGGTTACGAGCTGGATCTGAAGGTGCTCGGCGACCGGGCGCGCACGGCGGTGGTCACCGCACTGGCCGCCTTCGTGGTGCCCATGGCGGTGGGCTGCGGCCTCGCGCTGCTGTTCCAGGACTGGCTGCACGGGCTGGGCATGCCCCGGACCCTCACGCCGTCCATGGTGATCTTCGCCGGGGTCGCGCTGTCCATCACGGCGGTTCCGGTGCTGACCGCGATCGTCAGGGAGAACGGGCTGGCGCCGACCGTCCCGGGAGTGGTCGCGGTGTCCGCCGCCGGTCTGCTCGACGTGATCGGCTGGACGGTGCTCGCCGGGGCCCTGCTGAACAGCGGGCACGAGCAGTCGCTCGGCTGGGCCTGGCGGGCACTGCTCGCCGTCGGCTTCATCGCGCTGATGCTGGTGGCGGCGCGGCCGCTGCTGCGACGGCTGCTGTGGCGGACCCGGCTGGAACCCTCGCTGCGGCTGGCGCTGCTCATCGGCTTCGCGCTGGGATCGGCGTGGGTGACGCACACGCTGGGGCTGCATGTGATCTTCGGGGCGCTGCTCGCGGGGGCGGTGGTCCCGCGTGAGAAGGGCGGCACGCTCGATCCGGACCTGGTCCGGCCGCTGCACGACGTCGGTTCGCTGCTGCTGCCGTTCTTCTTCGTGATCTCGGGCCAGTCGGTCACGCTCCAGGGCGTCGACGGCGCGGGCTGGCTCACCCTGCTGGTGGTGACCGTGCTGGCGGTGGTCACCAAGGTCGGCAGCGGCACCGTGGCGGCGCGGCTGAGCGGTCTCGGCCGGCATGACGCGCGCACGGTGGGCGTGCTGCTGAGCGCCCGCGGCCTGACCGAGCTGATCGCCCTGAACGCCGGCCACCAGGCGGGGCTGCTGAGCGCGCCGCTGTACACCGTGCTGGTGTTCATGGCCCTGGCGACCACGCTGCTCACCCAGCCGTTGCTCCACCTGGTCCGCCATCTCGCCGCCCGCGCCCCGGAACCGCAGCCCGACCCGGCATCGGCCGCGGCACAGCCTTCTGCCCCGGCTCCCGAGGCGAGCTGACGCGCCTCGACGGCACCCGGTGCCCCGGTACACGGACCCGCCGCCGCCCACCGCCCTCCGGCGGGCAGGGCGGCGGTCGCACGTCCGGGGCGCGCCTGGGCCGTCCCGCGGCTAGGCCGTGTCCGCAAAGTCCCGTCGTCCGCCCGGAGGGCGGGCCCCACGGCGTCTGGTGCGTGCTCTCGGCGTGCCGGGCGGAAGCCCTCGTACTGGACGTACTTGGGCTTTCGCTCGGTGCGGCGAGAGCACGTGCCAGGCGTCGGGGGGCAGGCGGGACTTTGCGGACACGGCCTAGGGCCTGTCTTCCGGATCAGGCGGCTGCAAGAAGCGGTGCGTCTTGGCCGACCCGAGCGGGGGCGATGGGGGTGCCCCCGCGCGAGCCGAGCGAAGCCGGTTCGAGCGTGGGGGAGCGTGCAGCTGCAAGGCGGAGGAGGGAGTCGACGCGATGGGGGTCCCCCCTGCTCGAGCGAAGCCGAGAGCTTGGGGGAGACCGACGACAACGCGGCAGATGCGCGTGCCAGGCCCCGCGACGCCGGCATGATCCGGAAGACAGGCCCTACAGCGGCATCGGCGCCATGTCGCACTCGATCCGCCGCCGCTGGCGAGCCGCCAGCAGCCAGGGGTGGTTCGCGCGGACGACCCGGGTGAAGCCGTCCACCGCCCTGCGCTGGAGTTCGTCGGCCTCCGCGCCGCGGCCGAGGCCGCGCAGGTCGAGGGCGAGATTGGCGGTGCAGGACAGCGTCAGCGGGTGGTGCTCACCGGCGACCTGCGCGAGCTTCGGCAGATTGGCCTCGTCCAGCTCGTGGGCGCGGTCGAAGTCCAGCTGGGCGTAGGCCGTGTTGGCCTGGCCGATCGCCACGGTCAGCGTGGTCACGTGATCGGCGCCCACCGTCTCGACGAGCCGCTGGGCCGCGTCGTCCTCCAGTTCCTGTGCCGCGTCGAGGGCGCCGAGCGCCCGCAGGGTGGCGGCCAGGTTGGCCTTGGTCAGCAGCGTGTACGCGTGCTGCTCGCCGAGCCGTGCCGCATACCGCCGTGCCGTGGCCTCGCCCAGCTGCCGGGAACTCTCCAGCTCACCGGCGAGCCGCTGGTCGACGGCGTAGTTGACGGCCGTCGACAGCGAGTCGGCGTGGTCGGGGCCGTAGCGGGCGTTGAATCGCCGCAGGGTCTCCGCGGCCAGTTCGGCGGCCTCTTCGATCGCCCCGTCCCGGCGCCGGCACACCGCGAGGTTGCGGGCGATGCGCAGGGTGAGCGGGTGCTCGTCGCCGAACGCCGAACGCGCGCTGCGGTAGACGCCCTCCTGGAAGTCGCGGGCCTCGGGATAGTTGCCGTTCTCCCGCATGTCGATGGAGAGCCCGTTGAGGGTGTTGAGGGTGAAGAAGCTGGCCGGCCCGAGCAGCAGCTCACGCTGCCGGGCGTTCTCCTGGTCCAGCGGCAGCGCCTCCCGGAACTGGCCGCACAGCCGCAGGTCGACGCCCCAGCTGTGGGTGGCCCGCAGGGTAGTGGGGTCGTCGGGCCCGAACAGCGAGCGGGCCAGCTCGGTGGCCTCCTTGCCGAGGTCCCGGGCCTCCGCGAACCGGCCCTGGTACCGACGGGCATCGGCCATCTCGCACAGCGAGTCGATCAGGACCTCGGGGTCGACGTCCGTTCGCCGGGAGGCCTCCAGGGCCTGCTCGGTGATCGGGATGGACTCGGGGATCTGGCCGATCTGCCGCAGCATGAACGCATAGCTCTTCGCCATCCGCAGGACGTGCCCGTCCTCCTCGCCGGAGGCGGCGAGCCAGGCGGTCCAGGCCTGCCGGCCGAGGTCCGCGGCGCCCTCGTGGTCGCCCCAGTAGTAGAGGAACAGGGCGGTGGAGTAGACCAGTTCGCGGACGAACGTGTCGGTGCTGGTCACCGCGCGGGAGGCGAGGATGTGGGGCAGCAGCCGCTGATAGGCGCGCCACTCCAGGGAGGATCCGTAGTCGCCCGGCTTGGCGGCCGACAGCAGCAGGTGCGCCGCGTCCCGCATCCGCTCCCGCTCCGCGGGGGCGAGCTTGGCGAGCAGCACGGTCTGCAGCAGACGGTGCATCTGCAGGGTGTCGGACCGCGGGTCCACCTTGATCAGGGAGAACTGGCTGAGGTCGCGGATGGCACGGTTGAGTTTGATCGACTCGCGCAGCAGCGGGTCGACCTCGGGCGTGATGCTGATGCCGCGGCTGCCGCGCAGCATGGACCGCGGGATCGGCTCGGGCGCCATGCTGGCGCAGATGTCCAGGAGCTGGCGGGCGCCCGGGTTCTTCTCCTCGATCCGCTCCAGCGAGATGTCCCAGGCGGCCGCCACGTTGACCGGGTAGTCCGGGTGGCCGGTGTCCAGCTCCAGGATGTCGGGGCTGCGCTGCTCCAGCATGTCGAGGTACTCGTCGACGAGCATGCCGGTGACGGCGAGCCAGGCGCCGGCCTGCTCCACGGCGAGCGGCAGGTCGCCGAGGGCCCCGGCGAGCCGGTCGGCGTCCTCGTCCGCGAGTCCGGGCAGCCGCCGCTGGAGGAGTTCGATGGACTCCTCGCGTTCGAAGACGTTCACCGGGAGCGGGGTGGCGACCCGCTCCCAGCCGCGGTTGCGGGAGGTGACGATGACCTTGCCGGGCCCGTTGGCCGGGAAGTACCGCCGTACCACCTCGATGTCCTCGGCGTTGTCGAAGACCAGCAGCCAGTTGTCGTACGGCGCTCCGGCGCGCAGCGCTTCCAGGACGGCGGGCACGGCGGTGTTGGCGGTGGGGGCGCCCACGCTGTCCTGGCGCGGTGCGACGCCGAGTTGGGCGGCGAGGCCGGCCAGCGCGGCCAGGATCATGGGTTCGCGTTCGGCGGGGATCCAGCAGATCACCTTGTACTCGTGCTGGTGGGTGTAGATGTACTCCAGCGCCAGCTGCGACTTGCCGACCCCGCCGAGGCCGTGCAGCGCGTGCGGCAGCACGGCCGCGGTGTCCTGGGCGCTCAGCTGCTCCTCCACGGCCCTCAGCAGCGCCTGGCGGCCGACGAACGAGTTGTTCCGCAGGGGAACGTTCACCAGAAGGGCCGGCGTTGCGGTCGTGGTGCTCTGCATGAGCGGCTCAGCCTCCGGGGCTTCGTGTTGGGTCGCTTCGGTCAGCGGGCTCGGCACGGGTTCTCCAGGTGGATCAGGTGGATCGGATGGATCGGGGACGTTCGCCCCTGGATCACTGCCTGTTCCGCCGCCGGATGATCCCCCGTCGCCCTGGTGGTTCACCTCACCGGGTGTAATTCCGGACAAACCGGAGTATGTATCGGCGTCCACCCGTTCGGATGTCTCGGGCCCGGTCCCGGAGAGGCTGGGTTCGATCCGCTTCGCGCGTTCGGAGTACGGCCCCGACAGCGCCCGCATGACGGCCAGTTCGCTGCGCGCCCAGGCGCGCTCCGCCGGGTCGGGCAGGCTCGCGCCCATCGGGTCGCGCAGGGCGGCGCGCAGCGCGACCCCGCGCTCACCGGCCGCGGGCAGCTCGCCCACCAGGCTGACCGTGCGGGCGAGTTGAGTGCGGGTGGTGGTGGCGAGCAGCGCCTCGCGCACCCCTTCGGCGAACTCGGGGCGGCCCTCACCATCGCTGTCCCAGTCGATCAGCCCGCCCATCAGGATCTCGGCGAGATGATCCGGCCCCGTCTCGGGCATGGTGCGCCGCCGCAGCTGCTCCATGAGGTCGAAATCGAGGGGCACGGCGGCCAGTTGGGCGGCGAGTCGGCGCGCGGCGGGGGTGGCGAGGGTGAAGAACCGGCGGACGGCGGCCCGGGCGGCGCGCGGGAGGCGCGGGGCACGCAGTCCGGGCGCGGGCGCGCCCTTGGTCAAGGTGCCGGCCAGCACGACGGGCAGCGCGCGGCGCACTCCGCGATCGCCGGTGACGAGGTCGGCCCAGGCGGCGAGGGAGCCGGGCTTCAGGGACAGTACGGGCACCGGCACGGAGTCGTCGCCCCCGTCGGGCAGCGGACGCAGCGGGTCGGGTCCCTCGGCCGGCGCCCAGTGTCCGAGGCCGTCGTTGGGGGCGCCGAAGCCGCCCGCGTCCAGGACCGCCTGGTAGGGGTAGAGGGAGGTGCGGTGGCGCAGGTGGGGCGGCAGCAGGTGCACCAGGGCGGTGGGCCCGGCGTGGGCGAGGCGGCTCAGCAGGGCGTCGGCGGCGGAGGTGGCCCAGCCGTGGGCGAGTCCGTCGGTGACGACGAGGAAGATGCGGCCGCCGCGGCCGTCGAGGAGTTCGGCGGGGTCGGTGGCGGCCTGGCCGGTGCCCCAGCGCAGGGTGGCGGTACCGGTGCGCGGCACGTGCACCCGGACGGCGCGCACGCCCCGGAAGGCGCCGCTGTGCTCGGCGGCCTCGGTGAGGCGGGCGGTGGTGCCCTCCCAGATCCGCATGGTGGGGGCGTCGTCGACGAGCAGCACCAGGTCGAAGGCGGTGGTCCGGGCGGGGCGCAGGAAGGGTATCCACAAGCCGTCGACGACCCCCTGCTCGGCGGTGGTCTCCTCGTCCAGCTCCAGGGTGTCGCGGGAGGGCACGCGGCGGGCCAGCCGGTGCAGGGCGCGGGCGAGCAGCGCGGTGGGCCGGCCGGGAGAGGGCGGCGCGGGCTCGGTCTCGGGCAGCAGGGGGCGCCCGACGTGCAGGGTGAACGGCCCCTCGGGGTCGGGGACGGGTAACCGGCGTGCGGGACCCGACGGCAGCGGTCCGCCCGTGGCGGTGGCCGGCTCGCGGGGCGGCCTCCCGCCGGGCTCCCGGACGAGGTGTACGTCCGCCTCGGCGCCGGGGGCCGACGGCTCGGCGGGCGGTTCGGCGTCGTCGGCCGGGGGTGTCCGAGGGCGCGCGGCGTCCTCGGCGAAGGGCCCTTCGGGGCGTGGTCCGTCGGCGGCGTCCTCGCGGCCGGGGCCGGCCGGGCCGCCGTGCCGGTCCCAGTAGGCGGCGAGCCAGACGGCGTCGGCGACCTCCTGCCAGCGCGGCAGGAACTCCGTTTCGGCGTACGGCTGTGCGCGGTCGGGCGAGTCGCGCAGCGAGGCCTCGTCCTCGCGCGCGTACTCGTCGGACTCGGGGAACGCCGAAGGAGGCGACGAGCCCGAGGCCAGGCCACCGTCGCCGAGTCCGGATGCGCGCTCCCTGGGAAAGCCGTTCATTCAGCGGCCCTTCGCGAGGTCGCGGAGGAGCATTTCCACGAGCTTACGCCCGTGACCGTCGCTCTGGAAACCACCCACCGTAGTCATCTGGACAGCGTTCAGTAGCTGGTCCAGGGAGTGGGTGCCGCCCGCCTGGACCCGCTGGACGAACAGGTCCACCAGATCCTCGGCGCCCCGTGGACGCGTCCCGAGGTGCCCTTCCACCATGGCCAGAAGTTGCTCCCGGCTGGGCACGCGCATCTCCAGGGGCAGACAGCGCCTGCGGAAGGCGGCCGGGAACTCCCGCTCCCCGTTGCTGGTGATCACCACGACCGGGAACTCCCGGCACTCGACCCGCCCGTCGCGCACCACGGCGTGGCCGCCGGGGTCGTCGGTGTGGACGCGGGCGACCTCCGCGGCGTCGCGCACCAGTTCCGGGACGTCATAGCTACCGTTCTCCAGGACGTGCAGCAGGTCGTTCGGCAGGTCGATGTCGCTCTTGTCGAGTTCGTCGACGAGGAGCACACGGGGACGATCGTAGGGCAGAAGCGCGGTGCCGAGAGGCCCCAGGGTGATGAAGTCTCCCAACACAGGGGGGAGTTGAGCATCGCTGTGCTCGGACTCCGGTTCGGCCGCCTCGCGCAGTCCGGCCTGCCAGGCGGCGATGGCCTGGGCGCGGCCCATCGCGTCGTGGACGTAGAGGCCGTCGCGCAGGGTGGTGCGGCTGACCACGTTCCACTCCAGGACCCGGCCGAGCCCCAGCTCACGGGCGATCACATAGGCGAGTGTGGACTTGCCGACGCCGGGCGGGCCGGTGATCAGCAGCGGGCGGCGCAGCAGCAGGGCGGCGTTGACGGTGTCGATCTCGTCCTGGCCGAGCTGCGGGGTGATCTCGCCGGGGCCGAGCCGGCGCTCGGCGGCCTCCGGGTCGTCCGGCGGCGCGGGCTGGAGCGGGCCGCCGCGGAACCGGCGCCAGGGTGGAGGCTCGGGCAGGGCCGGGGGCACCTCGGGCGCCCGGCCGGTGGCGTGGAAGACGCGCCAGCCGCCTGGTTCCGTGTGCTCCTGCACGGTCATCCCGGTGCCTCCTAGCTGGCGAGGTCGTCGTGATCGAGGGGGTGGATGTCGACGGGACGCGTCGGATCGTCCCAGAAAAAGGCGATATGTCTACCCAGAAGATGCGGCTGGCTGTGGAGTTCGGCCTTCTGGCGCAGGCGGTGTATGGCCATCGGTATCTGCGCCGATGTCGGTACGGAGGCGAAGACGGCCGTGACCACTTCCCTGCGCTCCTCCATGAACACCCCCCTGCGATCCCAGACCGCGAGCCCTATGCCCTCCGCGATGGCCGCCTTCAGCGCCTCCCGGGCGAAATCGTCCGCCGGTGCGTCCAGCACCACCGCGGTATGTCTCGATTCCCCGGCGAGGGACATCTGCCACGCGTCGAGCCGCTGTGCGTCCGGTCCGCTCCAGCCGTGCACGGTGACGCCGTGCTGGCGCAGGGCGCGCCAGCGCTCCCGCCACTGGTGCCGGACCAGGACGTCGTCGGTACGCATCCGCTCCAGACTGCGCAGGTGGACCCCGTACTTCAGGCCGAGCGGCAGTGGACGCCCGTCGCCGGAGCGCACCGGCAGTCCCGCGACATCATGGTTGAGCAGGTCGTACGGAAGGACGAACTCGATGTACGGCGGCGGCTGATCGCGTCCGCCCGGCTCGGGGCCGCGCTGTGCCGCCCAGAGCCGGGCGCCCTGCTGGAGGGCTCTCTCCACGGCCGGTCCGAGGCCGTCCAGGGTGGTGACGGCCGGTTCCCCGGGCTGGGGGTCCCAGTGACCCGCGACGGTGTTGAGCCAGGTGCGGACGACGACCTGGTCCGAGCCGTCCCGGGTGGGCTCGACCGCGATGATCAGGCAGCGGGGGACATCGGGGTCGCTCGTCACGGCGGCCCGGTCGGCACGGCGCCTGCGGACCGCCTCGGTGAGTCCGGCGCGGTGGGCCCAGCCGTCGACCCAGGCGGTGAGGGCGGCGCGGTGGGCGGCGGGGGCGAGCCGGGCGGCGTGGTCGATCAGAAGCACGGCGGGCGGCAGTCCGTCGAGCTGGGTGCTCCACTCGACGACGTGGGTGAAGAGCTGTTCGGGGGTGAGGTTGTCGGGCAGCTGGAGGCCGTTGAGTTCCTCGACGAGGCCATCGCGCAGGCGGGTCGCGGACACCTCGCCCCGGACCTCGGTCAGTAACGCGCGGGCGGTGGCCTCGTCGTGGCCGGAGAGCGGGCCCGGCACGACGGGGGCGGGCGGGGCGGCCGGCTCGATCAGCCGGTGGAGATCGTCGGCCGCGGCGGGCCCCTCGAAAATTCTCACCACGGTGACCAGCACGCGCTCACCGTTCGGCACGTTCAGCGCCGCACGGACCAGCGTCACCACGTCCTCGCGGAGTTTGACGCCGCGGATGTCGACCGGCCGGTTCAGATGCTCGCCGAGGACCAACGCGAACTGCATCCGCTCCTGTGGGTCCGCCATGCAGCCCAGTTCGCAGAACGCGTCGGTCAGCCGTAAGAGGAGTTCCAGGCCCCGGGCGCGCGCGGCCTCGTCGTCCGGCTCACCCGCCGTACCGAAACCCGCGCCTGTCGTCACCGACCTTCCCCCTGAGCCGGTATGCCTGCCTGACCGACCAGCGAAGTTAGCACGGCATCAGCGGTTAAGACAGAGACGAGTGGGACCAGGACCAGGGGAACAGCGGGTCCGGCCGAGATCGCCCCCTTACGAGGACGACCTGGCCGGAAACCGTCGCTGCCACGCTCAGAGCCGGGGGTCCACCGGCTCCGACTCCAGTGCGAGCACCCCGAACACCGCTTCGTGCACCCGCCACAGCGGCTCGCCCTCCGCCAGCCGGTCCAGGGCCTCCAGACCGAGGGCGTACTCGCGGATCGCCAGCGACCGCTTGTGGTTCAGGAACCGCTGCCGGAGCCGGGCGAGGTTGTCCGGGCGGGTGTACTCGGGACCGTAGATGATGCGGAGATACTCCCTTCCGCGGCACTTGATACCGGGCTGCGCCAGACGCCCCTGTTCGTCCCGGACCAGCGCGCCGAGCGGCTTGACGACCATGCCCTCGCCGCCGCGTCCGGTCATCTCCAGCCACCAGTCGACGCCGGACTGGACCGACTCCGGGTCACCGGTGTCGACGTAGAGCCGCCGGGTGGTCTGGAGCAGTCCGGTGCCGTCGTGCTCGACGAGGCGGTCGAGCAGGGCCAGCTGCTCGTCGTGCGGCAGCCCGGCGAGGCTGCGGCCCTGCGCGGCGAGGATCTGGAACGGGGCGAGGCGCACGCCGTCCAGGCCGTCGGTGGTCCAGCAGTAGCGGCGGTACGCCGCGGTGAACGCGGCCGCGTCGGCGGCCCGTTCGCGCTGCCGGTCCAGCAGGTCGCCGACGTCGACCCCGCGGGCCGCGGCGCCCTCCAGCGCGGTCAGCACGCCCGGGAACACCGCCCCGGAGGCGGCGCCGACCGCGGCGTACTGGCTGCGGAGCAGTCCGGACGCCTTCAGCGACCACGGCATCAGCTCCGCGTCGAGCAGCAGCCAGTCGGTGTCCAGCTCCGACCACAGCCCGGCGGCGCCGATCGCCTCACGCAGCCGGTCGAGGATGGCCTCGGTGACCGTGTCGTCGGAGAAGAACGGCCGCCCGGTGCGGGTGTAGAGCGACCCGGTCGGACCGTCCACCCCGAACTGCTTGCGCGCGGCCTCGGCGTCCCTGCACACCAGCGCCACCGCCCGCGAGCCCATGTGCTTCTCCTCGCACACGACCCGGGCGACGCCGTCGCGGGCGTACTGCGCGAACGCCTCCGCCGGGTGCTCCAAGTAGCCGTCGACCTGGCTGGTCGCCGTCGGGGCCATGGTCGGCGGGAGGTAGGGCAGCAGCCGCGGGTCGACCGCGAAGCGGCTCATGACCTCCAGGGCGGCGGCCCCGTTCTCCTCGCGCACCGAGATGCGGCCCGCGTGCCGGGTCTCCACGATCCGCCGGCCGTGCACGTCCGCCAGGTCCAGCGGCCGCCCGTCGTGCCCGCCGGGGGCCTCGCTTCTGAGCGGCTTCGCCGGCTCGTACCAGACCCGCTCCGCCGGTACGTCGACCAGCTGCCGCTCCGGCCAGCGCAGCGCGGTGAGCTTGCCGCCGAAGACGGCGCCGGTGTCCAGGCAGATGGTGTTGTTCAGCCAGGTGGCCTCCGGCACCGGGGTGTGGCCGTAGACGACGGCCGCCCGGCCCCGGTAGTCCTCCGCCCACGGGTAGCGCACCGGCAGCCCGAACTCGTCGGTCTCCCCGGTGGTCTCGCCGTACAGGGCGTGCGAGCGGACCCGGCCGGAGGTGCGGCCGTGGTACTTCTCGGGCAGACCGGCGTGGCAGACCACCAGGCGGCCGCCGTCGAGGACGTAGTGGCTGACGAGTCCGTCGATGAACTCGCGCACCTCCTGCCTGAACTCCTCGCTCTCGCCCTCCATCTGCGCGATGGTCTCGGCGAGGCCGTGCGTGTGCTGGACGTTGCGGCCCTTGAGGTGGCGGCCGTACTTGTTCTCGTGGTTGCCGGGCACGCACAGCGCGTTGCCGGACTTCACCATCGACATCACCCGGCGCAGCACGCCCGGGCTGTCCGGGCCGCGGTCGACCAGGTCGCCGACGAAGACGGCGGTACGGCCCTCCGGGTGCACGCCGTCGACGTAGCCCAGCTTGCCCAGCAGCGACTCCAGTTCGGCGGAGCAGCCGTGGATGTCGCCGATGATGTCGAACGGGCCGGTGAGGTGGGTGAGGTCGTTGAACCGCTTCTCGGTGACGACGGTGGCGTGCTCGGCCTCCTCGACGCCCCGCAGGACGTGCACCTTGCGGAAGCCCTCACGCTCCAAGTGGCGTACGGACCGCCTGAGTTCGCGGATGTGGCGCTGGATGACCCGGCGGGGCATGTCGGCGCGGTCGGTGCGGGCCGCGTTGCGCTCGGCGCACACCTCCTCGGGCATGTCGAGCACGATGGCTATCGGCAGCACGTCGTGCTGCTTGGCCAGGTCGATCAGCTGCCGCCGGGACTCCTTCTGCACGCTGGTGGCGTCCACGACCGTACGGCGGCCGGCGGCGAGCCGCTTGCCCGCGATGTAGTGCAGGACGTCGAAGGCGTCCTTCGTCGCGCTCTGGTCGTTCTCGTCGTCGGAGACCAGGCCGCGGCAGAAGTCGGAGGAGATCACCTCGGTGGGCTTGAAGTGCTTGCGGGCGAAGGTGGACTTGCCGGAGCCGGAGGCGCCGACGAGCACGACGAGGGAGAGGTCGGTGACCGGCAGCGTGCGCGCCTTCACGGGGGACTCGGGGGACTCGGGGGTCTCGGTGGTGTCGGTGCTCATGCGGCCTTCGCCTCCTTCTCGTTCTTCTCGTTCTTCTCGTGCTTGTCGCGGTTCTCGGGCTTCTCGTTCTCGGTGTTCTTCAGGGTGAAGACGGCCATCTGGGTGGGCGGGCCGACCTCGGGGTCGTCGGGGCCGACGGGGCGGAACTCCACGTCGTAGCCGTGCCGGGCGGCCACCTGCGCCGCCCAGGTGCGGAACTCCTCGCGGGTCCACTCGAAGCGGTGGTCGCCGTGCCGGACGTGGCCGGCCGGGAGGGACTCCCAGCGGACGTTGTACTCGACGTTCGGGGTGGTCACGAGGACCGTGCGGGGGCGGGCCGCGCCGAACACCGCGTACTCCAGGGCGGGCAGCCGGGGCAGGTCCAGATGCTCGATCACCTCGCTCAGCACGGCGGCGTCGTAGCCCTTGAGCCGGCTGTCGGTGTAGGCGAGCGAGCCCTGGAAGAGCGTCACGCGCGAGGCCTGCCGCTCCCCCATGCGGTCCAGCCTCAGCCGCCGGGAGGCGATGGTGAGCGCGCGCATCGACACGTCGACGCCGACGATCTCCGTGAACCGCGGGTCCTTCAGCAGCGCCTGCACCAACTGGCCCTCGCCGCAGCCCAGGTCCAGGACGCGGGCGGCGGCGGACTCGGTGAGCGCCGCGACGATCGCGTCCCGCCGCTGCACGGCGAGCGGGGTGGGCTTCTCCTCGGCCTCGGTCTCCTCGGCGACGGCGTTGTCGATGGTCTCGACCTCGCTGTCGTCCGTCTCGGCCAGCCGCACCAGTTCCAGGCGCTCCATCGCCTGCCGGGTCAGCGACCAGCGGCGGGCCAGATAGCGGCTGGTGATCAGCTTCTGCTCCGGGTGCTCGGGCAGCCAGCCCTCACCGGCCCGCAGCAGCTTGTCGACCTCGTCGGGCGCCACCCAGTAGTGCTTGGCGTCGTCCAGGACCGGGAGCAGGACGTACAGATGGCGCAGGGCCTCGGCGACCGTGCGGGTCTGCGACTCCAGGGTCAGCCGTACGTAGCGGGAGTCGCCCCACTCCGGGAACGCGGTGTCCAGGGCGACGGGTTCGGCGGTGACCGTCCAGCCCAGCGGCTCGAACAGGCGCCGTACCAGCTCGGGGCCGCCGCGGGCGGGCAGCGCGGGCACCTCGACGCGCAGCGGCCGGGCCTGCTCCGGCAGTTCCGGCCGGGCGTGGCAGACGCCCCTCATCGCGCTCGAGAAGACGGCGCTGAGGGCTACCGCGAGCAGCGAGGAGGCGGCGTACGGGCGGTCGTTGACGTACTGCGCGAGCGCCGCGTCGGGGGCGCCGCCGCGGCCCTTGCCCTTGCCGCGCCGGACCAGTGCCACCGCGTCCACCTCGAGCAGCAGCGCCGCCGTGCACCGCTGCTCGTCCGCCTCGGGGTAGAGGACGTGCGCGGTGCCGTAGGAGGTGGAGAACGCCTGCGCCTTCTCGGGATGCTTGTGCAGCAGGAAGCCGAGGTCGGTCGCCGGGCGTTCGGGGGTGCCGGTGGTACTGATCGTCAGGAACATGCGAAGGGCCTCTCCGGCCGGTGGACAGGATGCGGTGATGGGATGCCGTGCGCGCGAAAGCCCCCGGGAAGGGTGATCCCGGGGGCCCGGCAGGACGACGGTCATACTGTCGCACATGCGGCGCGACCGGCGCCTTTGGTTATTCCGCCGGTTGTTCCGCGGCGCTACGACAGCTGCGACTGCACCTGCGCGGAGATCAGCTCCAGGTGGTCGAGGTCGGCGAGGTCGAGGATCTGGAGGTAGATCCGGCTCGACCCGGTCTCGGCGTAGCGGCCGATCTTGTCGACCACCTCGGCCGGGGAGCCGGCCAGCCCGTTGAGCTTCAGCTCGTCGACCTCGCGGCCGATGGCGGCGGCGCGGCGGGCGACCTCGGCGTCGTCCTTGCCGACGCAGACCACGAGGGCGTTGGAGTAGACGAGGTCGTCGCCCTTGCGGCCGATCTCCTCGGCGGCGGCCCGCACGCGGCCGAACTGGCGCGCGGTGTCCTCGACGGAGGCGAAGGGGATGTTGAACTCGTCGGCGTACCGGGCGGCGAGGCGGGGGGTGCGGGTGGCGCCGTGGCCGCCGATGAGGACGGGGACCTTCGGCTGGGCGGGCTTGGGCAGGGCGGGCGAGTCGGTCAGCTCGTAGTACGTCCCGTGAAAGTCGAAGGTCTTGCCGACCTCCGTCTCCCACAGGCCGGTGACGATCGCCAGCTGCTCCTCCAGGCGGCCGAACTTCTCCCTCGGGAAGGGAATGCCGTACGCCGTGTGCTCCTCCTCGAACCAGCCCGCGCCCAGTCCCAGCTCCACCCGGCCGCCGGACATCTGGTCGACCTGCGCGACCTGGATGGCGAGCACGCCGGGCAGCCGGAAGGTGGCGGCGGTCATCAGCGTGCCCAGACGGATCCGCTTGGTCTCGCGGGCGAGGCCGGCGAGGGTGATCCAGGCGTCCGTGGGGCCGGGGAGCCCATCGACGGAGCCCATCTTCAGATAGTGGTCGGAACGGAAGAACGCGTCGAACCCGAGATCCTCGGTGGCCTTCGCCACGGTGAGCAGGGTGTCGTACGTGGCGCCCTGCTGGGGTTCGGTGAAGATTCGAAGATCCATGGCTCCATCCTGCCTCGTGGGGCGGTGGGCGGGGTGGTGCGGGGTCCGGCGGGGCGCCCCCTGGGCCCTGCCGTGCGCCCGTCGTCCCCGGGCGGGTGAAAAACGTCAACCCCGGGGCGGGGGCGTGCCCGGGCCAGTGACCCGGTCTGGCGGTGATCGTTGGCTCGGGCGGAGTCGGACCGCCCGGCTCCCGCACCGGCGTGTCGCCGCCGGGCGCCACCCGTACCGGCTCCTCGTGGGGCCACGGGCCGAGGAGGCCGTCATGTCCGAAGAAACCGTGCCGCAGCAGGGCGGGTCCGCCCAGCCGAAGGGGCTGCTGCAGCAGATGGAGGAGCTGATGGCGGCCCTGAACGCGGACCTCTCCGCCCTGGACGCAGACCTCCAGGCCGCGGGCCGGGAGCCCGCGGGGGCGATCGAGGAGCGGGGCGGCAAGGGCACGGAGCCGCCTGTGGCGTGAGAGGGGGTATCCCGGTGTGAGAGGGGGATTCCTTTCACTCCGGCGCGGGGGCTCCGGTAAGGGGCGCGGGGCTGTGACATGTGCGGCTCCGCCGCGTGGGCGCGACCAGCCACATACAGCCCGCACCCGCGAGACGGCGTCGCACACAACGGCGAACAGGCGTCACAGCACCCCGGTGGAACCGAAGTTCGCGGGAGGGGGGACTCAGCCCGCCTCCCGCTGAGGTATCGCCTGCTCCCGATCCGCCAGCCTGCGCAGCAACTCGCGGACCCGGTCCCGCGACTCGTCCGCCGCGTCGATGGCTTCCATGCACTGCCAGTACGTCGCCTCGTCGGGCGCCGCGCAGGCGATGCCGACGAGGGCGATGCCGACCTCGCCGAGCAGCCCGCCGAGGTAGATCAACGCCTGGCGGGCGTCGCCCAGTTCGGTGAGCTGGGCCGCGCGCAGTTCGCCGGGGGCGAGGTCCGGTGCGTCCAGCACTCCGCAGCCGCGGCCCGCCAGTTCCGTCAACCCCAGGGCCTCGCCGCGCAGTTCCGGCGGGCCGAAGACGGCGAGGCGGCTGCCGATCGCCTGCGCCAGCGCCTGGGCCTGCCACACCTCCGTCATGATCTGCGGCACTTCGCCGCTCGCCGCAAGGGCACGCCTGCTCGTCACGATGAGCCGCACCGCGTCCATGCGCTGCCCCCGTCCGTCCCGACGCGCCCTCGACGCGTCCGCCCGACCTCCAGTGGTTCACTACCCAGAGTGAGGGCCCTTGAGACGAAAAGCCAGAGGAAGACGGAAATCTGTGGACAACAATTCGGATTCGGCAGGGGATTTGACTCCGGAGAGTGATAACGGACTGCCTTACTCCGGCGCCGGGAACCTCCGCTCGTTGCGGTCGATCTTCGCGGCCAGCGCGGCCAGCGGGTCGATGCCGAGCACCTCGCAGAGCTGGAGCAGATAGGCGAGGACGTCGGCGACCTCGTCCCTGACCCGGTGCGCGGTGTCCGGATCGGCCATCACCCGCGCCGACTCCTCCGGCGTCAGCCACTGGAAGATCTCGACCAGTTCGGAGGCCTCCACGCTGAGCGCGGCCACCAGGTTCTTGGGAGTGTGGTACGGCTGCCAGTGGCGGGCCGCGGCGAACTCGGCGAGCCGGCGTTGCAGGCTCGCCAAGTCCAGCGGTTCACGAGGGGATTCCTGGGGCTCTCGCGGTTCTCGGGAGGTCACGGCTTCAGGTGTACCACCGTCACTCCGCGCTCCCCCGCCGCCCAGGACGCGTCGCTCACCGCGCCGAGACAGCGGATGTGCCCGTCCTCCGCCGACCGCACCGCCAGCCGCAGCAGCGCCAGCCGCTGGGCCACGTCCACCTGCCGGTCGAAGCCGTCGGCGAGCACGGTCAGCGCCTGGAGCGCGGCGGGCACCTCGCCGGGCGGGTCGACCTCCAGCACACCGGGTCCGGTGAGCAGGACCAGCGCCAGGGCGATGTACCGCAGTTCGCCGTCGCCCAGCCGGGCGACGTCGGTGCGGAAGCCGTCGCCCCGGTCGAGCAGGGCGCGCACGGTGCCGTGGCCGGTCGGTTCGGCCAACACGTCCGCGACCGGCCCGGCACAGCCGGCGGCCACCGCCGCCACGAACCGGGCGTGCCGCCGCCCGCACTCCGCGCGGGTCCGCCACAGCACGTCGGCGAGGTTGTCGCAGCCGCCGAACAGCCGTCCGGAGCCGGTGGGCACGGGAGCGCGCATCCGGTCGGGCAGCGGGTCGCAGGCGAAGACGGACCGCAGGGCGACCACCATCTGCTCGGCGGCGGCGAGCACATGGCGCTGCCCGTCGGTCTTGCCCGCGACGCGCAGCGGCAGCAGCGCGGTGCCGAGCCGGTCGTCGGGCAGCGGCGCGCGGGTGACCGGCGCCGAGCCGGCGGTGTGCCAGGCGGCCTGGACGGTGCGCCGGGCCGGGTCGCGCAGGGCGGTCTCCAGCAGCACGACCCCGCGCGCGGTGAGCCGCTCCCCCACGATCCGCAGCTCCG
This sequence comes from Streptomyces sp. NPDC030838, assembly GCF_055572035.1. Lineage (NCBI taxonomy): Bacteria > Bacillati > Actinomycetota > Actinomycetes > Kitasatosporales > Streptomycetaceae > Streptomyces > Streptomyces sp. NPDC030838. The sequence goes on along the minus strand of NZ_JBVIED010000012.1, from coordinate 265,741 downwards.
GCTCGGCCTGCACGGCGACGTCCAGCCGGACCGGCCCCTCGGGCCCGTCGGCCGTGCAGCCGATCCGGAAGCCGCGCCGCTGCTGCGCGTCGGGCCGCGCCCGCTCGGGCACACAGGCCCCCGGATCCCGGAACGCCTCCCGCAGCCGCCCGCCCGATCCGAGCCGGGCCAGCGCCTCGTACGCCCGCAGAGCACTGGTCTTCCCGGTCCCGCTGGGCCCGGCGAACAGGGTCACGGGGCCCAGCGGAAACGCGGCCCGGCGGTGCCCCGCGAAGGCCGAGAGCCGCAGCTCGGTGAGGTGGGGGCGGGGTGGGCGGGGCGGGTCGCCGCCGGGTCGTTCCCGTGCGGGCGGGGTACGGGTGCCGGGCATGGGCGCCGTGGAGGAGACAGCCATATCCGGACCGTAGGACCCCGTCGCCGGGCGAACCGTTCCGCTTGTGCGCCCTTCCTACGATCGGGCGACCTGACCGGCGCGGTGCTCAGACGCCGGGCAGTCCCGCGCCCTCCATCAGCCCCTGGACCTCGGTGCCCGGCGGGGTGAGCAGGAAGACGTTGCGGTCGACGCGGTGCATGCCGCTGGCCAGGCCGAAGACGACGCCCGTGCTGAAGTCGAGGACGCGCTTGGCGACCTCGGTCTCCGCGCCGGTGAGGTCGAGGAGGACGGGGATCCCCGCCATCAGGGTCTCGGCGACCTCGCGGGCGTCCGCGAAGACGTTGACCCGCAGCACCACGAACCGGCGGCGGCGCTCCGTCTCCGCCTCGGGAAGCGTGCGGTGGTTCACCGCGGACGGCCAGGCGTCGCGGCCCCGGAGCGGCACGACCTGGGCGAGCCCTTCCCATTGTTCATCGGTGACGTCGTGATGGTGACTGTTCACCGGCTCCCCCCGATCTGACTCGCATTTATCGCCTGCACCAGCCAATTCTTACGCCAAGTCACCCGTTCGGCCCAACAGCGACACGGTGTGCGACAGGGCGTGGCGGCCGTCGTACGACAGCCCCGCACACGTACGCGCGGGGCGGACCCGGCGTGTCGCCCGGTCCGCCCCGCTCGGTGCCCGCGGGTGTGCTCCGCCTCACCCATGACCCGCGGTACCGGCTCTCACCCCCGTCCTTCGGCGACCGAGCGGATGAGGCCGAGGACCTCGGGGATGTGCTCGGTGAGGTAGAAGTGGCCGCCCGTGAAGGTGTGCTGGGCGAAGGCGGCGGTGGTGTGGGCGGCCCAGGCGGCGGCCTCCTCCGCGGTGACCTGGGGGTCGGCGTCCCCGGTGAGGACGGTGACGGGGGTCCGCAGCGGCGGGCGCCGCGGGTGGCGGTAGGTCTCGATCGCCTCGTAGTCGCTGCGGATGGCCGGGAGGATCATCGCGCGCAGTTCGGGGTCCTCGAGGAACGACCGCTCCACGCCGCCCAGCAGCCGGAGTTCGTCGACCACGCCCTCGTCGGGGCGGAGATGGACGGACTCGTTCCGGTAGCGCGAGGGGGCGCGCCGCGCGGAGGCGATCAGCGCGCGGGGCGCGGTGCCCGCCGCCTCCAGGCGGGCGGTGACCTCGTAGCCGAGCAGGGCGCCCATGCTGTGCCCGAACAGGACGAGCGGGCGGTCGGTCCAGGGGGCCAGGGCCTCCGTGACCAGGTCGGCCAGCCGGTCGAGCCGGGTGATGCCGGGTTCGTGCCGGCGGTCCTGGCGGCCGGGGTACTGGATCGCCAGGACGTCGACGTCGGGGGCCAGCGCCCGGGCGACCGGGTGGTAGAACGCGGCCGAGCCGCCGGCGTGCGGCAGGCAGACCAGGCGTACCGGTGCCTCGGGGGCGGGCTGGACGCGACGGACCCAGGCGTCGGGGTCCGCCGGGGGGCCGCCCGCGAACGGGCGGCCCTCGGTGAGCACGGTGCCGGTCATCGGACGCCGGCCGGCGTTTTCGCCATCAGCGCACGGGCCGCGAGCCGGTAGCCGTCGGCGCCGAGTCCGGCGATGAGTCCGGTGGCGATCGGGGCGATCACGGATTCGTGCCGGAAGGATTCCCGTGCCCAGATATTGGAAATGTGGACCTCGATCCACGGACGCGGGTAATTCGCCAGCGCATCGCGCAGACTCCAGCCCGCGATCATCAGGGCCCCGGGATTCACAATGGCCCCAACCGTGTCATAGCTTTCCTGAATCGCTCGTACCAGCTCTCCTTCCACGTCGTGCTGTACCTGCTTGACTTTCCAGCCCCGTTCCGCGACCTCCTCGGCGATCGAATCGGCGATGTCGGCCAGGGTCTCGGTGCCGTAGATCTCGGGCTCGCGGTTCCCCAGGATGCCCAGGTTCGGCCCGTTCAGCAGTAGCAGTTCGCTCATCTCGCCTCCAAGGTGACTCCACCAATGAAAAGGCTATTGCACACCTCGGGCGCACTTAATTGAGGCGGCTTCAGAAGTCCCATTCCCAGGGTGTATTAGGGGTCCCAGTAGGGGGATGACTGGCACTGCTTTCAGGCCTTACATTCGCTTTCGACAGCGGGTACGGACCCCAGCAGGATCCAGCCGCATCCAGCCGGATCACCACAAGGAGCGGAATACAAAATGACCCAGGATTCCCGGCCCAAGCCGAACTTCCCCGTGTGGCCCCAGTACGGGGACGAGGAACGCGTCGGCCTCATCCGCGCCCTGGAGCAGGGCCAGTGGTGGCGCATGGGCGGCAGCGAGGTCGACACCTTCGAGGAGGAGTTCGGCGCCTATCACGGCACCCCGCACGCCCTCGCCGTCACCAACGGCACGCACGCTCTGGAGCTGGCCCTCCAGGTGCTGGGCGTCGGCCCGGGCACCGAGGTCATCGTGCCCGCGTTCACCTTCATCTCCTCCTCGCAGGCCGCCCAGCGGCTCGGCGCGGTGGCCGTCCCGGTGGACATCGACCCGGGCACCTTCAACATCGACCCGACCGCCGCCGCGAACGCCATCACCCCGCGCACCGCCGCGATCATGCCCGTCCACATGGCCGGCCAGATCTGCGACATGGACGCGCTGGGCAAGCTGTCCGCGGACAGCGGCGTGCCGCTGATCCAGGACGCCGCGCACGGCCACGGCGCCGAGTGGGACGGGAAGAAGGTCGGCGAGCTGGGCGCGGTCGCCGCGTTCAGCTTCCAGAACGGCAAGCTGATGACGGCCGGCGAGGGCGGTCTGGTCACCTTCGAGGACGCCGAGCAGCGCGAGACCGCGTTCCTGCGGCACAGCTGCGGCCGCCCCAGCACGGACCGGCTGTACTACCACAAGACCTCCGGCTCCAACTTCCGGATGAACGAGTTCTCGGCGAGCGTGCTGCGTGCCCAGCTGGCCCGGCTCGGCGGGCAGATCGACACCCGCGAGCGCAACTGGCCGGTGCTGTCGCGGCTGCTGAGCGAGATCGACGGGGTGCAGCCGCAGGTCATCGACGAGCGCGTCACCCGCAACCCGCACTACATGGCGATGTTCCGGATGCCCGGCATGAGCGCCGAGCGCCGCAACCAGCTGGTCGACGCCCTGATCGAGCGCGGGCTGCCGGCCTTCGCCGCCTTCCGCGCGATCTACCGCTCCGACGGCTTCTGGGAGTACGCCGCCCCGGAGGAGTCGCTGGAGTCGATCGCGGCCCGCTGCCCCCACACCGAGGCGGTGTACGCCGACACGATCTGGCTGCACCACCGGACCCTGCTCGCCGAGGAGGAGCAGATGCACGTGATCGCGGACATCGTCGCCGACACCCTGGCCACGCTGTGACGCCCCCCGTCCGAGTGGCCGTGGTGGGGCTCGGCTGGGCGGGCCGGGAGATCTGGCTGTCCCGGCTGGCCCAGCACCCCCGGTACCGGGTGACCGCCGTGGTGGACCCCGCCCCGACGGCCCAGGAGGCCGCGGCGGCGGCCGGTCCCGACGTGCGGGTGCTCGCCGACGTCGGCGAACTGACCGCGCGGATCGCGGACCTCGCCGTCGTCGCCGTACCCAACCATCTGCACACCCCCGTCGCCGCGGGGCTGCTGCGCCGGGGCGTGAACGTCTTCCTGGAGAAGCCGGTCTGTCTCAGCTCGGCCGAGGCGGAGGACCTGGCGGCGGCGGAGCGCGAGGGCGGTGCGGTGCTGCTGGCGGGCAGCGCGGCCCGGCACCGCGCGGACGTGGCGGCGCTGGCCGCCGCGGTGGACCGCGAGGTGGGCGAGGTGCGGCACATCGAGGTCGCCTGGGTCCGGGCCAAGGGCGTCCCGGACACCGGCGGCTGGTTCACCCGCAGCAGCCTGGCCGGCGGCGGGGCCCTGGTCGACCTCGGCTGGCATCTGCTGGACACGGTCGGCTCGCTGCTCGGCCCGGTCGGCTACGAGCAGGCCCTCGGCACCGTCTCCGGCGACTTCATCAACGCCGCCTCGCACGGCACCTCCTGGCGCCGGCGCGACGAGCCGGCCACGGCGGGCGGCGGCGACGTCGAGGACACCGCGCGCGGCTTCCTCGTCACCTCGGGCGGCGTCTCGGTGGCGCTGCGCGCGAGCTGGGCCTCGCACGAGGCGCTGGACACCACCACCATCCGGGTCGAGGGCAGCGCGGGCGCGGTGTCACTGCGGTGCACCTTCGGCTTCAGCCCCAACCGGGCGGGCGGCTCCGAGCTGCTGCTGACCCGGGCGGGCACGACCGAGCCGGTGCGGTTCCCCGAGGAGCCCGTCGGCGCGGAGTACGACCGTCAGCTCGACGGACTGCCGGACCTGCTCGCCGATCCCGCGCAGCGGGGACGGGCCGTCGCCGACGCGGCGCGCACCATCGCCGTCATCGAACGCCTCTACGGCTCCGCCCGCCGGGCCCGGTCCGCTCTCGCGCGGCCGGCCGCCGCGGCGGTCTGACACCGCAACACGAGCTGCATGCGCACACCTTCGTCAGGGAGATCCCCGTGAACACTGGTACCGCCTTGTCCTCCGGAACCGTCACCGGCACATCCACCGGCCCGTTCCAGCAGCCCAAGAGCGTGGTCGTCTTCGATCTCGACGGTGTGATCGTCGACAGTTTCCCCGTGATGCGGGAGGCGTTCACCATCGCCTACGCGGAAGTCGTCGGGGACGGGCAGGCGCCGTTCGACGAGTACGAGCGCCATCTGGGCCGATATTTCCCGGACATCATGAAGATCATGGGGCTGCCGCTGGAGATGGAGCAGCCGTTCGTCCGGGAGAGCTACCGGCTCGCCGACCGGGTGCCGCTGTTCGACGGCGTCACCGGGATGCTCGACGAGCTGCGGCGGCGCGGCTTCCGTACCGCGATCGCCACCGGCAAGGCCGGCGACCGGGCCCGGCACCTGCTGGACAAGCTCGGCGTCATCCACTACTTCGACCATGTCATCGGCTCCGACGAGGTGGCCCGCGCCAAGCCGGCGCCCGACATCGTGGTGCACGCGCTGGACCTGCTCGGCGCGCGGGCCGAGGACGCGCTGATGGTCGGCGACGCGGTCACCGACATCCAGGCGGCGCGCGGCGCGGGGGTCGACGCGGTGGCGGCACTGTGGGGCGAGTGCGACACGGTGGAGCTGCTGGGCGCGGCCCCGGACGCGACCCTGTTCCGCCCCTCGGACCTGCTGGCCCTGTGCCCGGCGGTGGCGGAGGTGGTCGGCTGATCCCATCAACTGTCGAGCGCACTTCGCGGCGGGCTTCGGCGCCCGGACGGTGGCTCCCCCACACCGGCCGGGCGCCCTCGCGCGCCCGCGCGCCCCTCGGTTTCACGCCACGCCGCACGGCCCCCACCACCCCCTTCGACCCTTCGTTCATGGGCTTTTGTGTTCGAGTGGATGGGCGATTCCCGGCCGATGGCACACCCCTGCGGATAGTGGAGCGCGCCGCGAAGCGGCAACCATCAATGGGGGATCAGCCATGCTTGTCGAACGCGAGGAACATCTGGAACGGCTGCTCCGCGTCCAGGAAGCCGCGCTCGCCGGAAGAGGGCGGATGGTCCTGGTCGACGGCCCGTCCGCCACCGGGAAGACAGAACTGCTGCACGCCGTCGCGGACCGCGCGGAGGCCGCCGGGTTCCGGCTGCTGCACGCCATCTGCGCACGGCCCGAACGCACCCACGCCCTCGGCGTGATGCACCAGCTGTGCCGCTACGCCGGGATCCCCGGCTACGGCACGCCCGGCGGTCCCGGCCCCGACGCACAGTCCGCCGACGATCTGTGCGCCGCCCTGCTGGAACGTTCCGCCGAACAGCCTCTGCTCATCGCCGTCGACGACGTCCAGCACGCCGACGAACCGTCCCTGCGCCTCCTGCTCCACCTCTCCCGCCGGCTGCGCTCGGCCCGGATCGTCGTCCTGCTCACCGACAACACCGACGTCGCGTCGGCCAACCTCCAGCTGCGCGCCGAGCTGCTGCGCGAGACCGGGCTCACCCGGCTGCGCGTCGGCCCGCTCGGCGAGGCCGGGATCACCGCCTTCCTCACCCCCCGCCTCGGACCGGAGACCGCGCGGCGCCTCACCCCGTACTTCCGCGCCTCCACCGGCGGCAACCCGCTGCTGCTCGGCGCCCTCGCCGACGACTGGGAGGGCTCCGACGGCGACGAGGAGGCCGGCCACTCCTACGGCCTGGCGCTGCTGAGCTGCCTGCACCGCGGCGACGAGGCCGCGCTGGCGCTCGCCCGCGCCCTCGCCGTCCTGGACACCGAGGCGGACGACGACACGCTCGCCGCCCTGGCCGGGGCGCCCGTCGAGCCGACCGCCCGGGCGATGGCCGCCTGCGGGCTGCTCTCCGAGGAGGGCCGGTTCCGCCACCCGGCGGTGCGCCAGGCCGTCCTGGACGACCTCGCCCCGCGCGAACTGTCCGCCCTGCACCGGCGGGCCGCCCGGCTGCTCTACGACTCCGGGGCGCAGCCCGGCCGGGTGGCCCGGCATCTGCTGGAGTCCGGGCGCGCCGACGAACCCTGGGCCGTACGGGTCCTGGTGGAGGCCGCCGACCACGAACTGCTGGCCGACCGGCCCGCCGCGGCCGCCGCCTGCCTGGAGCTCGCCCAGCGCTCCAGCGGCGACCTCGCCGAGCGGGCCGAGATCCTGGCCCGGCTCGCCCACACCGAGTTCCAGTCCGACCCGGCCGCCGCCGCCCGGCATCTGCCGCAGCTGATCACCGCGGACCGGGCCGGACGGCTGCGCTTCCCCGAATCCGCCCTGCTGATACGGCAGTTGCTGTGGCACGGGCGGACCGAGGAGGCCGTGGACGCGCTGGAGCGCATCCGCAGCGGACCGGCCGGCCGCGCCGACGCCTCCGGCGAGATGGCCGACCTGGAACAGTGGCTGTCCTGGGCGTACCCGCCGCTGGCCCGCCCGGCGCGCCCCACCGTCCCCGGACCGCGCCGCGCCGGGAGCGGCCGGGCGGGCGAGGGCGCGGTGGTGGCGATGCTGCGCAGCGAACCGTGGCTGGGGCGGGCCGCCGCGCTCGCCGGACAGCTGGTCCGCGACCACCCAGAGGCGGTGGAGCGGGCCGAACAGGGCCTGTGGGACCTCCGGTTGAGCCGGTCCGCGTACTGGTCCGAGGAGGCCGCCGTCCTCGCACTGCTCACCCTGCTGCACGGCGACCGCGCCGACAGCGCCGCCGAGTGGTGCGAACGGCTCGCCGTCGACGCCGCCGAGCGCGCCACCCCGACCTGGCAGGCCGTCTTCCTCGCCGTGCGCGCCGAGGTCGCGGTCCGCCAGGGCGACCTCGCCACGGCGGCCGACCGGGCCCGTGCGGCCCTGGGACTGCTGCCGGCCAAGGCGTGGGGCGTGGCCATCGGGCTGCCGCTGTCGTCCCTGGTCGTGGCCACCACCCGGATGGGCCGCTACGACGAGGCGCTGCGCCATCTGTCCCAGGCGGTGCCGCCGACGATGTACGAGAGCTGGTACGGGCTGTCGTTCCTCCAGGCGCGCGGCGTCCACCACCTGGCCACCAACCACCACCGCGCCGCCCTCGGCGACTTCCTGTCCTGCGGGGAGCTCCAACGCAAGTGGGGCATCCAGGCGCTCGGACCGGTGCCGTGGCGGGCCGGGGCCGCCGAGGCGTGCATCCGGCTCGGCAACACCGACCGGGCCAAGCAGCTCATCCACGAGCAGCTGACCCGGCCCGGCGCGAGCGGCGGCCGCACCCGCGGCATCGCGCTGCGTCTGTACGCCGCGACCTGCGCGCCCGGACGCGGGCTCCAGCTGCTCGCCGAGGCGCTGGAGCTGCTGGAGTCGGCCGGTGACCGGTTCGAACAGGCGCGGGTGCTGGCCGACATGAGCCGGCTGTACAACGCGCTGGGCGAGCAGCGCCGGGCCCGCATGCTGTTCCGGCAGAGCCTGCACGTGGCCAAGGCGTGCGAGGCGCAGCCGCTCACCCAGGAGCTGCTGGCCGGATCCGACGGCATCACGCCGGTCGGCGCGGAGCCGATGCCGGAGCACCACCGGGCGCGCATCGACGAACTGACCGGCTCCGAGATGCGGGTCGCCTCGCTCGCGGTGATGGGCTACACGAACCGGGAGATCGCGGCGAAGCTCTTCGTCACGCCGAGCACGGTGGAACAGCATCTGACCCGCGTGTACCGCAAGTTGAAGATCCAGCGGCGTCAGGACCTGCCGTCGGATCTGTGGCCGAACGCGTCGAAGGCCGGCTGAGCCGGCCTTCGCACCTCTCTCACTCCACCACCTCCACCTCCACCACCACCGATGACAAGGCCAACCAAGGAGGCCCACCATGTTCGACGCAGACGCCTATCTGAAGAAACTGGGCTACGACGGTCCGCTGGAACCCACTCCGGAGCTGCTGCGCACCCTGCACAAGCTGCACCTGATGCGGGTGCCGTTCGACAACGCGCTGAACGCGGGACGCGGCCTGGACATCTGGGAGTACGTCGACATCGACGTCGACGCGACCTTCGACGCGGTCATCACCGGCGGCCGCGGCGGGGTCTGCCACGAGATCAGCGGCCTGTTCCGCACGCTGCTCGGCCGACTGGGCTTCGATGTCTCCATCATGTCGGCCGGGGTGCGGATGGCGAACGGCGAATTCGGCCCCGAGCTGGAACACATGTTCCACGCGGTGCGGTTCGGCGAGGAGCGCTGGCTGGTGGACGTCGGGTTCGCCGGGCCGTCGTTCATCGAGCCGCTGCGGCTGGCGGAGGGCGTGCAGGAACAGTACGGCTGCGCGTACCGCCTCGACCGGGACGGCGACTGGTGGGTCCTCAACCGCCGCCCCGCCGAGGGCGCGTGGGAGGTCATCTACCGCTTCCACGACGTGACCCGGGACCTGTCCGAGTGGCGCGGCGAGCCGAGCCTGCGCGAGTACGCCCGCGAGCTGAACTCCGCGGTCACCCTCATTAAGGGCCGCGCCCTGGAGAACGGCCAGCTCACGCTGATCGGCAAGCGCATGATCAAGGTGGTCGACGGCAAGCAGGAGATCCGCGTCCTGGTGAAGCCGGCGGACTACGAGGAGGCCGTCCGGACCATCCTGGAGCCCGCGTCCTGAGCCGTCCCCCGCTCCTCCCCCATGGACGATGCCCCATCCGGCCGAGCCGGGTGGGGCATCGTCAGTGGTGTGTGGACGGTGCCCAGGCGCTGAATGGTGAAGGTGCCGGACTGCCGGCCGGCGCCGTCGGACGCGGCGTCACCGTGGTAGCGGGTGGTCAGACCGTGGTAGTTCAGATTGCCGCTGATGAGGTGTCCGAGTTCCCTGAGATAACCGGGCACCGCGGAATGGACCGGCGTGTCGCGCCGCATGATTTCGGCACAGGTGCGGGAGAACTCATCCTCGGTCTCTCCGATCAGTTCGACGAGCCGGTCGACCGCCTGCTGCAGCGACAGTGACTCGCTCCGCATGAGGATCCACATGGCGTTCAGGGCTTCCCCTGCTTCGTATTCCTTGGGGAACGAATAGAGGTCGTTGACCAGTGTCATGTGATTGATGGCCAGGTCCCGGGCCTTCCCCAGCGCTTTGTCGGAGTCGAGTTCGTCGGTGAGGTCGCAGCCGAGGGCGTATTCGGTCTGGCAGGTGGACCAGTAGCCGAAGAGGTTGACGAGCCGGAGTTCCATGTAGTCGTCGAACGGCAGGACCTCGTCGTGAAGGCGGGCGCCGGCCTCGGTGACGGCGGACGCGACGATGTCCCGGTACGCCTGGCGGTAGCGCGCCGCCAGGTCCGGGGCCATCTGCGGCCACGCCGGAGCCAGTGCGTCGCCCAGCATCCGGCCGGCCGGGAAGTCGGGGCCGGCCGGCTCGCCGTCGAACACGGCGAGCCAGCGTCGCCGCAGCTCCTCGGCCCGGTGGAGGCTTTCCTGGATGCCGGGGCGGGAGAAGGAATCGTCGCAGATGCCGGCCGGAATCATGATGTTCGGCAGGGTGACGCACCGGTCGTCGAGCATGTGCGGATAGCAGAGGCAGGCCCAGTACGTCATGCGCTGCCGGATATAGCGGTCGGTGAGATCCTCGTCGGCGAAGTAGTCGACGAGATGCGGGCGGGCCCACGCGTAGCACTTCTTCTCGATGCGGAGGTGATCCGGGTGGGCGAGGAGAGGCAACCGCAGGGGAATGCGGGGCATTTCGTAGCGCGTTCCGGGCGCCAGCGAGACAAGCATGCTGTCGGACGAACTCATCGTTGCTCCGGGATTGTTCGAGCACCAGACGTCGGGTACTGAACGCTAGCCAAAGCGTGCTGGATCACCACGGAGACAGAACCGCCGAGTCGCGAAAAGACGGGTGGCGAAAAGACGAGTCGCCAAAAAAATGGGGCCCGCCACCGACGACGGGGGAGGCGTCGGTGGCGGGCCGTTCGGGGGGAGGGGATGGACGGGGTGTTACGCGGAGTGCGCGGTCTCGCGCTCGGGGGCCTCGGTGACGGCGTCCGTGGCCGCCTCCTGCTCCGCCGCCTTCTGGGACTTGATGCGGAAGGCCAGGAACGCGCCGGCGATGGCGGCGATACCGCCGACCAGGGCGGACAGCTGGAGGCCGTCGACCACGTCGCCGATCGGGTTGGAGGCGCCCTCGCTCAGGTCCAGGCCGGCGTTGGCGACGGCGATGAGCAGGGCCATGCCGACCGCGCCGCCGATCTGGGCGGACGTCTGGGTGAGGCCGGAGGCGACACCCTGCTCGTCCGGCGCGGCGTCGGAACCGGCGGCCATGAACATCGCCGGGTAGATCATGCCGGCGAACAGACCCCACAGCAGGACGCCGGGGAGCAGCGGCCAGAAGCTGGCGTTGGTGGACATGGTCGCCGACAGGACGATCATCGCGGCACCGACACCGATCAGGCCGGAGAACAGCGCCCCGCGGACGCCCCAGCGCTTGACGACGGCCGGCAGCAGCTTGCTGGATCCGAGCATGGCGACCGCGCTCATCGGCAGGAAGGCGAGGCCGGCCTCCAGCGGGCTGTAGCCGAGGACGTCCTGGAGCTGGATGAAGAACAGGTAGTGCAGGGTGTTGATGGCGCCCTGGAAGACGAAGATGATCAGGATCGCGGTGAGCAGGCCGCGGTAGCCGAACAGGCGCGGCGGGGCCAGCGGGTCGTTGGTCTTGGCCTCCAGGGCGAAGAACGCGACGCCCAGGACCAGGCCGACCGCGATCGTGGTCAGCGTCTGGGTGGAACCCCAGCCCGCCTCCGGGCCGTTGATCAGGCCGAAGACCAGCAGGGTGGAGGCGGCGGTGGCGAGCAGCGCGCCGGGGATGTCGAACTTGCGGGAGTCACCGGCGGTGACGTCGGTCGCGAGCCAGGCGTAGCAGCCGATGATGGCGAGCACGCACAGCGGCACGTTGACGTAGAACACCCAGGCCCAGCCCAGGTAGTTGGTGAGCAGACCGCCGACCAGGGAGCCGATGATGGCACCGGACGCGCCGGCCGTGCCCCAGACCGCGTACGCCTTGTTGCGGACCGGGCCCTCCTCGAAGCTGGTGTTGATCAGCGAGAGGGTGGCCGGGAAGAGCAGGGCGCCGCCGAGGCCCTGGACGACGCGCGCGGCGACGAGCAGGCCCGGGTCGGTGGCGAGACCGCCGGCGATCGAGGCGATCGCGTACAGGGCGAGGGCGAGGACCAGCATCCGGCGGGCGCCGAGCCGGTCGACCGCGCGGCCGCCGAGCAGCAGGGCGCCGCCGAGGCCGACGGAGTAGGCGCTGACGACCCACTGGAGGGACTGCGCGGAGAAGCCGACCTCACGGCCGATCTCGGGCAGCGCCACGTACACGATGTTGTAGTCGATGGAGAAGATGAGCATGCAGAAGGCCAGCAGTGCCATCTTCGGCCCGGGCCGTCCTCCGGGCCGGGCGAGAGCTTCGGCAGACATATGCCGTTTTCCTTTCTGAGGGGGGTTTATCTAGGTCCCTGTTCGTGAGCCCGGGTTACGGCTTGTTACTGGACTCATCATCTGTAACGATGGCTGACCAGGGAAGGAGGCACTTTCATGTCCCAACGGAACAGCGGTGTAACCGTCGAGGTCAGCCCGGACGTGGAGTTCGAAGATGTCGGGGAACCGTGTGCCGTGCGCGAGGTGCTGGACCGCATCAGCGGCAAGTGGAGCATCCAGATCATCCTCGCGGCGGCCGAGAAGCCGGTCCGCTTCACCGAGCTCGAACGCTCCATCCCGGGCATCAGCCGCCGGATGCTCACCCTGACGCTGCGCAGCCTGGAACGCGACGGTCTGCTGGTGCGCACCGTCTACCCCACCGTGCCGGCGAAGGTCGTCTACAGCGTGACCGACAGCGCCCGCGAACTGCACGACGCCTTCCTCACGTTGATGGACTGGGCGGAGCGCAACCGCAGCGCGATCAGCGCCTCCCGTGCCGCCTACGACGCGGCGCAGCTGGCGGAGCAGGATCAGGGAGAGCCGGCGGGCGGTCCGGCGTGAGCCGGAGGCCGCCCGCGTCCGGCGGCTGTCAGCCCGCATCGCCCGGAGCCTCGGAGGGCACCACGCGGAGCAGGGTCGGGTCGTCGGCGTCCGGGGTGGCGGTGAAGCCGGCCTTGCCGATGGCCTCGGCGTAGCGGTCCAGCTCCCCGGCCGCGATGAGGTCGCCGTCCAGGCAGGCGACCAGGATCGGCTCGCCGCCCTCGACGGCGAAGCCGGTCTGCCGGTCGCTGAACTCGCGGCAGCCCGCCTCGCGCAGCGCGGCGCGGACCGTCTCGGCGTCCCGGTCGTACGTCGTCCACAGCGGGCGTCCGTGGCCGCCGTACCCGAACTCGGGCTCGGCGCCCTCGGGGGCGTGCCGGGCGGCGCGGACCGCCTCGGCGATCACCGACGGCGCCCACAGAGCCATCGGCGGCTCCAGCAGGTGCTGCACCGCGAGGACCAGTTTGCGGACCTCGCCGGAGACCTGCGCGGCCAGCTGCACCTGGGTGGAGTAGCGGCCGAACAGCTCGGCGGCGGAGGGCCGTTGGCCGGCCGTCTCCGGGTAGTCGAAGTCCCCGCCGATGGCGGCCTGCCACGGCACGAACAGCACTCCGGCGGCGGCCTGGTAGAACGCCTTGGACAGCTCGGCCGTGACGCCCTCGTGCTCGCCGAGCAGCTTGCCGAGGGCCAGTGCCTCCTGGGCGGCGCAGGTCATGCCCTGCCCGTAGAGGGGGTTGAAGCTGCAGATCGAGTCGCCGAGCGCGAGGTAGCCGCTCGGGACCGTCTCCAGCTGCTCGAAGTGGCGGCGGCGGTTCGCCGGGTACTGGAAGGCGACCGGCTCGGTGAGCGGCTCCGCCTGGGCGATCAGCTTGGCGATGATCGGGTCCGGCAGGCTCTCCGCGTGCTGCCGGAAGCCCTCCTCGTCGGCGCTGGGATAGTCCCGGTGCCAGCCGCCGACCGACACCAGCCAGCGGTCGCCCTCGACCAGCAGGGCGGCGCCGATGCGCTTCTCGGCCGGCGGGGTGGGCTGCACGAACGCCGCCTGCACGGGCAGGTCGCCAGGCTTGGCCCGGTAGAGCCGGCTGACGTAACCGACGTTGACCTTGACCTCCTCCACCTCGGGGGTGGGGAAGCCGAGCGCCGACAGCCAGCGGTCGGAGCGGCTGCCGCGGCCCGTGGAGTCCACGACCAGGTCGGCGGCCAGCAGTTCGTCGCCGTCCAGCAGGACTCCGGTGACCCGGCCGTCGGTGTCGGCCAGCCCGGAGACCGAGGTCTTCGCACGGATCGTCACATTGGGCAGGGCCTCGACCCGCTGACGGAGCGTGTACTCCAGCAGCGGACGGGTCATCGACACGAAGGGCTGCCCGCTGTGCACCGGGTTCCAGGACGCGCCCAGCCGGTACAGGTGCAGGTCCTCACCCGAGTCGAAGATCACCGCGCCGCGCTCGGTCAGCTCGTCCATCAGGCCGGGGAACAGCTCCCCAAGCGCCCGCTGGCCGGCGACGAGCAGCACGTGCGAGTGCTGGCCCTGCGGCACACCGCGCCGCGGCTCGCCCGACTGCGGCAGCTCGTCGCGGTCGACGACCACGACCTGCTCGAACGCGTCGGACAGGGCCTTGGCCGCGGACAGGCCCGCGATGCCGGCGCCGATCACCACCGCGGTGCCGCGCCCGGTCGACTTGCTCATGATGGGTTCCCCTCGGTTCCGTCGGGTCGGTACGTCACTGGGTGGTTCACTGCGCGGTGCTGCCGATGCTGCGCGGGTGCCGGAAGAAGTTGGCCGGGTCGTAGCGGCGCTTGACGTCCTTCAGTCGCAGGTAGTTGTCGCCGTAGTACTGGGTGGCCCAGTCCGGCAGGTTCGAGCCGGGGAAGTTGACGTAGGCGCCGATGCCCAGCGGGTCCAGCAGGTCGGATCCCTTCTGTACGAAGGCCTCGGCCGCGGCCTCCGCGTCCGGCGCGGTCGGCTGGTCGAGCTGGGTGGTGAAGCCGACGATGAAGTTGGCCGTGCGGTGCGGGAAGGCGGTCGCCGTGGGCGAGATCCGGTTGGCGTTGCCGCCGACCGCCATGCAGTGCAGGAAGCGGCGCTGGCCGGCCACCCGGTCGCCGTCCCAGGCGGTGATGATCCGGTTCAGGTCGCTCGCGGAGAACGGCCGGTCGAAGAACCGGTACGCCTCGCGCAGCCAGCCGGTGCGGTGCAGCAGGGCGTCCGGGCCGGTGCCCTCGCGGTGGCACTGGTCCTGGGTGAGGTCGCCGCAGCCGTAGGCGGTCTTCATCGCCTGGTGGTACGGCAGGTCGCTGTGGAAGCGGCTGGTGGGCTGGGCGCCGACCAGGGCGGTCAGCTGGTCCAGGGCGGCGATGGCCTCGGACTCCGGGCCGTGGTAGCCGCCGGTGACGATGATCTCCGGGACGGCGCCCGGGGCGGCGTCGGGCAGCATGAAGATCAGCGCGGAGCCGAGGTTCACGGAGCTGGTCAGCTGCCAGGTCTGCCAGGCGGCGAACACCTCCTCCGCCTTGTCCCACGACCAGGTGGTGTTGAAGAACACCATGGTCGGCGCGGCGATCGGGGCTACTTCGAACTCGGTGACGATGCCGAAGTTGCCGCCGCCACCGCCGCGCAGACCCCAGAACAGGTCGGAGTACTGGCTGGCCGAGGCGCGCACCAGACGGCCGTCGGCGAGGACCAGCTGGACCGAGCGGAGCCGGTCGCTGCCCATGCCGAACTTGCGGGTCTGGTAGCCGATGCCGCCGCCGGAGAGGAAGCCGCCGGGGCAGACGGTCGGACAGGTGCCGGCGATGACCTGCTTGCCGTGCGGGGCCAGGGCGTGCAGGGCGTCGATGGACTGCAGACCCGGGCCGACGCGGACGGTGGTGCTGCCGACGGTGGCGTGGCGGATCCGGGAGACGTCGACGACCAGGCCCTCGCCGGTGGACCAGCCGCGGTAGTTGTGGCCGCCGCTGCGGGTGCGCACGGATATGCCGTTGTTCCGGGCGAAGTTGACGCACGCCTGCACGTCGGCGGGGGTCTCGCAGTAGGCGACGGCCGTCGGGTTGACCGCGTCGAACTCCGCGAACTGGTTCTGCTTGGCGAGGGCGTAGCCGCTGTCTCCGGGGAGGACGAGGTCGCCCTGAAGCTGGGGGGCGAGGCCGCTGAAGTCCGCGGCGCTCGCGGCGGAGGCCTGCGCCAGGGTCACGCCGCCGGCGACGGCGGCGGATGCCGTGAGCGCCAGTCCTGCTCCTGCTCCGGCCCGGAGAATCGTTCGTCTGGTGTGCACGGCACTCCTAAGGAAATTCGGTGGGACGCAAGGGATTTCGGAAGGCGGGCCAGGTGGGCAGTCGCATCCATGGCCTGAGCAGTGACCACTATCCGGGCGTCGGTCCACTGGCCGGGAATCCGTCGCCCACTGGCCGTCCGGGGCGGCCGGAAGCGCGGGAATCCGCAGGTCACAGCTCCGAAATCCCATGACGTGAAGAAAAGTTGATGGGCCATCAGCCGACCGGGGCGGGCGTCGGCAGTGTCCGGGCCAGGTGCAGGGCGCCGTGCAGGGAGGAGAGGCCGCCGAGGCGGGCGGGATGGTGGGGCGGGGCCGGGCTGCCGGGGCGGGCCAGGGCACGTGCGTGGCGTTCGACCAGCGCTGTGACGTCGGGGAACGCGTCGGCGAAGCCGCCGCCGATCACGACCGCGGCGGGGTGCAGGAGTTCGGCGGTGCCGACGACCGCCGTGGCGAGGACCGCGCAGGCCTCGTCGAGGGCGATCACCGCCCAGGACTCCCGGCGCCGCCAGGCGTCGCCCAGCTCGCCGGGGTCGACCGGCGCGTCCCGCAGCTCGGCTGCGCGGCGCAGGATCGCCGGGCCGGAGGCACGGGACTGGACACAGCCGATCCGCCCGCAGTCACAGCGTCTGCCGCAGCGGTCGACGACCAGGTGCCCGATCTCGAACGACCCGCGCCCGGCCCCGGGGAACAGCTCCCCGCCGATCACCGCGCCGCCCCCCACACCGGTGCCGATGCCGAGGTAGAGCAGGTCGTCGTGGCCCGCGGCCCGGGCCTCCGCGAGCGCGGCGAGATCGCCGTCGTCGGCGCAGGCCACGGCCGTGCCGGGCAGCATCGCGCGGAGTTCGGCGGCGAGGTCGAGGCCCGCCCAGGAGGGCCGGTTGGGCCAGGTCGTGACCCGGCCCGCGGCGTCCAGCGTGGCCGGCATGGCCACGCCCGCCGCGCGCAAGGGGCCGGGCCAGTGGCGCCGTACCTCGGCGAGGGTGCGGGCGAGGGCCGCCATGTCGTCGTCCACGCCGCCGTCGGCGGACCAGCGGAAGGTGGTCCGGTACGGGTCGGCGCCCGCGCCCTCCACCCGGACGGCGACCTTGGTGCCGCCGACGTCGATGCCGAGAAAACCCGTGATGCCACTCATGGCGGCGAGTGTCCGGATCGCGACCCACCCGCCGGTAACCCCGCGTCCACCGCCCCTCCAGCACGGGACCCGCGCACCCGTGCTCTCGGGGTACCACCGCCCTGCCCTCCCCCTAACTCATCCCTATCTTTCCGCGCGGGCGAACCGGCTTGGCCCGTCGCCGGGTTAGGGCCCCTCGCGCACCTTAATCTCAGCCGGAATCCACCCTTTTCCACCCGACTCACGCGAGGTGTTTCCGCGATGAACCGTCAATGGCTCTTCGTCCGGCTGCCCAACCCGATGCGCAGCCGTCCGGAGGAGCACACCGCCCGCGTGCTCGCCACGATGACCGCCGATCTGGTCGGCCATCTGCGCGCCGAGGACCCGGACGCGCTGTGGCAGTTCCGCCGCCCCGGCCCGGTCGCCGGGCCCGACCTCGGGTTGTGGTTCCACTCGACCGAGCCGGTCCTGAAGGAGCTGGAGCGCCGGCTGCGCGCGCAGACCTCCGAGCACAACTGGCCGATGATCACGGGCGCGCACATCCCGGAGACGGCCAAGTACCGCACGCCCCGGACGCTGCGCCTCGCCGACCGGCTGGCCACGGTGTCCAGCACCTTCGCGCTGGAGCTGCTGCGCGGCGGCCGCCTCGACGAGGAGCGGCGGCAGTGGCTGGCCGCCGCGCATCTGTGGCGGCTGAGCGCGCTGACCGCGCCGGGCGAGCGGGCGGCGTTCCTCTTCCACTTCTGGCAGTTCGGCACCGACCTGCTGGACCCGGCGGACCGGGTGGAGCTGGCGGGTCAGGCGGACGCCTGGGCGCTGGCCCCGGTGTGCGGGCTGCTGCCGGGCGGCGAGGGGCTGTGGGACGCCTACGTCACCGAGGTCCGCGACCTGATCGCCGCGGGCCGGGAGGACGGGGTCCCGGTCAACTTCCTCCTCTACGACCACGTCCTGCTCACCCACGACCGGCTGGGCATCGCCTCCCGCACCGGCGCCCGCGCGGCCCGGGCGGTGCGCACCGCGCTCGCGGCGGGCACGCCGGTCCCGGCGACGCTGGCCGGGGCGACGGCGCTGCAGTCGGCATGAACCTCCAAAGCCTCCGGAGCCTCCGGAGAACCGTTTCTGCACACCCCCTTCGTCCACACCCCCTCCATCCCCTCCCCCACGACCGAAAGGACTCCTAGATGACTGTTGTCACGACCGCGGACACCCGCTCCGCACGCCGGATCGACGTGGCACTGGGCGAGCGCTCCTACCCCGTGCACATCGGTCCGGGCGTACGCCACCTGCTGGCCGGGGTCGTCGCCGGACTCGGCGCCCGGAAGGTGGCCGTGGTCTCCGCCCGGCCGCGCGACATGCTGCCGGACCCCGGTGTGCCCGCGCTGCACCTCGAGGCGCGGGACGGCGAGGAGGACAAACGGCTCGCCACCGTGGACCGGATGTGCCGGGCCTTCGCCGAGTACGGGCTGACCCGCGCGGACGCGGTGGTGTCCGTCGGCGGCGGCACGACCACCGACTCGGTGGGTCTCGCCGCGTCGCTGTACCACCGCGGGCTGCCGGTGATCCACCTGCCGACGACGCTGCTGGCCCAGGTGGACGCCAGCGTCGGCGGCAAGACCGCGGTGAACCTGCCGCAGGGCAAGAACCTCGTCGGGCAGTACTGGCAGCCGACGGCGGTGCTCTGCGACACCGACTTCCTGGACACCCTGCCCGAGCGCGAGTGGCGCAACGGCTACGGGGAGATCGCCCGCGCGCACTTCATCGGCACCGGTGATCTGCGCGGGCGCCCGCTCGTCGAGCAGATCGCGGCGAGCGTGGCATGCAAGGCGAAGATCGTCGCCGCGGACGAGCGGGACGACTCGATCCGGCACATCCTCAACTACGGGCACACGCTGGGGCACGCGCTGGAGCGGGCCACCGACTTCGCGCTGCGGCACGGCGAGGCGGTGGCGATCGGCACGGTGTTCGCCGGCCGGCTGGCCGGGGCGCTGGGGCGGATCGACGAGGCGAAGGTCGCCGAACATCTGGAGGTGGTGCGGTCGTACGGGCTTCCGTACCGGTTGCCGGCCGGTCCGACGGAGGCCGAACTGCTGGAGCTGATGCGGCTGGACAAGAAGGCGATGACCGGACTCGCCTTCGTGCTGTCCGGCCCCGAGGGGCCCGAACTCGTCAGCGGGATACCGGAGTCGGTGATCCTGGACGTGCTGGCGGGGATGCCCAGGGAGGAGTGAGGACGGGACAACAGGACAGGACACGGCACAGGGCCGCCCCCGGTCGTCGGCACGACGGGGGCGGTCCTTGGTCGCCGGAAGCCTTCAGGCGGACGCCTTGCGGACCGCCGGCTCGGGGTCGGGTACGGCGGCGACGGTGGCCTTCGCCGGCGCGCCGGAGTTCTCCTGCGCGGCCGTCAGCCGGGCCACCAGCTCCTTCAGCTCCGCGTTCCGGCCGGTCGCCATCATCCAGATCATCTTCAGGTCCCCGGAGAACGCGGCCACCGGATCGGTCACCCCGACCGGCAGGTTGCGCTCGAAGACCAGGTGGCCCGTCCAGGCGAACGAGAAGAACAGCCCCGGTACGGCCCACAGGTCACGGGCGCGGCGCCGCCGGGCGGCGACCGCCGCGGCGCCGAGCGCCGCCGCCATCCCGGCGACATGCATCCAGCGGCTGGCCTCGCTGGTGTGGCCCAGCATGTACGCCTCGAAACGCTCGTCGAAGTCCCTCACCTTGCCGCACTCCCCTCGGACATGGCCTGCACGGCCTCCTCGTACACCTTTCGGAACAGCGGATCGACGGCGGTGCCGCGTGCGTAGCGGTCGCCGAAGCGGCGCCGGTACTCCGCGAAGAGCGCGGGGTCCCGGTGCAGGAAGAGCACGTCGTGCAGGGCCATCCGGCGGATCGCCAGCAGCGGCAGCGGGGAGCGCGAGACCGGAAAGCGCGGGTTGCGGGCGGCCGGCTCCGGGCAGTCGGGGTGGAACTGGCCCAGCATCAGGCCCCGGCGGGCCAGCTCGGGCTTCACCTCGGCCTGCACCTCGTCCAGCAGCGGCCACAGCGGGCGCGGCAGGTCGGGCAGGGCCGCCACGACCGTGTGCAGCGTCCGGTTGGAGTGCGCCCAGTCGCCGGTCTCCAGGTCGTCGGCGAGGTCGCCGACCAGGGCGAGCAGTTCCTCGCGCGCGGGTCCGGGCCCGATGCCGGAGACCACCCGGGTCCGCACCGTGCCGGCCCGCAGCGCGGGCTCCACGAAGGGGCACACCGCGCCGGGGCGGCCCAGCTCGGGGTGCGGCTGCGCGAGATAGCCGGTCATCCAGTGGAGTACGGCGTCCAGGGCCCGGCCCGACTCCGCGACGGACGCCACCCCGTGCGGGCGGGCCTCCACGACCGCCGAGCCGCCCGGCAGCCGGGTCACGG
The DNA here is from genome assembly GCF_055572035.1 of Streptomyces sp. NPDC030838. Classification (NCBI taxonomy): domain Bacteria; kingdom Bacillati; phylum Actinomycetota; class Actinomycetes; order Kitasatosporales; family Streptomycetaceae; genus Streptomyces; species Streptomyces sp. NPDC030838. Next base: position 245,189 of record NZ_JBVIED010000012.1, on the reverse strand, counting down.
CGGTGACCGTGAAACCGGCGGTCCGCAGCAGGGCCTCGGTCTCCGCCCGGCCGCGCTCCCGGCCCCCGCCGAACAGCGTCATCATGTACAGGTCCATGAGCGCGCCCCACTCGGCGCGTTCCGGGTCGTCGGCGGGCTCGGCCAGGTGGTCGACCAGGGCCAGCCGGGCGCCGGGCGCCATCGCCGCGCGGCAGGAGCGCAGCAGGCGTACGCAGGAGTCGTCGTCCCAGTCGTGCAGGATGTGCCGCAGCACGTAGAGGTCGCCGTCGGGCGGGAGCGTGCCGAAGAAGTCCCCCTCGACCGTCGTGCAGCGCTCGTCCAGTCCCGCCGCGGCGAACCGGGCGCGGGCGGCGGGCAGCGCGGCCGGCCGGTCCACCAGGACGCCGCGCAGCCGGGGCCGGGCGGCCAGCAGCCCGGCGAGCAGAGCGCCGTCGCCGCCGCCCACGTCCACCACGAGACGGGCGCCGGTGAGGTCCAGGGCGTCGAGCACGCCGCGCAGTTCGAGGGCGAGGCCGGTCTCCTGGGAGCGGTCGAAGACGGCGCGCAGCCAGGGGTCCTCGTCGAGGTGGGCGAAGAAGTCACGTCCGTGTGCTGCGGCGTAGGCCGGACGGCCCTCCCGCACCACCTGGGGCAGCCGCTGCCAGGCGGGGCCGGTGGCCGACAGCGCGAGCAGCGCGGTGGGCAGCGCGGAGCCGGGCGCGTCGGAGCGGAGGGTCGCGCCGAGGGGGGTCAGCGCATACAGCTCCCGTCCTGTGGTGTCCTCCGCTGTCTCCAGCACCCCGAAGGAGGCCAGGGCGCGCAGCAGCCGGGGCAGCAACTCCGGGTTCGCGCCCGTGCGTTCGGCTACGGCTCCGGCGTCCAGCGGGCCTTCCGCGGCCAGCAGGTCGGCGAGGCCCAGCTCGGCCATCGCGCACACCGCGCGGGAGCGCAGCTGGCCGTAGATCATGCGCCGCATCCGCAGCGCCTCGCGGGTCTGGTCGGCGTCGGGCAGCGGGACGGCGGGTAACGCCCCCGTCTCCGGCCCCACCGCGGCGGTCACGAGTGCACCGCCGGGGTGCGGGTGACGCGCGCCATCAGGCCGTCCCTGGGGAACAGGGCGGGGATGCCGGCGGGCTGCGGGTCGGTGGTGAGGAGTTCCAGCGAGGTGGCCTGGACCAGGCGGGACAGCACGGTGGGCACGACGAGGGCGGCCAGGCCGCTGCCGATGCAGCGCCGGGTGCCGTATCCGTAGGGGAAGTACTCGAAGGGGGTGGGCGCCCGGTGTCCGGGCCGCTCGCGGTCCCAGCGCTCGGGGCGGAAGGCGTCCGGCTGCGGCCAGAGCTGCGGCAGCCGGTGGGTGATGTACTGCGAGACGGCGACCAGGCTGCCCGCGGGCACGGTGTGGCCGTCGTGGGTGAAGGGGCGCAGGGCCCGGCGTGGGCTCATGGTCACCGGCGGGTGCAGCCGCATCGACTCCTGGACGACCCGGTTCAGGTAGTGCAGTCGGCGGGCGTCCGCCGGGCCGGCGGGGGCGTCGCCGAGGACACGGGCGGTCTCCTCGCGGGCCGTCTCCCACACGCCCGGCTCGGACACCAGGTGGTAGACGGCCCAGCCGACGCCGGAGCTGACCGGGTCGTAGCCCGCGATCAGCGCGCTGACGACCATGTCCCGGATCTCCTGGTCGGTCATCGCCGAGCCGTCGTCGGCGCGGGCGCGCAGCATCACGCCGATCAGGTCGTCCCCGTCCGGGGCGCTCTCTCCCGATGTCTCCCGGCGGCGGCGCGCGATCTCCGCGTACACCAGGGACTCCACGCCCGCGACGCCGTCCAGCGCGCGCCGCCGGGCGCGGCCGGGCAGCCGCCAGGCGAGCAGCTGGCGGGGCAGCGGGTAGTCCATCAGGTCGTGGATCCGGTCCAGGTGGGCGGTCAGTTCGGGGCTGCGGCGGGCCAGTTCGGGGCCGCAGAAGGCGCGGATCATCGCGGTCCGGACGGCCTCGCGCAGCTCCTGGTAGACGTCGATACGGCGGCCCGGCGTCCAGCCGCGCACGGTCGCGTCGACCTGGTCGACGATCAGCCGGGTGGCGCGTTCCACGGCGGCGCGCCCGAACGCGGGGCGGGCGGCCCGCCGGACCCGGTCGTGCGGCGCCCCGTCGGTCACCACGAGGGCGGTGTCGCCCGCGATGGGGAGGAGCATGTCGTAGGCGCCGGTGAACACGAAGGTGCCGGGGTCGCCGAGGACCCGCGCGTTGGCGGCCGGGCCGAACAGGAAGACCGTACGGGCGGGTCCGAAGCCGAAGGCGCACACGTCGCCGTAGGTCCGCGCCAGGTGGGTGAGCCCGTGCGGCAGGGACCGCTGGAACTCCCGCAGGGCGCGGGCGTACGCGGCCGGGGTGCGCGGTCCGGGGATGCGGCTGCGGGTCATGCCGCGCTCTCCTTCCTGGGGGTTATCGGGGCCGGTCCGTCGGCCGGCCGGTTCCGTACGTCCTCGGAGCGGCGTGAGTCGAGGGCCACGCGGTCGCTGCCCAGCAGCACGGCAGCGCCGAGGGCCACGGCGATGGCGGTCGCCCAGCCGGGGACGGTCAGCACGAGGAGCGTCGCCAGGAACGCGGTGGACAGCAGCATGTCCCGTTTGAGGACCTGGTTGGCGGTGGCCGCGTCCGGTGCCTTGGCCATGGCGCGGCACTGCGCGTACGCCAGCACCGCCCAGGGCAGGGCCAGCAGGGTGAGCGGGGGCAGCGCGCCGCCGAGCACCAGCAGCGGCAGGCTGAGATAGCCGACGAGGGTCATCGTGGTGGCGGCGCGGGCCGCGGCGGCGCGGTCGGGGAAGACGGTGGCCGAGGTGCGCAGGCCCGCAGCGCGGTCGCCGTCGTGGTCGGGGAGGTTCTTGACCATGCCCTTGGCGACGAACCACACGATCAGGAAGCCGATGAGCGCCCAGCCCTCCGCGTCCGGCGCCTTCACGCCGTGCGGTCCGGCGAAGTAGCCGAGGACGAACGGCCGGAAGACGGCGAGGCTGAAGGCGAACAGCCCGGAGACGGGGCGGGCCTTGAGGCGCAGTGGCGGATACGAGTACTGGTGGGCGCCGATCAGGGAGAGCACCGCCGCGGTGATGTAGTCCCAGCCGTACAGGGGCGCGGTGACCAGGATCGACAGGCTGAGCAGGTGTCCGGCGGCCACGACGCGGCGGTCGCCGGCGCGCAGCAGCAGCCAGACGCGGCCGGGCAGGTTGCGGCTGTCCTCCTCCAGGTCGGTGTGGGCGTTGTAGAGGTTGGCGAGCAGCCCGTAGGCGAGGGTGAGGACGAGCCCGAGCACATACCGCCAGTCGAAGCCGGGCCCGGCCACGGTCCAGCCGAGGGAGAAGGCCAGCAGGCCGGGGACGCAGGTGCGCGGGCGGCCCAGCATCAGCAGGATCCGCACGGTCTCGGCGGCTCCCGCGGTGCCCCGGCTGCCCCGCGCGACGCGGACCCGTTCGTCGGGGGTGAGCGCGGTGAACTCGGCCATGCCGAGCGGTCGTTCGGTGGAGTACGTCGTCACACGAGTCCCTTTCGTCGGTGCGAGGGGGGTGCGGCGGGCCGGGGCACCGGGGGCATGGGGTGGGCGTGGGCGCCCGGCGGTCGTCGGCCGGGCGCCCGGGGCGCACCGGGAGGCTGACCCCGGGGGTTCGACGACGGCTCGAGCATCACCAGAGGACCGCTGGAATGCCGGAAGCCCGCGCAGCACGTGGCTGCGCGGGCTTCCGGCTCGGGGTGCCTCCTTTCGGGTCAGGCGGTCGCGGCCGCCAGCGGGGCCGAGAGGGCGGTGTGCGCCTCCCGGATCAGGGCGCGGACGTCGTCGGGGCCGGTGGCGGCGCCGTAGACGTAGTAGTCGGGCCGGATCAGCGCGGTGGTCGCGCCGGCGGCGGTGAGGAACGGCAGGTAGACGTCGTCCACGTCGACGACCTCGCCCGTGCCGGCGGTCTCCGGGGCGGTGCCGGCGGGCAGCACCCGGACGGTGTGCGCGCCGAGCCGGCCGAGGACGTCCCGCTCCGCGTCGCCCAGCAGGGTGGCCGGGTCCTCGGTGGTGAGCAGGACGAAGCCGAGGCCGACGACCTCGTCGAACAGCGCGGACTGCCCGGCCCGGGCGACCCGGGCCTGCGGGGAGAGGGAGCCGGCCGGCTTGGCGGGCCTGCCGTTGGCCCCGCGGTGCAGGAAGCCCTTGGTGAGCGGCTGGAGCGGGGAGCGCTGCTGGGACTCGCCGCGGGCGGCGGCGCGTTCGGCGGCGGCCTTCATCACCAGGTCGCGGTCGGCGGCGGCCTTGGGGTCGGTCTGGCAGATGATCCGGCCGAGGTTGACCGACATGGTGATGGCCCACTTGACGTGGGTGCGGCGCTCCTCCTGGTAGTCGTCGAGCACCTGGGGACCGGCAAGCCCGGACAGCAGCGCGTCCAGCCGCCAGGCCAGCGCGCCCGCGTCCCGGAAGCCGGAGGACATGCCCTGCCCGGCGAACGGCGGCATGACGTGGGCGGCGTCGCCCGCGAGCACCAGCCGGCCGCCGTGCCAGCGGTCGGCGTGGCCCGCCCTGAAGCTGTACACGTGGTGGCGGCGCAGCGTGGAGTTCTCGGGGGTGGCGTCGAAGAGCCTCAGCAGCTCCCAGGAGGCCTCGGGGGTGTTCAGGCCCTCGATGGTCTCCCCCGCGACCCGCATGAACTCGTAGCGGCGGTTGCCGGGTCCGGCCGAGACCGAGGTGCGCGGCCGGGCCGGGTCGCAGATCTGCAGGTTGTTCGGCTCGAAGGTACGGCCGTCGTGGTGGACGACGTCGCAGACCAGCCAGTCGTGGGAGAAGCCGAGGTCGGACAGCTCGCTGCCGAGGGCGCGGCGGACGAAGCTGTTGGCGCCGTCGCAGCCGACCACCCAGGAGGCGGTGAACACCCGGGCGTTCCCGTCCCGGTCGACGGCGGTGACCTCGACGGTGTCGCCGTCCTCGGCGAGGGCGGTCACCTCGTGGCCCCGGTGCACGGTGATGTTCTCGAGCCGGGCGCCGCGCGCCTCCATCTCGGCTTCCAGCGCGGGCTGGTACATCGAGGTGGACTCCGGCCAGCCGGCCAGCTTCCGCTCCGCGCCGTCGATGTGCAGCAGCACCTGGCCGTCGGCGTTCCGCCACAGGTACTCGCCGGAGGGCTCGCCGATCCGGCCGACGAGCCCGCCGATACCGGCGGCGGACAGGGTGCGGGCGCCCTCGCCGTCGAAGGCGACGGCCCGCGGCATCGGGTAGGCCTGCGGCCAGCGCTCGACGACGGTGACGGTGCGGCCCCGGCCGGCCAGCAGCAGGGAGAGCAGCTGGCCGACCGGCCCGTAGCCGACGATCAGGACGTCCGCGTGGGAGTGCGGCTGGGTCATCTCAGGCACCCCCGTTCGCGGTCTCGGCCGCCAGCTGCTCGACCAGGTACTCGGCGACGTAGGCCGGCGTCGGGTAGTCGAACAGCAGCATCGGGCTCAGGGAGATGCCGGTCGCCTCGACCAGCCGGTTGCGCAGTTCGACGGCGCTGAGCGAGTTGAAGCCGACCTCGAAGAAGGGGCTGTCGCCGTCGAGTTCGTCGTCGAAGGTCTCGTCCGGGTTCTGCTGGGTGCGGGCGATCTCGGCCTCCGCGGTGATCAGTTCGATCAGGGCGTCGGTCTGCTCCGCCTCGCTCAGCCCGGCCAGCCGCTCCAGCAGCTGCCGCCGGGTCGCCGCGAGCGCCGCCTCCTCGGGCTCGGCGCCGGGCGTGGTCGTCTCGGTCGCTTCCTCGACGGCGGTGATGGTCTCGGTCATGACGGTGCCGGCCTCCAGCCAGTAGTCGCGGCGCTGGAAGGCGTACGTCGGGAGCTCCACCCGACGCGCCTCCTCGGGGAACAGCGCCGTCCAGTCGATGGGGACGCCCCGGGTGAACAGCCCGCCCGCCGCGGCCAGCGCGGTGTGCGCGTCGGGGGCGTCGACACGCTGGGCGGGGACGAAGGCGACGGCGTCGGCGGCGTCGCCCAGGCAGGCGGGCCCGAGCGCGGAGAGCACCGCGCCGGGACCGACCTCCAGGAAGGTGGTGGTGCCGTGGTCGTGCAGGGCGCGCACCCCGTCGGCGAACCGGACGGCGGCACGGACGTGCGTGACCCAGTACTCGGGGTCGGTCAGCTCGGCCGGTGTGGCGATCTTGCCGGTGACGTTCGAGACGACCGGCAGGCGCGGGGTGTCGTAGGCGAGCCCGGCGGCGATCCGGCGGAACTCGTCCAGCATCGGGTCCATCAGCGGCGAGTGGAAGGCGTGGCTGACGGTGAGCCGCTTGACCCGGCGGCCCTGCGCCCGCAGCCGCTCCCCGATCGCCTCGGCCTCCGCCTCGACACCCGACACCACCACGGACTTCGGCCCGTTGACGGCGGCGATGCCGACGCCGTCGGTGAGCAGCGGCAGCACCTCCTCCTCGGTCGCCTGGACGGCGACCATGGCGCCGCCGGCCGGCAGGGCCTGCATCAGCCGGCCCCGGGCGGCGACCAGGCGGGCCGCGTCCTCCAGGCTCCACACCCCGGCGGCGTACGCGGCGACCAGTTCGCCGACCGAGTGCCCGGCCAGGGCCTGCGGGCGCACGCCCCAGGCCTCGTAGAGGCGGTAGAGGGCCACCTCGACCGCGAAGAGGGCGGGCTGGGTGAACTCCGTCCGGTTCAGCTCGTCGGCGTCCACCTCCTTCAGCGGCTTCGGCAGATGCCGGTCCAGCTCCGCCACCACCGCGTCGAAGGCCTCCGCGAAGACGGGGTACGTGTCGTACAACTCCCGCCACATGTCGGGCCGTTGCGCGCCCTGCCCGGTGAACAGCACCGCGAGGCGGCCCTTCGTACGGCTGCCACGCGCGATGCCGGGCGCCGAGGCGTCGCCGTCCGCGAGGGCGCGGACCTTCTCGCGCAGGGCGTCCCGGCCGGCGCCGACGACCACGGCCCGCTCGTCGAAGGCGGTGCGGGTCAGCGCCAGGGAGCGGCCGACGGCGTACGGGGTGACGTCGTCGACCGCGTCGGCGAGGAAGGCGTCCAGGCGGGCGGCCTGGGCGCGCAGCGCCTCGGCGGACTTGGCCGACAGCACCCAGGCGACCGGGCGGGCGGCGTCGGCCGCGGGCTCCGCCGGGGGCTCGTCCGCGGCCTCGGCCTCCTCGATCAGGACGTGGGCGTTGGTGCCGCTGATGCCGAAGGAGGAGACACCGGCGCGCCGCGGGCGGCCCTCCTCACGCGGCCAGGGGCGGGCCTCGGTCAGCAGCTCGACGGCGCCCTCCGACCAGTCGACCTTCGGGGTGGGCTCCTCGACGTGCAGGGTCTTGGGCAGCTGCTCGTTGCGCAGCGCCATCACCATCTTGATGACACCGGCGACTCCGGCGGCGGCCTGGGCGTGCCCGATGTTCGACTTCAGCGAGCCCAGCCACAGCGGCCGGTCCTGCGGGCGGTTGCGGCCGTACGTCGCGATCAGTGCCTGCGCCTCGATCGGGTCGCCGAGGGTGGTGCCGGTGCCGTGTGCCTCGACCGTGTCCACGTCCGCCGGGGTCAGCCGGGCGCTGGCGAGCGCGGCCTTGATGACCCGCTCCTGGGAGGGGCCGTTGGGCGCGGTGAGCCCGTTGGACGCGCCGTCCTGGTTGACGGCGGAGCCGCGGACGACGGCGAGCACCGGGTGCCCGTTGCGGCGCGCGTCCGACAGCCGCTCCAGGACCAGAACGCCCGCGCCCTCGGCCCAGTTGGTGCCGTCGGCGGAGGACGAGAACGCCTTGATGCGGCCGTCGGGGGCGAGCGCGCGCTGGGCGGCGAACCCGACGTACGCGTCCGGCGTGGCCATCACCGCGACACCGCCCGCGAGGGCCATCGAGCACTCGCCGCCGTGCAGCGCCTGCACGGCCATGTGCAGGGTGACCAGGGAGGAGGAGCAGGCGGTGTCGACCGTCACGGACGGGCCGGTCAGGTCGTACAGGTAGGACACCCGGCCGGACAGCACACTGCCGGACTTGCCGAGGCCGAGGAAGCTGTCGACTCCCTCGGGGAGCTTGCGCACCCCGTTGGCGTAGTCGTGGTACATCAGGCCCGCGAAGACGCCGGTGTCGGTGCCGCGCACGGTGTGCGGGTCGATGCCGGCCCGCTCGAACGCCTCCCAGACCAGCTCCAGCAGGATCCGCTGCTGCGGGTCGGTGCCCAGGGCCTCCCGGTCGGAGAGACCGAAGAAGCCCGCGTCGAAGGCGCCGGCGCCGTGCAGGACACCGGCCTCCTTCACATACGTGGTGCCGGGGTGGCCGGGCTCCGGGTGGTAGAGGTTGTCCAGGTCCCAGCCGCGGTCGGTGGGGAAGCCGGAGACGGCGTCGCGTCCGCCGGCCACCAGGGACCACAGCTCCTCGGGCGAGGCGATCCCGCCGGGCAGCCGGCAGGACATGCCCACGATGGCGATGGGCTCCTGGGCGGCGGCGGTGATCCGCTCGTTCTCACGCTTCAGCCGCTCGTTCTCGGTGAGGGAGGCGCGCAGGGCCTCGACGAGCTTTTCGTCGGAAACAGTCATGATCTTCTCTCCCGGTCCGAGACCGAATCAGTTGGTCGCGCCGCTGAGGGCACGGGCGACGAGGCTCTCCACGTCCATGCCGGCGATCAGGTCGTCGCCCGCCGCTTCCGCCGCGGGCGCCTCCTCGGCCGACGGGGCGGGGGCGGGGGCCAGTTCCTCGTGCAGTCGCCGGGCCAGCGCGGCCGGTGTCGGGTGGTCGAAGACGAGCGTCACCGGCAGCCGGACGCCCGTGCGGGCGGCGAGCTGGTTGCGCAGTTCGACCGCGGTCAGCGAGTCGAAGCCCAGGTCCTTGAAGGCCTGGTCGTCCTCCACCTGGTCGGCGCCCGCCAGTCCGAGGACCGCGGCGGCCTGCTCGGCGACCAGCTCCAGCAGGGCCTGGCCGCGCTCCTCGGCCGGCAGGGCGGCCAGCCGCTCCGCGAAGGACTCGGCGGCGGCCGGGGCGGACGCGGCCTGCGCCGACCGGCGGGCCGGGCGGACCAGGGCGCGCAGCAGGGCGGGCGTGGCCGCCTCCGCCGTACGACCGCGCAGCGCCGGGAAGTCGAACCGGGCAGCGACCAGGGCCGCCTCCGGGCCGCGCAGGGCGGCGTCGAAGAGGGCCATGCCGTCCGCGCCGGTCAGCGGACGCATCCCGCTGCGGGCCATCCGCTCGCGGTCGCTGCGGGCGAGGGAGTCCTGCATACCGCCGTCCTGCTCCCAGACGCCCCAGGCGAGCGAGACGGCGGGCAGTCCGGCGTCCCGGCGCAGCTGGGCGAGGGCGTCGAGGAAGGCGTTGGCGGCGGCGTAGTTGCCCTGGCCCGCGCTGCCGACCGTGCCCGCGATGGAGGAGTAGAGCACGAAGGCGGACAGGTCCAGGTCCTTCGTCAGCTCGTGCAGGTTCCAGGCCGCGTCGATCTTCGGGCGGAAGACCTTGTCCAGGCGCTCGGGGGTGAGCGCGGAGATGACGCCGTCGTCGAGGACACCGGCGGTGTGCACGACAGCCGTCGGCTCGACGGACGCGAGCAGTGCCTCCAGGGCCGTGCGGTCGGAGGCGTCGCAGGCCTCGATCCGCACCTCCGCACCCAACTCCGCGAGTTCGTCGCGGAGTTCGGCCGCACCCTCGGCTGCCGGACCCCGGCGGCTGGTCAGCAGCAGCCGTCGTGCCCCGTGCTCGGTGACCAGGTGGCGGGCCAGCAGCGCGCCCAGGGTGCCCGTACCGCCGGTGATCAGGACCGTGCCCTCCGGGTCCAGGCCGCTGAAGTCGCCCGCCGGGGAGGCCTCGGCGCGGGTCAGGCGGAGCGCGGTGACGGCCGAGTCCCGGATGACCAGCTGGGGTTCGTCGGACCCGGCCACGGCGGCGGCGATCTCGGCGGGTGTCGCCTTGTCGTCGGCGTCGACGAGCACGTACTGCCCGGGGTTCTCGGACTGCGCGGACCGCACCAGACCCCAGACGGCGGCGGCCGCCGGGTCGGTGACGCCGGCGACGGCACCGCGCGTGCGCAGGACCAGCTTCGCCGACTCCAGCCGTGGCGTGGCGGACCAGGTCTGTACGAGGTCCAGGGCACGGGCGGCGAGTTCACGCGCCCGCTCGGGGCCCTCGGCGGCCTGCGCCCGGGTGAGGTCGGCAATCACGACGGCGGGCACCTCGGCACCCAACTCGCTTATGTCGCTGTGCAGTTCGGCGAAGGAAGGAGCAGCGCCGGAGACCGTCACGGGGATCCGTTCGACGCGGAACAGGGCGTCGTGGGCGGTCGTGCGGCCGAGGGCGTCCGCTGCCAGCGGCCGGGTCACCAGGCCGCCGACGCCGGCGACCGGGCCGCCGGTGTGATCGGCCAGCTCCAGCAGGATGCCGTCGCCGTCCGCGGGGACGGCCCGCAGCCGGAGGGCGGAGGCGCCGGAGGCGTAGAGGGCGACCTGGTTCCAGGCGAACGGCAGCCGCGTCTCGCCGTCCGTGCCGCTCAGGAAACCGGTGGCCTGGAGGGCGGCGTCCAGCAGCGCCGGGTGGATGCCGAAGCCCTCCGGGGACTGGCCCTCGGGCAGCTCGACCTCCGCGTACAGCTCCTCGCCGCGCCGCCAGACCCGCCGGACGCCCTGGAAGGCGGGGCCGTAGCCATAGCCCGCGGCCGCCTTCCCCTCATAGAAGCCCGCCAGGTCCACCTGCTCGGCCGACGCGGGCGGCCAGGCGGAGAGATCGAACGCCGCGGGCAGCGGCTGCTCGGTGAGGAAGCCGCTCACGTGCCGGGTCCACGGGGTCTCCGGGCCGGCGTCCTGCGGGGTGGCGTACAGGCTGACCGGGCGTCGCCCGTCCGCCGCCGGGCCGCCGACGACGACCTGGATCCGTACGCCCTGCCGCTCGGACAGCACCAGCGGCGCCTCCATGACGAGTTCGTCGACCGCGCCGGCCCCGATCTCGTCACCGGCCCGCACCACCAGCTCGACGAGAGCGGCGCCGGGCACCAGGAGGGTGCCGCCGACGGCGTGGTCGGCGAGCCAGGGGTGCGTACGGACCGACAGCACACCGGTGGACAGCACCCCGCCCGACTCCGGCAGCTCCACCGACGCGCCCAGCACGGCGTGCTCGGCGGCGGTCAGGCCCAGCGAGGCGGCGTCGGAGCGGGTCTCCAGCGGGCGCAGCCAGTACCAGTCGCGCTGGAAGGCGTACGTCGGCAGCTCGGCCCGGCGGCCGCCCGCGGCGAGCGCGCTCAGCCCGGTCGGCAGTCCGGCGGCGAACAGCCGGCCGATGGCCGCCACCGCGCTGTGCGGCTCGGCGGCACCCGTCCGCAGGAACGGCACGAACAGCGCGTCCGAGCCGTCCGCGACACACTCCTGACCCATCGCGGTGAGCACACCGCCCGGGCCCAGTTCGAGGAACGCGGTGACGCCCTGCTCCTGGAGCGCCGGGATCGCGTCGGCGAAGCGGACGGCCTGGCGGACGTGGCGGACCCAGTAGTCCGGGGAGGTCAGCTCCTCGGCGGTCGCAAGCTTGCCGGTGACGTTCGAGACGATCCCCAGGCGGGGCGTGTTGTACGTCAGCCCGGCCGCGACCCGGCGGAACTCCTCCAGCATCGGGTCCATCAGCAGCGAGTGGAAGGCGTGGCTGACCGTGAGGCGCTTGGTCTTGCGACCCTGCGCCTCGAAGACGGCGGCCACGGCCTCCGCGGCGGTGTCGATGCCCGAGATCACCACGGAGTTCGGTCCGTTGATCGCCGCGATGCCGACCTCGTCGGTCAGCAGCGGCAGCACCTCGGCCTCGCACGCCTGTACGGCGATCATGGCGCCGCCGGGCGGCAGGGCCTGCATCAGCCGGCCACGGGCGGCGACCAGGCGGGCGGCATCTGCGAGGCTCCACACCCCGGCGACATGCGCGGCGGCCAGCTCACCGATCGAGTGACCGGCCACGAAGTCCGGCTTGATGCCCCACGACTCCGCGAGCCGGTACAGGGCCACCTCGATCGCGAACAGCGCGGGCTGAGTGAACTCCGTCCGGTTCAGCTCCTCGCCGTCGACCTCCTTCAGCGGCTTCGGCAGATGCCGGTCCAGCTCCGCCACCACCGCGTCGAACGCCTCCGCGAACACGGGGTAGGTGGCGTACAGCTCCTGGCCCATGCCGATCCGCTGGGCGCCCTGGCCGGTGAACAGCACCGCCAGGCGGCCGCTGCCCGCCACGGAGGACGTGCCCTGTCCCTCCGCCAGGGCGCGCAGTCCGGCGATCGCCTCGTCGCGGTCGGCGGCGACCACCACGGCCCGGTGTTCCAGCGCGGCCCGTGCGGTGAGCAGCGACCAGGCCACGTCCCGCAGGTCGGCCGAGTCCTCGGCGAGGTGGTCGGCCAGGCGAGCCGCCTGGGCCCGCAAGGCCTGGGCCGAACGGCCGGAGACCGCGATCGGGAGCGGGCCGGTGAACTCGGGCCGTTCGTCGGCGACTTCCTCGGCGGCCGGTGCCTCCTCGATGACCACGTGGGCGTTGGTGCCGCTCACGCCGAAGGACGACACACCCGCCCGGCGCGCACGCCCCTCCTCCTTCGGCCACGGGCGGGCCTCCGTCAGCAGCTCCACCGCACCCGCCGACCAGTCCACCTTCGGCGTCGGCTCGTCCACGTGCAGGGTCTTCGGCAGCTCCTCGTTGCGCAGCGCCATCACCATCTTGATGACGCCCGCGACACCGGCCGCGGCCTGCGCGTGCCCGATGTTCGACTTCAGCGAGCCCAGCCACAGCGGCCGGTCCTCCGGCCGGTTCCGGCCGTACGTCGCGATGACGGCCTGGGCCTCGATCGGGTCGCCGAGCGTGGTGCCGGTGCCGTGCGCCTCGACCGTGTCCACGTCGGCCGGGGTCAGCCGGGCACTGGCGAGGGCGGCCTTGATGACGCGCTGCTGGGACGGCCCGTTGGGCGCGGTCAGGCCATTGGACGCGCCGTCCTGGTTGACGGCCGAGCCCCGCACCACCGCGAGCACCTGGTGCCCGTTGCGGCGGGCGTCCGACAGCCGCTCCAGGAGGAGCAGCCCGGCGCCCTCGGACCAGTTGGTGCCGTCGGCGGCGGCCGAGAAGGCCTTGGCGCGGCCGTCCTTGGCGAGACCCCGCTGGCGGGAGAACTCGACGAAGCCGTCGGGCGTAGCCATGACGGCGACGCCGCCGGCCAGGGCCATGGTGCACTCGCCGTTGCGCAGGGACTGGGCGGCGAGGTGGATGGCGACGAGGGAGGACGAGCAGGCCGTCTCCACCGTCACCGCGGGGCCTTCGAGGCCGAGGGTGTAGGAGACGCGGCCGGCCGTCGCGCTGCCGGAGTTGCCGATGCCCAGCATTCCCTCCACAGACGGCGGGATGTGCCGTCCGGTGGGGGCGTAGTCGTGGTACATGACGCCGGTGAAGATGCCGATGCTCTGACCGCCCAGCGAGGTCGGGTCGATCCCGGCCCGCTCGAAGGTCTCCCAGGAGGTCTCCAGGAGGATCCGCTGCTGCGGGTTCATCGCGAGCGCCTCGCGCGGGGAGATCCCGAAGAAGGCGGCGTCGAACTCGCCCGCGTCGTGCAGGAATCCGCCGTGCCGGGCGTAGGAGGTGCCGGTGTGGTCGGGGTCGTCGTCGAAGAGGGTGTCGAGGTCCCAGCCGCGGTTGTCGGGGAACTCGGTGATGGCGTCGACTCCGCCGGCGACCAGCCGCCACAGGTCCTCGGGGCCGGTGACGCCGCCGGGCAGCCTGCACCCCATGGCGACGATCGCGATCGGCTCGTGCCGCTCCTCCTCGATCTCCCGGACCCGGCCGTTGGCGCGGCGCAGGTCGGTGAGGGCCTTCTTCAGGTACTCGCGGAGCTTGTCCTCAGTGTTTCCGGAGGTGTTCCCTGGGCTGTTTCCGGGACTGTTGCTCATGTCTGCCTCTGTGTCCTTTCGAAGTTTCGGTGTCGTCCGTTCAGGACAGACCGAGCTCGCTGTCGATGAGGGCGAACATCTCGTCGTCGGAGGCGGTGTCCAGGTCCAGCTGGTCCTCCTCCGGGTCCTGCGAGTCGGGGTGCAGGCTCTCCCACTGCGCGGTGAGCGCCTTCAGCCGCTGGGCGACCAGGTGGGCCTGGGCGACGAGGTCGTCGGCGGCACCGGCCGGGCGGGCAGCCATGGCCCGCTCCAGGCGTTCCAGTTCGGTGAGGACGGAGAGTCCGTCGTCGGTCTGCGGCATCTCCGGCTCCAGTTGTTCCAGCAGCAGCTCGACGAGTGCCGCGGGGGTCGGGTGGTCGAAGACGAGAGTGGCGGGCAGCCGGACCCCGGTGGCCTCGGTGAGCCGGTTGCGGAACTCGACCGCGGTGAGCGAGTCGAAGCCCGCGTCCTTGAAGGCCCGGCCGGTGTCGATCGTGGCCGGGTTGGCCACTCCGAGGACCCCGGCGACCTGCACCCGCACCACGTCGAGCAGCAGCTGGCGCTGCTCCTGCGGGGTGCGGCCGGCCAGCCGCTGGGCCAGCGTCTCGCCGGCCGGGGCCGCCGCCGACCTGGCGCTGCGGCGGGCCGGGGGCCGGACGAGGCCGTGCAGGATCGACGGGACGGTGCCGCCGCCCGCGGCCTGGCCGCGCAGTTCGGCGAGGTCCAGCTTGGCGGGCATGAGCAGCGCCTCCGCCGAGCCGAGCGCGGCGTCGAACAGGGCCAGGCCCTCCGCGTCGGGCAGGCCGAGCATGCCGCCCCGCTTGCCGCGGTCGCGGTCGCCGCCGTCGAGGTGGGCGGTCATCCCGGTCGCCCCGGCCCACAGCCCCCAGGCGAGCGCGGTGCCGGGCAGTCCGGCGTCCCGGCGCAGCCGCGCGAGGCCGTCGAGGAAGGCATTGGCGGCGGCGTAGTTGGCCTGGCCGGGGTTGCCGAGGACACCGGCGGCGGACGAGTAGAGCACGAAGGCGGACAGGTCCAGGTCCTTCGTCAGCTCGTGCAGGTTCCACGCCGCGTCCACCTTGGGCCGCAGCACCTTCGCCAGCCGCTCGGGGGTGAGCGCCGAGACGACTCCGTCGTCGAGGACACCGGCCGTGTGCACGACCGCCGTCAACGGGTGCGCGATCGACTCCAGGAGTGTCCGGAGCGCGGTACGGTCCGCGGCGTCACAGGCCTCGATCCGCACGTCGGCACCCAACTCGGTGAGCCGGTCGCGCAGTTCGGCCGCGCCGTCCGCAGCCGGGCCCCGGCGGCTGGTCAGCAGCAGCCGTCGTACGCCGTGCTCGGTGACCAGGTGCCGGGCCAGCAGGGAGCCCAGGGTGCCCGTGCCACCGGTGATCAGGACCGTGCCGTCCGGGTCGAGGCGGCGGGTGTCGGAGGCGGGTGTCTCGCGGGCCAGGCGCGGGGCGGTGGCCTCGCCGTCGCGCAGCGCCAGCTGCGGCTCGCCGGTGGCGAGCGCGGCCGGCAGCAGGCCGGCGGACGCCTGGTCGGTGTCGACGAGGACGATCCGGCCCGGGTTCTCCGACTGGGCGGTGCGGACCAGGCCCCACACGGCGGTGCCGGCCGGGTCGGTCACGTCCCGGACCGCTCCGCTCGTCCGGACCGCCAGCCGGGACCCGTCGAACCGGGGCTCGCCGAGCCAGGCCTGGAGCGCGACCAGCGTCCGGGCGACCGCCTCGTGGGCGGCCGTGCCGTCGCGGCCCGTCTCCGAGACGTCCAGCAGCAGCAGTTCCGGCACCGACGCGGACTCCGCCAGCGCACGTACGGCGGACTCGTCGGCGACCTCGACCGGCGTCGCCCTGATCTCCGTGGGCAGCATCACCGGGACCCAGTCGACGCGGAACAGGGCGTCGTGGGCCGGGCCGGCCGCCGCGCCGAGCTGGTCGGCGGAGATCTCCCGCATGGCGAGTGTGCCGATGGCCGCCACCGGGGCTCCGGTGTGGTCGGCGAGGTCGAGCGCGAGACCGTCGGCGCCCGACCGGACCGCGCGGACGCGGAGGGCGGAGGCGCCGGAGGCGTACAGGGCGACCTGGTTCCAGGCGAACGGCAGCTTGGTGACGCCGTCCTCGTTCATGCCGAGGAAGCTGGTCGTCTGCAGGGCCGCGTCGAGCAGCGCCGGGTGGATGCCGAAGCCGTCCGGGGACTGGCCCTCGGGCAGGACGACCTCCGCGTACACCTCCTCGCCCTTGGTCCATACGGCCTGGACGCCCTGGAAGGCGGGGCCGTAGCCGTATCCGGCGGCGAGCTGACGGTCGTAGAAGCCGTCCAGGTCGACCTGTTCGGCCTGCGCGGGCGGCCAGCTGCCGAAGTCGAACCCGGCGTCCCGCGTCTGCTCGCTGAGGAAGCCGCTGACGTGCCGGGTCCACTCGGCCTCCGGGCCGGCGTCCTGCGGCGCCGAGTGGACGGCGACCGCGCGCCGGCCCAGCTCGTCGAGCGCCGCCACCGACACCTGGATGCGGACCCCGCCCTTCTCGGGCAGGACCAGCGGTGCCTCGATGACCAGCTCCTCGACCGCGCTGGTGCCGACCTCGTCACCGGCCCGCACCACCAGCTCGACCAGGGCCGCGCCGGGCACCAGGATCGTGCCGCCGACGACATGGTCGGCGAGCCACGGCTGGGTGCGCGCCGACAGCAGTCCGGTCGCCAGCACCCCGCCCGACTCGGGCAGCGTCACCCATGCCCCGACCAGCGGGTGGTCGGCGCCGGTGAGCCCGAGGGAGGCGGCGTCGCCGCTGCCGCCCCAGACCTGCGGCCAGTACCACTCGCGCTGGAAGGCGTACGTCGGCAGCTCCACGCGGCGCGCGCCGGTGCCGTCGAACAGCGCCTTCCAGTCGACCGCGCGGCCGGCGGCGTACACCGTGCCGAGCGCGGACAGCAGCGCCTCGGCCTCGCCCCGGCCGCGCCGCAGCAGGGTGGCGAGCCGGATGTCGGCATCGTCCAGGATCTCCTGGGCGAGGGCGGTGAGGACCCCGTCGGGGCCCGCCTCCAGGAAGGTGGTCACGCCCAGTTCGTGCAGCGCGGCCACACCGTCGGCGAAGCGCACGGCGTCCCGCACATGCCGCACCCAGTAGTCCGGGGACGTCAGCTCCTCCGCCGTCGCCAGCTTGCCGGTGACGTTCGAGACGACGCCGATGCGCGGGGTGTTGTACGTCAGCCCGGCCGCGATCTGCCGGAACTCCTCCAGCATCGGGTCCATCAGCAGTGAGTGGAAGGCGTGGCTGACCGTGAGGCGCTTGGTCTTGCGGCCCTGCGCCTCGAACGCGGCGGCCACGGCCTTCGCGGCGGCCTCCTCGCCCGAAACCACCACCGACGTAGGCCCGTTGATCGCCGCGATCCCGACCCCGTCGGTCAGCAGCGGCAGCACCTCGGCCTCGCACGCCTGTACGGCGATCATCGCCCCGCCCGCCGGCAGCGCCTGCATCAGCCGGCCACGGGCGGCGACCAGGCGGGCGGCATCTGCGAGGCTCCACACCCCGGCGACATGCGCGGCGGCCAGCTCACCGATCGAGTGACCGGCGACAAAGTCGGGCTTGACGCCCCAGGATTCCGCGAGCCGGTACAGGGCCACCTCGATCGCGAACAGCGCGGGCTGAGTGAACTCCGTCCGGTTCAGCTCCTCGCCGTCGACCTCCTTCAGCGGCTTCGGCAGATGCCGGTCCAGCTCCGCCACCACCGCGTCGTACGCCTCCGCGAACACGGGGTAGGTGGCGTACAGCTCCTGGCCCATGCCGATCCGCTGGGCGCCCTGGCCGGTGAACAGCACCGCCAGGCGGCCGTCGACGGTCGCCGGGCCGCTGTCGGTGGCGGCGAAGGCGCGCAGTCCGGCGATCGCCTCGTCGCGGTCGGCGGCGACCACCACGGCCCGGTGCTCCAGGCTCGCCCGGCTGTCGACCAGCGACCAGGCCACGTCCCGCAGGTCGGCCGGGTCCTCGGCGAGGTGGTCGGCCAGCCGGTCGGCCTGGGCCTTGAGGGCCTGCACCGAACGTGCGGAGACGACCAGGGGCAGCGGCCCGGTGAACTCGCCGCGCTCGACGGGCCGTTCCTCGACGGCCGGGGCCTCCTCGATGACCACGTGGGCGTTGGTGCCGCTCACGCCGAAGGAGGAGATGCCCGCGCGGCGCGCATGCCCTTCCTGGTGCGGCCAGGGCCGCGCCTCCGTCAGCAGCTCCACCGCACCCGCCGACCAGTCCACCTTCGGCGTCGGCTCGTCCACATGCAGGGTCTTCGGCAGCTCCTCGTTCCGGAGCGCCATCACCATCTTGATCACGCTGGCCACACCGGCGGCGCCCTGCGAGTGGCCGATGTTCGACTTCACCGAGCCGAGCCACAGCGGGTCGCGGTCGTCGCGGTCCTGGCCGTAGGTGGCGAGGAGCGCCTGGGCCTCGATCGGGTCGCCGAGGGCCGTGCCGGTGCCGTGTGCCTCGACGGCGTCCACGTCGGCCGGGGTGAGGCCGGCGCCGGCGAGGGCCTGCTTGATGACGCGCTGCTGGGAGGGTCCGTTGGGCGCGGTCAGGCCGTTGGACGCGCCGTCCTGGTTGACGGCCGTGCCCCGCACCACCGCGAGTATCTGGTGCCCGTTGCGGCGGGCGTCCGACAGCCGCTCCAGGAGGAGCACGCCGACGCCCTCCGACCAGGCCGTGCCGTCCGCGCCGGCGGAGAACGCCTTCACCCGGCCGTCCTTGGCGAGACCCCGCTGGCGGGAGAACTCGATGAAGGTGTCCGGGGTGGCCATCACCATCGCGCCGCTCGCCAGCGCCATCGAGCACTCGCCGCCGCGCAGCGCCTGTACGGCCATGTGCATCGCGACGAGGGACGAGGAGCAGGCGGTGTCGACGCTGAGCGACGGGCCTTCGAGGCCGAGGGTGTAGGAGACCCGGCCGGAGGCGACACTGCCCGCGGTGCCGGTCAGGCGCAGCCCCTGGAGTTCGGCGGGGGCCTGCTGGAGGCGGACGGTGTAGTCGTGGCTGATGATGCCGGTGAAGACACCGGTGTCGGTGCCGCGCAGGGCGGCCGGGTCGATACCGGCCCGCTCCAGCGTCTCCCAGGTGACTTCGAGCAGGAGCCGCTGCTGCGGGTCCATCGCCAGCGCCTCGCGCGGGGAGATCCCGAAGAAGCCCGCGTCGAACTCGCCGACGTCGTGCAGGAACGCGCCCCGGTCGACGTACGACTTGTCGACGGCGTCCGGGTCCGGGTCGAAGAGGGTGTCCAGGTCCCAGCCGCGGTTGTCGGGGAAGCCGCCCATGACGTCGACGCCCTCGGCGACCAGCCGCCACAGCTCCTCGGGGCTGGTGACCCCGCCCGGGAAGCGGCAGCCCATGGCGACGATCGCGATCGGCTCGTCGGTGTCCGTGGGGTGCCGGCGGGTGGTCGCGACGGCCGTCGCCGGCCGCTCCTCGATGCCCAGCTCGGTGCGGATGTGCCGGGCCAGGACGGCCGGGGTCGGGTAGTCGAAGACCACCGTCGCCGACAGCCGCACACCGGTGGCGGCGGAGAGCCGGTTGCGCAGTTCGACCGAGGTCAGCGAGTCGAAGCCGGCGTCCTTGAAGGCCTTCTCGCCGTCGATGGTGTGGGCGGCGGAGTGGCCGAGGACGGTCGCGGCCTGGCCGCGGACCAGGTCGAGGAGGTGCTGCTCCTGCTCCTCCGGTGACAGCGCCGCCAGCTCCTGGACCAGTGAACCGGTGGACGCCTGGCCGGACTTGGCGGCCTGCCGGGTCTGCCGGACCAGCCCGCGCAGCAGCAGCGGCACCGGGTTGCCCGCCGCGCGGGCCTGGAGCCCGGCGAGGTCGAGGCGTGCCGGGACCAGCGCGGCCTCGGGCGAGCGCAGACCCGCGTCGAAGAGGGCGTTGCCGATCTCGGCGGTGATGCCGAGCATGCCGTCGCGCTTGTTGCGCTGGAGGGCTGCGCTGTCCAGGTTCTCGGTCATGCTGCTGGTCTCGGACCAGAAGCCCCAGGCCAGCGAGGTGCCGGGCAGGCCGAGCGCGCGGCGGTGCCGGGCGAGGCCGTCGAGGTAGCCGTTGGCGGCGGCGTAGTTGCCCTGGCCGGGGTTGCCGAAGACGCCGGAGGCGGACGAGTAGACCACGAAGGCGGACAGGTCCAGGTCCTTCGTCAGCTCGTGCAGGTTCCAGGCCGCGTCCACCTTGGGCTGGAAGACCCTGGCCAGCCGCTCGGGGGTGAGCGCGGAGATCACGCCGTCGTCGAGGACACCGGCCGTGTGGACGACCGCCGTCAGCTGCTCGATCGACTCCAGCAGCGCCTGGAGCGCCGTACGGTCCGAGGCGTCGCAGGCCTCGATCCGGGCATCGGCGCCCAAGTCGGCCAGTTCGGCGAGGAGTTCGTCTGCTCCTTCGGCTGCCCTGCCGCGCCGGCTGGTCAGCACCAGACGCCGTACGCCGTGCTCGGTGACCAGGTGCCGGGCGACCAGGCGGCCCAGGGTGCCGGTGCCGCCGGTGAGCAGGACGGTGCCCTCCGGGTCGAGGGGGCGCGGCACGGTGAGGACGACCTTGCCGATGTGGCGTGCCTGGCTGACGAACCGGAAGGCCTCGGGGGCCTTGCGGACGTCCCAGACCCTGACCGGCAGCGGGGCGAGCGCGCCCTGCTCGAACAGGTCGACCAGGTCGGCCAGGATCTCCTGCACCCGGTCCGGGCCCGCCTCCACCAGGTCGAACGCCTGGTAGGCGACGCCGGGGTGGGCGGCGGCGACCTCGTCCGCGTCGCGGATGTCGGTCTTGCCCATCTCCAGGAAGCGTCCGCCGCGCGGCAGCAGGTCGAGCGAGGCGTCCACGAACTCGTGGGCCAGCGCGTCCAGGACGACGTCCACGCCACGGCCCTCGGTGACCTCGAGGAACCGCTCCTTGAAGGCGAGGTCGCGGGAGTTGCCGATGTGCCGCTCGTCGAGGCCGTTCGCGCGCAGCGCGTCCCACTTGCCGGGGCTGGCGGTGCCGAAGACCTCGGCGCCCGCGTGCCGGGCCAGCTGGACGGCGGCCATGCCGACACCGCCGGCGGCGGCGTGGACGAGCACCGACTCGCCCGCGCTCAGCCCGGCCCGGTCGAACAGACCGTAGTAGGCGGTGGTGAAGACGATCGGGACACTCGCCGCCTGCTCGTACGTCCACCCCGCGGGCATCCGCACCAGGTGGCGGTGGTCGGCGAGCGCCTGCGGTCCGAAGCCGTCGCGGAGCAGGCCCATCACCCGGTCGCCGGGCTTGAGCGAGGTCACGCCGGGGCCGGTCTCCAGGACCACGCCGGCGCCCTCGCCGCCGAAGTGCGCCTTGCCCGGGTACATGCCGAGCGCGATCAGCACGTCCCGGAAGTTGAGCCCGGCGGCGCGGACGGCGATCCGGACCTGGCCCTCGGCGAGCGGTTCGCCCAGCTCGGGGCTGGGCAGCAGCGCCAGGTTCTCCAGGGTGCCGGTCTCGGTGACGTCCAGGTGCCAGGCGTCGGTGCCGGCGGGGACGGGCAGCGCGTCGGAGGCCGTGGCGCGGGCCAGGCGGGGGGCGGTGACCCGGCCCGCGCGGACCGCCAGCTGCGGCTCGCCGGTGGCGAGGGCGGCGGGCAGGGCGGCGCGGGAGGCGGGCTCGTCGTCGAGCGCGACGACGGTGATCCGGTCGGGGTTCTCCGACTGGGCGGAGCGCAGCAGGCCCCAGACGGCCGAGGCGGCCGGGTCGGTCAGCGGGTCCCGGGTGAGGACGACCAGACGCCGGTCCTCGTGTTCGAGGTGGTTCTGGAGTGCGGCGAGCACCCGGGCCGTCAGGTCGAGGGCACCCGCGGGGCCTTCGGCGACGCCGGTCGGCTCGGTGAAGTCGGCGATGACATCGTCGGTCTCGGCCGCGCCGTCCTCCGTCGCCACCGGCGTCCAGTCGACCAGGAACAGCGCGTCGTGGACCGGTGTGCGGGCGGCGCCCAGCTGGTCCGCGGCGACCGGGCGCAGCACCATCGAGCCGATGGCCGCGACGGGGGCGCCGGACGCGTCGGCCAGCTCCAGGGAGACCCCGTCGGAGCCCGCCGGGACCGCGCGGACCCGCAGGGCGGAGGCGCCGGAGGCGTGCAGGGCGACCTGGTTCCAGGCGAACGGCAGCCGGGTCTGCTCGGCGTCGGCCTCCTGGCCGGGGCAGAACGTGCTGGACTGGAGGGCGGCGTCCAGGAGCGCCGGGTGCAGTCCGAAGCGGGCGGCCTCGGCGGCCGACTCCTCGGGCAGCGCGATCTCGGCGAACACCTCGTCGCCGCGCCGCCAGACCTGCCGTACGCCCTGGAAGACGGGCCCGTACTGGAGCCCGGCGGCGGCCCGGCCCTCGTAGAAGCCGTCCAGGTCGACCTTCTCGGCCCGCTCGGGCGGCCAGGCGGTGAAGTCGAACGCTGCCTCCTGCGGCTGCTCGGTGAGGCTGCCGGTGACGTGCCGGGTCCACGGGGTCTCCGCTCCGGCGTCCTGCGGGGTCGAGTACAGGCTGACGGTCCGTCGTCCGTCCTCGGCGCCGCCGACGACGACCTGGATACGGACGCCGTTCCTCTCCGGCAGGACCAGCGGGGCCTCGATGACCAGCTCTTCCACCGCACTGGCGCCGACCTCGTCACCGGCCCGCACGACCAGCTCGATCAGCGCGGCGCCCGGGACCAGGACGGTGCCCGAGACGGCGTGGTCGGCCAGCCACGGGTGGGTGCGCAGCGAGAGCAGGCCGGTGGCCAGCACCCCGCCGGAGTCCGGCAGCGGGGTGATCGCGCCGAGCAGCGGATGCCCGGCTCCGGCGAGTCCGGCACCGGAGACGTCGGCCGCGCCGCCGGCGTCCTCCAGCCAGTAGCGCTCGCGCTGGAAGGCGTACGTCGGCAGCTCGACCCGGCGGGCGTCCGTACCGGCGAACACGTTCTCCCGGTCGATCGCCACTCCGTGCTCGAACAGCCGGCCGAGGGCGGTCATCGCGGCCCGGGGCTCGGGCACGCCGCCGCGCAGCAGCGTGACGAACGCGGTGCCCTCGGCGTCCGGAAGGCAGCCCTGGGCGAGGGCGGTGAGCACCCCGTCGGGGCCCGCCTCCAGGAAGGTGGTCACGCCCAGTTCGTGCAGCGCGGCCACACCGTCGGCGAAGCGCACGGCGTCACGGACGTGACGGACCCAGTAGTCCGGGGAGGTGAGTTCCTCCGCCGTCGCCAGCTTGCCGGTGACGTTCGAGACGACGCCGATGCGCGGGGTGTTGTACGTCAGTCCCGCCGCGATCTGCCGGAACTCCTCCAGCATCGGGTCCATCAGCAGCGAGTGGAAAGCGTGGCTCACCGTCAGACGCTTGGTCTTGCGGCCCTGCGCCTCGAACGCGGCGGCGACCGCTTCCGCGGCGGCCTCCTCGCCCGAAACCACCACCGACGTAGGCCCGTTGATCGCCGCGATCCCGACCTCGTCGGTCAGCAGCGGCAGCACCTCGGCCTCCGTCGCCTGTACGGCGATCATCGCCCCGCCCGCCGGCAGCGCCTGCATCAGGCTGCCGCGCGCGGCGACCAGGCGGGCCGCGTCGGCGAGGCTCCACACCCCGGCGACGTGCGCGGCGGCCAGCTCGCCGATGGAGTGACCGGCGACGAAGTCGGGCCGGATGCCCCACGACTCGGCCAGCCGGTACAGGGCGACCTCGATCGCGAAGAGGGCGGGCTGGGTGAACTCGGTCCGGTTCAGCTCGTCCGCATGCTCGACGTTCTCGAACATCACGTCCTTGAGCGGCTTGGGCAGATGCCGGTCCAGCTCCGCCACCACCGCGTCGAACGCCTCCGCGAACACGGGGTAGGTGGCGTACAGCTCCTGGCCCATGCCGATCCGCTGGGCGCCCTGGCCGGTGAACAGCACCGCCAGGCGTCCGTCGGCGGCGACCGTTCCGCCCTCGCCGTCGGCGATCAGCCGCAGTCCGGCGATGGCCTCGGTCAGGTCATCGGCGACGACGGCCGCGCGGTGCTCCAGGGCGGCGCGGGAGGCGAACAGCGAGTGGGCGACGTCGAGCAGGTCGGCGGGCTCCGAGGCCAGGTGGTCGGCCAGGCGGGCCGCCTGGGCGCGCAGGGCCTGCTCGGAGCGGCCGGACACCACCAGAGGAAGCGGGCCCGTGAACTCGCCGCGCTCCACGGGCGGTTCCTCGGCGGCCGGTGCCTCCTCGATGACCACGTGGGCGTTGGTGCCGCTCACGCCGAAGGACGACACACCCGCCCGGCGCGCACGCCCCTCCTCCTTCGGCCACGGGCGGGCCTCGGTCAGCAGCTCCACCGCACCCGCCGACCAGTCCACCTTCGGCGTCGGCTCGTCGATGTGGAGGGTCTTCGGCAGCTCCTCGTTCCGGAGCGCCATCACCATCTTGATGACACCGGCGACACCGGCGGCGGCCTGGGCGTGCCCGATGTTCGACTTCAGCGAGCCGAGCCAGAGGGGACGGTCCTGCGGGCGGTTCCGGCCGTACGTCGCGATCAGTGCCTGTGCCTCGATCGGGTCGCCGAGCGTGGTGCCCGTACCGTGCGCCTCGACCGTGTCCACGTCCGCCGGGGTCAGCCGGGCACTGGCGAGGGCCTGGCGGATCACCCGCTCCTGGGACGGGCCGTTGGGCGCGGTCAGGCCGTTCGACGCGCCGTCCTGGTTGACGGCGGAGCCGCGGACGACGGCGAGCACGGGGTGCCCGTTGCGGCGCGCGTCCGACAGCCGCTCCAGCAGGACGACGGCGACGCCCTCGGACCAGGCGGTGCCGTCGGCGGAGGCGGAGAAGGCCTTGGCGCGGCCGTCGACGGCGAGGCCGCGCTGGCGGGAGAACTCGACGAAGACGCCGGGGGTCGGCATCAGGGCCGCGCCGCCCGCGAGGGCCATGGAGCATTCGCCGCCGCGCAGCGCCTGCACGGCGAGGTGGAGGGCGACGAGGGAGGACGAGCAGGCCGTGTCGACGGTGAGGGCGGGGCCCTCCAGGCCGAGGGTGTAGGAGACCCGGCCGGAGGCGACGCTGCCGGCGATGCCGATGCCGAGGTAGCCCTCGGTGCCCTCGGGGACCTGGTGGATGTCCGAGCCGTAGTCGTGATGCATCAGGCCGCTGAAGACGCCGATGTGCGAGCCGCCCAGCGAGGTCGGGTCGATCCCGGCCCGCTCGAAGGTCTCCCAGGAGGTCTCCAGGAGGAGCCGCTGCTGCGGGTCCATCGCGACGGCCTCGCGCGGGGAGATCCCGAAGAACCCGGCGTCGAAGTCGGCGATCTGCGGCAGGAATCCGCCGTGCCGGGTGTACGAGGTGCCGGGGTTGTCGGGGTCGGGGTGGTAGAGCCCGTCCAGGTCCCAGCCGCGGTTGTCGGGGAACTCGCTGACGGCGTCCACCCCGTTCGCGACCAGCCGCCACAGGTCCTCCGGGGTGACCGCGCCGCCGGGCAGCCGGCAGCCCATCGCGACGATCGCGATCGGCTCGTCGGAGACGGCGAGTTCGGGCAGCTCGGCCGGGGAGTCGTCGGACGGGGAGCCGATCAGCCGTCCGCGCAGATAGGCGGCGACCGCGACCGGCTTGGGGTGGTCGAAGGCGAGGGTGACCGGCAGGTGGAGTCCGGTGTCCTCGGTGAGGCGGTTGCGCAGTTCCACGGCGGTGGCCGAGGTGAAGCCCAGCTCCTTGAAGCTGCGGGCCGGGTCGAAGGAGGTCAGACCGGTGATGGCGCGGACCTGGGTGGCGACCAGCTCCAGCAGGGCGCGGTCCTGCTCCGCCTCGGGCAGCCCGGCCAGACGCGCGCGCAGCGCGTCGGTGGAGTCCTCGTCGGGCGCGGCGGCCGTGGTGGTGGGGGCGTCGACGACGTCCTCGAACAGCGCGGGCAGCGCGTCGGCCGCGAGCGGATCGAGGCGTACGGCGGTCAGCTGGGGCTGGGCGACGGTGTGCGCGGCGTCGAACATCGCCAGCGCCTCCTGCGTGCCCAGGGTGCCGGTGCCCGCCGGGGCCGGGGCCGGGGCGGTGTCGGCGGTGCCGTCCCAGGGGCCGAGCGCGAACGACAGCGCGGGCAGGCCGAGGGCGTGGCGGTGGCCGGCGAGGGCGTCGACGGCCGCGGCGGCAGCGGCGGCGGGGCCGTGGCCCGGGGCGCCGAGCAGGCCGTCCGCCGGGGGCACCAGGACGAAGGTCGCGAGGGTGGAGTTCTTGGTGAAGTCGTGCAGGGCGAGGGCGCCTTGGACGGCCTGGCGGCGGCCGCGCTCGGTGTCCAGGTCCTCGCGGCCGGCGGTGTGCACGATCGCGGTGACGGGGGCGGGGGCCTTCGGGAACACCTTGGCGAGGGACTTGCGGTCGGCGACGTCGGCCGCCTCCAGGCGTACCTCGACGCCCGCGCGGGCGAGGTCGTCGCGCAGGGCGACCGCGGCGGCGTCCTTGCGGCCGCCCCTGCTGACCAGCAGCACCCGGCGCGCCCGGTAGACGGCGACGAGGTGGCGGGTGAGGTGCTCGGCGGCGACCCCGTCGGCGCCGGTGACCAGGACGGTGCCGCTGGTGTCGGGGGCGGCGGCGCGGGCGCCGGGGGCGGTGGCGGCCGCGGCGCGGACCAGGCGGGGGCGCAGCACGACACCGTCGCGGACGGCGGTCTGCGGCTCGCGGGAGGTCACGGCGAGCGCGAGGGCGGCGGCGAGGCGGGGCTCGTCGGACTCCTCGTCGGCGCCGAGGTCGAGGATCAGGAACCGGTCGGGGTGGGCCGACTGGTAGGTGCGGACCAGGCCCCAGACCGCGGCGTGCGCGAGCCCGTCGAGGGCGTCGTCGGGGCCGGTGGCGACGGCGTCGCGGGTGGCGAGGACCAGCGGCACACCGGCGGTGCGCGGCTCGGCGAGCCAGGCGTCCAGGGTCTCGGTGAGCCGGGCGACCAGTGCCTCGGCGGCCTCGGCGCGGCGGGCCGCTCCGGTGCCGTGGGTGTCGTCGCCGAGCAGCAGCACGGCCACGTCGGGTGCGTCGGCGCCGCCCGCGAGTTCCTCGGTGAGGGCGTCGAGGGCGTCGATTCCGCAGGTGGCGTCGACATCGGCGAGCGCGGCGAGGCCGCCGAGCGAGAGGTGGGTGTCGACGGTCTGGCCGAGGGCCTCCAGGGCGGCGGCGAGTCCGGTGCCGTAGATGTCGCCGGCCAGCGCCCAGCGGGCGGGGGCGGCGGGCGGGGCGGGCACGGAGGGCAGCGGCAGCCAGTCGGTGCGGAACAGGGAGGCGTAGCGGCCGTCGCCGGAGGCGCGCAGCCGGGCCGGGCGCTCCAGAAGCACATGGCGCATGATCTTGCCGGAGGCGGTGCGCGGGACGCGCTCGACCTCGTACAGCTCCTCGGGGACCTTGTAGTACGCCAGGTTCTCCCGGCACACCTCGAACAGCCGCTCGAGGTCCAACCCCTGGGGTCCGGGGACCAGGAAGGCGACCGGGACCTCGCCGAGCACGTCGTGCGGGCGGCCCGCGACGGCGACGTCGGCGACGCCGGGCACGGTCCGCAGCACTTCCTCCACCTCACCGGGGTGGATGTTCTCGCCGCCGCGGATGATCAGCTCCTTGATGCGGCCGGTGACGGTGAAGTAGCCCTGCTCGTCGCGGCGGGCCAGGTCGCCGGTGCGGAACCAGCCGTCCTGGAGGGCCTCGGCGGTGGCCTCGGGCTGGTTGTGGTAGCCGACCATCACGCTGGCGCCCTTGACCCAGACCTCGCCCTCCTGCCCCACGGGCACGTCCTCGCCGGTGTCGGGGTCGACCAGGCGGACGTCGAGACCGGGCACGGGCAGACCGCAGGAGCCCTCGACGCGGGCACCGGTGGGCCAGTTGATGGTGATGGAGCCGCAGGTCTCGGTGGAGCCGTAGGCGTCGAGCAGCGGCGCGCCGAACGTCTCCTCGAAGGCGCGGCGCAGCTCGGCGGTGGTGATGGCGCCGCCGACCAGGCACATCCGCAGCTCGGGGGCGGTGAACCCGCGTTCCCGGGCGGCCTGGACGAGGTAGTGGTACATCGTCGGCACCCCGGCGAGGAAGGTGGCGTTCTCCTCGCGTACGGCGTCCAGGATCTCCCCGGCGGAGAAGCCGTCGACGATCCGGGCGGTGGCGCCGACGGCCGTCACGGTCAGCACGCAGACGATGTGGGCGAGGCTGTGGAACAGCGGCAGCGGCCAGACGACCCGGTCCTCGTGGGTGAGGCCGGGGATGGGGGCGTAGCAGGCGGCCACCGACGTCAGGCAGTTGCGCTGGGTGGACAGCACGCCCTTCGGCTTGCCGGTGGTGCCGGAGGTGTAGAGCATCCAGGCGACGTCGTCGAGCCCGAGGTCGTCGCGGGCGGGCTCGGCGGGCTGGGTCTCGGCGAGGGTCTCGAAGTGGACGGTCCCGGCGGGTGCGCCGACCGGTATGCCCTCGTCGCCGGTGACGACGACCTTCAGCTGCGGCCGCTCCGCCACGAGCCGGGAGACGACCTCCAGCTGCGCGGGCTCGGTGATCAGGACGCGGGCGCCGCTGTCGTCGAGGAGGTAGGAGAGTTCGGCCTCGGTGAGGCGCGGGTTGAGGGGGACGCCGATGGCCGCCGCACGGGTGATCGCGAGATAGCTCTCGACGAACTCCACACTGTTGCCGTGCAGGATCGCGGCCCGGTCGCCCGGTTGCAGTCGCAGGCCGGCCAGGTGACCGGCGAGCCTTCGAGTGCGGGCCTCCAGTTCGGCATGGCTCACACTCCGCCGCGCATCGCGGTACGCGACCTTGGCCCCGAAGCGATCGGCGTTCGCCCTCAGCAACTCGGGCACCGGCCGGATCAATTCGGTTCGCAGCATGGCGGACACCTCTCGTCGAGTGAAAGACTTCTGCAGCGGAGCCACCAGCGTCACATTTCCGCCGCCGATCGGATCCACTAAGAACCCCCCTAAGAAGGCCCTGTGTTGGCGCGTGACCGTGTGCCGGAATAGGGGGCTGTGACTCAATGCGAAGGTAATTGGCCCTGATCAAGAGCCACGCCGGTAAAGGCGATTCGAATGGAGCTGGCGATGATCTCGACTTCCCGTCCTCGTAATCAGGTCCCGGAGACTCCTGAGGTTCCTGTGATTACCGGAAGGACCCGACTCTTCGCGGTGCTCGGTGATCCTGTGCAACAGGTACGGGCGCCGGAAATGCTGAATCCGGTGTTCGCCGAACTCGGCGTGGACGCGGTGCTGGTGCCGGTGCACGCTCCGGTGGAGCACCTCGGCGAGGTGGTGCGCGGCCTGCAACGAGCGGGCAATGTGGACGGTCTCCTGGTGACCGTCCCGCACAAGGCGGCGGTGCGCGACTACGCCGATGTGCACAGCCCCGCGGTGCGGCTCGCGGGCGGCGCGAACGCGCTGCGCCGCGGGGCGGACGGGCGCTGGTACGCGGAGAACTTCGACGGCGCCGGCTTCGTGGCCGGCCTGGTCGCCGCGGGCCACCCGCCGGCCGGCAAGCGGGTGACGCTGCTGGGGGCGGGGGGTGCGGGTGGCGCGATCGCGGCGGCGCTGGTGACGGCCGGGGTGGCGTCACTGGATGTGGTGGACCTCGACGCGGCCCGGGTGCGGGCGGTCCTGAACCGCCTGACACCACACGCCGGGGACCGGATCCGCGGGGGCACCCCCGCAGCCGTACGCACGTCCGACCTGGTGGTGAACGCCACCCCCCTGGGCCTGCGCGAAACCGACCCGCTCCCCTTCGAACCGGCGGACCTGCTCCCTGGCACGGTCGTCGCGGACATCATCATGAACCCGCGAGAAACCCGTCTCCTCCGCACGGCCTCCGCTCTGGGCCTGCCGATCCACTACGGCGAGGCGATGCTGTCCCAACAGCTCAGGCTGTACAGGGAGTTCTTCGGGTTGCGGTCGGCATAGCCTGCGGGCGTGCGTGCCGCCTGGGGCGGCACAGCCGAACCGGGGGCAGTTCCCGGCCAGTGCCGCCACGGTGACCTCCCCATGGCCACCCCCTTCTTAGCCTGCGAGGCATGAATCCAACCATCGGCGACATGACGGCCCCGGGAGCCCCCGGCCCCCGGTTCCCCGAAGACATCGAAGCCCAGGTGAAGGCCGCGGTGGCCCGGCCGGCCGCCCAGCAGCCCGAGTGGCCGGATCCGTCCCGCGCCCGCGCGGCCCGGGACGCCCTGACCCAGCTCCCGCCCCTGGTCGTACCGGGCGAGGTGGACCGCCTCCAGACCCAGCTCGCCAGAGTCGCGAACGGCCAGGGCTTCCTCCTCCAGGCGGGCGACTGCGCGGAGACCTTCGACGGCAACACCGAGTCCCACGTCACCGCGAACATCCGCACCCTGCTCCAGATGGCGGTCGTGCTGACGTACGCCGCCAGCGTCCCGGTCGTCAAGATCGGCCGGATCGCCGGTCAGTACGCCAAGCCGCGCTCCAACTCCACGGACGCCCTCGGCCTGCCGGTCTACCGCGGCGACATCGTCAACTCCCTCGACCCGACCCCCGGCGCCCGCGTCCCCGACCCGCAGCGGATGCTGCGCGCGTACGCCAACTCGGCCGCCTCCCTCAACCTGGTCCGCGCGCTGTCCGGTTCGGGCCTGGCGGACCTGGGCCGGGTGCACGACTGGAACCGCGACTTCGTCCGCACCTCCCCCGCCGGCGAGCGCTACGAGGCCCTGGCCGCCGAGATCGACCGCGGCCTCGCCTTCATGACCGCCTCGGGCGCCGACCACGGCGCCCTGCACACCACGGAGATCTACGCCAGCCACGAGGCGCTGCTGCTGGAGTACGAGGACGGCCTGCTGCGCTGGGCGGCCTCCCCGGCCGGCGAGCAGCGGCTGTACGGCCTCTCCTCGCACATGCTCTGGATCGGCGAGCGCACCCGCCAACTGGACGGCGCGCACATCGCCCTCGCCTCACTGCTGGCCAACCCGGTCGGTCTGAAGCTGGGCCCGGGCACCACACCCGAGCAGGCCGTGGAGTACGTGGAACGGCTCGACCCGGACAACGTGCCCGGCCGGATCACCCTGATCACCCGGATGGGCAACGGCAAGGTCCGTGACGTCCTGCCGGAGATCGTGCAGAAGGTGGAGGCCAGCGGCCACCGCGTCGTGTGGCAGTGCGACCCGATGCACGGCAACACCGTCGAGGCGGCCAGCGGCTACAAGACCCGCCACTTCGACCGCATCCTCGACGAGGTGAAGGGCTTCTTCGAGGTGCACAAGGCCCTCGGCAGCCACCCGGGCGGCCTGCACATCGAGCTGACCGGCGACGACGTCACCGAGTGCCTGGGCGGCGCCGAGGAGATCGACGAGCAGGCGCTGGCCCAGCGGTACGAGACCAGCTGCGACCCGCGGCTGAACCCGAAGCAGTCCGTCGAACTGGCCTTCCTGGTGGCCGAGATGCTCCAGGCATGAGCCGAGCCCGAACAGCACGAAAGGGGGCGCCCGGAGAACTCCGGGCGCCCCCTTTTCTCGGCGCTCACTCGGGAATCAGCGCGGGGTGGTGCCAGGCGAGCGCGGTATAGCGGTCGGCCCGGTCCGTGGTGCTCTCGTCGGTGGTTCCGGAGTACGACCGGAGATTCCCGGTGAAAATGCTGATCGCGGCGTCGAGCGCGACGTTGAGCCCGATGCGCGGGTCTTCCCCTGCCGTGGAATCGGAGTGCTGTGCCTGCATTTTCCTGCCCCTCCCTGAATGGCCGCGAAACGTTCCTTCGTTCTGCTGAAGAACGTAGAAGTTCCGGCGCTTTCAGGGATCCCCTAGCCCACCCCAGAGGTTTCCCGAATTACCGCGAGGTGAGCGGTCGCTGGAGGGCGGGGCCGCGCGTCAGACCAGCTGCGGCCGGCGACCGAGGAGCCGCGGCTCCTGGTTGAGGATCGCGCGCTCCAGCTCCTGGAGGTCCCGCGTCGGGTCGAGACCGTGCACGTCTACCAGCGCCTGCCGGGTACGGCGGTAGGCGGCCAGCGCCTCGGTCTGCTGACCGCAGCGGTAGAGCGCGAGCATCAGCTGGTGGCAGAGCCGCTCCCGGGTGGGCACGACCGCCGCCATCTGCTCCAGTTCACCGACGAGTTCGCGGTGCCGGCCCAGCTCCAGCCCGGCGGCGGCCCAGTCCTCGTAGACGGTCAGCCGCTCCCGCTCCAGCTGGGCGAAGGTCGGCCAGCTGATGCCGGTCTCGGCGAGGTCGACGAGCACGGAGTCCCGCCACAGGGACAGTGCCTGGGAGAGCGAGTCGACCGCCGCGTCCGGGAAACCGGCGGCGAGTTCGGCACGGCCCTGGGCCGCCAGCCGGCGGAATCGGAAGGCGTCGACGGTGTCCGGCTCCAGGCGCAGCTGGTAGCCGTGCGGAGCTGTGGTCAGCCGGACGCCGCGCTCCTCGAGACCGTTGTGCTCGAAGATCCTGCGGATGCCCGAGACCGCGTTCTGCACCATCTTCCGCGAGGTCGTCGGCGCGTCGTCGCCCCACAGGGCGGTCACCAGCCTGCTGGTGGCGACGGTCTTGTTGGGGTTGAGCAGGAGATAGCCGAGGGTGGCCCGCTGGATGACGCCGCCCAGCGGCAGTGCTCGCTCTGCTGTGATCAGTTCGAGCGGACCGAGAAGGTTGAACCGCATACTATCCCCCACACATTGGACGGTTTCTCAACACACACTAGAAAACAAACCGGCTCCGCTGTTTGTCAAGCCGAATGGACGGAACCGTTGCGTGAACCTTGCTGCCACCCGCCCCGACCCTGGCGCCCAACTGGCATCAAGTGCCAATAAATCGGGCGCCTATGCCACGAGCACCTACCCTGCACCCAGCCAGGCGCCCTCCGCGAAACAGCGACTACAGTCTGATTTCGATCATTGCGTGGTCACCCGGCGGCCATGGAGCAGTAATCGCCCGTCCACCCGAAACGGCCCCGGGTGCCACCCGAGGCCGTGGATCTTTCCTGCCCCCCCTGAGCGCTGCCGCTACCGCTCGCCCACGGTGCTCGCCACCGGCACCCCGCACGGCGACGGCTCGTCCCCGACGTGCCCCGAGGCCACGAACAGATCGCGCGCCGCCGGGCCCACGACCCGTGGCAGCAGCAGGGTCCAGAAGCGCGTCAGCGTGGCCCGCTCCAGCCAGCGGCGGTCCCGGCCGCCCAGGGCCTCCAGACCGGCCGCCACGGCCACCACGGCCGTCGACAGGTCCCGGGTGGCCACCCCGGGCGTCAGGGCGCCCTCACGCGCGGCCTGTTCGACCGTGTCCTCCACCCACGCCTGCCAGTCCCCGCGCAGATCCCGGGCCGCCTCGGTGCGCTCGGGGCGGGAACCGAGCGCGAAGCCGGCGCGCAGGACGACATCCTGGGCCAGCCCCTGGACGAGGAGGTGACTGGCGTCGATCAGGACCTGCAGGGACAGGGCGTCGCGCGGCCGGGTGATCCACAGCAGCCGTTCCCCGGCCGCGTTCACCACCGCGTCCAGGAGTGCCGCCTTGTTGGCGAAGTGGAAGTGCAGCGCACCGCTGCTGACCCCGGCCTTGGCGCTGATGGTGGCGAGGGAGGCCACCTCGAACCCGTCCCGGTCGAACAACTCGGCCGCGGCGTTGATGAGTGCGTTGCGCGTCCGTATCGCGCGTTCCTGTTTGGCCATGGCGAACTCCGTTGCTCCACTGGGGGTCAGTGCTGCGGAAGACGGGGTTCCGTTCAGTCGCCGTCCGACAGCCGCAGACCCACCACTGTAACAAACCGGCGTCGCGGTTTCTGCCCCGCAACCGCCATCGACCTGGGAAAGCCCGGAAACACACCCGGGAGTTGCCGCCCCCGGGTGCGCCCGATGAGCGAGCACTGGACGCCCGCGGGGCAGACCCACCGTCGTACCGGATGCCCCGTACAAGCAAACGGGGCCCGCGAAAACGGGCCCCGTCCGGCACTACGGCACGCCGCGCTCCCGGCCGCCGCTCAGGGCGCGCCGGGCGCGAACTCGGCTCTCACGACGGTCTGTCCGCCGCCGTCGACCACCTCCACGATTGGCTCGATCCCACCCCCGGGCGGCGCTCCGCCCGGTCCACGACCACCCCGCGGCGGCGACTACCCCCGCAACCGCACCGGCAGCGCGCCGAAGCCGTTCAACAGGAACGTCGGCAGCGGGCGCAGCTCCTCCTCCGGGCAGCCCAGGACCAGGTCCGGAAAGCGCTCGAAGAGGGCGCGGAAGGCGATGGTGGCCTCCAGGACCGCCAGCGGGGCGCCGAGGCAGCGGTGCACCCCGTGGCCGAAGCCCAGCACGTCGCGGTCGGTGCGCAGCAGGTCGAAGCGAGCGGCATCCTCCCCGTGCCGCTCGGTCTCGCGCCCGCCCGCCGCGAAGCTGACCAGGATCGGGTCGCCCCGCCGGATCAGCACCCCGTCGAGGTCGATGTCCTCCACGGCGAACCGCATCGGCGAGTAGGAGGCCGGGCTGTGCACGCGCAGGGTCTCGTGCACCACGTCCTCCCAGCCGGCCCGGCCGGCCCGGATGTGCTCCAGCTGCCCGGGGTGGGTGAGCAGCGAGCCCACTCCGTTGACGATGAGCGTGGAGGTGGTGTCCTGCCCGGCGGCGATCATCAGGAAGAGCGTGCCGAGCAGTTCGTTCTCGCTGAGCCGGTCGCCGTCGTCCCGGGCGGCGATCAGCGAGGAGGTCAGGTCGTCCCCGGGCTCCCTGCGCTTGGCCGACACCAGCTCGGCCAGCAGGCGGAAGGCGGTGCCGCGGGCGGCCTCCATCGTCTCGGCCGTGACGCTGGAGGAGAACACCACCCGCAGGGCGCCGCACAGCGCGGTCCGCATCTCCCCCTCAGCGACGCCGAACAGCTCGCAGACGACCCGCAGCGGCAGCAGTTCGGCGAAGGCCGACCGCAGTTCCACCGGCCGCCCCTCCGCCCCGGCGTCCAGCGCGTCGAGGAGCGACGCGGTGATCTCCTCGACCCGCGGCTTCAGCGCGGCGGTCCGGCGGGCGGTGAAGGCGCCGGCGACCAGTCTGCGCAGACGCGCGTGCTCCCCGCCGTACGCGAAGAGCATGTTCTCGTTGGCGACCCAGGGAAAGAGCGGCCAGTCGGAGGTGATCCGGCCCTCGATGAAGGCGGGCCAGTGGCGCCGCGCGTCCTTGGAGACCCGCGGGTCCACGAGCAGGCGCTCCACCTGGCTCTGCCGCACGACCGCCCAGGCTCTTATCCCGCCCGGCAGTTCGACCTCGACGGCCGGGCCCCGCTCCCGCAGCATCGCGCCCTCGGCCGCGATGTCCCGGCCGGTCACGTCCAGCGCGTAGCGATCAGAAGTAACGTTCATTCTTTTGTGCTCCGTTCGGTCGTCGTCGCGTGCCGCCCCCAGCCGTACGCACACACACCGAGGAGATCGAGGAGCCCGGCGGCTGCTCCTCCCCCGTGGCGACGACCCGTCACCGGGCCGCGCCGTCACCGCGCGAACGCGTCGACATGTACATGTCACGCCGTCGACGCGCGCGCGTCACATCGCCGGCCGACGCGTGACAGCGCGTCAACCGGCTCCTGTTCCACGATTCCTGCCGGGCCGTAGTTCTACCGGGTCGCGCCCCTGTCGGGCAGGCGTTCCGGCGAACCGGTCATCCGTCGGCCGCGGTCGCGCCGGTCCGGCGCGCCGTCGGCCACTCCATGCTCGAACTTTCGTACGGCCGTCTGCCGTACGGTCACGCCGTCGCCGCGGTCCGGGCGGCCAGCTGCTCGTCGCGCAGCCGGACGGCCTCCTCGTAGACCCGCTCCGCACGGTCGGGAGCGAAGTCCAGCCGCACCAGGACACCCGGAACGGCGATGGCGGTGGTGAGGTTGCGCATCAGATCCGTCACCCGTTCCACCATGTCCGCGTGCCCGGTCATGATCTTGGAGAGCACCTGGACGCCGGTGAAACTACTGGTGAACAAGGTGGCCGTGGAGGTCACATCGACATGCGGCAGCAGCTCGCCGGCCGCCTTGGCCCGGGTCAGGACGTCGCTGTTGTGGTTGATCCAGCCCTGCATGGGCACCCGGCGGTCCAGTCCGTCCTGCGGGTTGCCCTGGTCCACGGTGAGCCGGATGCTGCCCCGCACCATCGGGTCACCGAGGCGCAGCAGATGGGCCAGGAGCAGCGCCTCGTCGACGCTCTGCTGGAGAAACAGCTCCTGCGGCGGGACCGGAGGCAGCGCGGACACCTGTCCGGCCAGCACCTCCTGGGCGAGTTCCTCCTTGGAGGAGAAGTGGAAGTACAGCGCGCCCTTGGTGACGCCGCACTTCTTCAGCACCTCCGAGATGGTCGCCGCCTCGTAGCCGACCTCGTCGAACAGCTCCGCCGCCGCCTTGACGATCTTCTGGCGCGTACGGATGGCCCGCTCCTGCTGTGCCACTGCATCCCTCCGTCACCTCTCGGCCAGGAAGAGACCGAGTGGTTTGTATTCCTGTCGCTCGCACGGAGTGATGAGTTGGCGCCCGGCCGCCCCACCCCCGTCGTCCTAGACCGGGCGCGCGAAACCGGTCAATTCACACGTCCGACCGGAAGAATAAAACCACCCAGCCGGTTTTGCAAGGTCTTGAAAACAAACCGTTTGGTCCGTAGTTTTTCTCCAGCGCCGCCAGCAACACCTACCTTTGGCTTGGCACTCACTGGGGGATCGTCGATGTTTCAGCAGGTTGAAGCACCGTTCAGAGGCACCGCTGAAGAATCAGACCGCGCGGACGGTTCTATTCCGCATCTGGGTACCACCGCACCGGTCATGACGACCGCACCGGTCATGGCGACCGCTCCGGTCATGACGACCGCAGCCGCCGGGACCACCGCGCCCGTCGAAGGCAGCGCCGTGGACGAGCTCACCCACCTGCTCTTCGAGGGCGACGAGCGGGACCGCGTCCACGGCCGGTGGCGCGCCCTGGTCGGGGGCGAGGAGTTCGCCTACCGTCCGGGGCTGACGCCCCAGGAGCGCGCCGAACTCTCGTACCAGCGGCTCCGCCTGGTCAACAGCGCCGTCCCGTCCGCCGAGACGCTCACCTACGACGCCCGCCGGCTCGCCGCGCTGCACGAGTGGACCGGCTTCGTCGACGGCGGCCTGTGCACGCTCGCGAGCATCCACTACAACCTCTTCCTCGGCAGCCTGCTC
This sequence comes from Streptomyces sp. NPDC030838, assembly GCF_055572035.1. Lineage (NCBI taxonomy): Bacteria > Bacillati > Actinomycetota > Actinomycetes > Kitasatosporales > Streptomycetaceae > Streptomyces > Streptomyces sp. NPDC030838. Next base: position 208,373 of record NZ_JBVIED010000012.1, on the reverse strand, counting down.
GACCACGACGGCTACCGCCGCGATCTGTCGCCCTACGCCGCCATGCGGCGCACCGGGGTGTTCCTGTGCACCGAGCTGGAGCACGGCAACGACGTGGCCAATCTCCAGACGGTCGCCCGCTACGACCGTGAGAGCGACGGGTTCGTCCTCCACACGCCGACCGTCGGCGCGCAGAAGTTCATGCCGAACACCAGCCTCACCGGCGGTCCGAAGAGCGCGGTGGTCGCCGCCCGGCTGCTGGTCGACGACGAGGACCAGGGCATCTTCCTCTTCCTCACCCCGCTGAGCGACGAGGCCGGTCACCTGCCCGGCGTTCGGGTCCGCCGACTGCCCGAACGCACCGGAACCCCGGTCGACCACTGCCTGACCTCCTTCGACCACGTCCGGCTGCCGCGCGAGGCCATGCTGGAGGCCGCCCACGGCCGGCTGGACGAGGACGGCCGGCTCACCAGCTCCCTCGGCAACCGCCGCAAGCGGTTCCTGCGGTCCGTCGGGCGCGTCACCGTGGGCAAGCTCTGCATGAGCGCCGGCACCCTCGGCATGGCGCGCGCCGCCCTCACCATCGCCGTGCGCTACGCCCACCACCGGCACATCGGCGGCACCAAGCCCGGCCAGCGCATCCCGCTGACCGCGCACCGCAGCCACCACGCCCGGCTGCTGCGCTCCCTGTCCACCGCCTACGCCATGACCTTCCTCCAGCGCTCGGTCGTCGACCGCTGGACGAGCCACGACGAGACCGACCGCGAACAGCGCGAGGAGATCGAGCGGCTGATCGCCATCGCCAAGGGCTGGATCACCTGGCAGGCCCGGGACATCACCGTCGAGTGCCGGGAGCGGTGCGGGGCGCAGGGCCTGTTCCCGCACAACAACTTGGCGGACCTTCAGCTGAACGTCGAGGGCGGTATCACCGCCGAGGGCGACAACCTGGTCATCTGGGTGAAGGCCGCCTCCGAGATGGTCTTCGGCCATGAGTCGGGGTCCGGACAGCCGGTGCCGCCCGCCGAACGGGACCTCGCCGACCTCGGCTTCCTGCGGGACCTGCTCGCCTCCGCCGAGCGGATCTGGCAGACCCGCGCCCGGGAGGCCCTGCGCGGCGGTCCGGCGGGCGACCCGATCGGCCGCTGGAACGCGACCTCCGGCGCCGCGCTGGAGATGGTCTCCGCGCACGCCCGCCTCCAGGCGGCGGACGCCCTGCTGGCCGCCGCCGGCCGGGCCCGCAACGCCCGCGCCCGGTTCCTGCTGGAGAACGTCTCCCGCCTCTTCCTGCTGGAGCAGCTGCGCCAGCACACCGGCGACCTGCTGGCCGCCGGGCTGATGACGCCGGAGCACGTGGTGTCCCTGCACAACACCGCGGACGGGGTCGTCGCCGATCTGGCGCCCCATCTGATGACGCTGGTCGACGCGTTCGACCTCCCGGAAGAGTTCCTCGCCCGGGTCCCGATCGCGGGCCCCGACTACGTCGGCCACTACCAGCCCGCCCCCGAGCCGGCCCGCCTCCCCATGGACCGCCCCGTCCCCGAGCCGGCGCTCGCCTGACCATCCCCCGCCCGCGAGGCCGCACCCACCCGGGTGCGGCCTCGCTCCCACACTCTTGACGTGTCCCTGGCGCGATGGCTTCATGGGAGCGTTCGTTCATGGGAGCGCTCCCACACCTTCTCTTTCCCACAGGTTTCTTGGCTCACTCTCTGGAGTCGCAGTGAGAACGACAAGAAGCACCACACAAGCCGCCTCACCGGGCACGACAAGAGCCGCCCGCCGCACCGGCCCCGTCACCGTCCTCCTGACCGCCCTGGCCACCCTCCTCGGCCTGCTCGCCCTGGCCCCGGCCGCCGCCCACGCGCAGCCGGCGCCGGACACCCCGGGTGCCGCCGCCACGGGCCTGCACATCAGCAACGGCCGCCTTCTCGAAGGCAACGGCAACGACTTCGTGATGCGCGGCGTCAACCACGCCCACACCTGGTACCCGGGCGAGACCCAGTCGCTGGCCGACGTCAAGAAGCTGGGCGCCAACACCGTCCGCGTGGTCCTCTCCGACGGCCACCGCTGGACCCGCAACAGCCCCGAGGACGTCGCCGCCGTCATCGACGACTGCAAGGCCAACCGCCTGATCTGCGTGCTGGAGGTGCACGACACCACCGGCTACGGCGAGGAGGCCGCGGCCGGCACACTCGACCACGCCGCCGACTACTGGATCAGTCTCAAGGACGTCCTGGCCGGCGAGGAGAACTACGTCATCGTCAACATCGGCAACGAGCCGTGGGGCAACACCGACCCGGCCGGCTGGACCGATCCCACCATCGCCGCGATCAAGAAGCTGCGCGCGGCCGGCTTCGAGCACACGATCATGGTGGACGCGCCGAACTGGGGCCAGGACTGGCAGGGCGTCATGCGCGCCAACGCCCAGTCGGTCTACGCCGCCGACCCCACCGGTAACCTGATCTTCTCGATCCACATGTACAGCGTCTTCGACACGGCCCAGGAGATCACCGACTACCTGAACGCCTTCGTCAACGCCAGACTGCCCATCCTCATCGGCGAGTTCGGCGGTCCGCCGGACCAGTGGGGCGACCCGGACGAGGACACCATGATGGCCACCGCCGAACAGCTCGACCTGGGCTACCTGGCCTGGTCCTGGAGCGGCAACACCGACCCGATCCTCGACCTGGCGATCGACTTCGACCCGGCGCGGCTCAGCTCCTGGGGCCAGCGCATCTTCCACGGCACCAACGGCATCGCCCAGACCTCCCGCGAGGCCACGATCTTCGGCGGCACCGGCCCCGACACCCAGGCCCCCACGGCCCCCGGCGCCCCGACCGCCTCCGCCGTCTCCCCCACCTCGGTCACCCTGACCTGGCCCGCCGCCACCGACAACGTTGCCGTCACCGGCTACGACGTGGTCCGCGTCAGCGGCACCGCGGAGACCGCCGCCGCTTCGACCACCACGAACCGCGTCACCGTCTCGTCCCTGGCCCCCGACACCACGTACACCTTCGCCGTCTACGCCAAGGACGCGGCCGGCAACCGCTCCGCCCGCTCGGCCACGGTCACCGTCACCACCGACGAGGACACCGGCACGCCGGGCGCCGGCTGCGCGGTCGGCTACCGCATCGTCAACCAGTGGCCCGGCGGCTTCCAGGGCGAGATCACCATCCGCAACACCGGCACCGCCGGCATCAATGGCTGGACCCTGGCCTTCGCCTTCCCGAACGGCCAGACCATCACCAACATGTGGGGCGGCACCCCGACCCAGAACGGCGCGGCGGTGACGGTCGCCGCGGCGTCCTACACCGCGTCGATCCCCACGAACGGCTCGGTGACGGTCGGCTTCACGGGCAACAGGTCCACGACGAACACGGCCCCGACGTCCTTCACCCTCAACGGCACGAGCTGCACGATCGCCTGACGCACGCTCCGGCCGGCCGGCGGGGACCCTTCGCTCCCCGCCGGCCGCCGGCATATCGCCGGGCTCTCAACGAGCGGCGCCCTGCCTCACAGGAGACGGTGCATCCAGCCGTGCCGGTCCTCGGCCATCCCCTCGTGCAGGGCGACAAGCCGCTCCCGGAGGTGCTCTGTCACCGGGCCGCACCGGTTGTCGTTGACGACGAACTCCCCGGTGGCGTGCTTGACCGTCCCGACCGGAGTGATCAGTGCCGCGGTACCGCAGGCGAAGACCTCGGTGAGTTCGCCGGACGCGGCCGTCTCCCGCCACTCGTCGACCGAGACGCGCCGTTCCTCCACGCCGTACCCGAGGTCGCGGGCCAGTGTCAGGATCGAGTCGCGGGTGACTCCGGGCAGCAGCGAGCCACTCAGCCGGGGAGTCACGAGCCGTGCCCGCGGGCCGGAGCCGAAGACGAAGAAGAGGTTCATCGCCCCCATCTCCTCCACCCAGCGACGCTCCACCGCGTCGAGCCAGACGACCTGGTCGCAGCCGTGCTCCGCCGCCAGCCGCTGTGGGGCCAGCGTCCCGGCGTAGTTGGCCGCGCACTTCACCGCGCCCGTCCCGCGAGGTGCCGCTCTGACGTAGTCCTCGGACAGCCAGACGCTCACCGGTTTGGCACCACCGGCGAAGTAGGAACCGGCGGGCATCGCCACGAGGACGTACAGGTACTCCGTCGCCGCGGCCACCGTCAGCTCGGTGGACGTGGCGATCATGAGAGGCCGCAGGTACAGCGACTGTCCTCCGCCGTCGGGCACCCATCGTTCGTCCTGGGCCACCAGTTCCCGCAGCGATTCCAGGAACAGTTCCTCGGGCAGTTCCGGCATCGCCAGGCGCCGTGCCGACGCCCGAAAGCGCCGCGCGTTGACCTCCGGGCGGAAGGACGCCACGGACCCGTCGGGCTGCCGGTATGCCTTCAGTCCCTCGAAGACGGACTGCCCGTAGTGCAGGACGGACGCGGTGGGGGCGAGCGCCAGCGGCTCGTACGGCCGGACGATCGCGTTGTGCCAGCCGCGGTCGCGGGTGTGCTCGATGGTCACCATGTGGTCGGTGACGTACTTGCCGAAGCCCGGATCGTCGAGCACCTCCGCCACGCGCTGCGGGCTCGCCGGGTTCGGATGGGCCATCCGGTCGAAGGACGGCGTCGTGACCACGGGGGACACCTCGACGGTCATATGCTCTCCCGCCTCTCGGTGCGTCTGGTGGCGACGAGCGGCAGGTGCTTCATGCCGGCGATGAAGTTCGAGTGCAGGTGCTGCGGCTCGCCCGCCGGCTCGAACCCGGAGAACTGCTGGAGGAGTTCCTCGAACAGCTCGTGGAGCGCGAGCCTGGCGACCGCGTGACCGACGCAGTAGTGCGGTCCGACGCCGAACGCCAGGTGATTACGGGGATCGCGCCGGATGTCGAACTCGTAGGGATCGGCGAACACGTCGGCGTCGCGGTTCGCCGAGCCGATCCAGGCCGCCACCGGCTCGCCCTGACGGATGGTCACACCGCTCAGTTCGACATCCGTCTTGGCGTAGCGGAGGAAGTGGCTGGCCGGGGAGGACCACCGCAGCGCCTCGTTGATGCCGCTCTCGAAGAGCTCGGGGTGAGCCGCCCAGTCGTCGTACTTGCCGTCCTTCGCGAGTTCCAGCATGGCCGCGTTCGGCACATGCGGTGTCGTGACGTTCGCGCCGAGGAGCAGGCTGTAGCAGTTGGAGACGATCTCGCCCGGACGCAGCTTGCGGCCGTCGTCCATCTCCATGGTGCGCAGGACGTCGATCAGGTCGCCGTTCCCCTCGCCCTTCCGTCGGCTCATCGACTGCTCGAAGGCGGCGAAGAGTTCACGGTGCGCACGCTGCAGGGTGGCCTCACCGCCCTCCGGCATGACGAACTCCGGGTCGTCCGGGGCGATGGCCTGGCTCGTCAGATAGGTCAGCTGCGGCCAGTCCTCACGGTCGAGGCCCATCAGGGTTCCGGTGACGGCCATCGGCAGCGCGCCGACGAGCTCGGCGAAGTCGAAGGGCTCACCGTCCGGCACGCTGTCGAGCAGGCGGTTCACCTCCTCGCGGATCGCCGGGCGGTGCCGCTCCAGGACCTTGCTGTTGAGCGCCCGCTGGACCGGAGAGCGCATCTTCGTGTGCCGGGGCGGGTCCGTCGCCGGCAGCTGTTTGCGGCTCGCGGGGTCCTTCTTGCCGAGCAGGTTCAGCAGGGTCCCGTGCTCGGAGGTGAAGACCCGGTGGTCCTTGAGCACTTTCGCCACATCGTCGTACGTGGTCGCCGACCAGTAGCCGAGGCGTTCGTCGACCTGCTGCCAGTGCACCGGCTCCCGTTCGCGCATGGCGTGCCAGATGGCGTGCGGATCGCCCTCGCCGTGCACGGCGGGGTCGACGAGGTCGACCTTGTCCAGGTCGACGGGCTCCTGTTCGGCCGGCCGCGTCAGTCTCATCGGTCATCCCTTCCTGAATTCGGGCTCGCGGTGCCATGGAATGCGGAAGGCGAGCAGGGCGCTCACGCCCGCTCGTTCTCCGTCGCGCCACCGGCGGGCGCTGTCGCCGGAGTCGCCTCGACGAGCTCTGCGAGCCCGGCCACCGTGGGGTTCTCGTAGAACAGCCGGGTCGCCGGCACGTCGACCGCCAGCGCCTTGCGGATCTGACTCAGTAGGTCGGTGGCGACCAGCGAATTGCCGCCCAGTTCGAAGAAATCGTCGTGCACGCCGACCTGTTCGACGCCGAGCGCGTCGGCGACCAGGTCGGCCAGCAGGCCTTCGACGGAGGTGCGCGGCGCCTCGTACTCGGCGTCCACCTCGCGAGGGGCCAGGTCCGGCGCGGGGAGCGCGGACCGGTCGATCTTGCCGTTGCGGGTGAGGGGGAAGCGGCCCATCACCACGATCGCGGCGGGGTTCATGTGCCGCGGCAGCCGCTGCCGCAGCGCGACGCGCAGATCGGGGACCAGGGTCTCGTCGTCGCCTTCCGGTACGACATACGCGACGAGGGCCTTCTCCCCCCGCGGGCCGTCCTCACGGACGATCACCACCGCTTCCTTGACGCCCGGCTGACCGGCCAGGGCGGCGACGATCTCACCGAGTTCGACCCGGTAGCCGCCCACCTTGACCTGGTCGTCGGAGCGCCCGCGGAACTCCAGGGCACCGTCGGGACCCACGCGCACCACGTCACCGACGCTGTACATCCGCTCACCGGGGAAGGCCGGGTCGGGGAGGAACGTCTGGGCCGTCTTCCGGGCGTCTCCCAGATAGCCACGGGCGAGGCCCTCACCGGCCGTGTACAACTGGCCCCACTCGCCGTCGGGGACGGCCCGGAGCTTCTCGTCGAGCACGTAGACACGGGTGCCGGTGATCGCCCGGCCGATCGGGACGGTGTCGCCGACCGGTTCCGTCACGTTGTGGCAGGTCGTGAAGCAGGTGTTCTCCGTAGGCCCGTACCCGTTGACGAGTCGCACGTGCGGGTGGGTCGCCCGGACCCTGTTGATGTGCGCGGGCGACAGGACGTCCCCGCCGGCGAGCAGTTGCCGCAGCCCGCCGAGGTCGTCGAGGTGGCCGTCGACCATGCGGTGGAAGAGGCCGGTGGTGAGCCAGAGCGTGGTCACCCGCTCGCGCTTGATGCATTCCGCGAGTTCGGGCAGCGACAGCGTTCCGGGCTCGTGGATGACCAGCCGGCCGCCGTGGAGCAGCGCTCCCCAGATCTCGAAGGTCGCCGGGTCGAAGGTGAGGTTGCACAGCTGCAGGAACGTCTCGTCAGGACCGAAGTCGGCGTAGTCGCCGTCCCGGACGAGCCGGCACACGCCCCGGTGGGTCACGCTGACACCCTTGGGCTGTCCGGTCGAGCCCGAGGTGTAGCACACGTACGCCAGGCTGTCGGCCGCGGTGCGCGGTGCGGGCAGGTCGGCGTCGGCGGGCGCCGGGTCCGCGGAGTCGTCGACGTTCACCACGGTGGCGTCGAGCTCGGGTATCCGGTCGATCAGGGGCCCGTGGGTGAGCAGCACCTGCGCGTCAGCCCGGTCGAGCATGTAGCGGAAACGTTCCTGGGGCTCGGTCGGATGCACGGGCAGATAGGCGCCGCCCACCTTGAGGATGGCGACCAGCGCGATCACCATCTCGAAGGAACGCTCGAAGCAGACGCCGACGACGCTTTCCTCACCCGCGCCGAGGGCACGCAGCCGACGCGCCAACCGGTCGGCACGCTCGTCGAGCTCGGCATAGGTCATGTCCTCGCCACGGAACCGCAGGGCCGTCGCGTCCGGGCGGCGGCGGACCTGCTCCGCGAACTGTGCGGTGATCGTGTCGCCCGGCAGGCCGGCCGCGTCATGCGCCGCCGCTTCTCCCCCATCGGCCCGGTCGGCCAGCGAAGCCGGCCGCATGTCCAGCCAGTTGGCCTCGACGTGGTCCAGGCACTCGGCACGTCCCGCCGGGCCGAACACCGTCTCCCATCCGGACGGCACCTCGGCGAAGTCGGGCCACAGCGCGTGCTGCTTCTCGGCGTTGACGACGACGCGGTAGGTGCCGTCCTGGTCTTCGAACAGGCTGGTCATTGTCTGTCCCCTGAAAAGTCTCTGCGGGCTGCTGCACGCGCCCTGTCTCGGTTGGGCCTTGCGGCGAGGTCGTGGACGCCGACCGGCGGTCCCGCGTGGGGCCTGACGAACACCACGAGCCGCTGCCCACGCCCAACGGGATTACCTTGGTCGGTCAGTACGTGGATGAGGTGGACGCCGTCCTCTTCCGGGCGCCGGGACGGTGCTACGGACCCGGATGGGCGTCCGCCCGGTGCTCAGAGGATGGCGAACAGGCCGGCCAGTGGAGCAGGTACGCGGTCGGGCTCGAGTGCCTCGACGAGGACGCGGCCGTAGTGGATCTTGCGTCCCTTCTTCGTGCCGAAAAAGCGCCGCAGCTGCTGCTGCGGAGTGCGGTCACGCTGTGCGGGCTGGCGCAGGAAGGTCGTCAGGGGGCGCAGTTCGCCCTCCTCCCGGACCAGCTCCTTGACCAGATCCGGGCCCAGCGCGCGGACGAGCTCGTCCTCCAGATCCGCCTCGCAGACGAAGAAGTCCTCCGGGTCGGCGTTGGCCCGCCACCAGCCGCGGGCGTAGAACTCGGTCTCCCCCTCGTCGCACAGTCCGGTCAGGCGCAGACCCAGGCCGGTCGGTCCGAGGAAGCGGGCGTAGCGGCCGACGCTCATCGCACCGCCCATCGCCAGGACGCAGACTCCCTCGGCCGCCAGGTCGCGGCCGTGGCTCGCGGCCAGCGCGTTGACCGCGGCGACGTCGCTCGGCCCTTCGAGCAGGACGGCCGTCCGGACGGGCAGTTCCTCGGCCAGCTCTTCGGCCAGCTCGCGTGCCAGGTCTGCGCCGACGCCACCGGCCGCCCACGCCGTGACCGCCTCACGGAACGACGTCATGTCAGCCATGGAACTCCTTCGCAGTGGAGAGCGACGCGACGGTCTGAGCGGTCGCCGGGCCGCCGTAGCCCACTCGGCCGCCGCGGTGATACGCCGAGCGCACGTGATCGCGGAGCCCACGTGGACCGGTGATCGGCGCGGCACGGACCGGCGTACGGTCAAACACTGTCACAGACCCGCCAGTTCGTCCCGCAGATCGTCGAGGCCGAGCGGGCCGAGCGACAACGCGGCCGTGTGCCAGGACTTCAGGTCCAGTCGCTCGCCGCGGGCCTCGTGCGCCGCCCTGGCCGCGGCCCGGCCGTCCAGCCAGGCCCGCTCACCGAGCTTGTAGGCGATCGCCTGGCCGGGCAGACCGAGGTAGCGCCCGATCTCGCTGTCCACGAACTCGGCCGTCTGTCCGCTGTGGGTGGCGAGGAACTCCTTCGCCAGCTCGGGCGTCCATCGCCGGCCCGCGCCGACGGGAGCGTCCTCCGGGAGGTCGAGCTCCAGGTGCGTGCCGATGTCGATGAGCACGCGGATGGCGCGCAGCATCTGCCAGTCGAGGAAGCCGAGGCGATCGCCGGGGGCGGACAGATGGCCGAGCTCGTCCATCAGCCGCTCCGCGTACATCGCCCAGCCCTCGGTGCAGGCGTCGATGCCGCCGAGGGTGGTCTGGTACGTCGACATCTGGTCGGCGAGGTACCGCCACTGGGCGAGCTGCAGGTGGTGGCCGGGCACGCCCTCGTGGTACCAGACGCTGCGCAGGCTCCACAGCGGGAACCGCGTGCGGCCCTGGGTCGGCAGCCACGTCCGGCCGGGGCGCGAGAAGTCCACGCTCGGCGGGGAGTAGTACGCCGCGGAGCCGCTGCCCGCCGGTGCGATGGCGGCCTCCACCACGCGCACCGGTGGCGCCAGCTCGAAGTACGTCCCGTCGAGGTCGTCGAGCGCCTGGTCCATCCACCCCTGCAACCGCAGGCGGATCTCCTCGACCCCGTCCACCGCTCCGCCGTGCTGGTCGAGGTGGCGCATCGCCTCGCGCGCCGTGGCCCCGGGCCGCACCCGCTCCGCTTCGGCTCGCATCTCGGTGCGGATCCTGCGGTACTCCGCCCAGCCCCACGCGTAGGTCTCGCGCAGATCGAGGTCGGCGCCGGTCCAGAACCGGGCCCACGTGCGATACCGATCGGGGCCCACCCCGTCGGGCTGGTCCTCGGCCTTGGGGAGATAGTCGCCGCGCAGCCAGTCACGCAGCTCGGCGACCGCGGCGGTGGCCAGGCCCGCCGACCTGTCCAGCTCGGAGCGCAGCGGCGGCGGCACGTCGGCGTCCGCGCAGAAGCCGGCGTACCAGCCCCGGCCGTCGCTGTCGCGGACCCATGCGTCGAGCTGGTCGGCGACGATGCGGACCTGTGCCGGCGCCGCGGTGAAGGTGTCCTTCTCCAGTGCCCTCGTCAGGGATTCGCGAAAGCCGTCGAGTGTCCTGGACACCCGGCTCATCCGCTGCGCGACAAAGGCCCAGTCGTCGGCGGTGTCCGTCGGCATCATCTCGAAGATTTCCTGGACGCGCTGTCGCAGGCCGTAGACGTTGACGATCTCACGCAGGTACTCGGCGTCGGCACTGATGGCCAGGTCGGCACCGAGGCGCTCGCGCAGCAACCGGCCGCACCGACGCTCCACGTCGCTCAACGGACCCGCGGTGGCCTCCTCGGCCCGGTCCAGATGGCGGAGGGTCGCGCGGGACAGGTCGTCCAGCGCGGCGCGACCCTCCGGCGACAGGTCGGGCATCTCGTCCTGCCCGACCGGCACGCCCAGGTAGGTCGCCGTGTCCGGGTCCAGGCGGGCCAGCTCATCGACGTAGGCGTCAGCCACATCCCGCACCACGCGGGATCCAGCCGGTATGTCGTCGCGCAATATCCGCACCTCACCATGCGTCAGTTGGTCAAACTGGATCCGCTCGGGGCACGTGGTCATATCCCGAACTCGCGGCAAGCCCCCTGTCAGCGGCAGCTGGAAGGTGTGCGCTCAACTGCCGACCAACGGATCATGGCGTGTAGACGCAACCACGTCAATCGTCAGATGGACGCCAACCCCGAACCGCCACAGGCCACGCCGACGGACCAACTGCCGTGCGATTGCGGGTCATTCGCCGGTCCTCGGAGCGAACGCGATCTCCTCGTTCCCGCTGATCCGCACCCGTCGGCGGCGCGGGTGCGGATCGGTCGAGGGGGCTCGTGGTCAGCGGGGCAGGAGCACACCGGTGTCCGCCTCGCGGGCGGCGGCGTGGACACGGGTTGCCAGGGCCACGTCGTGGACGCCCATGCCGAACGGGTTGATGACCGTCCGGTCGGTGGCGTTGATCGGGCGGGTGTAGGCGCCGGACAGCAGCGTGGCGAGGTCCGCGTCCACCTGGCGGGCGCCCGGGGCCTCGGTGCCCGGAGCGGTCGCCCGGCCGGCCTGGGCCAGGCGGCCCAGGAGCCGGGTGTCGTCCTCGCTGACCAGGTGCCAGTCGTCGACGAACAGGTGCTCAGCGCCCAGGAGTACGTCTTCGTCGGCGTCGTCCAGGGACACGTTGAGGAAGACGGAGCCCTCCGGCAGCCAGGCCAGCGGGACGTAGGAGGTCGTGGTCGTCGTGGTGGCCAGGGTGACCGGGGCCGAGCGGACCGCCGACTCCGGTCCGTCGGCGATCTCGACCTCGATCTCCGGCAGCGACGCGCGCAGTCCCCCGGCGAAGGCCGCGGCCCGGGAAGGCGACAGGTCGTAGGCGATCACCGACTTCATGGCGCCATGGGCCGCCAACAGGTCCAGGTGCGTGCGCGCCTGACGACCGCACCCCAGCACGGCCACCCGGTCCACCGTGGACAGCGGGCGCACGGCGCGCAGCGCCGCCACGGAGACCGCCGCGGTGCGCAGTGCGCTGATGTGCGCGCCCTCCATGATGCACACCGGTGCGGCGGTCTCCCGGTCGTACAACAGGATCAGGCCGGCGGCACGGGGCAGGCCGCGGTCCAGGTTGCCGAGGCAGGCATTGATGATCTTGCATCCGTACGTGCCCTCGTGCCGGGCGGGAAGGATGAGGCTGCGGGCCGCGGTTCCGTCCGGGGCGGTCCAGCGCAACGCCGCCTCGGCCGCCACTCCCGACCGGCCCGCGCGAACCCCGAGGAACGCCTCGGTGACCACCTCCAGCGGGTCGATCCGCGCGCACAACGACGCGACGGTCGCACCGTCGAGATACCTCAGCAGCGTGGACGAGTCCTGCATGGATACATCCTTTCTCCGTACGGAACAAGGGAATTGGGAATCTTGAAGTGCTCAGCCGACTCACTTACGGTCGTCCGCATGAGCCATCCGCAGTCCCGTCCCAAGAAGCCGCCCCGCTGGCTGCTGCGCCGTCCTGATCCGGACGCACCGGCCCGCCTCTTCCTGTTCCCCTACTCGGGCTGCGGGGCCTCGATGTACCAGGCGTGGCCGCGCCGCATCGGGGCGATCGACGTCTGTCTGATCCAGCCACCCGCGCGGCAGAACCGGATCGCCGACCCGCACTACGGGACCTACGAGAACATGGCGCAGGGGCTGATCGAGTACCTGCGGCCCTACCTGGACCGGCCGTTCGCGTTCTTCGGGCACTGTGGTGGAGCGCTCCCCGGTGTCGAGGTGACCAGGCAACTCGCCGCGGCCGGACTTCCGTTGCCCACCAGAGTCTTCGTCTCGGCACAGGTGGCGCCGCACGACGGACCGTACGGGCGGCTGCTGGAGCTGGACAGGGACGGGCTGCGCACCGAGCTCGAACATATCATCACCAACCTCGGCGGCCAGCCGACCGGAGCGCTCGTCGAGACGGGCCTCGAGGTCCTCGTCAACGACATCGAGGCCAACAAGCGCTACGCGCCGGGACACATCACCCTTCCCGCGGGCATCACCGCGATCGGCTGGAGCGAGGATCCCGAGATCCCCCCGAAGCTCATGGGCGGCTGGCAGGACACCTCGGCCGACCACCGGTTCGTCGAACTGAGCGGCGGACACTTCGAGTTCCTGTCGGCGCCGGAGGCGCTGCTCGCCGAGTTCCGGCGGGACTTCGGCGAGGTGGCGGAGGCCGGCGCGTAGGGACCGGCCCGCGGCCGCTCCCGCCCCTCCTCATCGGCTCTCCACCTCCCTGCCTTCCCTTCCCTCGAGCACGTCGGCGGTCCGGCCCGGGCGGAGTTCGTAGCCGCAGCCGGCCCGGCGTGCGCGGGGCGGAGGCGACGAGGGCAGGCCCGCCCAGCGGACGTGCCGGTCCGCGTAGTGCGGGCTGAGCGGGTGGCCGGACTGGCCGGCCGGCAGCTCGGCGGTGACGAGGTCGCCCGCCGTGACCACGACCCGCCCGGCCGCGCCGAACCCGGGCACGGCCGTGCGGACGCTGTGCAGCATCCCGGCCTGCGGGCGGGGGCGGATACCGAGCACGGCGTTCGCCCACGGCACCAGCGCGGTGAGCGGGTGTCCGAGGCCGACCCGGTTCAAGCGCCCCCACTTCGCCGGGCGTTCGCCCGCCGCCGCGTGCACGCAGTCGGCGACGAAGGCGTCGACGTCGGTGGTCCCGGCGGGCAGCAGCGCGACGTCACGGGCGTCCAGAATGGCGAGCAGCGGCCGGTCGAGGTCGCGGAACGGGAAGCGGAACGTGGGTTCATGCTCGCGGCAGACGGCGAGATACGGGGCGAGGACGCGCTCGGCGAGGACTTCCCGCAGCCGCACGAGCACGCCGAAGGCACGCGAGTCGGTCGCGGCGGTGCCGTCCCACTGCGCCAGCAGGGTGCGGACGGGGTCCGCGGGCCGCAGCGCGGCGACCGCGAGGTCGCGGTAGGGCAGGTACAGCTCGGCGGTGATGTCGTGCTGCAGGGCGTGCATCCCGGCCGCGTCGTGCCGTGCGGCCGCGCCGAGGACCGTACGGATCCGGCGGGCCCGGTGGCCGGGGTCGAGGTCGAGGCCGATCCGGAACTCGTCCTCGGGCAGGGCGGCGTCGTTGGCGGAGACGAGGATGCCGTCGGCCGGGTCCACGACGCGCGGGCGTTCCGGGCCGCGAAGGTGGCCGTCGGCCGGTTCGGTGCGCGGGCTGCCGGCGGGGCGGCGGGGCAGCAGCCCCGTCGCCAGGTGCGCCATCCGCTGCCGGTCCGTGACGAGGACGTTGAGGGCGACGCCGTGTGCGTCGTCGAGGACCGCGACGGCCTCGTCGAGGTCGCCGGCGTGGGCGAGACGCTGGAACCTGAGGTCGGCGGCCCGGGGGTCGTGGCCCGTCCAGCGGACGGCGACCCGCTCGCCGCACAGCGGGGTCTCGGACACGGGCGCCGTGCCGTCGGTGGTGATGTCCACGGCGACCGGTTGCCGGCCTCGTACGCGGATCTGCTCCGTCCTGGTGCGCAGGCCGTCGGGGCCGGCGGGCACCAGGTCGAGCACGTCGGCGGTGAGGTTGGTGACACCCCAGGCGATCCGCCCGTTGGTGCCGGCGAGCACGACCGGCAGACCGGGGCTGGCGAGTCCGCGCAGCCGGGTGCCGGGCCAGGCCAGATCGACCTCGTAGAGGACGTTGGGCAGGCCGAGCGCCAGATGCAGGTCGCAGGCGAGCAGCGGCTCGTCCCCCGGGGCGATCCAGCAGTTGGAGCCGGGGACGGCGCGGTCGAGCCCGACGAGGTCGGGCGCACCCGCTTCGCCGCGATGGCGCGCGAGGTCGGCGGGCAGGGCGGGAGTCTCGCCGCCGGGCAGGAGGAAGTCGGCGACGGGTGCGGGCAGTGCCCGGCGCACCACCGCCTCCGCCCGCTTGGCCTGCTCGTTCCAGGACAGCGAGTGGAACAGCAGGAGCGAGGTGAGCACGCTGTCCTCCACCCGCCACGGCCGCGGCCGGTAGGACAGGAACCGGCACTCGAACGGAGTCGCCTGCGCGAAGGCGGCGTTGACGCCGTCGGCGAACGCGGTGAGCAGCTCGCGCTCCGGCTCGGCGAGCCGCTCGGTCGCGGTACGGGCGGCCGCGGCGAGCCCGAGCCGGCGGTACTCGGTGTCCGACGCCAGGGCGGCGCGGCCCCACACCTCCGCGAGCCGGCCGCTTCCGGTGCGCCGCATGAGGTCCAGCTGGAAGCCGCGGTCACGGCCCATCGCGTGGCCGAGGGCGCGGACCGCGTCGAGGTGGGTCCGCGCGGTGATACGGATGACGCCGTCGGCGCCGCTCTCGGCCCGCACCGGCGCGGTCAGCCCGGGCACCTCGGCACCGTCCGGACACCCGGGCGCCGACTCCTTGAGGGCGCGCAGCATGCGGCGCTCGATGCCGATCCGGCCGCGGTTGCGGTGCGCGTAGCCGGCGAAGCCGGCCGCGCCCGCGACGGCCACGGCCGCCGACGCCCAGGGCCAGGCGAGCAGACCGGCCGCGAGCGCCGCCGTGGCCACGCCCGCGGCGCCCGCCACCCGCGCCGTGGGCAGCCGCCAGAGCCGGCGCAGGCGCGGACGGTGGGCCGGGCACGTCGTCACGCGGTCTCCAGGAGGGCTGTCGCGGTGTCCCGTACGGCGGTCACGACGGCGGTCAGCAGCTCGCCGGCCAGTTCCGCGGAGGTGGTCGCGGGCTTGTAGCGCAGCTCGAACAGCAGCTCACCGCCGACGGGTGCCATGCCGACGACGAAGTCGGACGCCGTGGCCACGACCCGGGCGCCGAGCACATCGCGCTCGGACCGGTACGGCGCGAAGACGAGACCGTCCCCGGGGGTGACGGAGGCGGTCTCCTCCTGTGCGACGAGCATCGCCTCGAACACCGGGCCCGCGTCCGGGTGCCGCTCGCGGATCTCGGCGAGCACCTCCTCGAACGGCAGCTCCTGGTGGTCGAGCGCGGCGACGCAGACCTCGCGGGCCTGGCGGCTGACCGCGACCGGGTCGGTGTCGTCCAGCCGCATGCGCAGCACGACCGTGTTGGCGACGAGTCCGACGACCTCGTCCAGGCCCGGCTCGACGCGGTTGGCGAGCATGGTGGCGACGCGGATGTCGCTCTGGCCGCTCCACGCTCGCAGCGTCGCCGCGTACGCGCCGAGCACGAGCATGAAGTCGGTCATGCCGTGCTTGCGCGCGGCGGCGCGGACGGTGCGCAGGTCGTCGGCCGAGAGCGTCGCCCTGGTCGACGCCGACCGCAGCCGTTGCACGAACGACGCCGTGCCGAGCGCGGCGAAGCGGCTGCCGGGGCCGTCGGCGAGGGCGGGCCACGGCGGGGTGAGCCGGTCGAGCCAGTACGCCCGTTGCCGGGCCGCCTCTTCGGTGGTGAGCCAGTCTGCCCGGTCCTCGGCGAGCCGGCCGCTGCCGCGGGGGGTCGGCCGGGGCGCGGGCGCGCCGTCGGTGGCCAGCTCGCGGTAGATCCGGTCGGCCTCGGACAGCAGCAGGGTCAGCGACCATCCGTCGCACACGATGTGATGGATGTTCAGGAAGATCACGTGCCGGTCGGCGGCGAGCCGGTGCGCGACGACCCGCAGCAGGGGCGCCCGGTCGAGGGGCAGCGGCTCGCGCGCGGCGGCGGCCATGAGCTGTTCGCAGCGGCGCTCGGGGCGTTCCTCGGCGGTGAGGTCCTGGAGGTCGACGGTGATCGTGACGTGGGGTTCGACGACCTGGACGGGGCCGTCGCCGGTGTCCTCGATCCGGGTGCGCAGCGCCTCGTGCCGTCTCGCCAGCTCGGCGAAGGTCCGCTCGAGGAGGGCCAGGTCGAGCGGGCCGTCGGCGCGCAGCGCGCCCGCCATGCCGAACAGGCCGATGCCGGGAAGCTGGTGGGTGATCTCCCACATCTGGCGTTGGGCGAGGGAGAGCGGATGGCGGGACGCCGCCGTGGCGGACGGGGCCACCGCCACGGCCGGCGAGGCCGGCGCGTCGCCGCCGCCGTCGGCGAGGGCGTCGGCCAGGCCCGCGATCGTGGGCGCCGCCATGAAGGTCCGCATGGACAGCGCGCCGTGGCGGGCGCGGAGGCGGCTGACGACCTGCATGGCGGTGAGCGAGTCCCCGCCCGCGTCGAAGAACGACGTCGTCGTGTCGAGGCCGGTGGTGCCCAGGACCTCGCTCCACACCTCGCGGACGCTCGCCAGCAGCCGGCTGCCGGACGGCGTGGGAGCCGGGGCGGCCGGGGGCGGGGCGACCTCCTGAGCCGGGGCGACCGGAGCGGTGGTGTCCGGAGCGGTGGTGACCGGAGCCGGGGCGACCGGAGCCGGGGCGGCCTTCGCCTGGGCGGCCGGGGCCGGGGCGGTCTCGGCCGGAGGCCGGCCGGACTCCATCAGCCGGGCCAGGTCGGCGATGCCGGGCAGCGGTGCGTCGCGGAAGGGACGCTCGGGGTCGGCGGTGATCGCGGCGAGCGCCCTGCGGTGCACCTCCGCCGCCAGCACCAGCGTGCTCTCCGGCAGCACCGAGGCGTCGTACTCCATCAGCAGCCGCAGCTCGCCGGTGCGCACGTCGACGGTGAAGGCCGAGCTGTAGGCGTAGTGGGTGGACTCCAGCTCGTCCGAGTCGAGCAGCTCCAGGACGCCGTCGCCGACCAGTCGGCGGGTGTTGTGGTAGTCGGTGAAGTTGAAGCTGGAGTCGAACATCGGCACGGCACCGTACGCGGCCTGGATCGCGGCGTTCGGATACCAGCGGTGGCGCATCATCGCCTGTTCCTCCTCGTGCGCGCGCACCGCCAGTTCCGCCCACGTCTGACCGGCGAGCGTCACCCGCAGGGGGAGCTGGTTGAGGAACAGGCCGAGCACGCGGTCGGAGTCCTGGGTTTCCGGCCGGCACGCGACCACCATGCTGGTGGCCACGTCGTCGGCGCCGGTCAGCCACGACACGACCCGCAGATGCGACGCGCACAGCAGGGCCTTCACCGGCACGCCCAGCCGTGCGGCGGTGGCGCGCAGGGCGTCGAGCTGTCCCGTGAAGGGCACGTGGAACTGGCGCATCACGGGCGTGCCCGACCGCTCCGGGGCGACCAGCCGGGCCTGCGTGACCGTCCGTCCCGCCCAGAACTCCCGGTGCCCCTCGTCGGCCGCGGCGCGCTGTTCCAGCGCCACGTAGTCGCCGAAGGTGGTGCGCGGACGCGGCAGCGGCGGCGCCGTGCCGGCGGCGAGCAGCGCGCGGTACTGGGTGAGCAGGTCCTCGAAGAAGATGTTCACCGACCAGCCGTCGAGGATGGCGTGGTGGTGGGTGAAGATCAGCTGGTAGTCCGCCGCGGACGTGGTGAGCACGACGAGCCGGAACAGCGGCGGCGCGGACAGGTCGAAGTCCGTGGCGGTCTCGCGCGCCACGACCTGCCGGATCCGCTCCTGCTGCTCGTCGGCGCCGAGCCGGGTGAGGTCCTCGAACTCGATGGGCGCGGTGATGCCGGTGTGCACCCGCTGCACGGGGCCCAGCGGGTTGGCGAGGTCGAAGCTGGTGCGCAGCACGGGATGCGCGTCGGTGACGGCCTGCGCGGCCGCGCGGAACGCGGCCGGGTCCATCACGCCGCGCACCCGGTAGCTGAGCATGATGTGGTAGACGCGGGCGTCTGGCGCCAGCTCCTGGTGGTAGATCATCCCGGACTGCAGAGCGGTCATCGGGAACGCGTCGACGACGTCCGGCGGGAAAGCGGTGTCCGCCGGCAGCAGCGCGAACGGCTCGCGTCCGGCGGCGAGGTCACCCGCGTCGGTGGCGCGCGCGGCGAGTGCGGTGACGGTCGGCGCGGCGTAGACGTCCTGCACGGTCAGGCTCAGGCCCCGGTCCTTGGCGAGGCCGACCAGGCGGATGGCGCGCATGGAGTCGCCACCGCCGTCGAAGAAGTCGGTGCCGGTGGTGACGGAGGGGTCGGCGAGCACGTCGCGGAACACGTCGAGCAGCACGGTCTCGCGCACGCCGGTGGGGACGGCACCGCCCTCGGTCGTCCTGACGGTGGTCGCGGCGGCGGCGACCACGGCCGCGCGGTCCAGCTTTCCGTTCGTGGTCAGGGGCAGTGCGTCCACCGCCACGACGGTGCGCGGCACCATGTAGCGGGGCAGCGTCCGGCGCACCGCGGCGAGCAGCTGCGCCGGTTCGGGAGCGGCGTCGGCGGCCGGGACGACGACGGCCACCAGGTGCGCGCCGCTGTCGTCCGTGGTGACGGCCGCGCCGGCCGCGGCGACGCCGGGCTGGGCGGACAAAGCGGCCTCGATCTCGGCCAGTTCCACCCGGAAGCCGTTGACCTGGACCTGCCGGTCGCGCCGGCCGAGGTAGGCCAGGGTGGTGCCGTTGCGCCGCGCGAGGTCGCCGGAGCGGTACATACGGGCGCCCGGTACGCGGCTGAAGGGGTCCGGCAGGAACCGCAGCGCGGTCTCCCGGGGCCGGCCGACATAGCCGTCGCTCACCTGGGGGCCGCCGACGTAGATCTCCCCGACGCACCGGTCGGCGACCGGCGTTCCGTCGTCGTGCAGTACGTGCAGGGCGGTGCCGGGCAGCGGTGTCCCGATGTCCGACTCGGCCGTGCGTACGTCGTCGGGGCGCAGCCATCGCCAGGAGGCGTGGACCGTGGTCTCGGTGATCCCGTACATGTTCACGAGCTGGGTGCGGTCCCCGACCTCCGCGTACCAGCGCTCGACGAGCCGCCGGTCCAGTGCCTCGCCCGCGAACAGCACGTAGCGGATGTGCGCGGTGGAGTCGGGGCGCGCGGCGAGCGCGGGGAGCATCACGGTGAGCGCGGACGGGGTCTGGCTGAGCACGGTCACCCGCTCGCGGGCGCACAGTTCGGCGAACTCCTCCGGCTCCCACGTCGTCAGCTGCGGGACCACGACGAGCCGCCCGCCGTGCAGCAGGCAGCCGAACATCTCGTACATGGACACGTCGAACGAGCAGGCGTGGAAGAGGGTCCACACGTCGTCCGGGCCGAAGCCGTATCCGCCCGCGGTCGCGTCGAGCAGGCTGAGCACGTTGTGGTGGGTGACCCGCACGCCCTTGGGCCGGCCGGTGGAGCCGGAGGTGTAGATCACGTAGGCGGCGGCGTGCGCGGGCACGGGGGCGAGCGGGGCCGTGCGCGAGGCGAGTTCGTCCAGAGTGGCGCGCTCCCCGGGCACGGTGTCGTCCGCGGTGAGGGTGAGCCGGGCGCCCGAGTCGTTCAGTACGTCGGTCACGCGCGCCGTCGGCCAGGACTCGTGGAGCACCAGGCAGGCACCGCCCGAGGCCATCACGCCGAGGATGGCGACAACGAGGTCGAGGCCGCGCGGCAGCGAGACGGCGACGACGTCCCCGGCCCGCACCCCGCGGGCGCGCAGCCCGCCCGCGGTGGCCTCGACCCGCTGCTGGAGGTCCGCGTAGGACAGGACGCCGTCCGGTGCGGTGACGGCCACCGCGTCCGCGCGGGTACCGGCGATCCGCGCGAGACGGCCGGTCAGCGACTCGTCGGCGCGCGGCACCCGGTCGGGCTCGGCGACGGCACCGGGCGCGGCCACGCCGAACGGACCGACGGCGAGCCGGGTGACCGGGACGGCCGGGTCGGCGGCAGCGGCGGTGAGCACGGCGACGGCGGTGGCGCCGAGGGCGGCGACGTCCGCGTCGGCCACGGCGCGCCGGTCCGACTCGATGTCCACGGCGAGGGTGTCGCCGTCGTCGCGGACCAGGAAGTTCAGGTCGTACTTGGCGCCGACCTGCTCCACCTCGATGTGCTCGATGGCCAGCCCCGGGAACTCGGGAGCGGGCGGGGTGGCTCCGAGGTCGGTGAGGATGACGTTGAACGAGGCGGCGGAGCCGGCGACGTCGTCCGGTACGGGTGCGTTGCGCACCGCGCCGAGGACGGCTGTCCTGGTCCGCCGGACGAGGTCGTCAAAGGGGGCGGCGCCGGCGTCGAGGCGTACGGGCACCATGTCGAGCAGCAGGCCCACGACCCGGTCGAGGCCGCTGCGGTCGCGGCGGGAGGTCGGCATGCCGACGACGAGGTCGTCGCGGCCGGTGTAGCGGGACAGGGCGACCGCGATGCCGGTGGAGACGACGGTGAAGAGGCTCGCCCGGGTCTTCTCGGCGAGACGCCGCAGGGCCGCGGTGGTGTCGGCCGGTACGACGACGCGATGGGCGCGGCCGCGCTCGGCGGCCTCTCCGTCGAGCGGCGGGGGCAGCGGGAGCGCGCCCAGCGACGCGTCGTCGAGCCGTTCGCGCCAGTAGCGGCGGGCGGCGGCCAGGTCGGCGTAGGCGAGGCGGTCGGCCTCCCAGCGGGCGTAGTCGACCATGGTCAGGGGCGTGTCGGCGGGCGGCGGCGCCACTCCCGCGACCCGGCTCGCGTAGCAGCTCGCCAGGTCGTCGAGGAGCGGGCCGAACGACGGGCCGTCGGCGATGACGTGATGGAGCACGACGAAGAAGACGTGGTCCTCCGCCGCCAGCCGGAACAGGCGCATCGCCACCGGGGGCGCGGTGTCCAGGGCCAGGGGCTGGTCGGCGAGCCGCGCGCACTCGGCCACGCACGCGTCCAGCCCGGGCGCCTCGACGACCGTGAGCGGGGGCTCCACCGACGGCAGGATGCGCTGCCGCGGCTCGCCGCCGGTCACCGGGAAGGCGGTGCGCAGCGAAGGGTGCCGCTCGTGGATGTCCCGCAGCGCGGCGACGAAGGCGTCCCGGTCGAGCGGGCCGCGCAGGCGCAGCGCCGCGCACAGGTTGTACGTGCCGTCCTCGGCGAAGTACGTGGTGGCCCACAGCGACCGCTGGGCGGCGGTCAGCGGCCCGGTGTCCCCCGCGGGCACCGGGGGCCAGGCCAGCCGCTCGCGCCGGCCGACCAGGTCGGCCAGTTCGTCGCGGTGCCGCTTCATCTCCGCCAGCAGCTCGGGCGGCAGCGCCTCGCCCCGGACGCGGTAGCGGAGGCGGTCGTCGGCGAGGGTGAGCGCCACACCGAGGTCGTCCAGGCGGCGCAGCACATCGCGCGCGGTCACAGCTCTCCCTCGAAGACCGGCTCGGCGGCGGGCCGGGCGGCCCGCAGGCGGTCCAGCTCGGCGGCGACCTCGGCGACCGTGCCCAGCTCGAAGAAGTCCTCCAGCTCCAGCTCCAGGCCGGTCAGTTCGGTGAGCCGGTGGAGCACCTGCACGGCGAGCATCGAGTGGCCGCCCAGCGCGAAGAAGTCCTCGTCCACGGGAACCGTGTCCAGCTCCAGCAGTTCACGCCAGACCGCGGCGACCTGATCCTGAGTCGACACCTTCATCACCTCTCGTCCAGAGCCAGTACCGCGTCGGGGTTCGCCGCGCCGGCCCGCAGCACGTCGGCCAGCGCCCGCGTCCAGCCGGTGACCGTCGCGGTGTCGAGCACCTCCGGCCAGAACAGGACCTCCAGGCGCAGCCGGTCGGTCTCGCCGGAGACGTCGATCATCAGATCCAGGTCCATCACGGGGTCCGCCAGCTCGCGCGGCACGACCTCCAGGTCCGCCAGCGACACCCCGGTCCGCCACGCGCCCTGGTGGGTGACCTTGACCTGGAACAGCGGGAACCGGCCGGCCTTGCGCGGCGGGTTCACGGCCGCGACCAGCTTGTGGAACGGCAGCCGGTCGTGTTCCTGCGCGCCGAGCACCTGCCGCCTGGTCAGGTCGAGCAGTTCGCCGAACGTCGGTGCGGCGCCGGGCGCGAGACGGACCGGCAGCTGGTTGACGAAGGTGCCGATCAGCTCCTCGCTGCCCGGCCACGAGCGGTTGACCGAGTCGATGCCGAGCACCAGGTCGGTGGCCGAGGTGGCGTCGCGCAGCACCACGTAGGAGGCGGCGAGCACCGCCATGAACGGGGTCGCGCCGTGGGCGCGGGCCGTCGCGGCGAGGGCGCTGGTCTCGTCCTCAGTGAGGCGGGTGACCACGTGGTCGGTGACGAACGCCGGCTTGGCCGGCCGCGGGCGGTCCAGCGGCAGGTCGATCGCCGGTGGCGCGCCGTCCAGCTGCTCGGTCCAGTACCGCGTGCACTCCTCGGCGTCCGGGCCCGCCAGCCAGGTCCGTTCCGCCTCCACGTACCGGGAGAACGAGGTGCGCGGCAGCGGCACGTCGGTGAGGCCGGCGAGCCACCGCTCGTAGTACTCGGCGATGTCGCGCTTGAGTACTTCCAGGGACCAGCCGTCGGCGACGAGGTGGTGCAGGGCGAACGTGAGGACGTGGTGGTCGTCGGCGACCCGCTCCAACCGGACCGTCGTCAGCGGCGGTTCGGGGGTGCGGGCGGAGATCTCGAAGTCGCCGAGCGTGCCCGTCTCCAGCACGATCTCGGCCTTGGGCCATACGACGGCCTTGGGGACTCCGCGCTCCTGCGTGAAGACGGTACGCAGCGGCTCGTGCCGGGCGACGACGGCGGCCAGGGCGTGGCGCAGCGCGTCCAGGTCGAGCCGCCCGCGCAGGTCGAGCGAGAGGATCAGCAGGTTGGGCGCCTTCTTGCGGTGCAACTGCTCGAAGAACCACAGCCGTTCCTGACCGGAGGAGAGCGCGCCGACCGGGCGCGGTGCCTCCTGCGGGGCGGCGGGTTCCGCGGCCTCGATCGCGGCGAGCAGGCCGCGCGGGGTGGGCCGGGACAGGAACGCCCGCAGCGAGGTGCCCTCCGCGCCGAACCGGGCCCGCGCGGTGGAGACCAGGGTCATCGCCAGCAGCGAGTCGCCGCCCGAGGTGAAGAAGTCGTCGTCGGGGGCGGCCGAGGCAGCGCCCAGGGTCTCGGCGACCAGGGCGCACACCGCGTCCAGGGTGGTGGCCGTGGCCGGGGCCGGTGCCACGTCCTCGGTGCGCAGGTCCTCCAGCGCCCGGTAGTCGATCTTTCCGGAGGTGTTGACCGGCAGCCGGTCGAGCACGGTGACCTCGTGCGGCACGAGGTACCGCGGGGCGGCGGCGCGCACCGCGGCGAGCACGTCGGTCTCGGCGTTCAGCGTCACGAACGCCCGCAGTCGGCCCGCGGTGTACACGCAGGCCGCCGAGCGCACCTCGGGGACGCGCAGCAGTTCGGCTTCCACGTCGCCCAGTTCGACGCGGTGGCCGCGGATCTTCACCTGCCGGTCGCGGCGGCCGTGGAAGTCGATCGTGCCGTCGGCGGCGCGGCTCGCGCGGTCGGCGGTGCGGTACAGCCGTGCGCCCGGGGTGCCGGACAGATGGTCCGGGACGAAGGCGAGCGCGGTGCGCACCGGGTCGCCGATGTAGCCGCGGCCGACCCCGTCGCCGCCGACCAGCAGCTCGCCCTCGGTGCCGGTCGGCACCTCGCGGCCGTCCTCGTCCACCACGTAGAGGCGGGTGTTGAGGATCTCCCGGCCGATCGACGGCCAGGGGCGTGCGGCGCTCTCGTCCGCGGTCACCACGTGGTGGGTGACGTCGTCGGAGCACTCGGTGGGACCGTAGGCGTTGACGATCGGGATGTCCGGACAGTGCTCGTACCAGCGGCGCGCGACCGCGCCGGGCAGTGCTTCCCCGGTGGCGATGAGGTAGCGCAGCGAGGAGAGTCCGGCCCGCAGGTCGTCGTCGAGCTGGGCGGTGAGCACGGCGAGGAACGACGGGACGATCTCCAGCACGGTCACCCCGTGCCGGCGGACCCACGCCACCAGCTCCGCGGGCTCGGCGATGTTCTGCGGCGAGGCGACCGCGACCCGCCCGCCGACGGTGAGCGCGGTGAGGGTCTGCCACACCGAGATGTCGAACGACAGCGGCGCGGTCAGGCCGATGGCGTCGGCCGGCCCCAGACCGAGGTCCTCGATCTTGGCGGCGATGTGGTTGTCCATGCCGCCGTCGGCGACCATGGCGCCCTTGGGGGTGCCGGTCGACCCGGATGTGAAGATCACATACGCGAGCCCGTCCCTCGGCCGGTCCGGCACCGGCACCGGCACCGGCTCAGCGGGCCGTTCCGTGGCGACGAGCACGCTCGGGGCCGGGTCGAGCCCGTCGGCGATCCGGGCGGCGAACTCCTCGTGCCCTGGCGCGACGAGCAGCACCCGTACGTCGGCCGACGCGCACATCTGGTGCGCGCGCCGCACCGGCACGCTCGGCTCCACGGGGACGAACGCGGCGCCGGCGAGCAGCACGCCGAGCATCATCGCCACATAGCCGGGGCCGCGGTCGGCGACCAGCGCGACGACGGTCTCGCGTCCGGCGCCGGCGGCCCGCAGCGCCGCCGCGTGCCCGCGGGCCACGGCGTCCAGCTCGGCGTAGCCGGTGGTCACGCCGTCGGCCACCACGGCGGGAGCGCCGGGACTCTCCTCGCGGCACCGGGCGAACCGCGACAGCACGGGACTCACGACCGGCTCGGTCATGATCAGCTCCTTTCCACCGCGTTGCTCGCGGGAACCAGCTCGGCGAGCGACGCGGCGTCGGCCGAGACCAGCGCCCGCACCGCGTCCTGCACCCGGCGGGCGAGCTCCTGGACGCCCGCGGCGTCGAACCTGCTCGTCCGGTAGCGATAGGACACCTGGTAGCCGCCGTCCCGCTCCTCGATGTCGACGAGCAGCGGGTACGGGGCGGCGACGGAGTCCAGGTCGGTCGTCTCGACCTCCAGGCCGGCCAGTTCGACCGGCCGGCCGGGCGGCTGCATCACGAGCATCACGTCGAACGGCGAGCCGTCGCCGTCCGGCGTCGGCGTGAGCAGCGGCACCAGTTCCTGGAACGGCACGTTCGCGGACCGGTAGGCGCGCAGCGCGCCCGCGCGGACGGCGGCCAGCGCGTCGGTGACCGGGTCGGCCGGGGACAGGTCCACGGCCAGGACGGAGACGTTCAGCAGCGGGCCGACGACCTGCCGCCACTCGGGCCGGTCGCGCTGGGCGATGAGCGTGCCGAGCATCACCAGCTCCCGCTCGTCCGATCCGCTGTGGGTGAGCGCGGCCAGCGCGGTCGCGAACACCATGTACGGGGTGACGCCGGTGCGGCCGGCCAGCTCGCGTACGGCCTCGGACAGGCCGGCGTCGAGCCGGTCGGTGTGCTTGCCGGCCTCCTCCTCGGCGGATGCGGGGGGCACGGCCCGGTCGGGCAGCGGGGACCGCGCCGCCGGGCGGCCGATGACGTCCTGCCACAGCGCGGCCAGTTCGTCGCGGTCGCGCTGGTCCCACCACGACCTCTCGTCGTGGCAGTAGTCCGCGAAGCCGTAGCCCGCCGCCGGGGGCGTCAGGCGGTTGTAGCGGTCGGCGAGGTCGCTCAGGAACACGGTGAGGGACCAGCCGTCGCACACGATGTGGTCGATGTTGACGAACAGGCCCCAGTCGCGTTCCCCGAGCCGCGCGAGCAGAGCGCGGAACGGCAACTCCCGCCGCAGGTCCGCGACCACCGCGGCCTCTTCGGCGACGAGCTGGTCGAACACCTCGTCGCCCAGTTCGGCCACCGGGCCGCGCAGGTCCAGGCGGGAGAGTTCGAACTCCTCGGCCGGGCGCGCGGTCCAGGTCAGTTCGCCGCCGTCGGTGGCGAACCTGGCCAGCAGCACGGGATGCGCGGCCAGGGTCGCGCGCAGCGCCGACTCCAGCGCCTCTTCGTCCAGCTCGCCGCGCAGCCGCAGCACGCCGGGCATGTTGTAGGTCGGCCGGCCGGGGTCGATCTCCCGCAGGAACCAGAACCGCTGCTGGGCGGCGCTCGCGGGCACCGGACGGGTCGGGTCGGCGGGTGTCCGCTCCGGTGCGCGGTGCGCGGTCGCCGGGTCGGCTGTGCGTACGGCGGCGACGAAGTCGCGCAGGCGGGGATGGGCGAACACGACGTCGACCGCCAGCCGCACGCCGATCAGCGCGTTGACCCGGTCGGTCATGGCGAGCGCGAGGAGTGAGTGGCCGCCCGACTGGAAGAAGCTGTCGTCCCAGCCGACCGCGTCCCGTTCCAGCAGATCCGCCCAGAGCGACCGGATGGTCGCGGCGAGGGGATCGTCCAGTTCCGTGGTCTCCCTCGTGGTCGCCGGAGCCGTGAACTCCAGCGAGCGGTAGTCGACCTTCCCGTTCTTGGACCGGGGCAGGCGGCCGAGCTCGGCGATGATCGTGGGGATCATGTGCCGGGGAAGCAGTTCGGCGAGCACGGCGCGGAACCTCTCGTCCTCGTCGAGATCGAGCACCGCGGCCGGGCCGTCCGGCGCGCCGGGACGGGCCACGTAGCCGACGAGCGAGGCGCCCGTCGGTCCGGTGTGGACCTTCACCGCGGCCTCGACGACACCGGGGCACTGCCGCAGGGCGGCCTCGACCTCGCCGGCCTCGATCCGCTGGCCGCGGATCTTGATCTGGGTGTCGGCACGGCCGAGGAACTCCAGGTCGCCGTCCGCGTTCACCCGGCCGAGGTCACCGGTCCGGTACAGCCGCCCGCCGGGCACGGCCGCGTACGGATCGGGCACGAACATCTCGGCGGTGCGCCTCGGGTTGCCGCGGTAGCCGCGGCCGACCGCTCCCCCGCCGACGTACAGGAGGCCGACCACGCCGGGCGGCACGGGCTGGAGGTGCTCGTCCAGGACGTACACGGTGGTGTTGGCGAGCGGGCGGCCGACCGAGGTGGTCATCGGCGCGTCCGGGCCGGCCGCGCACAGCCCCGCGGTGACGTCGTCGGTGCACTCGGCCGGTCCGTAGGCGTTGTGCACGGGGATGCCGGGCAGCTCCCGCACCCAGCGCCGCAGCACGTCGTGGGTCAGGCTCTCGCCCGTGGACAGCATCACGCGCAGCGCACCCGGCGTCGCGGCGAGACCGGCGTCGAGCAGCGCCATGATGTTGGACGGCACCAGTTCGAGCATCGTCACGCCGCCGTCCACGACGGCCTTCAGCAGGCCGGCGGGCGACTGCGAGTCCGGCTCGGGCACGATCCGCACCCGGCCGCCGATCATCAGCGGGGTCAGCAGCTGCCACACGGAGATGTCGAACGACACGGGCGCGGTCTGGGCCACGCAGTCGTGCTCGGTGAGCCCGAAGTGCTCGACCATCTGCCACATGTGGTTGGTGACGCCGTAATTGGTGGAGACGGCCGCCTTCGGCACACCGGTGGAGCCGGAGGTGTGGATGATCGTCGACGTGGCGTGGTCGTGGCAGAGCCGCGCCGGCCGCGTGGTGCTGCTGCCCGAGGCCAGCTCGGCGAGGTCGAACATCTCGCGGTCGCCGAACAGATGGCGCCCCGAGGGGGTGGCGATGATCGCGGCGGGCCGGACCGCTTCGACCATCGCCTCGGCGCGGCGGGGCGCCTCGCGCGGGCTGATGGGTACGTAGGCGCCGTCGGCCTTGTGCAGGCCGACCAGCGCGACCAGGTAGTCGGCCGACCGGTCGGCGCTCATCACCACGGCGCGGTCGGTGCCCACGCCGGCCGCCCGCAGCCGCTCGGCGACATGGTTGGCGCGGGCGTCCAGCTCGGCGTAGGTGAGCCGCACCCGGCCGTCGTCGACCGCGACACGGTCGGGGGTGCGGGCGGCCCATCGCTCGAAGGAGTCCAGGTAGTTCTCCGGCCGCGGCACGTCGGGACCGACGGCACGCCGGACGAGGTCCGCGGCCTCCTCCGGGGTCAGCAGCGGCAGCGGCGCGGTCCGTCCCGCGCCGATCGCGGCGAGCAGCGTCGGCAGCGTGCGCGCCACCAGCTCGGCCTGCTCGTGGGAAACCCTGGCGGAGTCGTACTGGAGCTGGAAGTCCAGCCGGTCGTCCCGGACCGCCACGTTCAGGCCGAGGTCGGACTGGGTGGTGTGGTCGGGGACGGCGTAGCCGTGCAGGGTGGCGGCGCCCGCGGGCAGTTCGGCGTGCTCGTCGCCCGTCACGACGGCCGCGGCGCCGGGCAGGGACGTGGTGTAGCAGGTGAACATGGCCTGGAAGATCGTGGCCGTCGCGGTGTCGCGGTCGGGGTTGACCAGCCGCACGATGTCGGACAGCGGCTGGTCCGCGTGGTCCAGTACGTCGAGGACGCGGCGGTGGGTGCCGGCGGCGAACTCGGTGAACGGCACCTCGGCGCGGTACGTCGAGCGGACCGGCACCACGTTGACCAGGTAGCCGACCCAGTCGGCGCGGGCGGTGTCGGCGCGCCCCGCGGTGGGGACGCCCACAAGCAGGTCGGCCTGCCCGGACAGGCGGTGCAGCAGCACCTGGTAGGTGGCGAGCAGCAGGTTGTGCAGGGTCAGCCCGTGCTCGCGGGCGAACGCGGTCAGCGGTGCGGCGGGCACGGAGAACGCGAGTGACGCGCGGGGCGCGCCAGGATCGGGCGTGCCGAGGTCGGGCAGGGTGAGCGTGGGCAGCTCGCCGTCGAGTTCGGCGCGCCAGAAGTCGCTGTGGTCGCGTGCCGGGGCCGGGGCGGACACCGGACGGGACGCGGGCGGTTCACCCGCCAGTTCCGCGGCCAGGTCGGCCATGACGATCGCGAACGACGTGACGTCGCACACGATGTGGTGCAGCGACAGCACGAAGAGCCAGTCCGCGTCCCGGCGCAGCAGCGCGGCCCGCAGCGGGGTGCCGCCGGCGAGGTCGAACGCGCGGGTCGCGAAGTCCCGGTACCACTCGGCTTCCCGCCCCGGCTGCCAGCTCCTCGCGTCCACGGCCGTCACGTCGACGGGGGCCGGGTCGCACACCTCGGCGTGCGGGGCGCCGTCGCGGGTGGTGATCGCCAGTCGCAGGCTCGGGTGGCGGGCGGCCACGGCCGTGAGCGCGGCGGCGAACGCGTCGGGTGCGACGGTGCCGGTGACACGGAACGCGCGGGTGACGTTGTAGTCGCCGCCGGGCGCGGCGCGGTGCAGGAACCACAGGGCGCGCTGGGAGGCGTTGAGTTCGTAGCCGCCGTCGTCCGTGCCGTCTCCGGGGACGGCCGGGGGCGTCGCGGTCGCCGCTTCGGCGAGTGCGGCGAGATCGGCGATCGAGTCCGCCCGCAGCGCGGCCGTCGGCGCCAGTTCGACACCGAGGGCGTCCTCCAGGGCCTGGCGGATGCGTACCGCGGTCAGGGAGTCGGCGCCCAGGTCGGCGAGCGAGGCGTCGGCCGGCGGCGGCTCGGGCAGGCCGAGCAGGTCCCCGATGTGGGCGCACAGCGCCGGCGTCAGCGCGTCGCCGGCCAGGCGTTCCGTGAGCGACGACGTGCGGCCGGTGAGGGTGTCGTCGAGCAGTACGGGCAGGGCGCCGTCGAGGTGGCGCTGCCGTGCGGCGTACCGCTGGACCTTGCCGCTGGAGGTCTTGGTGATGGTGCCGGGCGGCACGATGAGGACGGTGCGCGCCGTGACGCCGTGGACGCGGGACAGCGTGGAGCGCACCCGCCGGGCGATCTCGCCGTACCGCGCGGGCGGGGTCGTCGCCAGGACCTCCTGGCACACCACGACCGCCTCGTCGCCGTCGTCGTCGACGCCGAACACCGCGCACCGGCCCGGCCGGACGTCCGGGTGGCAGACGCCGGCGTCGGCCTCCAGGTCCTCCGGGTAGATGTTGCGGCCGCGCTGGACGATCAGGTCCTTGCTGCGGCCGACGACGAACAGCTCGTCACCGTCGCGGAAGCCGAGGTCGCCGGTGCGCAGGAAGGTCCCGAAGGCGGTCCCGCCCCAGTAGCCCGCGCCGTTGCTGTCGCCCGCGACGGCGATCTCGCCGACCTGGCCGGCGTCGCGTTCGGCGTCGCCGTCCGGGTCGAGCACCCGTACGTCGGCGTGGTCGGGCATCCGGTAGGCGGTCAGTTCCCGTCCGTCGTCGAACGTCCGGGAGAGCGCGGGGGCGCCGGTCGTCACGAGCAGGGTCGCCTCGGCGAGGCCGTAGCAGGGCAGGTGCGCCTCGTGCCGGAATCCGGTGTCGCGGAAGGCGTCCGTGAACGCCCGCAGGGTGCGCGGGTAGACCTGGGCCGCGCCGTTGAACGCCACCCGCCAGGCGGACAGGTCGAGTCCGGCCTTCTCCTCGTCGGTGACCTTGCGGACGCACAGGTCGTAGGCGAAGTTGGGGCCGCCGCTGATGTCCGCTCGCTCCTCGCTGATCGTCTTCAGCCAGCTCGCGGGGTTCCGCAGGAACGACAGCGGGTCGAGGATGACGCCCTTGGCGCCGGCGTACAGCGGTTGCAGCATCGCGCCGATGAGGCCCATGTCGTGGTGCAGCGGCAGCCAGCTGACGATCGTGGAGTCCCGGGTGACGCCGAACGACCGCTGGATGGCCGTCTCGTTGTGCATCAGCGCGCCGTGGGTCACGATGACGCCGCGCGGGGTGCTGGTGGAACCCGAGGTGTACTGGAGGAAGGCGATGTCCTCGGCCGCCGCGACCGGCAGGTCCGCGCCGTCGTCGGCGGCGGCGGGCTCGATCCGGTCGGCGAGCAGCCAGTCGTGTGCCGCGGCGAAGTCGCGCAGCTCCGGGTCCTCGCCCACGGTGACCAGGTCCCGCACGAACGACGGCGCCACGACGAGCGAGACGTCGCAGTCCCGCGCCACGTTCAGCACACGCCGGCGCGCGCCCTCGTCCATGGGCAGCGGTACGGGCACGGCGATCACGCCCGCGCCGAGGCAGCCGAGGAACGCGGGGGCGAATTCCGGAGCCGTCGGGAACAGCAGCAGCACGCGCGCGCCGGGCCGCACCTTCGCGGTGAGCGCACGGGCGACGGCGAGGGTCCGGGCGCGCAGCTCCGCGTAGGACAGCTCGACTCGGGGACCGCCGCCGACGGGCGCGACCGACAACGCCACCTTCTCGGGTGAGCGTCGGGCGTGCTCGTCGAGCCGTGCGACCAGTCCTCCGGGAACGAACCCGGTCATCCCTCTTCCTTCCAGTCGAAGCGAACGGCCGCCTCACTCGCGCCGAACATGAGCCGTGGGTCGAGCAGGCGCGTGCCCGCCGGGTCGACCGCGAAGTCCACCGTGGTGTCGAGCAGTCGGCGCAGCGCGGCGCGGATCTCCACCCGGGCGAGCGGCGCGCCGAGGCAGTAGTGGATGCCGTGGCCGAAGGCGATGTGCGGGTTGGGCGAGCGCTCGATGTCGAAGACGTCCGGCCGGTCGAAGACCCGCGGGTCGCGGTTGGCGGCCGCGATCCACACGGACACCGTCTGCCCGGCGGGGATCTCGTGCCCGCCGATCACGACGTCCTGGGTGGTCTTGCGATCCACCCTCGTGGTCTCCGACCGGTATCGCGAGACCTCGTCCACGGCCGAGTTGAGCAGGTCGGGCCGGGCCCGCAGCAGGGCCAGCGACTCCGGGTGCCGGGCGAGGACGATCATCGAGTTCACCAGCGTGAGGGTCGCGGCCTGTCCGGTGGACATCAGCAGGGCGACCAGGCCGGCGATCTCCTCGTCGCCCAGGCGCTCACCGTCCACTTCGGCCGTGATGAGCCCGCTGGTCAGGTCATCCGCCGGGGCTGCTCGCCGCTGGGCGATGAACCGGTGCAGGAACGCCTCGGCGATCTGCGTCTTGGTCAGCACGTTCTGCAGGCCGTTGCGCTCGGCGCCCGGGTCGGCGAGCGCGAGCAGCGCCCGCGACCACTCCTGGAACAGCCGGAGCCCGTTGCCGGGGATGCCGAGCATCCGCGCGATGACGGTGGCCACGACGGGTGAGGCGAACTCCTGCACGAAGGACACCTCGTCGCGGCCCCGGATGCGGGTGAGGAACGTCTCGACGGTCTCGTGGACCATCCCCTCGAGCCCGGCGACGTAGCGCGGGGTGAAGACCTGGCTCACCAGGGCCCGCAACTGCCGGTGCCGGGGCGGGTCCATCCACGTCAGGTTGCCCGTGCGGTACAGGCGCATCGGCGAGTCGTCGGGCACCGGACGCACCACGGCGCTGGAGAACGCGCCGTGCTGGGCCAGCACCTCCTTGACCTCCGGGTAGCCGAAGACATGCCAGCCCCCGCCGCCCGGTGCCCGCTCGATCGGGTCGCGGGCGCGCAGCCAGTCGGCCAGCGCCGCCTCGTCGGCGGGCGGGGTCGTCCACACGCTCGTCGTCACGCGCCTGCTCCCTTGGTCGCGACCGGTGTCAGGTGTTCGGCGACCCAGTCGTCCGCGTAGACCGTGTCCGCGTAGGGTTCGCCCTTGTCGGCGCAGAGGAACGCCACCACCGGCTCCGGACCGCTGTGCCCGTCGAAGTGGCGGGTGATCGCGGCGTAGACGCAGCCGGTGGAGCCGCCCGCGTAGATGCCGTGGTCCCGCAGCAGCGCGCGGCAGCCGGCCACCTCGTCCCGCTCGGACAGCACGACGACCTCGCCGATCCGCGCCGCGTCGACCAGC
The DNA here is from genome assembly GCF_055572035.1 of Streptomyces sp. NPDC030838. Taxonomy (NCBI): domain Bacteria; kingdom Bacillati; phylum Actinomycetota; class Actinomycetes; order Kitasatosporales; family Streptomycetaceae; genus Streptomyces; species Streptomyces sp. NPDC030838. The sequence continues at coordinate 175,561 of NZ_JBVIED010000012.1, read as the reverse complement.
GGCGGGCGGATGCTGGAGCCGAGCCCCGGGACGAGCCGGCGGGCCGGCGGGGCGCCGAAGATCGCCGAGCCCTCGACGTCGACGGCCACCACGGTGGCGTCCGGTTGCTCCTCGCCGAGCCGGTGCGACAGCCCGTTGATCGTCGCGCCGGTGCCGACGCCCACGAACAGGTAGTCGACACGTCCGACGTCGGCGAGCAGTTCCGCCGCGGTCAGCTCGTAGTGGCCGCGCGCTCCGTCCTGGTTGGTGTACTGATCCGGCCAGTACACGTCCGGCAGCTCCGCGCGTAGCTCGGCGACCCGCGCGAGCCGGCTGAGCAGATAGCCGCCGGTGCCGTCCGGCTCGGTGACCTTCTCCACCCGCGCGCACAACCGCCGCAGGGTCCGCTCGGTGGCCGCGTTGACGTTCGGGTCGAGGACCGGAACGAACGGCATGTTCAGCACGTTCAGGAACGACGCGAGGGACAGCGCGAAGTTCCCGGAGGACGATTCGACCACCGTGGTGTTCCGGGTGATCTCGCCGCGCCGCACCGCCTCGCGCAGGATCCAGATCGCCGCGCGGTCCTTGGCGCTCCCGGTGCGGTTCTCCGACTCCATCTTGGCGTAGAGCCGGATGCCCGGGTGGGGCAGACGCACCACCCGGGTCTTGGGCAGATCGCGCAGCAGTGCGTCCACACGGTCGAGCAACGGCTCGTCGATCCGGATGGCCTGCTCCTGACGTTCCGTGTTCTCCCGGCCGCCGCGCTCAGCGGGCGCAGACACGGAAGCCCATGTCGTAGCAGCTGTAGTCGGGCAGGTTGTAGATCCGCACCCAGGCCAGGCAGCCGCGGGGGTCGCAGTTGTTGTAGAAGGAGCCGCCGCGGATGACGCCCAGCTCGATCGTGCCCGCCCGCGTCTTGATGACCCGCCTCGGCTTGCTCTCGTCGTACGGGTAGCGGTGGAAGCCGGTGGACATGATCTCCCACACGTTGCCCACGATGTCGTCGACTCCGTACGGGCCGGCCCCCTTCGGGTAGGCGCCGACGGGGGTGGTGTCACCGACGTTCATGGTGTGGTTGCAGTGCTCGGCGGTCGGCTCCTCGTTGCCCCACGGGTAGAGGCGGCCGTCGGTGCCGCGCGCGGCCTTCTCCCACTCGGCCTCGGTGGGCAGCCGGGTGCCGGACCACTCGCAGTAGGCGACGCAGTCGTCGTAGGTGACGTGGGTGACCGGGTGGTCGTCCTTGCCCTCGATGGTGGAGTCCGGGCCGTGCGGCGTGCGCCAGGTCGCGCCGTCGATCTCCTTCCACAGGTAGTCCTGGTCGGGGACGACGACGGCCGGGTCACCGATCCACACCCAGCTCTTGCCCGCCTTCTCCGCGGTGGTCACATAGCCCGTCGCCTCGACGAACTCCCGGTACTCCCGGACGGTGACGAGGTGCCTGGCCATGCGGTACTCGGGTATGTCGACCTGGTGCTCGGGCGCGGCCGACCGCGGTTTGCCGTCGTCCCGGAGCTCGTTGGTGCCCATGATGAACGGTCCACCGGGGATGGTGACCCAGTAGTCCGCGGGGAATTCCTTGGCGGGCATGACTTCGGCCGTCACCTCGGTCACGGATTCTCCTCACTTGGTCATGGATGCGGAAGGAACGCTTCTGCCGTCGAGGTAGTAACGCCACACGGTGGAGAGCGGCGCGCTGCCGCACCGCACCAGCCGGTCGTGGAAGGCCTTCAGGTCGGCGGGCGAGTCACCGACACCGGCCCGTTCGCGCCACCGCCGGATGTGCAGTTTCCCGAGCGTGTACATGGCTCCGGCCGGCTGGGCGGTCACGGCCAGCACCTCGCGGCCGGCGCGCTCCGGCGACCACCCGCACAGCGTGGCGGCCTGGGCGACGGCGGCGCCGAACTTGCTCCGTCCGGAGTGGACGGAGAGGAAGACGAGCAGCCGGGTGGCGGCCTCCAGGGCGAACCGCAGGGCGGCCACCTCCACGAGCGGACGGTCCTCGGCGAGGCCGCGCTCGATCGCCAGTTCCTCGGTGTAGTGCGCCCACCCCTCGGCGACCCCGGGGAACCACGGCACACACCGGCGGATCGCGCCCGCCTGCCCGGCTGTGGCCTCGTGGTGCAGGTAGTGGCCGGGGAAGACCTCGTGCACGGCGATCATCTCGAGCGTCGGCTCGTTGAGATAGTCGCGCAGCGCGGCGGGATCGCGCGGCTCCGGCACGTGCAGCACGTGCGGCTGGGGCACGCTCTCGAGCGGACCCCCGATGTCGAAGACGACCACGGCGGAGGTCGAGAGGTCGCGGACGGGCCGGATGTCGAGCCGCTGCCTGCCGGTCAGGGTGACGACGTCCTGCTCGGCCCAGAACCCCTGGAGCCGGTCGATGATCCGCGACAGCGCACCGACCACCGAACCCTCCGGGACCCGGGCGCCCAGCAGGTCGTACGCCTCCTGCCGGGTCCGCACGCCCAGTCGTGCGGACAGCGCGTCGAGGCGCGCGGACAGGCGCCCGACCTCGGCCTCGGCCTCGGCGAGCAGCTCGTCCACCGGGGTGTCGACGCCCTCGGCGGCTTCGAGGTAGGCGGCGAGCAGGTCGGGTCCGAGGACGGCCCGAGCCGGCCGGGTGGCCGCGACCGCGTCCGCGAAACCGGCGAACGCGGCGCCGGCCCGTCCGGCCAGCTCCCTGAGCGGACCGTCGGCCAACTCGGGGTGCTGATCGAGGAGTTGATCCACCAGTCCGCGGACGGACACCGCCCGGGCCCTGGCGTTCTCGACGCCGCTGAGGCGCTCGCCCGCCGGCAGGGTGCCGCCGAGCGTCTTCGCCGTGGCCGCGAGAAAGTCCGGCAGCCGCGCGAGATGACGCGACAGCGCCGCGACCCGTTCGTCGAACGGCGCGTACGCGCCGCGCAGATAGACGTGTACGTCGGTCTCGGCGAGCCATTCGTCGGGCCCGCGGTGGACGCGGCCCGCCTCGCCGATCCTGAACCGCTCGTCGGTGAGCACCCGCAGTGCCGTACCGAGGTCCGCCCGGACCTCCGGGTCCGCATCGTCCGGCAGGGCGTCGAGCTGCCCGGAGACCGCGGCGAGCAGACCGTCCACGTGGGAAAGGGAATCGGGTGCGACCTCGGGCAGCCGACCGTCGAAGTCATGACGGCCCGCCCGCCTGGCGACCTGCGGATAGCGGTCGAAAACGTAGTCGACCACAGCGGAAACAGAACTCAGGGCACCAGGCGTCATGCCACTTCCTGTCGTGCCGCTCCAGGGAGGCGACAAGGGCGAATCGTTCGGAAATCAATGTGGCTCGCGGCACGCGAAAAGGGACGCGCTGTGCGTGGTCACGAAATTGCGAGAGGGATTCGTCCGGTCAGGGCGCTTTCTCGGTACCCGGATCGGGGCTGGTCCGGCTGTCAGGCCGTTTCGGCGTTCGGGTTGGGCTCGATGACGTCGCCGTCCTCGCCGTAGACCACGTCGTCGTCGAGGCTGGCCAGCATCTCGCGCAGCTCCTCCGGCGACATGGCCTTCAGTTCATCGGCGTCCACAAGCTGAGAGAGAACCATGTGACTTCCCTGTGCGATAAGAGATCCGGCATTGTCGAGGGCCTCGCGCACGCTCTTCGGGCGCATGTCGGTCCAGACCCGTTCGATGTGGTCGAGGCACTCGTTGCGCGAGCGGGGACCGCCCACCGCCGTCCAGCCGGCCGGCAGATCGCGCGCCGCCGGCCAGATCGAGTACTGCTCCTCATCGTTGATCACGACCAGGTATTCGGCGTTCTCGTCGTCAAACATCAGCTCTGAGATCCCCCATACACAGTCGTTCACGACCGGAGCAACACAGGATGCGCCTTGACAGGATTCACTGCTGGTCACTGCTGGAATTCAACCGTCGCTCCCCGGGCGCCTCGGGCAAACCATCTTCCCCGCAGCTCAACGGGCCTCAAGCTAGATCGCGCCGCCAGAGACTGTCAAGGGTTGCCGACCCCCTGTCCATCGAACAGCCAAGTCAGCCAAGGGACTTGATCGCCGCCGCATATGCGCTGGTCAACGAGGGGGTTGGAGATGTGGCGCAACAGGGCGATTGCCGCAGGAACATGACTGGCCATTAGGCGATCGAACGGCCGGTGGGCGCCGAGAACCCACTCCCCAACCCGTCGATCAGCAGGTAGGGTCCGACGCAGTCAGAGTGGAGGCGAGGGGGCGCGCTTGCCGGGCGTCGACATCCGTGCGCCACGACATCAGCCGGCCCGGGCCCGCCTCCTCGGATGCCACGCCTGACCGGCGCCGACCGATCACCACCCTTGACACGCGCGCAGGCGACCCCGGTCGCCCCTGCCCGCGTGCGCACCGGCCGACGCGGAAGACGATAGGAGAGGTCAGTGACGACAACAGCCCAACCGTCCTCTGTGGACGTGCGGACCGAGCTGAGCCCCGACGAGTTCCGCGCCGAGTACATGGGGCGCAGGCCCGTGGTGATGCGCGGCGCGGTCGCCGGCATGCCCGCGGTGTCCACCTGGTCGGCCGACCGTCTCGCCGAGGTGGCGCCCGACCAGCGGGTTCGGCTGAAGGTCGGCACCGTCTCCGCGGGCCGCACGGCTGTCGTCCGTCTCGCCGACTACGCCCGCGAACTGGCCGCGTGGGAAGCCAGGTTGGCCACGGAGGACGACCCCGGCGACCCGCCCGGCTATCTGCACGACGTACCGCTGCTGTCGATGATTCCGGCGCTGCGCCGCGACCTGGAGCCGTTCCCCGTCGAGTACTTCCCGCCGTTCTTCCGCGAACAGTGGTGGTCGTTCACCCAGTTCTTCGTCGGGCCCTCGCGCGCGCAGACCCCCCTGCACTTCGACACCCTGCTCACGCACAACCTGTTCTTCCAGATACAGGGGTCGAAGCGGTTCGTGATGGTGGCCGACGCCGAGCGCGACAAGTGCTACACCTACAACTGGCGGTGGGCCGCGGTCGATCCGGAGGCGCCCGACCTCGACCGGTATCCGCGCTTCCGTGACGCGACGGTGCTGACCTGCGACGTCGAAGCGGGTGACATCTTCTACATGCCCCCCGGTACGCTGCACAAGGTCACCTCGCCCAGCGCGTCGATCTCGTTCAACATCGACTGGCACGACCGCGCCAGCGCCCTGCGCGGCATCGCCGCGGTGCGCGACGGCATGCCGCTGACGAACCTGCGGTACAACCTGCTGTTCGCGCTCGGCGTCGCCGGCCTGCCGCGCCGCCTGGTCATGCCGGGCCTGCGCTCGTACTACTCGTACATCTCCTAGCGAGGGCCGGACAGCGAGGGCCGGGCCGCGCTCCTACTACTCCCGTGGCAGGGAAAGGACTTCCTTGAACATCTTCGAGCAGCGCGAGTCCGGCGTACGGTCCTACAGCAGGCGCTGGCCGGTGGTCTTCACCCGCGCCGTCGGAAGCCGGCTGTACGCCGAGGACGGCCGGCGCTGGCTCGACTTCTTCGCCGGGGCCGGCTCACTGAACTACGGGCACAACAATCCGGTGCTCAAGCGGTCGCTGCTGGAGTACATCGAGAACGACGGCGTCACCCACGCGCTCGACATGTTCACCAGCGCGCGGCGTGATCTGCTCGACACGCTCGTCGAGGTGGTGCTGCGGCCACGGGGCATGGACCACAAGGTGGTCTTCCCGGGCCCCGGCGGCGCCAACGCCGTCGAGGCGGCCCTGAAACTGGCCCGTACGGTCACCGGCCGCACCGAGGTCGTGCACTTCACCAACTCCTTCCACGGCGCGACGCTCGGCGCACTCGCGGTCACGGGCAACCCCCTGCATCGGCGTTCCGCCGGGGTGCCGCTCACCGGAGCGACCCCGGTGCCGTTCGACAGCCACGACGAGCCGCCCCGCCCGGAGCAGCTGGCACGGCTGCTGGACGGCCCGGCCAGCGGGCTGGACCGGCCCGCCGCGGTGATCGTGGAGACCGTGCAGGCCGAGGGCGGGGTGAACGTGGCCCGCGCCGACTGGCTGCGGGCGCTGGCGGAGCTGTGCCGCGCGCACGAGATCCTGCTGATCGTCGACGACATCCAGGTGGGCTGCGGGCGAACGGGCCCGTTCTTCAGCTTCGAGGACGCGGGTGTCGTGCCGGACCTGGTCTGCCTGTCGAAGTCGATCGGCGGATACGGGCTGCCGCTCTCGCTGCTGCTGGTCCGGCCGGAACTCGACGTATGGCCGCCGGGTGCCCACAGCGGGACCTTCCGCGGGGTGAACCCGGCGTTCGTCACCGCGACGGAGGCGCTGCGCACCTACTGGCGGGACGACGCCCTGGAGAAGGCGACACGCGCCCGGGGCGAGTGGGTCGGCAGCGCGCTGCGGGACATCGTCAACGCCCACCCCGGGGCGGGCCTGTCCGCCCGCGGCCGCGGCCTCGTCCATGGGCTCGTGGTGGGCGCGGGCCTGGCCGACCGGGTGTCCGACGAGGCCTCCGCGCGGGGCCTGCTGGTGGAGACCTCCGGTCCGCGGGACGAGGTCGTCAAGCTGCTGCCGCCGCTCACGATCTCCGACGCGGACCTGACCGAGGGACTCGCGATCCTCGAGGAGTCCGTCCGCGTGGTGCTGGAGCGGACCGGATGAACGCGATCCCGGCCGCCGTCCGGCCCAGTCCGCCAATGATCCGAGATGGGGAGCCTTTTGTGACCTCGCAGAACGTCCGAGTGCCGGGGCGGACCGCCGCCACACCGCTGGGGGAACGCTGATGGCACAGGCCAAGGAGAGCGGCAGGCGGCGCGCCCTCGCGGAGGCGCTGGCGCCGTTCTCGATACGGGAGTTCCGCGTCCTGTGGACCGGGCAGGCCGTGTCGGCCGCCGGCGGCGGGATGACCAAGGTGGCGCTGATCTTCGCCGTGCTCGCGGTGGACGGCTCGGTCACCGACATCGGCTTCGTGATGACCGCGCAGGTCCTCACCCAGGTCCTCTTCACACTGGCCGGCGGGGTCTGGGCGGACCGGATGCGCCGCCAGTTCCTGATGCTGTCGTCCGACCTGATCCGCGCGGGCGCGCAACTGGTTCTGGCCACACTGCTGCTGACCGACCAGGCCCAGGTGTGGCATCTGATCGTCGGCTCCGCGATCTTCGGTGCGGCCCAGGCGTTCTTCGGTCCGGCGTCCAGCGGACTGATGGCGGAGATCGTGCCGCCGGAACAGCTCCAGCGCAGCAACGCGCTGATGTCCTTCTGCACCAGCGCCTTCACGGTGCTGAGCCCGGCGCTGGCCGGTGTCGTGATCGCGCTGTGGGGGCCGGGGCTGGTGCTGGCCATCGACGCCGTCACCTTCATCGTGAGCGCCGTGTCGCTGGCGATGCTGCGCCTGGCCCCGCGGGTCGTCCCCGCGCCCGAGACGTTCCTGGGCGAACTGCGGGCCGGATGGCGTGAGTTCGCCAGCCGGCGCTGGCTGTGGCTCAACATCATGGCGCACATGCTGCAGAACCTCGCCGTCGCGGCGTACTACGTGCTGGGCCCGGTGATCGCGGACAAGTCCCTCGGCGGACCGTCCGCCTGGGGCATCATCGTCGCGGGCTGGGCGGCCGGTGCCCTCACGGGCGGGCTGGTCGCGCTGAGGCTGGAGCCGAGCAGGCCGCTGATCGTCGGCAACCTCGCGCTGATCCTGACCGCGCTGCCGCTGCTGGCCCTCGCGGTGCCGACGCCCTTGTGGGTCGTGGTGGGCACGGCGTTCCTCAGCGGCACGGCGACCCTGTTCCTCGACGCGGTCTGGCAGGCGTCGATGCAGCAGATGATCCCCCCGGAGGTGCTGTCCCGGGTCGACTCCTACGACTGGATGATCTCCACGATCGCCGCACCGGTCGGCCTGGCCCTGGTGGGCCCGCTGGCCGCCCAGACCGGCAACGCCCAGACCCTGCTGATCGCCGCCGCGATGATCGTCATCCCGTGCGGCCTCACCCCGCTGGTGCCCGGCATCCGCGCGGTCCGGCGCCACCCCGACGGCCGGATCACCGGCCCCGCCCCGAAGCAACCCGTCCAGGTGTGAACGACGAGCGAGGAACCATGGCCGACGTACCAGGCAGGTGGATCCGCCGTTACCGGGCCGCGCCCGATGCGGCGGTCCAGTTGGTGTGCCTTCCGCACGCCGGTGGCGCCGCGAGCTACTACCGGCCGCTGGCGATGGAGCTGTTCCCCGCGGTCGAGGTGCTGGCGGTGCAGTATCCCGGCAGACAGGACCGCATCGACGAGCCGTGCCTCGGTGACTTCGCGGAGCTGACCGAGCGCGTGCTCGCCGCGGTGCGGCCCGAACTGGACCGGCCGGTGGCGTTGTTCGGGCACAGCATGGGTTCGCTGCTGGCGTTCGAGGTGGCCAAGCGGCTGCAGGCCGACGGGGTCGAGCCGCGGGCGCTGTTCGCGTCGGGCGGGCGGGCCCCGGACCGGCCGGTCCGGCAGTCCTCGCACACGGCGACCGACGAGGAGCTGATCTCGGAGGTCGCCGCGCTGGAGGGCACCGACAAGCGGCTGCTGGACAGCGAGGACATGCGGGTGCTGTTCCTGCCCGCGCTGCGCGCGGACTACCGGACGATGGGGACCTACCGGTTCGACGGCACCCGCCTGGCGTGCCCCGTCGTGGCCCTGACCGGCGAGGGCGACGACCTGGTCACGATCGACGACGCGGCCGGCTGGGCCCGCCACACCACCGGCGGCTTCGACCTGCATGTCTTCCCCGGCGGGCACTTCTACCTCACCGAGGGGTGGGACGCCGTGGCCGAGGCGGTGACGAAACAGCTCGGGGCACATGTGCCGTCGGGGACCGGGTGACGCTCGGGAACGCGGGGGATGGCGAGGGACGGGGGCTGTGCGGCCCTGGAAGGGCTGTGCGGCCCGGAAGGGCGTGGGGCCCCAGGACCGGCAGCCCTCCCTCAGCGATCGACCTGCCAGGAGGGCTTGGCGACGATCTCCAGCACGGCGCAGCCGAAGGCGAACCCGGTGGAGTCGCCGAGCATGACGACCCGGTCGCCGACCGCCGCGGCCCCCGTCTCCAGCAGGTGGTTGAGCCCGACGACCGGGTCGCCGCCGCTCAGGTGGCCGACCGTGCGTCCCAGGTCCCAGGTCGTGGACTCGTCCGCGATGCCGAAGTCGGCGCAGAACTCGCGGTCGACCATGAACCGCCCGTTGTACGGCAGAAGCCAGTGACCGATGTCGCCGGCTCCGACCCCGGCGTCGGCGAGCGCGGCGCGCACACAGTCGCGCTTGGCCTCGGTCATCGCCCGCATCATCGACACGACCCGCCGGCGCTGTGCCTTGCGGAACTCCTGACGGTCCTCGAACCGATCGGGATCGAGGGGGCTCAGCTTGCTGAACCGTCCGTCGCCGACGATCTCGGTGGACAGCAGCCGGGCGACGCCGTCCCCCCGGCCCAGCACCATGGCGGTCGCGCCGTCGGCGGGCACACAGCCCTGGTCGTCGCGGTAACGGTCGCCGTCCCCCGCGTACTTGTCCGCGGAGGTCAGCACGGCCACACCGCCGGCGGCCACGTACATCGCGCCGACCTCCAGCGACGCGATCGCGCCGTTGCAGCCCTGCCGCAGCCCGAACGCCCGCGCCCGGCCGTCGTGGGCCATGCCCTGGACGTACGAAGCCGGCTCGGCGACGCCCTCCGGACCCTGCTCGTCGACGTAGGCGTGGACGAACACGGAGATGTCCGCCGGGTCGACCTCGGACCGGGTGATCGCGAGCCGGGCGGCGTCGACGGCCATGTCCGCGGCGTACCTCGAACCGGCCACCGAAATCGACTCATAGCCGTGTGCGGCGCGGATGGCGGGGTCGTAGCGGCCGGCCGCCACCGCGGCTTCGACCGGCTCCAGCTCCCCCAGAGCCACGGCACTGGACCTGACACAGACGTCGCCCCAGCGCACGCGGCAACCTCCCACATCGGAACCGGAGTTGGAATGGTCGAAGCGAACCGACCGCGGCGAGTCTTCGATCAACTGCGCCTCATATGCCTGAGGCCAGGTCCCGCCGACGACGCGAGCCTAACTCACCTGGTCACACCGCACCAGCCTCAAGTGACCGTGATGGCACGGCAGTTCACAGGCGTGCCTTCACGAACCAGCTGAGCTGTGTATAGCATCCCCCGGCGGACCCAGAACCGGTCGGGACTGCAGTTGAGCGCACTCTGTACTGATACGGGCGTCCGACCGGAGGCCCGGTCCGAGAGGAGCACCATAGGTGACAGCCGTCGAGCTGCCGAACGTGAACACCTTGGACATCGTGGGGATCGGGTTCGGTCCAGCCAACCTCGCTCTGGCCATCGCCGTCGAGGAATCGGACGCACCGGTCACCATGGCCTTCCACGAGCGGCAGGCGAGTTTCGGCTGGCACACCGGGATGCTGATCGAGGGCGCCACCATGCAGGTGTCCTTCCTCAAGGACCTCGCGACGATGCGCAACCCGAACAGCCGCTACACGTTCCTGACCTACTTGCACGCGCACGACCGGATGCCGGCGTTCATCAACAGCAAGACGCTGTATCCGTACCGGATCGAGTTCCACGACTATCTCCGCTGGGCCGCGGCGCAGCTCGACACACACGTCTCCTACGGCTCGACGGTCGTGGGCGTCCGCCCGGTGCAGGGCGCGGACGGCCACGTCGACCTCCTCGAGGTGGTCACGGAGGGCGCGGACGGCGAGCGGCGGGTCCAGCGGGCGCGCAACGTGGTGCTCGGCACCGGGACGGCGCCCAACCTGCCGCCGGGCGTGACCCCTTCGGCACGGATCCGGCACAGCTCGGAGCTGCTCAGCCGGGACTTCGGGACGCCGCGCCACGGGCGGTTCCTGGTCGTGGGGGCCGGGCAGAGCGCCGCCGAGTGCGCCGACTACCTCCACCGCACCCACGGCGACGCGGCGGTGCACACCGTCTTCACGCGCTACGGCTACAGCGTCTCCGACGACAGCCCCTTCACCAACTCCATCTTCGACCCGGTCGCCGTCGACGACTTCTACCGCGCGCCGGAGCAGACCAAGGAGACGCTGCTCGCGTACCACGCCAACACCAACTACTCGGTGGTCGACCTGGATCTGAGCCAGGAGCTGTATCGGCGGGTCTACCTCGAGGAGGTCCAGGGCCGGCCGCGGCTGCACCTGCACCGTGCCTCGCGGGTGCGGTCCTGCACCGAGACCGCCGACGGCGTCGTGGTGGAGGTGGAGTCCCTGGTGAGCGGCGAGGTGACGCGGCTGACGGTGGACGGCGTCGTCTATGCCACCGGCCACCGGCCCGCCGACCCCCTGCCGCTCCTCGGCGACCTGGCCGACGAGTGCAAGCGGGACGAGTCGGGCGGCCTGTACGTGGACCGCGACTACCGCGTGCGCACCTCGGACCTGCTGCGCTGCGGCATCTATCTGCACGGCGCGGTCACCGAGGGCAGCCACGGCCTGGGGGCGGGCCTGCTGTCCAACACCGCGGTCCGCGCGGGAGAGATAGCGCGATCGATACTCGGCCAGCCGGCCTGAGACGGGGGAGACACCTTGTTCGTACCACCGATCTACCGCACCGACGACCCGGGCCGGGTGCACGACGTCATCCGGCAGCACCCGATGGCCATGCTGGTGAGCAACGGGCCGACCACCCCGTACACCACCCACCTGCCGATCATCCACGAGCCGGGAGCCGAGCTGCCGGACACGCTGACCGGGTTCTCGCTGTTCGGCCACCTCAACCGGGCCAACCCGCACTGGCGCGCGCTGGCGGGCGGAGCCCCCGCGACCCTCGTGTTCTCGGGCCCGTCCAGCTACGTCACGCCGGCCCTGTACGACACCGAAGTCGCCGCGCCCACCTGGAACTTCGTCACCGTCGAGCTGACCGGTGACCTGGTGCCGCTGACCGACCGCGAGGAGACCCTGGAGGTCGTCCGGCGCACGGCCGAGCTGTTCGAGGAGCGGTTCGGCAAGGGCTGGGAGGCCAAGGGGTCGCTGGACTACTTCCGCAGCATCGTGCGCGGGGTCGGAGCCTTCCGCTTCGACGTGGTCACCGGGCAGGCGATGTTCAAGCTCAGCCAGGAGAAGGCGCCCGAGATCCGGGACCGGGTCGTGGACGGCATGCTCGCCGACCCGGACAGCACACGTCGCCGACTGGGAGTGCACATGCGGCAGTTCGGACGGACGAAGAAGGCGGAGCGGCTGTCGCTGTGGGGTGGCTCCGCGCAGCCGGAGTGCCTGCTGCACGGCCTGGCCCGTACGGCGGCGGAGCGGCCCGACGCGCCGGCCCTGGTCGACGGGGAGACCCGGCTGACCTACGCGGAGCTGTGGGCGTGGACCGCCGACCTCGCCGCGACGCTCACCGGCCACGGCGTCGGACCCGGCAGCCGGGTCGCGGTCACCGGCGAGCGCGGTGCGCGGACCGTGGCGGCCCTGCTCGCCACCCTCGCGGTCGGCGCCACCTACGTACCGCTGGACGCCTCGTACCCGCAGAGCCGGCTCACCTTCATGCTGCGGGACAGCGGAGCGAGCCTGCTGCTGCACGACGGGCCCCGGCCGTCGTTCGCCGGGGACATCCCGACCCAGGCCATCGCCGGCCCGTCCGCGGGCGACGTCGCCGGCTTCCAGCCGGTCGCCTGCGACCCGGACCTGCCGGTGTACACCATCTACACCTCGGGGTCGACGGGGCAGCCCAAGGGGGTCACGATCCAGCACAGCTGCCTGGACAACATGGTGACCTGGCAGCGCACCGACTCCGTCCGTCCCGACCTGCGCACCGCGCAGTTCGCGCCCCTCAACTTCGACGTGTGCTTCCAGGAGATCCTGGGCACGCTGTGCGGCGGCGGCACGCTCGTCATCGTCCCCGAGACCCTGCGCCGCGACGCGTTCCGCTTCCTGGACTGGCTGGTCGACCAGCGCATCGAGCGGCTGTTCCTGCCGTACGTCGCCCTGCACATGCTCGCGGTGGCGGCGTCGGCGCAGGACGGCGAGCCGGCCCTGTCGCTGCTGGAGGTGAACACGGCCGGGGAACAGATGCTGTGCACGCCGCCGATCCAGGCGCTGTTCCAGGCGCTGCCCGGGGCCCGGCTCGGCAACCACTACGGGCAGAGCGAGTCCGCGATGGTCAGCTCCTACGTGCTGCCCGCGGACCCCGGCGAGTGGCCGCTGCTGCCGCCCATCGGCACGCCGCTGCCGGGCTGCGAGATGCTGGTGGACCCGGCCGATCCGGCCGACCCGACCACCGGCGAACTCCTCGTGGCGGGGCTGCCGGTGTCGCTGGGCTACCTCGACCGGCCGGAGCTGAACGCCGAACGCTTCATCACCGTCGAACGCACCCCGCACGGCCACACCAAGGCCTTCCGCACCGGCGACCTGGTGCGCATCGAGGACGGCCTCGTGTACTTCCTCAGCCGGCTGGACCACGACGTCAAGATCCGCGGGGTCCGGGTGAACCTGCTGGAGATCGAGGCGGTCCTGATGCAGCAGCCCGGTGTCGCCACCGCCGTCTGCGTCGCCCTGGAGCTGGTCCCCGGCTCGCGCCAGCTGCGCGCCGCGGTGACCCTGGACCCGGACGGACCCGAGCCCGGTGATCTGCGCGCGAGGCTCGCCGAGCTGCTGCCCGAGGCGTCGGTGCCGGTGTCGGTGGAGGTGCTGCCCGGTCTGCCGCGGACGCCGAGCGGCAAGATCGACCGCGACTCGGTCGCCAAGTCCCTCTCCCCCGGCGGTGACCGATGACGGCCGAGCCGAGGACGGGAGAGCTGACCGGGCCGTACGAGGAGCGGATCGCCGAGATCTGGTCGGCGGCGCTCGGCGTGCCGGTCACCACGGCCGCACACGACTTCTTCGCGGGCGGCGGCGACTCCTTCCAGGCCGCGGTCGCCACCGCGCATGTGCGCCGCGAGTGGGATCTCGACATCACCGTCCAGCTGTTGATCGACCACCCGGTCCTGGCCGACTTCGCGAACCGGGTGGCCCGGTTCGTGGACGAGCGATGAGGGATCGGCTCGATCTCGTCGTCGCCGAGTGGGCACGCCGCACCCCCGATGCCACGGCCGTCCTGCACGACGGCCGGGGCATCGGCTACGCCGAGCTGCTGGCGCGGGCGGACGCGGTCGCCGGCGCGCTGCGGCGCGAGGGAGTCGGCGGCGGGGACGTGGTCGCGGTCGTGTCGGACGGGTCCGTGGCGCGGGTCGTGGCGCTGCTCGGCTGCCTGCGGGCCGGCTCCACCGCGATCGTGCTGGACCCGGCCTGGCCGTCGTGGTGCACGGAGGACGTGCTGGACCGCGCCGCCGTCCGCGCCGTGGTCCGCGACGACGCCCGGGTGACCGTGCTGCGGTCCCGTGCCGACGAGAGCACTGACGGCAGCACGGACGCGGCGTGCCTCGTCTTCCCGCCCGGTGCCCGTCCCCGTCCCGTGGCCCTCTCCCACCAGCGCCTCGTGACGGCTCTGACCGACGCCGGATCCTCCGCCCCGCGGTTCCTGCAGACGGCTCCGCCGGGCAGCGAGGACTTCGCGTACGAGGTGTGGGCGGCGCTCCTCAACGGCGGATGCGTGGTGTCCGGCCCGCCCGAGGACGCCGATCACCTCCGGCTGTCCACAGCCGAGTTCCACGCGCGTGCCGAGCACCGGAAGTCCTTCGCCGGTCTGCGCGGGCTGGTGATCGCCGGCCCGTCACCCGACGCGTCGGCGCTGCGCGCGGTGGTGCGCCACAGCCCACGGCTGCGCCTGCGGCACGACTACGGATCCGCCGCGACCGCCCTGGTGAGCCGCGTGGTGCGGGAGCAGGACATCGACGGCGAGCCGCTTCCGCTGGCGCCGGACGAGCGGATCGCGCTGGGCCCGGACGGCGAGGTGACCGTCGCCGGTGCGGCGACCGGCGACATCGGCCGGGCCGACGAGCACGGTGTGATCCGGGTGCTGGGCCACCGGGACGACCTGCTGCGGGTCGCCGGCCGGTGGGTCGACCCGTACCGGATCGAGGCCGCGCTGAGGGCGGAACACGGGCTCGCCGAGTGCGTCGTCTTCCCCGTCGATGACGTCCTGGCCTGCGCCTACACCACGGACGACGGGCGGCCCCGCCCTCCGCTGCCGGGGGTGTCGCTCCAGCTGCACCTGCCCGGCCTGCCCCCCGAGGCGGTCCTGCGGGTGGACTACTCGTCCCTGGTCGAGCGGCTGCGCGCCCACGAGCCGGACTCCCTGCTCGCCGAGGTCCGCGGCCTCCTGGGGGTCACCGCCCTCACGGCGGACGACGACCTCCTCGACGCGGGCATGACCTCGCTGGACGCGATACGGCTCGCGACCGTGCTCAGTGTGCGCGGCCGCAGGAAGGTCACCGTCGCGGACGTCTACCGGGAGCGGCGGCTGGCCGCCCTCGCCGGCGACGCGCTCGCGGGACCCGCACCGGTCACGCCGGTGGACGACGACGACCAGGACCGCCCTCTGGCCCACGCGCAGAAGAGGTTCCTGTTCGCGGAGGCCTACGCGCCGGGCAGCGCGGACAACCTGGTCGTGGAGGCGTACGAGCTGACCGGCCCCCTGCGTCCCGACGTGCTGCGCACGGCGCTCGGCGACGTGGTGGCCCGCCACGAGGCCCTGCGCACCGTCTATGTCTGGGAGCGCGGCCAACCGGTCCAGCGGGTGCTCGACGACACGGCCGTGCCCTGGACCGAGGTGCCGCCGCCCGAGGGCCGACCGCCGCTTCGGGAGATCGCCGAACGCGTCGCCGCGGAGCTGTGGGACACGCCGTTCCGGCTCGACCGGGAGCTGCCGGTCCGCGCCCGTCTGTGCCGACTCGCCCCGGACCACGCGCTGCTGTGCCTGCAGTTCCATCACATCGCCTTCGACGGCTCGTCGGAACCACCCCTGCTCGCCGACCTGCGGCACGCCTACGTCACGCGGGCCGAGGGCGGCGTCCCCCGGTTCCCGCCCGCCCCCGGCTATCCCCTGCTCGGGCGGCAGGAGGCGCGCCACCTCGCGTCCTGGGCCGCCGACGACATCCCGTACTGGCGCGAGACGCTCACCGGCTGCCCGCCGTCCTGCCTGCCACCGGCGGAGAAGGGCGGCGACGCCGAGGCGATCGCCCACGAGACGGTCCGCCGTCTCGACGCGGCCACGGTACGGCGGCTGGAAGCCGCGGCGGCCCGGTGCGGCGGTCCTCCGCTGGCCGCGCTGTCGGCGGGCACCGCGATGGCCCTCGCCCGCCGGTTCGACGTGGACGACGTGTGTGTCGGCACCCTGACGGCGGGTCGGTTCGACCCCGCCATGGACCAGCTGGTCGGGTACCTCGTCAACCCGTTCCCGGTCCCCCTGCGCGGCGTGCGGCGCGCGGCCGGAGCCGTACTGGCCGCGGCGGCCCGGCAGGTCGTCGACGGGCTGGAGCACGCGCGGACGCCGTACGACGAGGTGGTCCGCGAGCTGCGTGCCGGGCACGGCGCGCGCCCGTGGTTCGAGGCGTGGGTGGTGTTGCAGCATCCGCCACCCGCCGTCTCGTTGGGGCCGGTCGCGCTGCGCCCGGTGCGGGTGCGGCCACCGAGGACGTCGCGCGGCTGGATGGTCGAGGCGTTCCCCGTCGCCGACGGCGGCTGGGACCTGGTCACCACATGGCGCGAGGACGTGATGACCGGCCGGACCGGCTCGGCTCTGGCCGACGACGTGGCCGCCGCCCTCGCGGAACTGTCGGACGTGTGAGGAGAGTGCGCGACATGCTGGCGGTCCTGGACTACCCGGGGCGCAGGCCGGAGGCACCGGTCACCGCGCTGGGTCTCGACGGGATGGTTCCCCTGCTGACCGACCCGCTTCCGGTCGAGGTCACCGGTCCGGCGTACGCGGCACGGCTCGGCGACTGCCCCGGCCCGGTCCTGGCCTACTGCGCCGCGTCGGCGCTGGCGGTCCATCTCGCGCACCGGCTGGAGCGCCCACCGGCCCTGGTCTTCTTCGATCCGGTGCCGGCCACCGCCGCCGATGTCACCCAGGCCTACGCCAGGGCGGTCGGCCAGGTGCCGGGCGGCGGTGAGCAGACGGTGCCGGTCGGGGAACTGCCCGACGAGCCGGACCTGTTCCTGAAGGCCGCGCGCGAGGACCTGACGCGACGGGCGGAGACGGCGCTGCGGGCGCAGGGGCTGGGCGATGACGCGATCGCCGAACCGGTCGCGCACTTCGTCCGACAGCATGTGGCGTACCTCGCCTATCTGCTGGCGGCCCGGGGTCCGCTGCCGCGAAAGCCGGTCGGGCCGATGCTCCAGGTCCTCTCCCACGACCACCCCGACCACCGCGACTGGCTCCCCGAAGGAGAGCTGACCACGGTGCGCGTCGACAGCGACCGGGCCGGGCTCACGGCCCACGAGTCGACCAGATCCGTCGTTCTGTCGTTCCTGTCCGCCCTGTCCGCGACACCTAGGAGGCAATACTGATGACCGGCGAAGGACTGCGTGCCACGGTCGAGGAGATCTGGCGAGAGGTGCTCGGGGCGGATGTGGACGACGACAGCGACTTCTTCGACGAGGGCGGGCACTCGTTCGCCGCGCTGCGCATCATCGCGATGCTCAACGAGCACTACGACGAGCCGACGCCCGTGAAGGTTCTGTTCGACAATCCCCGGTTCGGGGACTTCGTGGCGGCGCTGGAGAAGGAGTTGCCGGGCCGGGAGTCGCTGGAAAAGGAGACGGGCCTCAGCCCGCGGGCCTAGCCCCGGCGGCGCGGGCGGGAGGCTCCGGCCTCTCGCCCTCGTCCCACCCGCCGGCCGCCAGGCGTGCCCGGTCGACCTTCCCGCCGACCGTCACCGGGAAGGCCGCCAGCCGGTGCACGGCCGCGGGCACCATGTACGCGGGCAGCACCTCGCGCAGCCGCCGCAGCATCTCGTCCGAGTCCGGCGCCTGCGCGCCGGTCACGTAGGCCACCAGCCTCCGGTCCTCCGCGGACCGGCCGGTGGCGACGACGATCGCGTCCTCCACCCCCGGGCAGGCCCGCAGCCGGTGTTCGATCTCGCCCGGCTCGACCCGGTGGCCCCGCACCTTGATCTGCTGGTCGATCCGGCCGAGGAACTCCAGCGTCCCGTCGTCCAGGCGGCGGCACAGGTCGCCGGTGCGGTAGACCCTGGCCTCGCCGAGAGAGGGCGCGGGCACGAAGCGTTCCTCGGTGAGACCGGGACGATTCAGATAGCCGCGGGCCAGTGAGTCCCCCGCGACGCACAGTTCGCCGGGCACACCGACCGCCTGGGGCCTGAGCAGCGAGTCCACGACGTGCAGCCGGGTGTTGCCGAGCGGCCCGCCGATCGGCACCCGCTCGTCGGGGACGTCGCCCACGGCGAAGTGGGTGACCTGCACGGTCGCCTCGGTGGGTCCGTAGAAGTTGACGAGGGGGGTCCGCGGGAACGCCCGGCGGAACCGGTGCACGTGGTCCGCGGCGAGTTCGTCGCTGCCGGTCGACACCAGCCGCAGCGTACGCATCCGGTCGGCGGCGTTCCGCGCCACGACCACGTCCCCGAGGGCGCCCAGCATCTGCGGGACGAGGTCGAGGGCGGTGACCTCGTACCGTTCGACGGCGTCGATGACGGCGTCCGGGTCGCCCTCGGCACCGGAGGGCAGCAGCGCCAGCGCACCGCCGCCCATCAGCCATCCGAACAGTTCCCACACCGACACGTCGAAGGAGATCGACGTCTTGTGCAGGATCACGTCGTCGGGGCCGAGCGGGTACGCGCGCTGGGTGGCGGCGAGCAGATTGACCAGGGACCGGTGCTCGACCACGACGCCCTTGGGTTCGCCCGTCGATCCGGAGGTGTAGATGACGTAGGCCGGGTCCTCCGGGCGGACGGTGACCGCGGGCAGCGGCCGACTCGGCACGTCCGTGTCCCCGCGGTCCCCGCGCAGCACCATGGACGCGCCGCTGTCGCGCACCACGAAGTCGATCCGTTCGGCGGGCAGCGACGGGTCGACGGGGACGTAGGCCGCGCCGGCCTTCAGCACGGCGAGGACCGCGATGACCAGCGCGGGCGAACGCTCGGCGACCACCGCCACCCGGTCGGCGCCCCGCTCCACGATCGCCGCCGCCAGCGAGTCGCTGCGCTCGTCCAGTTCGCGGTAGGTGAGGACACCGTCCGGCGACAGCAGCGCCCGCGCGTCGGGGCGTACGGCGACCGCGTGGGCGAACAGCGCCGGTACGGTCCGGTGGGGGCCGGCCGGCCACGCGGTGTCGTTGGACCGCTCCAGCAGCCGGCTGTCCGCCTCGGTGAGCAGGTCCACCTCGGTGAGTACGAGGCCGGGATCGGCCAGCACCTGCTCCAACAGGGTGGTGAGGTGGCGCAGCAGACGGGAGACGACGTCCTCATCGATCCCGGCCGCACGGGCGGTCAGTTCGCCGGTCTCCGTGACCTCCAGGAGCAGCGGCACGTCCTCCGGGCCCGGTTCGACGTGCAACCCCTCGACGCGAACGGCCACTTGGTAGGGGGCGTTGTGGCCCAGCACACCGAGGTCGAAGTTCTGGTGCGCGTAGGAGTCGAAGACGGCCGTCCGCAGTCGGTCCACGACGTCGGTGAACGTGTCGGTGCCGAAGACGGCGCAGCGCACCGGGATCAGCCGGTCGGGTCCGCTGCCGTCGATGCCGCCGCCGATCGGGGCGCCCTGGCCGATGACGACCGACTCGGTGCCTGTGTAGCGGTGCAGCAACGCGACCACGGCGCCGCAGACCAGCAGGTGCAGGCCGTGGGGCCGGCCGGCCGCGGCGTCCCGGAGCCCTTCCGGCAGCTTCTGTCGCAGCTCGTAGCGCCGCTGGTCGGCGGGGCGTGCGGAGAAGACCCGCGTGGGGCCCGCGGCCAGGACGTCCTGCCAGAATCGCGCGTGTTCCCGCCGCAGAGCTTCCGTCACATCGCACATGATCGTCGGTGACGTCAACGCAGTCAACGGGCCTGAGGGGGCTGGACTTTGACGGCGGCACCTGCTGCGATGGGGGCCGCCTGACAATCGGAAACCGGGGGGCGTTCTTGTCTGTGTCGTCGATGGTCGACCTGCTGGATTCGGCGCTGTACGTGGACGGGAACCCGCACGAAGCGCTGCGTGCCCTGCGGGAGACCGGCCCCGTGCACCGTCAGGTGGCGGCCACGGGTTCTCAGTTCTGGGCCGTGGTCGGGCACGAGGCGAGCCACCGGGTGCTGACCGAGTGGCGGACCTTCACCTCCACCCGGGGCACTACGCTGCGGGAGGACGACAACTCCGCGCCGTATCCCGGCGCCGGGAAGATGCCGGTCCTCACCGACCCGCCACGCCACACCGAACTGCGCCGGGCCGTGGCCCGGTTGTTCACCCCGCGGGCCGTGGAGCAGCTGTCGGTGCTGGCGCGCCAGGTGGCGGGTTCGCTCCTGGCCGACCTGCGCCGGCGCGGCGGCGGCGACTTCGTGACCGACGTGGCCGAGCGGTTCCCGCTCGCGGTGCAGGCCGAGCTGCTGGGGATTCCCCCCGAGGACATCCCGATGATGGCGGACGCGACCAACCGGGCCCTGGACAGCGCGGAGGACGAGGCGGCCGCCGGGCACCACGACGTGATGATGTACTACCTCAACGCGCTCGGCGCGCGACGCGGCGGGCCCGGCAAGGACCTGCTCGGTGCGCTGCTCGACGCCCGCGCGGGCGGGCTGCCCCTGTCGGACGAGGAGATCGTCCTGACGTGCGACAACATCGTGGTGGCCGCGAGCCAGACGGCCCGGCACTCCGCCAGCGGCGGCCTGCTGGCGCTGCTGGAGCGCCCGGAGGTCTGGGCCGCCCTGCGCGGCGGAGAGGTCGGCATCGACTCCGCCATCGAGGAGTTGCTGCGCTGGACCGCGCCGGTCACCCACGTGATGCGGACCGCCGTGACCGACACCGAACTGGCCGGCACACAGATCCGCGCGGGCGACGCGCTGGCCGTGTGGACGGCCTCGGCCAACCGCGACCGCACCGTCTTCACGGACCCCGACGACCTGGTCCTCGACCGTCACCCGAACCCGCATCTGACCCTCGGCGCCGGCATGCACTTCTGCCTCGGCGCGGCCCTGGTCCGCGTGATGCTCCGGGCCCTGCTGGAAGACCTGATCACGGCCGACACCTCACTGGCCCTCGCGAGCCCGCCCGTCTGGAGCTCCACCTGGGTCGTGAACGGCCTGCGGTCCCTACCGGTGAAGGTCGTCTCGCCCTGACCGACCGGCGACGGCCCCGCGGGGGCCGTACCCCGGCGAGGTCCATCAGGGACCGCCGGAGGCGGTCGCGACCATGAGACCGAAGCCGATCAGCACGGCGCCCGTGGTGCGCCCGAGCGCGCGGCGGGTCCGCGGCCGTTCGAGGACGTGTCCGGCCTTCGCCAGCAGGAGCACGTAGCTGCCCAGCCAGGCGACGGTGAGGGTGGCGTGGAGGAGGGCGAGGAGCGTCATGGCCCAGGCGGCGGGCAGCCGGGGCGGGGCCAACGTGGGCAGCAGCCCGGTGTAGAAGACGGCGATCTTCGGGTTGAGGACGTTGCTGATCAGGCCGGTCCGCCAGGGACTCCCGACGGCGGCAGGACCGGCATCCTCCCCCACTCTCGGCTTCGCTCGAGCGGGGGGACCCCCATGGCCGGCCGGGGCCGAACGGCGGTGCTGCCACAGCGCCTGCGCGCCCAGGAACACCAGGTAACCGGCGCCGAGGAGCTTGACGGCCAGGTAGGCCACGGGCGAGGCGGCCAGCACTGCCGCGAGCCCGGCCACGGTCAGCGCGCCCCAGAGCAGCAGCCCGGTCGCGATCCCGCCCACGGTGCGCAGCGCGTCACCGGGACCGGCCACGAGCGCACGTCGGGTCACCACCGCCATGTCCGGGCCGGGCAGGATGGTCAGCAGGCCGAGCACACCGAGCGCGGCTACGAGGTGGGTCAGCATGCCGGATGCGGGTTGGCGGCCGTGCCCTCGGTGCTCAGCAGCACGACCACCGAGGTGGGCCCGAGCCCCAAGGCCGTACGGCGTTCCTCGGCGCCCACGCCGGTGAGCGCCGCACGCAGACCGGCGAGCGCCGCGGCCCCGCAGGGGCCCGAAGAGACACCGGCAGCGGCGAGATCACCGGCCGCGCGGGCGCTGTCGGCGTCCGCGACGGCGACAGCGGCGTCCAGCCCGCCGTACAGGTAGGGCCAGGCGATGCTGGACGGGGTGCCGCAGTTCAGCCCGGCCATGCTGGTCTCACCCGTCGTGACGCTGACGAGTTCGTCGCACGCGAGGCTCTCCAGGACGCAGGCCGCGGCCTCCGGCTCCACCGACAGCAGTGCCGGGGCGTGCGCGGAGGGGCGGCTGCGGTAGTGGGTGACCACGGCCTGGGCCAGTGACCCCACGCCCACGGGTACGGCGACGAGGTCCGGTCCTTGGGCGACCCCTTCGGCCACCAGCTGCTCGTCGATCTCGGCGCAGAGGGTGGAGTAGCCCTCGACGATCCACCCCGGGATCCGCTCATAGCCCGGCCAGGCGGTGTCCTGCACCAGGACCGCGCCCGGCGCGGCGGCCGCCTCGGCCGCCAGGCGCACGGCCTCGTCGTACGGCCCTGAGACCTCGGTGACCTTCGCCTGTTCGGCGACGATGGCCGCCACGGCCTGCGGATGCACGCCCCGCGGAACGAGAACGTGGGCGTGCTGCCCGAACAGGCGGGCCATGCGGGCCACGGCGCGGCCGTGGTTGCCGTCGGTGGCGGTCACCAGGGTGACCGGCCCGTGCTCGGAGCCGTTCGCCGGCCGCTCGGCAAGGATGCGGTGGACCGCCCAGGACGCGCCCAGCGCCTTGAAGGCAGGCAGACCGAGACGGCACGACTCGTCCTTGACGAAGACCCTGCCAACCTCCAACTCACCTGCAAGGAACGGGAGTTCCTTCAGAGGAGTGGGTGAGTAGCCGGGCAGCTCGGCGTGGAAGTCACGCACCGCGCGGGGGGCGGGTTCACACCGCCAGGTGCGAGTGCGGGCACTGGGCCGCGCAAGCCACGGCAGCGTAGGAGGAGAGAGACGGTTCTGAGGCACACGATCAGGGTGCGGCCCCCGCCTACAATCGGTCCAGCGAATGTTTTCGACCTATATCCGTCGGAGAAACCGACCATTGAGCAAGCGCTCCGCGAGGGCGAGGAGAGCGAGCCACCCATGTTCGATCTGCACCGACTGCGCCTGCTGCGCGAACTCAAGCACCGCGGCACCCTGGCAGCCGTCGCCGCCGCCCTGTCGTACGCCCCGTCCTCCGTCTCCCAGCAGCTCTCCCAGCTGGAGGCCGAGGTCGGCGTCCCGCTGCTGGAGCCGGTCGGACGGCGGGTGAGGCTGACGGCGCAGGCCGAGATCCTCGTCGCCCACGCCGAAGCGGTCCTCGAACGCCTGGAGCGCGCGGAGGCGGACATCGCCGCCTCTCTGACCGACCTGACCGGCACGCTCCGTATCGCCTCGTTCCAGACGGCCGCGCTGGCCCTCGTCCCCACCGCGCTCGGCCTGCTGCGCGACCAGCACCCGCACCTGCGCGTCCACGTCACGCAGATGGAACCGGAAACGGCCCTTCCCGCCCTGCAGGCCCGCGACTTCGACCTGGTCCTCGCCGAGGAGTACCCCGGCAACCCGAACCCGCGGCCCGCCGAACTGGAACAGGAAGACCTGCTCGACGACCCCCTGCACCTCGCGCTGCCGGAGCCGGCCGACGTGTCGGACGCCGACGGCCCGACGGCGGCGCTGCGCTCACTCGCCCACCACCCCTGGGTGATGGAACCCGAGGGCACAGCCGCCCGGCACTGGGCCATGACCCTGTGCCGCAACGCCGGCTTCGAACCCGACGTACGGTTCGAGACCACCGACCTCCTGCTCCACCTCCGCCTCGTCGAGCAGAAACACGCCGCGGCTTTCCTGCCCGGCCTCGTCTGGAGCGAACAGCCCCCGACCGTCGCCCTGCGACAGCTCCCCCGCGGCCGGCGCACCCGCCGCATCTTCACCGTGGCACGCCGCGGCGGCGGCCGGCACCCCGCCGTCCAGGCCTGCCGGAACGCCCTCCTTCGGGCGGTCACCCTCCGCTCCGACCAGGCGTAAGCGACTCCGCCTCCGCCTGATGCGGCCGGGCCGGCCTACCCCGCGTCGCGGACGAGGAGTGCGATCTGCACCCGATTGGTCAACCCGAGTTTGGCGAGCGAACGGCTGACGTGGGCCTTGACCGTGGTCTCGGTCATGCCGAGCTCTCGGGCGATGTCGGCATTGGCCAGTCCGCGGGCCACCGCGCGGACGACATCCTGCTCCCGAGCGGTGAGAACGGCCAGCCGTTCCCGCGCGGCCCGGACGTCCGGGGACTGCCGGTCGGCGAAAGCGTCGATCACGCGCTTGGTGACCACGGGCGACAGCACGGAGCCGCCGCCGGCCACCGTGCGGACGGCGGCGATCAGATCGCGTGGCGCGGTGTCCTTCAACAGGAATCCGGCGGCCTTGGACCGCAGGGCGCCGTAGATGTACTCGTCGCGGTCGAAGGTGGTGAGCATGAGCACCTTCGGCGGATGGGGAGAGCGGCGGATCTCCCTGAGCGCGGTCACTCCGTCCATGCCCGGCATCTGCACGTCCATGAGCACGATGTGTGGCCGGTGGCGGCTGACGGCTGTGACGGCCTCCGCCCCGTTCTCCGCCTCGGCGACCACCCTGATGTCGTCCGCGGCCTCCAGGATCATGCGCAGCCCGGTCCGTACCAGAGCCTCGTCGTCGACGATGAGTACCCGGATCATGTCGGAAGCTTCGCAGACACGATGAATCCGCCGTCTTCCGTCGGCCCGGCGGTGAACTCGCCGCCCAGCAGTTCGACGCGTTCGCGCAGCGAGATCAGGCCGAGGCCGGTGCCGGACATCGCCGGCGGGCAGTCGTGCGGTGCGGCGTTGCCGACCGTGACCTCCAGCGCGGAGGGAAGGTGGCGTACCACCACCCGCGTGGCGACAGCGCCCGCGTGCTTGTGGATGTTGGTGAGGGCCTCCTGGACGACACGGTAGGCGGTGTGTCCGACCACGGCCTTCAACTCGGTCGCCGTTCCCTCGTCGCGCCGTTCCACGGGAACGCCGACTGCTCTCGACTGGTCGAGCAGTGCGTCGACATCGGCCAGTGTCGGCTGCGTCCGGAACGGATCCGGCTCTCCGTTCCCCTGACGGAGGATCCCGAGAACGGCTCTGAGCTGAGTGAGCGCCTCCTTGCCCGTGGTTCGGATGAGCTCCGCCTCCGCCGCGGTCTTCTCGTCGGGCGCGTTGATCTCCAGCGCCCCCGCGCGCAGGACCATCAGCGACACCTGGTGGGCCACCACGTCGTGCATGTCCCGTGCGATGCGGGCGCGCTCCTCCCCGCGCGCCCGCTCGACGAGCACGGCCTGCTCCCGCTCCAGCCGTTCGGCACGCTCGCGCAGCCCGGCCACCACCTGCCCGCGCGCGCTGATCCACAGCCCGATCGCCAGCGGAAGCCAGACGAACAGGGGTGCGCCACCGAGTGCGGAGACGATGTCGACGCCGGGTCGGGGCACCAACGCCAGGAGGCTCGCGGCCGCCGTGAAGATCGCCAGGTGGAGGGGGCGTCGAAAGGTGGTCGCCGCGACATAGGTCGCCAGGGACAGTACGAGCCCGGGTGACCGGGCCACCGAGTCCGCGGCCGCGATCACGAACAGCGGCCAGCGTCGTTGCGGCGCCATCCACGCACCCGCGGCCGCCAGCAGCCCGACCACCGCGGCCTGGACGGACGCGGGCACCGAGGTCGGCCCGAGCAGGGACTGCGGCGTCGCACCGGGCAGGGCCGCCGGCACGAAGGCACCGCAGACGGCGGCGGCGGGAAGCGCGAACGGCACCAGCCGTGTCACCAGCTGAGCCATCGCAGGCGCCTTCGGTCGTCGACGGAGCCGTGCTCCGCACGCAACTCGGGGACGGCATCCCGGAGCACTCGGACACCGAGCGGCACGAACACCAGGCACAGGACGCCGTTCGACACGACACCGTCGAACAGCTCGCTCGCTTTCAGCACGCCTCCCCACAGCGTCCCCGACCAGAGGAACAACAGACAGCGTCCCAGCCCGAACGTCCCGGAGCGGAATGCCCCGACGGTCAGCAATGCCATCCCGGCGTACTGGCAGGCGGACGCGCTCACCGGGACCCTCCATGGCCCGTAGGAGATGTCCGTGTACGTGGACGCCACGGTCGCGATCGCCTCGTCGAGGCCGCGCGCTTCGGCCAGTTGGAAGGCTGTCTGGTCGACGCCGGCGAAGTACAGGCGGGCGAACAGACCCATGATGACGAGAGTGCCGCCCCACACGGCGAGCCGCGGACACCTCGCCCCGACGATCCTCGCGAGTGTGGCGAAGGCGGGCCACAACAGCAGGGCCCCGGCGGCGAAGCACGCGTAGCCGGCCGTGACCAGCGCGGGGCTGTCCACATAGGCGGCCAACTGCGACGGTGCGGCGAACTCCTTGCCGAACTCCGTCGACTGGCCCCGAGCGAGGGCTTCCGAGTCGAGCGCCAAGTACCGCAGGAGCAGCCCGGCCGCCCACACCACGGGACCGAGGACGAGAGCCACTCCCCCGATGATCCGGCCGGGGAACCACGCATGGTTGCCGCGCACGGGAGGAGGCGTCTTCCACCCGCCTCCTGCCCGGGCGGTTTTCTCTGTTCGCGTCATGACCGGCATCGTCGATCACGAGTGAGGCGACCACATCCTCCGATCGATGCGATCGATGTCTCTTTGGTTGCACGGCTGGAAGCCTGGGGGCCTCGCAGAGGATTCGCGGTGGGGTCAGCGGGACTGGCGGGAGCGGGCCAGCCAGCCGAGGGTGACGGCGAGCAGGCCCAGGAGCATGGCGAAGTAGGCGCCGCCGAGCCCGTTGCCGGTGCCGAGACCGCCGTCGGCGGTGGCCGCGACCGCCCCGCCGACGACCAGGGCGACCAGACCCGCCGCGAGAGCCGTGACGGCTCCGTTCCGCCGGGCCCAGGTGCCGATGTGTCCCCGACCGGTGGGGCGGGCCAGGGCCAGGCCGCCGTTGACCGCGCCGAGGAGGCCGACGAGCGCCGACAGGGAGGCCCCGACCCGGCCGACGCTCACGGTGAAGACGCTCGCGGCGACCGGCTGGGCCGAAGGGTCCGCGGCGGCCGGTGCGGCGAGCGCGAGACCACCGATGAGGACGGCTGCGGTCACGGTGAGCACGGATCGAACGGACATGAGGTGTCCTGCCTTTCTGATACGGGTCTGAACGGGTCGTGCGTGAGATCGGTGACCGGGAGGACGGTGCGTCGGGCGGCTACGGCCTGGCAGCGGGGCGCGGCAGCGGGCGCGGGGAGAACGCCTGGGCCAGGGCCAGGGTGCTGAGGGCGAACATCACCACGCCCAGGGGGACATGGAGCGAGGACACGTGGGCGACGCCCAGCGCCACCTGCGCCGAGGCGAGGACGAGGAATCCGGTGGCGTACAGGACGGGACGGGGCGATCCGCCGCCCCGGCGCCACGCCAGGACCGCGGCGAGGACGTACAGCATGGCGGCGGCGTACATGACCTTCGAGCCGATGTCGTGCAGGAGGTAGCCGTGGGACGACGTCAGGAGCACACCCGCGGTGGCCGCCTGGAAGAACAGGGTGAGGGTCTGAAGGGCTATCGCGGTTCTGAGGAGGGTGCCGCCACGGTGGTCGGCGGTCGTCGTCGGTCTGGCCATGGTGGGTGGTCCTCTCGGTGGTTCGGAGCGTTCGCGTTCGGGCGGTTCGGGTGGTCAGCGGAGGGTGAGCGGGGTCTCGGCGTCGATGCGGTTGAGCTTCTCGGGGTTGCGGACGTAGTAGAGGCCGGTGATGCCGGCGTCCTCGACGCGCATCGCCATCACGCCGTCCAGCTCGCCGTCCACGGACACGGCGAGGGCGGGGCTGCCGTTGATCACGGTGGGTTCGCAGCCGACCGTGACGCCGGCTTTCCTCGAGCCGCCGAAGTAGAAGCGGACCACCTTGTCGGCGCCGACGACGGGTCGCAGCGCGGCCCGCTTGAGGCCGCCGCCGTCGCTGACCAGGACGACATCGGGCGCGAGAACGTCGAGGAGGCCCTGCGGGTCTCCGGTCTCGATCGCCCGCCGGAACGATTCGACGGCGGCCCGCGCCTCTCCCGGGGAGGCGGTGCGGCGGGGCCGGCGGGCGTCGACGTGCCCGCGGGCGCGGTGCGCGATCTGCCGTACGGCCGCGGGGGTCTTGCCGACGGCCTCGGCGATCTCGTCGTAGCCGACGTCGAAGACCTCGCGCAGCACGAACACGGCCCGCTCGGTCGGCGTGAGGCTCTCCAGGACGAGCATCATCGCCATCGACATGCTCTCGGCGAGTTCCACGTCCTCGGCCACGTCCGGGGTGGTGAGCAGCGGTTCGGGCAGCCACTGGCCGACGTACGCCTCGCGGCGGCGCTTCACGGTCCGCAGCCGGTTGAGCGCCTGCCGGGTCGTGATCCGCACCAGGTAGGCCCGCTCGTCGCTCACCTGCCCCAGGTCGGCCCTGACCCAGCGCAGCCACGTCTCCTGGAGGACGTCCTCCGCGTCGGCGGCCGAGCCGAGCATCTCGTAGGCGACGGTGAAGAGCAGATTGCGGTGGGTGACGAACGCCTCCGTCGCGAGGTCGGTGGCGGGGACGGCGTCCTGCTGATGCTCGGTCATGTCTCGGTCCTTCTGCGCCAGATGCTCGATCAAGCCCGGGTAACTGCTGTGCTTGATCTTCGCGCCAAGACGGCCCGTCATGGTGTCTCCTCCGTCCCCAGGGGGTTCGGGCACAGGACACCGCAGGCCCGACGCCTGTGACAGCAGGTGACGCGGATCACATTCAGGGGCGCGGCGCAGTCAGTGACAAGGCCCGGCACAACAGTGCCGGGCCCAGGTGTTCCTACGCGATCACTTGTAGAGGACGTCCCAGTGGTTCAGCCAGTACTCGTCGGCGTAGTCGACCGTCCTGCCGTTGATCGTGCCTCGGTACACGGGCGCGCCGTCGCCCCGCTTGTGGTGGTACTTGACGTTCTTGTGGATCCAGTTGGTGAGGCACTTGCCGCCGGTCTGGCTGCGGCGGAAGTCGAGCTTGTAGCCGTTCCAGTGGGTGTACTCGCCGCGCCGGGAGTGGCCGGCCTCCGTGCCTCCGGTGACGACGACGGCGCAGCCGCTGAGCTTCTTCAGAGTGATGGCGCCGTTGACGGTGCCGAGGCGGATCTGCTCGTAGCTGGTGCAGCCCTCGCCGCGGTGCCAGCAGTTCTTGCTGCTCACGCGGGTGATGCCGGCGGCCTTCATCTTGGCGGCGGCCTGGGAGTCGGTGAGCTTGGTGGCCGGGTCGCCGGGGGTGGTCCCACCGCCGCCTCCGCCGCCCGCGCCGCTGACGAGCCTGGCCCAGGTGTTCAGGCCGGCGATGCCGTCCGCCGTGAGGCCCTTGGCCTTCTGGAAGGCCTTGACCTTGGCCTCGGTGCCGGCTCCGAACACGCCGTCCGCCGTCGTGGCATAGCCGTTCGCCGTCAGCTGGCGCTGAAGGGCCTTCACCGCCTCGCCCTTCGCGCCGTTCTTCAGCGTGACGATCAGCTTCGACCAGGTCTGCGAGCCGACGACGCCGTCCGCCGTCAGACCGTTCGCCTTCTGGAACGCCTTCACCTTCGCCGCCGTACCCGAGCCGAACACCCCGTCCGCCTCGGTCGCGAAGTTCCGCGCCGTCAGCAGGAGCTGGACCGTGCGGACGTCCTCACCGCGGTCACCCTGCTTCACTACGGGGAACGTTGCGGAAGCCCGCGTCTGCTGGCCGGCCGCCGCCGCTGCCGGGACGTCCTGGAGGGTCGTCGCCATGACGCCGCCCGCCACCGCGGCGGCGAGCGCCAGCGTCGTGATGGCCGTCCCGCGGCCCCTCTTGTGCGCGGGAGCCTTCTTCGGAGCACTCATCGTGCCGTGTTCCTTCTCTCTCTTGGGATCTCTGAGTTGGTGCGGGATCAACCGCTGACCAGCCTGGCCCAGGTGTTCGGGCCCGCGATGCCGTCCGCCGTGAGGCCCTTGGCCTTCTGGAAGGCCTTGACCTTGGCCTCGGTGCCGGCTCCGAACACGCCGTCCGCCGTCGTGGCGTAGCCGTTGGCCGTCAGCTGGCGCTGAAGGGCCTTCACCGCCTCGCCCTTCGCGCCGTTCTTCAGCGTGACGATCAGCTTCGACCAGGTCTGCGAGCCGACGACGCCGTCCGCCGTCAGACCGTTCGCCTTCTGGAACGCCTTCACCTTCGCCGCCGTACCCGAGCCGAACACCCCGTCCGCCTCGGTCGCGAAGTTCCGCGCCGTCAGCAGGAGCTGGACCGTGCGGACGTCCTCACCACGATCGCCCTGCTTCACGACCGGGAACGACGGCTGGGCCGGTGCCGTGCCGAGGTTGGCCATGGCGCGCAGTTGCGCGAGGCTGCCGCGGAAGACGTTGCGGTCGGCCTTGCCCTTGATGCCCGGCACGGAGTCGGTCTCCGTGTACTGCCAGAACGTCCAGGACTGCCGCGTGCCCGGGAGTTGCCTGGGCTCGTTGGCGCCGCTGCCGTAGCGGGGGATCCACTGGACGTAGCCGTCGAAGACCTGGCCCTTGCCGCCCATGCACTCGTTGATGAAGGGCGCGGAGGTGTAGACGATCGGCTTCCGGCCGAACGCGGCCTGCACCCTGTCCATGAAGATCTTGAGCTGCGTGGTGCGCAGATTGACCGGGCAGATCTGCACCCACTTGCCGTTGACCTTCTTGCTGATCTTCTCCACGTCCAGCACCGGCGGCAGTTCCCCGGGCTTCTTGCCCGTGTAGCCGGCGGCCTTGGCGGTGCGGATGAAGTGGTCGGCCTGGGCGGCGCCGTTGGTGGGGTTGTCCGGGTTGTAGAAGTGGTACGGCGCCCGCATCATCCCGCGGGCCTCGGCGGACTTGAAGTCCCGGGCGAACCAGCCGTCCTTCCAGGTGTGGCCCTCCGTCGCCTTCAGGAAGACGAACTTGTTGGAGGCCGCCACCCTGTCCCAGTCGACCGGGTTGCCGCCCGCGTGGTTGTGATGGCTGGTGTCCGTGCCGACGACGGAGTACGTCGACGGGTGGGCGGCGTGGCCGGCGGGGGCCAGGGCCAGCCCGGCGCCCGCCACGGCGGCGGACAGGGCGACCGTGCCGGCGGCCAGCCGCTTTCCGGTCCATTGCGAAGCGTGCTTGCTCACTGGATGTGTTGTCCTCCCGTTGGGCCGGGACGGTGCTGGGTCCCGGGTGGGTCGTCCCGCGGCGACGGGCCGCGCGCAGGGGCACGCGTCGGCGGCGGGACGTAGTGGTTGTCGAGGGGTGCGGGGCCGGGCGGTTGTCGCCCGGTCCTGTCGTCCGGCGCGATCCCTCGCGCCGGTCCGTCCCGCCCGGCGCGGTCGCGCTGCCGGGCCATGGCGGACGTACCGCGCACCCGGGCCGCTTCGGTCCAAGCGGCCGGTCGGTCGGCAAGACCGTGACAGGGCAATTGATGACCAGCAAGGCCGCTGAACGTACTGATCAAAGAATCAACAGCGTTCGACCGAAGTCCGCCTGCGGAAGAAAGGCGGAGGCGAATGCAACCTTTCGCTGGTCGGCAGGCATCATCTGTGGCTGACAAACGCGACTGTGCGGTTGCCGTGAGTGGTGAGGAAGGCCGAGAACGTGGGTCGGCGGGAGAGGGAGCTGGACCCTGCGCAGGGGCCGGTGCAGGAGTTGGCGCATGCGCTCAGACAGGCGCGGGCCAGGGCGGGCAGTCCGCCGTACCGGCAGATGGCCGCTCGGGCGGCCTTCTCCGCGTCGGCCCTCTCCACGGCGGCCAGTGGCCGGGATCTGCCGAGTTGGCCGGTGACGGCCGGGTATCTGCGGGCCTGCGGGGTGACCGACCTCGGGGACTGGGAGCGGCGGTGGCGGGAGGCGGCCGCCGGCCTGGCGGCGACCAGGAGCGCCGAGGAGTCGGTGGCGTCCCCGGAATCCGCTTCGGTCGCGGCTCCCTCCCCCGGCTGGCTCCCCGCCGAGGCCACCTCCTTCCTCGGCCGGGAGGCCGAACTCCGCGCCCTGCGAAGCCGGGTGCGGACCTCACGGCTCGTCACCGTCACCGGCACCGGCGGGGTCGGCAAGACACGCCTCGCCATGCGTACCGCCGCCCTGGTGCGCGGCGACTTCCCGGACGGCGTGTGGTGGATCGAGCTGGCCGACACCCGCGAACCGGCCACCCTGGTCCACACGGTGACCGCCGCGCTCCAGCTGCCGGAGGACCCCTCGGCGCCCGCGCTCGCCACCCTGCTGTCCTTCCTGGCCGGGCGGCGGCTGCTGATCGTCCTGGACAACTGCGAGCACCTGGTGGATCCCTGCGCCCGCCTGATCCGGGAGATCCTGCGCGCGGCGCCCGGCGTGACCGTCCTGACGACCAGTCGGCAGTGCCTCCGGCTCACCGAGGAGAGCGTCTTCCCGCTCGAGCCGCTTCCGTTCCGGCCCTGCCCCGGTACGGCCGTGAGAGCCACGCCGCCCGAAGCCGCCGACGCCGACTCCGTCGCCGTGCGCCTGCTCCGCGACCGCGCCGCCGCCGCGGCCCCCGGATTCCGGCTGCCGGACGCCGACCGAGCGCTGGCGGAACGCATCTGCGCCCAGCTGGAGGGCCTGCCCCTGGCCATCGAACTGGCCGCCCGGTGGCTGCGGGTGCTGTCTTTGCAGCAGCTGTCCGAGCGGCTGGACGACCGTTTCGGCCTGCTCCGCAACGGCGACCGCGCCGCCCACCCGCGCCACCGCTCACTCCAGGAACTCCTCGACTGGAGCTTCGATCTGTGCTCGCCGGCGGAGCGGACCGTGTGGTGCAGGCTGTCGGTGTTCGCGGGGGACGCCTCGCTGGACGCGGCCGAGAACGTCTGCGCGGGAGGCACGATCGGACCGGCCGACGTGCTCGACGCCGTGGCGGAGCTGACCGACCGGTCCGTGGTCTCCACCGTGACCACGGAGGACGGCGTCCGGCTCCACATGCTGGAGAGTGTCCGCGAGTACGGGCTGGCCCGGCTGCGGGACTCCGAGGGCGAGGCGTACGCGCGGCGCCGCCACCGCGACTGGTACGTCGGCTTCGCCGAACGCCTGGCCGCGGCGCGCCAATGTCCCGACCAGGACCGGCTGTTCGCCCGGGTACGCCGTGAACTGCCCAATCTGCGCGGTGCGCTGGCGTACTCCCTGGCGACCTCCGACGGCGCGTCCGCCGCCCAGCGGATCGCGGGCGCGCTGTGCCTGTACTGGATCACCGACTCGTCGTTCGAGGAGGGCCGCCACTGGCTGGAGCAGGTCGTACGGCGCACCGACGCCGAGGCCTGGGTGCGCGCCCAGGCGCTGTGGGCCTGCGCGTATCTCGCCGTGCTGCAGGGCGACCTGGCCGCCGCCGACCGGCACGCCCGCGCGGCCGAGGACGCCGCCGCCGTGGAGGACCGGCACCGCTCGGCCGCCGGTGCGGCGCTCGTGCGCGGACTGGTCGCGCTGTTCAGCGGCGACCCCGAGACGGCGGGCGCCCACACCCGCCGCTCGCTGGAGCTGTACCGCGAGGCCGGCGACTCCTTCGGCGAGCAGCAGGCGCTCAGCCAGTCGGGCCTCATCCAGCTGCTGCTCGGCCGTACCGAGGACTCGTTCGACACCCTGCAGCAGGCGCACGCGCTCGCCGTCGAGCACGGTGAGCAGTGGCATCGGTCGTACATCCTGTGGGCGCTGGCCCTGCACCACCTGGCCCGCGGGGAGGCCGGCGAGGCGGCGGCCGTGCTGCGCGAGTCCCTGCTGATCAAGCAGACCTTCTCCGACGGTCGCGGCATCGCCACCGTGCTCGAAACCCTCGCCTGGACCAGGGTCGAGCAGGACGACGCCCGGTCCGCCGCCCGGCTCCTCGGCTGCGCCCACGCCATCTGGCCCGCGGGCGACAAGCGGCTGTTCGGGTTCCGGGAACTGGTCCGGCGCAGCGAGCACTACCGGCGGCGCGCCCGCGCGGACCTCGGCGACACCGCCTTCGACGAGCACTTCACCCGAGGGCTGCACACGTCCACGGCGGAGGCGGTGCGCTTCGCGCTGGATCTCGGTACCGGAACGCGGGAGGGGGCGGCGGAACGCCGGTGCGACAGCCTGCTGAAGATCGGCGGTAACGATCCCGCGGCGGCGACCACTACCTCATGACAGACGTCTTCCGGCGGAACGGAGGTAGGGCAGTGCCTGACGACGCGGATCGCTTCACCGCGATGTACGACGCCTGCCGGCAGCGCGTGTGGGCCTACGTGGTCAGCCGCGCGGGCCGGCAGGTCGCCGACGAGGTGGTGAGCGAGACGTTCACCGTCGCGTGGCGCCGGCTGGACGACGTACCGGACCCGCCGCTGCCATGGCTGCTCGGCGTCGCGCGCAACGTGCTGCGCGACAGCATCCGCAAGGAGGTCAGGCGCGCGTCCTTCACCGCCGAGCTGGCGGGCTGGACCGAGGAGGCCGAGTCGGACATCGCCGACGAGGTGTCCGAGCGCAACGCGCTGCTGCGGGCGCTGGCCGAACTCCCGGAGGACGACCGCGAGGTGCTGATCCTGGCGGCGTGGCAGGGGCTGGGCCCGGCCGACGCCGCGCGCGTGGTCGGCTGCTCGCCGGTCGCGATGCGGGTCCGGCTGCACCGGGCGCGCAAACGGCTGGTCCGGCAGCTGGACCAGGCCATGGCGGACGCCGTATCCCCTCGGCCGCTGCCCACCCGGGTGCGGATCGCAGCAGGAGAGGAAGCCCGATGAACAACGAAGTGGTGCGGCAGCTCGCGGCGGCACGACCGGCGCATCTGGATCCCGACCGGCCGACGGCACCCACGACGCGGGAGAAGGAGCTGGCGGCGGCCATGGGAACGCCGCGCGTGCGGGAGGCCGTACCGCGCGGGTCCGGGTCGGCCGGCTGGTTTCCCCGGCGCGTCCCCCGCTTCGGCCTGGTCGTCGCGACCGCCGTCACGGTCGTCAGCGCCCTCACCGCGACCGCGGTCACCCTGGGCGCCGGCCCCGGCGGCGGGACCGGTCGGGCGACCGCCTCGGACGGCCCGGCCGCGACCCTCTCGGGCAGCCGGATCCTGCTCGCCGCCGCCTCCGATGTCGAGCAGCAGCCCGAGACGGAGGGCGCGTACTGGTACCAGGAGGAGCGGTACGGCAGCCTGCGCGAGGTCCCCGGCAAGGACTACGTCCTCGACGTCCGGCAGCTGTCCCGGGTCTGGATGGCCCGCGACGGCGGCAAGCGGTGGTCGCAGGACGTGGACTCCGGCGCGCGCCCGGCGACCCCGGCCGACGAGGCGGCCTGGCGGGCCGACGGCTCCCCCAGGCAGTGGGATCTCATGGACTACGAGGAGACCAGGCGCCGCCTCGCCCGCGAGTGGAAGGAACAGGGCCGCGAGGGCGAACCCCCGGAGCCCACCCCGGAGATCGTCACCTACGAGGGCGCGGGCGAGCTCGAACACGACGCGCCCGGCGGCATCGCGGACAGCTCCCGTATGGGCGAGATCCCCCTGGAACAGCTGCGCACCCTGCCCACGGACACCGACGCCCTGCGCGCACGCCTCCGGGAGATCGTCGACGAGGACTACGACGCCCCCGAGAAGATCCTGCACGGCATCGTCGTCGACACCGCCGTGGCGATCGCCATCCACCTGCCCGCCACACCGGAACTCCGCGCCGCCGCCTACCGCGTCCTCGCCGACGAGCCCGGCGTGCGCTCCCTCGGCACGGTCGAGGACCACGCCGGGCGCACCGGATACGGGGTGGCGATGCCCGCCGCCGAGAACGGCACCGAGGTCCGGCTGATCTTCGACCGCACGACCGGAATGCCCCTCGGCCGGGAGACCGTGGCCGCCAGGAACGGAGACGGCCACACGAAGGGCGAACTCCTCGGCTACACGACGATCACCGCCATGAAGTGGACCGACGAGGCCCCGCCGTTCGACAGCGACTACACCGCTGCCCGATGAGGCACCCCGCACGGAAGAACCGCCGCCGCCCAGCCTCCACGGCCGTGGCGGCGACGGTCGTGAACCGGTCGCCGGCGGGATCAGAACAGCGCCTTGTACCCCTGCCAGCCGGTGGCGATCTGCACGCGCGCCCCGAAGGACCCCTTGCCGTTGCCGCTGCTGCGCCACACGGCACCGGCGGTGTCGCGGGAGACGAGGTCGGCCCTGCCGTCGCCGGTGATGTCCCCGACGCCGACGACGGTGTTGTAGGACGCGCCCCAGTCGTTGAACACCTTGACCCGGGCCTTGAAGGTGCCGGAACCGGTGCCGTCGTAGCGCCACAGCTCGTTGGACTTGTCCTGGGCGAGCAGATCGCCGCGGCCGTCACCGTTGAGGTCGCCCGCGCCGACGATCTTCTTGTAGCCGGTCCAGTTGGAGTAGAGCTTGGTCCGCGCCGAGAGCTTGCCGGTGCTGGTCGCCTTGTAGAGGTAGACGTCGCCGGTCGAGGACTGGCGGGCGATCAGGTCCGCGCGTCCGTCGCCCGTGAGGTCGCCGGGCGAGGTGAGGATGTCGTACTGGGTCCAGCCCGAGGTGGCGAGGGACGTGTACGGCGTCGACGTCGTGAGCGCCTTGCCGCAGCCGGGGTGGTAGGCGCGCAGGGCACCACTGCTGAAGCGGACCAGCACGTCGTTGCAGCGGTCGCCGTTCAGATCGCCGTACGGCACCGCCTTGACGGTCGTCGGCCAGCCCGTGCCGGTCGTCTTGGTGGAGAACTTCCCGGCGCCGTCGCCCCGGTGGTAGGTCAGGCCGCCCGAGCCGTTCAGCGTCAGCAGCTCGCCGATGCCGTCGGAGCCGACGAAGTCACGGTGCACGGCGGCGCCGCCGCTGAGCTTGACGGTCCCGGACCTGGTGAGGGCAGCGCCCTGGCCGTCGGCCGCAGTGGCGGTCAGCGTCCAGGTGTAGGTGCCGTTGGGCACCAGCCGGCCGGCGCCGTCCCTGCCGTTCCACGCCGTGGCGACCAGACCGCGGGCCAGGCCGCCGGAGAGTGTCCGCACGGTCGTACCGGTGGCCTTGTTCTTCACCACGAGCTGCCAGGAGGCGGCCGGCTTGTTCAGCCACCACTTCGGGCTCCACTGCCCGGCGCCTCCCTTGACGTCCACCGACGTGGCGACGGTGGCGTCGAGCTGGGAGAGCGGCGAGACGGGGACCCCGCTGGGGGTGAGGCGGACGGCGCCGTCGCCGCGGAGCTGGGCGATGACGCCCGTGTGCGGGTCGACGTCCCAGGGACCCCACTCGAACGCACCGGCGGTGTGGGACACGGGCGTCCCGCTGCGGACGTCGGTCACCTTCAGCTGCCCGTCCTCCACCGTCGCGACGAAGCCGTCACCGAGGTGGGCCTCGGACCAGACGGGACCGGAGACGAGCCTCAGGTTCGTCTCCGTGGCCGTGTTGTAGACGCCCAGGCCCTCCGCGGAGCCGACGCACTGCCACAGCAGCCACTGCTTGACAGCCTGCATGTTCTCCAGCAGGCATCCCTTGCCGAACCACACCGGCTCGCCCCGCTGTCCGGTCAGCAGGTCGACGGGGACCACGGTGTCGTTGCCGTCCCGCAGCCACAGGGTGGTGCCCCAGATCGCCTGGACACCCTCCATCGTGGTGAACACCGTGCGTCCGGTGTCGAGGTCCACGACCCGCGTCTCCGCCCCGGTGTCGCCGTACGGCCCCCTCAGCGCGGCGAAACGGCCGCTGACGGCCGACACCACTTCATAGACGCGCGAGCTGTCGATCCGGGTGCCGGGCATCGACTGGGTGGGGCCGAGGAGGTGGGGCTGCTGGGCGGCGGTCGTGCCGTAGCCGGAGACGACCGTGCGGCCGTCACCGGTCTCGTGCAGGCGCGGGCGCTCGTTCGTGTAGTTCTCCGGGATCACGCGGCCGCGCGTGGTGCGCTCCCCGACCGTGAGGGAACCGGCCACACCGTTGTCGCGGGTGTGGAGATACGTCCACTTCCTCGAGGGGTCCAGCTCGACGGTGTTCAGCCGTCCCTGGGTGAGGGTCAGCTGGGAGACGCGGTGGTTCGCCTGCCGGAGGGATCCGTCGGCGATCCGGCGCACCGTCAGTCCGCCGTCCGCGGCGGCCTCGACGAGGGAGACGCCCCAGTCCTCCGCAGTGGGCCCGCCCGGCACCAGCAGCCCGCCGTCCGGGGTCGGCAGGCCGCGCCCGAACGACCTGTCCAACAGCGTCTTGGTCGTGGAGCCGTCACCCATCGCGACGGCCTCGACCCGCCACACCGGAAGCCCGACGTCGTAGCCGCCCAGGGTGTCGTCGTACCGGGAGACGACGAGCGACTCGCCGACCAGGCCCAGCAGCTGCACCTCGCCGAGGACCGACACGGTCCGCGGGGCGGCGGCAAGGTCCGCGCGGTCGGCAATGGCGACGGTCCCGTACTTCTGCCACCACAGCAGGTGGGTGGGGGTGAGCACGAAGCCGTACGGGATCTCTTCCGTGCCGTACGGCAGCGGGACCAGCCGCCCCTGAGCGACATCCAGCCAGCTGGTGTACGGCTTGCCGTCCGCCCGGTAGGTCACGACCTGCCCCTTCGGGTCGCCCAGCGCGCCGTTGGCCTCGGCCGCCCAGGTCATGCCGTCGGGGACGCCCTCCACCGCGCGGTCCGTGTAGGAGCCGTCGTCCTGGGTGTCGAGGAGGTGCCAGCGGGCGTCGGTGCCGAACGTGCCCGCCATCGTCACGACCGTCCAGCCGAGGCTGCTGAAGTACCGGTGGCCGTCCGGGATGGCGATCGTGCGGGACTGCCCGCTCGCCATGTCCCGCAGCGTCACGCTCCGTGCCGCCTGGTCGTAGCGGGCGACGACGTCCGAGCCCACGCCGGACTTCGGGATGTCGTACCCGGCGGACGCGTCGACGACCGTGTCCGCGCCGGCGTACGTCGTCCACACCTGACCGCGCCCGTACTCGTGACGGAGGAACCCGGAGGGCCCCGCGCTCAGCAGCCGTGTCTCGGGGAGCATCACCGTGGTGGCGGGGACCACCACCTCCCCCGCGACCGCCTCACCGTGCGCGGTGCCGATCGTCAGCTGGGCGAGGCCCACGGCGAGGGACAGGGAAACGGCGGCGGCGGTGGCAACGCGTCCGAGCGCACGTCTGGCCATGCGGGTGTTCTCCAGGACTGGGATACATGGGACACGACGTCAGGCATCCCCCCCGACGCGAGTGGCCGGATCCTAACCCAAGTCGCCCTGTGCATGATCGATGGCGTCGGCCTCGGCGTCCCGCGAGAGTGCCGGCAACAGCTTCCGCAGGTGGTCGAGCGCCTCCGGCAGGGGTGGACCGCCGGAGTGCCAGCGGGTCTCCAGCTCCAGGGAGAGGGGTCCGCGGTAGCCGACGGTCCGCAGGGCGGCCATGACCTCGGCCAGCGGCAGCGCGCCCTCGCCCGGCAGGACCGGAGTGCGGTCGTGCCGTCCGGGCACGTCCTTGAGCTGGACGAGCCGGAGCCAGGGGCGAAGGAGCGCGGCCGACTCGTCGGGGCGCTCTCCGGCGAGCCAGGTGTGCAGTACGTCCCAGATCGCGCCGACCGCCGGATGGCCGACCCGTTCCAGCACCCGGGCCACATCTCGGGCACCCCGGTGGGAGTCGTGAGTCTCCAGCAGCAGGCGGACGGGGCTGGTCCGGGCCGCCTCGGCGAGTCGCCGGACCGCGCGGTCGTCGGCCGCGGGCCCCGGCTCGGCCGCGCCGGGGAAGACGCGTACGGCGGCGGCGCCCAGGTCGTGGGCGAGGGCGCAGTGCGCGCGCAGGTCGGCCAGGCACTCCTGGTCGGAGACCGCGCCGTCGGCCACCCGGACGTAGGAGGCGACGCTGAGCAGCTCGATGCCGGCGGCGCGGAACTCGGCGGCGAGCCTGCGGCGTTCGGACGGGCCGAGGGCCACGGAGAAGGGCTCCTCGTCGGCGGCCCGCAGTTCGACGGCTCGGCAGCCGCTGACGTCCGCGACGCGGATGATGTCCCGTACGGTCGCGCCGGGGCAGCCCAGGGTGCTGAAGCCGAGGGGGGCGGTGGAGGGCAAGAGGTTGCTCCCAGGGTGGCGGTCAGGCGATCCGGGCCAGGTCCACGGCGCGGACGGCGCCCTGGAGGGGCTGCCCCGTGACGAACCGCTCGACCTCGGAGGCGGCGAACTCGCCCAGGCGGCGCAGCTCGCGGCCGTGAGCCCCGGCCAGGTGCGGGGTGAGCAGGACGTTGGGCAGCGCGCGCAGCGGGTGGCCGGCCGGCAGCGGTTCCGGGTCGGTGACGTCGAGGACGGCGTCGATCCGGCCGCGGGCGCACTCCTCGGTGAGGGCGTCGGTGTCGACGAGGCTGCCGCGTGAGGTGTTGACGAAGACCGCGCCGTCGCGGAGCAGGGCGAGCCTGCGGCGGTCGAACATGCCGCGGGTCTCAGGGAGTTCGGGCGCGTGGAGGGAGACGATGTCCGCGGTCGACGCCAGGGTGTCGAGGTCGACGAGTCGTACGCCCAGCGAGCGGGCCTCCTCTTCCGTCACATAGGGGTCGCTGAGCAGGATGCGCACGCCGAGCGGCAGCAGCCTGCCGATGACCAGGCGGCCGATGCGGGAGGCGCCCACAATGCCCACGGTGGCGCCGTTGAGGCCGATCCCGTCGGGGCTGTGCTCGTCCAGCTCGGTGTGCGGGTCGCGGGCGAGGGCGAACACCCGCTTGGCGGCCAGGGTCATCGCGGCGACGGTGTAGTCGGCCACCGGACCGGCGTTGGCGGTGACGGCGGAGGAGACGGCGATCCCGCGCTCGAACACCTCCGGGGCGACGTGGTGTTTGACGGTGCCCGCGGCGTGGATGACGGCGCGCAGCCGCGGGGCGCGGTCCAGCACGTCCGCGTCGATGAGCGGGCACCGCCAGCCGGTGATCAGGATCTCCACGTCGGCGAGGCGCGCGTGTGCCTCGTCGGTGTCGAACCGGGTCAGCGGGCTCGCGGAGTCCAGGCGCACCCGGCGGCTGAGCCGGTCCACCACATCGGGCGGAAAGACTCCGGGAAGGAACATGGGTGCCAGGGCGAAGGCGGCGGTGGTCACTTGAGGGCCCCTGCGGTCAGGCCGGACTGGATCTGGCGGTGGAAGAGGACGTAGACGACGAGCAGCGGAATGATGGAGATGCTCAGGGCCGCGAACAGCCCGCCCCAGTCGGCCTGGTAGCCGGCCTCGACGGAGATGTTGCTGATGCCCTGGGTCAGGACGAACTTGTCCTCGGCGTCGCCGGGCAGCAGCGCCATCGGCAGGAGGTACTGGTTGGCCTGGCCGATGATGTTGAAGATGGTCAGGCTGACCAGACCGGGCTTGGCCATCGGCAGCATGACCTGGAAGAAGATCCGGACATGGGAGCAGCCGTCGATGAGCGCGGCCTCGGCCACCGAGGTGGGCAGCGTCTTGAAGAAGGCGGTCAGGAAGAAGACGGTGAACGGCAGCGAGTAGGCCGCGTAGGCCAGGATCAGCCCGGTGTGCGTGCCGAGCAGCCCGAGGTTTCGTACGACGAAGAAGAGCGGCACCAGGGCGAGGAACATGGGGAAGGTCATGCCGGCGATGAACAGGTAGTACACCGCTCGGTTGCCGGGGAAGGTGTAGCGGGCCAGCACGTAGGCGGCCATGGAGCCGAGCAGCATCGTCAGCGTGACGCCGCCGGCGACCACGATCACCGTGTTGAACAGGTAGCGGGCCACGTGCGCGGTCTGCCAGGCGTGGACCCAGTTGTCGAAGCGGAGTTCGCCCGGCAGGGACAGCGGGGAGCCGAAGATCTCCGTGTTGTTCTTGAACGACCCCAGGAAGACGAAGACCAGCGGCACGACGACGATCAACGCCCAGAGGGCGAGGGCCACATGGGCCAGCCGCAGACAGACCGAGACCTGGTTGCGTGCGGTCCGCCGGGGTGCCGCCGTGGGCTCGGGCCGGACCCTGCTCGTCGGGACTTTGTTCAGCAACGCCATGTCAGAACTCGATCTCTTCACGGTTGCGGGTGAACCGCATGGTCAGCAGGGCGAAGGTCATCACGATGAAGAACAGCACGACCCCGAGGGCGGAGGCGTAGCCGAAGTTGTAGTGGGTGAAGGCGCTCTTCCAGACCTGCATGCCGAGCACGGTGGTGGCCCCGTCGGGACCGCCCTCGCCGACCGACAGCACCTTGATCAGCACGAAGTAGTCGAGGACGCCGATGCCCAGGTAGATCCAGCCGGTCTGCACGTGGTTCCGCAGGAGCGGGAGGGTGACGCCGAAGAACGTCCTGACCCGGCCGGCCCCGTCGAGCGCCGCGGCCTCGTACAGCTCCTGCGGTATCGCGGCCATCCCGGCCGAGAAGAGCACCACGTAGAAGCCGATCTGGGACCAGACCATGACCGCGATGACCGACCACAGC
This sequence comes from Streptomyces sp. NPDC030838, assembly GCF_055572035.1. NCBI lineage: Bacteria > Bacillati > Actinomycetota > Actinomycetes > Kitasatosporales > Streptomycetaceae > Streptomyces > Streptomyces sp. NPDC030838. The sequence continues at coordinate 133,369 of NZ_JBVIED010000012.1, read as the reverse complement.
GCCAGGTCGGGGTCGGTGAGGAACCCGACGGGGGCGATTCCGGCCTTGCCGAGGAGGCTGTTGAGCAGGCCGCCCTCGTCGGGCCGGTAGACCAGCTGGAAGAGCACGCCGAGGACGGCGACGGACAGGATCTGCGGGAAGAAGAAGACGATCTTGTAGAAGCCGGAGCCGCGCAGTCCGCGGGTCGCGCTGCCCGGACCGCCGCCGGCGACGTTGAGCAGGTAGGCGAACAGCAGCGCGACCGCGAGGGTGAGCAGGGGCACGGTGAGCAGCAGCTGCCCGTGGTTCCTCAGCGCCTTCCAGAACATCTCGTCCTGGAACACCCGGGTGAAGTTGTCGAGCCCGATGAACTTGATATCGGGCGACAGGCCCCGCCACTCGGTCGTGGAGATGTAGAAGGCCTGCAGGTAGGGCCCGATCACGAAGACGAGGTAGAGCACCACCGGGGGAACCAGGAACCCGATGACGAACGGATACTTGCCGTGCCGCATGATCAACGCGCTCCGTTCACCGGGAGAACTTCATGAGGGAGGAGTCGGCCTTGACCGCCGCGGCCTTCTTCTCCATCCGGGCGGCGAACTGCGCCGGGGTGGCGTCCTCGAAGAACAGCGCGAGGGTCGCGGAGATGAGTTCCTCCTTCATCGGCGCGTACCACTCGGTGAGGCGGAAGTTGACGATGTCGTCGCCCGCGGCGGCCAGTGCGTCGGCGGCGGACTTCGTGCCCTGCGTCAGCGTGAGGCCCTGGTGGCTGTCCTTGACGACGGTGAGCGCGCCCGTCTGCTCGGTGAAGCCGGTCGCCCCCGCCTTCGACAGCATCCGGCGGAGGTACTCCATGCCCGCGCCGGGGTTCTTCGCCTTGGCCGGCACACCGAACGGCTCCCCCGCCGTGGCGCGGACGGCCGTCGCGGGCAGCGCGTCGGAGGAGGTCAGGCTCGGCACCGGCATCATGGCGAAGGTGAAGCCGGACGGGGTGTCCTTCTTCATCTCGCTCTCCAGCCAGCTGCCGGAGGAGTAGAAGGCGAGCTTGCCCTGGACCTGGCGCAGCTGGGCCTCGGTGTGCATGAGCCCGGCGTAGCGGTCGTCGACGTACTTCCGGGCGAACTCCTGCCAGGCGGTGAGCGCCTGGATGACGGCGTCCTGCTTCCAGGCACCGGGTTCCAGATTGTCGATGTTCTTCAGTACGTCCGCCCCGCCCGCCTTCCCGGCCTGGGTGAGGACGGCGAACGCGGCGTAGTCCGCGGCGTTCTTGCCGCCGATGCCGAAGGGGTCCAGGCCGGCCTTCTTGAGCTCGCCGGCCAGTTCGGTGAAGGCGTCCCACGTGGTGGGCACCTGCCAGCCGTTCTTCTGGAACAGCTGGGCGTCGTACCAGAGGCCGTAGACGGTCTGCGCGTACATCAGCCGGCAGAACGTGCCGTTGACGGTGCCGGCCTCGATCGCGCCGGGACCCAGGATGTCGCGGACCTTGGTGTTCGGGTCGTCCACCGTGGGGGCGTCTAGCAGCGGGGTCAGATCGGTCAGCGCCTTCGACTGGACCAGCGCGCCGAGGTCGAGCTTCGCGAGGCTCGCGACGTCGGGGACATCGCCGCTGACGAAGCGCGGCTGGAGTGCCTCGACGATGTTCGGGGTGCCGGAGTGCTTGATCTCGAGCTTGGGGAACGCCTTGCGCAGCAGGGGCTCGTGCACCTCGGTCGCGTAGGCGTCGCCGTACCCGCCCTTGAAGATCACCACTTCGACGGTGCCGCTGTTGACGACACCGAACGGGTTGGCCTTGCTCGTCGCTCCCTTCGACGCGGTGGCCTTGCCGGGCGAGTCGCCGGGGGCGGCACAGGCGCCGAGGGCGCCGACGGCGGAGACGGCCAGGGTGGAGCTCCCCGCCCAGCGGAGCAGCTGCCGCCGGGAGATCTGCGAGCTGGACATGGTTCTCCTCGTTGAGAGACAGGGGGAACGAGTGATCCGCGAACATCTGCGAGGCGGGTCGCGGCTTCCGTGGATTCTGGGGGCGGGTCCGAGCCACCGGCAAGAGCCGACCCGAACATCGAACACAAACGAACACCAAGCGACGGCCACCCCGCTTGAACAGGGGTTATTCGCTGGAAGCAACGCCGGACAGGCCATCGGATGTGCGATCCGGACAGTAGGGTTCGTACGAACGAAACCCTCGACGAGAGGTCGAACATGCACGCCGCCCAGAGGCAGGACGCCATCCTCCGGCTCCTGCGCAGGTACGGCTCCGTCAAGGTGACCGAGCTGGCCGAGCGGTTCGGGGTCGCCCAGCTGACCATCCGCCGCGACATCGCCCTGCTGCACGAGCGCGGCGATCTCGTGCGCGTGCACGGGGGCGCGCTCCTGTCCCGGCCCGAGGACACCGTGCCGGCCGCCGGGCCCGCCGCGCCCAGGCCCGGCAAGCAGCGGGCCATCGGGATGCTGGTCCCGGGGGCGAGTCTCTACTTCAACGAGCTGGTCCAGGGGGCGCAGAAGGCAGCCGCGGCCCACCATGTCCGGCTCGTCGTGGGGGTCTCCCGCCACGACCGGGAGGAGGATCTGGTCCAGGCCGAGCGGCTGCTGGCCTCCGGGGTCGAGGGACTGCTGCTGACTCCCAGCGCCGCCGCGCCCACGCCGTCGTGGGCCGCGGAGCTGCCCGTGCCCGTGGTCTTCGTGGAACGCCGCCAGCCGGTGGACGCCGATTTAATCGAGTACGTGGCGTCCGATCACGAACTGGGCACGGTGCAGGCCCTGCGGCACCTGGCCGAGCTCGGCCACCGCAGGATCGCGGTCATCACCCAGACCACGCCCACCTCGCCACTGGTCCACCGCGGCTTTCGGATGGTGGCCGACGCGATCGGGCTCGAACAGGACGTCCCGCTCGTCGACATGGCGACTTTGGCAGGGCTCGACGACGTGGTGGAGGAGGCGCTGTCGGCCGGGGTGACCGCGATCCTCGCCCACTCGGACGACGTCGCGATCGCCGTGCAGCAGGGGTTGCTCAGCCGCGGCCTGGCCGTACCGGACGACGTCGCCCTCGTCGCCTACGACGACATGTTCGCCGCGCTCGCCGACATCCCCATCACCGCCGTGGCCCCGCCGCGCCGGGCCATCGCACACACCGGGGTGGAGATGCTGCTGGGGCGCATGCGGGCAGGGGACAGCCTGGTCAAGCGGCATGTCCGCCTGATGCCCACCTTGCGCGTCAGAGCGTCCACCCTGGGCGAGCGGGCACCTCTTCCCGCCCCCGAGCGGGAAGAGGCGTGACGCCGACGGGAAGAGGCGTGACCTCAGGGCCCTCCCCGTCGGTCAGCCGCGGGTGACCGAGACCCGGCAGCGCAGGACGTGCTCGCCCGGCTCCAACCTCCCCCGCAGCATGGGCAGCACGGTCCGGGGATGCACCAGGTGCGTGCCCGCCATCGGCGTCACGGCCTCGCCGGCCCGGCGCCGGCCGTCCGCTCCGTGGCACACGATCTCGCCGGCGACCCCGTCGGCGACGGCGCTCGCGACGCCTTCCCCCTCGACGGTTCCCGCAGGGGTACGGCCCCCCGCGCGCAGCGGCACGCAGAACCCGCCCTCGGCCGTGTGCAGCGGGCGGGCGGTGGTGATGCGGTGCTCGCGCAGGTGCCCGCCGTCGTCCGGGGTCAGCCGGGTCTCGACGGTCACGTCGGGCCAGGGGCTCCAGCGCAGGATGAGGGTGTCGCCGTCGAAGTCGGCCTCCCCACCGGTCCGGGTCCGCCACGAGGCGCCGTCGTCGGAGAGGGCCAGGGTGCTGTCGAAGGCCCCCTGCTGCAGGCTCCCCTGGTCCAGGGGGACGCTGAAGCCGGCCAGTGAGGAGTAGGCGAACTTGGCGTACTTGGCCGCCGCGCCGCGCGGTCGGAAGGCGGGCGGCGTCTGACCGGCGAGCGCGACGACATCGCCGTACGCGTCCCGGCTGAGGACCATCGCCGCGGCCCGCTGGACACTGACGCTCCCGCCCGGCGCCGGTCGGGCGGGCTCGCGACTCCAGAAGGGATGTGCGGCGGGTGCGGCGAGGGCGGCGAAGACCTTGGTGCCCCAGTACGGCGAGCCGCCGCCGATGTACTCCTCGACGACTCCCGCGTTCGGATAGGCGTACCCCGGTGTCAGCAAGCCGTCCTCGGCGGCCAGCGGCTGCCGCCACCACCACTCCAGGTTGCGTTCCACAAGCCCCCGCGCCACCGGCCACTCCACGGCCGGCAGATCGGCCGCCGCGAGCGCGGACCAGAACGAGCCCTGGGCGAACCGGTAGGCGAGGCTGCGGCCGAAGGGCACCGCCGCGCCGTCGGCCGCGAACCAGTGCCGGAACTGCGCCGCGAACTCGGTCGCCCGCCGCCGGTACAGGGCGGCCCGGTCGTCGTCCACGGCCTTCAGCGAGGCGAGCAGCAGGCCGTAGAAGTGGAAGCCGAACGGCACGTAGTAGTCGCGTGCGCCGTGGTCGCCGTCGGCGTACCAGCCGTCGGCGCGGGCGAAGTCCTCGATCCTGTCCAGGTGTGCGTCGGCGACGGCCTCGTCGACGGGCACGCCCACGGCCCGCAGCCCGGCCGCGGCCAGCACGGGGAAGAAGCGCCAGTTGTTCTCGTGCGGGCGCGTGAGCGCGGCGGCGGACAGCCAGTCGGCGAGCCGCTCCCGCTGCCTCGCGGTCAGCGGCTCCCACAGCCGCCCCGGCGCCGCCGCCAGGGCGTAGCCCACCGCCGCCGCCTCGACCAGGCGCTGTTCCAGGTCCATCGGCGCCCCGATGTACCAGGCGTGGTCGGGGTCGACCGCGGCGGCCAGCGCCGAACGGGCCTGGTCCCACTGGGTTTCCGCACCGGTCAGTCCCCCGGCGGCGTGGGCGGCCAGCCCCCACAGCGGCCGGGCGACCAGCTCGAACCAGGTGGCGCCCGGGTCGTTGGAGCTGCCGTACACGGGCTGCCGCCCGGGACCGAGTGCGGCCAGCCGGGTGGCCGGGGCGACGATCGCGACGAGGGCCTTGGCCCAGGCGTCCCGACCAGCCGGGGCGGCGCCGTGCAGTTGAAACAGAGTCGGCATGATTCCCTGCCCTGTCAGTCGGTGACGATCTGGAGGAACGGCTGGTGGGCGGCGCTCTCACGGCTGTTGAGCAGCACGGCGAGCCCGGTGGCCGGCTGGGCGAGGGCGATGGTGGCCGTGCCGTCCCCGGCGTACTGGTTCTTCACGTGCGCGGTGACATCGAGCGGCACCCAGTCATTGAGGGAGCCCACCGGGCGGGAGGACAGGACGCCACCCAGGGCCGGCTGGCCGTTCCAGGTCACTCCGGTCTCGGTCCAGCCGTCGCCGCTGACGGAGTACGCGCTCACGGTCGACTGGGTGCCGCCGCTGTCGGCGGTCCTGCCGTACACCCAGAGCACCGCGCGGCGCGGTGCGGCGGGCAGGCCGGAGACGTCGAACTTCAGGAACGAGCGCCGGGCGTATCCGCTCGTGGCGTTCTTGACCACCAGCGTGGTGTCCGACCCGTAGTTGACGGCCGCGTAGGACCCGTCGCGGACATAGGCATCGGCGGTGGGGCTCACCGACCGCGCGCGCCCGGCCGCGACCGCCGAGCCCGTACCGAAGGTGATGTTCCGGGACGCCCCCTGGCTCCCGCCCACCTCGACCACCAGCGTGATCGGGTCCAGGCCCGTCACCGAGACCTCCGCGTCACCGCCCGCCTTGGTGAAACCGGAGCGGTCGATCGTCACGGTGACCGTCGCGGCGGTCTGGGTGGGGTCGGCGACGCTGACGCCGAGGGTGCCGCCGCTCTCCCGCATCAGCACCGAACAGGGCCCGGAGACCGTGATCGGACCGGCGGTGCCCGCGGTGAAGAAGTTGGCGGCGGTCACCCCGGTGGCGCTGTCGGTGACGGCCTGCACGGCCGCGGTGTTGGCCAGGACGCGGACGGTGGGGCTCGCGGCGCGTGCGGCGGTCGTGGCGGCGGTGGCGCCGGGCAGGAGGACGTAGGCGTAGGAGCCGCCGCTCGGATCGGTCCCGTGGTCGAACCAGAGGGTGACGTACCGACGGGTCAGCGGGCTGCTGGAGGAACCGGTGTTGATGTCACGCCAGGATCCGGTACGGGCCTCCCGCAGCGCCTTGACCGTGGCGCCGCCGGGGAACACATAGCCGCCGAAGCCCTTGAGCGCGGCCCACGAGGCGCCGGTGAAGGTGTCCGACCAGCCCGGGGTGGTCGGCTGGTCGGCCCCGTCGACGGTGAGGGCCGTGGACGCGGTGGCACCGAGGTTCCGGTTGTCGATGGTCGTCTCCACGGCGTACCCGTCGCTCGCCGTGATCCCGGCGCCGAGACAGACCACCTGGTCGGCCAGGCAGAACCAGGACTTCTTGGCCGCCAGCGTCGAGGTGAGGCCCCGGGTGTCCTGGCCGACGGCGGAGTACGTGCCGTCGGTCGCGCCGCCCACCCACACGGCACCGGCGGGTGCCGGTCTGCCGAAGGACCCGCCCTGGGCATCGGCCAATGGCTTGCGAGACACGGTCGTCCCGGGCAGCCGACAGGGGTCGACGGTCGGCCAGAAAGCGTCGGAGTACTGCCCGTTGCCGTACGTGTCACCCCACCAGTACGTCATCCCGGAACCGGTGTGCCAGCCGCGCAGGTTCTCGCCGTTGCCGGTCTCGTAGAACGTGGTCCTGGCCGAGCACATCGCCACCGCGAACGCCCATCCCGGCCTGCGGTGGGTGGCCCGGTCCATGGCGCCGAAGACCTGGCTGCCGACGGTCTCGGGGAGCGGGGTGACGGAGGTGTCGGCGAGCAGCGCCTGCCCGCGCGCCAGCGCCGGGACCTGCAACGACTTGTCGGAGAGGAAGGGGCTCCAGTAGTCGCGCTGCAACCAGCCCTTGGCCAGCGCCCGCCACCGCGCCTTCTGCTCGGCCGGAGCCGCCTCGGCCAGCAACAGCAGGCCGCTGATCACGGCGTGCCCGCGGGTGTGGTCGTCCTGCTGGACGCCGAGCGTGTTGTCGGCGGTCCTGACGCCACGGCTGATGGCACGGCCGGACTGACCGTCCATCATGAGCCCGTTGAACAGGAATGGTGCGGTCGCGGCGATGGCGGCGTCGAACAGAACCTGCCGCCCGGGGTCGGTGACCGCCCAGCTGGACCCGGTGAGCAGCGCCAGCAGTCCGGCGAGCCCGCCGACCAGGACCTGGCCGTAGGTGCCGATGTAGGGGACGGTGGTGTGCTGGATGAACGAGCCGTCGGCGTAGAACCCGTCGCCGTTGCGCACCAGCGGGAACACCGGCGACAGCGCGTCCCGCCCGGTCGCGATCTTCGCCGAGCTCTTGCCGAGGACGCCGCGCAGGACGAGCACCTGGCACAGGTCGACCCGGTTGCCGCCGGTGCTGGTGCCGCTGTAGGAGGCCACCAGCGAGTCGGGCACGAAGTGATCGACAGCCGCCAGGCAGCCGCCGATCTGACTGCTCGACAGCGCCCCGTACACCAACGCCATGGCGTCGAGCAGCAGCTTCGGCGCGCCGATCTGCCAGTCCCACCAGTTGTTGTACGACGTCGTGGTGGCCGTGTACGCGTGGGCGACGACCCAGTCCAGACCACTGACGACGGCGCCGAGCAGCCCGCTGTCGCCGGTCAGCCCGGTCCCGGGCAGCGCCCACGCCTGCGCCATGGTCTTCAGCCTGCTCAGACACGAGGTCACGTTGGCGCTGGGGTACGCGCTCCCGGTGGGCAGGTCCGGCCACAGCGCCGAGGCGGAGGGGGTCATGGCCGACCGGAAGGCCGAGGCCGCGCTGCCGATCTGGGTGAGCTGCCCGGCGTACGGCTCGGCCGAGGGGTCGTAGCCCGACCCACCGATGGTGATGCTCACCCAGCGCGCACGCAGTTCGTCGTACTCGTCGGCGGCGAAGGCCGGGCGGGACACGGACGCGAGGCCGAGGCCGGCCCCGGCGAGCACGGCGGCACGGAACAGCCGACGACGGCTGATCTGGGACATGAGTGGCTCCAAGGTAAGTGAAACTGCCTGAGGATGAAGCCGTCCCAGGCCCAGCACGGTGGCATGGACCATTGCCGTTCGGCAAGAGTGATCGCACAACTCACACGACCGGGTGTTCGTTTATGTGCGATCGACCTTCCCGGCCTTGACCCTCCCGCCCACCGCCCGGACCATCTGATCCCTGGCCGTCCCGCCGGACCACGCACACGTCGAAGCCCCCCGCACGGAGCGGGGGGCTTCGAGGCGCTGCTGCGGATGAACCCAGCACGTCCCACAAGGGACAGGTGGGTGTCGGTGCAGTGGTATCCGGCCCGGGAGTTGGCCGCCTGGCCGAGGATGACCTGTGTCCACTCGTCCATCAGGAATTCGGCGTCCCACTTGGTCTCGCCGGTTTCGAGCAGTATCTGCCGCCACTCGTTCAGCGGGCGTGTATGTCGTCGATCCGTCGACGTGGACGATCTCCACCCAGTCGACGGTTTCCGGACCGCCGAGGCCGGCAGCTTCGCGCGCAGGTCCGCCGCCAGGTTCTTGTTGAAGGTGGTGAGCAGGACCTGCTGGCCGTTGCCCGGGCCGAGCCGGTCCACGAGGTGCTTCACCCTGTGCAGGGCGACGATCGTCTTGCCGGTGCCCGGACCGCCGCCGACTTTACGGGGGGGGAGGGGCAAGCGCTGAGGAAACTGGTGCCGGAAGTAGTGTGTGTGCGCGAGGTGAAAGCCGCACTCTGCGTGAGCAGTTCGCACCTGGAACAAGGTGAGAGAGTGACCTGCAATGATTTTTTCGCGGACCTGGGACTGGAATTCCCTGGAGACGCTCAGCATTCCGGCGGCCGAGCTTCACACCCACCTCGAACGCCTTCTCGAACAGGACCCCGACGAACGGACCCGTGCCGGTCGGCTTCTCTACTGCGAGGTCGCCAATCAGGGACATCTGTACAGCACCGCCGCCCCTTGCGTCGACGCCCTCACGACGCGGGCCAGAGCGGGCACGCCGCTGACGCCGCAATCCGTGAGTCTCCTCGAGTCCATTCTGAATGCCAGGAATGCCGGTGTGCGCGCCGGGCTGGAGGACGGGTCCGTCGACGTCACGAGCTACTGTCGGAGCGAGATCCTGGCAGCGCTCCCTCAGTTGCTGAGCCACGCCGACGGGTCGGATGACGAGTATTTTCGCGAGGTCTGCTATCTGATCCCCCAGCTGGCCGACTCCTCCGACGAGGTGGTCGCCTTCCTACGCAAGTCCGTTTCGACGCTCGAGGGAGAGCTGCGCCAGGCGGCGGCCGACGCGCTGGAGGAGGCCGAAGAGGTGGCCGAGGAAGGCCACATGCAATAGAGCCGCCGCTCTCCGACGTGGCGGGGCGAGCCAGGCGACCATGGGCCGGCTCTCGGACAGCCCAGGCCGGCAGTGCAGATCAGATGAGGGCCGACGGTCTACCTCACCTCCATGGTCGATCAGTTGTCCGGCACCCGGTCGTTCGAGCTCGGCAACGTCGGCCGTGTCATCGCCGTCAACGCCCACGGGTGGACCGAACGCTACGCCTACGACCTCGTCGGCAATCAGACCGAAGCCTCCTGGCCCTCATCTCATCCAGGCCACGAGACAACCGGCCCTCGCACGTACACCGGCACCATGATCACCCGTGCCGCAACAGCCGCTTCGAACACGACCGTCTCGGGCGCGTGGTCCGAGAGCCGCCTCACCTCGGTCGTCACACCGGACGGCACCCTCTGGAACTACCGTTACGACCCACTGGGCCGGCGCATCGCCAAGCGGCGTCTCGCGGACGACGGTGAGACCGTCCTGGAGGAAACCTGTCTCACCTGGGACGGGATGGTCCTGTGCGAACAGACAACCGTCTCCCATGACCTGCCCGACATCGTCGCACTCACCTGGGACCATCGCGGCTCGACCCCTCTCGCCCAGACCGAACGCATCCTCGCCCGCAACGCGGGTCAGCGTGAGATCGACCGCCGTTTCGTCGCCATCGTCACGGACCTCGTCGGCACCCCGACCGAACTGGTCGCCGAGAACGGGGACATCGCCTGGCGCACCCGGTCCACCCTCTGGGGCACCACCGCCTGGAACCGGAGCAGCACCACCTACACGCCCCTCCGCTTTCCCGGCCAGTACCACGACCCCGAAACCGGCCTTCACTACAATCTCTTCCGGCACTATGCCCCCCCACGGGCCGCTATCTCACCCCGGATCCGCTCGGCCTCGCTCCCGCGCCCAACCCGGCCGCCTACGTCCACAATCCGCACACCCGGACGGACCCACTAGGCCTTTCTCCCTATCAAGAGAAGGGAGGAAACGCGGAGATCGATCCCCGAAAGCTCGACTACCTTTTCAACAAGGACATCAAACCGGACTCCCACAACTCACCGAGGGCACTCCAGGAGTGGCCCGGCGGAAGCGGCGAATTCGGCGTGACGGAATCTGTCCTCTACGGCCCGCACGGAGCACTTGGTGTCGAAAGCACCTGGCAGATTCTGCCGGACGGCGGACATAGACTCTCCACAGTCATCTTCCGCGGCAGTGGCCCGAATGTAAGCATCCACGGCACCCTGGACCACTGGCCGCCGTACAGTGGAAAGTGAAGGCGGACGTGTACCGAGAGTTCCTCACCCCCGACGACGAAGACGTCTACGAGGCCATCGGCGAATGGCCGGATTCGGACGAGAGTGGCGCACGGGTTCTCACCCTGCAGGATCGTTCCGGACAATCGCTCATTTTTTCCTACGATGCACTGGCAAGGTCAGTGAGGATCCGCTGGGTGAACGATCAGGGAATCGAGATGCTGAATTCCTTCCGCGAAAGCGCAACACGCCTTTCCTTCACCTCAGGGCAATCAACCAAGCACATTTCCGTCGAATTCAGTACGGGCGAGTGCACGGGGACCATGGAGATCCAGGTGACGCCCCACCTGTCGGTACGTGACCGCCTCCTGTTCCAATAAGGAAGCGCTCTCCCTGCCGGACTGGGCGCAGCCCGAAGGTCGCCGAGTCTCGTGAGTGCCCGGACCGCCGGGGCGTTGACGAGCGCGGCCAGAGCCTCGCGGGCAGGCTCGGCGATCACATCCCAGGCGTGTCAGGTCGGCGCTCCAGTGAATCATCGACAAAGGATTTCTGTGGTGACCAGTCCAGGACACGAAAAGTCATCGGACCTCAGGAACGTGCTCGATACGGACGGCGCCTTCGCCTCGTCCTGGCTGCGGGAGAAATCAGTGGCCCCGGTGCCCGTGGGCGCGCAGATCGACGCGGTGCTGGCCCGCCGGATCAAGGCCGGCTGCCGTGCCGTCGGGGCCACGTACATCCTCGCCACGAGCCTCGTCGACACCCCCGGTGCGACATCCCGGCTTCCCGTCGACGCGGACTGCACAGGCATCCGCCCGCCCTGCCTGCTGCGCACACCCGGCACGCAAGGAGCCGTCCTCTTTCCGGAAGAAGGCTACGCACTGATCGCGGGAACCGCCGCTTTCATGGCCGCCGCCGTCAGCGAGGGCACCGACACAGCACGCGCACGCTTCGGCCGTTACGCACGCAGTCTCCTGGAACGTCACCCCTCACTGGCGTCCGTGGCCGCCTCTTACTCACCCGGCCACAGGGCCTGGTCCCACCCCGGCGACGTCGCCCCGGACAGTGCGGCAGCACGGCAACTCGAGCTGCTCGACGCATTCACCGACGGGACGTGCAGCGCACCGGACTTCGCGCATGACTGGTGGGAGGCCCGGCGCGCTTCCCAGGCGAACGGGGAGCGGGTCCAAGGGGCACTCGGCGATCTCTTCGACCAGGTGTTCATGATCCTCGAGGACTACTCGGTCGACCCTGACCTCGCAGAACCCGGCGATCTCGACGACGCCGGACTCCAGACCGCCGTACGCGCGGCCTGGGAGGCGTTTCGTCAGGGCGGAACCGGCCGGAGCTCCCGTCACGTATCTCCGGGGTGACGGGTCACCCGGTTCGTGGCCGTTTCGGTAGACGGCCGCCACCTGTGTGCCGCCTCGGTCGCAGAATCCGACTACTCGGTGGTGGTGCACGAATTCTGAGGCCAATGAGCGTCACGAGCGTCATTTCAACATCAAGACATGGTCCGTAATGCCCACGCCGCTGGTCAGGCGTGAACCACTCCGGCGGCTTGACCGCGAGGGAGAAGCCGATGCTGTGGCGCGAAGGCATCATCAAGGGCACCGCGGGCCTGGTGAACTTCGTCCGAGGCATCAACCCCTTGGACCCGTACAACCTCACCCACCCCGCCGAGTACGCCACCAACCTCAACAGCCTCGCCGCCGGACTGGTGGTCGCCGCCAACGACCCGGTCGGCACCGGCAAGCAGATGGTCAGCGACTTCATGAAAGACCCCTTCGAGGGCTTCGGCCGCCTGCTGCCGGATGCCGCGCTGGCCGCCGCCACCGGAGGAGGCGGTGCCGCAGTCAAGGGCGTGCGCATCGCCACGGACGCCGCCGACGCCGCCCGTGTGCGCAAGGTGATCGACGACGCCCCCGGGCGGCGCCACCGAGTCATGGACCTACGACGACGAGGGCAACCGCCTCACCCACACCAGCCCCGTCGGCGGGGTGACCCGCTTCGAATACACCCACTTCGACCTGCTCGCTGCCCGTACTTACCCGGACGGCGCCCGCTACGAGTTCGAGCATGACGCCGCCCTGCGTCTCACCAAGGTCACCAATCCGCACGGGCTCGACTGGACTTACACGTACGACGCGGCCGGGCGGCTTACCACCGAGACGGACTTCGACGGCCGCACTCTCCTCTACCGCCGTGACCCCACTGGCAAGTTGACGGCACGTGTCGACGCGCTCGGCGGCATCATCTCTCTCACTCACGACGCGTTGGGCCGGGTGATCCGCAGGGACATCGGAGGGCAGGTCACCGAGTACGCCTACGACGCGGCTGGCCGTCTCGTTCATGCGTCCGGTCCGGACACCGAACTGATACGCCGCTACGACCGCTGCGGCCGACTCAAGACCGAACTCGTCGACGGCCGCGCCACCACGTTCACGTACGACGCGCTCGGCCGCCGAATCCGACGCGTAACCCCCAACCGGCCATGTCACCACGTACGCCTACGACGAGGCCGGCCGCCCCGACCACCTGACCACCGGTGGCCACCACATCACCTTCGCCTACGACGTCGCGGGCAAATCAGGGCCTATTGAGGTTTTCTCAACACCCTTCGCTACAGACGGTGCGGAGTACCGGGTGGCTTGGGTAATGGGACCGGCGCGGCTGGGCCGAGGGGAACGCATGCCGACGGTGAGTGCGGCGCCAAGGCCGTCGGCCAGTAGCGGGTCCCCCATGGCTTCGGCCTGGCGGCCGAAATGCCAGGTGCGGGTCAGGTCGGCCTACTGATCCGTTCCGCGCCACGGCTCCAAAGGGCGTGCGCAGATGATGGGTTGAAGCGAGGGCGGCAAGGACCGAGGAAGGCGGAGGTCGGACCTGTCCCATCGGCCCGGCGCAGCACGAGCCGCACAGATCTGGGGGCGGAGCCGATGAGCTCCGCCGCCAGGCCAGCCGTCCTCGACCAGGTCAGGGCGGCCCACTTCGCGTCGGCACGCTGGGCCAGTGCAGGCCTTCTCTGCCGGCCGTCCAGGAACAGGACATCAACCGGCGGTCGAGGCGTGCCGGGGCCGCGGTGTCCGAGCGGCGATCCGGCAGCCGGCCGGCAGTTCCGCGACGGCACCCTCGCCCTCCACGGGTGAGGTCGCAATCCCGCTGACGCGGCCGTCACATGGGTACGCGACGCTGCGGTCGGCGCGAGGCGCCGTAGCGGGCAGGCGTCAGCGTGCCGCCGCCTGTTCGATGAGGTCTGCGGCGGTGCGCAGCCCGTCGCGGGCACGGATGGTTCGGGCGGCTTCGGCCAGGGTGGCTCGGGCCCGGGTGTCGCCGAGCAGGCCGGAGATGGCGCCGTGCAGTTGTGCGTCGGTGCAGCGGTAGGGGTCAAGCCGGACTCCGAAGCCCAGTTCGGCGGCCCGCTGGGCATTGTCGTACTGGTCCCAGAACAGCGGGAGGAGCACCATCGGCTTGCCGTGGTGGAGGCACTCGGTGACGGTGTTGTTGCCGCCGTGGGTGATGACGAGGTCGACCAGCGGCAGAATCCGGGTCTGCGGGACGAACTCGGCTCCCCACATGTTCGGCGGCAGCTCGATCTCCTCGTGCAGCGGCCCTTTGGAGACGAGGTAGCGGTGCGGCGTGCGGGCCAGGGAGGCGGTGATCCGGCGCATGAGGTCCACGTCGGCGGAGCCGAGCGAGCCGAGGCTGAAGTAGATCAGCGCGCTGTCCTCCGCGCCGACGGGTTTGGCGAGTGCGGCCGGCAGCGTGAAGTCGTCGTCGGTCTCCCGTACCGAGGAGTCCAGCCGGTGCCAGGAGGGGCCCAGTGGCCGGGCGTCGGTGTAGTCGGCGATCTCCGGGTAGACGTAGAGGTTCAGGTCGCCTTCGTGGATGAACTCCAGGTCGGGCAGCGGCCGTGCGCCCTGTTCGACGACCCAGCCGTTGAAATCGGTCCACAGCTGCCGGTGGGTCCGGTCGTACTCGGCGCGGAACTCCGCCCAGCCGGTGGGGTCGTCGGCCGGGTAGCCGGAGAAGGGCGGAGGGACGCCGTCGCCCTTCAGTTCCAGTGGGTTGCACGAGACGATCCGCACGAACGGTACGCCCGCCGTGGTGAGAGCGGGGAAGCAGACGACGTTGTCCTCGACGATCACGTCCGGCCGGACCCGCTCGATGATCGCCCTGAGCTGCGGCTCGCAGTACCGGGCGCCGGAGACCAGCTCCTCCCAGACGGGCCTCACCCAGGTGCCCAGCTGCTCGATGGTCGGTTTCCTGAACTCCGGGGCGGTGTCGCGGACGAAGTCCTTCCAGAACTGTCCCGCCTCCTGCGGCCGGTCCGGCGGCGGCGCCAGGTCGATCAGCTCCTCCTCGAAGCCGAACACGTCGAGCCTGCCCTTCCAGGACGCCTCCGCGGCGAACACCACCCGGTGCCCCCGGCGGCGCAGTACGTCGCCTATTCCTATGCAGTTGTTCGTCGGGCCGTACGCGCTCTCCGGCGCGAAGAGAATCGTCAGCGGTGTCACCAAGGTCTCTCCTCCTGACTGCTCGGCCCCGTGCGGGGCGTCACGACCCGGTGTGGGGATCGCAGCACCCCTCGCGCCGCATCCACCGGCTCACCTCCAGCCAGTCCTCAGACGAGGACGAAGTCAAGGACGAAGGCAAGGAGGAAGGCAAGGACGAAGACGAAGACTGGGCGTCTGCCTCGAAGGCCTCCACCAAGTCGGCCTGTTCGAAGAGGACGCCGCCGCGCAGGACGGCCGGTGTGCGGACCAGGGTGGTGAAGTCGGTGAAGGGGTCGCCGTCCACGAGCGTGAGGTCGGCCAGCTTGCCCGCTTCCGCCGTGCCCAGGTCGGCGTCCGCGCCGAAGACGCGGGCCGGCAGCAGGGTGGCGGTGCGCAGTGCCTCGGCCGGAGTGAGGCCGGCGCGGTGCAGGGCGCGCAGGGCGAGGTGCAGGTGCAGGCCGACCGGGACCAGGGGCTGGTCCGTGCCGAGGGCGATCAGGCCGTCGGCGGCGAGAACGCGCCGGTAGAAGCCCAGTTCCCGGTCCAGCGTGGCCAGTTGGGCGGCCGTGGGCGGCTGGGCCGCCTGCTGCCGTACGAGCGCGGTGTCCCAGGGCGGCATGAGGGTCGTGACCCGCGGGTCGTCGGCCAGGTCCGGGTCGGCGCCGAGGAGGGGCAGGGCGGTGAACGGGGTGGCGACGAGGTGGAAGCCGGCGCGGGTGTAGATCGCCTCGACGTCCTGGTAGGCGTGACCGCCCGCCGAGGTCGCGTGCCCGAACTCCAGTCGCTGGGTGGCCTGCAGATGGGTCGTCAGGTCCTGGCCGAGCTGGACGCCGGGGGTGCACAGATGGCTGCCGCTGCGGACGCCGAGCCGTTCGTGGCCGAAGTCGGCGGCCTCCTTCATCACCCAGCCGGGCGCCCGGACGTATGTCTTCACGAAGTCCCAGTCCAGCGCAGCCCCGCGCGCCAGCGATCGCCGCAGGCCCTCGCGGGTGCGGTGGGCGCGGCCCATGCTGTAGGCGACGCGCGCTCCGTCGAGGAGTTCCCCGGTGGTCAGCAGCCGGGGCCCGGCGAGCGCGCCCGCGGCGACCGCCTCCCGGATCCGGGCCTGCTCGTAGGCGAAGCCGCCCAGCGAGACGGCCGTGGTGATGCCGTACGCGAGTTGCAGCGCCGTCTGGCGGCCGCCGTACGTCGTCTGCCACGGGTGGGTGTGGGCGTCCCACAGGCCCGGGATCACCGTGCGCTCGCTCGCGTCGACGTGGCGCGCGGCCGGGCGGCCGGTGCGGTGCGGGGCGACCTCCGCGATGCGGCCGGCGCGGATCACGATGTCGACGTCGTCGCGTACGTCCGCCCCGGTGCCGTCCCAGAAGCGGCCCGCGTGGACGACCGTGTCGGCGGGGCGGGGTCTGCGGTAGTCGAGCGGGACGCGGACGGTGCGGGTCCTGCCGGTGGCGACGTCCATCAGGCGCAGGGCGCCCGCCGAGAGGTAGAGGAGGCTGCGGGCGTCGGCGGACCAGGACGGGTGGTCGGCGGGCTCCGTGGTGAGCCTGCGCGGTGCGCCGTCGGGGGTGCCGGCGGCAGTGACCGGGAGGAGCCACAGCGCCGATTCCGCGATCACGGCCATCCAGCGGCCGTCCGGGGACCAGACGGGACCGGAGTCGTAGCGGTCGGAGAGCGAGGTGTGCGGGGCCAGGGCGTGCAGGGCGGCCGTACCAGTGGTGGTGTCGACGACCCGGATGAGGTTGTAGCCCTCGCGGAAGCGCTGGTTGAGGCGGTTGCGGTCGCACAGCGCGACGTACCGGCCGTCGGGCGACCAGCTGGGCCGGCCCGGCAGCCCGCCCCCGCCGAGCGGTGCGGCGAGGACGCGCTCGGCACCGTCGGGCAGCTCGCGCACCACCAGGTTGCCGGCCATGTCCAGGCAGGCCAGTCGTGTCCCGTCGGGCGAGAGCGCCGGGAAGACCCGGCCGCCCTCGGCGAGCACGGTCTCCGCGCCGGAGCCGAGATCGCGGCGCCGTACGGCGAACAGGCCGTCGCGGTCGTCGGCGTACACCAGCCCCGCACCGTCCGGGGTCCAGACCGGCGCCGACAGGTAGCGCGTCGCCGGGGCCTGGAGGATCTTGCGGGGTGGCCTGCCGCCGGTCACGCCGGCGGTCCACAGGGCGTTGAGGGCGGCGAAGGCGACGCTGCGCCCGTCCGGGGAGAGGGCGGGCAGGTGCAGCGCGCGGACGGGGTGGGTGGTGCCCGCGCCGTCGAAGTCGTAGGCCTTGCCGCGGTAGCGGGGCCGGTCCACGGGTAGTGCGGCCGTGAACGGGATGATCTCGGCGTCCGCCGGGGCGTCGGGGTCGAGCAGCCGGAACCGTCCGTCGACCGCGAGCAGCAGCCGCCCGTCGTCGGTCCAGCGGGGCGGTGCCGGAAGGACATCGCCGTCGACGGCGACCGGTTCGCCGTCCACGACGAGGGTGCAGGAGGCGGTGGGCGCGGGCGTCGTCCGCAGGTGGGCCAGGCGTCCGCGCGGCGACACGGCCGGGGTCATCAGCTGGGCGCCGGAGTCGTCGGTGTGCTCGACGGTGACCGGGCCGGAGCCGTCGGCGGCCACGGAGGCGATGGTCGCCGCGCGCAGGCCGCCGGTGGCGGTGACCGCCGCCCGTACGAACAGCACGCGCTCGCCGTCGGGCGACCAGGCCGGGTCGAAGTCCTCCTGGCCGGGGGCTCCGGTGAGCCGTGTCAGGGCGCCGGTGCGGACGTCCACGACCCAGATGCGGTACGGCGATCCGGTCACCGTGTCGCCGCCGCGCTCGGAGGCGAACGCGATCCGGGTGCCGTCCGGCGACCAGGCCGGGCCGCGGTCGTCCCACGGCCCGTCGGTGAGCTGCCGCAGCCCGGTGCCGTCGGGCCGCAGCGTCCACAGGTGGAAGCCGCCGCCGCGGTAGGCGCAGACGACGAGCCGGCTGCCGTCGGGCGAGAACTGCGGACGAGTGGGTTCGAGACCGGGTGAGGTCAGCGCGGTGGCGGTGCCACCGCCGCGCGGCACGGACCACAGCAGGTTCTGCGCCTCGACCACCAGCCGGTCACCGGCGGGGGCGAGGGTGGCGGAGCCGCCGGTGGCGGCGGTGAGCGTCACAGCCGTAGGAGAGGCGGCGGCTTCCGCGACCGGCGCACCAACCGCACCGATCGCCCCGGCCGCCGCGACGGCCGTCGCCGCCGCGGTGGCCTGGAGGAAGCCCCGGCGCGAGAGGGGATCGAAGGACGTGTCCTCTGTCGTGGCTTCGCGGTCCAGTTCGCGGTCCAGTTCGCGGTCCAGTTCGCGGTCCAAGGAGACTCCCTGTGCGCGTCGGGGGATGTGCCGGACAGAACAACAACTTCCGAGTGCGCCGATCCGTTCGCGTGGCGGCTCAGCGCTTCTTGTACACCGCCATGACCTCGACCTCCACAAGCCAGCCCCGGACGGCCAGCGAAGCGACCTCCATGGTGGCCCGCGCCGGGCGGGCGCTGTTGGCGACGAGGGGTTCCTTCGGCGCTGAGGTGCCCATGGGCACGGGCATCACCTGATGAGTGGTCAGGTCGACGTTGGCGAAGTACTGGCGGTAGGCCCGGTTCCAGCCCGCGTAGTCGGCGGTCGCGGCGCCGGGCGGCTTCATCAGATAGCACTTCATGGTGATGACGTCGGCCGGGCCGAGGCCCGCGGCCTCCAGGTTGGCCTTGATGTTGCGCAATACGACGAGCGCCTGGGCCTCGGTGACCGTGACGCCCTGGGCGCCCTCGGTGAGGGACGGGTCGGTCCAGCGCTCCGGACTCCCCTCCGGCGCCGCCGGGTTGAGCGCGGACGGCCCCAGGCCGCTGCTCTGGTACAGGGCGACCTCGCCGCCGGTCGCCACGCCGTTCGCGATCGCCGGGTTGGACTGCCCCTCGGGCAGCATGACCCGCACCTCCTTCGGGTCGGGCCACCAGCCGCGCGCCCCGGCCAGCGTGGTGCCGCCGGTCACCAGCGAGGTGGTCAGCAGTGTCCCGACGATCACCCGCGTACGCCGCCTCATGCGGCCATCACCCTCTCGTGGATGTCGGTCACGACCTTGCGGGCAGAGGTGAAGGCGCCATGCTGCCAGGCGATGACGTGGCTGAGCCAGTCCCCCGCGAAGTACACGTGTCCGGCCGGCTGGTTGAGCAGCTTGTATTCGGGGCCGTCCTGCGAGGGCCAGCCCACCCAGCCGCCCTCGATGTGCGGCGTGCGGTGCCAGGCCACGCTGAAGGAGTGGGCGAGTTCGGTGCGGTACTTCTCGCCGTGGATCTTCGTGCCCTGGCTCACGGCCCGTTTCAGGCGCTCCGCGTGCGGCAGGGCGCCGTAGGAGAGGGCGTTGGCGCCGAAGTTGTAGTAGCCGATGAGGGTGCCGCGGCGGCCGAGGTGGCCGTGCGACGGGTACCAGATGGTGGCCAGATCGAGGTCGGTGGGCGTGATGCCGCCGTAGATGTGCTCGTCGGTCTCCCACCAGCGGCTGCGGTACTCCAGGCCGATCTTTCCGACCGGTGCCGGGACCGGCTGCCGCAGCGCGGCGGTGACGGCCGCGCCCAGGTTGTGCTTGACGCGGGCCATCACCGTGGGCGGTACGGCGGCGACGACGAAGTCGGCGTGCCGGGTGCGGATACGGCCCCGGGCGTCCCGGTAGGTGACCTCGGCGCCGTCCGGCAGGTCCTTGACCTCGCGCACTTCGGCGCCGTAGACGATCCGTTCCGGCCCGATGGCCTTCGCCAGCGCGTAGGGGATGGCGTCCATGCCGCCGACCGGCTGGAACATGAGCATGGCCTGGTCGTAGCCGAACTCGAAGGAGAAGCGCTGTCCGACGCCGCTGGCGATGACGTCCGACAGCGAGGGCACGGGGCCGAGAACGGTCCCCGCCTCGAAGGCGGCGCCGGGCTCGACCGCGTACCCACGGCGGTCGGTGCCGGTGTAGGCGTAGCCGTCCTCCTTGCCCTTGAGGGCGCCGAAGTTCCGCAGGAAGGCGATCAGCCGCTCCTTGTCGGCGTCGGTCAGCCGCGCGTCCAGGGCGCCCTGGTCGGTGGCCTTGGCAAGCAGTTCGGAGACGTAGCCGTAGACGTCGGCCTTCGCGGTACGCCAGCGGATCGGCCGGCCCGCGAGGGCCGCGCTGTTCTCGTGGTAGATGTACGCGCTGGCGTTCTGGTTGGTGAACACCTCGACGGGGACGCCGAGTTCGCGGCAGTAGTCGAGAGTGACGTGCGACTGGGGCAGCCGAGCCGGGCCCGCGTTCATGTACTCGCCCTCGGAGAACGTCGCGGTCTGCGTACGTCCGTCCAGATCCGTCAGCGACGTGCCGCCCCGCACGGTCCAGTTGCGCCCGCCGGGCCGGTCCTTGGCCTCCAGGACACGGCAGTCGTAGCCGGCCTTGCCGAGTTCGTACGCCGTGGCCAGTCCGGCGATGCCGCCGCCCAGCACCAGGACCTTCCTGGCCGCGCGCCCGGTGAGCGCGAAGTCGCCGCCGCGCGGCGCCCGGTACGCCTCGGCCCGTACGTCGGGCACCGGCGCGAGGCCCAGTGCGCCCATCGCCGAGTAGAGCACTCCCGCCCCGCCCGCGACGCCGACCGACCGCAGGAAATCACGCCGCGATCCCGTGACTGTCTCCGCCATCCACTCCTCCTGACCCGCGCCCGCGCCATGCGTGCGCGACGTGCGATCAACCCGGCCACGTGGGGGGGGTGAGTTGCTGCTGAGACCGGAGGTGCGAGACGAGCCTCCGTCAGGGGTGTTACAGCGCCATACCAGTGACGTATCTGTGACATGAGCATGCACTCGGCCGGCAAAAGGGGGCCCTTTGCCCCGGCGGCGGACCGTTGACAACGGTTCCATGCAGGAGTGGTTCAAGAGCAGCTACAGCGCGAACGACGGCCCGGAGTGCGTGGAGGTCGCCTTCACCCCCGAGACCGTTCACGTACGGGACTCGAAGCGCGCGCAGGGCCCTCAGCTCGCCTTCGAGCCCCAGCAGTGGGCCGCCTTCGTCTCGTACGCCGCCGGTCACTGACGTACGACCTGCTGACGCCCCGCGTCCGGTTCCCACCCGGCGCGGGGCGAGGATCAACCCGAAAACGATGACTCTCGCGTGCCACCATGTGCCTACAGGCCTGAGTTGCACGGCCCTCAGAGGAGTCGTGGAGCTACTGCTGCACATGGCCGGGTTGGGGATGACGTCGTACGGCACGGGGCACGCCTTGCCGACGCATGGGCCTGTACCGCACGTTCTGCACGGGGGTCTGCACCTCCCGCGAGCCCTCATGAGAACCACCGACACCTTCCTGAGCGTCTGTCCTACGGTTCCATCACTGACCGAGGACGAGGGAGGGACCGTGGAGCAGCCCAGGACGGCGTTGGCCGAGCGGATCGCCGAGCGGAGGGCGGGGGTCGGTGACCCTCGGGCGTTGGTGGGTGAGATGCGGCGCTCGATCCTGCTGGTGCCCACCTCTGACGGGGGCCTGTGGTCGGCGCGTTCGGGTGGGGTGCGGTGGATCTGCGGCTTCACAGACGAGACGGCGCTGGCCCGGTTCGCCCTGCATCACGGGCCGGGTGACCGGCCGATGGACTACGCGGCGCTCCTGGGCGCCCGCATCGTCGACGAGGTGGTGCCCTCGCTGGGTGAACCCGCCGGTCTCGCGGTGGACATCGCCACCGAGGACGGATCGATGTTCTTCCCGCCGGTCACCGGGATCGTCCCGGACGGCGCCGCCGTCGACGCCGGGACGGCGCGAGAGGGAGGCGACCGTGGCTGACGGGAACGACCTGAACTTCGACCAGGCGTCGGTCGCGAAGTTCACGCGCGGTGTGGGCGCCACCATCGACGGGCTGGGCGACCTGGGCGGCGCGACCGGTTCGGTGATGGGCAAGGGCTTTTCCGAGCTGTCGATGACGGGGATGGAGGCCGGGCACCACGGCCTGTCGGTCGATTTCGAGGACTTCTGCGAGCGCTGGGAGTGGGGCGTACGGGCCCTGGTGAGCGACGCCAGCGAGATCGCCAACCGGCTGGGACTGGCGGCGGGCACCCAGTGGGAGCACGACCAGTACGTCGAGGGCGCGCTGAAGGTGGGCGTGAACGCCGTGATGGGCGGCAACCCGCACGCCTCGGAGGACGAGATCACCCGGCAGAACTGGGGCGATGTCTTCACACCCGACGCCCTCGATCCGGACTGGAGCGCCGAGTCGTTCGACCGGGCCGGTCAGGAGATGGCACAGACCTGGAAGGACACCGGCCGCACGGTTCTGACCGAGGGGCAGGGCGGCCGGCAGTCGCAGATGCTCAACGACGCGCTCGGCATATCCGACGACCAGTGGAACCAGGCGCTGGACGACACCTTCGGCCCGTCGCCGGAGGAACGGGCCAGGCAAGCGCAGCAGCAGGGTGACAACGGGGGCAACTGATCATGGGTATCGGCGACTTCATCAGTGACATCACGCCCGACTCGGTGGAGAACGCGGTCGAGGACGGTGTCGAGTGGGTCGGCAACCGGGTCGAGGACGCCGGGAAGTGGACCGCCGACCGGCTGGACGATGTCGGCTGGGAGTCCGGCGCGGACTGGGTGCGTGAGCAGTCCCGTTCGGTCGCCAACCGGATGGGCGCCGAGGTCGACGAGATGGACCTCGGGCAGACCGAGGACAAGACCAAGCTGATCTACGGCAGCCCGGACAAGCTGCGTTCCACCGCCCAGAAGCTGCGCGGTTTCCAGAAGGCGTTCGATGACGCCGGCGGCGGTCTCAAGGGGCTGGACTCCTCGCGGTTGAAGGGCGAGGCGGCCGAGGCGCTGCGCAAGGCGGTGAGCACCCAGCCGCCGAAGTGGTTCACCGGTGCGGACGCGTGCGAGAAGGCGGCCGCCGCTCTGGAGGCGTTCGCCGGAACCGTGACGTGGGCGCAGGGGCAGGCGCAGACGGCGATCGACAAGTGGAAGGAGGGCGTGAAGGCGTCCGAGGACGCCGCCGACGCGCACCGCAAGAAGGTCGACGACTACAACAAGGCCGTCGACCGCTACAACGCCCAGCCCGCCGACCAGCGCGACCCCGCCACGCTCCCGCCGCGCCCCGCCTCGACGTTCGACGACCCCGGCAAGAAGCTGATGCAGGAGGCGCAGGACATCCTCGCCGACGCCCGCAAGCAGCGGAACACGGCCGCGGAGACCGCCCGCAGCGCGGTCCGCGCCGCGCGCGACCTGGCTCCCGAGAAGCCGTCGTACGCGCAGCAGGCGAGCGACGGTCTGCAGGAACTGCAGATCATGGGCGACCACGTCGGCGGCGGCCTCATCAAGGGCACCGCGGGCCTGGTGAACTTCGTCCGAGGCATCAACCCCTTGGACCCGTACAACCTCACCCACCCCGCCGAGTACGCCACCAACCTCAACAGCCTCGCCGCCGGACTGGTGGTCGCCGCCAACGACCCGGTCGGCACCGGCAAGCAGATGGTCAGCGACTTCATGAAGGACCCTTACGAGGGCTTCGGCCGTCTGCTGCCGGATGCCGCACTGGCCGCGGCCACCGGAGGAGGCGGTGCCGCGGTCAAGGGCGTGCGGATCGCCGCGGACGCCGCCGACGCCGCACGCGCGCGCAAGCTGATCGACGACGCCCCCGACGGCACCCACAACCGCCCGGACGGCGAGCGCACCACCGACGGCACCGACCCCGTCGACCTCGCCTCCGGCCGGATGTTCCTGCCCCAGACCGATCTGACGATCCCCGGCATCCTCCCCCTGGTCTTCACCCGCCGCACCGAGTCCGGCTGCACGGCCGGCCGCTTCCTCGGCCCCTCCTGGACGTCCACCGTCGACGAGCGCCTGGAGATCGACCCGGTCGGCGTCGTCCACGTCACCGCCGACGGCCTCCTCATCCCCTACCCCCACCCCGTCCCCGGCGCCCCCACCCGTCCCGAGTCCGGCACCGCGCACACCCTCCTGGCCCGCGACGCGGACGGCGACTACACCATCACCGACCCCGACACCGGCCTGACCCGCCACTTCACCGCCCCGCCCGGCGGCGAACCCGGCGGCGACGGCACCGCCTGGCTGACGTCCGTCACCGAACGCAACGGCCACACGATCACCGTCGACCGCACCGAGGACGGCCTGCCCCTGGCCCTGGTCCACTCGGCCGGCCACCACGTGAAACTGACCACCGCCGACGGCCGGATCACCGCACTCTCCCTGACCGGCGCGGGCGAGGCGGGCACGGACCTGTCCCTGATGCGCTACGGCTACCAGGACGGCAACCTCACCACCGTCACCAAACCCTCCGGCGCCACCACCACCTTCGTCTACGACGACCGCCGCCGCGTCACCGCCTGGATCGACTCCAACGGAAGCCGCTACGACTACGTCTACGACGACCGGGACCGCGTCGTCGCCGAGGGCGGCGAGGCCGGACACATCCAGATCACCCTCACCTACACCGAACCCGACCCCGAGACCGGCCACCGCACCACCACCCTGACCACCGCCGACGGCCACACCACCCGCCACCTCATCGACCACCGCTGCCGGATTCTCGCCACGACCGACCCACTCGGCCACACCACCCGCTACACCTACGACACCCACGGCAACGTCCTCACCCGCACCGACCCTCTCGGCCGTACCACCGCCCACTCCTACGACGAGGACGGCCGGCCGGTCGTCGTCACCCGACCGGACGGTGGCGAACTGCGTGCTGTCCGAGGGGCCTTGGGGTTGCCGACCGAACTCCGCGGCCCGGACGGCGCTCGCTGGCTCCAAGAGTTCGACGACCGGGGCAACCGGATCGCTGTCACCGACCCGGCTGGAAACACCACCAGGCTCGCCTATGACGACGCCGGCCGCCTGGTTTCCGTCACCGATCCACTGGGCGCCACCACGACCGTGCGGTGCGACGCCGCCGGGCGCCCCGTGGAGGTCGCCGACCCCGACGGCGGCGTCACCCGCATCGAACGCGATGCCCTCGGCCGGGAGGTACGCGTTACCGACCCGGCCGGCGCCGTCACTCGTCTCTCATGGACTCCCGACGGCCAACTCGCCCACCGGACCGGACCGGACGGATCCAGCGAGTCGTGGACGTACGACGGCGAGGGCAACTGCCTCACCCACACCGATCCGGCCGGCGGTGTCTCCCGGTTCGAGTACACCCACTTCGATCTCCTGTCCGCCCGCACCAGGCCGGACGGCGCCCGCTACGAGTTCGAGCACGACGCCGGTCTGCGGCTCACCCGCGTGACCGCGCCACAGGGGCTGACCTGGACCTATGAGTACGACGCGGCCGGGCGGCTCGTCTCCGAGACGGACTTCGACGACCGGACCGTCTCCTACCGTCTGGACGCCGCCGGACAGCTCGTCACCCGGACCGGCCACCTCGGCGGCACCATCGCGTACAGCTACGACGAGGCCGGACGAATGGTCCGCAAGGACGCCGAAGGCCGCGTCACCTCCTACGCCTACGACCGGGCAGGGCGCCTGGTCCAGGCGTCGGGCCCGGACAGCGAACTGGTCCGCCGCTACGACCGGCGCGGTCTGCTCAAGACCGAACTCGTCGACGGCCGCGCCCTCGACCAGGCCTACGACGCCGCCGGCCGCCGGGTCCGCCGTACGACGCCCACCGGCGTGGTCACCACCTACGCCTACGACGCCGCTGGTCGCCCGACTCAGGTGATGTCCGGCGATCACGAAATCCGCTTCACGCACGACGAGGCCGGGCGGGAACTGGAACGCGTCTTCGGTGGTGTCCTCACCCTGTCCTCCGCCTGGGACGAGGCCGGCAGGCTCTCCGCCCAGCACCTCGTCGCCGGCTCCCGCACCCTCAACAGCCGTACCTATGCCTACCGCGCCGACGGCCATCTCACCGCGGTCCACGACCGGTTGTCGGGCACCCGCACCTTCGAACTCGACCCCGTCGGCAGGGTCACCGCCGTCCACGCGCAAGGCTGGACCGAGCAATACGCCTACGACGCCTCCGGCAACCAGACCGAAGCGTCCTGGCCCTCCTCCCACCCCGGCCACGAGGCCACCGGTCCCCGTACCTACACCGGCACCACCATCGCCCGGGCCGGAAACGTCCGCTTCGAACACGACGCCCTCGGCCGTGTCGTCCTCCGCCAGAAGACCCGGCTCTCCCGCAAGCCCGACACCTGGCGCTACGAATGGGACGCCGAGGACCGTCTCACCGCGGTGGTCACCCCTGACGGCTCCCGGTGGCGCTACCTCTACGACCCGCTGGGCCGCCGCACCGCCAAGCAGCGGCTGGCGGACGACGGCGAATCCGTGGTCGAGGAGATCCGTTTCAGCTGGGACGGTATGACACTCTGCGAACAGACCACCGTCGCCGAGGACCTGCCGAACCCGGTGGCCCTCACCTGGGACCACCGCGGCCTCATACCCCTTGCCCAGACGGAACGCATCCTCTCCCCAGACGTCCGCCAGGAGGAGATCGACCGGCGCTTCTTCGCCATCGCCACCGACCTGATCGGCGCCCCCACCGAACTGGTCGACGAGACCGGTGAGATCGTCTGGCGTACCCGCACCACGCTCTGGGGCACCACCGCCTGGGCACGGTCCAGTACGGCCTACACCCCGCTGCGCTTCCCCGGTCAGTACTACGACCCGGAAACCGGGCTCCACTACAACCTGTTCCGCCACTACGACCCGGAGACCGGGCGGTACACGGCCCCGGACCCCCTGGGGATCGACCCGGCACCGAACCCGGTGACGTACGTCGACAATCCGTACAGTGCCGGCGACCCGCTCGGGCTCTCTCCATACCCTCGGCGGCTCACCTACGAGGAGGCGTCGCAGAGAGCCAACCAGGCGCTCTCCGACAAGCTCGACGAGATGCACGAGACGATGTCCCGAAGCAAGATCAGGGAGTACGCCATGGGTTCGGCGGGCGTCGACGTGCGCACCGGAGAAGTCGCGGTCGGCCTGAAGAAGACCGGAGCCGGTGACTTCTGTGCGGAGGATCTGGTTCGGGACGAACTCGTCCGTAAGGGGGCAAGGCCGGAAGATATCATTTACAGCGTGCCCCTCAGACCTTTGAAACGGGTGCCGGAAGCAGTGTGCGTGCGATGTGAAGGCCGTACTCTGCGCGAGCAGTTCGCACCTGGCACGACATGGGAGAGTGACCTGCAATGATTTTCTCGCGGACGTGGGACTGGGACTCCCTGGAGACGCTGAGCATTCCGGCGGCCGAGATTCAAACACACCTCGAACGCCTTGTCGGGCAGGACCCCGACGAGCGAACCCGTGCAGGCCGGCTGCTCTACTGCGAGGTCGCCAATCAAGGACACCTGTACAGCGCCGCCGCCCCCTGCGTCGACGCCCTCACGACGCGGGCCAGAGCGGGCACGCCGCTGACGCCGCAATCCGTGAGTCTCCTCGAGTCCATTCTGAACGCCAGGAATGCCGGTGTGCGCGCCGGGCTGGAGGACGGGTCCGTCGACGTCACGAGCTACTGCAGGAGCGAGATCCTGGCAGCGCTCCCTCAGTTGCTGAGCCACGCCGACGGGACGGATGACGAGTATTTTCGCGAGGTCTGCTATCTGATCCCCCAGCTGGCCGACTCCTCCGACGAGGTGGTCGCCTTCCTGCGCAAGTCCGTTTCGACGCTCGAGGGAGAGCTGCGCCAGGCGGCGGCCGACGCGCTGGAGGAGGCCGAAGAGGTGGCCGAGGAAGGCCACATGCAATAGAGCCGCCGCTCTCCGACGTGGCGGGGCGAGCCAGGCGACCATGGGCTGGCTCCCGGACAGCCCAGGCCATCACGGCGTACTGACCTCCGGGCATCAACTCTGGAACCAGGCAGTGGCGATGGACACCGACCATGAGACTGACGTTCGACGGCGACTGGCACGCCACGGTGACGGACGACCCGCTGCCCGTCACGCCCCGCCTCGTAGGCACCTCGCTGGACATCGGGCCCTACACGGACGCGGGACAACGTGAGCGGTTTCTGGCGCAGACATTCGGCAGCCAGGACCGGCTCTGGGATGCGCCCGACGTCCTCCGCTTCGACCCGGCCAGCAGGCAACTGGTCGGGGCGCAGTTCCGGATGCCGGAAGAGTCCGCCTCCGCCGAGGACCGTGCCCGCCTCCCTCTCACACCCTCCGCGCGTCCCGGCGGGCTCCGTGCGGATGAGGTCCGCGACTTCCGGCAGGAGATGTGCACGGTGCTGTGCCGCGCTCCCGGGGACGCCGTACTGACGTGTCTGCGCGACCTCGACGTCCTCGACGAGCCCCTGGAAGCCCGCATCGGCATCGCCCCCGACGTGGCACTCCTCGTCCAGCACGGCACCGTCGTCGGCTGGAGCCTGACCGACCCGGCCCGCTACCTGACCACCGGGTTCAACACCCCCGACCCCACACCGCCCTCCCCCGCCACCCACCGCCTGCTCACCGAGTGCCTGGACCTGATCACCACCCCGGTGATCGACGACCTGGTGGACGGCGAACCGACCGCCCTTGCCCGGCTCCGCGCCGCCGACGAAGCCCTGCGCGCCCAGCACGATGACCGGCACCGGGCCGACGCCCTGCGCACGCTCATCACCACACTGGTCGACGACTACGCGAACCAATGAATCAACAAAGGCGAGTAGTTCGCACCGGAACGCGGAGCATCGCATTCCTAGGTATGGAGGACCGGGGCCGTACCGCACGTGCCGCAGGCCAAGCCGGCTGCGGAGTACATGGCTCTGGTACAGCCGGTGTGGCTCTACACCGTCATCCCCGGCCCGCCCGAACTGGCCCTGCACCGAGCCGCAACGGCGGCCCCGAAGGGCACGGCTGGACATCACATCTGTGGCCCCACGGGGACCAGAAACTCCCTCAGCCGGCCCGGACCACGGGCGGCTCGCCCCACTGCGGCCAGACCAGGGCACCGAGTGCCTCAGGGCTGCGAGGGAGGTCATTGTTGAGCCAGTCGACAATCACGCCGAGCAGTGCCCCCGCCACGAGGGCAGACGGCGGATCGTAGTCCGGGGAGCCATCCGCGCCGTCGAGGCGGGCGCGGCCCCCTCGACGGACCAGTGATTACCAGCCGACTCAGGAAAGACGCGACCCGGTCCTCACGATCGACTTCCTGCCCCGCGCCGGCACCCTCTGGGCCCGGGACGTCCCGATCGGTGCCCCTAAGGTCAGCCCGCTGTTCGGCGACCACACCGGCTTGTCGCCGATGATCGTCTTCAGCGGCACCGCGATATCCTGGACTCCGATGCACTCCGCCTCGTGCCCCGCAACTCCGGCACTACCCGGCGATGATGCACCTCTCGCCCGCAGCCCCATGCCCGAGGGCCGCCAGGCACTCGACGAGGCCACAGCCTTCATCCGGCAACACACAACGGTCACAGCGCTGCCGCCCCTGCTCCCCTGTCTCGTGACCACGCGTCTGTCATCACCCACGCCACCCCACGAAGCTGCAGGTCACCCGCGCTCACCGGTTCGCGGAAAGTTCTACGTCGTGTAGCCACGGAAACATGTCGGCGCGACCCGCCCGGAACCCGGGAAATGAGAAAAGCAGCAGGTCAGAGGTGCTTTTGGGTCCCGAATGAGGTCTCCCGGTACAGAGCCTCACGTCGGTGGAGTCGCGTCGGTGCGCCCAGTGTGTACGAGAGGCCCGCCGCCGAAACGGCAGTGTGATTGAAATTCGCTGACGAGGCCGCTCCGGGCCTGGGAGGCTTGTCCCGCCTGTTGCACGCCGCTCGGGGACGGAGCCACCTAGTTTGATCATCCTGGACACGAACATGTTGTGGGGTGTCTCCCCTGACAACGCGAGCGTCGACCTCCTCAAGACCATCCGGGCGACGGGGGTGCAAGGCGTCGCCGTCCCGTGGACAGTCATGGAGGAGCTGGCCGCGCAACGGGCGCTGAAGTACCAGGAGAAGTACGACGCTGCCTTCGACGCGCACAAGGCGTTGCGCATGATCACGCCCTGGGAGACCAACGCCCGTATGCAGCCTCTCCAAACCGAGAAGGTGCGGCAATACTGGCGGGATGCGTTCGCCGCCATCCTGGAGGTGTTGCCTCCGAGCGCGTCGGTACTGCAAGAGGCCGCCTACCGGGAGGCCAACGTCATCCCGCCATGCAAGCAGCTGGAGATGAAGGGGGTGAACAAGCCGGTGAAGACCGGCTCGCGTGATGCCGCGATATGGCTGACCGCCGTCGAGTACGCGCGCGAGCACCCAGACGAGACGGTGTACTTCGTCAGCAAGAACACGAACGACTTCGGTGACGGCTCCTCATACAAGGGGCGGGCGAGACTGTGGCTGGACATCCAGGAGCTGGGGGATCGTTTCAAGCACTACGCATCCCTTGACCCCGTTGTCGCCGAGTTCACTCAGCCTACCGAGGTGGACGATGCCTTGGTGCAGGAGCAGGTGGGCACCCCCGAGGCGGCATTGATCATCGCCCGGGAGGCGGGAGCCAAGTGGGGTGCCGACGTGGAGAGCGTGCACGCGTTCGACGCCCCCACCTTTCTGGGAGCGCTCTGGCCCGACTCGGACGACAGCAAACGCCCCCTTATGGGCGGTGTCGGCCCCTGGATCACGACGCCCCACGCCCAGGTGGACCTCGTCAGCGATGTAAGCGCCTACCGGATCGGCGACCACGTTTGGTGCACAGCAACGGTGCGCTGGCTCCTCACCGGCCTGGCCCTACTTGGCAGGCAATCGGGGATCGGACGAGTGGGATGTGCCTGGGAGACACGCCTGCTGTTGAGCCCAACCAAGGGTGAGTCACAGCTCACTATCCTGCGCAGCAGCGCTCCGATGCCCCTCACCACAGAGGACTTCCAGCGGCTTCCGGACCCTGGTGCATCCGCCGCTCTTCCCGGCTACTCGGCGGAGGTGTGGCAACAGCTCGCGAAGTGGCAGGAAGCCGAGAAACCGACTCTCTTGCAGAGCGCTCTGATGGCTATGGCCCTGTGGGCCGGTAGCCGGCGTAAGGACGAGTAGGGCAGCCTCCGGCTGCTCGTCACCGGCCGCCGCACCTGCGGGCGGCCGGGGCCAGGTCTAGGTGAACTTGAAAGGCGGCAGGCCCTGTCCACCGGACATCTCCGCCTTGACGACATTTCCCCGCTGCGCGAGATCGCCCTCGACGACCTTCCCCCTCAGCTCTGCGAATACGTCAGCGATCTGCTGGAAGGATGAAGCCGAAGCCGGGCAGCCAGGACCGTCCGACCCCAGAACACCGCCACGTCGCCGAACTCGGCGAGAGGATCGTGCCCCGGTCGGACAGATCGCCGTACTACACTCCGACCCCTTATCAGACGTACATCGTGGTGGAGACTGGCAGATGAGCAACACCACGGTGGCTGGGCAATGGCACCGATGCGGCTGGACCGAAGGTGACACAAGCCGACGGTGAGTGCGGCGCCAAGGCCGTCGGCCAGTAGCGGGTCCTCCCATGGCTTCGGCCTGGCGGCCGAAGTGCCAGGTGCGGGTCAGGTCGGCCTGCTGATCCGTTGCACGCCACGGCTCCAGGGGGCGCGTGCAGGTGATGGGTTGCAGCGAGGTCGGGAAGGACCGAGGAAGGCGGAGGTCGGGCCTGTCCCATCGGCCTGGCGCAGCACGAGCCCTGAGAAACCTGGGAAAACGGCAGGTCAGGGCCCATATTCCGGCTCGCTGCCTGGGTGTCCAGTTCGCCAACCGAGCAGGACGATGCTCGCTCAGGTGCCGTCCTGACCCAGTTATCTGGCCCGCAACCAGCCGACCTGACCAGCGACTTCCAGGATGGCGTCAGCTGACTGCTCAGGAGGTATACCGCGTGGTGCATACCACGGTGATCCAATCCCCGCCGCCTGCATTGCTTATCGCGTTGTTCTTGGCTTCGGCCTGACTGGCGCCGTGACCACCCCAGTAGCGATGGGCGCTGGGGTTGTAGGCCACAGCGCCACAGCTGTTGGTGAACGACACGAGGACCTTGCAGCTGCCTGGGCAGCTGTTCAGTGCGGCTTGCTGGGCAGCACTGGCGGATTTGTAGTCCCAAGCTCGGCCGTAGGCGCCGTTGCTCGCCACGGCTATGGCGCCGTGATAGTTCGGCCGTGGAGCCGGCTCAGGTGACGGGGCCGGGGCTTCCGTCGTTTCGGGGGCGGGATCGTCGGTCAGCGGATCGGGGTCGGGTTCCTCCGTCGACGGGTCTTCGGTCACCGTGTCGTCCGGATCGTCTGGATCGACGGGATCGACGGCGGAGTCGCCATACGTTGGATCGTCGGGCACGTACGGATCGGCGGAAACAGTGGGGATCGCGGAGGAGTCGGAGTCGTCGCCCGACGTGCTGCGGCCGTCCGCGAGCGCGAACACCAGCATCACTGCCGCGATGGCGGCGGCGACACCTGCGGCGGCCTTGCCCGGCGACTTACCACCCGTGTTTCCTGCCGGGCCTGTTCCGGCCCCGGGGGAAGCGGGTGCAGCGGGCCGTGCGGGGCGCGGCGCTGCGGGCCGTGGGGGGCGCGGCGTCGACGGCCTCGGGGCGTTGACCTTGGTGCGCTTGCCCGGCTGCGTCCGGTTGCGCGCCTGCTCCAGTGGATGGAGCCACTCCGCCAGCGCCGGTCGCCGGGCCGGGTCGCTCTGTGTGCTCCGCTGCGCAAGATCCGCCAATTCGGGCGCGACACCACGCAGCGGCCCCAGATCCGTACTGACCTGGTCCTGGTTGAAGAGTCTTGCGGCGATCAGTCCGAACTTGTACGTGTCGGAGGCCGGCGTGGCCTTCGCCGACTCCGGCACACTCCAGCCGATGGTCTCGACCTGGGGCAGTACATCCTGGGTGCGATACCGCATCGAATCGCAGTCGATCAGCAGGACGCGGGGCGCACCGTCCAGGGTGAACAGGACGTTCTTCGGCGAGAGGTCGCCCACCACGACGCCCCCCTTGTGCAGCCGGCTGAGCGTCGAGGCGAGATCGGTGAGCAGGTCCAGCCTGGTGCGGTCGTCGAGCGTCAGCCCGATGGTCTGCAGGAACGCTTCCGGATTGAGCAGAAACTCCAGGCCCTGCTGTTTGACACCGCCGATCGCAGCGCTGTTCAACTCGAACTCGCTCCCCACGCGCCGCATGAGGAATCCGGCCACGGTGGTGCCGGAGTGCGCCGAGAGCGGCAGTTGCGAGGGCGCACTGCCCCTGTAGACGATCGCGATCGGCCAGGCCAGCCGCTCGGACAGAAAGGACTGGTCGGCCGGGTCAAGCGTGAAGAGCGAGGCGGCGAGCGCCTGCAGCGCGACGGGGTCCGGGCGCACCTGTGGCCGGTACTCCTTGTAGGCCAGCTGTCCGCTCAGCTTGGCCGGTGCCCAGGGCACCCCGTAGACGATGCCCTGCCCGCCGTCGCCGAGGCGGTGCGCCTGGTACTGCCCCAGTTGGTCGGGCCGGACCCACGGGACCTTCACCGGGGGGCTCCCGGTGCCGTCTCACGCGGCCACAGCGCGATCAGGGTGCGGTCGTCCCCGAACGTCTCCCGGGAGAAGTCCAGCAGGTGCGCAAACCTCAACGGCGTTACGGGGCGTCGGAGCTCAGAGCGGAACAGGTGCCCCACGGCTCCCTCACCGTCACCTAGCGGGTCGCCGAAACCGTCGGTGCCGATGAGCAGGACAGTGCCCGGTTCGAGGACGGAGGAAAGGGGGCGGACGACCGCCGGGACGAGGGGCAGCGGGTCCACCGCGGACGACAGGAGCCCATCCGGCCCCGTCTTCTTGCCGCCGCCCATCGCGTGGAAGCGGTCGTTCCTGAGCTGCCACACGCCGGAGTCGCCCACCCAGACCACGGAGACCTCCACCCCTCGTTCGGTGGGTGTGGCTGTGCCGGCGACCAGGGTCGTACCCAGCAGCTCGGCCGTCTCCTGCACCCCTGCCTCGTCTTGCCGGTGCAGAAGACGGCGCGCCTGCTCGCGCAGTTGCCAGTGCACGGTGGACAGCAGCTTGTGCCAGTCGCCGACGAAGCCGCCCCCGTTCCTCACCTGCGACAGCATCTCGTCGACCGCACTGCGGCACGCCAACTGCGCACCGATGTGCGGCTGGTGGGCCTCGGACACGCCGTCGGCGACGGCGAACGCCACGGTGCCGGTGCCCTGGTCCCACGCGATCGCCGCGTCGTCCTCACGCGGCGTGCCGTCGTGCCGGTGCTCGTAGCCGCGTACGGACGCCAGCCGTACGTCCAGTGCCGCCGTCGACCAGCCGTCGCAGACGGTGTCGGGGCGGTAGGACATCCCCGTGGGCGGCACCGGGTCAAAGGCCATGACGGCTCTGTCCACGACGACAGGACCCCACTGGTCCGCGGGGGCGTTCGGCGGGTACGGGATACTGCCCGGGTGCTGGAGCGGCGCTGGGGCGGAACCGTATCCGGCCACGTCCGGCCGCACGTCCCACGGCGCGTCACCGGCCATGCCGTCGGGCAGGTCACGGGGCGCACCCCGTGACGCCTCGCCGAACCGCTGGTCCTCCGATGTCTCCGGCGGCCATGGTGGCATCGGCGGTGGTCCTGGTGGCGGTGGCACGTACCGGGCGGGTTCACTCGGCGTCTCCTCCCGGCGGCGGTTGAAAGGCGGCGCCATGTCAGATCACGTCGATCGCTACGGTGAAACCCTCCGGCTTGTCGACCTGCAGGTGTGGGTTTGACGAATCGAGTGAGCGGCCCGAGGCGATCACGCTCTTGGTGAGGGCGGCGCAGAACTTCGCGATGGCCGCGCCGACATCGACCCCCTTGTCGGCGACGAAGGCGAACTCCGGTCGCGTGGCGACCTTGTTGATGGTCTCCGCGTCCGCGTCACCTATGCCGCAGGCGATGATGTTCGGTGCGGCGGGTGTCACCGAACGGTCGGTGAGCCGGCGCAGCGTTTCCTGCCAGTTCTCCCCGCCGTTCGGGACTCCGTCGCTGAGGAAGAACACCGCAGGCCTGTGCACCTGGTAGCCCTGGCTCTTGAGGTCCTTGACGTCGGCCGGGATACGGTCGGCGAGGTCCTGGAACGCCGCGGCGTAACTCGTCGATCCGCGGGTGTGCAGTTTCGGGAACTCGTTCGCGCTGCGCAGGTCCACCTGGTGCACCCGCTCGATGACATCGTCGGAGAATCCGAGTACCGAGAAGCGCACCTTGGCCGCGGCCATCGGCTCTCCCAGCAGTGCCTGGTGCAGGGACTTCAGCCCATCGTTGAGATCATCGATGTGCCCGTACATCGAACCCGACTCGTCGGCGAGGACGTAGATGGGGAGCAGATGCCCCCGGTTGCTTTCCTTCATCGTCAGTGTGCCCTCTCGTCTCGGCTGTGACTGCTTGTTGGGTGCCGCGCGTTCGGGCTGGCGGACCCCATGCGGCCCGGCGCGCGATCAGGTGGAGGTCCCAGTCGGCTCCACGGGCCAGTTCCGCCTCGACGGGCGCCCAGAGGGCGTGGAGGCTCTGCTGGTACGAGAGGCCGCCCCGCCCGGAACCGATCAGGGGCAGGCAGACCGAACGCAGCGGCGGGATTCACGTGGCCCCCTCCATGGCCACAGCGGTGGCGTGCAGCCCAGGTTGCCCCGGATGTCCCTGATGAATGAAGGCGGCCCACACCGACAGACGGTCCAGGCCCGGCAGTTGGGCCTCACGCGCCAGCGCGCCGCCGACACTGCCGGGAACCTCGCGTTGTGGATCGAGCATCCACAACTGCGCCGACCGCAGGGCGTTCGCCGGGGCCTGGCCCTCGACCGCCACGAAATGGTGGAACACCGCCATCATCAGTGCCGAGGCGCTGTCGATCGTCCTCCATCGCGATCCCACCACGTTCCGCGCACCGCGTGCCACGAACGCCGTGGTCAGCGTCAACGCCTCGTCGTGATCACGGGTACTCAGGTCCGTCTCGCAGGCGCTCAGCACGACCAGCGGCCCGGCGCGACGGCGAGCGGAGGGGGCGGCTCCGGCGGCGGCGCTGTCGTCCGTGACATCCAGCAGCCGGGTCACGGTCAGCATGCCCAGGTCCGGCACCGCGCCCGGGCCGCCTCGCTCGGCCGGCCACGCCTCACTGTCGCCGGGGAACGCCAGGCTGAGGGCCGACACGGTCGGCCGTGGTCCGGCGGACCCGTGCGACGCCACATGAAGCAACGACGCCTGACCCAGTACGGCCAGCACCTCGTCCGGCGTTCCCGGCGCCTGGGGCGGAACCGGCGCCTCGTAGAACTCCCCGTAGAGCCGCGCCCCCGGGTAGAACGCACGGTGCAGTGCGCTGACCTCGCGTTCGGCGTGCGTGAGGTCCATCCGCGGATCGGCCACGAGCACCGGTGCCGCATCCACCCGGAGCCGATCGCGGCCCACCGCCGCGAGGAACTGGCTGCCCGACGCCGCGTAGGTGACCACCAGGTCCTGGCAGGCGTAGCGGTAGTCGCCCCGCTCACGATGGCGCGCGGCGTGCCACGGCACGACGCCGAGGTTCCCGCAGGGCACCAGCACGAGGCGGAGGGGGCCGCGCCGGGCGGTGGTCCGCGCCGTGGTCCGCCCGGCGTAAGCGGCGAGGCGGTCTTCGAGCTGCTCGGTCAGCGGTCCCATGACCGCGTACCAGGCCCAGTCGCACAGGCGGCCAAGAGCCCTCTCCCACCTGCGCTCGCCAACCTCGCCGCCCACCCGGGAGCGGGCCACCGCGGCGTTCAGGTACTCCGCGAGCGGTCCGCTCGGCGTGGCGAGCAGCGACGGCAGGTCGAGCACCTCCGGCTCCATGTCCGGTCCCAGGGCGATCGCCATCCCGTGGGCCTCTCCCTGCCCGGGCAGCAGGTAGACCAGTACGTCGGCGTCGCCCGCCGCGACCCCCGCCCGCAGTTCGGTCGTGCTCGGGGTGGCGAACAGCGTCATCCGGCTGTCGTGCTGCCGGTAGCCGAGCGCTTCCAGGGCCTGGCGGCGCAGGCTGCTGGGAAGGAGCCGGCCGCCCTCCGCGTGCGTCGCGGATGCCGCCTTCCGCCAGGCGTCGGCGAGTTCCCGGTGCCCGCGCGCCGCAAGCAGCTCGGGCACTCCTGCGGAGGCCGAGGCGGCGTGGAGCACCAGCGCCCGGCCCAGCTCCAGGGCCGTGACCGCCGCCTCCAGACGGCCGCAGCCGATCGCCGTGCGGGTGGTCATGAGTGCTCGGTTGGCCGCGGACCGGGCCGTCTGCAGGCCATGTTCGGAGCCGACCTGCAGGAGTACGTCCGCCGAGACGGCGTGCAAGGCGTCCAGCCCCGCGTTCGTGGCGGCGTGCACTTCCTCCGGGTTCTGCGTCCGGAACCACCGCAGCCAGTACGCCGTGACGAGGTGCCACAGCGCGTCCGCCGCGAAGGCCGTTTCCTGGCCCTGCCGGGCGCGTTCACGTATCCGCTCCAGGCTCGCGATGGCACGGTTCAGGTCGGCAGGGTCATCGGTGTGCTGGTACCGCTCCATCAGGGCGAGCGCCGTACGCAGCTCTTCGAGCTGGCGCTGCATGGGCAGGGCAGGAGTCACTCGGCCCGCCCCGTGCAGGCTCTCCTCGACCAGGGCGGGATCGCTCTCGTAGTGCCCGCGCAGGAGCTTCGCCTGCCTGGTCAGCTCGCCCAACATCTCGTCCCACGGCGGCGGCGCCGACCGTGTGCACTCCTCCAGGTGCGCGAGCCCGCGCAGGATCTCCGACTCGTCCTCCAGCAGCGAGCCACGGGCCTGATACGCCAGGCTCAGGGCCAGGGGAACGAGAATCCAAGAGGCCTGTTCCCTCGGCACGGTCGCATGGAGGCCCCGCAGTTCGTCCAGGACCTCGTCCAATCTGCCCAGATCCTCGGCTCGTTCGGCGCGCGAGATCCGGGAGAACACTGAGAGGAGACGAATCGCGTTGAGGGCGTCGGCGTCCGTGCCCGAGGCGGGCGCTGCCTCCTCCAGCCCCAGACCGGCCTTCATCTCCTCGGTCACGCGGTGCGCGAAGTCATCGTCCTGGCCGCTGCCGATCATGCTGCCCGCGCCGTGCAGCAGGACGGCACGCATGGCCTTCATGGTGAGGGTCATCGGGTGCCCCGGCGGAAGCCGGTCCGTGACCTCGGCCATCTGGCGCACGGCTGTGTCAAGCAGCGCCGGATCTCCCGTCCCGATCGCTGCCGCTGCCGCGAGCAGCGCGGCGGAGATCTCGGCGTCGACCTCGCTGGAGACCTGACGGACGGAACCACCGGCTGCCGGCTCTCGGGGCGGGTCGTCGTCGCGACCGGCTGCCCCGTGCGGTGGCGACGAGGGCATCCCAGGAGCGTTCCACAGTCCCATGGAGTGGGCCAGCTCGCCGAGTTGGGCTTTGTAGGGGAAGTCCTCAGGCATGACGTCTTTCAGGCGCTGCTGCATCGTGTCGCTGACGCCGCCCGTCCGCAGCAGTTCCTCGAGCAGAGGCATCATCGAAGCCAACTTCTGTAGCTTCACGTGCAGTTGGGGCGGCATCGGTAAGTCCTGGACGTCGCAGAGGAGCGCGGGCAGTTCGGCCATTTCGTCGCGGCCGATCTGTGTCAGGTACCAGCTCAGGGCGGCCGGGAAGTCAGGTGCCAGGCCGATACCACCGCCGAGTTGTGGTGGCGGCGCCATCAGAAGCAGCAGGCACAGCGCCACACACTGCCGCTCCCATGTGGGGGCCTGCGGCTCCGCCTCGCGGACGCGGCGCAGGTGCACGAGCGCCCGGCCCCGGTCCTCTGCCGGGCCGCCGTTCATGTGCCGCAGGGCGAGCAGGACCCCCAGCCGGGCCACCACGGCGGTGCGCCGCTGCCCATCCGAGCCCAACAGCCGTTCCAGTTCCGTCAGTTCATCCAGAGTCCGGTCGAAGAAGGCCTGGTCAACGACAACCCCGCGCGGTACCCGCGGCGGCACCCGGTGGAAGGGGATCAGCAGATCGGCCGCTTGGCGGCGTCCCGCGCCCAGGCCCGCAGCCTCCGTGTCCCGCCGCTGCCATGGTCCATCGCGCCCCCGCTCCGCTCGTCCCGGTGTTCACAGGGTGCCCGATCCTCCGGGCCCCAGGAGGCCGGATCACAGGGATCGGACGGAAGCCGACCCGGAAGCGACCGGCAGCCGACCGGTTCAGCTGTCCTCGCCAGGGCCCGAATCCGAGGACAACGCGCATGAACCGCGGGTGTCAAATGGGTCGCGTCGTGGCTGTGGTGCCAGCGAGCTCGGTATGCCTTCGCGAGCTCCCACAGAGCTTCGCCCGCGAACCGGGGTCCTGGCCGATCCGCATGCCGTCGCGCACCTGCTCCAGTTCATCGATGGCCGCTTTGAGATCCGCCGGGTTGTGCGTGAGGCCGTACGGGATCAGGGCCATGAGGCGCAACGTGTGGTGGTGCGGGGTATCTGCCTCACGTGCGGCGAGATCGGTAACGAGGGCTCGCAGCTTCGTCACCTCCTCTGAATCCAGTCCGTTCAACCCTCGCGCTGGTCGCTGCGGGTGTGCGCCTCCGCGACACGGGCGCCGCGCGGCTCGGCCAGGCTCGTCAAACTCCGCGCGAGGGTGCGGCATCCACTCGCAGCCAACCACCGAGCGGGTGGAAGTCGGTGAAAGCGACCTGATGTTCCCCCGCTGTGCGGGAGGTACTGATCAGCTCAGGCACCCTTCGCCACCGGCTCCAGACTCGTCACGCACTCCACATGATGCGTCATCGAAAAGTGTCACATGAGGCACGTGACGAAGAAATCCCAGTTCAGACCGCGTTTGCCAGCTCTTCTGGCGGGCACTCAGGTCCTCGGAACGTCAAACAAGCATCATGATCGGGCGACAAGGAGTTTCAGAGGTCGAGGACCAGGCGGTCGCCCTTGGCTCGGGAGACGCAGATCATCATGGTGTCGCCTGCGGCGCGCTCCTGGTCGTTCAGGACCGAGTCGCGGTGGTCGATCTCCCCGGACAACACCTTCGTCTCGCAGGTTCCGCAGATTCCCTCCTCGCAGGAGGTCATCACCGGCACACCGGCAGCTTCGACGGCCTCAAGAATGGACATGTCCTCAGAGACCAGCAGCGTCCTGCCGGACTGGGCCAGCTCGACCTCGAAGCTGCTCTGCGGCCCGGCGGTGACGTCTCTCTTCGGGGCGAAGCGCTCCAGGTGCAGAGATCCGCTCGGCCACTTCTCGCAGCCGGCCTCGACCGCCGCGAGCAGCGGTTCCGGACCGCAGGCGTAGACGGCTGTCTTCCGTTGCGGCTTGCCGAGGAGCGAAGGCAGGTCCAGCAGCCCGTATTCATCCTGTGGCCGCAGGCTCACCCGCTCTCCGTAGGCCCGCTGCAACGTCTCACCGAACGCCATCGAAGCTCGGGTGCGGCCCCCGTAGACGAGGCGCCAGTCGGCGCGGGTCGCGTTGACGGCTGCCACCATGGGCAGGATGGGGGTGATCCCGATTCCGCCTGCGATGAACAGATAGTTTTTGGCCTTCACGAGCGGAAAGTGGTTGCGTGGCCCGCGGATGCGTACGGACTCGCCTTCCTTGAGTACGTCGTGCACGTGGCTCGACCCGCCCCGGCTTTCCGGTTCACGCAGCACCGCGACCTGAAGCCGGGATCGATCCGCTGGGTCTCCGCACAGTGAATACTGCCTGACGAGGTCGGCTCGCAGTATCAGATCGATGTGGGCCCCCGGCTGCCATTCCGGCAGCGGACGGCCTTCCGGGTCGCGCAGCGTCAGCAGCACAACACCTTCGGCTATCGATTCCTTGCGTTCCAATACGAGGTCGAGTTCGACCTCGGTGCCGAGAGTGCTCATGATCGGCCTTTCATTTTTTACGGGTGATGATTCGGTGGTCCGCGTTCTTTCCTGACCGATCAGGACGGGAAGCAACGGCCGAAGTCGCGCAGCAGTCGAGGAGAGCCCTGCAACTTGATCTGGCGACGGACCAGTGCCCACGCCAGCAGCGTCGGTTTGGTGAGGAAGCGCAGCCAGGTGGCCGTGTCGGCGGTGATCTTGAGATCCGGCTCACCATGATGTCCGTCGGCGATATCGAGTTCGCGGTCGCGGATGGTCACGGTGATCTGCCTGGACTCGTCGCCGGTGAAGGTGAAGTGGTAGGTGGCGGACATGTCCTTGGCCTGTTCGCGCTGAAAGATCAGCGGCAGGCCTTCCATCAGACCGTCGATGCTGTTCGCTCGCAGGCTCATCGCCACGTGCTTCGTCCGCTTGTTCGGGAACTGTTTGGCCACGTGTTGCTCGGCGTCGGAACCCGGGACGACGTAGACGGTCTCTTCCTTGTCCACCAGTGGGCGCACGACCTGGGTCAGGTGTGACTTGCGGTTTTCCAGCCAGGGGCCGATGACGTCCTCGCCGGCCGGGCACACCGACATGCAGTAGGCCGCTTTGTAGTTGGCGCCGAAGGACAGGCTCTGCCACATCGACGCACTCTCGCTGTCGCTCACTCGCGACCGGTAGTCGTGGGCGTTGCGGCTTTCAGCGACCTGTTCGGCCCAGTCGCCGAAGCCACCCATGAACTCTCGGTAGTTGTGCGTGTAGCAGGCGGAGAAGTTGAAGTGACCGTCGGACGCGATCGCCCCGGTCGGGCAGGCTGTCACGCACAGCTTGCATTCCAGGCAGGGGTTGTACTCGATGGGCTGGGAGAGGTCGCTGACCTCGGCGTCGATGAGGATGGTGCCCAGCAGGATGAAGTTGCCGAATTTGGGGTGGATGACGTTGCGGTGGATGCCCATCTTGCCGAGTCCGGCCGCCACGGCGACCGGCTTGTGCCCGACGACCCACGTCTTCCTGGGGAACTTGTCCATCTCCATCGGAAAGCCCATCGCGGGGTTGATGGCGCGCACGCCCATCGCTTCCAGCTTGCCGACCACTTGCCGGCCGACCTCGTTGGAGTGGTAGCCGGTGTGATGGAATTCCAGGTTGGCCACCGAGCGCGCCGGGGTGCGGATGTTCTCCCGGTTCATCCGGGTCACGAAGCTGATCAGCACTCGGACACCCGGCAGCGCGGCTTCCAGGTCCGCTCGCTGGTCGGCGATTTCCGGCCGGTCGATCTCCACGAAACCAACATCGTCCGCACCCGCGTCGAGACACAGCTGCCGCAGCCAGGACGCATCCAGCGGCTCGGCGGGACGGGTGACGGCGCGATCTTGCCGCTGACGAACTTTGACGACTGTGGGATGGTCGGCGAGCTTGTTCTTGCTGGCCATCGGGCATCCTTTCCTGTTTTCTAGCGTGGTGTCAGGTGCGTCGTGACCGCTCGTGCGACCGCGTCGCGCACCTCTGTGTGGGTGGGGGCCGGCAGGCCGCGTTCGGCGGCGAGTTCGGTCAGCGAAGTCATCCGGACGCCGGGCAGGGCACATGCGGTGAAAGTGGTGTAGACGCTCAGGTCGGGGTCGATGTTGAGGGCGAAGCCGTGACTGGAGACGCTTCCGCTGATGCGCATGCCGATCGAGGCGAGTTTGCGGTGATCGGGGGTCCACACGCCCACCAGGCTCTCCGACCCCGGCCGCGTCTCGCGGCGGACCGCTGGGAAACCGAGGGTGTCCAGCGCGTCGATCAGCGCCTGCTCCACGCGGCGGACCAGGCCACGGGGACCGAGCTCGCGCACGTTGAGCACGAGGTAGCCGATCAGCTGGCCGGGACCGTGGTAGGTGGCATGTCCGCCGCGGTCTGTCTGCACCAGGGCTATGGCTGAGTCAGCGTCGGGCAGTTGGTCGTTCGGCGTCCGGGCGGTGTAGGTGATCACCGCCGGGTGCGTGAGCAGGAAGAGCCGGTTGGCGGCGAGTCCCTGTTTGCGCTCCTCAACCCAGCGGGCCATGTCCGCCTGCGCCGCGGCGTAGGGTACTTCTCCCAAGTCGACGCGTTCCAACTGCCAGTGTGCCGGTTGTTCCTCCATGGATCCCGGCGACATCACCGCTCGTCTCCTCGCTCATGACCGCAGTTCGACCGCTCCGCGACTCAGCCAGTCACCAGCTTCTGGATGCGGGGATGGTTCTCCAGCGCCCACCGCACGGTCTTCGGCGGCCGCCCGAGCAGGGTTTGGAGCTGGTCGCTGACACCGCGGTATCCGCCGCCGCCCATCAGCCGGGTCAGGGTCTTCATGTGCTCCGCGGTGTGCGGAAACTCGGCCAGGGCAGGGTCCACGTAGGTCTCGTTCCAGGCTTCGACCTCTTCGGGAACGTAGGTGACCCGGCGCCCCAGCACGGCCGCGAAGTCCTCCGCGAACCCGTGCATGTCCTTCACTTCCGGACCGTTGAGCTCGTAGGACTTCGAGATGTGCGGCGCGGGGTCGGCCAGGATCTTCGCGCACGCCTCCCCCACGTCGTAGCCCGCGATGGGCGCGAGCCGGTGGTCGCCGAAGGGAAGGCGCAGTTCACCCTTGCTCAGTGGCTCCAGCGCCAGCCAGGTCATCAGGGGGTTCTCGACGAACATGGCCGCCCGGATGTTGACGGTCGGGAGGCCGGACCACTCCAGCACCCGTTCGGCGATCCAGTGGGCCCGCTGCTGCGGCGACCAGTCCGCGACGAGTCCGCCGAGCCACGCACGCCGCTCTTCCTCCGGTCCGGTCACCTTCTCGAACGTCATGAACGACTGCTCGAACTCGGACATGTTGACGAAGACCTCGATGTCGCCCTGGGCCCGCGCCGCCGCGGCCATCAGGCTTACGGCGTCGGTGTAGTACGGCGACAGGCTCATGCTGAAGTAGATGCGCCGGACGCCCTTCAGCGAGGCGGTCACGTCGGCGATGTTGAGCAGGTCTCCGACGAAGACCTCGGCGCCGGCCTGGCGGAGTGCCTGCGCGCGGTCGTCGTCCTGCCGCACGAACGCGCGCACCGGGTGCCCTTGGTCAAGCAGCATGTCGACGATCGTTCGGCTCACACCGCCGATATGGCCGGCTGCTCCGGTGATCAGGATGGGATTGCGCTCTGACATCGATGATTCCTCTTTCTGGTTGCGGTGAGTCAGCTGTACGGAAAGCCACGGGATGTGGCCGGGGATCGTTATGCGCCGCTCCGGTCGCCTGGGGCGTCTATGCCGTTGCTCGGCCAGGTGGCAGGCCAGGGTCTCGGTCGCACTCGCGGACGTGACCATGTCCGCCGGAAGCGGTCGATGGCGGCGAGGCGGCCTGGCTCAATGGCCGCCTCCACGCGGGCCTTGGGCCCTCCTCCCGCCGAACCGTGCCGGCCAGGCGGATTCTGCGCAGTGTCATCGGGGCGTGAGGCCGTCGATGTGGGCGAGGAAGTCCAGGAGTGCGGCGTTGGTCTCCGCCGGACGCTCCTGCTGCGTCCAGTGCCCACAGCCCGAGAGCACCACTACGTCGTGAAGTTGAGGCACGACGGCGGTCAGCGGGTTGCCCGACCCGCCCTGGCCGCGGAGCATGTCGCTCAGCGAGGGGCCCCCGTCCGGGCCGCGCAGCGAGGTGACCATGTCGCGGTCTCCCACCACGTACAGCGCGGGGACGTCGATCCCGCGCCCCCGGAAGGCCGCGAGCAGTTCGTTGTTGCGTTCGATGTTCCGGTACCAGTTGAAGGCTCCGGTGAACGCCTGCTCGCCGTGGAGGGCGAAGTCCTCGGCGTACGCCTGGATGTCCTCCTCGGTCAGCCAGGCCGGGAGGTCGGGCGACTGCGGCATGGTGTCCAGCAGGCCCAGGCCGTCGGGTATGACCAGCGGGCGGGGCTCTTTGCCGAGCGGGTTGTCGCCCGAGGCACCGACCAGGAGGCGGCGGAAGGATTCCGGGACGTCCTTGGCGAACTCGGCGTCAGCGACTCCCGGCTGCTGGAAGTAGACCTGGTAGAAGCCGTCG
The DNA here is from genome assembly GCF_055572035.1 of Streptomyces sp. NPDC030838. Classification (NCBI taxonomy): domain Bacteria; kingdom Bacillati; phylum Actinomycetota; class Actinomycetes; order Kitasatosporales; family Streptomycetaceae; genus Streptomyces; species Streptomyces sp. NPDC030838. The sequence continues at coordinate 88,715 of NZ_JBVIED010000012.1, read as the reverse complement.
CCGTACTGGGTGCGGGTGATGGAGGGCGGGACCATCCCGCCGGGCAGGATCGGCGGAATACTGAGCCCTGCCACCGCACGGACCTTGTCGGGGCGCAGCATCGCGGCGGTCCAGGCGACGGGTGCGCCCCAGTCGTGACCCACGACGACCGCCTGTTCCTCGCCGAGTTCCTCGATCAGGGCGATCACGTCGCCGACGAGGTGGAGCAGGGTGTACGAGGAGACGTCCGGCGGCTGCTCACTGCGGGCGTAGCCGCGCTGGTCCGGGGCGACGACCCGGTACCCGGCCGCTGCCAGCGCCCCGAACTGGTGACGCCAGGAGTACCAGCTCTCCGGCCAGCCGTGCAGTAGCAGGACCAGCGGTCCCTGCCCCTGCTCGGCGATGTGCAGTCTGACCCCGTTCACGTCGACGAAGCGGTGGGTGAGCGAACTTTCCATGAGAATTACCTTGGAATCGGTGCGTGCGTACTAGTTGTTCAACTGCGGGTACAGGGCTTCCAGATCGGCGGACAGCTGCGACTTGACCCAGCGGGTGGTGTCGTCGGCCAGCACCTCGTGCGCCCCCGCTTCGATGCCGTCGAGTGCGGCTACGGCGACGTCGCGGGGGTCGGCCTTGGGTGCGTCGATGCCCGACGTCATGTCGGTGTCCACGTAGGCCACGTGGAGCCCGGTCACCGCGATGCCGCGCGGCTGCAGCTCCAGGCGCAGGGAGTTGGTCTGCGACCACAGGGCGGCCTTGGAGGCGCCGTATGGCGTGCCGTCGGCCAGCCAGGACAGAGCGGAGTGGACGTTGAGGATGTGGCCCCCGCCGTTGCGCTCGATGACCGGAACGAAGGCCCGGGTGACCAGCAGGGGCCCGTAGAAGTTGGTCTCCATGTCCCGGCGGACGTCCTCCATCGAGGAGTCGAGATATGAGGCGCGGACCGAGGCGCCGGCGTTGTTGATCAGGATGGTGACGTCCTGGGCCTGCTCGGCGGCGGCCGTCACAGATGCGGGGTCGGTGACCTCAAGAGCCAGCGGAACGGCACGGGGGTGGGTCACCGTGCGCGGGTCACGGGCCGTGGCGTAGACCTTGCCGGCTCCGCGTCCGTAGAGCTCCTCGACGAGCATCTTGCCGATACCCCGGCCGCCTCCGGTGACGAGAACGGTGGCGCCTTCGATTGCTGTCACGACTACCTCCAAGAGCTTGGAAACCGATCGGTTTCACTCACCGTAAACCGATCGGTTTCCTCGCGCAAGCCGGGTCATGGTTGTGTTTCTCGTCAGCAGTGACGGGGAGCGATGACCTGGTCCGGAGTCCGGCGGCGAATGAGGGGTGGCTGCCCTACGGCTCGGCCAGCGGCTTTACGGGCCCACCCGGGTCGGCGATCAGGGGCGACCAGCTTCCGGCAGCAGGGGGAAGTCAGGGGCGGCAGCCACTCGGGCGGCCGTGACGGCCTCGGCACCGACGGGGACTCGGGGCACTGGGTCACCGCTGCAGGGATCGGTTCGGCGGTTGGCCCACCGCCTCGGGTGACTATCGCCACTGGTTGATCCCCATGACGAACAGCAGCACCTTGCCCGTGTCCGGCTCCAGAGCCTGACCGTCGCCGATCGTGCGCCGGAACCAGTCGAACTGCAGGTCGTGCAGGCGTCCCCGCATGCCCATGAAATCGGAGTTCGCGCCGAACCCGAAGTGGACGTCACCGACCACGTGCTGCCAGTTGGTGTGGGCTCAGGGTCCACACGATCAGCGTGGCGGACCGGCCGGCCCCGCGCATGGCGGTGAAGTTGTCGAGCGTGCCCTGGCCGAAGATGTCGTACCAGCCGCCGACCTGGAAGGTGGGCAGGTCTGCCTCGTCGTGACACCCCGCGACGCGGCAGGACCGCGCCCGGTCGGGCTCCCGCCGGGAACGCTCGTGGCCGAGCTCGGGCAGGTCGTGCCGGGCGAACGCGGGGAACATTCCGGCGGGCAACTCCCCGTAACCGGCGGTCGCGAGGCCGTCGAGTTCCTGCACGAGCCCGGTGATGCTGCTCACGAGCCCGTCGCGGTCGGTGCAGTGACGGCGCGTTAGGTGTCGGCGCCGTGCCTGAGGGACCAGGGAGCGATGATGCCGAGTTCGATCGCGCCGCCGCGCGTCCACAGTCCGTCGTCCGGATCCGACCATGTGATCATCGGTGTGATCGCCTTCAGCTCCGGCGGCTTCGAGAGCGCCGCCATCCACCGGGTGTTGCCGAAGTAGCTGCCGCCGATCATGCCGACGGAGCCGTTGGAGCCGGGCAGGGCAGCGGCCCACCCACTCCCCCCGGAGGGGGAACGCCGCGCCGCGCCGCCGCCACGCTGCCGCTGGGCCGGTAGACGTCCGCGCGGCAGCCCCGTGCCGTCACGCATCTGCGCCGGAACGTCGAAGTCGATGCGGATCTCCGCCATGTGCCGCCCCTGTGCCGGGTGCGGGCAGGATCAGCCGGCCAGCCGGTTGAGCTTGCGGATCTGCTTGTCGAAGACCCCGGCAGGCGCGAGGCGGCGCAGTGCGCTGGCACGTCCGGCCAGGGGGCCGGCGGTGTAGCGCAGCTTCGGCTTCGGGTCGGTCGCCGCCGCGACGATCACCCTGGCGACGACGGCGGGGTCGTCGCCGTCCTTGATCGCTGTTTGCATCATGCGGTCAAAGGTGCGCCGCTGGTCCGCGTAGACCTGCAGGGGCGTGTCGGGTCGCGGGCTGCTGGCCTCGAACCCGGTGCTGGTGTAGGCGGGTTCGACGAGAAGCGCGCGGACGCCGTGCCCGCGGATCTCATGGTCCAGGGACTCGGAGTACCCCTCGATCGCGTGCTTGGACGCGGCGTAGACGGCCATGTAAGGCGAAGGGAGGAAGCCGACCACGGAAGAGAGGTTGATGATGCGTCCGCGTCCACGGGCGCGCATGTGCGGCAGGACCGCCTGCACCATGCGCATCACGCCGAAGACGTTGACGTCGAAGACGTCCTGGGCCTGCGCGACCGAGTTCTCCTCGGCCGCCCCCATCAAGCCCACGCCGGCATTGTTGACCAGGACATCGATCCGCCCGAACCGGTCGACCACACGCTGGACCACGGCGGTGGCCGACGCGTCACTGGTCACGTCGAGGTCGAGGAAGGTCACGCCGTCGAGCGGGGTGACGCGGGAGGTGTCACGGCTTGTGCCGACCACGTCGAACCCCGCTTCGACCAGCGCGAGCGCGGCTGCCTTCCCGATGCCGGATGATGCACCCGTCACGAGTGCCACCGGCCGATGTGTGCTCATCATGGACTCCCGGACTCACTGAGAAACCGATCGGTTTCTACTACCGTAAACCGATCGGTTTCCGACTGCAAGTCCGGGGAGCACCCCGACCGGCACCCGGCGGGAATGGCGGCATGGGCAGGATCAGCGCACAGGAGAGACATCAGAGCGTCATCCGCGCGGCCATCGCCGAGTTCGCATTCATCGCAGCCTTGACGCGGAGCATGGAAGACCCCCGGCCGGCTTTCGAGCGCGCAGCCGAAGGGGTGGAGGGCGGCGAGCAGGCGCTCCACGCCATGGTGAACGCCTACGCGCGACTGGTCTCCGCGCACCCGGAAAAGCTGTTGATGCGGATGCAGGGATACGCCCTCGTGGCAGCCGCCGAGGCGCAGGGCGATGACCAGATCGGCGAGCTCGTCCGCGCCGGCTGGATGAGCCTTTGGGAAACCGTGCGCCTGCCGCTGGGCGCACATGCCGAGGAGGCCACGGCCTTCCTCGCGCACGGCATGCTCATCGACACCCTTACGGCCATCGGGCTTCCTCCCCGACTGCCGGGAAGCACAGCCGTGATCCGTCGGACCTGCTCCGACTGCCGGAGACAGGCGTCAGCCCTGAGAGCGCATCGGCCGCCGGGCCTGCCCGAAAAGGTGGTGCGTCAGCGCACGCCTGCCGCATCGAGCAGAGTGGCCACCGTGGGGGCGATGAGCCCGGTGAGGGTGTCGGCTCCGATCCCCGCGCGGGCGCTGGCGCCGTCGAAGACCAGGCTGAGCTGTCGGGCCAGCAGGTCGGGATCGCTCGCTCCGCCCTGTTCGGCCTCACCCCGGAAGAAGGCCGTCAGGTTTCCCTTGACGCGGTGGGCCACCCGGCTCGCGGGGTGGCTCTGGTCCTTGAGTTCGATCTGGACGGCCAGGTACTGACAGCCCCGGAACTCGGGCGCACCCGCCTGCAGTTCCACCTGTTCGAAGACGTGGAGGATCCGCTCGCGGGGTGAGCGGCCATCGTCCGCCGCGGGCAGCAGTGTCGCCACGAAGGCGGAAGCGCGTTGCTCCAGGCTCGCCGCCAGCAGTTCGTCCTTGCTCTCGAACAGCTGATACATGGACCGCTTCGACACCCCCGCCGCCTTGCACAGCGCCTCGATGCCGATGCCGACGCCGTCTCGGTAGGTGAGTGTGGCCGCCGCCTCCAGGAGTCGCTCTCGGGGACTTGCCTTCACTTCGGTGCTCATAGTGTGAGGTTAACTCGATTCCGGCGAAATATAAACCGATCGGTTTCCGCGGTAGGCCGGGAAAGGTACCGTCGCCGAGCCCTGATGGTGTGCGCGCCTGCCGTCCAGCAGGGCGACGCACACCGGGGCCACTGCGCACCGCAGCCCCGTTCGGGTGGGTCACGGGTCCGCTACGCCAGGGCGGCGGTCTTCCCGGGCTTCGTCTCGCCGGGGATGCGGTGTAGCCCCCTGCGGTCGTACCAGCCCGTCACGCCGAAGCCGAACAGCGCGGCCGCCACGAGGCCGACGGCCATCATCACCCAGCCCCGGGTCAGACCCGCGTCGGCCTGGGCGTCGTAGTAGAGGATCGAGCGGACGCCGCCGATGATCTGCCCCTGGCGCCTCGCCAACTGGCTCCCCGCACCGCAGCGGTCGCCCCGCACATCGGACGATACGCCCGCCATGCTGCGACGGGACCCGGTCCCGGGGACGCACCCTGCTCCCCCCGGCCCCTCCCGCATCAAGCTGCGGAATCCGTGAATCCGCCGATGATCGCTCCGTAGCCGATGTGGGCGAGGACGGTGACCACCGGCGTGCCGGGCCCGTAATTGCGCATGAGGAAGCCGGGCGGTTCCAGCAGCGCCACGTGTGGGGCGCTGGTCAGGGGGCTGCCCATGCGTGGGTGGACGAGCGGCAGCAGGAGGTTGACCAGTGCGGTACCGGCGAACAGGCCGTGGGCGAGCCCGAACAGGGCACCCAGCCACCAGCCCGCCTCGCCGATGGAGGTGAAGACGGCGAAGTAGACGAACGCGAAGATCTGCCCGTTGAGGAAGTGCATCAGGTAGCCGATGGCCTTGGCGCGGGCGCGGTTGGCGGTCACCGCTGTGCCCAGGAGGAACGGCAGATCCATGCGGGTCAGTCTCAGCTCGCTGGCGGCGCGCAGCGCGGTTGTCAGTGCGAGGGTGCCGACGAAGGCCCCTGCGGCGGTTCCCCACGCGTTCACCGTGCTGCGTCCTTGCTCGCGGCGGTGATGGCGCAGGCGGCGCTGATCAGTGCCAGGTGGCTGAGGCCCTGGGGCAGGTTTCCCAGGAAGTCGCCGGTGGCGGGGGCGATCTCCTCGCTGTAGAGGCCGACGTCGTTGGCCAGGCCGACCAGCTCGTCCATCAACTCGATGGCCTGCGGCAGGCGGCCGGTGCGGCCGAGGGATTCGGCGAGCCAGAAGGAGCAGGCGAGGAAGGCTCCTTCGCCGCCGGCGAGGCCGTCTTCCCCCGAGTACCGGTCCACGTAGGGGCCGTGCCGCAAGCGGCGGTCCAGCGTGCTGATCGTGGCGCGCATCCGGTGTTCACTGCCGCCGTATCCGTAGAGGTGGCCCAGCAGGACAGCGGCGTCCAGGTCCTCGGCGTCGGCGGCGCGTACGTAGCTGTTGCGGCCGGGTGAGAAGCAGCGGGACTCGATGAACTCTGTGATCTCGTCGCGTGCGGCGTGCCAGCGCTCGAGGTGCCGGTCGGGGATCAGGCCGCGTTCGGCGAGGTCGGCGGCGCGGTCGAGTGCCACCCAACACATCATTTTGGACTGGGTGAAGTGCCGGGGCGGGCTGCGGACCTCCCAGATGCCCGCGTCCGGTTGCTGCCAGGCCGTGCAGACGAGGTCGGCCAGCTCGGCGAGACGGCGGGCAACGTCGGCGTCGAGATGACCGGTCGCCAGCGCATACTGCCAGGCCGTCTGCATCAGCTCGCCATAGGTGTCCAGCTGAACCTGGCCCACGGCGGCGTTGCCGACGCGGACCGGCCCCGAGCCGCGGTAGCCGTCCCAGGGCAGGGTCTTCTCCGGGGCACGGTGCCCGCCGTCCAGCCGGTACAGCACCTTCAGCTCGGGGTGGGTGAGCTGGGAGGCGTGCATCAGCCACCAGAAGTAGGCCTGTGCCTCCGCCGGGCAGCCCAGCCGCAGGAACACGCCCAGAGTGAAGGCGGAGTCGCGCACCCAGGAAAAGCGGTAGTCCCAGTTGCGTTCTCCGCCGATCTCCTCCGGCAGCGAGGTCGTCACCGCCGCCGCGACCGCACCGGAAGGGGCGTAGACCAGCAGCTTCAGCGCCAGCAGGCTGCGCATCACCGCCTGATGCCACCGCCCGGTGTACGGGCGGTCGTGCGCCCAGCTCCGCCAGGCCGCACACGTGGCGTCCAGGCGGCCCTCGCATTCGGAGCGGGCCGGCAGGACGAGAGGCTCCTGATGGGCGAACGGCATCGCGATCAGCGCGCGTCGGCCCTGGCCGATTTCGAAGCTGCCGCTGATCGCCTTGTTGTGGCATGCGGGTTCGCCGGCATCCCAGGCGCAGACCGCCAGCGCGTCCCTTCCGGCTGTTGCCACCGGGAAACCCACGCGCCGGGCAAGCCTCGTCGGAGCGGTGCCGTAGGCGAAGCGGGGCTCGACGCTCCAGTGCAGCGGCACGGATCCGGACAGCCCGTCGATACGCCGCAGCAGCTCGCGCATCGGTGTGAGCGTCACGTCGTCATGCAAGGTGAGCGCGTCGATGACCCGGACCGTTCCACGGCCGGTGACGAAGGTCGTCTCCAGGACGTTGGTGCCGGGCAGGTAGCGGCGCTCGGTCCGGTAGGGCAGGGACGGTGCGAGCGTGAACCGGCCGCCGCGGGCGGCGTCCAGCACGGCGCCGAACACCGCCGGCGAGTCCAGGTCGGGCAGGCCCAGCCAGTCCACCGACCCGTCCCGGGCGACCAGCGCGGCGGTACGGCCGTCACCGATCACCGCGTACCCCCGCAGCGGAGCATAGCCACCAAGGCGCACGTCCCCGGCCGACGGGATCGGATCAGTGGCCTTTGCCGGAGAACCGCTGGTGGTTCCCATGAGACCACCTTCCCATCCACCCCGGCGTGCCGCCCGCGCGCCGGTTCTCCTACGGCCGGTATGCCACGGGGGCGAGGCGTCGGGCACGCGTGAGGTGGGTGAGCCCCGCCGGCGCTCACCCACCTCGTTGCCGTCTGTGCCCGCGTGGGAGCTGTCAGCGCGGCTGCCGCCTGCCGTGGTAGCGCTGAGCGAGCCGGGCCAGGGCCACCGCGCCGAGCAGCAGCCCGAAGTCGCGCAGCGCGATGTCGTAATGCCCGGGGATGGTCAGCAGGTTGACGATGATGCCGGCCAGCCATCCGGCCACCAGCCATCCCCCGAAGCGCGGAGCGAGGGCGACGACAAGGCCCGCGACGATCTCGATGACGCCGACCGCGTACATGGCCGCCTGGGCGCTGCCCGGGACGATGTCGTTGATCCACGGCGCGAGGTAGACGGGCCAGTCCACGAGCAGGTTCGTGAACTTGTCCAGCCCGAACAGGATCGGCGCCACGGTGAACCCCGTGCGCAGGATGACGAACGCCTGGTAGCCGGGGTCGGCGAGAGCGGCCCGCCGGGGGGCGGCGGGTGTGGAGGTTGTGGTTGGGGACGACATGACACCCACTCCTTCTATCGGCAACTCTCACTGACAATAGAAGCGCGCAAACCTTCTTTAGTCAATGGCTTTGGGTTTTACAATGGTGTTCGTGGACCGCCCGAAAGAAGCACCCCACCCCGACGTCTCCGCCGTCGCCGCGCTCGACGAGCCGACCCGCAGGAGGCTGTACGACCACGTCGTGCGCCAGCCGGGACCGGTCAGCCGCGACGAAGCCGCCGAGACTCTCGGCCTTGCCCGGAAGACCGCGGCCTTCCACCTGGACCGCCTGGCCGACGAATCACTGCTCGACGTCGTCTACGAGCGGCGCAGCGGACGCACCGGTCCGGGAGCCGGCCGGCCCGCCAAGCTCTACAAGCGCTCCACCAAGCAGATCACCGTCAGCCTGCCCGAGCGGCACTACGAACTGGCCGGACGGCTCCTCGCCCAGGCCATGGAGGAATCCGAGGCCACCGGCGAACCGGTACGGACCGTCCTGCACCGAAAGGCCCAAGAGCTGGGCACACAGATCGCCGGACAAAAGCCGGCGGGTGTCTTCGAGCTGCTGGAAGACAACGGGTTCGAACCACGCTACGACGGTGGGGCCATCGTCCTGGGCAACTGCCCCTTCCACGCGCTCGCCCGCGACCACCCCGAGACCGTGTGTGGCATGAATCTCCACCTGCTCCGCGGCATGCTGGAAGGACTCGACGAACAGACGCTCCAGGCGTGCCTGGCACCCAGCCCCGGCCACTGTTGCGTCCGCCTGCAGCCGGCTTCCTCACCACCCGCGAGCGTCGCGCGGCGCCCCTGAGACCTGCCGTCACCCGCCGGAGGCAGGGATGCGGCCACCCTGGTCACCGGCGTGCTGCAGGCGCTGGGGCGGCGTGGGGGGCTTGTTCCGCCACTACTGGGTGATCACCAAGCTGCTGATCACGGCGGCGGCCAGGGCACGCCATGGCACTCCTGCCGGTGCACATGCGGCCGGTCGGACACCTGGCCGACGCGGGGGCCGCGATCGTGGTCCTGCTGACGGCGGTCGGCCTGTTGTTCAAGCCGAGCGGAACGACCCGCTACGGGCTGCGGAAGCGCCGCACACAACAGCCGGCACTTGATGCAGGTGCCGTGATGGCCGCCGCCCTCCGCCCTGTCACCCCGGCCCCCGGCTGGTCGGCACCGTCCTGCCCGTCCACGACCGCGAAGGCGACAACCTCGCCAGCCACCGGGCCCTGGACAACGCCCGCCCCGCCCGCGACATCGACGAACTCGCAGACCAGGGACTCGCCGTCTACGCCCGCGGCATCCCCCCACCGAGTGGCATGCCCCGCCCGCCGAGCTGAACTGACAGCACATCAGGACGGGCGTCATCTGAGCGTCAGGACGCCTGGCGCCGTGCGGGCATGCAGAAAGCGGACGCATCGCACCATGCGCGAACAGCAAGTCAACGGCCGTTCGCGAGCACGACTACAGTGCACGTCGTGCACTTCGGGAAACAGGTCGAGCACATCCGGCCACGCCTGGGAAACCCGCGAGAACTCCAGGTCAGAGCCCCTTTGTAACGGGCTCCAAAATCGCCACGCACTCCACATGATGCGTCATCGGAAAAAGATCGAACACCCGCAGAGTCCGCACCCGATACCCCCCATCCCGGAAGTACGCGATATCCCGCGCCAACGCCGCCGGATCACACGCCACATACGCGATCCGCCGCGCCCCCAGCGACGCCAGATGCGCCACCGTCTTGCGGCCGGCGCCCGCGCGGGGCGGGTCGAGGACGATGAGGTCGACCTCCGTGATGCCCGTGCGCGGGAGCACCGACTCGACCTTGCCCTGTTCGATCCGGACGCGGGGGAAGTCGGCGAGGTTGTGCCGGGCGTCCTCCACCGCGCGCTTGCCCGACTCGATGCCGAGGACCGCGCCCTGTTCACCGAGGCGGTCGGCGAGGGCGCCGGCGAAGAGGCCGACGCCGCAGTACAGGTCCAGCGCCATCTCGCCCTTGCGGGGCAGCAGGCCCTGCATGACGGCGGTGACCAGGGTGTCGGCCGCCTTCGGGTGGACCTGCCAGAAGCCTCCGCTGCCGACCCGGTACGTACGGCCGTCCGCGCGCTCGCGGACGAAGGGGCGGCCGTGGACGCGGTGGACGCCGCCGTCCTTCTCCCCGACCCGCATCACGGAGACCGGGCGGTCGAGTTCGACGATCGGCAGGCGGGCGCCCGGCTTCGGGGTGAGGATGACCTGGCGGTCCTGGGAGCCGGTCGCCGCGATCGCCTCCACCGACTCCATGCCGGTCCAGTCACGCTTCTCGATGCCCAGCTCGCTGACGCCCTCGGCGGCGATCATGCAGTGGTCGATGCGCTCCACCTCGTGCGAGCGGTGCTTGCGCAGTCCCGCGTGGCCTTCGGAGTCGACGGCGTACTGGACGCGGGTCCGCCACTGCGGCACCTGGCCGGCGGGCAGCTTGTCGCCCTCGGCCGGCATCACCGTGCCGTCCCAGCCGGCCTCCTCGGGCGTGAGGCCCGCGAGCCGCTGCAGCTGCTCGGCGACGACCTCGCCCTTCATCCGGCGCTGGGCGCCCGGCTTGGCGTGCTGCCAGTCGCAGCCGCCGCAGCGGCCGGGACCGGCGAAGGGGCAGGGAGCCTCGATACGGTCCTTGGACGCCGAGAGGATCTCGACCGCGTCGGCCCGCAGGAAGCGCGCGCCCTCCTCGCCCTCGGTCACCCGCGCCACGACCCGCTCGCCGGGGAGCGCGTGCCGGACGAAGAGCACCTGGCCCTCGGCGGTCCGGGCGATGCAGTGGCCGCCGTGCGCGACGGGCCCGATCTCGACCTCGTACTCCGCGCCGACCAGCGACCCCGCCTGCGTGTTCTTCGGTTCTGCCTGCATGGCGGGGTGACTCCAGATCGGGAAGGGGGACGGCGGCCTGGGCGGCCTGTCCATGGCCGGACAACAGCCCACCAGTCTACGTCGTCCCCACCCCTGTCACTCCCGGACGCCGGTCTCCTTCGCCCGCTCCCCGGCGGAACCGGCGGGGCCACGCCGCACCGCACCCGGCGCGTTCCACTCCTGCCGCTTGCGGGCGCGCTTCTTCGCCACCTCGGAGGAGGCGAGCTGGTACGGCACCGAGGTCACCATCACACCGGGCGTGAACAGCAGCCGGCCCTTGAGCCGGAGCGCGCTCTGGTTGTGCAGCAGATGCTCGTACCAGTGGCCGACGACGTACTCGGGAATGATCACCGACACCGCGTCCCGCGGCGACTCCCGGCGCAGGCTCTTGACGTATTCGATGACCGGCCGGGTGATCTCGCGGTACGGCGAGTCCAGCACCTTCAGCGGTACGTCGATCCCGCGCCGCTCCCACTCGTCGCGCAGCGCCTTGGTCTCGGCCGGGTCCACGTTGACGCTCAGCGCCTCCAGGGTGTCCGAGCGCAGCAGCTTGGCGTAGGCCAGGGCGCGCAGGGCGGGCCGGTGGATCTTGGAGACCAGGACCACCGAGTGGACGCGGGACGGGCGGACGCTGTCGTCGCTGGGGCCCTCGGGGGCGGCGAGTTCCTTGGCGACGTGGTCGTAGTGGCGGCGGATCGAGGTCATCGTCACGTAGAAGATGACCATGCCGAGCAGTGCGACCCAGGCGCCGTGGCTGAACTTGGTGACGAGGACGACGACCAGCACCGTGAAGGTGAAGAAGGCGCCGAAGGCGTTGATCGCGCGGGAGCGGATCATGTGGCGGCGCTTGGCGGAGTCCGTCTCGGTGGCCAGGTGGCGGTTCCAGTGGCGGACCATGCCGGTCTGGCTGAGCGTGAAGGAGACGAAGACGCCGACGATGTACAGCTGGATCAGGCGGGTGGAGTCGGCCTCGTAGATCCACACCAGCAGCGCCGCCGCGCCGGCCAGCAGCACGATGCCGTTGGAGAAGGCGAGCCGGTCGCCGCGGGTGTGCAGCTGGCGGGGCAGGTAGCGGTCCTGCGCGAGGATCGAGCCGAGGACCGGGAAGCCGTTGTAGGCGGTGTTCGCGGCCAGGAACAGCACCAGCGCGGTGGCCGCGGCCAGCACGAGGAACAGGAAGCTGCCGGAGCCGAAGACGGCCTCGGCGACCTGGGAGATCACCGGGTGCTGGACGTAGTCCGGGCCGACCGGGACGCCGTTGTCGAGCAGGTCGTGCGCCGGGTTCTCGGCCATACGGACCTTGGAGATCATGGCCAGGCCGATGATTCCGCAGAACATGGTGACGGCCAGCAGGCCCATCAGCGCCAGCGTGGACGCCGCGTTCTTCGACTTGGGCTTGCGGAAGGCCGGGACGCCGTTGGAGATCGCCTCGACGCCGGTGAGGGCGGCACAGCCGGAGGAGAAGGCGCGCAGCAGCAGGAAGACCAGGGCGAAACCGGCCAGGCCCTCGTGCTCCGGCTTGATCTCGTATCCGGCCGTCGGCGCCCGCATGGTCTCGTCCAGCACCAGTCCGCGGAACGCACCCCACGCGATCATGATGAAGACGCCCGCGACGAAGACGTACGTCGGAATCGCGAAGAGCGAGCCGGACTCCTTCACGCCGCGCAGGTTCATCAGCGTCAGCAGCAGGATCACGGCCATCGCGCAGAACACCTTGTGCTCGACGACGAAGGGGATCGCGGAGCCGAGGTTCTCGATGCCGGAGGAGATGGAGACGGCGACGGTGAGGACGTAGTCGACGAGCAGGGCGCTGGCGACGGTGAGGCCGGCCTTGGGGCCGAGGTTGGTGGTCGCCACCTCGTAGTCGCCGCCACCGCTGGGGTAGGCGTGCACGTTCTGCCGGTAGGACGCGACGACGGTGAACATCAGGACGACGACCGCGAGCGCGATCCACGGGCTGAAGTGGTAGGCCGACACACCCGCGATGGACAGGACCAGCAGTACCTCCCCGGGCGCGTACGCCACGGAGGACAGCGGGTCGGAGGCGAAGACGGGGAGTGCGATGCGCTTGGGCAGGAGCGTTTCACCCAGCCGGTCGCTGCGCAGAGCGCGCCCGATCAGGATCCGTTTGGGCACGTCGGTCAGTTTGGACACAACAGAGGATCGTAAGCCTTCGAACAGGGGGCCGCCCACCTGCCACCCTCGATCTGCCCCCCGAGTGAAATCGGCGGGGGCTCGCCGCGTGTGCCACAACCCTCGGCGCCCACCATGCCTATATGACAAAACACCTTGTCGCCGCCCTTCCGGAGGACCCATGCCCACCGCCGCAGAGCTGATCGGCGCCACGGCCGCACTCGTCGGCCTCGGAATCCTCACCATTGTGAGCGTCTGGAGCATCAGCCGCCGCTGACCTCGACGCGAACCGTGCACGGGGGTGCCGTCCACGGACCGCGCGTGTGTAGCTTGGTCGGCGGTCTGAGACCCTGTTAAAGCCAGGTCAGCAACTCTTGACATCGGAAGGACGGTCGTGCACATCGTCATCATGGGCTGCGGCAGAGTGGGTTCCGCTCTCGCCCAGACCTTGGAGCAACAGGGGCACACGGTCGCCGTGATCGACCAGGACCCCACCGCCTTCCGACGCCTGGGCTCCTCGTTCGGCGGCCGCCGGGTCACCGGGGTCGGCTTCGACCAGGACACCCTGCGCGAGGCGGGCATCGAAGAGGCCGGCGCCTTCGCCGCCGTCTCCAGCGGCGACAACTCCAACATCATCGCCGCGCGGGTGGCCCGCGAGATGTTCGGAGTGGAGAACGTCGCGGCCCGCATCTACGACCCCCGGCGCGCCGAGGTCTACCAGCGCCTGGGCATCCCGACCGTGGCCACGGTCCGCTGGACGGCGGACCAGATGCTGCGCCGGCTGCTGCCGTCCGGCTCGGAGCCGCTGTGGCGCGACCCCACGGGCGGCGTCCAGCTGGCCGAGGTGCACGCCTCCACCGCCTGGGTCGGTCACAAGATCAGCAAGCTTCAGGAGGAGACGGGCGTCCGGGTGGCGTTCCTGACCCGGCTCGGCGAAGCCATCCTGCCCACCTCGCAGACGGTGTTGCAGGAGGGTGACCTGGTGCACGTGATGATGCGCTCGGACGAGGTCGAGAAGGTCGAGGCGGCGTTCGCCGAGGGTCCCGAGAAGGAGGGCGGTCACTGATGAGGGTCGCCATTGCCGGTGCCGGCGCGGTGGGCCGCTCGATCGCGGGCGAGCTGCTGGAGAACGGCCACGAGGTCCTGCTGATCGACAAGGCGCCGACCGCGATCTCGGTCGAGCGTGTGCCACAGGCGGAGTGGCTGCTCGCCGACGCCTGTGAGATCACGTCCCTGGACGAGGCGGCGCTGCAGCGCTGCAACGTCGTCATCGCCGCCACGGGCGACGACAAGGTGAACCTGGTCGTCTCCCTGCTGGCGAAGACGGAGTACGGCGTTCCGCGCGTCGTCGCCCGGGTGAACAACCCCAAGAACGAGTGGCTCTTCAACGAGGCCTGGGGCGTGGACGTCGCCGTCTCCACGCCGCGCCTGATGTCGGCCCTGGTCGAGGAGGCGGTGAGCGTCGGCGACCTGGTCCGGCTGCTGCGCTTCAGCCACGGCGACGCCAACCTCGTCGAGCTGACCCTGCCGGAGGAGTCGGCCCTGGCCGGCACCCAGGTCGGCGACGTGGAGTGGCCCGAGGACACCTCGCTGGTCACCATCATCCGCGGCACCCGCGTCCTCACCCCCACCCAGGAGGACTCCCTGGAGGCGGGCGACGAGCTGCTCTTCGTCGCCGCGCAGGCGCGCGAGGAACAGCTGGAGGACCTGCTGTCGGTGCGCCGGGAGGACGCGGCGGGCTGACGGCCGTAGGCGATACGACGAGGCCGTAGGCCGTCCGCCGAGTACGCAGGCGATACGCCGAGAGAGGGCGCCCGGAGATCTCCGGGCGCCCTCTCTCGGCGCTGGTCACCGCTCGGCGCCGGGCGCCTACTCGGCGGAGGCCGACTTCCCCGCCGCCTCCCGCTCCTTGGCGGCAGCCTCTTCCGCCTCCATCTCGGCGAAGACATCGATCGGCGGCGGCGCCTTCGCCAGGAAGACCCAGGTCAGCCACACGGCCAGCAGGAAGGGCGGGATCTTCAGCGTGACCAGCACCCAGCCGAGCTGGGTGGTGTCGGCCCACCAGTACAGCGGGAAGAGGATCGCGCACTTGGCGAGCAGGATGAGCCCCCACGCCCAGCTGGCCTTGGTGTACGCCTTCTTGCGCCCGGGGTTGCGGGTGCGCCAGGAGAGGTTCTCCTTGAACACCGGCCCGAGGATCAGCCCGATCAGCGGCACACCGGCCATCGCCGTGATGATGTACGCCAGCGCGAGGCCCAGCGTGTAGAGCATGCCGGGCAGATAGAAGTCCTTGGCGTTGCCGGTCATCATCGCGAAGACGACACCGAAGGCCACGCCGAACACACCGCTGAACGCGTGCTTGACGGTGTCCCGCATGACCAGGCGCACCACCACCAGCAACAGGGACACACCCAGCGCGGCGATCGCCGAGAGGTGCAGGTCCTTGTTGATGGTGTAGATCGTGACGAAGAGCAGTCCGGGGAGCACTGTCTCGACCGTGCCCCGCACACCGCCGAACGCCTCGAAGAGCGCGGCCTCCGTCACCGCCCTCGAATCCTTAGGGGCGTCTTCGGTCGGCTTGTCGAGCGACGTCACCGGCTACTCCCGTCCGAGGGGTCTCAGTTCGTACTTCGGATTGAACAGCACCCGTCGGCCCCGGCTCATCGAGACCCGGCCCGACGCGATCAGCTTGCGCCCCGGTTCAATGCCCGTGATGGACCGCCTGCCGAGCCACACCACGTCCAGCGCGGCGGAGCCGTCGAACAGTTCGGCCTCCAGGGCCGGGACTCCCGCGCGCGGGCGCAGGGTGACCGTGCGCAAGGTACCAGTAACGGTGACGATCTGCCGGTCGTGGCAGTCACCTATGCGCGTGCAGCCGGCAGTGGCGGCGTCTTCCCGCAGCTCCTCGGACTCCAGGTCCTCCTGCGACGAGGAGAGCCGGTCGAGCATGCGCCGGAACCGGCCCACCGGCTTTTCGGAACGAGGAACAGCACTCATGCTTGCAGCGTACCGGGGCCCACCGACACAGTCGTAGCCCCTGCTCGTTTCTCGGAGCCCCGGCCGCCGGTCACTTCGCTCACTTCTCGAACCGGTATCCCATCCCGGGCTCGGTGACGAAGTGCCTCGGGCGGGACGGGTCCGCCTCCAGTTTCCGCCGCAGCTGCGCCATGTACACCCGCAGATAGTTGGTCTCCGTGCCGTAGGACGGCCCCCACACCTCCTGGAGCAACTGCTTCTGGCCGACCAGCCGGCCGCTGTTGCGCACCAGCACCTCCAGCAGATGCCATTCGGTGGGGGTGAGCCGTACGTCCTTCCCGTCGCGGTTGACCTTCTTGGCGGCCAGGTCGACGGTGAACGCCTCGGTCTCCACCACCGCGTCGCCCTCGCCGGCCCCGACGGGCTCGGCCCGGCGGACGGCGGCGCGCAGCCGGGCCAGCAGCTCGTCCATGCCGAACGGCTTGGTGACGTAGTCGTCGGCGCCCGCGTCCAGGGCCTCGACCTTCTCGTCGGAGGTGTGCCGCGCGGACAGCACGATGACCGGCACCCGGGTCCAGCCGCGCAGCCCCCTGATCACGTCGACGCCGTCCATGTCGGGCAGCCCGAGGTCGAGCAGGACCACGTCGGGGTGGCGCGCGGCGGCGAGTTCCAGGGCGCCGGCCCCGTCGTGGGCCGCGTCGACCTCGTACTTGCGCGCCTTGAGGTTGATCACGAGCGCGCGCACGATCTGCGGCTCGTCGTCGACCACGAGCACCCTCGTGGGCGTCCGGGGTGCCGCCCCTGCTGGGCTCACCATGAGACCTGCCTTTCCGGTTCTGCGGGGGGTTCGGCGGCGGGGGGCGGCCCGGGGCGCGTGCCTGCCGCGCGGAGGGCGAGGACCATGGTGAGGCCGCCGCCGGGGGTGTCCTCGGCGTGGAGAGTGCCGCCCATGGCCTCGGCGAAGCCGCGGGCGACCGCGAGGCCGAGCCCGACCCCGGCACCGCGCGGGGCGTCGCCGTGGCGCTGGAAGGGGGCGAAGATCCGCTCCTTGGCCTCGTCGGGCACCCCGGGCCCGCGGTCGACGATCCGCAGCTCGACGCGGTCGGCGATGGCGCTCGCCGAGACCAGCACGGGCGTACCGTCCGGGCTGTACTTCACGGCGTTCTCGACCAGGTTCGCCACCGACCGCTCCAGCAGGCCGGCGTCGACGGCGACGATGGGCAGCGTCTCCGGGATGTCCAGCTCCACGCTGCCCTCGGGGACGCCGCCCAGTGCCATCGGGACCACCTCGTCGAGGTCGGTGTCGCGGATGATCGGCGTGACCGTGCCGGTCTGCAGCCGGGACATGTCCAGGAGGTTGCCGACCAGGTGGTCGAGCCGGTCGGCGCCCTCCTCGATGCCCGCCAGCAGCTCCGCGCGGTCCTCCTCGGACCATTCGACGTCGTCGGACCGCAACGAGGACACGGCCGCCTTGATGCCGGCCAGCGGGGTCCGCAGATCGTGGCTCACGGCGGCCAGCAGCGCGGTGCGGATGCGGTTGCCCTCGGCGAGCCCGCGGGCCCGGTCGGCCTCCTCCTGGAGCCGTCTGCGGTCCAGGACGACGGCGGCCTGGGCGGCGAACGCGGCCAGCACCCGCCGGTCCTCGGCGGGCAGCACCCGGCCGGTCAGCGCGAGCGCCATGTGGTCGCCGACCGGCATGTCCACATCGGCGTCCTCCGGCCGGCCCACGGGTCCGCCGGGGCCGACCCGGCCGACGCAGGTCCACGGGTCGACATCGCTCTTGCGCTCGAGGAGCACGGCGGACTCCATGCCGAAGGTCTCGCGGACCCGTTCCAGCAGCGCCTCCAGGCTGGTCTCGCCGCGCAGCACGTTGCCGGCGAGGAAGGACAGGATCTCGGACTCGGCGCGCAGCCGGGCCGCCTGGTGGGTGCGCCGGGCCGCGAGATCGACCACCGAGGCCACGGACACCGCGACGCCGACGAAGATCACGAGCGCGACGATGTTCTTCGGGTCGCTGATGGTCAGCCGGTGCAGCGGCGGGGTGTAGAAGTAGTTCAGCAGGAACGAGCCGAAGGCCGCCGAGACAAGCGCCGGGTAGAGCCCGCCGAGCAGCGCCGCCGCCACCGTCACCGCCAGGAACAGCAGCATGTCGTTGGCGAGGCCGAGGTGGACGGCGTTCAGCAGCAGCGCCAGCAGCGCCGGACCGGCCAGCCCGACCAGCCAGCCCCAGACGATCCGGGCCCGCCCGAGTCGCGCCCCGCGCGGCACCGGCAGCCCGCGCCCCCTGGCCACCTCCTCGTGGGTGACGATGTGCACGTCGAGGTCGGGGCCGGAGTCCCGGGCGACCGTCGCGCCGACGCCGGGTCCGAAGACGTACTGCCAGCCCCTGCGCCGCGACGAGCCCAGCACGATCTGGGTGGCGTTCACGCCGCGCGCGAACTCCAGCAGCGCCGCCGGTATGTCGTCGCCGACCACGTGGTGGAACGTTCCGCCCAGGTCCTCGACCAGGGTTCGCTGCACCGCCAGTTCCTTCGGCGAGGCCGCGGTCAGGCCATCGCTGCGCGCTATGTAGACGGCGAGGACCTCGCCGCCGGCCCCCTTCTCCGCCAGCCGGGCCGCCCGCCGGATCAAGGTCCGCCCCTCCGGACCGCCGGTCAGCCCGACCACGATCCGCTCCCGGGAGCCCCAGATCGCCGACACGTGGTGCTCGCTGCGGTACTGCTTCAGGTAGGCGTCGACCCGGTCCGCCACCCACAGCAGCGCCAGCTCGCGCAGGGCGGTGAGGTTGCCCGGGCGGAAGTAGTTCGACAGCGCGGCGTCGACCTTGTCCGGCTGGTAGATGTTCCCGTGCGCCATCCGCCGGCGCAGCGCCTCGGGCGACATGTCGACCAGCTCGATCTGGTCCGCCCGCCGCACCACCTCATCCGGCACCGTCTCCTGCTGCCGTACCCCGGTGATCGACTCGACGACGTCGCCCAGTGACTCCAGGTGCTGGATGTTGACGGTGGAGACCACGTCGATGCCGGCCGCCAGCAGCTCCTCCACGTCCTGCCACCGCTTGGCGTTGCGCGAGCCCGGCACATTCGTGTGCGCCAGCTCGTCCACCAGGGCCACCCGCGGACGGCGGGCCAGCACCGCGTCCAGGTCCATCTCGCCGAACACGCCGCCGCGGTACTCCAGCTCCCGCCGCGGGATCTGCTCCAGCCCGTGCAGCATCACCTCGGTGCGCGGCCGCCCGTGACACTCCACGAAGGCCACCACGCAGTCCGTACCCCGCTCCACGCGGCGGTGCGCCTCGGCCAGCATCGCGTACGTCTTGCCGACACCCGGTGCCGCACCGAGATAGATCCGAAGCCTGCCGCGCGCCATGCCCTCATCGTCTTCCGGTCACTTCCACCACGCAGCGTCGACCTTACGGCCGACAATCCCCACAAAGCGCCCCGGGTGCGATCCTCGGCCCACTCTTTGACGCAACCCTGACGCGTGGGCACGCGCCGCGGTGCGCACGGCAAAGGGCCGTACCCTCGCGGGATACGGCCCCTCTCGCGCTCTCGCGTCCGGCCTCAGCGGACCTCGGTGATCTCCGGGCCCCGCTGGAGCTGCCCCATGCCGCCGGAGAAGCGGGAGCTGCTCTGGTCCTCCTGCTGGACGCCCTCGGGGACCATCTGCGCGTCGTTCGGGAGCTTCAGGACGATCGGGTCGCGGGGCGCCATCGGGCCCTCGCCGCGGACCACGACCGTGTCACGGAAGATCTGCTCCAGCAGCCCGGCCGCCTGCGGCTGGACCGCGCCCTGGCCGGAGATCACACCGCGCAGGAACCAGCGGGGACCGTCCACACCCACGAACCGCACGACCTGGAAGCCGCCGGTGCCGTCCGGCAGCTGCACCGGCACCTGGGCGCGCAGCTCCCAGCCCAGCGGACCCTCGACCTCGTCGACGATGCCGCCCTGCTGGGTGATGCCGGCCGCGATCTCCTCGCGCACCTCGCCCCAGATGCCCTCACGCTTGGGAGCCGCGAAGGCCTGCAGCTGGATGGCGCTGTCGCGCAGCACGACGGTCGCCGCGACGATCGCGTCGCCCGCGACCTCGACCCGCAGCTCCATGCCGTCGACGCCCGGCACGAACAGACCACCCAGGTCCACCCGGCCCTCGGCCGGGTCCCGGACCTCACTGCTGTCCCAGGGGCCGTCGGGCCGGGGTTCCGGCTCCAGCCGTACCCGCTCCCGCGGTCCCTCGTCCGACTTGGTCTCGACGCTGTCGACGACCTGCTCGGCCTCGCCGGCCGCGTCCTCGGCGGCACCCTTCTTCTTGCGACGTCCGAACACGTCACTGTCCTTCCCGGTCGGATACGACCGAAGCGTATCGATACCCACCCGTCGTGCCGCCCATGGCGGCCTGACCGCTTGTGCCGCTCCCGTCGTCCACCGCGGCGTGGCCGCCGGTGGAACCGAAGCCCCCCTCGGCCCGCACGGAGTCGGGAAGCTCCGCCACCTCCTGGAAGCGAACCCTCTCGACCTGCTGGACGACCAGTTGGGCAATCCGGTCGAAGCGCTCGAACCGCACGGACTCGCGCGGGTCGAGATTCACCACGATCACCTTGATCTCCCCACGGTACCCGGCATCAACCGTCCCCGGGGCATTCACGAGGGCTACACCGCACCGGGCGGCGAGCCCCGAACGCGGGTGCACGAAGGCCGCGTACCCCTCAGGGAGCGCGATCGACACCCCCGTGGGCAGCACGGCCCGTTCGCCGGGCGCCAGCTCGCATGCCTCGGTGGTGCGCAGATCCGCCCCCGCGTCGCCGGGGTGCGCGTACGCCGGCAGCGGTACGTCGGGGTCGACGCGCCGGATCAGGACGTTCAGCGGTTCACGGCTCACGGGTTCACCTCGAAGGCGCGGGCCCGCCGGATCTGGTCGGGGTCGCTCATGGCGGCCTGGATCTCTTCCTCCCGGCCGTGGTTGACGAAGTGCTCGACCTTGACCTCGATGAAGAGCGCGTCGGCGCGCACGGCGACCGGCCCGTCGGGGCCGCCCACACGTCCGGTGGCGGTGGAGTAGATCTTCCGCCCGGCCACCGCGGTCACCTCGGCCTCCAGGTGGAGCGTGGTCCCCACCGGCACGGGCCGCACGAAGTCGGTCTCCAGCCGGCCGGTCACGGCGATGGTGCGCAGCAGCCAGTTCAGCGAGCCCAGCGTCTCGTCCAGCGCCGTGGCCAGGACCCCGCCGTGCGCGAGGCCGGGAGCGCCCTGGTGTTCGGGGCGGACCGTGAACTCGGCAGTGATCGACACGCCTTCGCCCGCCCGCGCCTCCAGGTGCAGGCCGTGCGGCTGCTCGCCGCCGCAGCCGAAACACTGGCCGTAGTGCGCGCCGAGGAGCTCGCCGGGTGCGGGCGCGTCGGGGTGCCGCACCGGTTGCCCGGCGTCGGCGGGAGGCTGAAGAGCTGCGGATGTACCACTCACAGGCGCAGACCTTACCCGCGCGTCGGCCCGCCGCGGACACCGTGCCAAGCTTGGTTCCATGCAGCTCTCCGCCACCTCGTACGACGAACGCCTCACCGCCCCCCGCTCCTGGTGGCTGATCAGCTTCCTCGTGGGGCTCTCGATGGCCCTGATCCTGCTGCCCTTCGGCATCCTGCCGATGCTGGGTGGCCTGGCCGGCGGTACGGCGGTGGCGGCGGTCGCGGCCAGTGCGTACGGCTCGCTGCGCATCCGTGTGGTGAACGGTTCGCTGATCGCCGGCGAGGCGAGGATCCCGGTGACGGCGCTGGGCGAGGCACAGGTCCTGGAGCCGGAGGAGGCCCGGGCCTGGCGGACGTACAAGGCCGACACCCGTGCCTTCCTGCTGCTGCGCGCCTACATCCCGACGGCGCTGCGGGTGGAGGTCACGGATCCGGAGGACCCGACGCCGTACCTGTACCTGTCGACGCGGGAGCCGGAGCGGCTGGCGGCGGCCATCGAGGCGGCCAGGACGGCCGCGGCCTCCTGAAGGGCGGGCCCGTCCGTCAGCGGCCCGGCTCTCTGAACTTCCCGGGGTCGAACTCCTTGGGGTCCTGCCCCACCGGCAGCGGCTCGGCCGGCTGTTCCAGCGGCGGCAGTCCGGCCAGCGCGTCCCACGGCACCTGCGACTTGCGCAGGTCGGCCCGGATCCGCGCGGCGAGCTTGCGGGTGTCGCGGCGGTTCATGACCGCGCCGACCGCCGCGCCCACCATGAACGGCATCAGGTTCGGCAGATTCCGGACCATGCGCTTCATGATCTGCTGGCGCAGTTCGCGCTTCATCTGACCGCCGAGCGCGGCGTTGACCGTGGTCGGCTTCAGCGGGTCGATCCCGCGCTCCTCCGACCATGACCTCAGATAGGCGCTGCTGCGCTCCTTGAGGGTGCCGGGCGGCCGTACGCCGTACACCTCGTGCAGTTCGGCGATGAGCTTGAGCTCGATCGCGGCGACGCCGGTGACCTCGGCGGCCAGCTCCGTCGGCATCGCGGGCGGGACGGGCAGCATCGCGGCGGCTCCCACGCCCGCTCCGACGGTCGCGGAGGCCTTCGAGGCGCCCGCCACGAGCTTGTCGGCGAGTTCTTCGGGCCCGAGGCCGGGGAACTGCCGGCGTAGCGTCGCCAGGTCCCGCACGGGGATCCGCGGCGCCATCTCGATGAGCCGGTCGGCGAGATATCCGAGACCCGCGCGGGCGCGCTCTCCGCCCTTGCGAGCCCCTTCCCTGGCCAGCTCCCGGGCCCTGTCCCGGAACGCCGCAGCGCGGCGCCTGGCGACGGGCGCGGGGCTCTGCGCCGGCACCGGGAGGCCGTCCCGGTCGCCGGCCGGTTCGAGCGAGGCCGACCCCGCAGGGACGTGCCCCATGCCGGATGAGCCTCGCTCGTCGTCACGCGCGCCATGGGGGCCGTCGGACGGCCCCGTGTCCGCTCCCCGGCCGGGGAAGCGGCGCTTCCAGGGTGGGGTCGAGCCAGTCACGGCCGACCCCGCCTCAGTCGCAGTCGCGGCAGATCGGCTGACCGTTCTTCTCGCGGGCCAGCTGGCTGCGGTGGTGCACCAGGAAGCAGCTCATGCAGGTGAACTCGTCCTGCTGCTTCGGCAGCACACGGACCGCCAGTTCCTCGTTCGAGAGGTCGGCGCCGGGCAGCTCGAGGCCCTCGGCGGCCTCGAACTCGTCGACGTCGACGGCCGAGGCGGACTTGTCGTTCCGCCGAGCCTTCAGCTCTTCGAGGCTGTCCGAGTCGACGTCGTCGTCGGTCTTGCGTGGAGTGTCGTAATCGGTTGCCATGGTCGCTCTCCCCCTCCGGGTGTCTGCGGTGTCTCCAGCGCACGTAACGCGTGAGAGGCCGGACTTGTGCCCGACCCGAGGCGGAGATTTTGCCTCACATCAAGGTCTGTTACTCAATCGACACCCAACCGGACCCCTCACGAGTGATCGGGTTGGATGGCGATCGGGACCGTACACGGTCCGAATGTCGCACTTCAAAGGCGTCTCACCGTGTACTTCCCGTGATCAAGCCACTGGAAAACCCGGATTTTCCCGGCTTTCCGGCGGTCCGAATGATCACGGAGAGTAGATGGCCTGAAAATCGCCTTTGTGATCGATCACACATGGGACACCCGGACGGGTGCCCCGAAAATTCCGCGCAAAGCGAACATTCCCCGGGTGTGTCGGCCCATGATCTCAGAGCGGCAGGGTGACCCGCATGACGAGCCCCCCTCCCTCGCGCGGCTGGGCCGCGATATGCCCCCCGTGCGCCCGGGCCACGGACCGCGCGATGGACAGGCCGAGGCCCACGCCCTTGTCGCTGCCGGTGCGCTCGGTGCGCAGCCGCCGGAACGGCTCGAAGAGGTTGTCGATCTCGTACGCCGGCACCAGCGGGCCGGTGTTGGAGACCACCAGCACCGCCTGGCCGTGCTGGGTCTCGGTGGTGACCTCGACCCAGCCGCCCTCGGGCACGTTGTACCGGACCGCGTTCTGGACCAGGTTCAGGGCGATCCGCTCCAGCAGGACGCCGTTGCCCTGGACCACCGCCGGCTCCCGCTTGCCGCGTATCTCCACGCCCTTGGCCTCGGCCTCGGCGTGCACCTGGTCGAGGGCCTGCGAGGCCACCTCCGCGAGGTCCACCGGCTTGCGCTCGACGATCTGGTTGTCGCTGCGGGCGAGCAGCAGCAGGCCCTCCACCAGCTGCTCGCTGCGCTCGTTGGTGGCCAGCAGCGTCTTGCCGAGCTGCTGGAGCTCCACCGGCGCGTTCGGGTCGGACAGATGCACTTCCAGCAGCGTGCGGTTGATCGCCAGCGGGGTGCGCAGCTCGTGCGAGGCGTTGCCGACGAACCGCTGCTGGGCGGTGAAGGCCCGCTGGAGCCGCTCCAGCATGTCGTCGAAGGTGTCGGCCAGCTCCTTGAGCTCGTCGTCCGGGCCGTCCAGCTCGATCCGGCGGGACAGGTCCGAGCCGGCCACCGCGCGCGCGGTCCGGGTGATCCGGCCGAGCGGCGAGAGCACGCGGCCGGCCATCGCGTAGCCGAAGGCGAAGGCGATCACGGCGAGGCCGAGCAGGGCGAGCAGGGAGCGGCTGAGCAGGTCGTCCAGGGCGTGCCGGCGCTGCTCGTTCACACAGGCGTTCATCGCGTCGTTGAACGTGCTGGGCGAGGCCTGGTCCGGGAGGTTGCAGATCTCGCTTGTGACCTTCCCCTCCACGATCCGGAAGGGGAGGTCGCTGCCCACGTTCAGCGCCTGGGCCGCCAGCAGATAGATGATCGACAGCAGCAGGATGCCGGCGATCAGGAACATGCCGCCGTACAGCAGCGTGAGCCGTATCCGGATGGTCGGGCGCAGCCACGGGAAGGGCGGCTCCGGCTTGCGCGGGTCCCAGGTGGGCTTGGGCGGCGCCGCTGGGGGCGCGGGGGTGGCGGCCACGGGATCAGATCCGATAGCCGGAGCCGGGCACGGTGACGATGACGGGCGGCTCGCCCAGCTTGCGGCGCAGGGTCATGACGGTCACGCGCACCACGTTGGTGAACGGGTCGGTGTTCTCGTCCCAGGCCTTCTCCAGCAGCTGCTCGGCGGAGACGACGGCGCCCTCGCTGCGCATCAGCACCTCCAGGACGGCGAACTCCTTGGGCGCGAGCTGCACCTCCTTGCCGTCGCGGAAGACCTCGCGGCGGTTGGGGTCCAGCTTGATCCCGGCGCGCTCCAGGACCGGCGGCAGCGGCACGCTGGTGCGCCGGCCGAGGGCGCGCACGCGGGCGATCAGCTCGCTGAACGCGAAGGGCTTGGGCAGGTAGTCGTCGGCGCCGATCTCGAGGCCCTCGACACGGTCGCTGACGTCGCCGGAGGCCGTGAGCATCAGCACGCGCGTGGGCATGCCGAGCTCGACGATCTTGCGGCAGACGTCGTCGCCGTGCACGAGCGGGAGGTCGCGGTCGAGGACGACCACGTCGTAGTCGTTGACGCCGATGCGTTCCAGGGCGGCCGCACCGTCGTACACGACGTCGACGGCCATGGCCTCCCGGCGCAGCCCGGTGGCCACCGCATCGGCGAGCAGCTGCTCGTCCTCGACGACGAGTACGCGCACGTCGCTTGTCCTTCCTGTGTCCACCCGCGTAGCGCCGATGGGCGCGCGCGGGCGGGGTCTGGGTGGGTGTGTTGACCTCCATCCTGCCCTTTTCGGCCATAAGTCGGCGGTAAGCCGGTGAGAGGGGGCCCGCTCCAGGGCCCGGGGAACGGTGCGGCGACACCCCGGCGAACGGTCGGCGGCGGCCCGGTGAGAACGCGCCTCGCGCCCCGGGAATGCGAGATTTTCTCCGTCGGTTGAGGTTTCCGCGGAAGGGAGCGGGGGGAGGACGGTTTACACCCCGCGATCACGCTCTGCTTGTGCCGCAGCACCATGCGGTACGCCGCGGTCCGCTTGACGCAGAGTGGGCGTGGGTGTCCGGCGCCGTCGCCGCCCAGCAGGGCAGCGCTGGGCACTCATGGGAGACGTGATCGCCCCTTCCGAACGGCACACCCCCGTGCCACCGACCCACGACCCAGGACGAGGGGGCGCAGCATGGACGCATTCACCGCAGGACTTCTGCAGCGCATAAAGGCGACCGAGTCCGACCTGACGCGGGCTCGTGACGAGGGCGACGACTTCCTCGTCGAGGTGGAGCAGGGCGAGCTCGACGACCTGCGCCGCCTCGCCGCCGAACATGGCGTGGAAGTCGGCGCGTACGGCGTCTGACCGGCACACGTGCGAGGCGGGCCCCGGCGAATCCATCGCCGGGGCCCGCCTCGTCGTCGTAGGACGTCAGTCGTGCCAGGCGCCGAAGTCCTCCAGGAGCCGCTGGAGGGGCTCGAAGACGCCCGGGGTACCCGCGACCGTCAGCTCCCGTGACGGGCGCTCTCCGGGCCGTCCACCGGTCAGCGCGCCCGCCTCCCGGGCGATCAGGTCCCCGGCGGCGAGGTCCCACGGGTGCAGCCCGCGCTCGTAGTAGCCGTCGAGGCGGCCCGCGGCGACGTCGCACAGGTCGACCGCGGCCGAGCCACTGCGCCGGATGTCGCGCAGCCGCGGGATCAGCCGCTGGGCGATGTCGGCCTGGCGGGCGCGGACCTCGGCGACGTAGTTGAAGCCGGTGGAGACCAGCGCCTGGTCCAGCGGCGGCGCCGGGCGGCAGCGCAGCTCCCGCTCGCCGTCCCAGGAGCCGGTGGCGTGCGCGCCGCGGCCGCGGACGGCGCTGTAGGTCTCGCCGCGCATCGGCGCCAGGACGACGCCGACGACGGTCTCGCCGTCCTGCTCCGCCGCGATGGAGACGGCCCAGGTGGGCAGCCCGTAGAGGTAGTTCACGGTGCCGTCGAGCGGGTCGATCACCCAGCGGATGCCGCTGGTGCCCTCGGTCGAGGCGCCCTCCTCGCCGAGGAAGCCGTCGTCGGGGC
Organism: Streptomyces sp. NPDC030838; assembly: GCF_055572035.1. Classification (NCBI taxonomy): domain Bacteria; kingdom Bacillati; phylum Actinomycetota; class Actinomycetes; order Kitasatosporales; family Streptomycetaceae; genus Streptomyces; species Streptomyces sp. NPDC030838. The sequence continues at coordinate 61,954 of NZ_JBVIED010000012.1, read as the reverse complement.
GGCGCTCGGCGAGGAAGCCGGTGATCAGCTTCTCCGCGGCGATGTCCATCTCCGTCACCACGTCGATGGGGCTCGACTTGGTGGCGGCCACCCCGAGGTCGGCCGGGCGGCCGTCGCGCAGCAGCTCGCCGGCCCGGCGGGCGGCCTCCTGGGCGAGCGCGAGCAGGTCCGTGTGCAGGGGGTCGGTCACGGTGGTCCTCACGCGTAGGGGCTGTCGGCGCCCGCGGCGGCGGGGCGGGGGGCACGGGCCGGGCAGCAGCCGACCGGGCACAGGTTGTGGCTGGGGCCGAGCGCCCCGAGGGCGCAGGGCGTCACCCGCTGCCCGCGCTCGGTGGCGGCGCGCTCCAGGATCAGGTCGCGGATCGCGGCGGCGAACCGCGGGTCGGCGCCGACGGTGGCCGAGCGGCGCACCGGCAGGCCCAGCTCCTCGGCCTTGGCCTTGGCCTCGGTGTCGAGGTCGTACAGGACCTCCATGTGGTCGGAGACGAACCCGATGGGGGCCATCACGACGGCCGGGACGCCGGCGGCGTGCCGCTCCTCCAGGTGGTCGCAGATGTCGGGCTCGAGCCACGGGATGTGCGGGGCGCCGGAGCGGGACTGATAGACGAGCTGCCAGGGGTGGTCGACCCCGGTGCGCTCGCGGACGGCGTCGGCGATCAGCCGGGCGACGTCCAGGTGCTGCCTGACGTAGGCGCCGCCGTCGCCGTGCTCCTCGACCGGGCCGGAGGTGTCGGCCGCGGAGTTCGGGATGGAGTGGGTGGTGAAGGCGATGTGGGCGCCGTCGCGGACCTCCTCGGGGAGGTCGGCGAGGGAGCGCAGCACGCCGTCGATCATGGGCTCGACGAAGCCCAGGTGGTTGAAGTAGTGCCGCAGCTTGTCGATCTTCGGCAGCTCCAGGCCCTCGGCCTCCAGGGTGGCGAGCGCGTCGGCGAGGTTCTCGCGGTACTGCCGGCAGCCGGAGTAGGAGGCGTAGGCGCTGGTGGCGAGGACCAGGACGCGGCGGCGGCCGTCGCGGACCATCTCGCGCAGGGTGTCCGTGAGGTACGGCGCCCAGTTGCGGTTGCCCCAGTAGACCGGCAGGTTCAGGCCGTGGTCGGCGAAGTCCTTGTGCAGGGCGTCCAGCAGGGCGCGGTTCTGGTCGTTGATCGGGCTGACCCCGCCGAACAGGAAGTAGTGCTGCCCGACTTCCTTCAGTCGTTCCTTGGGGATGCCGCGCCCACGCGTCACGTTCTCCAGGAACGGAACCACGTCGTCCGGCCCTTCCGGGCCGCCGAAGGAGAGCAGGAGCAGGGCGTCGTAGGGGGTGGGATCGAGCGCGTCTGGCATGGGGTCGATCCTGCCACCCGCCACTGACAGCGCGGCAACGGCGGGGTGGCGGGCGCGGTGGGGGCTGGTCCGAGGGGGTGCGTTAGGGTTGCCTAACTCGTAAGCTGTATCAACCATCTTCACGCCTTACGGGCGCGTCCGTGCCGTACGTCGTCGCACGTGCCGTACGTCCGCGTCCGCCCCGCCCGCCTGACCGAGCCGCCGGAGAGCCCGTGCCCAGCCCCTATCGCGCCCTGTTCGCCGCCCCCGGCTCCAAGGCGTTCTCCGCCGCCGGCTTCCTCGGCCGGATGCCGCTGTCGATGATGGGCATCGGCGTCGTCACCATGATCTCCCAGCTCACCGGGCGGTACGGCCTGGCGGGGGCGCTGTCGGCGACGATCGCGCTGGCGGCGGCGGTGGTCGGCCCGCAGGTCTCCCGGATGGTGGACCAGTACGGGCAGCGGCGGGTGCTGCGTCCGGCGACGCTGCTCTCGCTGGCCGCGGGCGCCCTGCTGCTGTTCGCCGCGCACTACGGGTGGCCGGACTGGGTGCTGTTCGTGGCCTGCGCCGGCATCGGCTGTGTGCCGAGCGTCGGCGCGATGATCCGGGCCCGCTGGGCCGCCGTGTACCGGGGCACTCCGCAGCTGCACACCGCGTACTCGTTCGAGTCCGTGGTGGACGAGATCTGCTTCATCTTCGGGCCGATCATCTCCATCGGCCTGTCCACGGCCTGGTTCCCGGAGGCCGGGCCCCTGCTGGCCGGCTGCTTCCTGGCCGTCGGCGTCTTCTGGCTGACCGCGCAGCGCGCCACCGAGCCCGAGCCGCACCCGCGCGCGGAGCACGGCGGCGGCCGCAGCGCCCTGCGCTCCCCCGGACTCCAGGTCCTGGTGACCACGTTCGTGGCGACCGGCGCGATCTTCGGGGCGGTCGACGTGGTCACCGTGGCCTTCGCCGACGAGCAGGGGCACAAGGGCGCGGCGAGCGTCGTGCTCGCGCTGTACGCGGCGGGCTCCTGTGTGGCGGGGGCCGTGTTCGGGCTGCTGCGCTTCAAGGGAGCGCCCGAACCTCGCTGGCTGCTGGGCGTTTGTGCGATGGCCGTGAGTATGATCCCCCTCCTACTGGTCGGAAACCTGCCGTTTCTGGCCGTGGCGCTCTTCGTCGCGGGCCTCGCCATCGCTCCCACGATGATCACGACGATGTCCCTCATCGAAGAGCACGTACCACGCGCGCAGTTGACCGAGGGCATGACCTGGGTGAGCACCGGTCTCGCGGTGGGGGTCGCCCTCGGCTCCTCGGTGGCCGGCTGGGTGATCGACGCGGCCGGTGCGCGCGCGGGGTACGGGGTTCCGGCCGTGTCCGGGGCCGTCGCGGTCGCGGTCGGTTTCCTCGGTTACCGCCGGCTCAAGCGGCCGGCTCCGGGTCGGGGAGGCACCGTTGAGCAGCACAGCGAGCGGGAAGAACGGCACGTGGCGTAACTGGGGCGGCAATGTCGCCGCGCGTCCCGCGCGGGAGGTCACTCCGGCGTCCGTGGAGGAGCTGGCGGCGGCGGTGCGCAGAGCGGCGGAGGACGGCCTGCGGGTGAAGGCCGTCGGCACCGGACACTCCTTCACGTCGATAGCCGCCACCGACGGCGTGCTGATACGCCCCCAGCTGCTCACCGGCATACGCGCCGTGGACCGCGAGGCCGGCACCGTCACGGTCGAGGCCGGCACCCCGCTCAAGCGGCTCAACATGGCCCTGGCCCGCGAGGGTCTGTCGCTGACCAACATGGGCGACATCATGGAGCAGACCGTCTCCGGGGCCACCAGCACCGGTACGCACGGCACCGGCCGCGACTCCGGCTCGATCGCCGCCCAGATCAAGGCGCTCGAGCTGGTCACGGCCGACGGCTCCGTGCTCACCTGCTCCGAGCGGGAGAATCCCGAGATCTTCGCGGCGGCCCGCATCGGCCTGGGCGCCCTGGGCATCGTCACCGCGATCACCTTCGCCGTGGAGCCCGTTTTCCTGCTCCACGCGCGCGAGGAGCCGATGCCGCTGGACCGAGTGCTCGCCGAGTTCGACGAACTCTGGGCGGAGAACGAGCACTTCGAGTTCTACTGGTTCCCGCACACCGGCAGCACCAACACCAAGCGCAACAACCGCAGCGCCGGTCCGGAGCGGCCGGTGAGCCGACTCAAGGGCTGGTTCGAGGACGAGTTCCTGTCCAACGGCGTCTTCCAGGCGGCCAACTGGGTCGGCCGCGCGGCGCCGGCCACCATCCCCGCCATCGCCCGGATCTCCAGCAGGGCACTGTCCGCGCGGACCTACACCGACATCCCTTACAAGGTCTTCACCTCGCCGCGCCGGGTGCGCTTCGTGGAGATGGAGTACGCCGTCCCGCGCGAGGCCGTGGTGGACACCCTGCGTGAGCTGAAGGCCATGGTCGACCGCTCGCCGCTGCGGATCAGCTTCCCGGTCGAGGTGCGCACCGCCCCGGCCGACGACATCACGCTGTCCACGGCGTCCGGCCGGGACAGCGCGTACATCGCGGTCCACATGTTCCGCGGCACGCCCTACCAGCGGTACTTCACCGCCGCCGAGCGGATCTTCACAGCGCACGAGGGGCGGCCGCACTGGGGCAAGGTGCACACGCGCGACGCGGAGTACTTCGCGAAGGTCTACCCGCGCTTCGCCGAGTTCACGGCGCTGCGGGACCGGCTGGATCCGGAACGGCGCTTTCAGAACGACTACTTGCGCCGGGTTCTGGGGGCGTAGCGGACGGACTCGGCTCGGTCTCCGGGGTCGCACCGCCGTCGGTCTCCCGGCTCGGCGAGGCGCTGGGAGCGGGCGTCGGGCTGCCGGCTGTACCACCGTCGTCGCCCGGGGAGGCACCGCCGGAGCCGGAGGGTGTGGGGACGACCTGCCGGCCCGGCGTCGCGGACGGCGGAGCGGAGGACGGGTCGGTGCCGGAGCCGTCCGGGTCCGCCGGCTGCCCCGCGTCGCCGGAGTCGCCGGAATCCCCCGAGTCCGGGGAGGAGTTGCGGTGCCCGTTCAGCGCGTCGCCGACCGTCGTGCTGCGCCCGCCGCTGAAGCTGCTGCCGGAGACCAGTTCGTACGCCGTGATGCCGGCCATGGTGACCCCGAAGACCAGGGCGGTCGCCAGCACGGGGCGCTTCCAGCTCCTGACCCGCGCGCGGTAGACGGTGCCCTCGGTGAACTCGCCGGGGGCGGGCGGCGCTTGCTCGCGCGCCCCTTCGCACTCCCTCGCCTCACGCGGCTTGGCCGCGACCGTGGCGTCCCGGAGCTGCTCGCCGGTGCGCGTGAAGAAGTGCTGGAACAGCGAACCGCCGCAGGTGGCGATGACGCTGACCACTCCGGCGCCGAGGATCGTTCCGTAGACCCCGAAGGAGGAGGCGAGTTTGGCCGCCACGACCGCGGCCACCGCGCTGCCCGCGACCTGGGGCACGCTGAGGTCGATCCGCTTCCGCTTCACCTCCTCGTCCGGCCCCTCGGAGCTCGACTCCCGGACGACATCGGGCCTTTCGCGCATTACCGGATCTTGCCTGCCTTTCCCGTACCAGATCGGCGTGTTGTACGAGAGGGGGACGTACGGTCGAAACCGTTAGTTCCGATTCTGGCGATTCCGTGAAGTAGGCCACGTTTTTGATCACGGAAATCGGCCAGTGTCGGTCAAGTCCCGCGTTCGGCGAGAAGTTGGGCGGCGCGCCAATCCACGCACGTGGTCCGAATGGAGTACTGTTGCGAGCCCTGGGTCCGGTCTCCCGCCAGGGTGTCCGGGGCCTTCAAGGACCGCCGGGAGGGGGCTTGTTGCACAGGGTGACGGAGTTGGTCACTTAGCGTTGCGAATAGGTAACCGTGCCATAACGGCGATCCAGGGCCCGCGCCCGACACGCCGGGCAACTCGGCAAGGTTGTGGCAGGCTGCACCCGGGCAGGCCACACTCGACTAGCGGAAGCAGCGACGCACGTGACGTCGGCAGGCACCACCCGGGAGGTCCCCATGCCCGAACTGCGTGTCGTGGCCGTCTCCAATGACGGCACACGGCTGGTGCTGAAGGCTGCGGACAGCACGGAGTACACGCTTCCGATCGACGAACGGCTCCGCGCCGCCGTGCGCGGCGACCGTCCCCGCCTCGGCCAGATCGAGATCGAGGTGGAGAGCCATCTCCGCCCCCGTGACATCCAGGCGCGTATACGTGCGGGTGCGACCGCGGAAGAGGTCGCCCAGATGGCCGGCATCCCCGTCGATCGCGTACGCCGCTTCGAGGGCCCGGTGCTGGCCGAGCGTGCCTTCATGGCCGAGCGGGCCCGCAAGACCCCGGTCCGCCGCCCCGGCGAGAACTCCGGTCCGCTGCTCGGCGAGGCCGTCCAGGAGCGGCTGCTGCTGCGGGGTGCCGAAAAGGACACCGTCCAGTGGGACTCCTGGCGCCGCGACGACGGCACCTGGGAGGTCCTGCTGGTCTACCGGGTGGCGGGCGAACCACACTCGGCGAGCTGGACGTACGACCCGCCCCGGCGGCTCGTCCAGGCCGTCGACGACGAGGCGCGCTCGCTGATCGGCGAGTCCGACGACCTCGGCGCGCCCGAGCCCAGCTTCCCCTTCGTGCCCCGGATCGCCCGGCTGCCGCGCGACCGCACACTGGCCGGATCCCTCGACCGGGACCGCGACCGGGAGCGGCCGAGCCTGCCGGCCCAGGCGTCCGAGCCCGCGGAGGAGACCACGGCGACGGGCGAGCGGGACTCGCTGACCAGCCTGCTGGAGGCGGTGCCGAGCTTCCGGGGCGACCTGGTCGTGCCGGAGCGGCCCGCCGAGTCCGCGGAGGAGCCCGACGACGAGCCCGCGGCGGAGGAACCGCCGGCGCCCGCCGCCTCGGCCGGTTCCGCCTACGCGGACGTCCTCATGCCCCGTTCCGTGGGCAGCCACCGCGACCGCCTCATCGGCGCGACCGACCGCCAGGCCGAGGCCGACGGCGTCCGCCCGGGCCGCCGGGCGGCCGTCCCCAGCTGGGACGAGATCGTCTTCGGTACCCGCCGCAAGAAGCAGGAGTAGCCGCCGTACGACGGCCAGGCCCGCGCCGCACTCGGCACGGGCCCGGTCGTCGTGCGGACGGGGGGGAGTGTCGGCGGTCGACAAGCCGTCAATCCGCGCGGGGGCGCTGCCGTACGAGGCCTCAGGAAGCCCGCTGCGCAGGGCCCATGGGCGCGTGCGGACGGCCGGCACGTGGCAACACCACCTGGCGCGTTGGGACGGGTTGGCTCATGGCGAGACCCAAGGCAGCGCGCGGCGAGACAACTGGCGCGTGGGGGCGCAGATGCGCGGCCGTGCGCTCCCTACGGGCTGCCGCGCACCTGTCCGCGCGCCACCCGCTGCCGCACACCCGCCCGCACGCCGCGCCCGTTCGCGCCCCGGCCGTCCCCGCCCCGCCGCTACTGCGGATCCGGACCCACGGCCACCGGGCGGTCCGGGTCCGATGACCACTCCGACCACGAACCCACGTACAGGGCCGCCGGGATGCCCGCCACGGCGAGGGCCAGGACCTCGTGGGCGGCCGAGACGCCCGAGCCGCAGTACACGCCGACCTCCGTGCCCTCGGAGGCGCCCAGGGCCTTGAAGCGGACGCGTAGGTCCTCGGCGGGGAGGAAGCGGCCGTCGGGGGTGACGTTCTCGGTCGTGGGGGCCGACACCGCGCCGGGGATGTGGCCGCCGACCCGGTCGATCGGCTCCACGTCGCCGCGGTACCGCTCCGCCGCGCGCGCGTCGAACAGCACCCCGGAGCGGGCCAGCGCGGCGGCGGCGTCGGCGTCCAGCAGGCCCGTGCCCGGGACCGGGTGGAAGTCGCCCTCCTGGGGGCTGGGGATCTCCTGGGACAGCGGGCCCTCCCAGGACGGCAACCCGCCGTCCAGGACCCGCACGTCCGGGTGACCCGTCCAGCGCAGCATCCACCAGGCGCGGGCCGCGGCCCAGCCCTGTCCGCCGTCGTACACGACGACCGGCCGCCCGGACGACACGCCCGCGCGGCGCATCGCGGCGCCGAACTCCGCGAGGCCGGGCAGCGGATGACGGCCGCGCTCCCCCGGCTCCCCGGCCAACTCCCGGTCCAGATCGACGAAGACGGCGCCGGGGATGTGCCCGGCCGCGTACTCCGCCCGGCCGTCGAAGGGCGGCTCGCCGGCCGCCTTGGCCAGGCTGAGCTGCCAGCGGACATCGAGCAGTACGGGCGGGTTCTCCCCCGCCACTTCGCTCGCGAGGGCGGAGGCGGAAATGATGGCGTTCATGGCGACCATCCTCGCGCACGGGGTGGCCGCAGCGCCCATGTCCGGCTACTCTGCTCCGCCAAGCAGCCTCGATCACGAGGCGTACGGGATCGGGCACGTGCAGTGCGGTCCCGGGTACCACCGATCGACATCCGCGGACCATCCTCCCGAAACGGGCAGGAACCGCTGATCGGGCAATCTCCGGTGACCGGACGAGATGCGGCGCGCCCGGAGCGCGTGACACCGAGGGTGGTGCGAGCATCGGCACGTGGGTCCGGAGAGCGGAAGCGACGCGGCGCCGCGAGGGGCCGAGGAGAGAGTGACGATGACCGAGGCACGGGGGTCGGCCGACCGGCACGGTGAACACGCCCGGTACGCGCCCGGCACGCCCTGCTGGGTGAGTCTGATGGTGCACGGCATGACGGCCACCCAGGAGTTCTACGGATCGCTGTTCGGCTGGGAGTTCCGCCCCGGGCCCCAGCAGCTCGGCCCGTATGTGCGGGCCCTGCTCGACGGCCGCGAGGTGGCGGGCATCGGGCAGCTGCCGCCCGACCGGCATCTGCCGATCGCCTGGACGCCGTACCTCGCCTCCGACGACGCGCACCGGACGGCGGAGACCGCGCGGCTGTGCGGCGGCACGATCGGCGTGGGTCCGCTGGACGCGGGCGAGGCCGGGCGGATGGCCATCGGCTCCGATCCCTCGGGCGCCGTCTTCGGCATCTGGCAGGCGGCGGAGCACCTCGGCACGGCCCTGTCCGGGGTGCCCGGCACTCCCGCCTGGAACGAGCTGCTGACCTTCGAGTCCGCGACCGTCGCCAAGTTCTACGAGACCGTCTTCGGCTACGAGGAGGAGCCTGTGGTCTCCGCCGACATCGACTACGTGACCCTCTCCGTCGAGGGCCGGGCGGTCGCCGGCATCCACGGCCTGGGCCACGCCCTGCCCCGGGACCGGGGCCCGCACTGGCTGACGTACTTCGAGGTCGCGGACACCGACGAGGCCGTCGACCGGCTGGTCGACCTGGGCGGACACGTCCTCAGGCCGGCCGAGGACGGCGAACGGGGCCGCGTCGCGACGGTGACCGACCCCGAGGGTGCCCGCTTCTGTCTGCTCCAGCGCCCCCGCTGACGCTCCTGCCCCGGGCGTCGTGCCTGTCTCCCAGGTCTCAGGCGTGCTCCACCGGCGGGACCTGGCCTCAGGCGTGCTCCACCGGCAGGACCTGGCCTCAGGCGTGCTCCACCGGCAGGACGTCCGGGGACAGCGCCGCCGCGCGGGCCGTCGCGGCGGTCATCCGGCGGCGGTGATGGCGGCGGCACAGCACCTCGTAGCCGACGGCCTCCGCCTGGTTGACGTCGCCGACGACGACCTGGGCGCCCTCGACCACCATCTCGCCGCCGATCGTGCGGGCGTTGTGGGTGGCGCGGGCGCCGCACCAGCACAGTGCCTCGACCTGGAGCACCTCGACCCGGTCGGCCAGCTCCACCAGGCGCTGCGAGCCGGGGAAGAGCTTGGTGCGGAAGTCGGTGGTAATGCCGAAGGCGTAGACGTCCAGCCCCAGATCGTCGACCACGCGCGCGAGTTGGTCTATCTGCTCCGGCGCGAGGAACTGGGCCTCGTCGGCGATCACGTAGTCCGCCCGGCCGCCGTGGGAGAGGTGGTCGACGAGGTAGGCGTAGAGATCCATGCCGTCCTCGACCTCGACCGCGTCGGTGACCAGGCCGAGCCGGGAGGACAGCTTGCCCTCGCCCGCGCGGTCGTCGCGGGTGAAGATCATGCCCTGCAGCCCGCGCGCGGAGCGGTTGTGCTCGATCTGGAGAGCCAGCGTCGACTTCCCGCAGTCCATGGTTCCGGAGAAGAACACCAGCTCGGACATGGGAAGGTGAGCACCTTTCGGCGAAGTGGTCATGGTGGGGGCGCAGAGCTTCAGGAACGTACTTCGAGCAGCGGGACGAGCTGCTCGGCCGGGGTCAGCGAGCCGTGGTTGCCGACCATCGCCGACTCCTTGGGCTCCCGCTCGGAGGCGATGATCAGGACGTCGTCCCGCGCGGCCGCGACGACGTCGCCGATGCGCGCGTACACCCGCTCGTCGACCCGCGGCCCGAACCAGCCCGCGGCGATCGCCTCGTCCCGCGAGGCCACCCAGAACTGCTCGCCGAGCACCTCGCGCCAGCAGGTCAGGACGTCGTTCTCGGCGCCCGGAACCGCGTAGACGTGGCGGGCGCGGCCCTCGCCGCCCAGCAGGGCGACCCCGGCGCGCAGCTCCCAGTCCTCGTCGAAGTCGATGCGGTGCTCCTCGTCGAAGGGCACGTCGACCATGCCGTGGTCGGCGGTGACGTACAGCGCGCTGCGCGGCGGCAGCTGCTCGGCCAGGCGCTGGACCAGGCGGTCGACGTACATCAGCTGGCCGCGCCAGGTGTCGGAGTCGACGCCGAAGCGGTGGCCCGCGCCGTCGACCTCGGCGTAGTACGTGTAGACCAGGCTGCGGTCCCCGGCGGCCAGCTGCTCGGCCGCGAGGTCCATGCGGTCCTCGCCGGACAGCCGCCCGTGGAAGGAGCCGCCGCTGAGCGCGACCTTGGTCAGCGGGGTGCTCGCGAAGGCCGGGGAGGAGACCTGGGCGGCGTGCACGCCCGCGCGGTCGGCGAGGTCGAAGACGGTGGGGTACGGCTGCCAGGCGCTCGGCTCGGTCCACGGCTGCCAGCGCAGCTGGTTCATCAGCCCGCCGGTGGCCGGATCGCGCACGGTGTAGCCGGGCAGGCCATGGGCGCCTGGCGGCAGTCCGGTGCCGACGGAGGCCAGCGAGGTGGCCGTGGTCGCCGGGTAGCCGGTGGTCAGCGGGCGGCCGGTGCCGCCGCGGGAACTCGCGAGGAGCGAGGTGAGGAACGGCGCCTCGTCCGGGTGCGCCTTCAGCTGCTCCCAGCCGAGGCCGTCGATCAGGAACACGCAGTTCCGGTCGGCGGGGGTCAGCTCGGGGATGGCGGCCGTCATGCCGGGGACGCCCAGGCCGGCGGCGAGCGTGGGCAGCAGGTCGGCGAGCGAGCCGGTGCCGTACTCGGGCGAGGGGGCGGTGTCGACGGCGAGGGGTTCCGGATGGGAGTCCCAGGCGGTGGGCTGCTGCACCATCAGCGGGTCGGGTCCGCGGTCGCCTCGGAGATCGCCTGCGCGAAGGCGAGCGCCTGGCGCACCGTCTCCGGGCCGTCCCCGGCCTCGCTGACGCGCAGGCTGAGGTCGTCCGCCGTCGAGCTGCCGGTGTAGCCGTGGTCGGCCTCGCAGTTGGGGTCGCCGCAGGCGGCGGGCTCCAGGTCGATGCGGGAGACGGCGCCCCAGCCGATGGTCAGCACCACCTCGCGCGGGAGGGTGCCCGGCGTGTACGACTCCGGGTTGGCGACCACGCGGCTGACCACGACCGACGAGATCCGGTCGAGCTTCACGGACTCCGTGGAGGTGGTGGCGTACGGCGTCGGGGAGGTGTTGTCGGCGGCCTGCTCGTCGGTGTGGCTGACGATGAAGCGGTTGTCGGTGAGGACCAGCACGGTCACGTGCCGGCGGACCTCGTTCTGGTCGAACGTCGTCTCCTGGTGGACCAGGTACGACCGGATGGGCTCGCCGCCCACGGCGGCCTCCACCGCCTCGGCCACGAGGGCCGGGTAGTAGCCGCTGCGCTCGATCGCCGCACGCAGCCCCTGGGTCGTCGTACTGGTCTTGGCCATGCCGTCCATCCTACGGGGGCGCACTGACTGCGAGGCACCGCTCGGGAGGCTCGGACCGGGTCGGAAACGTCTCAGTAGGCGGGGAGCGTCCGCGGGCCCAGGTCGTCGCGGGCGGGGGGCGGGGCCAGGCGGACGGAGGCACCGAGGACGCTCAGGCCCTCGGTGGCGACGACGACCGGCTCGAGCGTGACCGCGACCACTTCGGGGTGGTCGTCGACCAGCCGGGAGACCCGCAGCAGCAGCTCCTCCAGGGCCGGGGTGTCGACCGGCGCCGAGCCGCGCCAGCCGAAGAGGAGTGGTGCCGTCCGGATGGAGCGGATCAAGGAGGTGGCCTCGCGGTCGGTGACCGGGATCAGCCGGTGCGCCATGTCGCCGAGCAGCTGCGAGGCCGCCCCGGCGAGGCCGAAGGAGAGCACCGCTCCGGCGGCGGGGTCGATCACGGCCCGTACGACGGTGTCCACCCCGCGCGGTGCCATGCCCTGCACCACCGGACGCAGCTCCTCCGGGGTGCCGAACAGCCCGGTCAACTCGGCGTATGCCCGCCGCAGTTGCTCCTCGTCCGCCAGGTCGAGGCGTACGCCGCCCAGGTCCGCGCGGTGCCGCAGGTGCGGGGCGGTGGCCTTGAGGGCGACCGGGTAGCCGAGGGCGCGGGCGGCGGCGACGGCGTCCTCGGGGGTGGGGGCGGGCAGGGCGCGGCGCACCGGGATGCCGTACCGGCCCAGCAGCTCGCAGGTCTCCTCGGTGCCGAGCGTGAGGCCCTGCCCGCGCGCGAGGAGGCCGTCGATCAGCCGGGCGGCGCCCTTCTCGTCGATGTCCTCGTACTCCGGCACCTTGCCGGGGTCGGCGGCCTCGCGCCGCCACTGCGCGTACTTCACGGCCTCGGCGAGGGCCCGCACGGCGCGTTCGGCGGCCGGGTAGGCGGGGATGAGGCGCGTGCCCCCGGCGGCCCCGGCCTCGGGGGCCGGTTCGGGGCCGGCGTCCGGCGGCGCGGTGTCCGCCGTCGCGGCACGCGCGCGTGGAGCCGTGCTCGCGGCGGCCGACAGCGCCTCCGCGAGCCCGCCCAGTTCCACGTGCACGACCAGCACCGGCTTGGCCGGAGCCCGCTCGGCCGCGGACCGCAGCGCCTCGGCGAGCGCCGCGTCCCCGGCGGACTCCTCGCCGATCGCCGGTATCGCCGTCACCACCACCGCGTCGCAGGTGTCGTCGGCCAGCGCGCGGGACAGCGCCGCGCGGAAGTCCTCGGGCCTGGCGGCGGTCGTCAGGTCCAGGGGCGGCGCGGGCCTCAGGCCCTCGGAGAGGCAGGCGTCGTAGGTCAGCAGGCCGAGGGACTCGGAGTTGCCGAGGATCGCCACACGCGGCCCCCGGGGCAGCGGCTGGCGGGCGAGCAGCAGCCCCGTGTCCACCAGTTCCGTGATGGTGTCCACGCGGATCACACCGGCCTGCCGGAGCAGCGCGGACACCGTGGCGTGCGGCAGCCGCGTCGCGCGGACCGCGTGGCCCTGCGGGGCGGACCCGGCGCCCTGGACCACGACGAGGGGCTTGGCCGCCGCCGTACGGCGGGCGAGGCGGGTGAACTTGCGGGGGTTGCCGATGGACTCCAGGTACATCAGGACGACATCGGTGTCCGGGTCGTCGTACCAGTACTGGAGGACGTCGTTGCCGGAGACGTCCGCGCGGTTGCCGGAGGAGACGAAGGTGGACACGCCGGTGACCCCCGTCACCCCGCCGCCGCGCCGGTGCAGCCGGGACAGCAGGGCGATGCCGATGGCGCCGGACTGGGCGAACAGGCCGATCCGGCCGGGCCTCGGCAGTTCGGGGGCGAGGGAGGCGTTGAGCCGCACGTCCGGGGAGTTGTTGATGATCCCGAAGGCGTTCGGCCCGATGATCCGCATGCCGTACGCGCGCGCGTGCCGGACGAGGGCCCGCTGGCGCTCGCGTCCCTCGGGGCCGCTCTCGGCGTACCCGGCGGAGATCACCACGAGGCCCTGGACGCCGTGCTCGCCGCACTCGGTGACGACCTCGGGCACGTGCTCGGCGGGAACGGCGACGACGGCGAGGTCGACGGGCCCGTCGATGTCCCGCACCGACCGGTGGGCCGGCACCCCGTCGAGTTCCTTCCGGCCCTCGGGCAGGGCGCGGTTCACGGCGTACAGCCGCCCCGTGAACCCGGCGTCCCTGATGTTGGCGAGCACGCCGCGTCCCACCCCGCCGGGGGTGCGGCCGACGCCGACGACGGCGACCGAGCCGGGGGCGAGCAGCCGCTGCACGGACCGTGCCTCGGCGCGCTGTTCGCGCGCGTACTGCACGGCCAGGGAGCGGTCGGTGGGTTCGAGGTCCAGCTCCAGGCGGACGACGCCGTCCTCGAAGCTGCGCTTCTGCGTGTACCCGGCGTCCGTGAACACCTTGATCATCTTGGTGTTGGCGGGCAGCACCTCGGCGGCGAAGCGGCGGATGCCGCGCTCGCGGGCGACGGCGGCGATGTGCTCGAGGAGGGCGGAGGCGACGCCGCGGCCCTGGTGGGCGTCCTGGACGAGGAAGGCGACCTCGGCCTCGTCGGCCGGTGCCGAGGCGGGCAGTCCGTTCTCACCGATGCGGTCATAGCGTACGGTTGCGATGAACTCGCCGCCGATCGTGGCCGCGAGTCCCACCCGGTCCACAAAGTCGTGGTGCGTGAAGCGGTGGACGTCCTTCGCGGACAGACGCGGGTAGGGCGCGAAGAAGCGGTAGTACTTCGACTCGTCCGAGACCTGCTCGTAGAAGCTGACCAGGCGCTCGGCGTCATCAACGGTGATGGGGCGGATGCGCGCGGTGCCGCCGTCGCGCAGCACCACGTCGGCTTCCCAGTGGGCGGGGTACTCGTGCCGGTCCGACGAGGTCTGCATGGGCCCCAGAGTACGGCTCGCGTCCGACAAGGGCGCGGGGCAGTCTGTGAGGACGGAGGGCCGGACCGAGGCCGCGGTCCGGTGACACCCGGCGGAGGGGACACATGTCACCTCCAGGCATGCTTCACGATATGGGAAACTGGTCTAGACAACCTGAACACCTGAAGGGCAGCAACACATGGCTGAGCGCCGCGTCAACGTCGGCTGGGCCGAGGGCCTTCACGCCCGCCCCGCCTCCATCTTCGTCCGAGCCGCCACGGCCGCAGGCGTCCCGGTGACGATCGCCAAGGCCGGCGGCAACCCCGTCAACGCGGCCTCCATGCTGGCCGTTCTCGGCCTGGGCGCCCAGGGCGGCGAGGAGATCGTGCTCGCCTCCGACGCCGAGGGCGCCGAGGTCGCGCTCGACCGCCTGGCCAAGCTGGTCTCCGAGGGCCTCGAGGAGCTCCCCGAGACCGTCTGACGCTCGCGCGGCAGTCACGCCACAACCGCGTCGCCCTTTCCGGGCGGCGCGGTTTCGCTTTTCCTCGGCCGTATCCGCGGATGCATTTCCGGGCAGGCGCAGGCCGCGCGGACGGAAATCACCGGCGCGCCGAAAAACGGCAGCGGAAATTCCTCGCCACCGAATATCCGTTCTTTGTATACGGCGCCCGTGTTAATGCCGCAGGCTTGACATGTTTACGGGATGTTGCGAGTTCCTCACACGCTCCGGGCGTTCCCCGCCGGAGCCGAACCGCAGCCGGTGCGCGGCGGTCGACCGCTCGGTGTGCAGGGTGGTGATCGCCCGCGCGCGTTCGCTGTCCCCGCGCGCCACGGCGTCCACGATCGCCCCGTGCTCCGCCCAGGACTCCACGGGGCTGGCCGGCGCCTCCACCGCGTACATCCAGGCGATCTTGTGCCGCAGCTGGGTCAGCATCGAGGTGAGCGCGGTGCTGCCGGAGGCCTGGGCCAGCGTCTCGTGGAACCAGCCGCCCAGGGAGCGCAGGTCGTCGCTGTGGCCCCGGCGGGCGCGTTCCTGGCCCAGCCGGACCAGGCCGCGCAGCACCTTCAGATGCGCTTCGGTGCGGCGCTGCGCCGCGCGGGAGGCGCCCAGCGGCTCCAGCAGCAGACGCATCTCCAGCAGGTCGGAGGCCTCCTGTTCGGTCGGTTCCGCGACGCACGCGCCCGCGTGCCGCCGGGTCACGACGAAGCCCTCCGCCTCCAGGGTGCGCAGGGCCTCCCGCACGGGGACGCGCGAGACGCCGTAGCGGCGGGCGAGCAGTTCCTCGGTGAGCCGGCTGCCGCGCTCGTAGACACCCGCGACGATGTCGTCCCGGATCGCCGTGCACACCGAATGCGCCGGAATACGCATGACCGACCTCCGCCTTAATCCCCGTGAAACGTCGACGATGGACGTGTGTTCAGCGACTCTATTGCAATGAGCCGGAATTTCCGATGGCGGGCCGGAATCCATGGATATTTTTTGGACAACGGGGCGGCCGAAACGCCGAAAGCCCCGGCTCGGGGCCGGGGCTTCGGGAAGTGCTGCGGCTGCGTCAGATGTTCACGCCGTGCGCGCGCAGGTACGCGACCGGGTCGATGTCCGAGCCGTACTCCTGGGTCGTACGGGCCTCGAAGTGCAGGTGCGGGCCGGTGACGTTGCCGGTGGCGCCGGACAGGCCGATCTGCTGGCCCGGGGTGACCGTCTGGCCCACGGAGACGCCGATGGAGGACAGGTGGCCGTACTGGGTGTACGTGCCGTCGTGCATCCGGATGACCACCTGGTTGCCGTACGCCCCGCCCCAGCCGGCCTCGACGACCGTGCCGGAGCCGACCGCCTGGACCGAGGTGCCGCTCGCGGCGTGGAAGTCGACACCGGTGTGGCTGCCGGAGGACCACAGGGCGCTGCCTGCCTGGTAGCCGGTGGAGACGTAGGAGCCGCTGATCGGCGACACGAAGGTGTTGAGGCGCTTGCGCTCGGCCTCGCGGGCGGCCCGCTCCTCCTCCGCGCGGGCCTTGCGGGCCTCCTCCTCGGCGCGCTTCTTCGCGGCCGCCTCGGCCTTCTTGACGGCGGCGGCGTGCTCGGCGGCCTGCTGCTGCGCGGCGGCCTGCGCGTCGATCTGGTCGGCGACCTCGTCGCCGATGCTGAGGACCGGCAGCAGGCCGGTCTGCTCGGCGGAGGTGTCGGCGGCGAGCGCCGGGCCCGCCAGGGTGCCGATGACGCCGGTGGTGGTGAGCGCCGCGACGCCCGCCGCGCGGGCGGTGGAGCGGTGCATCCGGCTGGGACGACGGTGCTTCCCGGTGGCGCGGGTGAACGCCATGGAGTGGCTGGTCCTTTCCTTCCTTCTCGCCTACCGGGTTAGCTGACGGGTTCGGAGCAGGAAGGTCTCCTACGGACCCCCTCGCGTGACGCGCGGGCGTCCGATTCACCCCAGGGACTACGTGGTTGGGTCCCCGGCTCCCCTGGCTCGCGCCGTACGGGGACTCGGCGATGACTGTCCGGTGCCGCGGGTGCGGCGCACTGCCTGACGGACAGCCCGGATGACGCTAAGGGGGCCGGCTTTCAAAGCCCAAACCAACGCGGGCTTTTGTAGCGCATCCCACAGGGCAGACAGGCAACCTCTCCCTCAATTCGGACATGAAGGGGCCCTGGTGACGCATCGGTCACCAGGGCCCCTCCGCGCGGGTGTGCCCGTACGGCTGTCTCTCGGCCGTCTACTCGGCGGCCACGACGGTGACTTCGCCGATGCCGAGGGCCTCCACGGGCTCCTTGATCTGCGCCGCGTCACCGACGAGGACGGTCACCAGACGGTCCACTGGGAAGGCGTTGACCACCGCGGCGGTGGCCTCGACCGTGCCGGTCGCGGCCAGCTGCCGGTACAGCGTCGCCTGGTAGTCGTCGGGCAGGTGCTGCTCGACCTGGTCGGCCAGGGTGCTCGCCACGGCCGCCGCCGTCTCGTACTTGAGCGGCGCCACGCCGACCAGGTTCTGCACGGCGACGTCCCGCTCGGCGTCGGTCAGGCCCTCCGCGGCGAGCGTGCGCAGCACCGTCCACAGGTCCTTCAGGGCGGGACCGGTGTTCGGGGTGTCCACGGAGCCGCTGATGGCGAGCATCGAGGCGCCCGTGCCGTCCGGGGCGGACCGCAGGACCTGGCCGAACGCCCGCACGCCGTAGGTGTAGCCCTTCTCCTCGCGCAGGACGCGGTCCAGGCGGGAGGTGAGGGTGCCGCCGAGGCAGTAGGTGCCGAGCACCTGGGCGGGCCACACGCGGTCGTGCCGGTCGGCGCCGACGCGGCCGATGAGCAGCTGCGTCTGGACCGCGCCGGGGCGGTCGACGATGACCACGCGCCCGGTGTCGTCGGCGGTCACCGGCGGCACCGGCCGGGGCTGGGCGGCGGAGCCGGTCCAGGAGCCGAGGGTGTCGCCGAGCAGGGCGTCCAGGTCGATGCCCGTGAGGTCGCCGACCACCACGGCGGTGGCCGTGGCCGGGCGGACGTGCCGCTCGTAGAAGGCGCGCACGGCCGCCGAGTCGATCTTGGCGACCGTGTCCTCGGTGCCCTGGCGCGGGCGCGACATGCGCGAGGTCGCCGGGAACAGCTCCTTCGACAGCTCCTTGGCGGCCCGCCGGGCGGGGTTGGCCAGCTCGTGCGGAATCTCGTCCAGGCGGTTGCGCACGAGCCGCTCGACCTCGCTGTCGGCGAACGCGGGTGCCCGCAGCGCGTCGGCGATCAGCCCGAGGCCCTTTTCCAGCCGGGAGGCGGGAACCTCCAGGCTGAGCCGTACGCCGGGGTGGTCGGCGTGCGCGTCGAGGGTGGCGCCGCAGCGCTCCAGCTCGGCGGCGAACTCCTCGGCGGAGTGCTTGTCGGTGCCCTCGGAGAAGGCGCGGGCCATGATCGTGGCGACGCCGTCCAGGCCGGCGGGCTCCGCGTCCAGCGGCGCGTCCAGGAGCACCTCGACGGCGACGACCTGCTGGCCCGGACGGTGGCAGCGCAGCACCGTCAGGCCGTTGTCGAGGGTCCCGCGTGTGGGGGCCGGGAACGCCCACGGCCTGGCCTCGCCCGGCTGCGGCTGGGGGTGGAACTCCATGGTGGTCAGCTCGGTCACTTGGCCGCCTCCTCGTTGTCGTCGGCGGCTTCCACGGTCGCCGCGGCTTCCGGGTCCTCGGTGCCCTCGACGTCCTCGGGCTGCTCGGGGGTGAGCGGCTCGTAGACGAGCACCGCGCGGTTGTCGGGCCGCAGGCGGGCCTTGGCGATCTCCTGGACCTCCTGGGGCGTCACCTCCAGCACCCGCTTGACGGCGGTGAGGGCGAGCTGGGGGTCGCCGAACAGCACGGCGTACCGGCACAGTTCGTCGGCGCGGCCGGCGACCGTGCCGAGCCGGTCCAGCCACTCGCGCTCCAGCTGGGCCTGGGCGCGCTCCATCTCCTCGGCGGTGGGGCCCTCCTCGGCGAACCGGGCCAGCTCCTCGTCGATGGCGGTCTCGATGACCGGCACCTCGACGTCGCCGGAGGTCTTCACGTCCAGCCAGCCGAGGGACGGCGCCCCGGCCAGCCGGAGCAGGCCGAAGCCGGCCGCGACGGCCGTACGGTCCCGGCGGACCAGCCGGTTGTACAGGCGGGAGGACTCGCCGCCGCCGAGGATGGTCAGCGCCAGGTCGGCGGCGTCACACGCGCGCGTGCCGTCGTGCGGGAGCCGGTAGGCGGCCATCAGGGCGCGCGCCGGGACCTCCTCCTCGACGACCTCGCGCAGCTGCTCGCCGATGATGTCGGGCAGCGAGCCGTCGCGCGGGGCGGGCTTTCCGTCGTGGGAGGGGATGGAGCCGAAGTACTTCTCGATCCACGCGAGGGTCTGGGCGGGGTCGATGTCGCCGACGACCGAGAGCACCGCGTTGTTCGGCGCGTAGTAGGTGCGGAAGAACGCGCGCGCGTCCTCCAGGGTCGCCGCGTCCAGGTCGGCCATCGAGCCGATCGGCGTGTGGTGGTACGGGTGGCCCTCCGGGTAGGCGAGGGCGGTCAGCTTCTCGAAAGCGGTGCCGTAGGGAACGTTGTCGTAGCGCTGGCGGCGCTCGTTCTTGACGACGTCGCGCTGGTTCTCCATGGACTCGTCGTCCAGGGCGGCCAGCAGCGAGCCCATGCGGTCGGCCTCCAGCCAGAGGGCGAGCTCCAGCTGGTGGGCGGGCATGGTCTCGAAGTAGTTGGTGCGCTCGAAGCTGGTGGTGCCGTTGAGCGAGCCGCCGGCGCCCTGCACCAGCTCGAAGTGGCCGTTGCCCTTCACCTGGGCGGAGCCCTGGAACATCAAGTGCTCGAAAAGGTGAGCCAGACCGGTGCGCCCCTTGACCTCGTGGCGCGAGCCGACGTCGTACCAGAGGCACACCGCCGCGACCGGGGTCAGGTGGTCCTCGGAGAGCACCACGCGCAGGCCGTTGGCCAGGCGGTGCTCGGTCGCTGTCAGGCCGCCGGAGCCTGCCTCGGCTGTGGCCGTGTGACCCATGGGCATGTACGTCCCTTCGATCGCGGATGCGGTGGCTGAGACCGCTTGGTTCCTGCCGGTCCTGCCACTGTATGCAAGCGTGCGGACGGTCCGCGAAGTTCCCGGACGCCGTACGCCGAGAGCGAGAAAGGGGTTACTCGCCGCGAGGGCGTAGCCTGCGGGTCAGCGAGGGGCCGGGCGGGCGACGCCGGGTCCCGTCGGCGGAGGCCGGGCGGTGACGCCGGGTCCCGCTCCGCGTTGTCAGTGCCGCGGTCCACAATGGTCCGCGTCAGATCCGTTTCACGCTTCAGCAAGGAGCCAGGCAGCGATGGCCCGCCGCAGCACGAAGACCCCGCCGCCCGACGACTCGTACGAGGAGAAGATCCTCGACATCGACGTCGTCGACGAGATGCAGGGCTCCTTCCTCGAGTACGCGTACTCGGTCATCTACTCCCGCGCCCTGCCGGACGCCCGCGACGGCCTGAAGCCGGTGCACCGCCGCATCGTCTACCAGATGAACGAGATGGGCCTGCGCCCGGAGCGCGGCTATGTGAAGTGCGCCCGCGTGGTCGGCGAGGTCATGGGCAAGCTGCACCCGCACGGCGACGCGTCGATCTACGACGCCCTGGTGCGCATGGCCCAGCCGTTCTCGATGCGGGTGCCGCTGGTGGACGGCCACGGCAACTTCGGCTCGCTCGGCAACGACGACCCGCCGGCGGCCATGCGTTACACCGAGTGCCGGATGGCCGCGGCCACGGGTCTGATGACCGAGTCCATCGACGAGGACACGGTCGACTTCACGCCGAACTACGACGGTCAGGAGCAGGAGCCGGTCGCCCTGCCCGCCGCCTTCCCGAACCTGCTGGTCAACGGCGCCTCCGGCATCGCGGTCGGCATGGCCACGAACATGCCGCCGCACAACCTGAGCGAGGTCATCGCCGCGGCCCGCCACCTGATCCGGCACCCGAACGCCGATCTCGACGCCCTGATGCGGCACGTCCCCGGCCCCGACCTGCCCACCGGCGGCCGGATCGTCGGCCTGTCCGGGATCCGCGACGCGTACGAGACGGGCCGCGGCACCTTCAAGATGCGCGCGACGGTCTCCGTGGACAACGTCACGGCCCGCCGCAAGGGCCTGGTCGTCACCGAGCTGCCCTTCACGGTCGGCCCGGAGAAGGTGATCGCGAAGATCAAGGACCTGGTGGGCTCGAAGAAGCTCCAGGGCATCGCCGACGTCAAGGACCTCACCGACCGTGAGCACGGGCTGCGTCTGGTCATCGAGATCAAGAACGGCTTCGTGCCGGAGGCGGTCCTGGAGCAGCTGTACAAGCTGACGCCGATGGAGGAGTCCTTCGGCATCAACAACGTCGCGCTGGTGGACGGCCAGCCGCTGACGCTGGGCCTGAAGGAGCTGCTGGAGGTCTACCTCGACCACCGCTTCGAGGTCGTCCGCCGCCGCTCCGAGTACCGCCGCGGCAAGCGACGCGACCGCCTGCACCTGGTCGAGGGCCTGCTGACGGCCCTGGTGGACATCGACGAGGTCATCCGGCTGATCCGCTCCAGCGAGAACTCCGCGCAGGCCAAGGAGCGCCTGATGGAGCGCTTCTCGCTGAGCGAGACGCAGACCCAGTACATCCTCGACACGCCGCTGCGCCGGCTCACCAAGTACGACCGGATCGAGCTGGAGGCGGAGAAGGACCGGCTCAACGCCGAGATCGAGGAGCTGACCCGGATCCTGGAGTCGGACGCGGAGCTGCGCAAGCTGGTCTCCTCCGAACTGGCCGCGGTCGCCAAGAAGTTCGGCACCCCCCGGCGGACGGTCCTGCTGGAGTCCGCGGCCACCCCGTCCGCCGCCGTGCCGCTCCAGGTGGCGGACGACCCGTGCCGGGTGCTGCTCTCCTCGACGGGTCTGCTGGCCCGTACGGCGAACGCCGAGCCGTTCGCGGAGGACGCCGACGGCAAGCGCGCCAAGCACGACGTGATCATCTCGGCGGTGCCGGCCACGGCCCGCGGCGAGGTGGGCGCGGTGACGTCGTACGGCCGACTGCTGCGGATCAACGTCGTCGACCTGCCCCAGCTGCCGGAGACGGCGACCGCGCCGACGCTCTCGGGCGGCGCGCCGCTGGCGGAGTTCGTGTCCCTGGAGGACGACGAGACGGTGGTCTGTCTGACCACTCTCGACGAGTCCTCCCCCGGTCTGGCGCTGGGCACGGAACAGGGCGTCGTGAAGCGAGTCGTTCCCGACTACCCGGCCAACAAGGACGAGCTGGAGGTGATCACCCTCAAGGAGGGTGACCGGATCGTCGGCGCGGTGGAGCTGCGCACCGGTGAGGAGGACCTGGTCTTCATCACGGACGACGCCCAGCTGCTGCGCTACCAGGCCTCCCAGGTCCGTCCGCAGGGCCGCCCGGCGGGCGGTATGGCCGGCATCAAGCTCACCGACGGCGCCAAGGTCATCTCGTTCACGGCGGTGGACCCGGCCGCGGACGCGGTCGTCGTCACCGTCGCCGGTTCGCGCGGCACGCTGGACGACTCCGTCCAGACGACCGCCAAGCTGACCCCGTTCGACCAGTTCCCGCGCAAGGGCCGCGCCACCGGCGGTGTGCGCTGCCAGCGGTTCCTGAAGGGCGAGGACTGCCTGTCCTTCGCCTGGGCGGGCACGACCCCGGCCCGCGCCGCCCAGAAGAACGGCACCCCGGCCCAGCTCCCCGACCCCGACCCGCGCCGCGACGGCTCGGGCGTGTCCCTGCCGAAGACGGTGGCGGCGGTGGCCGGGCCGGTGTAGGGGGTCGAGGCGAGGGCCGGGACGAGGGGGTCGGGCTCGGAATCCGAGCCTGGGCCTCCGGCCGGCATCCGGGCCGGGGTGGGCCTTCGGCCGGGTTCCAGGCCTGGGCGGGCCTTCGGCCGGAATCCGTTTCTACGCCTCCGACTCGGAGTCCGGGTCGAGGGGTTCCGGCTCGGGGTCCAGGCCGGAGTCCGGTCCGGGGGACGGCTCGTCCGGGTCCTGGACATAGCGCAGGACGCCCCACATGCCGTGCTCGTCGGCGGTGTGCGGGGCGTCGCTCTTGCACGCCTCCAGTTCCTTGCCGAGGACGGCGGTGTCGATGCCGGAGCCGATCAGGACGAGCTGGGTGAGCCGTTCGTCGCCGGGCGCCCAGGGCTCCGGGTAGAACCGCAGGAACCGCCCCACGGCGTGGACGGCGTAGCGGTTGCGGGAGTCGTGGGCGCCGAAGTCGACGTAGCCCTTGATCCGGTACAGCCCCTCGGGCCGGCTGTCGAGGAACCGCATCAGCCTGCGGGGGGCGAGGGGGAGGCCGGAGACGAAGGACAGGCTGTCGTAGCCGGTGTGCAGATGCCCGGCGTGGCCGTGCGCCTCGTCGTCCTGATCGTCGTGCGTGTCGTCCTGCTGGTCGTCGTGCAGGTCGTCGAAGGACAGCTGCCCGATACGTTCCTCGCTCGGCCGGCAGTCGAACAGGAACTCGGGGTCGATCCGGCCGTAGGTGGCGGGGACGACGGCGGCCCGGTCGGTGAGGGTGCGGACCTGGCCGAGGACGCGTTCGGCGTCGTCGGCCCGGTCGAGCTTGTTGACCACGACGAGGTCGGCGAGGGCGAGGTGCCGGTCGATCTCGGGGTGCCTGGTGCGGGTGTCGTCGAACTCCGCGGCGTCGACGACCTCGACGAGACCGCCGTAGACCACGCGCGGGTTCTCGCTCGCGAGCACCATGCGGACCAGCTCCTGCGGCTCGGCGAGTCCGCTGGCCTCGATGACGATGACGTCGATGCCGGTCTCCGGCCGGGCGAGCCGGTCGAGGTAAAGGTCCAGCTCACTGGCGTCGACGGCGCAGCACAGGCATCCGTTGCCGAGCGAGACGGTGGAGTCGCCGAGCGCGCCGGCCACGGCCATGGCGTCGATCTCGATGGCTCCGAAGTCGTTCACCACGGCGCCGATGCGGCTGCCTCCGCTGCGGTGGAGCAGGTGGTTGAGGAGCGTCGTCTTGCCAGAGCCCAGGAATCCGGCGAGAACGACGACCGGGATCTGCTGCTGCCTCGGGCTCTGCCCCAACGTACGACCTCTCTCCTATCCGACTCCGACGCGGGCACCGGCTGACGGCCCGGCGCATGTCCGAGGACTGACTGGGGGCCCAGGATACGAGCCCGGCGACGACCCACGAAGTGAACGATCGTTAGCAGCCCTCGCGGGGCAGACGGGCGAACCGCCGAGCGACTGACATCTTCGAATTGGCCGACGGAAGTTTCGCCGTGATCGGCACGGATATCACCGAAGAACGCTGATGGCCAAGGCCGACATTCCCGAGGCCTGCCCCCCGGAACCCCGAGCGTGTCCCCACGTACAACCGCCCGCGTCAGAGCCATCGACGCGGGCACTATCGCCCCAACTCGCGTGAAGGCAGGGCCGGTTGTCCACCTCCGTCATCGGGCAGGCTTCGACAGACCAGAGGAGGGGCGATGTACGTCGGGTGTGGGGACGGCGCTCACTGCTGAACTCGTCGCATCCCGAGACGAATTGCGCCGTAGCGCGGAAGCAGACCTCCGAGCCCTGCACGTGCAGTTGACGGCACCAAACGGGAAGAAGAACTACTGGAATACGCCCGCGCCCTGATGCGAAGCCCCGCCTTCCAGCGTTACTGGGCCGCCTCCCGGCGCGCCAAGGAAGGCCTGCCTCCGGACAGCGACGAAGGACGACTGTTCCGGATCTTCGAACGCGCGATCAGCGAAGCGCAGGGACCAGGCACACCTCCGTTCCCATGAGACAGAGCCGCCAAGTGCACCAAAGGCGCTGCAATGGCACAGAGCGCTCCGCAATGCGACAATCCGTGTTCAAGCATTCCGTACCGGACGGTACAAACCCCGCCGGAGCAGGACAACGGCGCTGCCGGAAGTCACCGACGGCCAAGTCAGGTTAGGCTCACCTCTGTGAGTACGTGCGCGACCGTCTCCCGGAGCCTCGACGAGCCCATTTCCGGAACCGCGGCCACCGCCAGGACCTGGCTCCTGCTGGAACAGCCGGGTCCGTGGGGCGCCAGGGCGCTCACTTCGAGCCACCTGGATCCCGCGCTGGGCCGCGCCCTGGAAGCCGCCGCCAAGAACACCGGCGTGCGCATCGCGCTCATCCGCCGCCCCGGCCGCCACGCGGACTGCCGTACGCCCGCCGTACGCCGGGTGTACGCGGCCCACACCGTCCCCGGCAACGCCTGGCTGCACACCGCCACGACCGCCGATCCCCGGCAGCTGCTGGACCTGGACTTCGCCGCCCTGGGCCGGGGCGACCACCACTCCTTCGACGCCGTGCTCCAGGGGCGCCCCCACACCGGTGACCCCCTCGCCCTGGTGTGCACCAACGGCAAGCGCGACCGCTGCTGCGCCCTCCTGGGCCGCCCCCTCGCCGCCGAGCTGGCCGCGTCCGGCGTGGAGGGCATCTGGGAGGTCACCCACCTGGGCGGTCATCGCTTCTCGCCGACGCTGCTCGTCCTGCCGTACGGCTACGCGTACGGCCGGGCCGAGGCCCACAGCGTCAAGGAGGTCCTGCACGCCGTCCAGGAGGGCCGGATCGTCGTCGACGGGTGCCGGGGCAGCTCCGCCTGGGAGCGGCCCGGCCAGGCGGCCGAGCTGGCCGTGCGGACGGCGGTGGGCGAGTACGGGGCGGACGCGCTGAGCGTCGTACGGACCGAGAGCGCCGTGCGGACGGACGGCGCGGCCCCGCGCTGGGAGGTGACCGTCGCGCATGTGGACGGCCGCTGCTGGCGCGTCCTCGTCGCCCAGGGGGCGTCCGAGCCGCCGCGCCCCGAGAGCTGCGGCACCTCCGTCCTGGGCGCCCCCGCACGGATGGACGCCGTGGCGGTGCGCGAGCTGACCCCGGCGGCCCTCGCGAGCTGAGGCAGCGCTCCCCGCGGGGCGCAGGGAGGCGCGGACACACGAGGCCGAGACACGACGAGGCCCAGACACGACGAGGCCCGGACACAAGGAGGCCAGGGAGATCGCGCGGGAGATCCCCGCCACCCCACTACGGCGAAGGGCCCCCGTCCACGTACCGTCGTGGGTATGAGCCCCACGTCCCCCGCCCGCCGCCTGCGCCTCGGCCTGCCGCGCCGGGTGTTCTCGCAGGTCCTGCTGATGCAGGTGGCGATCGCCGCGGGCGTCGCGGTGCTCGCGACCGGGCTGTTCCTCGCGCCGCTCAGCGACCAGCTGGACGACCAGGCGATGCGCCGGGCGCTGGCGATCGCGCAGACCACCGCCGCCCAGCCGCAGCTCGCCGACGACCTCCGCCGCACGCCCCCGACCCCCGACGGGCCCGTCCAGCGGGAGGCCGAGCGGATCCGGAAGGCCACCAAGGCCGAGTACATCGTGATCATGGACACCCGCGGCGTGCGCTGGTCGCACACCGAGCCCGCGGAGATCGGCCGCCACGTCTCGACCGACCCCAGCGAGGCGCTCGCCGGCCGGGAGGTCATGGAGATCGACGAGGGCACCCTGGGCCGCTCCGCGCGCGGCAAGGTGCCGTTGCGCGACGGCGACGGCGAGATCGTCGGGGCGGTCTCGGTCGGCATCGCGTACGACAGTGTCCGCGCCCGGCTCATCCACGCGATCCCGGAGCTCCTGGCGTACGCCGGTGGCGCGCTGGCCGTCGGCGCGCTGGCCGCCTGGCTGATCTCCCGCCGGGTGCAGCGGCAGACCCGGGACCTGGCCTTCTCCGACATCGCGGCCCTGCTGGCGGAGCGGGAGGCGATGCTGCACGGCATCCGGGAGGGCGTGGTGGCCCTGGACCGCACGGGCCGGATCCGTCTGCTGAACGACGAGGCGCAGCGCCTGCTGGGCATCGGGGACGAGGCCGTGGGCGGCTCCCTGGACGAGGCGCTGGGCGAGGGACGTACGGCCGATGTGCTGGCGGGCCGGGTGACCGGCACCGACCTGCTCACCGTGCGCGGACAGCGGGTGCTGGTCGCCAACCGGATGCCCACCGACGACGGCGGCGCCGTGGCCACCCTGCGCGACCGCACCGAGCTGGAGCAGCTGGGCCGGGAGCTGGACTCCACGCGCGGCCTGATCGACGCCCTGCGCGCCCAGGACCACGAGCACGCCAACCGGATGCACACCCTGCTGGGACTGCTCGAACTGGAGATGTACGACGACGCCGTGGAGTTCGTCGGCGAGGTGGTCGGCGATCACCGGGCGACGGCGGAGCAGATCACCGAGAAGATCCAGGACCCGCTGCTCGCCGCCCTGCTGGTCGGCAAGGCGACCGTGGCGGCCGAACGCGGCGTCGCGCTGCGGCTCTCCGGCCGCACCCGGCTGCCGGACCGGCTGATCGACGCCCGGGGGTTGGTCACGATCGTCGGCAACCTGGTCGACAACGCCCTGGACGCCGTCGCGGGCACTCCACTCGCGCGCGTGGAGGTCGAATTGCAGGCGGAGGGCCGCACCGCGGTGCTCGCCGTCCGCGACACGGGTCCCGGCATTCCCGAGGAGCAGCGCGAGGTCGTCTTCACCGAGGGCTGGTCGACCAAGGAACCGCCCGCCCACCGCAAGCGCGGCATCGGGCTGTCCCTGGTGCGCCGGCTGGCCGAGCGGCAGGGCGGCTCGGTGACGGTGGGCGAGGCGCCGGGCGGGGGCGCGGAGTTCACCGTCGTCCTGCCCGAGGCGCTGGCCGAGCCGGGGCCGGAGCCGGAGCCCGCCCTGACCGTGCCGGGCACGGAATCCGCCCGAGCCGTGCCGGGCGCGGAATCCGTCCGGACCGTGCCGTCCGCCGCGCAGTCCGCCGAGGAGGAGACGCGATGATCGAGGTCCTGGTCGTGGACGACGACACCAGGGTCGCGCGGGTGAACGCCGCGTACGTCGAGAAGGTGCCGGGCTTCCATGTCGCCGGGGAGGCGCACCAGGCCGCGGAGGCGCTGCGGCTGCTGGAGACGCTGCCCCACGTGGATCTGGTGCTGATGGACCACTATCTGCCCGACGGGACGGGCCTGGCGGTGGTGCAGGAGATGCGCCGACGCGGCCACCAGACCGACGTGATCATGGTGACGGCGGCCCGGGACGTCTCGACGGTGCAGGCGGCGATGCGGCAGGGCGCGCTCCAGTACCTGGTCAAGCCGTTCGCCTTCGCGGGCCTGCGCGCCAAGCTGGAGGCGTACGCCCAGCTGCGGCGGACCCTCGACGGCGGCGGCGAGGCCGAGCAGGCCGAGGTGGACCGCATCTTCGGCGCGCTGTCCGCGCCCTCGGAGCCGGACCTGCCGAAGGGGCACTCCCCCACCACGGCCGAGCTGGTGCGGCAGTGTCTGATGAACGCCGACGGGCCGCTGTCGGCCCAGGAGATCGCCGAGCGCACCGGGGTGAGCCGGCAGACCGCCCAGCGCTATCTGAAGCTCCTGGAACGCACGGGACGGGCCACGCTGACCCTCAGGTACGGCGACGCGGGCCGCCCGGAACACCGTTACGTGTGGGCGACCCGCGCCTGAGGGCCCGGCCCGTGGGGCGGGGGAAGAGCCGGGCCCTCCTCGGATACGGATGCGGCTCACCGTCTTCTCGACGGTGCTGCGGCGCTACGCCGCTCCCGCACCCGTCAGCGATCGCACCTCCGTCTCCGCGTGTCTGGCCTCGTCCGGCACCTCGGCCGAGGTGACCGTGCCGAGCCAGCCGGCGAGGAAGCCCAGCGGGATGGAGACGAGGCCCGGGTTCTCCAGCGGGAAGTACTGGAAGTCGACGCCCGGGAACAGCGCGTCGGGGCTGCCCGACACCACGGGGGACAGCGCCACCAGCGCCAGCGCCGGGATCAGCCCGCCGTAAACGGCCCAGACGGCGCCCCGGGTGGTGAAGCCGCGCCAGAACAGCGAGTAGAGCAGCACCGGCAGGTTCGCGGACGCGGCGACGGCGAAGGCCAGGCCCACCAGGAAGGCGACGTTGAGGTCCCGGGCGAGCAGCCCCAGGGCGATCGCGACCACGCCGATACCGGCCGCCGCGACCCGTGCCACGGCCACCTCGCTGCGCGGCCGGGCGCCCTTGCGGCGCAGCGAGGCGTACAGGTCGTGGGCGACGGACGCCGAGGAGGCGAGCGTGATCCCGGCGACGACCGCGAGGATCGTGGCGAAGGCGACGGCGGCCACGACCGCGAAGAGAACCGTTCCGCCAGTGGAGTCCGCGCCGCCGCCCAGGTCGAGCGCCAGCAGTGGAACCGCCGTGTTCCCGGCCGCGTTCGAGCCGCGCACGGCCTCCGGCCCGACGATCGCGGCCGCGCCGAAGCCGAGGACGATGGTCATCAGGTAGAAGCCGCCGATGAGCCCGATCGACCAGACCACCGAACGCCGCGCCGCGCGTGCCGTGGGCACGGTGTAGAAGCGGGACAGGATGTGCGGCAGCCCGGCCGTGCCCAGTACGAGCGCGAGTCCGAGGCTGATGAAGTCGAACCGGGCGGTCCAGTCTCCGCCGTACTTCAGACCGGGCGCCAGGAAGGCCGCGCCGTGGCCGCTGCGGTCCGCCGCGGTGCGCAGCAGCTGGTCGAGATCGCCGTGGAACCGCACCAGCACGAGCACGGTCAGGGTGATCGCCCCGCCCATCAGCAGGACCGCCTTCACGATCTGGATCCAGGTGGTGGCCCGCATCCCTCCCCACGACACATAGATGACCATCAGCGCGCCGACCCCGACGACCGTCCAGGCCCGCGCCGCCTCGCTCGTCCCGCCCAGCAGCAGCGCGACCAGGCTGCCCGCCCCCACCATCTGCGCCACCAGATACAGAACGGACACGGTGACCGAGGAAGTTCCCGCCGCGATCCGCACCGGCCGCTCCCGCATCCGCGCGGCGACCACGTCGGCGAGGGTGAACCGGCCGCAGTTGCGCACCAGTTCGGCGACGAGGAAGAGCACGACCAGCCACGCCACCAGGAAGCCCACCGAGTACAGCAGCCCGTCGTAGCCGAAGAGCGCGATGAGGCCGGAGATGCCGAGGAAGGAGGCGGCGGACATGTAGTCGCCGGCGATGGCAAAACCATTCTCCATCGGCGAGAAGAGGCGTCCGCCCGCGTAGAACTCCTCGGCCGAGCCGTGCCGGTCGCGGCTGACCCAGGTGGTGATCGCCAGCGTGACGGCGACGAACAGGCTGAACAGCCCCAGAGCCAGCGTCTGATGGTCACCGGTCACGCGGCACCGCCCCGCACTCCGCGCGTCAGTTCCTGGGTGTCCCAGCGCAGTTCGAGCGCCGCGCGGTCCCTGCGCAGCCGGGCGTGCCGGGCGTACGCCCAGGTGAGCAGGAAGGTGGAGAGGAACTGGCCGAGCCCGGCCAGCATCGCCACGTTCACCGCGCCCGCCACCGGCCGGGCCATGAGTCCGGGCGCGGTCGTGGCGGCCACGACGTACCCCACGTACCAGGCGAAGAAGGCGGCGGACGCCGGCACCACGAACCTCCGGTACCGGCTGCGCACCTCCTGGAAGGCCGCGCTGCGCTGCACCTCGAGGTACACGTCGGCCGCGACCGGCGAAACGGCGTCGGGAGCGTCCGTGACGTCCGGCTCCCCCCATCCGGAGGCGAGGGAGTCGTACCAGGGATCGTCGTACCGCACGCTTCTGGCGTCACGGGGACGACCGTCGCTTGAGTGCATGCCCAAGCATGGACAGAAGGGATAGATCCCCGACTCTGCTTCTCGGCGCCCTTCACCCCATCAGGTGACCACGACGGCGGGTGGCCCCCGCGGGGGCCACCCGCACCCGACGACGAAAGCCGCACGGGCGGTGCGGGTGGGAACCCGTATCCGGCCGAAGACGAAGCCGAGGCCGAAACCCGACCAAGCCCGGCGCAGCGGCTACGCGTCGATGCGCGACCGGTCCAGCGTCGCCGCCGAGCTGGAGATGAACTCCTTGCGGGGCGCCACGTCGTTGCCCATCAGCAGGTCGAAGACCTGCTCGGCGGCGTCCAGGTCGGAGAGGTTGATCCGGCGCAGGGTGCGGTGGCGCGGGTCCATCGTGGTCTCGGCCAGCTGGTCGGCGTCCATCTCGCCCAGACCCTTGTAGCGCTGGATCGAGTCCTTGTAGCGGATGCCCTTGCTCTGGAACTCCATGAGCTTGTCGCGCAGTTCGCGGTCCGAGTACGTGTAGACGTACTTGTCCTGGCCCTTCTTGGGCTGGATCAGCTCGATGCGGTGCAGCGGCGGCACCGCGGCGAACACCCGGCCGGCCTCGACCATGGGCCGCATGTAGCGGTGGAACAGCGTGAGCAGCAGGGTCCGGATGTGCGAGCCGTCGACGTCGGCGTCGGTCATCATGATGATCTTGCCGTAGCGGGCGGCGTCGATGTCGAACGTCCGGCCCGAGCCCGCCCCTATGACCTGGATGATCGCGCCGCACTCGGCGTTCTTGAGCATGTCGGTCACGGACGACTTCTGGACGTTGAGGATCTTGCCGCGGATCGGCAGCAGCGCCTGGAACTCGGAGTTCCGGGCGAGCTTGGCGGTGCCGAGCGCGGAGTCTCCCTCGACGATGAACAGCTCGCTGCGGTCCACGTCGTCGCTGCGGCAGTCGGCGAGCTTCGCGGGCAGCGAGGAGGACTCCAGGGCCGTCTTGCGGCGCTGCGCGTCCTTGTGCTGGCGGGCGGCGATGCGGGTCCGCGCGGCGGCGACGGCCTTCTCCAGGACCACGCGGGCCTGCTGGGCGGCGTCGCGCTTGGTGGCCGTGAGGAACGCCTTCAGCTCCTTGGAGACGACGTTGTTCACGATCCGGCGGGCCGCCGAGGTGCCGAGCACCTCCTTGGTCTGGCCCTCGAACTGCGGCTCGGCGAGCCGTACGGTGACGACCGCGGTCAGGCCCTCCAAGGCGTCGTCCTTGACGATGTCGTCCTCGGCGACGCGCAGCAGCTTCTTCGCGCGCAGCACCTCGTTCATCGTCTTGGCGATCGCCTGCTCGAAGCCGGCGACATGGGTGCCGCCCTTGGGGGTGGCGATGATGTTGACGAACGACTTGACGGTCGTCTCGTAGCCGGTGCCCCAGCGCAGGGCGACGTCGACGCCGAGTTCCCGGGTGACCTCGGTGGGCGTCATCTGGCCGTGCTCGTCGAGGACCGGGACCGTCTCCTTGAAGGTGCCCTGCCCGGTGAAGCGGAGCACGTCGCAGACGGGCTTGTCGGCCGCGAGGAACTCGCAGAACTCGCTGATGCCGCCGTCGAAGCGGAAGGACTCCTCGCCCTTGCTGCCGCCCTCGCCGAGGCCGTACTCGTCGCGGACGACGATGGTCAGGCCGGGCACGAGGAACGCGGTCTGGCGGGCGCGCTGGTGCAGGTTCTCCAGGGAGAGCTTGGCGTCCTTGAGGAAGATCTGGCGGTCGGCCCAGTACCGCACGCGCGTGCCGGTGCGGGTCTTGGGGATCTTCTTGGCCTTGCGCAGACCGCCCTTGGCCTCGAACTTCGCGTCCGGGCCGGCCGCGGCGAAGGCGCCGGGGACGCCACGCCGGAAGCTGATCGCGTGGGTGTGGCCCGCGCGGTCCACCTCGACGTCCAGCCGCGCGGACAGGGCGTTCACCACGGAGGCGCCCACGCCGTGCAGACCGCCGGAGGCGGCGTAGGAGCCGCCGCCGAACTTGCCACCGGCGTGCAGCTTGGTCATCACGACCTCGACGCCGGACAGGCCGGTCTTGGGCTCGACGTCGACCGGGATGCCCCGGCCGTTGTCACGCACCTCCACCGAGCCGTCGTCGTGGAGGATCACCTCGATGTGGTCGCAGTAGCCACCCAGGGCCTCGTCGACGGAGTTGTCGATGATCTCCCAGAGGCAGTGCATCAGACCGCGGCTGTCGGTCGAGCCGATGTACATGCCCGGTCGCTTGCGGACGGCCTCCAGCCCCTCGAGGACGAGCAGGTGCCGAGCGGTGTAGTTGGAACCGTCCCGGTCTGCTCCTGCCAGCAGCGCTGTGGACGGCACGGACGTCTCGGCGGTCACGCGGTTCGCTCCTCGCTGAATTTCAGATGGGGCCCATCGGGGTAAGGCCACGGCTTGGGTTGCCGCTCAGAGGGTACCGAGGCCTGGTAGAGCCGTTGTAACGCCACCCTCGTCTGAACGCAGACTAGTCCAGGGTCGCATGCATGTTCGATCCCTCGATGGGGTGAAGTACATATCACGTTCCCTTCGAGGCATGAACCATTTAGGCTCCGGGCACGTCCTCATGAACAACCGGCAAGCCAGCCGGGAGGGCCGATACCGACAAGACCGCGCGAAACCGTACGACACACAGACACGCACTACGGCACATTCGCCGCCAACCGGCAGCAGCCAGCCGCCTCGGAAAAAATCTTTCGAGGAAAAGCCGCGAGCGGGAACGTTTTGGGGCTGGTTGGATGTTGACCCTGGTACGACAGCTCGTCGAGCTAGAGAAGAGGCGACGTGACTACTGTTCTGACCCCCGCGAGCCCGCTGACGGCCGCTGATCGCTGCGACCGCTGCGGCGCCCAGGCATACCTGCGCGTCGTCCTGCTGAGCGGCGGAGAACTGCTCTTCTGCGCCCACCACGGTCGCAAGTTCGAGCCGGAACTCAAGAAGATCGCCGCTGAGATACAGGACGAGACGGAGCGGCTGACGGCCGCCCCCAGCACCGCCTCCGACGAAGAGCGCTGATTTTTCGCGTCCACGACGAGCCAGCCCCGGCACAGACCGGTGAACGGGCGGCCGACCCCGCATTCAGGGTCGGCCGCCCGTCGTCCTACCCGGACAGAGGCTCGGGTCCGTCTTACCCGGACAAAGGCGCAGGCTTCGCCACGGGCCCGCGCCCGGCCTCTTGGTCCGCGCGGTCCCAGCCCAGCTGCCGCAGGGCGTCGGAGACGCGCGTGTAGACGCCCGGGCTGCCGGCCCGTCCGCAGCCGCTGCCCCAGGACACCAGCCCGATCAGCAGCCCCTGGGCCACCAGCGGCCCACCGCTGTCCCCATAGCAGGCGTCCCGGCCGCCTTTCCGCTCCCCGGCGCACACCATGGCGCGGGAGTCGTAGACGCCGTCGCTGCCGCCCGGATACGCCCGTTCACAGAGCGCGTCGGGCAACAGCCGCACCGGAGCGGCCCGCAGGACGTCCGGGTAGTCACCGGCTCCCGTGGCATCGCCCCAGCCGAAGACCCATGAGGCCGTACCGGCGGCGTATGCCGGATCGCCCGCACCGGCCATCCTGATGATCGCCGTCTGCGGCAACGGCTCGGCCAGGGTGAGCACCGCGAAGTCCCCGGCGTTGGTGTCATCGTCGTAGCGCGGGTTCACCCAGCTCTCGCGCACCGCGATCTCCTGGCCCTGTTCGGTCCGCAGATCCGTCCGGCCGGCGACGACCTTGAGGTCGGGCACCTGGTTGGGCGGCGCTCCCAGGACGTCCTCCTGCAGACAGTGCGCCGCCGTGAGCACGGTGGTCGGGCCGATCGCCACCCCGCCGCAGAACTGCCCCGATCGGGTACGACCGAACCGGTCACGGCTGGACAGCGCCACCGTCCACGGGGCCTGCGACACATCCACCGGAAAACCGCCCACGACGACTCCGCCGGCTGCCGCGGGAGCGGCCGAGGCCAGCGGGGTCAGAGGTATCGCGGCCGCTGCGGCCACCAGGGCCAGTGGCCGGGCCAGACGCCGGACAAGACGACGAGGCATAAACGCTCCTCACTCTGGGGTGGTCATGGGAAACCCAGAGTGACCCAGAGCGGGAGGCCCCGCACTCGCTCAGCACTCGCTCAGCACGAAGGCCCGGTACCGCCTGTGCGGAACCGGGCCTTCGCCGTCGTACGACCGCGACCTAGTCGAGGTAGTCGCGCAGCACCTGCGAACGCGACGGGTGGCGCAGCTTCGACATGGTCTTGGACTCGATCTGGCGGATGCGCTCACGCGTCACGCCGTACACCTTGCCGATCTCGTCGAGGGTCTTCGGCTGACCGTCGGTGAGACCGAAGCGCATGGAGACGACGCCCGCCTCGCGCTCGGACAGGGTGTCGAGCACCGAGTGCAGCTGCTCCTGGAGCAGCGTGAAGCTGACCGCGTCGGCCGGGACGACGGCCTCGGAGTCCTCGATGAGGTCACCGAACTCGCTGTCGCCGTCCTCGCCGAGCGGGGTGTGCAGCGAGATCGGCTCGCGGCCGTACTTCTGGACCTCGATGACCTTCTCCGGGGTCATGTCGAGCTCCTTGGCCAGCTCCTCCGGGGTGGGCTCGCGGCCCAGGTCCTGGAGCATCTGGCGCTGCACACGCGCGAGCTTGTTGATGACCTCGACCATGTGCACCGGGATACGGATGGTGCGGGCCTGGTCGGCCATCGCGCGGGTGATCGCCTGACGGATCCACCAGGTGGCGTACGTGGAGAACTTGTAGCCCTTGGTGTAGTCGAACTTCTCGACCGCGCGGATCAGACCGAGGTTGCCCTCCTGGATGAGGTCCAGGAAGAGCATGCCGCGGCCGGTGTAGCGCTTGGCCAGGGAGACCACGAGTCGGAGGTTGGCCTCCAGCAGGTGGTTCTTGGCGCGGCGGCCGTCCTCGGCGATGATCTCCAGCTCGCGCTTGAGCTTCGGGGCCAGCTTGTCGGCGTTGGCCAGCTTGTCCTCGGCGAACAGACCCGCCTCGATGCGCTTGGCCAGCTCGACCTCCTGCTCGGCGTTGAGCAGGGGGACCTTGCCGATCTGCTTGAGGTAGTCCTTGACCGGGTCGGCGGTGGCACCGGCCGCGGCGACCTGCTGCGCCGGGGCGTCGTCCTCGTCCTCGTCGGACAGCACGAAGCCGGCGCTCTCGGCACCCTCGGGCTCGTCGGCCACCTTGGTGTCCTCGAGGACCTCGTCCTCGAGCAGCTCGACGTCGTCCTTCTTGGCGGTCGTCTTCTTGGCCGCCGTCTTCTTGGCGGTCGTCTTCTTCGCGGCCGTCTTCTTGGCGGTCGTCTTCTTGGCTGCTGCCTTCTTCGCGGGCGCGGCTTCCTCGGCGGGATCGACGGCAGGGTCGGCGGGAGCGGCCGGTGCGGCCGTGGAAGCGGTGGCCTTCCGGGTGGTCACCGTCTTCGCCGCGACCGTCTTGGTCGCGGTGCGCTTGGCCGGGCTCTTCGCTGCGACGCTCTTTCGGGTGCGCTTGGGTTCTGCGGCACTGACCATCAGCGTCACACCCTCTTCCTCGAGGATCTGATTGAGGCTGCGCAGTACGTTCTTCCACTGAGTGGCCGGAATCTGGTCAGCTTCGAAGGCCCGACGCACGTCATCGCCGGCGATCTGCCCCTCAGCCTTTCCCCGCTCAATGAGCGCCATGACAGAGACGGACTCGGCGATCTCCGGCGGGAGCGTACGGGATGTGCTG
Organism: Streptomyces sp. NPDC030838; assembly: GCF_055572035.1. Taxonomy (NCBI): domain Bacteria; kingdom Bacillati; phylum Actinomycetota; class Actinomycetes; order Kitasatosporales; family Streptomycetaceae; genus Streptomyces; species Streptomyces sp. NPDC030838. Next base: position 26,082 of record NZ_JBVIED010000012.1, on the reverse strand, counting down.
GCCGACACGAACAACCTCTCGGAACGTTGGAAAACGACTTCCGGCCCCGTCCATGACGGACAGGAGCCGACCGCCGGCTTGGGGATGGGCCGACGGCGCGGGCGGGGGCCGGGAAGATGCACAGCGCCTTGAACGGCGTCCGTATTCCCTCCGCGGCTGTCACCTCTTAGGTCATCGCGCTGCTCCCGCGAGCGTTACGCCCAATCTGCGTGGCCCGAGTCACACCCCGTAAGCACTCAAAAACGGTCAGACATGGGCAGACAAGGTCACTCGCGGTCCGGCCGGCGTCCGTCGCGCCGTCGGACCCCGCAGCCCCTGGGGATCCTGCGGGGTCCGATGGAAGACGGCTCGCCGGGCCGGGCGACGCCGGAGAGGGAAGGCGGGAAGGCGGGGAAGCCCTCCGGCGCGAGTCCGCGGTGTCCGCTCAGTGCTCGCGCGGCGCGGGAACCACGCGCTCCACCTCGGGGTGGACGGTGAGCAGCTGGCGCATGGCCGCCTCGGCCGCCGCGCCGTCCCCCGTGGCCAGGGCGTCGACGATCCGGCCGTGGTGCGCCAGGGTCGCCTCGTTCGGCCGGTCACAGCCCGTGACCGGGCCTCCGGAGACCTGGAGGGCCGCCGAGACGATGCCGGAGAGGTGCTCCAGCATGCGGTTGCCGGCGATCTGGATGAGCAGCGAGTGGAACTCGGTGTCCGCGCGGGAGAAGGTGAGCGCGTCACCCTGCCCCATGGCGTGGCCCATGATCTCGACCATGTCGGACAGTCGCTGCTGGACGTCCTCGCGCCCGTGGCCGGCGGCCAGCCGCGCGGCGAGTGGTTCGATCGTCCAGCGCAGCTCGCTGAGCTCGCGGCGCTGGTCGTCGCGCTGGGGCCCGAAGGCCCGCCACTCGATGATGTCCGGGTCGAGGAGGTTCCAGTCGCTGACGGGACGCACCCGCGTGCCGACGTTCGGGCGGGCGCTGACCAGGCCCTTGGCCTCCAGGACGCGCAGCGACTCACGGACGACGGTGCGGGACACCTCGAAGCGCTGGCCGATCTCCTCGGGCACCAGCGGACGGTCGGCACCCAGGTCGCCCGAGACGATCATCTGGCCGAGCTGCTGGACGAGTTGGCCGTGCAGGCCGCGGCCGCGGCTGCCCGCGGCGCGCCGGCCGACCCGGCCCAGCTCGGGGTCCGCGCCCTCCCAGGCGGGGGCCCCGACGCGGTCCGCGGCGGCGGCCTCTGCGTAGGGGTAGCGGTCGAGTTCGCCCGGGCCGGCGAGGCCGGAGTCTGCGGCGCGGGCGGGGGTCATCATGGTGTGCGCAAGGGTACTCACGGATCCTTTGTCGGCGCCGCCTCCAACTCCCTTGAGGTCTTTGGTGAAAAGCACACGAAAGGGTGATCGCTCACCGCTTCGCAATTGACGCCTTATCGGAAAGAAATGGGCGTTCTGCGAGGGAGTTGCGCCCAAGCGGGACCGGAAGGGCGCGGACAGTTGTCATCTGACCCTGCCCCGCAGCGTCATGAACAGGTACGCGCAGAGCAGCGTGGCCAGCGACAACGTCAGCGCGCCGCCCACGGGTTGGCCGATCACGCGGGCCGCGGCGGACAGATAGCGCTCCCCACCTAGGGGCCACTGCGACAACAGCACCTCGCGCAGCCGCAGCGGAAGGCCGGCCGCACTCCGCACGGACGGCCCCTCCAGGAGTTTCTGCACGAGCGGTACGACGACGACCGGCACCGCGACCACCGCGGCGAGGCCGCCCACGGTGGACCGGAACACCCCGGCCGCCAGCACCCCGGCCCAGGCGCAGCCGATCACCAGCCCCACCCAACTCACGCCGAGCGACAGCCAGTCCGCGGGAACCTCCGCAAGCTCCCGTCCGTACAACAGATACAGCACCTCGGCATCGCACCCCACCGTCAGCAGAGCCAGGATCACCGCGGTGACCGCGGAGACGAGGAGCTTGGCGACGAGCAGCCCCAGCCGGCGGGGCACGGTGCCGCGGTCCGCCGCCAGCGCGGGGTGGCGGAACTCGTCCCCGAAGGCGAGCGCCCCCAGCAGCCCCGCACCGAGCGCCGCGGGCGGCAGCGGCAGCTCCCGCGGCCAGGCGACGAGCAGCCGGGCCTGCGGGGTGTGCCCGATGCGGGCCAGGACCACGGCGGTGAGCACCGACGTCACGAGCACGGCGGCCCCGGTGACAAACCCGGCACCGACCCCGGTGGCCCGGCGCAGCTCGTAGCGCAACGGGCGAAGGGGGCTCGGCGCGGGGCGCACCGAGATGGGGGGTGGGAGGTCGGGGAGGTCAGGGAGGTCGGGGACGTCGGGCACGGCGTCGGCCGAGTGGGTGCGGGGTGCGGTGGGGTGGGGAGGGGCGGGGGGCGGGGCGGGGTGGGGGGAGGAGGGGGAGGGAGAGGGGGCGGAACCCGAAGCGGTAGTGGGAGCCGTCGCGGGCGCCTCGGTCTCGGGGTCTGCCGGTGCCGAGGGCTGTGCGGGGATTGCTGGGCCGGCGGTCGCCGGGTCGGCGGTTGGTGGGTCGGCGGCCGCGGGGTCGGCGGTTGCCGAGGTGGGCTCCTGGGGCCTGTGCGGGCTGGATCCGGAGCCGGAGTCCTGTGCGACGTCGGCCGCGTGCTCGGTCTCAGCTGCCCGATCGGTGCCCTCGGTCTCGGCTGTCCGGGCGGTACCCCCGGTCTCGGCGGCCCGGTCGGCATCCTCGGGGCCGCTTCGCGCGGGAAGCCGCCCTGGGGCTGCCTCCGGCTCGGGGCGGGTCGTCTCGGCCGCGCCCGGACCCATGTCACCAACCTCGTCCGCGAGTTGGTGGACGAGGATGCCGTGCCGGAAGGCGGTGTCGCCCACCTCGGCGCACGTACTGCCGTACACGGACAGGCGGTTGCCCCCCTCCGGTACGACCTCGACGGAGCGACGACCGGTGCGGGCCTCCTTGGTGAGGGCGGCGGCGAGGCGGGCGGCGTGCGGGGTGCGGACGGCGACCCGTGGACGCAGGCGGGTACGGGCGAAGCGCGCCGCCTCCTGGTCGGCGACGACCCTGCCCCCGTCCAGGGTGACGACCCGGTCGGCGATACGGGCGGCCTCCTTGGGGTCGGCCGTGGTGACCAGGACGGTGCCGCCGTGCACGGCGTGGGCGCGCAGCATGTCGTGCAGCCAGCGGCTCTCCCGCGCGGAGAGTCCGTGGGCGGGGTCGTCGAGCACGAGGGTGTGCGGGTCGGCGAGCAGCGCGCAGGCGAGCCCGAGGCGGCGGTCCATGCCGCGGGAGAGGGTGCCGAGGCGTTCGTCGCGCAGGCTGACGAGGCCGACCGCTTCGAGGACTTCGTCCGCCCGCCGGACCGGAACTCCCGCGGCGGCACACAGCATGGCCAGATGGCCGCGGACGGTGCGCCCGGGATGGCCGGGCACATCGCCCAGCAGAACGCCCACTTCGCGCGAGGGGTGGGCGATGCGGTGCAGCGGGCGTCCCCGGAAGTGCGTGAGGCCACGCCCCTGTTGGAGTTCGAGCATGAGCCGCAGCACCGTCGTCTTGCCCGCGCCCGGGGCACCGAGCAACGCGGTGACGTGTCCCGCGCGCGCTTCGAAGGAGACGTCGTCGACGGCGGGCGGAAGGTCCTTGCGAGGGTCGCTGGTCAGTCCGAAGGCCTGGATCACCTTCAGCAATTTAGCGCGCTATATACGGTTTTTCGGGCACCGAACGCCCGCTCGCGGCCCTGGGCAGCATCTCCCGGATCCCTGTTCACCCGGTCACCCGAGCCGGATCGGCCGCCGGTCGTGCGCCTGCTCAGACCTCGGGGCGCAGCATCGGGGGGTTGAGGAGGGTGGCACCGCCGGCGCGAAAGAGCTGGGCGGGGCGCCCGCCCTGGCGGGTGGTCGTACCGCCGGTGGGGACGAGGAAGCCCGGTGTGCCCGTCACCTTGCGGTGGAAGTTGCGCGGGTCGAGCGCCACGCCCCACACCGCCTCGTAGACCCGGCGCAGCTCTCCGACGGTGAACTCGGGCGGGCAGAACGCCGTGGCCAGCGACGAGTACTCGATCTTGGAGCGGGCTCGCTCCACCCCGTCCGCGAGAATCTGCGCGTGGTCGAAGGCGAGCGGCGCGAGCGGCTCGCCGTCGCGGCCGTACCCGCCCTGCTGGAGCAGTTCCTCGACCGGTGCCCAGCGGGCGTTGCTGGCGTCGCCGCCCGCGCGGGGTGCGGGCAGGTCGGGAGCCAGGGCGAGGTGGGCGACGCTGACCACCCGCATGCGGGGGTCGCGCTTGGGGTCGCCGTAGGTCGCCAGCTGTTCCAGGTGGGCGCCGTTGTCCTGGGCCGGAACGGCGGGGTCGTGGACGCGCAGCCCGGTCTCCTCGGCCAGTTCGCGGGCCGCCGCCTGTGCCAGGTCCTCGTCGGCCCGCACGAAGCCGCCGGGCAGCGCCCAGCGCCCCTGGAACGGCGGCTCGCCCCTGCGTACCGCCAGCGCGCACAGGGCATGGCGGCGCACGGTCAGCACGACCAGGTCCACGGTGACGGCGAAGGGCGGAAAGGCTGACGGGTCGTAGGGCATGTCGCGATCATAGTCGTCTGCCTGACGATAAACACTCCCTTCGTCGGTCGCTTCCATGGCCCGTCCGAGTCCCTCGGGTGGGGCCCTCACCAGCCGCTCCCCCGCTTCGGCCGCTGCCGCGTGCGCGGGGCCGGTGCTCGCGTCGCCGCGTCACACTCCCAGCTGCAGTCCGTCGGCGGCCTCCTCGACCATGGCGAGGCCGAGCCGGCTCACCCGTATGGAGAAGGGGGCGCCGGCGACCCGTAGCCCGGTCAGGCAGAGCTCGCCGAGGGGCGCTGTGTGCATCGGGCGCAGCGTGACCGTCCGGGCCGGGGCGTCCGGGCGGATGCCCGCGAGGGTGGTCAGCAGCAGGATTCCGGCCGCTGCGGCGGTGGCGGCGGGCCGGCAGGCGGCGGGGTGGGGCAGCGGGGCGCTGCCGTCGGTGCGCTGCTCCCCGGCGTACATCTCGGGCAGCCGGTGGCCGAAGGCCTCCGCCGCCGCGAGGACGCCGCGCAGCAGTGAGCTCGCCTCCTTCTCGTAGCCGACGGCGGCCAGGCCCGCGACCGCGACCGCCGTCTCGTGCACCCGGACGGCGCCACTGCGATGGCCGAAGGGGTTGTGGCCCGCCTCCTTGGTGCCCAGTCCGCGCAGCCCCCAGCCGGAGTCCATCGCCGGGCTGCCGAACAGCCGGGCGAGCTGTTCGGTCTGTACGCGGTCGAGCAGCCCGGGGGCGTGCTGTCCGCCGCCGAGCAGTCCGGTGTCCAGGAGGTGCGCCGCGGTCGCCCCGAGGTGGGGGACGAGCCGGCCGTCCGGCGTACGGGCGGCGGCCGGGCGACCGCCGCCCAGGTCGTCGATCCAGAAGTCCTCCCGGAACGCCGCCCGGAGTGCGCCGGCCCACTGCCGCAGCCCGGCCCCGCCCGGTCTGCCGAAGGCGTCGAGCAGATCGGCGCCGAGCAGGGCGGCCCGGTGGGCGTACGCCTGTGTCTCGCTCCGGACGGGGCCTCCGGGCTGGGGATCGCACAGGTAGACGCCGTCGCCCACGGCGGTCCGCAGCCACGTCAGACAGCGTTCGGCGGTCGGCAGCAGCTCCTCCGCGTCGGGATCCGGCAGGCCCCAGCGGCGGGCTTCCGCGAGCAGCACGGGGAAGAGCAGAGTGGCCTCCGTGCCGGTGCAGCCCGGCGGCAGATGGGCTCCGGCGTCCCGGCGCGGCCCGGGGATCATGCCGGCCTGTGGCCCGGCGCCGTCGATCTGCGTACGGGCGAGGGTGCGCAGCGTGCCGGAGGCGAGCCGGGTGCCGAGGGGAAGCGCCATCCGCGCGGCGGCGAGCGCTTCGGCGGGGGCCGGCCCGCAGCGCCAGGGCGCCCCGGCGGCGGGATAGGTGTCGGTGGGGTGCTCTGGGTCGCGCAGAAGCAGGGCCTGGAGGTCTTCGACGCTGGTCCGCAGGAGTGGCGCGACCCGTGGGTCGTCGCCCGTCGCACCGGCGGGAGCGAGGGGGTTCGTGGCCGCGCGGCCCACCGCCCGAAGGGGTGCCGCGCCGTCCAGTCGCACTCGTAACTCCACGCTCGCGCTGCCTCCCGGCGGCAGCGTGAACTCCCAGCGCAGCAGACCGGCGGAGGCCAGCGCGTCGGCGGGTGGCGGCTCGGCCGAGACCGACGACGCCCCGGTGGGGCAGGACCAGCGCAGACCGGAGTCGTGGACGCTGGCGGGCACGTCCGGCCCCGTGGTGCCGGCGGCGATCGCACCGAGCGAGGCCAGGTCCGTGCCCAGCGCCACCTCCAAGGGCAGGCGCAGCGGGCGGGCAGCCGCGCTGTGCAGGGTGATCCGCTCCGTGCCGTCGGCGTGGCGGACGCGCTCGACGACGACGTCCGGGTCCGGCCCGGCCTGCGGGGACACGCGCAGCGTGCCCACGAAGCGGGCCTGGTCGGGCCCCGTCATCCGGGCCTGCACGGCGACCGGCTCCCGCCCCGCCACCCGGACCTGGCAGCGGGAGAGCAGGCGCCGTCCCGCGCGGTAGATCCCCTCCAGCCCTCGGCCGGTCAGCTGCCCGTGTTCCTCGGAGATGGCGAGGCCCGGCAGGGCAACGCACATCAGGGCGGTGTGGGTGGGGGGCAGTTCCGCGGAGCGGCGTTGGGGCGGGGCTGCGGCCGTGGAGGGCCGTCGAGGCTGTCCGGCCAAAGCGGCTGAAGCGGCTGCCTTGTCCGTCCTCGCGGTGCCGTGCACGCCGGGTGCGTACAGGGTCCCGCTTGAGGACCGGCCTTGCGCCGAGGCCGGCATCTCCCGCTCTCTTCGGCCGACGGGAGATGCCATCCGGTGGGCGTCGCCGGTTGCGGCACGGATACGGTGGGCGTCCCCCGTGGCCGTGCGGTCACGGGGAGCGTCGCCCCACGCCGAAAGCTCACGGGGAGCGTCGGGCCGGGGCGGAGTCGGCTGGTGCATCGCGAGCGACTTCCTCTGCGCGCTGTACGCCTCGGGCGAGGGCGGCGCCGGTTGAGGGGTTCCGGCAGGACAGGGGCGGTGTGGCGGCATGGCCCGGGCAGGCGTTCCGCCACTCAGGTGAACGGATCGGGACTCCTCGGAGTCACGGCCGTGATCGGCCGACACCGGCGAATGACAGTGCCGGAGCCGGACCGCTCCGGATGACGGCCGACGGCGGGCCCGCAGCCATTCGCCGACGGCGCGCGCCGCACGACGACACCATCGCCCTTGCCATACGCTCACGTGTCCTCCTGCGTACCGCCGCTGCCGGTGCCGGAGTGCGGGCCTCCCGAGCAGGTGCCGCGACGGCGCGCGGGGTCCTTCGCGGGTCGTGGGCGGGTGCCGCCGGGCCGTCCTGCGCCCGGGTGCGTGCCGGCGGTGGTCGTGCGAGCGCGCGGGGCCCTCTTGGCCGTGTCGCGCGGCTTCGCCCCCGGCGGGAGCGCGCGGGCCGGGCCTCGGCGTCGAGGGGGTGTTCCCGCCGCGGCCTCTCCCGCCTCCGACGCCGCTGATGCCTCTGACACTTCTGCCGCCTCTGACACTTCTGCTGCCTTCGACACTTCTGCTACCTCGGATGCTTCTGCTGCATCTGCCGTCGGCCGGTCGTCGCCCGTGTGGGCCGTGCGGCCTTTCCGCTCCGCGCGCAGGCAGCGGCGGATCGATTCCGGGTCCAGTCCTTCGTTGATCGCCTGGTGGAGCAGGCGGGCGAAGAGATAGTCGGGGTCCGCGCCCAGCGCCATGGCCAGCGCTTCCCGGGCCTCCAGGTCGTCGCCAGTCGACCAGGCGACCCAGCCGGCCAGGGTGAGGGGTGCGGCGGCGTGTTCGCCGTAAGGTCCGACGCAGCGGCGGGCCAGCGACCGCCAGAGCCGGAGGGCGGGCCCGGCCTCGTCGCCCTCCATCCACTCCGCCGCGCGGTCACGGGTGGTGCGGTCCTGGAGGCCGAGAATGAGCGCGGCGGCTTCGTCGTGGTCGATCAGCTCGTCGTCGCGGAGGTCCGCCATGAGCGTTCCTGTCACCGGACGGGCCATGGCCAGTCGTCCGATGAGCCGTCCGGCCAGCGTCAGCGTCTCCTCGGCCACGGCGGCGCGGCCGGCGTCGTCGAGGATCCTGGGGACTAGCGCCATGCTGGCGGTGTCCAGCGCGACCTCCTGTTCCAGGGCGGCCGCGGTCTCCCACGGGAGCAGCCTGGCGCGCAGCTCGCGCAGGGTGCCGCGCACCTGGAGCCCGGCGTACGTGGCGGCGGCCGCCAGCACCGAGGTTCCCGGCAGCCCCATCGGCTCTCCCTCGGCCGGGCAACACCCCGGCCTGCCGCAGCAGTACGACCAGAAGCGGCCGTCGGAGATGCACAGCGCCTCGATCACCGGGGTGCCCAGGAGGCTGCACTGGAACCGCAGTTGCTCGGCCAGCGGCCGGAGCCGTTCCATGACCTGCCGGCCCGTCTCGCCGTCGCCCGGCTCCTGGCAGAGGTAGGCCACCATCCGCTCCGGGCGTCCTCCCCGGCGGGCGCTGCCCGTCACCAGCCCCCGCGTCAGCTCGGTGGCCACCGATGCCCAGTCGTCGGGGTTCGCGGGGATGCCGAGCCGGGCCCGGCCGCCGAACCTGCCGCGTCCGCCCCGGTCGTGGAGGGCGACCAGCACGATGCTGTCCTCGGGTCGGTACCCGAGGAGATAGGGCAGGGCGTCCGCGAGTTCCGCGGGCGTGCGGAGGGTGACCTGGTGGGTTTCGGTCTGACCCGCTGAGAGATCAGCGGAATCGGAGGATTCAGAGGAATCGAAGGAATCGGTGGCTTCGCTGTGGTTCGTCATGCGAAGACGATCTCGCGGAACACGGCATTCCGGTTGTCCTGTGGATAACTCCGATCAGGGTCACGTCATCGGCGAGACGCTGTCGCCGGTCCGCCCCTCGGACGATGTGTGGGTCGGGAAGGTAGGGTTTTCACCCCTCTGAAGACGGGGGTTAGGCCCGTTCGAAGACGGGGGTTAGGCCCGTTCTGCCGGGCGCCGCGCGTCCGCAGACTCGGTTCATGAACACTGAGCTCGCGGCCAGCCCGCATCCCTCTGCCACGTCCCGGCCCTCGCGGCACCCGCGGGCCGCCCCCGGCAGCGACTTCGCCGAACTCAGCCGCCGTATGGCCCGGGAAGGGCTGCTCGGCCGCCGGCCTGTCTACTACACGGTCCGCTTCACGCTGGTGCTGTCGGCGTTCGCGGGAATCTGGTACGCGCTGTTCGCACTGGGCGACAGCTGGCTCCAGCTCGGCGTCGCGGCGCTGCTGTCGATCGTGCTCGCGCAGATCGCGCTGGTCTGCCACGACCTCGCCCATCGCCAGGTGTTCAGCCGGCGGCTGCCCAGCGAGATCGGAGGCCGGATCGCGGGCAATCTCCTGATGGGCATGAGCTACGGCTGGTGGATGAACAAGCACACCCGCCATCACGCCAACCCCAACCACGAGGAGCGCGACCCGGACGTGTCCCCGGACATCCTGGTGTGGTCCCAGCGGCAGGCCGGGCAGGCCGGCGGGCTGGCGAGGTTCGTCGGACGACGGCAGGCGTACCTGTTCTTCCCACTCCTGCTGCTGGAAGGGCTCAACCTCAGCTTCAACAGCTTCCGCGCGCTGGCCGGCCCGACGATGAAGCGCCCCTTCCTCGAAGGAGCGCTTCTGGTCGCCCACTTCGTCGGCTACTTCTGGGCCGTGTTCGCCGCGCTGCCGGCCGGCAAGGCCATCGCGTTCATCGCGGTGAACCAGGCGCTGCTCGGCGTCTACCTGGGCTGCGTCTTCGCTCCCAACCACAAGGGCATGCTGATGGTGACGCCCGAGATGAAGCTCGACTTCCTGCGGCGCCAGGTGCTGACCTCCCGCAACGTGCGGGGCGGCCGCCTCGTCGACGCGGCCATGGGCGGCCTCAACTACCAGGTGGAGCACCACCTCTTCCCGAGCATGCCCACCCCAGCCCTCACCCGTGCCGCCGAGATCACCAAAGAGTTCTGCGCGGAGAAGGGCATCCCTTACTGCGAGACCGGGCTGCTGCGCTCGTACCGCGAGGTGCTCCGTCATCTGCATCAGGTCGGCGAACCCATCCGGAAGGCGTCCTGACCCTCTGTTCCGGCAGCCGCCGTCTCCGTAGCGGTGAGCATGACACGGCGATGAGAGCGGGCGTTCCTCGATTGTCAGTGGCGTCCTGTTGTATGGAACGCATGGAGCACACGAGCAACGCGGATCTGCGTGCGGAGGCCGACGCGGTCCTCGCCCGTCTCGTCGGGGACGCCTCGGGCGCGGCACGGCTGCGCGAGGACCAGTGGCGGGCGATCGAGGCGCTGGTTGCCGAGCGGCGGCGGGCCCTGGTCGTCCAGCGCACGGGATGGGGCAAGTCCGCGGTGTACTTCGTGGCGACCTCACTGCTGCGCGCCCGCGGCAGCGGCCCCACCGTCATCGTCTCCCCGCTGCTCGCGCTCATGCGCAACCAGGTCGAGTCCGCCGCGCGGGCGGGCATCCACGCCCGGACGATCAACTCGTCGAACACCGAGGAGTGGGCCGCCGTCCAGGAGGAGATCGCCGCCGGTGCGGTCGATGTCCTGCTGGTCAGCCCGGAGCGGCTCAACAACCCCGACTTCCGCGACCAGGTGCTGCCCGCGCTGGCCGCGGCGACGGGGCTCCTCGTCGTGGACGAGGCGCACTGCATCTCCGACTGGGGCCACGACTTCCGCCCGGACTACCGGCGCCTGCGGACCATGCTCGCCGACCTCCCGCCGGGCGTGCCCGTCCTCGCGACCACCGCCACGGCCAACGCGCGCGTGACCGCGGACGTCGCCGACCAGCTCGGCACCGGCGGCTCCTCGGACGCCCTGGTGCTGCGCGGCCCCCTGGACCGCGAGAGCCTGAGTCTGAGCGTGCTGCGGCTGCCGGACGCCGCGCACCGGATGGCCTGGCTCGCCGACCACCTCGACGAGCTGCCGGGCTCCGGAATCGTCTACACCCTCACCGTGGCCGCCGCCGAGGAGGTCACCACCTTCCTGCGGCACCACGGACACACGGTCGCCTCGTACACGGGCAGGACGGAGAACGCCGACCGGCAGCAGGCCGAGGAGGACCTGCTCGGCAACAAGGTCAAGGCCCTGGTCGCCACCTCCGCCCTCGGCATGGGGTTCGACAAGCCCGACCTCGGCTTCGTGGTGCACCTGGGCTCGCCCTCCTCCCCCATCGCCTACTACCAGCAGGTCGGCCGCGCCGGACGCGGTGTGGAGCACGCCGAGGTGCTGCTCCTGCCGGGGCGGGAGGACGAGGCGATCTGGGAGTACTTCGCCTCCCTCGCCTTCCCGTCGGAGGACCTGGTGCGCCGCACGCTCGACGTCCTCGCGCGCGCGGACGGCCCGCTGTCCCTGCCCGCCCTGGAACCGTTGGTGGAGCTGCGCCGCTCCCGCCTGGAGACCATGCTCAAGGTCCTGGACGTGGACGGGGCGGTACGACGGGTCAAGGGCGGCTGGATCGCGACGGGCCGGCCGTGGACGTACGACACCGAGCGGTACGACTGGGTCGCCCGGCAGCGGAAGGCCGAACAGCAGGCGATGCGCGAGTACGCCTCGACGAGCGGCTGCCGCATGGAGTTCCTCCAGCGGCAGCTCGACGACGAGGGCGCCAAGCCCTGCGGCCGCTGCGACAACTGCGCGGGGCCGCGCTTCACCGCGGACACGTCCGCGGCCGCGGTGGACGCCGCGCGCGTGGACCTGGGCCGGGCGGGCGTCGAGGTGGAGCCCCGCCGTATGTGGCCGACCGGGCTGCCCGCGGTCGGCGTCGACCTCAAGGGCCGTATCCCCGCTGGAGAACAGGCCGCGCCCGGACGGGCGTTGGGCCGACTGTCGGACATCGGCTGGGGCAACCGGCTGCGGCCGATGTTCACGCCCCAGGCGCCCGACGGTCCCGTGCCGGAGGATGTGGCGAAGGCTGTCGTGGGTGTGCTGGCCGACTGGGCCAAGGGCCCCGGAGGCTGGGCACCGGGAGCGCCGGACGCCCAGCCGCGCCCGGTCGGGGTCGTCACCGTCGCCTCCCGCACCCGGCCGCGGCTGATCGGCTCCCTGGGCGAGCACATCGCGCGGGTCGGCCGGCTGCCGCTGCTGGGGTCGGTGGAGTACACGGCCGACAGCGGCCCGGTCCCCCGGAGCAACAGCGCCCAGCGGCTCAAGGTGCTCGACGGATCCCTGACCGTGCCACCCGCCCTCGCCGCCGCGCTGGCCGAGGCGCGCGGACCAGTGCTGCTCGTGGACGACTTCACGGAGACGGGCTGGACCCTCGCGGTCGCGGCCCGCATGCTCCGACGGGCCGGTGCGCAGGGGGTGTTGCCCCTGGTCCTGGCGGTCCAGGGCTGACGCCCGGCACGGCGCGCCGCGGGCCCACGGGCGCGGTGCCGCCGGCCTGCCCGACAGCGTGTGACCACCCGTGTGGCCTGCACCGTCGACCTCAGGCGTCGCCCGGCACACCGGCGGGTAGGGATATAAGCCACGCACCACCTGATAAGGGTCGGTGGCCCCAATTGCTCGTTGCCGCTTCCAGGTTCGACAGGAAGAATTGAAGTCCGCTCCCCGCACGGCTCATCCGTGATCAGGTAGGGCTCCGCTGCGGTGTGCGCTCCCCCGAATCCAACCCCGCCCGCAGTGTGGGCGCGTAGCCGAAGGGAGGATCGTGACCTTCGGATTCGCTCCGTCCACGGCATCCACGTCGACGTCCGCCGACCTGTCCGCCGCATCCGCCAACCCTGTGGCCCGCATGCTCGAACCCGCGGAGTGGGCCGCCGCCGGTATCCCCCTGCTGCGCAACCCGCGCGAGGTGGTCAGCGGCCTGCACGCGCGGCACCGCCCCACGCCGGCCACCGCGATCGTGGCCGTGCTCGACCCGGACGAACGGCTGCGGGCGAGCGCCTCGTTCACCCGCCGCCCGGCGCCGGCCGACGGCTGGATGTTCCGCAACGCGCTCCTCGCCCAGCTGCGCCGGGTCATCCCGCACGACCTGCGCCGCCGCACGCCCGTGCGCACGGCCGTGCTGCTCTACTGCCGTGAGGGTGACGCGCGTTGGACGGAGGAGGACGGAGCCTGGATGTGGGGTCTGCGGGACGCCTGCACGCTCCACGGACTGCGCTGCGGGGCGTACATCATCCTGACCCGGGACGGCTGGCAGGTCCTCGGCGAGGGACGCGGCGGACGCCGGCCGAGCGCGGATTCGGCACCCGAGCCCTTCGCGATATCCGAAGCACCGCACCCACCGCCGCGCACCGGCGGCGCCGCCTCGGAGGTGCTGCGCCGCGCGGCGGCACGCTGAGCCGCCCACGGCCCTACGACCGCCCTGGTCCCCCACGCATGCTCCTCTTGCCCGAGCACGCACTTGCAGGTCCAGCAGGTCGCCACGTACCTGCAAGTCCAGCACGTCCCCGCAGGCCGAGCCCGTACCCCCAGGGGATCAGGACGCGAGCCTCAGGCCACCTCGTAACCGCCACGGCGCCGCGCCGGAGCCCGCGCCCACAGGCAGCCGCATACCCCGGCCGTCCGGGCACGCCGAAGCCGCCGCGTCGTGCGGGTGCCGCCACGGCGCCCTGCACGGGCCGCGCAGCCTCGCCCGCCCCGGGACCGGGGACCTACTCGGGCCTGCTCAGACGCCCGCGCCCAGCACCGCGTTGATCTGCTGCGGATCACCGCAGACGATCAGCAGGGCACCGGCGCGGTTCAGGGCCAGCGGCAGAGCGGTGGCGGCCACGGCGTCGGAGCCGCCATTGACGGCGACGACGACCACCGGGCGGGAGGCGGCACGCCCGGCGACGGCGGCGTCGGCGTAGAAGACGTCGTCGCCCGCGTCGTGCTGCGCCCAGTAGGCGGTCTCACCGAAGGACAGCTCATGGGCGGCCCACGGGTGCGGCTCGCCGGTGGTGATCACCAGCACGTCGCCGGGAGCACGGCCCGACTCCAGCAGGAGGTCCACGGCCTCCTCGGCGGCGTCGAGCGCTCCCTCGGCCGAGGCCGGGATCAGCTGGATCTGCGGGGTCGCCGGAGCCGAAGCGGCGGTGGGGCCGGCCGGCCCGGGCTTGGCCGCAGCCGCGTCACGCGGCGTCCGCTGCACCGGAGGCGCGGGCCGGAGAGGGCCGGGACGACCAGGACGCGGCGGAGCCGCGGGGCGGGGGCCGGGTACGGGGCGGGGGGTCGGCGCGGTGCGGCCGCTGGCCGGAGTGGCGCGGGGACCCTGGGCACTCTCGTGAATCTGAGGCTCCTCGGGGATGAGAGGCATGACCTGATGTTTATCAAACGTTGGTGCGGCACGCGTGGGTGGGTGACACATACGTGCGATCGGAATCGTCAGAAATCGAAGCCGAGCTGACCCTCGATCTCCGGAACGCTTCCGTCCGCCCAGCTGCGGGCCTTCTTGAGGTGCCGCCACTGGGGCAGCGCATCAAGATACGCCCACGACAACCGGTGGTACGGAGTGGGCCCCCGCACCTCCAGTGCGGCCTTGTGCACGGGCGACGGATACCCGGCATTGTCCGCAAAACCGAAGTCTGCATGTTCGACACCCAGTTCGGCCATCATTTTGTCGCGCTGAACCTTGGCGATCACCGATGCCGCCGCCACCGCCACACACGAGCGGTCACCCTTGATCACCGTCCGGACCTTCCAGGGCGCACCGAGATAGTCGTGCTTGCCGTCGAGGATCACAGCGTCGGGACGGACCGGCAGGCCCTCCAGGGCACGCACCGCCGCGAGCCGCAGCGCCGCCGTCATCCCCAGATCGTCGATCTCTTCCGGGGACGCGTGCCCCAGGGCGTACGAGGTCACCCACTTCTGCAGTTCCTCGGCGAGCGCGGTGCGTCGCTTGATGGTGAGCAGCTTCGAATCGGTGAGACCCTCGGGAGGCCGACGCAGTCCGGTGACCGCCGCGCAGACGGTGACGGGGCCGGCCCACGCGCCGCGCCCCACCTCGTCGACACCGGCAATGATCTTCGCTCCGGTCGTGGCGCGGAGGGAGCGCTCGACGGTGTGAGTAGGTGGTTCGTACGGCATGGCGCCCTTAGCGTACGCCGCTCCGAACCCGCCGCGACACCCCGGTTGCCCCTGCCGTCCCTCGACAACCGCGACGCGCGCTCAGACCCCGGGCAACCGCAGCAGCGGCACCATCAGCTGGTCGACCATCTCCTCGAGATCTCGGTCACTCCATTCGCACCCGCACATCTTCGACCGGTACATCATCATCGCCGGGACGGCGTCGAAGACATACCCGTTGGCGGCGTCGGGCCGAACCTCACCACGCTGAATCCCACGGTCAATGACCTCACGCAGCAGCGTGATCATCGGCTCGACGACACCTTCGATGATCACGGAGTGGAAGCGCTCCGCCTGCATGGTGTCGCATTCGTGAATGACGGCACGCAGGGCGAAACCCGACCGCGAGAACATCGCGTCACGCGCCTGCCGGCACAGCGCCAGCAGGTCCTCGCGCACACTCCCCAGGTCGGCCGCCGCGTCGAGCCGCGGCAATCCGGCCTGCAACGCGTCCGCGACCAGGTCCTCCTTGGACGGCCAGCGGCGGTAGACCGCCGCCTTGCCGGTCTGGGCGCCGGCGGCGACGCCCTCCATCGTGAGACCGCTCCAGCCGACCGTACTGAGTTGCTCCAGCGCGGCATCGAGAATCGCACGTTCGAGCACGGCGCCGCGCCGACGGGGGGAGGCCGCCTGAGCGTGGGCGGCCGACCAGCGCGAAGTAACCATCCGAGTGTCTCCAGCGAAGAACAGAAAAAAAGGGGGATGCGAGGCAAAGGGGACGCGTCGCTCGACAGCGGCCGAGCGTATGCCACGCGACGACAGCCTGAGTGAACGCTTGCGTTCACTACCGGGGAGTCACTACCGTTGACGCGACAGTGAACGCGAGCGTTCACTAACGCTCTTGTGGGGGACCCATAGTGACGACCTCTCAGTTGATTCAGGATCAGAAGCCAGGCGCGGCTCGTCGGCAGGGGCATCCCGGCATCGCGCTCACCGTCATCGCGGCCTGCCAGCTCATGGTGGTACTCGACGCGACGATTGTGAATATCGCGCTCCCGCACATTCAAGAAGCGCTCAAGTTCAGCACCACCGATCTCACCTGGGTGGTCAGCGCGTACACCCTGACCTTCGGCGGTCTGCTGCTCCTCGGTGCCCGAGCCGGTGACATCCTCGGCCGCCGCCGTGTCTTCATGGCCGGCATCCTGCTCTTCACCTTCGCCTCGCTGCTGGGCGGACTCGCCCAGGAGCCCTGGCAGTTGCTGGCGGCGCGCGCCCTCCAGGGCGTGGGCGGCGCGATCGCGTCGCCGACCTCGCTGGCCCTCATCACCACCACCTTCGCCGAAGGCCCGGAGCGCAACCGCGCGTTCGGCGTCTTCGCCGCGGTGTCCGCGGGCGGTGGCGCCATCGGCCTGCTTGCGGGCGGCATGCTCACCGAGTGGCTGGACTGGCGCTGGGTGCTCTTCGTGAACGTCCCGATCGGTGTGCTGATCGCCGTTCTGACGCCGCTCTACATCAACGAGTCCGAACGGCACCCCGGCCGGTTCGACATCGCGGGGGCGCTGACCTCGACGGTCGGCATGGCCTCCCTCGTCTACGGCTTCATCCGCGCGGCCGAGGAGGGCTGGCGGGACGGTCTGACGCTCACGTCCTTCGGGGTCGCCCTGGTCCTGCTGGTCGCGTTCGTGCTCACCGAGATGCGGGCCAGGGAACCGATCACCCCGCTGAAGATGTTCACCGACCGCAACCGCGCGGGCACGTACATGATCATGCTGAGCCTGGCCGCGGCGATGTTCGGCATGTTCTTCTACATCGTGCTGTTCGTGCAGAACGTGCTGAGCTACAGCCCGATCAAGGCGGGCGTGGCCTTCCTGCCCGTCACGGTCGCGATCGTGATCGGCGCGGGGCTGTCGCAGCGGTTCCTGCCGGTTCTCGGCCCGAAGCCGTTCATGCTGGTCGGCTCGGCGCTCGTGGTCGTCGGACTGGTCTGGCAGACCTTCATCAGCCCCGACAGCTCGTACATAGGCGGCATCCTCGGCCCGATGCTGGTGTTCGGCTTCGGCATGGGCCTGAACTTCGTGACGGCGACGGTGACCGCGGTCGCCGGTGTCGCCCCGCACGAGGCGGGTGCGGCGTCCGGCCTCCTCAACGCCACCCAGCAGGTCGGCGGTTCGCTGGGCCTCTCCATCCTCACCACCGTGTTCGGCACGGCCAGCAAGGACGAGGCGGAGAAACAGCTCCCGAACTTCATGGCCGAGAGCTCGCCGGAGCAGCAGGCCCAGTTCGCCCAGACCCACCAACTGCCCGCGCCCTGGGGCCACGAAGTGCTCGCGCAGGGCATCTCCACGGCGTTCATCCCGGCCGCCGCGATGGCGGTGCTCGCGCTGATCACGGCCTGGCTGGTGATTCGCGTCCGCAAGAGCGACCTGGAGGCCCTGTCCGGCACGGCGGGCCCGGTGGTCGGCTGACCGAAGGACATCGCGGGCCGGACACACCGGCCGGTCGAGGGGCATGACGGGGGTATGCCCGCGGCCGGTCGGCCGGCCCGCGAGCGACCGCGGATGGCGGGACCGCGTCCAGGGGACCGACGGCGAGGACGCAGGTCCGGCCATCCGCGCACGCCACGCCGGAACCGCCACGGCGAGCAGCCCCGCCAGCACCACCAGCACTCCCATGGCCACCCCCCGAGTCGTCCGCGCCGGTACCGCGGGCGCAGCCGGCGCACCGCGGTTACCACGACAACGCACGGCCGGTCACGGAGAGTTCCCGGCATGCACAGAGAGTTTCCGGCGTGGCCTCGAGGCGGGTCAGCCGGCCGTCGGAGCCCAGTCCGGCAGCGCCTCGGTCCGCGCCACCCACTCGGCGGGCGGCGCACCCGACGTGCCCGCGGCGATCACCCCGCCCACGATGGCGCAGGTGGTGTCGACATCGCCCCCGACCTGCGCGGTCGTCCAGAACGCCCGCTCGTAGTCCCCGAGCGAACGCGCGGCCGACCAGAGGGCGAAGGGCACGGTGTCATGGGCCGTCGTACGCCGTCCGCAGCCCAGTACGGCCGCGACCGTGGCCGCGTCGGCGTAGTCGAGCATGTCGCGGGCGCGCCGCAGGCCGGCTCCGACGGCGCTCTTCGGGACGAGGGCCACGACTCCGTCGAGGAGCGCCTCGGCGCTCGGCGGTCCGGCGGGGTCGGCGGCCAGCGCGGCGGCCGCGGCGACGGCCATGGCGCCGACGACGGCCTCGCGATGCTGGTGGGTGGGGTAGGCGGAGATCTCCGCCTGGTGGGTGGCCTGCTCAGGGTCGTCCGCGTACCAGGCGCCCAGGGGAGCGATCCGCATCGCGGCGCCGTTGCCCCAGGACCCCTGCCCGTTGAAGAGCCCGGCGGCCAGCTCGCGCCAGTCGCCGCCCTCCCGGACCAGCCGGAGCAGCCGGTTGACGGCGGGGCCGTAGCCACGGTCGAAGTCGTGGTGATGGGCGAAGGACTGGGCCAGGGCGTCCTGGTCGATCCGTCGGTGGGCGGCGAGGACGGCGACGATGGAGCAGGCCATCTCCGTGTCGTCGGTCCACTGCCAGGGGCCGGGCGGCAGCTCGCGTCGCTTCAGCAGCGGATAGTTCACCGGAACGAAGAACTGAGAGCCCAGCGCGTCCCCCACCGCCAGTCCGCGCAGGCTCGCCAGGGCGCGGTTCAGGCGCCCGTCGGAAGAGGAGTCAGCGGTCATCGCCCTGCCACTCTATCCGGTGATCCCGTAGGGTTCCGGATCTCGCCAACGTTCAAACGGCCGGTCCAGCGTGTACTTGCCGTCCTCCCCCAGAACGAGCATCCGCATGTCGCCGTTCCCCGGGTTCGCCAGCGACTCGAACTCGGCGACCGTCCAGTGGAACCAGCGCATGCAGAACAGCCGCATGGCCAGGCCATGGGTCACCAGGAGCACGTTCGGCGGGTGGTCGGGGGCCTCGAAGCTGCGGAACAGGCTCTCCAGGAAGCCGCCCACCCGGTCGTAGACGTCGGCGCCGCTCTCGCCCTGGGCGAAGCGGTAGAAGAAGTGGCCGTACGCGTCCCGGTAGGCCTTCTGCAGCCGTACGTCCTCGCGGTCCTGCCAGTTCCCCCAGTCCTGCTCGCGCAGCCGGGGCTCCTCGCGTACCCGTATGAGCTCGGGGTCGAGGTGGAAGGCGCGCAGGGTCTCGTGCGTACGGCGGTAGGGGGAGACGTAGACGCTGACCCGTTCCCGCCCGAACAGCTCGCGCAGTCGCTTGCCGGTCTCCTCGGCCTGGCGCCGGCCCCGTTCGGTCAGGGCCAGGGCGTGGTCGGGTTCGCGTTCGTACACGGAGTCATCGACGTTGCCCGTTGACTCGCCGTGCCGGACAAGGACGATGCGCCGTGGTCGTGCCATGCCAAAACCCTAGATCGGGGCGTGACCGGTCGAGCACTCGCGCGGGCTCCATACGGCGTAGGTCACACACTTTCCGCACGGGGGACCACACAGGAGGCACGATTCACCCGTCCGGATGTCGATCCGGATGTCAAACCGTCCAGGTCGGCTCCAGGTCGACGATGTCACCCGTGAGCGCGGCGACGTCCGCTTCGGTCTGGGCCCGCAGGGCGAGCCGTTCGACCCGCTCGGTGCGGTACTTGCCGTGCTCGGCCGCCGACCGCCACATGGAAAGGATCATGAACTCGTTTCCGGGTGCCTCGGCGAACAGGCCGCGGATCATGCCCGGTGAACCGGCCATCGCGGGGTTCCAGACCTTCTCCTGCATCAGGGTGAAGTTCTCGACGCGGTCCTCGTGGACACGGCAGAGGGCGACCCGGAGGAGATCGGCGTCCGTGAAGCGGGGCTCGAAGCCGGTCTTCACGTCGAAGCGGTGGTCGAACAGCCTGGCCTGGGCGTCCTTGAAGGTACCCGACTGGGCCGCCGCCAGCCGGTCGTGGGAACGGGCCATGAAGGAGTCGTAGAAGGCCCGGCTTTCCCAGAAGGCGAAGACATGGGCCACGGAGGGCCGGCTACGGCTCCAGCCCCCGCCCTGCCCCCGGAAACCCGGCTCACCCAGCAGCCCCGCCCACTTTCGCTGTCCCCGTTCGAACCCCCGGCGGTCCACCACGGTGCAGCGAATCCACTTGACCAGCACCGCGCCATGGTAAGGCCACGGAGCGTGGCGGCGGTCGCGCTCCGGCGGACAGGACGCGCGCGAGCGCCCCGGCGTGCGTGGCAGGATGGGCAACCGGCTTTGACCGCCCGGCAGTTCGGTCGGCGGGCACTCGGGGAAGGGGGACGTTCGTGAACGGCATCAGCAAGGGCATCCGCAAGGTCGAGATCGCGCTGAAGTGGGACCCGAGCCCGGCGGGGCAGCCACCCACCGATCTCGACATAGTGGCCGCCACCTACCTGACGAGCGAGCCGTACGGCGATCCCGCGTACGTGGTGCACTTCGACAGCCGCTCCCCCGACGGCACCATCTATCTCAACCGCGACAGCAAGGACGGCAAGGGCTTCGGCTGGGACGAGGTGCTGACCGTGGAGCTCGAGCGGCTCGATCCCCGCTACGCGCGCGTGGTGGTCGGTGTCGTCATACAGCAGCGGCCCGCGCGGCGCACCTTCGTCAGCATTGGCAACCCGGCCCTGCGCATCCGAGAGGGGTACACCGATCTCGCCCAGGACGACTTCGGCGGTGTCCTCGGGGCCACGGCGGCGACGGTCGCGGAGTTCCGGCGCGGCGAGGCGGGAGTGTGGGACTTCCACCCCGGGGTGACCGGCTTCGAGGACGACCCCACGGACTTCACACGGATCATGGGCACGACGCGACGGCCCTGAGCCTCCGTCTCCGTTTCGCATACGCGAAGAGGGGCGCCGGCCACGGGCCGGCGCCCCTCATTCACATCTCAGCGATCAGCTGCAACCGCTGGTCGAGCCGCAGCCCTCGCAGATGTAGCAGGACCCGGCCCGCTGCATCTTCGTGCCGCAGGAGAAGCACAGCGGGGCGTCGGCCTGGATGCCCAGCTGCATCTCCACCAGCTCGGCGCTGGTGTGGGCCTGCCGCGGGGCGGGCTTGGCCGCCTCGACGTCGGCCTTCGGGGTGGCGACGGCCTTGAGTTCCTGGGCGCGCGGCGCCGACTGGGCCAGGCCCTCGACGTCGACGTCCTCGTCGTCCAGCGGCTCGTAGGAGCCGGTCTCCAGGTGGCGCTGACGCTCCTCGGCGGAGTGGATGCCGAGCGCGGAGCGGGTCTCGAACGGCAGGAAGTCGAGCGCCAGGCGGCGGAAGATGTAGTCGACGATCGACTGCGCCATCCGCACGTCCGGGTCGTCGGTCATACCGGCCGGCTCGAAGCGCATGTTCGTGAACTTCGAGACGTACGTCTCCAGCGGCACGCCGTACTGGAGGCCGACGGAGACCGCGATGGAGAAGGCGTCCATCATGCCCGCGAGGGTCGAGCCCTGCTTGGACATCTTCAGGAAGACCTCGCCGAGACCGTCGTCCGGGTAGGAGTTGGCGGTCATGTAGCCCTCGGCGCCGCCGACGGTGAAGGACGTGGTGATGCCGGGACGTCCCTTCGGGAGGCGCTTGCGGACCGGGCGGTACTCGACGACCTTCTCGACCTTGGCCGGCTCGACCGCCTTCTCCTCGGCCTTCTCCTTCTCCTTGGTCTTCGCGGAGAGCGGCTGGCCGACCTTGCAGTTGTCGCGGTAGATGGCGAGGGCCTTGATGCCCATCTTCCAGGCCTCGAAGTAGATCTCCTCGACCTCCTCGACGGTCGCCGTCTCCGGCATGTTGACCGTCTTGGACAGGGCGCCGGAGATCCACGGCTGGATCGCGGCCATCATGCGGACGTGGCCCATCGGGGAGATGGCGCGCTCGCCCATGGCGCAGTCGAACACCTCGTAGTGCTCGGGCTTGAGGCCGGGGGCGTCGATCACATTGCCGTGCTCGGCGATGTGGGCGACGATCGCCTCGATCTGCTCCTCCTGGTAGCCCAGGCGGCGCAGGGCCTGCGGGACGGTGCCGTTGACGATCTGCATCGAGCCGCCGCCGACCAGCTTCTTGAACTTGACCAGGGCGAGGTCGGGCTCGAGGCCGGTGGTGTCGCAGGACATCGCCAGACCGATGGTGCCGGTCGGGGCGATGACGGACGCCTGGGAGTTACGGAAACCGTTCTTCTCGCCGAGGCGGAGCACGTCCTGCCAGGCCTCCGTGGCGGCGGCCCAGATCGGCGTGTCCAGGTCGTCCATGCGGACGGCCTTGTCGTTGGCGTCGGAGTGCTGCTTCATGACGCGGTTGTGCGCGTCGGCGTTACGGGCGTAGCCGTCGTACGGGCCTACGACCGCGGCGAGCTCCGCGGAGCGGCGGTACGCCGTACCGGTCATCAGGGAGGTGACGGCACCGGCGAGGGCGCGGCCGCCGTCGGAGTCGTACGCGTGACCGGTGGCCATCAGCAGGGCGCCCAGGTTGGCGTAACCGATGCCGAGCTGGCGGAAGGCGCGGGTGTTCTCGCCGATCTTCTGGGTCGGGAAGTCCGCGAAGCAGATGGAGATGTCCATCGCCGTGATGACCAGCTCGACGACCTTGGCGAAGCGCTCGGCCTCGAAGGACTGGTGGCCCTTGCCGTCGTCCTTCAGGAACTTCATCAGGTTCAGCGAGGCGAGGTTGCAGGACGTGTTGTCCAGGTGCATGTACTCGCTGCAGGGGTTCGAGCCGTTGATCCGGCCGGACTCCGGGCAGGTGTGCCAGTGGTTGATCGTGTCGTCGTACTGGATGCCCGGGTCGGCGCACGCCCAGGCGGCCTCGGCCATCTTGCGGAACAGGGCCTTGGCGTCGACCTCCTCGATGACCTCGCCGGTCAGGCGGGCGCGCAGGCCGAACTTCTCGCCGTTCTCGACGGCCTTCATGAACTCGTCGTTCACGCGGACCGAGTTATTGGCGTTCTGGTACTGGACGGACGTGATGTCGTCGCCGCCCAGGTCCATGTCGAAGCCCGCGTCGCGCAGCGCGCGGATCTTCTCCTCTTCCTTGACCTTGGTCTCGATGAAGTCCTCGATGTCGGGGTGGTCGACGTCGAGGATGACCATCTTGGCCGCGCGGCGGGTGGCACCGCCGGACTTGATCGTTCCTGCGGAGGCGTCGGCGCCGCGCATGAAGGAGACGGGGCCGGAGGCGTTGCCGCCGGAGGACAGCAGCTCCTTGGAGGAGCGGATGCGGGACAGGTTCAGGCCGGCACCGGAGCCGCCCTTGAAGATCATGCCCTCTTCCTTGTACCAGTCGAGGATCGACTCCATGGAGTCGTCGACGGACAGGATGAAGCAGGCGGAGACCTGCTGGGGCTGCGGGGTGCCGACGTTGAACCAGACGGGGCTGTTGAAGCTGAAGATCTGGTGCAGGAGGGCGTAGGCCAGCTCGTGCTCGAAGATCTCGGCGTCGGCGGGCGAGGCGAAGTACTTGTAGTCCTCGCCGGCCTTCCGGTACGTCTTCACGATGCGGTCGATCAGCTGCTTGAGGCTGGTCTCGCGCTGCGGGGTGCCGACGGCACCGCGGAAGTACTTGCTGGTGACGATGTTGACCGCGTTCACCGACCAGAAGTCGGGGAACTCGACGCCACGCTGCTCGAAATTGACCGAGCCGTCGCGCCAGTTGGTCATGACGACGTCACGGCGCTCCCACTGGACCTCGTCGTACGGGTGTACGCCGGGGGTGGTGTGGATGCGCTCGATACGCAGCCCCTTGGTGGCCTTGGCGCCCTTTGCTCGGGAACCTCGTGCCGGACCGCTCGCCGTCTCTGTCATGCCGCCTCCCTGTACGGGCGAAAACGCCCTGAAGTGCCCCGATGTTCCCGGAGCACGGTGTTCTGTCTGATGTTGCGGGCACCCTCTCGCTGCCGCCCGCAACAGGTCTTCGATCGCCGCCGACCCGGCCGGTTCCGGACACGATGTCCGGCCCGGCCGCTCGGTCAGTCGGCGGCGCCTGCGGGCTCGGGGACCTGTGCGGCCTCTCCCGACCCGCGGTCGTCTTCCTGGCTCCCCACGCCGGGGTCTCCGTCGTCCGCGGCGCGGCGTCCGGTCTGCTCCCTGAGTTCGGCGATCGCCGCCTCGAAGTCCTCGAGCGAGTCGAACGCCCGGTAGACGGACGCGAAGCGCAGATAGGCGACGAGGTCCAGCTCCTGCAACGGGCCGAGTATGGCCAGCCCCACGTCGTGGGTGGTCAGCTCGGCGCTCCCGGTGGCCCGCACCGCCTCCTCGACCCGCTGGCCGAGCTGGGCGAGCGCGTCCTCGGTGACAGGCCGCCCCTGGCATGCCTTGCGCACACCGTTGATGACCTTGGTACGGCTGAATGGCTCGGTGACTCCCGACCGCTTGACCACCATCAGCGAACAGGTCTCCACGGTCGTGAAACGACGGGAGCAGTCAGGACACTGGCGGCGCCTGCGGATCGACGTGCCGTCGTCGGTCGTACGGCTGTCGACGACGCGGCTGTCGGAGTGCCTGCAGAAGGGGCAGTGCATGAACTCCAACCCTCCCTCACAGCAGACTCAATAGCCTCAGAGGCCTCACGGGCCCCTCGAAGCAGCCACAAGCATAGGCGATCGCTGCGGGGTCGATGACCCGGGGGACCACAACTTCTGGGCTGCTGTCGCCATCCAACCACTAGATGTGGGGATTGGCGCGTACACCCAGCCCAGGCCGCGTGTCGGCCCGCACACACACGGGCGCGCGGTCGTGCACGCGATGGCGCATGGGGAGATAGCGTGGCCGCCGCACGGAGAAGACGTAGGACTCCTGCGCGAACGAGGGCCGGTGCCCGGTTGACGGGACGCCGGATGGCAGACTGGGGCCTCACCCCACAAGGGCGGATCCCCGGCGGTGAAGAGTACAACAATGGGCGCTTTTGCCCGCGCCGCACCGCGTTAGCCATACACCCAGACACATGATCACGACAGTCGAATCGCGAATTTTCACTCGAACGTGTGTTTGGCGCAACCTTTCGAAAGCAACTACCGTTGTCCAGCAGGGAGACCATCGAGAGGGGCCGACGTGACCACCACCGCAGACAGTGCCACCATCACTGCCCAGGACCGCTCCCAGGGCCGACTCGAGCCGGTGCATGCGATGAACGAAGCCACGAATCCCGAGGGGCCCAAGCGCTCCCTGCCGGGCCGACCTCCAGGCATCCGGGCGGACAGCTCGGGACTCACGGACCGGCAACGCCGTGTGATCGAGGTCATCAGGGACTCGGTCCAGCGGCGCGGCTACCCGCCGTCGATGCGGGAGATCGGCCAGGCGGTCGGCCTGTCCAGCACCTCGTCCGTGGCACACCAGCTGATGGCACTGGAGCGCAAGGGCTTCCTGCGCCGCGACCCGCACCGCCCGCGTGCCTACGAGGTCCGCGGCTCCGACCAGGCCGCCTCGGTGACGCCCACCGACACCGCCGGCAAGCCGGCCGCGTCGTACGTGCCGCTGGTCGGCCGGATCGCCGCGGGTGGCCCGATCCTCGCCGAGGAGTCGGTCGAGGACGTCTTCCCGCTGCCCCGGCAGCTGGTCGGTGACGGTGAGCTGTTCGTCCTGAAGGTCGTCGGCGACTCCATGATCGAGGCCGCGATCTGCGACGGCGACTGGGTCACGGTCCGCCGCCAGCCGGTCGCCGAGAACGGCGACATCGTGGCCGCGATGCTCGACGGCGAGGCCACCGTCAAGCGCTTCAAGCGCGAGGACGGCCACGTCTGGCTCCTCCCGCACAACGCCGCGTACGAGCCCATCCCGGGCGACGACGCGACCATCCTGGGCAAGGTGGTGGCCGTGCTGCGGCGCGTATGACGGCCGCGACGGGCGGGCTGCTCGCAGCCGCCCCTCTGACCGGGCCCCGGGACCCCTGCGCCGGTTCCGGGGCCCTGTGCTGTCCGGGTTCGCGATGCCTGCGCTGACCGAGTTCGTGAGGCTCGGTGCTGGCCGGGTTTGTGATGCTCCGTGCTGGCCGGGTTTGTGATGAGCGCATCGTGGGGGGGGGGGGGGGGGGGGGGGGGGGGGGGACCCCCCACCGCCCCCCTCCCCCCTCCCTCTCGTCCCTCCGGCTCCCGCCACCAACACACTCAACCCACGCCTGGTATTAGTTGGCTCCACAACAA
>NZ_JBVIED010000011.1:287539-321238 GCF_055572035.1 Streptomyces sp. NPDC030838 | reverse complement strand
ACGTTTTGGGGGGGAGAAGGAGAACCTCGGTGTGGTCCCTCTCCCCGAGGGGCGAGTGTTTTCCCAAATGAACGGGGGGGGGGGGGGGGGGGCCCCCCCCCCCCCCCCCGGTCCGCCCTGCGTCAGCTGGTCGCCCGTACCGCGTCGCGGATCACGCCCGCGACGTCCTTCGGCCGGGAGACGGCGACCGCGTGCGACGCCCCCTCGATCTCGACGACGGTCGCCCCGGCACGCTTGGCGCCGAACCGCTGTACCTCGGGGATGATCGCCTCGTCCGCCCCGGCCACCACGGCCCACGACGGCTTGGTCCGCCACGCGGCCGCGGCGGCCGTCTCCTCGAACGCCGCGGCGGCCAGCGGGCGCTGGGCCACGGCCAGGACCTTGGTGACGTCCTCGGGCACGTCGGCGGCGAAGATCGACGGGAAGGCGTCGGCGGTGAGGGTGACCTCGACCGCGGGGTCACCCTCCGCGACGGGGTACGTCCACTGCTTCAGGTTGTTCACCAGCGGGGAGGCGGGGAAGCGGCCCTGGAGTTCGCCGAGGCTCTCGCCCTCCTCCAGGACGTAGGCGGCCACGTAGACGAGGCCGACGACGTTCTCGGTGGCGCCGGCCACCGTGATGAGCGCACCGCCGTAGGAGTGGCCGACGAGGATGACCGGGCCGTCGATCTGGGCGGCCACGGAGGCGATGTAGGCGGCGTCGGCGGCCAGTCCGCGCAGCGGGTTGGGCGGCGCGATCACCGGGATGCTGTGCCGCTGCAGTTCGGCGATGACCCCGGACCAGCTGGTCGCGTCGGCGAAGGCGCCGTGCACGAGGAGGACGGTGGGCGTGGAGGTGGTCATGGAAGGTCTCTCTTCTCGCGGGATTCTCGTGGTCGGGGTTCTCGTGCTCGGGCTCTCGTGGGCTGGCTTCTCGTGGGCGCGGGCTCTCGTTGGGCGAGGCCTCTCGCTGGGCGGGGCCTCTCCTTGGGCGGGCTCAGGCGGTGTGCAGGGCCGCGCGCAGGGTGGCCGTGGCCAGGGTGATGGCGGCCTGGGCCGCGTGGGTCTCGCGCAGGGCGTTGAGCATGACGAAGTCGTGGATGATGCCCTGGAAGCGGACGGCGGTGACCGCGACGCCCGCCTCGCGGAGCTTGTTGGCGTAGGCCTCGCCCTCGTCGCGCAGCACGTCGGCCTCGGCGGTGATGACCAGCGCCGGGGGCAGGCCCCGGAGCTGCTCGGTGGTGGCGCGCAGCGGGGAGGCGGTGATCTGCGCGCGCTCGGCCTCGTCGGTCGTGTACTGGTCCCAGAACCACCGCATGCCGTCACGGCGCAGGAAGTAGCCGGTGGCGAACTGGTAGTAAGAGCCGGTGTCGAAGCACGCGTCGGTGACCGGGTAGAACAGCACCTGCTGCACCAGCGGGACGCCGCCGCGCTCCTTCGCCATCAACGTCAGCGCCGCCGTCATGTTGCCGCCAACGGAGTCGCCGGCAACGGCAAGCCGCGTGCTGTCGAGGTTCTTGGACGTGCCCTGCTCCACGACCCACTTCGCGACGGTGAAGTTCTGCTCGATGGCGACCGGGTAGCGGGCCTCGGGCGACAGGTCGTACTCGGGGAAGACCACGGCGGCCTGCGCGCCCACGGCCAGCTCACGCACCAGCCGGTCGTGGGTGTGGGCGTTACCGAACACCCAGCCCGCACCGTGGATGTAAAGGACGACGGGGAGGGTCCCCTCGGCGCCGGCGGGCTTGACGATCCGCACGCGGACGCTGCCCGTCGGACCACCCTGGACGGTGATCCACTCCTCGTCGATCGCCGGCTTCTCGATCTCACCGGACTGCACGTCGTCGACCGCCTTGCGCCCCTCCGCCGGAGGCAGGTCGAACAGGTACGGCGGATGGGCGGTCGCCTCCGCGAAAGCGGCCGCCGCCGGTTCCAGTACCGGCCGCACCGGATCGTGGACATCGGACACGTGAATCTCCTGAACGCTCATGGGACGCGGGCCCCTCCGGCGAGGGCGGCCGGGACGCCGCGACGGACGTCCCGGAACCGCCTTTCGTCACGCTAAAGGCGCCGGACGTAGGGCAATTGCTCATGAGCGCACCGCTGCTGTCCTCGCCGCGCAGGGCTGTTTTCGGAGCCTTTCCACGGTCCGTGACTCTCACGGGCGACGAGTCGGTCCGACCGCGCCAGCGCCGCATTCTGTGAACCGGCTCGGTGCCGCGCCGCCAGGCCCCTGGAAAGCTCGTGACCCGAGGTCCGGCGGGTGCTGCGCGAGGGCGGTCTGTGGGTCGGCTCGGGGATCATCGTCGGCCTGGTGAACGCGGACACGGGTGGAACCGTCGGCGGGAAGTCCGTCCGGATGGGCGACGAGGTGGCCGACGAGATCGGGTAGGCGACGCAGGAGTGGGTGTAGCCGAACTTCTCGTCGGACAGCCGCAGTCAGGCTTCCTCCTCGAACGCGTACCGGCCGCGCCGGAAGGAGGTGGCTCAGCCGCCGGGGACGTTGTGGCGCTCGACCAGCAGGGTGCGCAGCCCGGCGAGCTAAAGGGTGGTGGCGGCGGTCAGGCCGGCGTTGCCGGCACCGATGACCACGGCGTCGACGTCGGTCATGCCTCGGACGCCTCGCGCGCGATCTGGTCGAACTGGGCGCCCATCGCTGCGGCGAGGGCCTGGGCGGCGGAGAGCGGCCGGACCATGACGGTGAAGTCGTCGATCTTCCCTTCCTCGTCGAAGTGGAGGAAGTCGCAGCCCTGGATCTGCCGCCCGTCGACGGTGGCGGTGAAGACGAAGGCGTGGTCGCGGCCGTCGGGGTTCGCGATCTCGCGGACGTAGGAGAAGTCCTCGAAGACCCGCATCACTCCGCGCAGGATGGCGGCGGTGATGGCCTTGCCCGGGTACGGCTTGAAGGCGACGGGACTGGTGAAGACGACGTTCTCGGCGAGGAGCGCCTCGATGGCGGCCTCGTCACGGTTCTCGACAGCCTTGCGGAACGGATGCACGACATCACCTTTAGTCAATTAGTTG
This sequence comes from Streptomyces sp. NPDC030838, assembly GCF_055572035.1. Lineage (NCBI taxonomy): Bacteria > Bacillati > Actinomycetota > Actinomycetes > Kitasatosporales > Streptomycetaceae > Streptomyces > Streptomyces sp. NPDC030838. The sequence goes on along the minus strand of NZ_JBVIED010000011.1, from coordinate 318,236 downwards.
ATTAGGTGCGTCGGAGGTTAGGGGCGCGTCGGGCGGGTTGTCCACCCCCCACGCAAAGATGAGGGGGCGACGCACGCGATTAGTCATCTCCGCGACTAGTCAACGATGCGATAGTCTGGTGTCATGGCATTGCGCAACGCGGTGATGGCCGCGCTCCTCGAAGGGGAGGCATCCGGCTACGACCTGGCCAAGGGCTTCGACGCCTCCGTCGCGAACTTCTGGATGGCCACCCCTCAGCAGCTCTACCGGGAGCTCGAACGCATGGAGCGCGAGGGGCTCATCGCCGCACGGGTCGTCGAGCAGGAGCGCCGGCCGAACAAGCGGCTCTTCTCGCTCACCGAAGCCGGCATGGACGCCGTGCGCGCCTACGTCGCCGAACCGCCGGGCAAGCCGACGACCATCCGCGACGAGCTCCTGGTCAAGGTGCAGTGCGCGGACGTCGGCGACATGGAGGCCGTACGAGCGGCGATCACCGAACGCATGGAGTGGGCCTCCGCCAAGCTCGCCCGGTACGAACGGCTCAAGGAGCGCCTCCTGAAGGGGCGCACGGAGGACGAGTACTGCGCACAGGCCGAACGGATCGGGCCGTACCTGACACTGCTGCGCGGCATGGCGTTCGAGCGGGAGAACATCCAGTGGGGCGAGACCGCGCTCCGCATACTCGAACGACGCGCAACCGCAGCCCGCGATCAGGAACACGCCACACCGCAGACGTGACCCTTCGGCAGCCGCCCCCGTACCGACTCATCGAACAGAGGCCCTACCATGCCCGGCGCGCAGATTCCCTTCTCGCGGTACGTGGCTCTCGGCGACAGTCAGACCGAAGGCGTCGGCGACGGCGATGACCTGACGGGGCTGCGCGGCTGGGCCGACCGCCTCGCCGAGCACCTGGCCCGCCACAACCCCGATCTGCTGTACGCCAACCTCGCCGTCCGAGGCCGCCTCGCCGGCCAGGTCCACGCCGAACAACTCGACGCCGCGCTCGCCCTGCGACCGGACCTGGCAACGGTGGTGGCCGGCGTCAACGACCTGTTGCGGCCTCGGTTCGACGCCGACGAGGTGGCCGGCCACCTGGAGGCGATGTTCGCCGCACTCACCGCCCAGGGGATCCGCGTCGCCACCCTCACCTTCCCCGACGTCGCCCGCATCACCCCGCTGGCCCGGCCCGTCCGGCACCGCGTCAGCGCCCTCAACCACCGCATCCGCGAGGCCGCACACCGCCACGGCGTCGTCGTCGCCGAGACCGGCCACCACGCCGTCGTCACCGACCCCCGCCTGTGGAGCACGGACCGCCTGCACGCCGGCCCCCTCGGCCACCAGCGCATCGCCGCCGCCATCGCCCACGCCCTCGCCCTGCCCGACAGCGACGACTCCTGGACCCACCCCCTGCCCACCCCCACCACCCCGCCGCCCACGGCTTGGCGCACCGGCGCCGCCGAACTGCGCTGGGCCGCCGAGTTCCTCGGGCCCTGGATCACCCGCCGCCTGCGCGGCCAATCCTCAGGCGACGGCCGCACCGCCAAGCGCCCACACCTCACACGCCCGAACGCCGAGCCCGCCCAGGAGACGTGACCTCGGCGGGCCGGCACAGCGTGGGAACCGAACGGCCTGTACCCACCAAGTCGATAACACTGGCAACAATACGGCCGACCCCACGGCTCGTCTTCTCGGGCACGAGCAAGAACTCCTCGAGCGGGACGCTGGAGCCGCGCCACCGTTCGCCGGGGCACCCGCACCCTCGGCCGAGCACATCCCTGACAGGGCGTGATGTCACAGGCGCCGGCGTCAGCGGACCAGGAGCGCTTGCCCCGGGCCCTTCATTGCAGGGGCTTCAACCGCCCTGAACGAGGGGCCTGCTCCCTACCAATGCAGTTGTCTTAGGACCGTGCTGCGATGGCGTCCCGTGAAGTGGTGTAGCCGGTTGAGCGTCCTCGCTCGGCATGCGGGCGACATTTTGATGACTTAGCATGAAAAATAGCGCCTGATAGTCGATTACTGCTCGAGCAGGAAAGCAGGATCACATCATGTACATGATGCGCGAGGTCTACCAAGCTCAACGCGGGAAGGCGCCGGAGATCGTGGCGGCGTTCAAGACCCTCACCAAGGTGTTCGAAGAGGCGGGGTACGCGAACCGGCGAATCTACGTCGATTACGCCGGTCCCATGGATACGGTCGTCTGCCAATGGGAATTCGACAGCCTCGACCAGTACTTCACCATGGAGCGAGGGTTCTACGTGAATCCAGATGAAAACGCCCAGTCACTGATCGATACGCTTAACAGCAACGCGGTATCCGGCTACAAGGAGATCTACGAGGTCATCCAGTAGCGGATCGCCTGGGCGACAGAGGCCACCGTCACCCGCGCGTTCCCGGGCCACGACCGGCTACACCACTCAGCGGCACGAGCCCCTGCCGAGTCCTCTCCATGCCGGCCAGTTCCTCGGCGCCCTCGCCGGAGCGCTGCTCGTCCTGCACGGTCATCTCGTGCTCACCCTGGGCGCGGCGCTGCTCCTCCTCGCCCTCAGCCCTCTCCGGAGGCGCCGGAAATGCCGTGCCCACCCTGGGCGTTGCTCAGCGGCGGGAGGTGCGGCGCTCGGGCGGTGCGATGCGTACGCGCTGCTCGGCGGGTGCGTTCTCGAGGTCGTCGAGCTGCGCGACGATCGTGCTGCGCAGGTCGTCGTAGTCCTCGAAGGAGTAGTCGTTGAACAGGGTGTAGCCCGTCCACATCAGGTTGGCGCACACCCGGGCGGGCACGCGGCCGGTGCGGGCGCCCATGCCGACCAGCGCCACCGACTCGATGCTGCCCGGGACTTCGGCGTTCTGCCGGTGGATCGCCTGGAACGCGGCGGCGCACGCGAGGGCCACGTTCAGGGTCTCGCTCACGTTCTGCGAGGACGTCTCCATCGTCGGCGTCGAGATCAGGAACTTCGGGTTGACGGCCCCGGACGGCACGCACACCGCGCTGCCCACCGGGAGGCTTCCGGCGAACCGGTCGCGGATGGCCCGCTGCACACGCAACTGAATGCCCGCCCCGAGATACCGCTTGATGGCCGCGTCGACGCCACCGTCCATCCGGCCTCGCGAGTTGGTCGGGCTGACCCAGGCGTCGACCTTCTCGTCGAGGATCGATCCCCGTCGGATCTCTATCCCGGGGGTGTCGGCGAAGGCCGCCCGCCACGCCTGCACCACACTCGTGTTGACGTCGGTCAGCACGACCCTCAGCGGCGACTCCAAGCGGTTCACGGTCACAGTCCACTCCCATCGAGATATGGCTCGTCGAAACTGATCACAACGCTACCGCCCGCCACTGACAACGCCGTTGGACCGGGACTGTCGTACCCCGCTGCTAGCCTCCCGGCCATGATCGATGCCAACACCCCTGCCCAGCCCGACCCGAACGACCCGCTGGCGCTCGCCGAACTCTTCGCGGGCGGCGGCGAACCGTGGCTGCCCCTGCTCAAGCCGGTCATCGAGGCGCAGCCGAACGCGGCCGCGTTCATCGGACCGGGCCGCGGCCAGGACGTCGTCCCCGTCCGCGAACTGACCTTCCAGGCGCTCAAGCCCAACCCGCCGCACAAGTGGAAGGTCGTCGTCTTCGGCCAGAACCCGTATCCGCGGCCGGAGAGCGCCACCGGCATCGCCATGTTCGACAACACCTTCCACGACTGGAAGGACAGCCAGTTCGGCCGGGTGGTCAGCATCCGCTGCATCATCAAGGCGGCGGCGATGTGGAAGTACGGCATACCCAAGAAGACCCCGATCGCCGACATCCGCGCGCTGCTGAGGAAGCAGGACACCGTCCAGCCGCCGGAATGGTTCCAGGCGATGCTCACGCAGGGCGTGCTGCTGCTCAACGCGGCCCTCACCGCCAGCAGCGACGGTCCGCGGGGAGCCGAACCCCACACCGCGTTCTGGCGTCCGGTCGCCGAGCGGATCGTCGAGGAGATCCTGAAGGCCAAGCAGGATGCCGACGAGGAGGACCGCGGCGTCGTCTTCGCCTGGTGGGGTGCGCACGCCCGCAGCCTGAAGAAGGTCGTTCTCGAGCTCCAGAAGAAGTACCCCGGCGTCGAGGTCCGGCACATCGACCACTGCAACCCGGCCGCGCAGGGCGACATCTTCTGCGACGGCGACCACTTCGGGATGGTGAACGACGCCCTCGCGTCGGTGGGCGCCGCCCCGGTCGACTGGCTGCCGAGCAAGGGGTGGAACGACCTCGCGGCGGAGACCGACGGGACGGGCGGCGCCGTCGCCGAACGCATGGGCGCGTTCATCGCGTCCACCATGGAGCTGCACCAGCTGTATCTGGAACGGCTCGCGAGCGTCAAGGACGAGGGGCTCGCCCTCCCCGCGATCACCGGCGTGTTCGACACACCGCTCATGGACTTCCGCGACGCCGTCTCCCCGGTCGCCGAGGTGCTGGCGGGGCTGGACCGGCACATCGAGCGGTCGCACGAGTTCGGCAAGAAGCGGGCGGACGAACCGGCCGGCGGCGGTCTGTCCGCCGACGCGATCGCCGCGCTCTACCTCTACACCTGCGAGTCCGCGTTCTACCGGGAGATCAACGCCATCCTGCGCTCTCCGGACCGGACCCGGCTCGTCCCGTATCTCCCCTATCTGCGGCTGCTGTTCGCGGCGGTGTCGGAACTTCCCGTGCGCAAGGAGCCGTTGTGGCGCGGGGTGTCGCTGGACCTGCGGTCGCAGTACCCGGTCGGACGGACCGTGACCTGGTGGGGCGTGTCCTCCTGCACGTCCGAACTCGGCGTGGCACGCGGATTCCTCGGCAGCCGCGGCAAGCGGACGCTGTTCGAGGTGGTGCCCGCCCGGGCCGTGGGGATCCGCAGCTTCTCCGCGTTCACCGGCGAGGAGGAGTTCCTGCTCCTGCCGGGCACCCAGCTCAAGGTGACGGACGTGAAGGCCGAGCGCGGCGGCCTGTGCACGGTGCGGCTGACCGAGCTGGAGGATGAGCCCCTCGTGTCCTGAGCGGGCGTCCGGAAGAGCAGTTGACGGTTCAAGCGGGACGTCCGGGAGAGCAGTTGACGGTTCAAGCGGGCCGTCCGGGAGATGCACACGTCCTGTTTCAGGCGCAGCATGGAGAGGAACGATGAAGCCCTCCGAGCCTCCACCTAGAGGTTCTCATGAACGACTCTCCGCACCTTTCCGTCTCCAACCAACCCGAAGAGCTCGTCGCCGTCGCCGAGGAACAGCCGGTCTTCCAAAGCCCCTCGGAGGGGGTGCAGGGCACTCCCGCACCCTTCACCACCGACGGCCTGGAACAGGTCGGAAACTGGACACGCTACGAGTTCGATGCCGTACCGGCCGAGATGTGGACACCGCCCACCGTCCAGCTGCCCGACATCGGCATGGCCTCCTTCGGCCCGGACGTCCTGGAGACAGTGCACCTCCCGGACGACCGCGTACAGATCACGGACACCACGACCTACCCGTGGCGGGCGAGCGCCTCCCTGCTCGTCACCGCTGCCGACAACTCCCAGTGGATCGGGACCGGATGGTTCATCGGGCCGCACACGCTGGTGACCGCGGGACATGTCGTGTACATCAAGCACAGCGGAGTGCCGGGGCGCGACGGATGGGTCAGAACGATCCAGGTCATGCCCGGCCGCAACGGCGCGTCGCTGCCGTACGGCTCGGTCACCAGCACGAACTTCCGGTCCGTCAAGGGCTGGACCGACAGCGGGGACGAGAACTACGACTACGGTGCCATCATCATTCCCAACGAGCTCGGATCGACCACCGGATGGTTCGGCTTCGGCGCGTGGGCGGACGCCGACCTGCTCAAGACTCCCGTCAACATCGCCGGTTATCCGGGGGACCAACCCCCTGGCACCCTGTGGTACGACGGCCGGGGCATCAGCTCGGTGAACCCGCTGAAGGTCTTCTACGACATCGACACCGCCGGCGGCCAGAGCGGGAGCGCTGTCTACCGCATCCACAACGGTGGCCGCTACGGAGTCGCCGTCCACGCCTACGGCGGCGCGACGACCAACTCCGGGACGCGGATCACCAGAGCCGTCTACGACAACTTCGTCTCGTGGAGGGCGTGACCGCGTCCACGCCCGGACGTCGACGCGTCACGTGGTCCGCCCGATGACAACGAACAGCGGCGCTCGCGGGCATCTGATCAGCGGTGTGGTGCTCGACGCGAGCGAGAAACCGGTGCCGGGTGTCTCCGTGTACCTCGCGGAAGGCCCCGGCCCCTTTCCCGACATCGCCGCGCTGACCGGAGACGACGGCCGTTTCGCGTTCTCCGTGTCCGTCGAGGGCGTGTACGCGGTCCACTGCCGCGCACCGGACGGGCGTGGCGCGCGGGCGTCCGTTGCCGTGGGCGCCGGACGCCCGGCCGACGTGGCGCTGCGGCTCGGCTGATCTGCACGCCCGGTGGGAGCGCCCTCGTCGGCATCGGAGAACGTCAAGCTTGGGAGAGCCGAGATGACCGTGTTCCTCTTCGACATCGGGGCGACGCTGGCGGATGTCAGTGTCGAAGCCGACGGTTCGCTGTGGTTCCAGGCCCGGCCTCGTGTCCTGGACGTCCTCGGTGACCTCGCGGAGGCCCGCAAGGGCATCCTCTCCGACCCGGGCCCGGCCGAGGGGGCGAGCGCGCGGGCGGCGGCTGCCCTCCAGGAGACCTTCGGCGACCACTTCACGGACCCCCGCCTCGTCCACTGGGGGCCGAAGACCAGCCGCGCGCTGTTCGACGAGGCGGTGAGGAGCGCGGGTGGCGCGGCCGGTGACTGCGTCTTCGTCGGTGAGGATCCCGACGAGCGTGCCTTCGCGCGGCAGGCCGGCATGCGCACCGCGGCCCATCCGGTGTTCGCACGGGCCGCCGCCGAGAACCGTCCGGTCTTCTGGGCGTGGATCGATGTGCCGGAGGGCCGGAGTCTGGCCGACCTGGCGGAGATCGTCGACGGCACCGAGGCCGTTCCCGTGCACGTCCCCTTCCCCGGGCTCGTGCTCGCCATGGCGACCGCGCTCGGCCTCGAGGCCCTGCTCCGCGGCGGGTTCACCGCCGATGTGCGCGGCCAAGTGGAGGACACCACGGCGTTCCTCGTGCGGGACGACCGGCCGGTCCCGGTCCCCGAGGCCTTCGCCGCCGCCCCGGCCGAGTCCAGGGCGGCCGCCGAGGCGGCCGTGCGCGCCGCCGCCGCGTACGGCTTCCTGGCCGGTGAGCTGGCCGGAAAGGCACCGCCGCTGTTGTCCCTCGGGCCGGCTCCGGGCGGCGTCTACGTCGCCGCGCCCGCCGGTGTCCCGGTCGAGGACATCCACCCGCCGGGTGCGAAGCCCGGGCATACGGAGCGCCTGCTTCCCGATCCGGCGCTCCTGTCGCGCCCCGGGGCGGCGCAGGCGCGGACCTTCACCGCGGGACGGGCCGAGGGGTTCGCCGATGGTCAGCCTTCGCCGCGGGTCATGGCCGCGGTGCGCGCCGCTGTGACGCCCGATGCCCTGCGCGCCCACGTGGCGCGGATCTCCGGGGTCAGCCCGCTCGTCGATGGTGAGGAGCGGAAGGTCCGCAGCCGGGACGCGTCCGCCGAGGACAACCAGCGGGTGGTCGACGCCCTGGCCGGCCGGTTCCGGGATCTCGGCCTGGACGTCCGGCAGCACGAGTTCACCTGGCACGGGCGCCGGTTGTTCAATGTCGAGGCCGAGCATCGCGTCGACGGGGCCGACTCGACGGTCCTCGTCACGGCGCATCTCGATTCGACCGCGATGAGTGGCGACTTCGTCGACGAGAACGGCGTGTGGCGCCCCTACGACCCGACGGTGGATCCCGCTCCGGGCGCGGACGACGACGGAAGCGGCACCGCGGCGGTCCTGGCCGCGGCGGAAGCCTTCCGGGCACTGATCGCGGACGGCAACGCGCCGACCAGGAACGTGCGCTTCGTCCTCTTCAACGCCGAGGAGCAAGGGCTCGTCGGCAGCAAGTTCTACGCGCGCGCCGCCGCGGCCCGGGGCGACCCCATCATCGGCGTCTTCCAGATGGACATGATCGCCGGCCTGCAGGACGGCAGCGCGCCCATGGTGGAGATCCACGCGGGCTCGTCGGTGCCCGGACCGGTCGAAGAGGCGTCGAACGCGCTCGGGGAGCTGGTGGCACGGACCACGCACGTCCTCGCCCCGGACTTCACGGTGCAGCAGCTCACCGGTCCCGACGACCCCGCGCTGGGGCGGAGCGATCACGCGAGCTTCCACGAGCGGGGCTGGGCCGCCGTCGCCGTGTCGGAGGACCTCTTCTCGACGCCCGACGGGGAGCCCGGAACCGGAACCCGGCAGTACCACACCCCCGGCGACACGCTTCTCGACGAGGACCACGACGCGGAGTTCGCGGCCACCATCGCCCGCTCCGTCACCGCGACCGCGCTGACCGTCGCGGGTCTGTGACGGCCGCCGCCACGTTCCGCGGCACGAGCACGACCACGAGCACGAGGACGACACCATGACCGACCTGATCGACAAGCGGGATCTCGGGTACGACCGGCTGACGGCGGTCGCGGGAGCCGAAGCGTTCCTCGACGAGACCGACCGCGTGGCGGCCGAGGTCGACCACACCCTCATCGCGGAACCCGACAAGGTGAACCGCTTCACCGGCCATCTGACCGAGCTGCGCGTGGGCGGCGCCGCCGGCCTCGGCGAGGAAGTCCTCGCGGAGCCCACCGAGGCCGACTACGTGGCCCAGGCCAAGAGCTACATTTCGTCGGTCGCCCAGGCGATCGGATTCGCGGCCGACGAACCCGCCGAGTTCGAGGCCGATCCACGCGTGATCGCCACCAGCGAGGGCATGCGCGTGGTCAGCCTGCAGCAGGTGCACAACGGCATCGAAGTGTGGGGCATGGCACCGAAGGTGTGGCTGCAGCCGGACGGCGCGGTGGAGCGGGTCGTCGGCGACACGGCGAGCGTACCGGCGAACGCCCCGGCCATACCGGCGGTGCCGGTCGAGGCGGCGCTGGCCGTGGCGGCGGCGAAGGCCGCGGCACCCCGGACGCTCAAAGGCCCCTTCGGCGACGACGAGTTGCCGGCCCTGGATGTCTCGGGCGGCTTCGAGCGACTGACGTACCAGCCGCGCAACGACCAGCCGATGAGCTTCGAGCAGGGCCCGTTCGACGAGGCGGTCCCCGCCCGGCTGGTGTACCTGTACATGGGTGACGAGGTCCGGCTGGCCTGGTCGTTCACGTTCTCCAGGGACAACCTGGCCGTGCAGTACCAGGCGCTGGTGGAGGCCGACGACCGTACGCGGGACACGAGCGCACCGCAGATCCTCTACTTCCAGGACATCGCCAACCACGTCATCGAAGGACGCGTCTTCCGGCGGAACCCGGCCGAGAGCGGGTTCGACAGGGTGCCCTTCCCGCTGCCGATCAGCGAGTATCCGACCGAGGCGCCCGCCGCGCCGATCCCCGGGTTCCCGGGGGTGTGGGCCGAGTCCCGGGACGGGCATGTGGCGACCGTCGGCAACAACGTACTGGCCGTCGACGGGTCCAGCGGGCGTAGCTTCGAGATCAGCACGGACGCGGACGGCAATGCCGTGTTCGACCCGGAGCCGGACTCGCCCGAGCAGTTCGTCACCAACATCTTCTTCTTCTGCAACTACATGCACGACTTCTTCATGATGCTCGACTTCACGGAGAAGCACGGCAACTTCCAGACGGCGAACGTGACGGGCGAGGGCCAGGGTGCGGACCCCGTCCGCGCCTTCGCGCATCCGAAACCGGTGCCCGGTACGGCCAACATGGCCACCCCGGCCGACGGCAGGGCAGCCGTGATGAACATGGGCCTGGTCCGCTCCACCGGGCGGCACACGGCCGTCGATGGGGACGTCGTGGTCCACGAGTTCGTCCACGGGGTGAGCAACCGGCTCGTCGGCGGTCTGCGCGACGCGGAGGGCCTGCGGGAGCGTCAGTCCCGTGCGATGGGCGAGGGCTGGTCGGACTTCTTCGCCCTCACCACACGCAACTTCTCACAGGAGCAGGAGCGGTTCGTCGTCGGCAACTGGGTGGTCGACCGGCCGGAGGGGATCCGCCAGCGGCCCTACGACTCGTCGTACCCGGGCGGCTTCGGAGACATCGGCAAGGGGCCCGGTGAGCTGGCGGGCGGCCTGGACTACACGCAGATCCACAACGTCGGCGAGATCTGGTGCGCGACCCTCATGGAGTCGACCCGCAAGGTCACCGCCGTGCTGGGCAGCAAGGAGCGGGGCTACCGGGTGACCTGGCAGGCGGTCGTCGACGGCCTGAAACTCACCCCGAAGAACCCGACCTTCCTCGCGGCCCGCGACGCGATCCTGCGCGCTCTGAAGGAACTGCGGGGCAGTCGCCTGACCGAGGCCGAGTACCCGGCGGTGCGGCAGGCGGTCTGGGAGTCCTTCGCGAAGTTCGGTATGGGCTTCGACGCGTTCTGCCCGAACGCCTCCTTCGTCGGCTGCCAGGCCGGCACGCAACTGCCTCCGGCCGGGCACGAGGACTAGCCGCCGGCCGGGGAGACCGGTCCCCTGAATCAGGCGTCCCGCTCACTCGGGATCCGGCCCCACCGGCCGTACGTCGAAGCCCCCGCGCCCGTCGAACCGCACCTCCAGCACGGCGTCGAAGCCGTCGTCCGGCGACGGTTCACGCAGGCGCCGCCGGGTGGCGAGGACGCCGACGTCGGGCACACGGTCGCGGCCCTCGCGGGCGGCGTTGCGGCGCAGCGAGCCGGTGACGTCCGGGGGGAACCAGTACGCCGTCACGGTGGCCCCGTGGGCGCGGGCCGCCGCCACCAGCGGGGCCCACTCCTGCGGCGACGGATTGGTGTTGTCCACCGCCACGGGCGTCCCCGCCGCCAGCGCCTCCGCCACCTGCCGCATCTGCCGCTGCTGCTTGTTGCGGGCGCCGCGCGGATACAGGTCCTTGCTCACCAGCGCGTACCGGCCGGACAGGCGCTGCCGGTAGAAGGTCGACTTCCCGGCCGCCTGAAGACCGACGAGCACCGCCAGATCCAGTCCTGTCGCCATACCAGCCACGATGGCACGCGATCGGTGGAGACGGAAACAGTCTCTCGTGCCGGCCGGAGGCGCCGTTCACGGCTGCGGGCAGAACTCGGCCGAGACGACGTTCTTGCCGCCGCCGACCCAGTCGCCGTTGAAGTTCAGGGTGATCATGTGCCGGCCGTCCCTGGTGCCGAAGGCCTGGGTCGAGGAGCCGTGGATGCCGCCGGAGTGGCCCCAGACCTTGATCCCGCAGCTCGTCTCGTACTCGATGAGGCCGAGGCCGTAGCGCTGGCGCGGCAGGTTGCCCTCGGTCGAGACCGTGGTCGTCATCTGCCGCAGCTGGGCGGGGGGCAGCAGCCTGCCGGTGAGGAGGGCGGTGTAGAAGCGGTTGAGGTCGGCGGAGTTGGTGATCATCTCGCCCGCGGCCCAGGCCCAGGAGGGCTTGAGCTCGGTCACGTCGTAGGTCTTCCCGGGGTCCTCCGTGAAGGTGGAGTAGTGCCGGGTGGGTGCGGGGACGTGGGGGTCGGTGCCGGGGAAGTACGTGGCGCGCATCCCGAGCGGTCCGGTGATGCGCCGCTCGATCTCCTCGGCGTAGGGCCTGCCGGTCAGCTTCTCGACGATCAGCCCGAGGACGAGGTAGTTGGTGTTGGAGTATCTCCAGGAGGTGCCGGGATCGAACTGGGGCGGGTTCTCCAGGGCGAGGGCGATGACCTGCTGCGGAGTCCAGTCGTCGTAGCGGGACTGGAGGAACTCGATGCCCAGCACCTTCCTGGCGAACGTGGGGTCCTCGGTGAAGTTGAAGATGCCGCTGGTGTGGTTCATCAGCTGACGGACCGTGATCTTCGTGCCGTCGTGGCCGTTCCCCCGCACCAGACCGGGCAGGTAGTGGTCGACCGTGGCGTCGAGGTCGGCCTTCCCTTCCGCCTGGAGCTGGAGCATGACGGTCGCCACCAGCGTCTTGGTGACGCTGCCCACGCGGAACCGGTCGCCGTTGCCGCGGGGCTGCCGCGTGGTGAGATCGGCGACGCCCGAGGTGCTCTTCCACACCCCGCGGGTGTCGCGTACTTCGGCGACGACCCCCGGCACACCCGCGGCGACGGCCGCGTCCATGGCGGCCTGGGTGGCAGCGTGCCGGGACTCGCGCGTCTCCGCGGCGGTCACCGCGCCTTCGGCCGCGGCCGCGGGCGTCGTCAGCAAGGCCGTACCTGCCGCCGCGATCGCCGTCACACCCACCAGCGCCGTTCGTATCAGGCGTTTCGCCATGTGTACCAACCCTCTCTCGGCTCGCGGGACCCGCATCATGCCGATCGCCTCCAACGGGCCACCAACGGGCGGCCAACAACGGCCGCTTGGACCTCGCGCGGCGCTGAACGAAGATGATGTACGTGAGGTTCGCGGTACTGGGATCAGTGACGGCGGTCGACGACGACGGCGTGGCCATCGCCCTCGGCGGACCGAAGCCCCGCTCGCTGCTCGCCGCACTGCTGCTGGAGCCGAACCGCGCGGTGCCGCCGGACACGGTGATGACGGTGTTGTGGGGCGAGAACCCACCGCCGACGGCCACCGCCTCGCTGCACAACCACCTCGCCCGGCTGCGGCGAAGCCTCGGCGACGCGGGCGGCTCACGGCTGCGCACCATGCCCCACGGCCTCGAACTGCGTGTCGAGGAAGGCGAGTTGGACCGCGACGTGTTCGAAGAGCGGGTACGCCGAGCGCAGCGGGCCCGGGGCCGGGAGGACTGGGAGGCGGTGGAACGGGAGGCCGGTGCCGCCCTGGACCTGTGGCACGGCACACCCTTCGCCGATGTGCCCGCCCTCGCCGGCCACCCCGTCGTGTCGTTCCTGGAGGAGCAGCGGCTGCAGGCGCTCGAGTGCCGCTTCGAGGCTCTCCTGCACCTCGACCGCCTCGACGGGCTCGCCGCCGAACTCGGCGTCCTGGTCAAGGAGCATCCGTTCCGGGAGGCGCTGCACCGCCAGCTGATCCTGGTCCTCGGCCGCACGGGCCGCCGGGCCGAGGCGCTGGCACTCTTCCGGTCGCTGCGCCGGACCCTGGTCGAGGAACTCGGGGTGGAGCCCGGCCCCGCCGTCCAGGACGCCCACCAGGAGGTGCTCCGCAGCGCGGCCGCCCCGCACCGCGAGTCACCCTTCGCCACGGCCATCGCTCCGGTGGCGGCCCCGTCGGTGGGGATGCCTCCGCGGCTGGCGCAGCTTCCGGCGCCGCCCGAGGGGTTCGTCGGCCGTGCCGAACAGATCGCCGAGATCCGCGGGGAGCTGGAGTCCGATCGCGACCGCACCGCACTCGCCGTGATCAGCGGTATGCCGGGCGTGGGCAAGACGGGCCTCGCCCTGCACATCGCGGAACAGCTCCGGCACGCGTTCCCCGACGGGCAGCTCTATCTCAACCTGCATGGCGTCACACCCGGCGTGGCCCCTCTCGAACCCGCCGACGCCCTCACCGTCCTCCTGCACGGCCTCGGGGTGGACGCCCGGCGGATCCCGGGCGACGTGGCGTCCGCCTCCGCCCTGCTGCGCTCCGCGCTCGCCCCCACCCGCACGCTGCTCGTTCTCGACGACGCGGCCTCGGTGAGCCAGGTACGTCCGCTGCTGCCGGCCGGCGCCGGCTGCGCCGTCCTGCTGACCAGCAGACGGCCGCTGGCCACCCTGGGAGCCTCCGCGCATGTCCGGCTCGAGCCGCTCTCGCCGCGGGAGAGCGCGCTTCTGCTGGAGCGGGCCTCGGGCCGGTCCTGGGCCGCGTCCGACGCCGCACCGGTCGCCCGGCTCGTGGCCCTGTGCGGCCATCTGCCCCTGGCCCTGCGGGTCTCCGCGGCCCGTCTGCGGAGCCGGCGGACCCTGCCGGTGGAAAAGCTGGCGGAACGCCTCGCCCGGCAGGAGGACCGCCTGGACCACCTGGAACTGGAGGACCTCAGCGTGCGCCGGTCCCTGATGGCGGCCCATGAGGCACTCCTGGGCTCGGGCGACCCGCACGACGGCGACGCCGCCGCGGCCCTGGTCCTCATCGGTGCGCTGGACCTGCCCGAGTACGGGGCCTCGCTGATGGCCACGGCCCTGGACCGCACGGAGCGGAGCGCCGAGCGGGCCCTGGACCGTCTGGCGGAGGTTGCCCTGCTCCAGGAGGTGTCCTGGGGCCGCTACGCCCCGCACGACCTGGTCCGCGACTTCGCCCGGGAACTCGCCGGCCGGCCGGGTGAGCGGGCCCGGAGCGCGGCGGCCGTCGAACGGTCCCTGCGCTGGTACCAGGAGCGGCTCGCACAGTGCGCCGCGGCCCTGCGGCCGGATCCCGGGGGCCGCACCGGCACGGACTTCGGCGGCCACACCGTCTTCGCCGATACGGCGGCGGCCCTCACCTGGGGTGACGCGGAAGCGGCGAACCTGCTCTTCCTGGCCGGGTCCGGCGCGCAGGGGCGCCTGGGACCGGCCCGCACCCTGGACCTGATCAATGCCCTGTTCCCCTACCTGCACGACCGCGGGCGGGTGCGCGACCTCGAACGCCTGACGCGGCGCGCCATCACGCTGGCCCGGTCCAGCGGCAACACCGCGGCCGAAGGGCGGGCGCTGAGCCACCTCGCCTCCGCGCACTACTCGGCGGGCCGCGTCCGGCAGGCGCTGCTGATCCTGGACGAGGCGGTGGAGCTGAGCGAGCACGTCTCCGACGACATGGCCCGTATGCGTCACCTCGGCAACCGGGCCGCGCTGCTGCGTGAACTCGGCCGGGGCGCCGATGCCCGGGCGACCTTGGCACGGTGTCTCGCCCTGCGCCCCGACCGCCTCTCCCCCGTCGCGGAGGCGATGCTCCTCGGGCACCAGGGGTACGTGGCCGAACTCACCGATCTGCGCTCGGCCGTCTCGTACCACCGGCGCAGCGGAGAACTCGCCCGGGAGGCCGGGAGCACCGTGATCGAGCAGGTCGCCCTGTGCAACACGGGCCGTGCGCACCTGGCCCTCGGCGAGCCCGCCCGGGCCCTGCGGAGCTTCGAGGAGGCGCTGCGCGTCATGGCCTCCGGCACGGCGCACTGGAACGCGGAGCGGGAGACGCGCCTCGGCCAGGCGCAGGCACTGCGGGCGCTGGGCCGCCTCGGGGAGGCCCGGGACGCGTGCGCGGCACTGCTCCAGGAGACCGCCGCACGCGGCGATTCCTACGGTCGGGGCCTCGCCGAGTACGAGTTCGGACACGTCCTCGGAGCGCTCGGAGACGAGCGCGCGGCCCGTGACCGATGGCGCAGCGCGCTGTCCGCCCTGGAGGGAACGGACGCGCCGGTGCTCGCCGATCTGCGTGCCCTGACGGAGCCGCCGGCCGGTTCATGACTCCCGCAGATCGGCGGCGAGTTCGGTGCGCCAGTGGATGGACAGCCGCTCGTGGAGGATCTTTTCCGCCGCCACGGGGACCGGGAGCTGGATGAACGCCCGCAGCGCCCGGGCAGCCCTCTCCCGCACCACCCAGGCGCTGAAGTCCTCGTGGGCGAGGGGACTCGTATCACCGCGCCAGGCGGGCGGCACCATCCGGCGGGCCGCCCAGGTCTCCGCGGCGAGGGTGCGCATGCGCAGGTCGAGGGCATCACCGGGGACGAGCCGGACGTCCTCGCCGCGGTGGATGCGCCCGAGAGCGTCGGCCACCTCCTCATAGGTGTCGATCCGGGTTTCCGCCGCCAGCCGCGCCAGCTGTGCCACGACCGCGGTGCGCAGCCGCTGCGGCGCCATCCGCTCCACGAGTCCGGCCAGGTCGAAGTCCCGTACCCACGACACGGGGCCGCACTCGTGCTCCGGGAAGTCGTCCAGGACGGGCAGCAGCAGGGCGCTGGTCACCTCCGTCTCCGCGTCGTCGCCCGGGTAGTGGGCGATGCCGTAGTCCTCGGCCAGGCCGGCCAGGAGGCGGGTGTACGCGGCGGTGGATCCCGGCCAGGGGTCCGCGCCGACGTACCGGGGCGGTTGCCCTTCGGGCAGCTGCATGGTGCCCTCGCGCGGCGACAGGACACTCCGGGAGGCATCCGGGCAGGCCACGCCGTCCTCGGTGAGCGTGACCCGCACCTCCGGGCCCTGCTTGGTCAGGGCCACCGCCCGCGTGCCCGCGGACAGGCCACGCAACACCTCGGGCCTGCCGAACTGTGCGGCACCGGCCTCCTGGGTGGCATACGCCCACCCGCCGACCGTGCCCGCCCGAACCAGCGGGCGGTACGCCGCCCACAGCGAGGCCCCGGCCTCCCGTGCCCGCTCCCGGGTGCGCGGCCGGAGCGTGGCGGGGACGGCGCCCAGCCGACGCAGCAGTTCGTCCGGGGAGAGACCCTCCACGAAGACGATGTCCGGCTGGTCCGGGAGCGGTTCCGGGCGGGAACCGATGATGCGGACGAAGGCGAGCGCGGCGCTCCCTCCTTCCTCCGGCGGGCCGACGAGCGCGGTCGCCGGTTCCGCGGGGGCGGGAGCGGCGGCCGGTTCCGGTTCGGCCGCCGCCGCGGCCAGCGCCAGCGGGGAGACCGGGTCCGGGATGACGGACGTGTCGTGCTCCCACAGCAGGACGCCGTCCACGGCCAGGGGTATGCGGCCGTCGAACTCACGGCCGTTCTCCAGGGCGTCCGCGAAGTCGGCCAGCAGGTGGCGGAGCGAGGGCCACCGGGTGAAGGAGGGTGCGTCCTCGTCGAAGTACCGGCCCACTCGACCGAAGTCGGCGCCGGGGCGGCACGACAGGAACAGGCCGTCGGAGGACTGCCAGGCGACGCCCAGCGTGATCAGCAGCCACTCCGGACGCCAGAAGGCCGCCAGTTCCTCTGCCTCTTCCTCGTCCCGCTCGTCGGCCAGGTCCTCGGCGATCCCGCGCAGGAACGTCGTGCTCTTCACGATGTCCGCGACGCCGGACAGCGGCCCGTACAAGGCCAGCACCGGCGCGCCCTCCTGCGGTTCCACCCCGTCATGGCAGCGCAGCGACGCCACCAGGTCGTCGGGTAAGGACACGCCGAGCACGCGCTGGGCGGCCTCGATGTCCGCCTCGGGCGCCGGCGGACGCAGCCGGGCGTGGCTGACGGGAGCGTGGCGGGCCAGCCAGTCGTCGATGCGGGCCCAGGACTCTGCGACGGCGGGGATGCTCATGGTTCCGGACCCTACGGCCTGCCACTGACACCACACTTCGGACCGACAGGGACAGCGCCGGTGTCAGCGGGCCGCGTGCCCCAGCGCCGGCGGCTGGGCAGCCCCGGTCGGTGCCGGGTACGGGTCGCGGAAGGTGAACGCCCGCGGCCCGGGGCCGTGTTGGCGCAGCATCGCGACCCGCTCCATCGCCTCGGCGACGGTCGGGCGGTGGCCGGCCGGGATCCACCACATGGCCTGGTGCGCCTCGGCCATGCGGTGGAACCACTCCCTGCGGCGGCTCAGCACGCGCAGGTGATCGCTGTGGTACGTGAAGTCCCGCAGCGCTTCGACCGACTCCCAGACCGAGCAGTTGAACAGCAGCAGGGCGTCGTTCCCGTCGGGACGGATGCCGGTCGCGTCCACGCCTCCGTCGTCGACCATGCGCCAGACGAACCCGGGGCTGCGGTCGGCAAGCGCGTTGATTTCCGGCTGTTGGGCGACGAAGTCCGCCAACTCGGGGCTGTCCAGCGGGGCGACGATGCGGCCGATGTTGACCTGTGCCAGGTGAAAGTCCGTCATGGAGCACAGCATGGCCCGGCCCGACTTCTACAGTCAATGCCTTTTATTTTTAGAGAGCGCCACGCAGCAGCCGCCCGGACACGGATCCATCGCCGGTGACCACTGCTCGGGCGCCAGGCCCTCGATGAGCGCCAGGTTCATCCCGCAGGTCAGGGCGGGGAACTCCGTCGCCAGCGCGTGGAAGGGGCAGTTGCGCAGCCGCAGCGTCTCCCCGTCCCAGAACGGCTGGTAGCCACGGGCTCGCAGCACGGCCACCACGTCGTCGGCACGCGCGTCCGGCTGCGCCGCCCCCGCCGCTCTCGCCGCGGCCTGCAGCTCCCGGTCCAACCCGGCGTCTTCCAGCACCTCGGCGAGCAGCCGGGCGGCGGCGTCGTACGACCGCGGCGGCACGGAGACGGCGTGCTCGCCCTCGGCGCGCCGGTACAGCTTCGCCGGCCGCCCCGCCCCGGGGCCGGTGCGCCCGGACAGCCGCCGGAAGGACACGGCGAGCAGTCCGGCCTCGACCAGCTTGTCCAGGTGAAAGGCGGCCAGCGACCGGGAGACACCGGCCGCTTCCGCGGCCGCGTCGCGGCCCACCTCCTCCGGGGCGGCGGCGACGTGTCGGTAGAGCTTGCGGCGCACCGGGTCGCTCAGCACACCCAGTACGTCGAACGTGGAGTCTTCGTCAGTCACGCACCGACTCTATGACCAATGAAGGCTTGAGAAACACGGCCGACCGCCGGCCGCACGCGACGGGTCCCCCGATCCGGTAGGCGCCGCTCGGTGCGGGTGCCGGTCAGGGTTGGGCGTGCGGGAGCCGGTGGGTGGCGAGGATACGGCGGCGGGTTCTGGCCAGCGCGGCCGGGTCGGCGCGGTCCACGTGCCACGGGCGGTGCAGATGGTCGCCGTCGCGCCGGGGCACCAGGTGGACGTGGAGATGGAAGACGTCCTGCCAGCCCGCCGCCCGGTTGGCCTGGAAGAGCGTCAGGCCGTCCGGCTCCAGGACGTCCCGGAGGACCGCGGCCATGCGGTGGACCGTGCGCATCACGGCCGCCGCGTCGTCCTCGGAGACGGTCCAGATGTCCGCTGCGTGGCGTTTGGGGATGACCAGGGTGTGGCCTTCCATGACCGCGGTGTTGTCGAGAAAGGCGACGCTCCGCTCGTCCTCGAAGAGGATCTCCGAGTGGAGTCGGCCCGCCACGATGTCGCAGAACACGCACTCGGGCGCGGGGGTCTCGGCAGGCATGTCAGCCGGCGTCCTTCCCGGCGGCGGCGTCGAGGAGATTCCGCCAGCGGCGTACGGCGGCCGGGTCGACCGGGCTGTCCCAGCCCTGGTGGCGGACCGCCGTGCCCACGTGGAAGGCGTGGACGCCGCGGGCGCGCAGGAGCGGGACGTGCCCCGGCGCGAGGCCGCCGCCGGCCATGACGGCCATGGTGTAGCCCGGCTCCCCTCGGCGGTCCGCTTCGTCGAGCAGGGTGGGCAGGCCCGCCGCGACACCGGTGACGCTGCCCGCGGACAGCACGGTGTCCAGGCCGGGCAGCCCGTCGATGGCGCGGCGGACCGCCCTCCGGTCCGCCGCGTGGTCCAGGGCCCGGTGGAAGGTCCACCGGCAGCCCGGGACCGCGTCGAGCACGGCGCGGATCGCGGGCAGGTCGAGTGCGCCGTCCGGGGTGAGGAAGCCGAGGACGAACTCCTGGGCGCCCGCCGCGCGCAGCTCCCGGGCGCGGGCGCACAGGCTGTCGAGGTCCGCCGCCTGGAAACCGCCTTTGTCGCGCAGCATGACGCGCACCGGAACGGTGACCGCCGCCGCGGTGCGCTCGAACTCCGCCGGTTCGGGGGTCATTCCGTCGGCTTCCATGTCGGTCGCCAGCTCCAGCCGGTCGGCGCCGCCCTCGACCGCCGCGCGTGCCTCCTCGGCGGACGTGACGACCACTTCGAGCATCGCGTCGCTCATGGCTCAGACCTCCGTCCGCGTCGCCGCGGCCACGGCCGGGGTCGGGGGTGGCCAGGTCATGCCGGTGAGGTCGGGGACGATCAGGTCGGCCGCGGCCAGCGCCGCCGCGGACTGGGTGGAGGTGATGGCCACGCAGTCGGCGCCGGCGCGCTTGGCGGCCGCCACCCCGGCCGGGGCGTCCTCGAACACCACGACGGTGGCCGGCTCGACGCCCAGTGCGGCGCAGCAGGCGAGACAGCCCTGCGGATCCGGTTTGCCGCGGGTGACGTCGTCGGAGGTGATCAGGACGTCGAACAGGCCGAGCGCGCCGATGGCGCCGAGTTCGTGCCGGGCGTAGTCCCGGGTGCCGGAGGTCACCAGGCCGAGCGGTACCCCGGAGGCGCGCAGCCGGTCCAGGAGTTCCAGTGCGCCGGGCACCGCCGTGACGGGGGGCATGTCCGGCAGGGCCGTGTAGCCGAGGGCCTCCGCGAAGAGTTCGTCCACGGTGTGCCCGGGGAACCGGTCGAGGTGGTCGAGCAGCGCCTCTCTGCCGGGCCGTCCGGCGAAGCCCTTGATGGTGGCCTCGTCGTGGGGGACGCGGTGGTTGCGGAAGAGCCGGGACCAGGCTTCGTAGCTGCGGGGCTCCGTGTCGATGAGGGTGCCGTCGAGATCGAACAGCGCGGCGGTGTACATGTCGTGTCCCTTCGAAGGTGGGGAGCCGGGGGCCGGTCTCAGCTCACCTGGGCGGAGAGGGTGGCCAGTTCACGTGCGGTTCTGGACAGCGGGAAGCGTGCGGCGTTGCGGAAGCCGGAGCGGCGCAGCTCGTCGAGCGCGCCCGGGTCCTCACGCAGCCTGGTCAGCTCGGCCAGGGCCCGCCGCGGGTCGGCGCGGAGGTCGAGGGGCAGGGCGGAGTCGCCCAGCGCGTCCCGCAGCCCGGGCACCGGCTGGTAGGCCACCGGGAGCCCGCACGCCTGGGCCTCCACGGCCACCAGGCCGAAGGCCTCCAGCTTCGCGGAGGGAACGACCAGCAGATCGTGCTCGGCGAAGGCCGTCCACAGCTCCTCGCGGGTCAGCCAGCCGAGGTGGCGTACGGCCGACAGGTCCTGTACGGCGGAGAGCCGGCGGAACTCGGCCACGGGCGAGGCCATGGAGAGTCGCAGCCCCGGTACGCCGTGCAGAGCGGCGGCCAGTTCGGCGGCTCCCTTCTCGGCGGTGAGGCGGCCGGCGTAGAGCACGCGCAGTTCGGTGTGGTCGCGGGGCCCGCGCGGGGGCGGCGCGGCCAGCAGCGCGTCGGGGATCCCCCAGGGGATGTGGACGATACGGCCGGTGTCGACCGGGGTGAGGCACCGCAGCCGGTCGGCCATCGCGGCGGTGGGCACGACGAGGGCGGTGGCGGCCTGGACCGCTTCGCGCAGCACCTCGCCCTGGGTCGGGTGCTCGGCGGCGAAGAGCAGGTCCGTGCCGTGCACCAGGCCGATGGCGGGCTGCTTCGGATAGCCGCGCAGCAGCGCCGGG
This sequence comes from Streptomyces sp. NPDC030838, assembly GCF_055572035.1. Classification (NCBI taxonomy): domain Bacteria; kingdom Bacillati; phylum Actinomycetota; class Actinomycetes; order Kitasatosporales; family Streptomycetaceae; genus Streptomyces; species Streptomyces sp. NPDC030838. The sequence continues at coordinate 297,183 of NZ_JBVIED010000011.1, read as the reverse complement.
GTGGCGCCGAAGGCGAGGTGCTGGAGATGGACGACGTCCATCTCGTGGTGGGGAAAGCGGGCGGTGACCGCGTCGGTCAGCCGGTCGACGTAGTCCCGGAAACCCTCGCCGTCGAGCTGTTTGCCCGGGACGTCCAGCAGGACGGGGAGTCCGGTGCCGCTGTCGGCGGGAAGCGGGGGGCCGTCCGGGGCGAGCATGAACGCGTCGGCCGTCATCGGCCCGGAGGGGTCCAGGTACAGGTCCTTGAGCAGCTCGACGCTGCCGCCGGCGCTGCCCCACGGCAGGTCGAGCCCGGTCAGCACGCGCACCGCGTTCACCGCAGTTCCTCGTACAGCCGGGAGATGTCGATGCCGCTGGTCCGCGTGTACTTGCGGCCCAGGTTCTGGTAACTGGACACCTCTCCTGCGGCGACCAGGAAGACGATCTTCCCGAAGGGCATCAGCGGATAGACCCGGACGGGGCGGGCCACGCGGATCTCCAGGGTCCAGCGGATGGCGTGGCCCACGTGGCCGAGCGGGGCGGAGACATGGACCCAGATGCCCAGCGAGCCGAGGCTGCGGTCGCCGTTGATCATCTGGGCGTAGCGCTCGGAGTGGGTGCGCTCGTGGGTGACGCCGAGGTAGAGCTGTCCGGGCCGCAGCACCATGCCCTCGCTGGGGATGACGTGCTCGGTGACACGGGTCGCGGCCGCGGCGTCCAGTTCGTCGCCCTCGCAGACGCGGATGCGGTCGCCCAGGCGCCAGTCGTAGGCGTTCGGCGAGATCCGATCGGGGTCGAAGGGCTCGATCACGATGTCGCCGCGCTCGACGGCGGCGGCGATGGCCTGACGGGTGAGGATCATGTCGTGGGCACCGCCACGTCCTTCCAGTAGCGGGACTCCTGCGGGCCCGCCGAGGCCTGGTACTTGCCCTGGTAGAGGTCGACCTCACCGAGCGACACGAAGAACATGATCTGGCCGATCCTCATCCCGGGGTAGACCCGCAGCGGGCGGACCGGGGAGAGCATCAGCGTCCACTGGCCGTGGAAGCCGATGTCGCCGATGGGGGCGGTGATCTCCACGAAGAGCCCGAGACGGCCGACCGAGGACCGTCCGAAGAGCAGCGGTACGTAGCGGTCGGATCCGATCCGCTCCACGGTGTGCCCGAGGTAGAGCTGGTCGGGCCGGAGGACGTAGCCGTCCTCCCCGATGGTGATCTCGCGGGTGGGGTTGGGGCGGTAGGGGTCGATGACGTCGTCGGTGTACGTCAGCAGCCTGTCGCCGAGGCAGACGTTGTAGCTGTTGGGGTTCACCTGGGCGGGGTTGAACGGGGTGATGACGATGCGCCCGTCCCGCGCGGCCTCGGTGATCTCGGGACCGGTGAGGATCACGCGGCCCTCCCCGTGGCACCGGAGGCCCCCGCGAAGTCGAAGTCCACCCGGTCCTCGACGCCGAGCTCGCGCAGCATGCGCAGGATGCCGGAGAAGTCGGTGACGAGCAGGTCCGCGTGCGGGCCGCCCCGGGAGTCCTCGACGATGTCCCGGGCCTTGGGGACGCCGGCGAACTCGAGGACCTTCAGCCACCAGTCGAAGTCCTCGGCGCAGAAGGCGGTGATCCCGGCGGGCAGGGATCGCACGAAGAAGTCCTGCTGCCGCCTGCCGAGGTGGACGAAGACGTCCTTCATCACCTCGACCATGACCGGGCCGTGGGCCGACTCGTCGCGGGCGTGCAGCCGCGCGATGGTGGCGTGCATCGGCTGCACGGTGGTGTCGCGGGCCATCAGGTCGAGGAAGGCGTTGACGCTGACCTCGCCGACCGTGGTCCACAGCAGATAGAGCAGGTCCGCTTCCCAGCGCTCGCCCGCCGCCTCCTGTGCCCGGTACAGCAGACGGTTGGTCACCGGGTGGCCGCAGTCGGGTTCGGCGGTGATCCCCCGCGCCTCGCGGGTGCGCCGCATGCCCAGCATGTGCATGTACGTGTGCCACACCTCGTCGATGTGGGACTGCCGCACGATCTCCTTGACCTCGAAGCGGTCCACGCCGGGGTAGACGGCGTGACCGAGCTTCTCGAAGGTGGGATTGACGACGAACTCCTCCGCGGCCACGACGCGTTCGTTGTACGCGATCCAGCCGAGGGTGTTCACCAGGCGCCGCTTGTCCTCCGGCGCGCTCTGGAAGTCGGGGTGCTCGCCGAAGGGCATCAGTGCGACCGGGTAGTCGAGCAGTTCGGGGTCGTACTCCTCGGCCCCCGTCACCTTGTCCATGTCGGTGCGGACCGTGGCGCGTCGGGGCCAGGCCGCGGCGAGCCGCCGCAGCGTACCGGGACCGACAGGGCCGGTGTCATCCTCGATGATTGCCAACTCTCGGGTTCCTTCTCGCTCTTGGTGCGTCGCCACTCGGCCCGTTCCGGCGGCGGCGAAACGCTGATGTCTGTCCGTTCAGCTCCGGACCGGCGGCCCGGAGGAGTTCGCGGCGGTCCCCCTGGGGCTTCGGCGGGCCGTCAGTCCCGGGTGACCGCCAGGGACATGTAGACGGCGTCGCGCCCGTAGTCGCGCGGCAGCCTGACTCCTTCGTGGGAGCGGTAGCCGCGCGAGGCCCAGAACGCCGCCATGCCGGCGACGGCCACCAGCGAGATACGGTCGTACGCCGGGCGTGCCTGCGCGGTGAGGCGGTCCAGCAGCCGGCCGCCCCACCCCCGGCCGCGCAGATCACGCGCCACGACGATGTCGTGCAGGTGCAGGTTCCGGGTGCCGGACACGGCGGGCGCGGCCCGCTCCCGCCGGGCCAGGTCCGGGTACCGGAACATCGGATACGGCAGAGCGAGCACATACCCGCCGATCCGGCCGCCGAGATCCAGAACGAAACAGGTGGCGGGCGAGACGCGCCCCTTGGACTCCAGGGCCTCCTGCCCCTCCAGCAGCGTGCTGTTCGCGTATGCCTCGGTCTCGAGGGCGGCGATCTGCGGCCAGTCCCCCTGGGCGATGTGACGGATGCGGTTCTCGCGGCCCACTCAGTCATCCCCTCCCCCGGCCCTGTCCGCACCGCCGATGCAGGTGTACGGCAGCGGCCGGAAGCCGTTGAACCCCTGTGTCATGTAACTGAGGGCGTAGGCGCCGCTGGACAGCACCCAGACCGGATCGCCGGACACGGCCGCCTTCGGCACGCGCACGCGAGGGTGGTCGTGGGCGTAGGCGTCGTCGCTGTCGCAGGTGGGTCCGGCGACCACGGCGGACACGTACTCCGTGCCGTCGGCGCGGCCTTCCCCCGGATGGGTGGGCAGCACGATCGGGTAGCGCACCTCGTCCATCTCGTAGAGGCCGTTGAACTTCCCACAGCTCAGGTACAGCCAGTGGACGCGTTCGCCGTCCGGCTGCCGACGGGAGGTCAGCCGGCTGACGTGCGCCCTGATCGCGCCGTGGTCGGCGACCAGATGCCGTCCGGGCTCCATGAGGAACGCGAGGGGCTGCGGTGACAGGTCCCGCAACCGTTGTGTGCCCTCGCGGATGACCGCGAAGATCTTGTCCAGTGGTGGTTCCAGTCTCCTGCCGTGCCGGTCGGTGTAGCCCAGGGCGGGCAGGCCACCGCCGAGGTTGACACGAGTCGGCTCGATGCCCCGCGTCCGGAGCGCCACGAGGGTGCCGGCCAGGGTGTCGAAGGCACGTCGCCATGCCTCGGCGGTCATCTGCTGTGATCCGACGTGGACCGACAGGCCGTCCGGAGTCAGTCCGGCCGCGCGCGCGGCGTCCATCACGCGCAGGGCGTCGTCCGGCGAGCACCCGAACTTGTGGCTCAGTCCCCACAGGGCGCCGTAGCCATCGGTGGCCAGCCGGCAGAACACCCGGGCTCCGGGCGCGTGCGCGGCCAGTGCCGTCACGTCCTCCACGCTGTCCGTGGCGAAGTCGCGGATGCCGAGTCGGTGGGCCTCCGCGATCTGGGCGTCGGACTTGACGGTGTTGCCGTAGTGGATACGGTCCGTAGGCACGCCGGTTCCGAGAGCGAGCGCGATCTCGCCCGGGCTCGCCGCGTCGAAGCCGGCCCCGCACTCCGCCAGGCACGTGAGGACCTCTTCGACGGGGCAGGCCTTCAACGCGAAGCGCACGGCGATGTCGGGCAGTTCCCGGGTCAGTGTCTGGTACTGGGCGGCCACGGCGTCCAGATCGAAGATCACGCGGTCGTCGGTGGTGGCCGCCAGGGCCGCACGCAGACGTGGATTCATCCGCGCGTCACCGGCACCTCGACGATGCGGCTCGCCCGTACCAGCGCCTCCCAGTGCTCGGTCAGCAGTGCGAAGTCGGCGATGTCACGTCGTGCCTCGTACAGCACTCGCCGGCGCCGCTCCGCGAGCAGGTCGGCGACCCGCGCGTACTTGCCGCTCAGCTTCCGGTAGGAGACGTCCAGGACGTCCAGCCGCATCTCGTTCTCCGCGGTGTCCAGATCCAGACTGCGGCGCAGGAGGGCGGCGACGACATCGGGCCGAGGCGTGTTCCGGTCGTCGAGGAGGGCGTCGCCGGCCGCTCTCATCCCGTCGTAGACGGAGTGGAAATAGAGCATCGACAGGAGGAACTTGACGAACCGCGTCTGGTACGCCAGGAATCCGGCGGGGGTGCGCCGCTCCCCGGTGTAGTAGTTCTCGATGGTGCGGTTGTGCAGCACCCCGGGCAGCCGTGCGTCGTGGACCAGATGGATGAGGAAGTAGTCGCTCCCGATGGTGTCGGTCGCCGGGGGCAGCGGTACACGCTCGTAGACACCGTGGTGGAAACTGATGTTGCACATGTCCACGCGCATCGGGTCGACCAGTGTCAGGGTCGAGTGGTCTCCGTTGAAGGGGCTGACACCTGCCCCCGTGAAGGATTCTCGGGCCAGGTCCCGCTTCGCCTCCGGCGACCAGTGCGCGGGCGCCCAGAGGCCGACGACGTCCTCGTAGACGGCCTCGTCGAGGTCCCGGATCTCGCCGATGTCGACCGACAGTTCACCGATGAAGGAGCTGCCCACCATCGACACCGGACGGTCGGCCAGGGAGGGGTCGAGACGCGCCTGCGAGACACCCGCCACCGCGTCGGCGGCACGCTTGCCCAAGGAGGTCAGTTCGTGGTCGATGGGAAAGACGGGGTGGCCGTCGAACAGTTGGTAGCGGCTGTCCGAGTCCCTGCGGTGCACCGACCGGCAGCCGAGCGCGGCGGCGAACAGGAAGGCGCGGTTCGTGCAGGCACCGTAGGAGACGCCTTGGGGCAGCATGAGGTCGAGCAGCAGGTCGGTGTCGCGCACGCCGGCGGTGTCGATCACTCGGCGCAGGAAGTCCCGCTGCCGCGCCTCGTCGAGATGGTGTGCCGTCACATTGGCCGTACGGGGCAAGGACTCCATGATGCGGGCGTGCTCGCCGACGGTGTGCTCGTCGGACGAGTCGAGAACGAGCAGGTGCACCTCGACACCATGGTGGTGGGCGGCGTGAGCCGCCTCTTCGGCGATCGCCGACAGCGTCGTGGGGCACGCCCGATTGGTCGGCAGGGTCAGGCAGATCTTGTCCACAGGGTCTCTCCGGTTCACCGCGCGGCGGGGCGCCCGCTCCAGGCATCGGCGCCGAGCAGTCGCCGACCGAGGTCGTTCAGTTCCGCGGGTCCGTATCTCAGGGACTCGTGCCGACGGGCGTCGCCGAGAAGCGTCCCGTTCCAGTCGGGGGTGCTGAGGGTGCGCCATGACGTCACGCGGGACTGCCGCAGTTCCTCGTGCTCTTCCAGAGCGGGCATCATCGACAGGTACTGGACCGCGCGGACACCGTTGTCAGAGGTGTTGGGTGCCACCCCGTGGGCCAGCAGTCCGTTGAAGATGAGCAGGTCACCGGCGTTGAGTTCGGGTCGTACGACGGGGTACTCCGCCCGGTCGACGTTGGGCCTGATCGGGTCCCGGTCGGCGGGCTGAGTGGCCTGCCACTCGTTGAAGCGAGTGAACAGCGCCGGGCAGCACTGGAAGCCGCCGAGTTCCGGTTGGGTGTCGTTGAGCGCGATGATGCCCTGCACCCGTTGGGGCAGCACGCTCAGCGTGGTGTCGACGTCCCAGTGCAGTTCGATGTCGAAACCCTCGTCCGTGGGTTCGATGAGTGAGCGCGAACGGTTCCTGACGTTGGGTGGGTTCAGGTTGAGCCGGTCCAGGGTGACCCACAGTTCCTCGCAGTCCCACACGTCGACGAAGGCGTCGTAGACCCGCTGGGTCTGCCGGCTGTCCCAGATGAGCTGGTGGTGGTACGCCTCGATGAAGCCGTAGACGTACAGGTCGCGATCGAGGTCGGAGCGGAACTCCCGCGGCTCGTACCACGTTTCGGGACGGTCGGGGTGGAGGCCCGAGAACTCCCAGGTGAACTCCAGCAGGCCCTTGGCCGCCCCGGCGGATATCGCCTCCTTCACCACGACATACCCGTGCGTCTGCCAGAAGCGGAAGTCCTCTTCGGACAGCACGCGCAGCGGCCTTGTCTTGCGCAGGTCCCGGAGCTGCGTCGGCGCCAGGTAGGTCTCCGCGTCCGCGCTGAAGTACGGGCGGTCCGAGGCGGCCCGGTACAGGTGGGGATGGGGCGTCGTCATGCTGTCACTCCAGAGCTCTGTGGGATGGGGCACGGGAAGCACGCGGTGAAACGGTCAGCCGCTCTTCGCCGCGTCGAGCCCGTCGGACCATCACGGGCGGGATTCAGCGACTTGGACCGCGGAAGATGAGCGCAGGCGCTGCGGTGAGCCCGGGCACTCAGCAGGAAACCCTGACGGGGATTGGCCTACACCAAAGGAATATTGGCCTGTACCAATGGAGATCGTCAAGGGTATTCTGCACCGGCATTCCAGGCCCAACTGCCGCTGGCGGCAGCCACGTTGAAGGAGAGCGGTGCGACGATACGAGCTGGTCGGCAGGCGCGACATACGCCTGGTGGGCGACGTTCCCGTGCCGGTGCCCGGTCCCCTGGAGGTGCTGATCCGGGTCCGGGCCTGCACCGTCTGCAACCGCAGCGATCTCGCCTACTACCACTACTACGGACTGCGCGACCACTGCGCACAGGGCTGTTTCGGGCACGAGATCGCCGGCGTGGTCGAGGCGGTGGGTCCCGGTGTCACACGGGTCGCGCCCGGCCAGCGCGTCTTCGTCCGCACGCCGTTGACCTCGGGATACGCCGAGTTCGCCGTGGCACGCGAGGTCGCCGTGGGCAAGCTCCCCGACGAAGTGCCCTTCGAACAGGGGGCGATTCTGCAGCTCCTGCCGCTCGCCGTACACGCCACCCGGGGCGTCCGGCTCGGAGACCGGGTCGTCGTCATCGGCCAGGGCCCCGTCGGGCTGATGGCGCTGCGCATGGCGGCACTGCGCGGGGCCGCGCACCTCACCGCGGTCGACCTCGACGCGTGGCGGCTGGAGCGCTCGGTGCGGCTCGGCGCCGACACGACCCGGCACGTCAACGGAACGACCGAGCAACTCCTCCGCGCGGGCTCCGAGTTCGACGTGGCGGTGGACGCCGTGGGCACACCCACCACGCTGAACGCCTGCGTGAGCCTTGTACGGCAGAACGGTCTCGTCGTGATGCTCGGCACCCATCACGTGGACACTCATGTCACCGTCGACCTGGTGACCTGGGAGCGCAAAGGGCTGCGGGTGCACAGCTCCGCCGAACCGCTCGACACGGCGCGGGCCGAAGCCCTCGCCGTGGCCGAACGGCTCGCGCGGGCGCGGGAGTTGTTTCTTCCCGACCTGCTCACCCACACGTACGCCCTCGACGAGCTGCCGAAGGCGATGGAGCATCTGTCGGCGAGCCGCGTGCTGTATCCGGACGCCGAGCGGGCACCGTACGACGGCCCGCCGCGCCACACGCTCAAGGTCGCGATCATCCCGTGAGGACATGACGATGAGGTGGGGCATCGCCGGCTACGGCGACGTCGTGGAACGCCGCGTGCTGCCGGCGATGCGCGAGCTGGGTCATGAGCCCCTCTTCCTGTGCGGGCGCGACGCCCGGCGCGCACGGGCGTGTGCCGGGCGATGGCGGATCCCCGCGTCCGGCACCGAGCTCTCGAAGCTGCTCACCGGGGTCGACGCGGTGTATGTGGCCACTCCTGTCGTCCAGCATGTACCGCTGGCCGAGCAGGCGTTGCGGGCAGGCCTGGCGGTACTCGTCGAGAAGCCGCTGGCCGGCTCTCTGCCCGCCGCCTCCTCCCCCGTCGTCGAGGAGGAACGCCGCGCGGGTGTCGCGTACTACCGTCGGCTCGCGCCCGCCGTCCAGCGGCTGCGTTCGGAGCTGGCGACCTGGACGCCCGAGCGGGTGGACGTGCGGTTCCGGTGCGCGTTCGCACCGGGCCCCGGGCATCCGATGCTGTGGCGCACCGACCCCGCCGTCTCCGGAGGCGGTGTGCTCGCCGACGCGGGCAGCCACCGTCTGGACCTGCTGCTGATGCTGTGGGGGCGTCCCACACAGGTCAGGGCGCGTCTGGGCCGCCGGTTCCCGGCGGGCGCCGAACGGCGGGCCGAGGTGCGGCTCGACTGGCCCGGCACCCGGGGGCACTGCCTGTTCGAGTGGGACGACGCGCCGCCCGTCGACCGCCTCGCCGTGCACGGCCGTGACCGTTCCCTCGTCCTCGACCCGCTGGACCGCGGCGCGCTGACCGTGTCGGGTCCCGACGGCGTGCGGCACGAGGTGCACACGCCGCACGGTAACCCCCATGTGCCCTTGCTCTCGGACTTCGCCGCCGCGGTGCGGGAGGGACGCCCGCCGGTGTGTCCGGCCACCGAGGGCGCCTTGGTCGACGAAGTCATCAGGGCGGCGGAGCGGTCCGCGGCCCTGGACGGCGCTCCCGTCAGGCCCGGTCAAGGCTGAACTTCTCTCGGTCGCCATAGCGGTGTGCCCCCGTCCGGTTCATGGGCTCGAGATGGGCGTTGAACGGCCGGCCGTCCTCGCGGGTCATGTCGGGGCGTGGATGGTTCAGGTGCAGCAGGGCATCGTCGAAGCGCACCAGCGGAGCCGCGGCGGACAGCCGCGCCACCACGTCGTCGTCCTCTCCGCCCCATCCCTCGAAGCGCTCGTCGAACCCGCCGATCGTGTGGAAGAGGCCGGTGCGCAGCCAGACACAGCCGCCCGGTGGTTCTCGCAGCAGCAGACCCCGCAGAACGGACTCGGGCACCTCGGCCGCGCCCGCGCCGACGCGCGTGGCGAGGGCGCGCAGTGTGGAGGGCTCGTCCAGGGACAGCGACCAGCGGAACGGCAGGTGGGTGCCGTGCCCGCCGTCGCGCAGCCGCGCCGTGTTGCGGGCGACGAAGTGCCGGTCCACGAGGATGTCGGCGTCCAGGACGCAGCTGTAGGGGATGTCCCGCGGCGCCGACACCACGCCGACGTTGACCGCCCACGCCTTGTTGAACAGTCCGTCCTTGGGCGCGAAGACGTAGTCGTCGACGAGGCCCGCCACCGCCTCGCGTGTGCGGGGCTCCACGTCCGTCTCCACCACCGTCACCCGGTGCGCGGGCCCGCCGCTCTGGTCCGCGAGGGCCCGCAGGCAGGCCAGCAGGTTGCGGGTCCGAAGCCCCGACTCGCGGTCCCGGAAGGGGATCACGATGTGCACCAGGGGGTCGGGGGGGGGGGGGGGGGGGGGGGGGGGGGGGGGGGGGGGGGGGGGGGGGGGGGGGGGGGGGGGGGGGGGGGGGGGGGGGGGGGGTTA
>NZ_JBVIED010000011.1:0-287531 GCF_055572035.1 Streptomyces sp. NPDC030838 | reverse complement strand
CCTCCCCCAGCGTACGGCGAAAGGGAGGGCCCCGCACTGCACCGCTTGTCCTCCCCCCCCCCCCCCCCCCCCCCCCCCCCCCCCCCCCCCCCCCCCCGACAAGCTCGGAGGGCTCGGTGAACTCCATGGTGTAGTCGGACCCGAGGTGGTAGTCGATCCAGATCCGCTCGCCGGCGTCACGCACCGTGCGGGCCAACTCGGGTACGCGGTCGGCGCGTTGACCGAGCAGGGCGGTCAGGGACGCGCGCAGCTCCCGCTGGGCGGGCACGTGCGTGGGGTCCCGGATCACCGCGGCGTATGTCACGGCAGCGGGCGTCGCCGCGACCAGCGCGGCAAGCGCGGCGTCGACCGCGCGATAGTGGTCCTCGCTCTTCGACCAGTAGTCGGCGGCGATGTCCGGTACGGCGGGGTCGTGGGCCAGCACGGCGTAGGCCGTCAGCCGTTCGGCCAGCTCGTCGATGGCGGACTGCCCGTGGGTCGGGGTCATGGGGTTGCTCCGTTCGGCTGCGGTCGGGGAATCAGGCTCCGTCGTCCGCCGACCAGGGACGCTGCCAGCGCGTGTCGGCTCTGTCGCCGGAGCGGACGAACCGAACGTCGACGGACAAGCGCATGGCGGCGGTGGTCGTGTCCAGCGACGCGTGGATGATCTGCGGCACGTGCACCAGCAGGTCGCCGGCCGCGAAGTCGGCGCACAGCCAGCGACGGCCGAGACGGCGGGCCGTCAACGCGAGGTCGTGGGAGATGGGCCGCCGGTCGTGCGGGCGGTCCGTGACGTCGCGCAGCGGTTCGTAGTCCTCGGGCGCCAGCGTGTGCGAGCCCTCCAGGTAGATCAGCGGCCCGGTCGCGACCGGGCAGTCTCCGACCGGGATCCACATGGTCAGCACCCTGGGCGGGGCCGCGTCCAGATAGTCCATGTCCACGTGGGCGCGCGAGGCGCGGCCCGTCCCCCGGTGGAAGTTCCGAAGGATCCGTCGGGGCAGCATCTCGGACGGGCCGCCCAGCAGGGCCTCCGCGATCGCCCGCAGCCGCCTGTCCGCCAGGAACCGCTCGAAGGGGGCCGACCGCACGAAAGCGTGCGCCGGGTGTCCGGCGACGCCGTACGCGGGCAGCCCGTCCGGAACGGTGCCGGAGAACACGCCGTCCTCCGGCCGGGTACCGGGCTCCAGGTAACCCCGCGGAAAGAGGGAGAAGTACTCCCCGCGCAGGCGCAGCACCTCGGAGCGGTCCAGGACGCCGGGCACGTACAGATACCCGTCGGAGCGCAGCCGTTGCCGCAGGGCGGCCGGATCGTCGAGCCGGTCGGCGCTGGGTCTGAGAGGGCCGAAGAGGTCCGGGGATAACGGGATGGGCAGGCCGTTGGAGTACAGGTCGGCCGCCGGTGGTGCGGAAAGCGTCATGATCGAGGTCCTTGGCGTCGAAGAAGCCGGCAGGGGCGGGATGTCAGTAGACGCCCTCCGTGGCCTCCTCCTCTGAGGCATCTCCTTCGTACGGCCGCACGGCCGCCACTCCGTCCCAGGGGAACCAGGGGTGCGGGCCCGTGCGGACGGCGCTGTCGCGCTCCAGGAGGTTCGGGATGAACAGGTCTTCCAGGAGGGTCGTGGCCCGTACCCGGCCGCGCTCCCCCACGGCCACCTGCCGCCAGGGATCGTGCGGATCGACGACGGTGAGCACGGCGAAGGGCGGCGGCAGGTGGTAGGTGTGCGTGACCTTCTCGCCGGACACCGCGTCCGCCGAGGTGTCCTGTCCGGGCGCGGTCACGCCCGGCACGGCCGTCCCCGGGCTCAGGTCCGCCTGGAGCGCGTGTCCCACGAGCGTGTTGCCGTAGGTGTCGATCCACTGGACACCCATCAGGTGCTCCGCACGCAGAAACTCCGCCTCGGCCGGAGTGCATGACGTACCACCGGTGCACACGGCACGCACGCCGTACGTGTACAGCGGGCGGGGCAGCCGCATGGCCAGCTCGACCAGCAGCCGGGAGGTGCTGAACAGCAGTTCCGGACGCTCCGCGGTCAGCAGGTGAAGCGTCTGGGCGATCAGGTGCTCGGTGTACTCGCCGGCTTCGCCGCCCGCCCGCAGTGCCGCCTTCACCCATCGCGGATCGAAGTCGATGCTGTGCACCGCGCCATGCCAGCTGTCCGCGAGGGCCTCGACGAAATGCCCGTAGGCGTGCGGGCCCATCGGGGTCATCGCCAGGATGTCGCCCCCGCGCAGGCCGCGCGCCTCCAGCATGGTCCGGTACATCTCCACGTCGTACGCGAGCCGGGTGACGTTGACGATCCGGCACGGGGTGCCGGTCGTGCCACCGGTCTCGAACACGCGGAAGGGCCGGCCCCGATAGCCGCGCGGAATCAGGTCGCGGGCGCGCGCGGTGCGCAGTCCGGTCTTGTCGAAGAGTCCGAAGAGCCGCAGGTCCGCGAAGCCGTTCACGTCCCTCAGCGGGTCGAAGCCGAGGCTGGCCCGGAGGGAGAGCCAGAAGGGCGATCCGGTCTCGGGCGAGAAATGCCACCGCATCATGCGGCGTGTCCAGGCATCGAGGTCGACGGTGAGTTCCGGTACCCGCTCGCGCATGGTGGTGTACGCGGTCGCGGCGTCCGGGGCGGAGCCGCCGCTCGGCGGGCCTGGTACGCCGCCTTGTCGGGTACCTGGTGTGGTCGTCGTCATGCGGTTCTCCTCGGTGCCGCCGACTGCGGCGGTTCGTACACGAACAGGGACTCGTCCGCGATCCGCGCCGCGTCCCGCTCGCTCACGGTCACCACGGCGGCGAACGGAAAGGGCACCTCATGACCGATCAGCGGGTGCCGTAACGGGTCATCGGGGCTGTCGCCGACGAGCACCAGGTGCGGTGTCACGCAGGGGGCGCCGTCGGGCCCGGCGACGACCGGCGGCCGGCGGGTGAGCAGCCGGTCTCCCGGGCGCATCCGCTCGGCCACGGAGCGGGCGGCGCGCTCCGCGGCGCCCGGCTCCCGGCTGACGGTCAACGGCCAGCCGTCGGGGCGGAGTCCGTCGAGTGCGGCGGCGAGCCGAGTTGCCAGGGGCTGGGCAGGGCCGGCGCACACGACGGTGCGCACACTGCTGCAGAACCTCCCGGCGTCGGCGGCGATGAGCGGCACCAGCCACTCCACGGCACGGTCCGGATGCAGAGGCGCGGGTACGAGCGCGCAGCCGCGGCCGGGTCCGTGCAGGGTCAGGCCCGGCAGGGAGCGGACGGACCGGGCCAGACCCGAGCCGCCGAAGACCACTTGACGGTCGGTCCGGCGTATCAGGCCGGGGAGTGCGCCTTGGCCGGTCGGGTACAGGGCGATCCGCTCGGCGGGCCATCCGGCCCTCAGCAGGGCCGCCACCAGGCGTGCCGCGGACAGTGGTTCGCGACGGCTCGGCCGGATCCACACGGCCGCGGACCGCTCCACCTGTTCCAGCACCGCGGCGAGGCAGGTGAACGTGTTGCCGGGCAGTGCTACCAGTGCCAGCGCCTCGTCGTCCGCGGGCCGCGGTCGCTCGACGAGCCCGGTGCGCAGCATCGCGCACCAGCGGTCGGTCAGCGACGCCGGGATGCCCGCGGTCCGCCACAGGGCCGTGCGGAAGTCCTCACCGCTCTGCGGTCCCAGCCCGCCGACGTCGAGGACGCCGTGCTCGAACTCGTGCAGCGCCTCCAGGAGCAGTCCCCGGCGGTCGGCCGGCGCGGTGGGCAGCCCCGGCGCGGCGTCGTCCCACCAGCGGCGGTCCGCGGCGACGACGATCTCGGGGACGAGGGCCAGCCGCACACCCGTGTCCCCGGAGAGCGTCGCGATGTCGAGCGACGGGTGCCAGGCACCTCGGCGGAAGGCGTGGAGGAGGGCACCGGGCGTCACGACAGTTCGCTGCGCAGCGCGGAGACCACCCGTGCCTGCTCGGCGTGGGTGAGGGACGGATACAGCGGCAGGGCGATGTGGTGCCGGGCGAACCACCGGGCTCGCGGATGGTCCTGGGACCCGGCGCGGTCGGCGAAGAAGGGGTGGTCGCACAGCAGGTGGTCGTACACCTCTCCGGCGAGGTGGATCCCGTGCCGCTCGCGCAGTTGCTTCTTGAGCAGGCCGCGGTCGGCGGACTCGTCGAGATACACCAGGTACTTGTAGTAGTTGCTGCTCACCCGGCCGGGCATCGGGTGAGCCCTCAGCCCCGGCACCCCGGCCAGCAGGTCGTCGTAGTGTGCGGCCAGGTCCCGGCGGGCGGCCAGGGTGCGGCCGAAGCGTTCCAGGTCCACGGTGCCCACGGCGGCGTGCAGTTCGCTCATCCGCCAGTTGCCGCCCGGCCGGTCGTGCAGGGTGGAGCCGACCGCGCTCTTGCCGTGGTCCCGCCACCGCCGTATGTGGTCGAGGTCGCCGGTGTCGGCGCAGCTGAGCAGTCCGCCCTCGGCGCTGGTCGCGACCTTGGTCGGAAAGAAGGAGAACGCGCCGAAGCGGCCGAAGCCACCCGCCGGGCGGTCGCCGAGCGTGCTGCCGAAGGCATGGGCCGCGTCCTCCAGGACCGGTATGCCGCGTTCGCGGCACTGGTCGAGGACTCCGTCGAGCGCCGGTGCGACGATGCCGCCGATGTGGACGGGCACCACGGCCGCGGTGTCCGGGTGGCGGTCGAGCGCTGCGGACAGTGCCTCCGGGTCCATGCCGAGGCCGTCGAGCTCCAGGTCGACGAAGTCGACTCGGGACGCTCCGGCTCGCACGGCTGCCGCGGCCGTCGCGAAGAAGGTGTTGGCGGGCACGAGGACGGTGCGTCCCTGAACACCGATCACCCGGAGGGCGATCTCGAGTGCGGCGGAGCCGGACGCCACGGCGGCACCGGGGCGGCCGGTCCACTCCCGGGTCAGCTCCTCGAACCGGGCCACCAGCGGACCTTGAGTGAGGACTCCCGACTCGAGCACGGCGTCGACCCGGTCGGTGACGGCGCGCCGTTCGACCGCGTCGAACCGGATGCGCTGGGCGGCCACGGCCGCGGGCGCCGACGGGCGCTGCGGGAGGGCCCGGGTGAAGAAGGCCACGGCATGGTCGACGTGGGTGCCGTGTCCCATGGGCAGCTCCAGTATCTCGGGTGCCGGCGCATGGGCCGCCGAGTAGGCCGCGCCGACCGCCCGTCCGGCGGCTCGGGCGTCGTCGGTGTCCAGGTAGGGGTCGGACGTGCCGAACTGCAGCTGGAGCGGCGTGGGGGCGAGCGCCCCGTACAGTGCGGGCAGATCCGTGTACTCGAGGATGCCCGGCAGAACGGCGCCTTCGAATCCGGTCAGGTGCCGGGCGTACAGGGAGGCGTAGGTGCCCAGGTGACCGACTGCGCAGAGCGGCGGCTCGTCCTCGCAGAGCAGCGCCGTGTGCAGGGCGACGGCCGCGCCGAGGCTGTGTCCGAACAGCCCGACACGGCCGGCGTCCACGCGCTCGTGCGCGCGCAGGAGATCGAGGACGCCGAGGGCGTCACCGACCAGGGCGCCGAGCAGGGAGTGGCCGGTGAGCGCGAAGGCGTGGGCGAGAAGGGTCCCTTCGTCGCGTCCGCTCAGCCGCCGCGGGTCGAATCCGCCGGTGAGGGCGTATTCGAAGGTCAGCGTGGTGAATCCCGCGCGGGCGAGGTGTTCCGCCATGTTGCGGTCCGGGTGGTCGGGGACGACTGCGCCGGTGAGCTGTTCCCGACGGGCGTTCTTCCCACCCAGCACCAGGATGCCGGGACCGTGCGCGGACGCGGGTGAGAGCAGGGTGGCCCGGAACTCGCCTCGAACGGGGGAATCGAGGACCCATTGCTCCCGGTGCAGTCCGTCGCGTACGTCGACGCTGGTGGCGACGGTACGCACCGGCACGCGTTCGACGCGTGCCAGCCGTTCGACCGTGGAGCGGATCCGGCGGGACCGGACCGCCGCCTCCACGTCCGAGTCGGGAGCGGAAGGTGAGGGCGTCGGCCGGGCTTCGAGGAGCCGGGCCAGGTGGCGGAGCTGCATGGCGAGTCGGGCACCAGGTTCTGTGAGACGGCGGAAGAGTCACCGGACGCGGACGGTGGTGCGTCAGACGAAGTCCTCGTGCAGCGTGCTCGGCATCTCCACCGCGTAGGCGTCCAGCGCCTGCTCCAGCTCGATCTGTCCGCGGTGCAGCTGCTCCAGCAGTTCGTTCTGCGGTCGGTAGAAGCAGGACTTGCACAGGTCGGTGCGCCGGGGGTTCGCGGACTCCCACTCGGCGCGGGGTCCGCCCTCCAGCACGTTCAGGTAGCCCTGGTCGAGCACATTGCCGATCAGGTAGCGGCTGTTGAGGTGGACCTGGGGGCAGGGGTAGAGGTTGCCGTCGGCGCCGACGGCGGTGACGAAGCGGCTGTAGTGGCAGCGCTCGAAGTCTCCCTCCACTGTCTCGACCTGGTCCATCGGGCCCCGGTCGAGCTTGGGGACCGAGACCTCGAAGTCGTCCGAGGAGAGCGCCTTGGCCTCGTTGAGCGCCTCCGCGATCTCCGGCATGACCGCTTCGATGGTCTCGTGCCCCAGGGCACTGTAGAACTCGGGCTCGAAGCGGACGTAGTGAGCGCCCGCCTCCCGGCCGATGCGGGCCGCCTGGAGGATCTCCCGGTGGTTCCGCTCGGTGATGACGAAGTTGAAGCCGATCCGGAAGTCCGGGGCCACCGCGGCCTCGCGCAGCCTTCCCACCGTGTGGACGAAGGAGGTGAACGTGCGCTCGCGGTCCCGGGTGATGGCGTTGTAGGTGGCCTCGGTTCCGGCGTTCAGTCCGATCCGCACCCAGGTGTGCGTGGCGGCGACGGTGTCGGCGACGGCCGGCCGGCCGAGCCTTGACCCGTTGGTGATCAGCCCGATGCGCAGCCCCGCGTCATGGCCGGCGCGGGTGATCTCGGCGTATCCGGGGTGGATGGTGCACTCGCCGCTGCCGCAGAACGTCACCGCCCGGCCGTCGTTCGCGGCGAACTCCCGCAGAAGGGCCACGGCCTTGGCGGTGGGGATGGCGTCCTTGAACGAGAACAGGTCATAGAACTGCTCTTCGTTCGGAGAATGGAAGTTGCAGAAGTGACAGCGCTGATTGCAGGCGCCCATAATACCGATCCGCATATGGATCGGCTTGAACTCCTGATCGGCGACGAACCTTCGCAGCAGTTCTCCATGGGCCATCACTTTTTGCGGGGAATGAGCCTGGTCAAGACTGACGACGGGCAATTCCGTCCTGCCGTCGGCGGTTACGGCCGAAGGGTTTCCAGCGCTCCCGGCAATATTCACGATCCCCCCAAGTGCAGCCAACTGGTTGGGTGTTCGATTGGTGCAGACCAACCGTAGAGAGGCGTTCATGAAGCTGTCAACCAACCCTTCACAGCGGAGGGTTGCCCCGGCGGGCCGCTCCACCAACCCGTATCAACTGAGGTCGCAGGCATGATCGAACGGAGAACTCCCTTGACAGTCAGCATTGGTCCATACCAGGCTGTCCCGGGTCCCGAGCCGGAACCCGGAGACTATTTCTCGAAAGCTCAAGGTACGGGGGGCACATGCCTGTCATCGTCAAAATTCTTGGCCCGCCGAGCGTCACGGTCGACGGCAGATTAGTACCCATAGGGGGGAGACGGGCCCGGATCGTCCTCGCGGTGCTGGCACTGGGGGCGAATTGGGTCGTACCCGTCAATGATCTCGTCGATGCCGTGTGGGGATCCTCCCCGCCGACCAGCGCCCGCACCCAGATTCGCATCTGCATATCTTCGATGCGTCGGAGCTTCGCGGCGGCCGGCGCCCCGAACCTCATCGAGACCCATCCGCAGGGATACCGACTGAGCCTCGCCGAGGACCAGCTGGACGCCGCGATCTTCGACGCCCGAGTGCGCCGAGCGCGGTCCCTGGCCGCGGGCGGCCACCTCAAGGAGGCAGCCGACACCCTGCGCCGGGCCCTGTCTCTGTGGACCGGTCCGGCCCTTGTGGGTCTGACGAGCCCGCCCGTGGAATCCGGCGCGCGTCGCCTGGAGGAGGCGCGGCTGCGCGCGGTGGAGGAACGGGTACGGCTGGACCTGGAGCTGGGCCGGCACCAGGACATCATCGGCGAGCTGATGCAGCTCGCCGCCGACCACCCCTACCGGGAGCATCTGCACGCTCAGCTCATGCTGGGGCTGTACCGATCGCACCGAACGGCCGAGGCCCTGGAGGTCTACCGGCGGATACGTTCCACCCTGGTGGAGGAACTGGGTATCGAGCCGGGAACGGAGCTGGCCGAGCTGGAGAAGTCGATCCTGCTGGGCATGGAGCGGGACCAGGTCGTCGGCAACGGGGCGCGGGCGAGCTGAGACGGGCCCACGGACGGCGGCGCGGAACCGAGGGGCCGCGCCGCCGCTTCGGCGCGCCCGCCACCTCACAGCGACAGCCACAGGTCCTGCAACCGGTGTTCGGACAGCCCGTCGGTGGGCCGTAGGTCGTATCGGTGCACCTGTACCGGGCCCGCGGTGAAGGCCCAGTCCACCCGCCACAGCGGCAGCGGTCGGTTGAACACACTGTCCCAGGCGAAACCGGCGGGAGCGCCGAACTTCCAACTCAGCGGAATCAGGTCGTCGTTGGCGCGCAGCGCGTCGTCGGCCCGGTCTTTCAGGCCGTCCATGTCGCGCATGGCGTCCGTGGCGTTGAAATCCCCGGCGATCAACGTCGGATGGGGATTGCGGTCGAGGTCGCGCTCCAGTCCGCGGAACTCCTCCTGCCGCCAGGCGAACTTGCGGGCGAAGTAGGAGTCGAAGTCGTAGCCCGAGAAGAGGTTGAGATTGTCGACGGCGAGCGGCACCGTGATGTGGACGTTGTAGACGCTCAGGATCCTGTCGCCGACCTTCAGGTCCGTGCGCATCACCTTGTCGCGGGCGAAGACCTCGGTGAAGGGGGTCCCGGGGTTGGCGTCGATCTCGGCCCCGGGGCCGACCGGCGGCTGGGCGACGATCGGGAACCGGGACAGTGTCAGCAGCTCCCCTCGGCGCGCGATGTGGTAGCCGGGGAACTCCGCACGCAGCCGGGCGTCGTCGCGCAGCTCCCGGTAGCCGTCCTCTCCGAGGCCGGCCTGCCATTCCACGTGCTCCTGCAGGAGATAGACGTCGGCCGGGTGCCGGTGCAGCAGCGAGAAGACCTTCTCGGGGCTGGAGGCCTGTCCCCAGTACTGGGTGTTGAGCGAGACCACGTGCAGCGCGCCCGGCGGCACCTTCCCCGGGTCGCGCCACAGCGCGGGCCAGTTCAGGCCGGATCCGGTGACGAGTGCCATCAGCAGCGCGGCCGAGGTGAGGCCCGCGGCCCACGGCCGCCGTCGGCCGCAGGCGGCGGCACTGGCCACGAGCAGGACGAGCGGAACACCCACCAGCAGCAGCGGGGGTGCCGCGTCCAGCAGGATGGCCCAGTGCCATCGTCCGCTGACCAGCCATCGGACGACGGCGTACAGCAGCCAGATCCCGGCCACGGCGACAAGGACACGCCCGTACCACAGCCGGAGCAGGCGCCCGGCACGACGCAGCCTGCTCGCGCCGGTGCCCTGCCGGGGCGTGGCCGGCACCTCCTCATCACCGGTCCGCGGATCGGCGACTGCGGGTTCGGAGGTCACGCGGTCACCTCTCGTTGGTACATGCGGCGGAAGCGACGGCTGAACACCCACTGGGTCAGTCCCACCGCGAGGCCGGCGACGACAGCCGTGTTCATCAGTAGGTGGCAGCCGATGAAGAACAACAGGAAACCGGCACTTCGGTGCCTGGCGACGAAGACGTACTGCCCCCAGTCGGCCAGGATGAACAGGAGGAGCGCGGCGGCCGGCACCACCGCGGCCGGCGGCCACACCGCCACCGCGGGCAGACTGACCAGCGTCAGCGCCGCCAGCACGGATGCCGCCGCGCGCCCGCCCGTCTCCATGCCCTGCATCGCCCGGCCCCGGTCCAGGTAGAACGGCACCCGCAGCCGGCTGCGCAGGAACGCCTTGCGCAGCAGCGGGCGCATCTCGGTCTCGTCGGCGAGACGGCCGCGGATGCGCGAGGTCAGGAGCATCGGGTGGAGCGCGGCGAGCCGTTCGGCGTGATCGATCTCCTCGGTCTGGCGCAGCGCCGGATTGAACCAGCCCGCCTTCAGGAAGGCGGACCGGCGAACCGCGCCGAGAGCGTAGTAGCCGCCGCTGACCAGGCCCTCGGCGCTCTTGCGCCAGTAGTGGTACTGGAGGATGCGGTAGTCGCAGACGAGCCCCTCATCGAACAGCGGCTCCTTGTCCGGGATACCGAACACGGCGCCGTACGAAGGGTTCTCCTCGAAGAGGGCCACGGCCTCGGCGACCGCTTCCGGGTGCATGGTGACGTCGGCGTCCAGGAAGAAGATGATGTCGCCGGACGCGTGCCGGACGCCCAGATTGCGGGTGGCGCCCGGGCCGCCGTTGCGCTCGGCCCGCACCAGCGTGACCGGGTGCCGCGCGGCCAGCGCGGCCGAGTCGTCCGTGCTGGAGTCGTCCACGACGATCACTTCCAGCTGGGGATATGTCTGCGCTCGCACGGAGTTCAGGCACAGGTCGATGGTGCGGCGGTCGTTGTACATGGGGACGACCACCGACACGAGGGGTGCGGCCATGGGAGGGGTCCTCGGTCGGGTCGGAAGACGGGTGGAGGTGGGCCGGCTGTCGGACTAGGTCAGTTGGAAGACCAGCAGCAGGGCGGCCCAGAGTGAGGAGTTCGTGCACATCACGCGGTCGCGCAGCAGGACTCGGACCGGGCTGCCGCCCTCGGCCTTGACGACCACGATCTGGAGGTAGCGGAACAGCGCGAACAGGGCACAGGGGGCGGTCAGCAGTGCGCCGGCCTCGTAGCCGGACTCGGTGCGCAGGTAGAGCAGGTAGCCGACCATGGTCAGCGCCGAGCACATCACCAGCACCAGGTCCAGGAAGTGAGTGGAGTAACCGACCAGCGCGGGCCGGTGCCCGGTGCCCGAGACGCTCAGTTCGTGGCGGCGCTTGCCGAGAATCAGCAGCAGGCACAGCGTCAGGACCGTCAGCACGAGCCAGCCGGAGACCGAATGGCCACTCGCCTGGTATCCGCCGAGCAGCCGCAGGACGAATCCGGTGGCGACGATGAACACGTCGAGCAGCGGAAGGTGTTTGAGTCGCCAGCTGTAGGCGGCGTTGACCAGGAGGTAGACGGGCACCGCCCACACGCCCTCGGGGGCGAGCAGCACCAGCAGCGGCACGAGGAGGGCGGCGAGGGTGAGGCCGAGGGCCGTGGCGGCCGCCCGGCTCACCTGGCCGGAGGCAAGCGGCCGGTGGCGTTTGACGGGGTGCCGCCGGTCTCGCTCCACGTCCGCCATGTCGTTGACCACGTAGACGAGCGATGAGGCCAGGACGAAGGCGAGCGTGGCGATGGCAACGCGGCCGGCGGCCTGCCAGCTCCAGGCGGCGCCCAGCAGCGGCAGCGGCACCACCAGGAGGTTCTTCGGCCACTGACCGGGCCGGATGAGGGCGAGCAGGCCGGCCGTCGGGCTCCGGACCGGTGCGACGTCCTCGGGTGTGGCGGGCGTGGCCCGTTCGTCCAGGAAGCTCATGGCGTGCTCCTCAGAAGAAGATCTTCGCTGCGGACAGCAGTCCCTGGCGCCACGGATCCCGGCTGGTACGGCCGGCGGATCCGCCGGAGGGGGCCTCGTGACGGGCGGTGCGCCACCACTCGTAGGTACGCAGGACGGCGTCGCGGTTGGAGTACTTGGGGGTGAAGCCCAGCCGTCGCGTCGCCTTGTCGATGCTGACGTAGGAGTCTTCCATCAGCTTGAACAGCAACCGGCCGTACACCGGGGACAGCCGGGCCTTCTGCAGGGCGTTCAGCACGCCGAGGGCCGGCCGGGCGGGCAGGCCGATGACGCGCTTGCCGTGGCCCGCGGCGTCCAGGACGGCCTGGAAGTCCTCGCGGATCGTGCCGAACTCGGCGGCGGCCAGGTTGTAGGTGTCGTTGGCGATGTCCTCCGGCGCGGTGAGCACGGTGACGATCGCGTCCACCAGGTCGTCGATGGCGAACATCTGGATGCGTACGTCGCCACGTCCCAGCACCGGGAAGTTGCGGCCCTCCTCCGCCCACTCGAACAGCATCGAGAACAGTCCCATGCGGCCCGGCCCGACGAAGGTCTTGGGCCGCAGGATCGGCACGCACATGCCCTGTGCCCGGTAGCGCTCCGCGACCTCCTCGGCGGCGGCCTTGGCCCGGCTGTAGGTGTCCACGGGCTCACGCGGGTATTCCTCGGTCGTCGGGACGACCCGGGGCAGCCCGTACACCGCGGTCGAGGAGATGTGCACCACACGTGGTGTGCGGGCCGCACTCGCCGCGGCGAACACGTTCTTCGTGCCTCCGACGATGATGGAGCGGATCTGGTCGTCGGGGTAACTGGGCAGCGCGGCCGCCGCGTGCACCAGGACATCCGCGCCGTCCACCGCCTGCCGCATGACCTCCCGGTCACGGATGTCCCCGACGAACGTCACACCCGGTCCGGGGCGCAGGTCGACTCCCCGCACCTGCCGTCCGTCGGCCAGCAGCCGCTCGGCGAGGCGGCCGCCGAGCATACCCGCCGCGCCGGTGATCGTGATCACCACTGAGAGCTCACCTTCTGCTTGATGAAACGGGTGACCAGCCGGCCCAGGCCGCGGCCCAGGACCTCACCGAGTGCGTCGACCGCGCGCTCGGCCTCGTCGGGCTCGGTGACCAGTGAGGGGCCGAGGATCAGCGGGTTGCGGCCGTTGAGCGTGTAGTAGGCGAAGATGTCGTGGTCCTCGTACAGGGCGTTGATCACCGCGCAGGTGACCAACTTGGCCTTGAACCGTGGGTCCTTGGCCATGCCGCCCGGTGCGAGCTTCGCCACCAGGTCGAGGACCTTCGGGCCGCCGTCGAGGAAGACGCCCCACAGCGCGCCGGCGCCCGCCACGTGTCCGATCGCGTCGGGGTGCTCTTTGGCGAGCCGGGCCAGCCCGGGTTCCAAGACGGCCTCCAGGGCGCGGGCGCGCGCCGGATAGTCGTCCTCCACCGCGATGTTGACGGCCTCCAGTGCGGTGGCGCACTCCTCGCCGAAGCCGTAGTACGTGGTGGAAGTGGAGTTGAGCAGGGCGTCGCCGAGATTGTCGTAGGCCTTGCGGAAGACGGGCTCGCGCGCGACGTAGGCGGAGACGGAGGACTTGCCGCCGCCGAAGGACTTGGAGGTGGTGACCACGTCCGGTATGAGTCCGGGGTAGCGCATGAAGTAGAACATGCTGCCGGTCTTGCCCCAGCCCGTGTAGATCTCGTCGAAGATCAGCACGATGTCGTGCCGGGTGCACAACTCCCGCAGACCACGCAGGAAGTGCTCGGAGCACCACTGGATGGTCGAGGCGCTGAAGGGCTCGATGAGGATCGCGTAGACGTCCTTGGGGTGGCGTCCGATCGCCGAGCGGACCGAGTCCAGGTCGCCGTAGCGGAAGGTGTCGATCCCGGGAATGGTCGGAAAGGAGAACTGGTTCTGGCCGGTGAGCCCGCCCGATCCGAGCAGCTTGCCGTGGAAGGCGCAGTCCGCGCGCAGGACGGTGCCGCGCTTTCCGTTGTGGTACTTGTACGCGAGCTTGACCGCGCCCTCGACCGCCTCCGCTCCCGAGTTGGGCAGGAACGACATGGTGAGGTCGCCGGGCATCACCTCGGCGAGGTTGTGACCGAGCGCGGCCAGGTAGGGCGAGAAGTAGGTCTTGTGGACCTCCATCCGGCGCTGCTGGGCGAACCGCTCGCGAACGGCGAGGATCCGGGGGTGGTTGTGACCGTGGTTGAGGACGCCGACGCCGCCGGTCAGGTCGAGGACGCGTCGGCCGTCCTTGAGGGTGAGGTAGGCGCCCTCGGCGTGGTCGACGAGTTCGCGGCCGAAGCCGAACGAGGTCATCAGGGAGACCTGGCTCTTGTTCACGTGACGTCGGTAAAGGTCGTGTACCTCGCCGACCTCGAGTCGTTCGGCGTCATCAAGGGTGTACACGGATTTCTCCTAACGGGCGTGCGGGCCGAGCGGTGCCGCGGAGTGCGCGGCGGTGGACGCGTCTGCGACAACGTCGGAAGACGGGGTGTGGGGCAGGGGGGTGGCGGCGGCCCGGCTCGTCGGCACGGCGGCGAAGCGTGCCCAGGTGAGCACGACGGCCGAGCTGCCCAGTTCGGCAAGGACACAGACGAGGCGGCTGGCCAGGGCCGCGGTGGCCGCGGCACCCGGGGTCAGGACGGTGGCGAGTGCGGCGGTGATGGTGAGTTCTCGCACCCCCCAGCCGTCCGGAATGATCAGGGCGAGGCTGCTGACGACGGTGGCGAGCGCGAAGGCGCCGACCGACGCGCCCAGCCCGGCCCACACCGGTGCGCCCAGCGCCAGCACGAGGAACCACAGGTGCAGCCCGGAGGCCAGCCAGGAGGCGACGGCCAGCAGGATGGCCCGTCGCACCGCGGGGTCCCCGGGCGGCTGCACGGGCCTGCGCAGCAGCCGGGCCAGGGCGGCGACCGGCCGGGTGGCGAGCGCGGGTCGCACCAGGCACAGCACGAACAGCAGGGCCGGGACCAGCAGCCACGGCCACCGACCGGGCAGCGCGACCGGTGCCGCGAGCAGGGCGACACCCGCTCCGGTGAGGATGGTCAGAGCCAGGCTCAGCACGTACGCCGACGTCATCTGCGCGGCCGGAATGCCGACGGCGCGCCCGTGCGCCACGTGGGTGAGCACGCCCCAGACGCGTCCGGGGAGGTACTTGCTGAGCTGACCGAGGAAGTACACCTTCGCCGCGTACAGGCCACGCATGCCGTGTTCGCCGGGGATCAGCACCCGCCAGGCGCGCACGGCGAGCATGAGTCCGGCGACGTTCGTGAGCACCGCGCCGGCCAGCAGCGGCAGCGCCTCGGGCCGGGCGAACTCGCGTGCGGCGGAGACGCCTCCCTGGCGTATGAGGAGGTAGACGCCGACAAGTGCGGCGAGCACGATCACCGGGGTGAGCAGTCGGCGCAGCCGGTCGATCATCGCGTCGCCTCCGTCCGCGCGGGTGTGCCGTGCCCGGCGCGTGTCCTGCCGCGCGGCCGCAGCGCGCCGAGCGCGGCACCGCAGAGCAGGGCGGCGTGAGTCGCCAGGTGGACGCCCACGAAGAACGGCAGGAACCGGGCACCCCGCCTCCGGGCGACGAACCGCAGCAGGCCGAAGTTGGCGGCGCAGAACGCGAGCAGGAGGGCCACGGGCAGCACGGGCAGCCACACGGCGAAGGGCAGTGAGACGCAGAGCGCGGCGGCCGAGGCCACCGAGGCGGGGCTGTTGGCCGTGAGGTTCGTGCGCCCGCCCCGGCGTGCCGATCGCAGGGCCGGGACCAGCAGCAGGGCCCGTCGGAACGTCTCGCCGAGCAGCGCGCCGAGCCGGTCCTCCTCGTCGTGCCGGGCCACGATCCGGTCGGTGAGCACGATCCTCCAGTGCGGCGCGAGCCGGTCGCTGAACTCCAGATCCTCCGAGTCGCGCAACCGCTCGTCGAAGCCGCCCAGTTGATCGAAGACCTCGCGGCGTACGGCGGCCTGCGCGAAGAACGCGGTCTCCACCTCGCCGACACCGCGCAGTCGCCACCAGTGGGCGTGCAGCACCTTGTAGTGCTCGACAGGTCCGTCGTCGAAGAGCGGCTCGGGCGCGATCACACCGTGCACGCATCCGCACTCGGGGTCGGCGTCCAGGATCTCCAGCGCGTTGGCCACCGAGTCCGGGCTGAGCGCCTCGTCGGAGTCCAGGAAGAAGAGGATGTCGCCGGTGGCGGCGGCGATGCCGGTGTTCCTGGCGGCGGAGACACCGCGGTTGGGTTCGTGCCGGATGAGCGTGCAGGGATATCCCCGGGCGATCCGCGCCGTGGCGTCGGTACTGCCGTCGTCCACCACGATCACCTCGTGAATCGGACAGGTCTGGGCGTACACCGAGTCCAGGCACGCTGCGAGGGTGCGGGCGGAGTTGTGGGCCGGGATCACCACCGACACGGAATGCGGCATGCCGCTCAGTTCAGTTGCGCTGCGTATCGGCCCCGTATCGATCGTGTATCGGGCAACGCTGGGTGGGTGGGATCCACCGTGCGCGCCCGGCCCCGTGGGTACGGCTGTTACTCTTCAGCCGCTCGTTCGCCGAAGATCCGCTCGGACGCACACTGGAGGGACGTGTGTCGGCTCCCTCGGAAACCATGGCGCCTTCCTCCACCTCTCCTTCCCCGGTGGCGGACAACGGGCGCCGCCGGACCATGGCGGGGAGGACTCTGGTCGCGCTGACCGCTCTGTGGGCGGTGTACTCACTGCTCAACTTCGCGCTCAGCGGGCGCTGGTGGCTGTGGCTGCTCCCCGATCTGGTCCCGCCGCTCTGCTTCCTCGCGGTGCCCCTCGTCCTGCTCGCCCTGGTGTGGCTTCCGGCCGCGCGGCCGGTGCGCCGACGGCTGGTTCCGGTCCTGGCGCTCCTGCTGATCACGGGGCTGAGCCGCTCCGGCGTCAACTGGAGTGCGCTGAACCCCGGTGAGGGTGTGGGGCCGGCGCCCCCGGGGGCGGTGCGGGTCGTCTCGTGGAACACCGAGTACTGGGACACCACCGACGACCCCGACCGGTTCTACCGCTATCTCCGGGCGAAGGACGCCGACGTCTACCTTCTGCAGGAGTACCTCGCGTGGGTGGACGAACAGCCCACGCCGATCGACGAACTGGCCCGGATCCGGCGTGAGTTCCCCGGGTACCACATCGCGGTGCTGGGCGAGCAGGTGACGCTCTCCCGCTTCCCCGTCGTCGCCCGCCCGGCCGTCGGTCCGGTCCGCCCCACGGACGCGGGGTCCTCATGGCGGGAGGTCTTCGAGCGGGGGAAGGTGCTGCGCACGGACATCGACGTGCACGGCCGGGTCATCTCGTTCTACAACGTGCACATCCCCGTCCAACTCGACATCCTGCGCAGTCCACTGACCGGTGGCTTCTACGACGAGGTCCAGCGGCGTGCCGTCGCGCGGCAGCGGCAGTACACGGCCCTGCTGCGGGACGTGGCCGCCAACCCCCGCCCCGTGTTCGTGGCAGGGGACTTCAACACGACACCGGCGATGGGCGACCTGGACGGGCTGCGCGACACGCTGCGGGACGCGCTGCCCGCCTCCGGCACGCTCGTGCCGCGCACGTGGAACTCCGCAGGGCTGGGACTGTGGCGGCTGGACTGGGCGTTCACGGACGACCGGCTGCGGGTGCACCGGTATGTCTTCGACGATCCGGCCGGTCTCTCGGACCACCAGGCGCAGGACCTGCTGGTGTCACCGGCCCCCTGAGCGGCGAGCGGCGCCCGGGCCTTCTCCGGCCGCCGCTCCCGTGGCTCGCGGAGGTCTGCTACCGGCCCGCCTCGTCCAGGCGGTGGCGCTGCTCCGCGCTCAGCGTGACGGCCAGGGCTGCCAGGGCCTCCTCGACCTGGGCGACCTTGCTCACGCCGACAATGGGCACGACCTGCGGGTCGTGGTCGAGCAGCCAGGCGAGTACGACCTGGTTGACGGTCACGTCCAGTTCGCCGGCCACCTCGCGCAGGGCCGCGAGCCGAGGAGGTGTGCCGGGGTGGTCGTAGGCGGCGGGGACGGCCACGTCCTCGCGGGTGTAGCCACCTGAGAGCAGAGGGCTGTAGGCCCACAGGCGCAGGCCGGGTTCGGACCTCACGTAGTCGAGCAGTTCGGGTGTGACGTGGACGTGCGCCGACGAGGGAAGGGGCAGGTCGAAGCGAGGCTGCAGATACGAGTAGCGGTACTGCAGATGCGTGTAGCGGGGCCGGTCGCCGGCGAGTGCGCGGGCGCGCTCGGTGCGCCATACGGCGTGGTTGCTGACGCCGAGTTCTCCGACCTTGCCCTCGTCGACGAGGTCGGCGAGGGCGTGCACGGTCTCGTCGAGCGGCACGGTCCGGTCCTCGATGTGGGCCCAGTACACGTCGACGTGATCGGTGCCCAGACGACGCAGGCTGTGTTCCAGCGCGGACCGCAGGGCCTTGGCCGAGAGGCCTTCGGCGGCCTCGAGTCCGCCCCCGGGGAACGCGGGACGTGCCCCTGCCTTGGTACCGATCCGCACGGCGTCTCGCGAGCCGCGGGACGCCAGCCACTTGCCGATGACGGCCTCGCTCTCGTCCCCGGTCGCGCCGTCCACCCAGAACGCGTAGTTGTTCGCGGTGTCGAGGATCTCTCCTCCCAACTCGGTGAACGTGTCGAGGATCTCGAACGAGGTCTTCTCGTCGACGGTGGTGCCGAAGGCCAAGGTGCCGAGCGCGATGGTCCGGTGCTGGTGTGACATCTGGAGTGGTTCCTCCGGGTTCGGGAGCCGGGCGTCCTCCCGTGTATACCGCCCGAACCCTCAATAGGTCTAGGCCAATTGGTCCGTCGAGGCCGCAGCCGTCGGCGCGGGGACCCCGACCCGGCGAGCGGCCGACGAGGCGAGAAGTGTGGCGGCCAGGGCCGCGGCACAGACGGCGGCGAAGGCGGCGCTGTCGGAGCCGGCGGCCGTGTGCAGCGCGTTGAACAGGGCGCCGCACACCCCGATGAGCAGCACGCTGCACAGACTGTCGGCGACCTGCAGGGCGGCGGTGTTGGCGCCTTGCCGTCCGGGCGGTGACTGGTCGAGGGTGAGCACGCCGACGCTCGGCAGCAGCAGGCCCATGCCGAAGGCCGCCACGGTGAAGCCCACCGGGGCCGTGGCAGCGGGCGCCGCGCGCAGCACTCCGGCAAGGGTCAGCGCGGCCCCCGCGCTGTGGATCAAGGCCCCCGTCAGGATGACACGCTCACGTCGCGGGGACAGGTGCGGCCTGCCCTGCAGCCAGGAGGCGCCGGCCCAGGCGAGCGCCGCGCAGGTGAGGGAGTACCCCGCGGCCGTGGGCGACCAGCCGCGTTCGTTGACCAGCAGCAGCGGCACGTACGACTCGATCGCGAAGTAGGCGCCGGCGGCCAGCCCGCGCACCAGCACCAGGGCCGGTATGCCGGGCCGCGCACGCAGCGTTCCGGCGGGCAGGAGCCCGCGCAGACCCGCCGCGACGGCCAGGAGCCCGACCCCGGCGAGCACGGCGGTGCGCGGGGAGGCCTGGGAACCGGCGTACTGCAGCAGGCCCGCCCCGAACGCGACGGTGACCGCGGGGCCGACACGGGTGGCGGGTTCCTCCGTCGCCGTCCCGTCGTGCGGCAGGGCGGCGAGCGGGCGCCGGAGCAGGGCCGTCGCGCCCAGCGTGAACACGGCGATGCCGTGGAACACCCAGCGCCACGACAGGTGTTCGGTGACGGCGCCGGCGATCGCCGGGCCCACCATGGAGGGCAGGATCCAGCAGGCCGTGACCACGGAGAACATGCGCGGGCGCAGCGCGGCCGGATAGCCGCGCCCGACCATGACGTACAGGGCGACGGTCACCGCCCCACCGCCCGCACCCTGCAGCAGGCGGCCGGCCAGGAACGGCATGATGGAGGGCGCCGCCCCGGCGAGCACCGAACCGCCGACGAAGCAGAGGCAACCCGCGTTGAGCGGCGCTGCCGGTCCCCTCCGGTCCGCCCAGCCGCCGCCGACCACTGTGCCGGCGAGACTGGCACTGAGGTACCCGCCGAAGGCGATGGCGTAGAGCGGCAGGGCGTCCAGTTCCTGAACCGCGATGGGCATCGCGGTTCCCAGGGCCAGTCCGGCGAAGGCCACCAGGAAGAAGGTGGCGGCGATCGCGAGTGTGCGGGGTCGGTGTGGGCCGGACAGCAGTCCGGGCACACCGGGTTCGGCCCCGGAGCCGTCGGATGGAAGCGGCATGGAGCTCCTTGCGTGGAGGGACCGGCGGCCGTCAGCTCACAGGCCGGGTCAGAGTGGCCACGAACTTGTATCGGGAGCCGCGGTAGACCGAGCGCACCCACTCCACGGGTCTGCCGCCCGTGTCCCGCGAGTGGCGGGAGAGCAGCAGCATGGGCAGGCCGACATCCGCGCCGAGCAGCTCTGCCTCCCTCGGTGTGGCCAGGGACGTCTCGATCGTCTCCTCGGCCTCCGCCAGGCGCACGCCGTACCGCTCGGCGAGGGCGGTGTAGAGGGAGGTGTACTTGGCCAGGTCCATACGCAGCCCGGGGAACCGCTGCGCGGACAGGTGCGTGGACTCGATCGCCATCGGCTCCCCGCTCGCCAGGCGCAGCCGTTCGACGCGCAGGACGCGGTCACCGGTCCGAAGGCCGAGCAGGCCGGCCAGTTCCTCGTCCGCGGAGACGTAACCGATGTCCAGGATCCGCGAGGCGGGTTCGAGGCCCTGGGCCTCCATGTCCTCGGTGTAGGACGTCAAGTGCAGTGTCCGGTACACCTTTGGCCGGGCCACGAACGTGCCCTTGCCCTGGACACGGTCCAGCCGTCCCTCGCTGACGAGCTCCTGCAGGGCCTTCCGGAGGGTGGTACGTGACGTCCGGAACTCGACGGCGAGCAGGCGTTCGGCCGGCATGGGCGAGCCGGGCGCCCGGCCTCCGATGATCTCCAGCAGCCGCTGCTTGATGCGGTAGTGCTTCGGGACCCGCTTGCTTCGCTCTGGCGGCTTTCCCCCGTCCTGGTCGCTGCTGACATCGATGCTCATGTTCCGCCTTCGACTCCGGTGCCCGATGCAGCCCACAGTCAGCGGCCGCAGCTCGCTCGCACGGCCGAGGTATCGGGCGCCGTACGCTCGGCGATTCCGTTATAGCGGCGGGTTCCGCCTTTGGTCTAGTCCAAGTCTCACGCAGCGACCATCCGGGCATACGCCACCTCCGACGGTCCCGCGGCGAGGACAGAAAGGACTTCTCGGCGCGCCACGGTACGGCGGCGCCATGTTTTCCGACAGCCCTTGACAGCCTCATAGGTCTAGGCCAAGCTCGCCCCTGCTGGTCTACACCATTCGTGGCCAGGTCCCCAGCCCGCCGGGCAGCAGCGCCGTGCGAAGGACGCCACCGAGGGCGTGGGTGAGAAGCAATTCTGAGGAGGGGTGGCGTGAAGCGCAGGCTGACAGCCGCGATCGGCATCGCGGGCATGGTGTTCTCCGTTGCGGCATGTGGCGGCAGCGGCGACAACGGCGGGGGTTCCGGGCCCGAGGGCTTCAAGGGCCAGACGCTGGTCGTCTGGACGATGGACGGTTCGGCACCGGAGGAATGGACCAAGGACGTTCAGGCCGCCTTCGAGCAGAAGACCGGCGCCAAGGTCGAGTTCGAGACGCAGAAGTGGGACGGCATCCAGCAGAAGGTCACGACTGCGCTGTCCGAGTCCAACCCGCCGGACGTCATCGAGATCGGCAACACCCAGACGCCGGCGTACGCGGCCACCGGCGGCCTCGCCGAGCTGGACGACCTCAAGAAGGAGATCGGGGCCGACTGGACACCGACGCTCAACGAGTCCTCCGTCTACGAGGGCAAGCAGTACGGCGCTCCGTGGTACTTCGCCAACCGGATCGTCATCTACAACAAGAAGGTCTGGGCTGAGGCCGGCATCAAGGACACCCCGAAGACCCGGGACGAGTTCTTCGAGAACCTCGAGACCATCGACAAGAAGACCGACGCCGAGCCGATCTACATGCCCGGTCAGAACTGGTACTTCTTCGTCGGCCTCCTCGTCGGCCAGAACGCCGAACTGGTGAAGAAGGCGGGCGACAAGTACGTCTCCAACCTCGACGACCCGAAGGTCGGCGCCGCGATGGAGATCTACAAGAAGTACGCCTCCTACTCCCAGGCCCCCAAGGACAAGGACGAGGCCACGCCGCAGCAGGCCGAGGTGTTCGCCAAGGGCAAGACCGGCGCGTTCATCGGCATGGGCTGGGAGGCGGCCACCGCCGTCAAGGCCAACCCGGCGATCGAGAAGGACCTCGGCTACTTCACCATCCCCAGCGACACGGCCGGCAAGCCAGAAGGCGTCTTCCTCGGCGGCTCCAACCTCGCTGTCGCCGCCGGCAGCGAGAAGCAGGAGCTGGCGAAGGAGTTCCTCAAGATCGCCCTTTCGGACAAGTTCGAGGGTCAGCTGGCCAAGGCCAACGGCGTCGTGCCCAACAAGGAGTCCCTGCAGACCGTCCTCAAGGGCAACAAGGTCGCCGAGGCCGCGGCCCCGGCCGCCTCGGTGGGCGGCACCACGCCCCTGATTCCCGCGTGGGCCGCGGTGGAGAACACGCCGAATCCGATCAAGAGGTATATGACCTCGGTGCTCTCCGGCAAGTCCCCGGCGGTCGCCGCCAAGGAAGTCGAAGGCGAGATCAACAAGCGTCTGGCGCAGGAGAACTGACGAATCGCGCCGGGGGCACCGCGCACGCTCTGCCCCCGGCGCCGACGTGCTGAATCGTACGGCCACGAAAGAGACGTCAAGCCATGCCAGTGCAGACCCAAGGCACGGACACCGCTGGGGGTGCCAGTGCCCACAAGACCGAGGCTCTTTCGCCTCACCGGGAAGGGAAACGCAGATCCCCGACCGCACACGGCCGGCAGGCCGCCCCCTACCTCCTCCTGCTGCCGGCGCTGCTCGCCACCCTGATCCTGCTCGGCGGGCCCTTGGTGAAGAACGGACTGCTGTCCTTCCAGAACCTCCACGCGCGCCAGCTCATCCAGCACCTCACGGAGTGGAACGGGGTCGACAACTACCGTGAGGTGCTCAGCAGCCCGGACTTCTGGCGCGTCGTCAAGCGGACGGTGCTGTTCACAGCGGCCAACGTGGCGCTGATCATGGGGCTGGGCACGCTGATCGGCCTGCTTCTCGCCCGGCTCGGCGCCAGGATGCGGCTGCTGCTCATGCTGGGGCTGGTGCTCGCCTGGGCCATGCCCGTCGTCGCGGCCACCACCATCTACCAGTGGCTGTTCGCGCAGCGCTTCGGGGTCGTCAACTGGGTGCTGGACAAACTCGGCTGGCACTCCATGGCCGACTACAACTGGCTGGGGTCGCAGTTCTCGACCTTCTCCGTCATCACCCTGCTGATCGTCTGGCAGTCCATCCCGTTCGTGGCGCTCAACCTCTACGCCGCCACGACGACCATTCCGAAGGAACTCTACGAAGCCGCCTCCCTCGACGGCGCCGGTGCCTGGAAGAGCTTCACCTCGGTGACCTTCCCGTTCCTACGGCCCTTCCTCTACGCCACGACGTTCCTGGAAATCATCTGGGTCTTCAAGGCGTTCCCGCAGATCTTCGCCCTGAACGAGGGCGGCCCCGACCGACTCACCGAGACGCTGCCCATCTACGCGTTCGTCGAAGGGGTGGGCAACCAGCATTTCGGCATGGGCGCCGCGATCTCCTTCCTGACCATCCTGGTCCTGCTGGTCATCACCTCGTACTACCTGCGCACCGTGCTCAAGCAGGAGGAGGACAAGCTGTGAAGCGCTCCGTCTTCGGCCGACTCTGGCTCAACGCGACGGCTGTCATCCTCTTCGTGGGCTTCGCGTTTCCCGTCTACTGGATGTTCGCCACGGCCCTGAAGCCGACAGGTGACATCATCGCCGAGGACCCGGTCTGGGTCCCCACGAACGTCACCTTCACGCACTTCGACCGGGCGATACACGCGGACCACTTCTGGACACTGGTGCGCAACTCCGTCACCGTGACCGCGCTCGCGGTGCTGCTGTCGCTCGCCATCGCCCTCTTCGCGTCGTTCGCCCTGGCCCGGATGCGCTTCGCCGGCCGCGGTGCTTTCGCCGTCACGTTCATGCTGGCGCAGATGGCGCCGTGGGAGGTGATGGTGATCGCCAACTACATGCTGGTACGCGACAGCGACATGCTCGACAGCCTCGTGCCGCTCACCGTCTTCTACATGATGATGGTGCTCCCGTTCACCATTCTCACGCTACGTGGCTACGTCGCCGCGGTGCCGAGGGAACTCGAGGAATCCGCGATGGTCGACGGATGCACCCGCGTTCAGGCCTTCCGCAAAGTGATCTTCCCGCTGCTCGCACCCGGTCTGATGGCCACGTCGCTGTTCGGGTTCATCACCGCCTGGAACGAGTATCCCCTGGTCCTCATCCTCAACAAGAGCATCGAGCAGCAGACTCTCCCGCTGTGGATCTCGCAGTTCCGCACCGCGTTCGGCGATGACTGGGGCGCCACGATGGCCGCCTCCTCCCTGTTCGCGCTCCCCATCCTGGTCCTCTTCGTCTTCCTGCAGCGCAAGGCTGTCAGTGGCCTCACCGACGGCGCTGTGAAGGGATAACTCCGCATGACGACATCCACCAGCAGCACCGACACCCTGACCCGCGACGCACTCGCCGTGCTGCAGCCGGGTTTCGCGGGGACCACCGCTCCCGACTGGGTTCGCCGCCGCATCGGCGAAGGGCTGGCCTCGATCGCCCTGTTCGGCCGCAACGTGGCCACGGCCGAACAGGTCACGGCCCTCACCACTCGGTTGCGGGCCGAGCAGGAGAACCTCCTCGTGGCCATCGACGAGGAGAGCGGTGACGTGACGCGCCTGGAGGTGCGAACCGGTTCCTCGTTCCCCGGCAACCACGCGCTGGGCGCCGTCGACGACACCGGCCTGACGCACGGCGTAGCGCGTGAGCTGGGCCGCCGTCTCGCGGCGTGCGGCATCAACTTCAACTGGGCGCCGTCGGCCGACGTCAACGCCAATCCGCTGAATCCCGTTATCGGCGTGCGGTCCTTCGGTGCCGACACGGCACTCGTCGCGCGGCACACCGCCGCCTATGTCAGCGGTCTGCAGTCCGTGGGGGTCGCGGCGTGCACCAAGCACTTTCCCGGCCACGGCGACACCAGCGTCGACTCCCATCACTCGGTGCCCCGCATCGATGTCGACGCGGACACGCTGGCCGAGCGTGAACTGGTGCCCTTCCGAGCGGCGATCGCGGCCGGTACCCAGGCGGTGATGAGCGCGCACATCCTGGTGCCGGCCCTCGACCCGGAGTACCCGGCGACTCTCTCCCGGCGCATTCTGACCGGCCTGCTGCGTGATGAACTCGGCTACCAGGGGCTGATCGTCACGGACGGTATGGAGATGCAGGCCATCTCCGGCACCTACGGCCTCGAGCGAGGAGTCGTCCTGGCGGTCGCGGCCGGTGCCGACGCCATTTGTGTTGGCGGTGGCCTCTGCGACGAAGGCACCGTGCTGAGCCTGCGGGACGCTCTCGTCACCGCCGTCCGATCCGGTGAGCTGCCGGAGGAACGGCTGGCCGACGCCGCGTCCCGGGTACGAGCCCTGGCCCAGTGGACCGCCGGGATGGCGCGGAAGGCGGACCCGGGCGGCCCGCTCGAGACCGAGATCGGCCTCGCCGCGGCACGCCGTGCGGTCACCGTCACTCCCGGGCCGAGCGCGGCGCCGGTGACCGAGCCGGTGTTCGTGGCCACGTTCCAGCCGGTCGCCAATATCGCCGTCGGAGATGAGACGCCGTGGGGTGTGGGCACCGAACTGGAACGCCTGATGCCCGGCACCACGAGCGGCGTCTTCTCCGGCGCCGACGCGGGCAAGGCCGCGCTCGCCGCGGCGGCGGGCCGACGCGTCGTCGCCGTGGTCCGTGACGAACACCGGCACAGCTGGATGAGCGCCGCCCTCGACACCCTGCTCACCGCTCGCCCCGACACCGTTGTGGTGGAGATGGGGGTCGCTCAGTCCACGCCCCGCGGCGCGCTGTACCTCGCCACCCACGGCGCGGCCCGCGTCTGCGCGATCGCGGCGGCGGAGCGAATCGTCGCCGGCTGATCCGGACGGTGGGGTCGTGGGATGACGGCCGGGCTCCTGACGGTCGTCATCCCACGACGTGAGGGCGAGGTAGGCGGTGGGTCAGGCGGTGGCGCAGTGCTGCCTCGAGGGCGGCTGTCCGGCCCGTCCCGGCCGGTGTGGTGCGGTGCGGTGCGCGCGGTCCCGAACGGCGGGCCGCGGGCCGCGGCCCTCTGGCGTCGCGTTGTTGATGGCAGCCTTGTCGGCAGTCGTCCGAGCCCTATGCGTGGCCTTCGGACACACGGACCCTACGCGCATCCGGGGTCGTCGCGGTCACCAGGTGACGGGCAGCGCGAGCGGATAGCGCCAGATCGACGTCTTGTTCCAGCTCACTTCCTCGGCCGGCTTCGCCAGTTTCAGGTCGGGGAAGCGCTCCAGAAGGGTTCCGAGCGCGACTTGGAGTTCCGTGGTGGCGAGCGGAGCACCGAGACAGTGATGTCCACCCCAGCCGAAGGTCATGTGAGGCGGACCGGAGCGATGCAGATCCAGCTCGTCGGCCCGGTCGAACTTCCGTTCGTCACGGTTGGCCGTCAGATAGGAGACGTGCACGATGTCCCCTGCCTTGATTGTCACCCCGCTCAGTTCCACGTCCTCCAGGGCGACGCGGGGAATGCCGACGCCTTTGCGGAAGGGGATGAAGCGCAGCAGTTCCTCGATGGCCTGCGGGAGCATCGCAGGATCGGCGCGCAGCATGGCCAGCTCTTTGGGGCGGGTGAGCAGGACGTAGGCGATGTTCCCGATCTCGTAGGTGGTGGTGTCTTGTCCGGTGATGAGCAGGACCATGGCCATGACGGCCAGTTCCTGGTCGTTGAGAATCTCGTCTCCGTCGCGAGCCGTGGCCAGTGCGCTGATCAGGTCGTCGCCTGGGTTCTCGCGCCGGCGCGCGGTCAACGTCTGGAAGTAGGCGCGGAGATCGGCCTTGGCCCGTACGGCGTCGTCCCGGTTGTCGACGCCGGTGTCCATCATGGTGCGTGCATGCGCGCGTAGTTGGGCCCGATCGGTCTCGGGGATGTCGAGGACCTCGCAGATGGTGGCGAGGGGCAGAGGATCGGCCAGGTGCTCCATGAGGTCTGCGGGAGAACCGTGCTCCGCCATCCGGTCGAGCAGTTCGTTCACGACGTGCTGGGTGCGGGCCCGCATGCGCTCCATGTGACGAGGCGCGAATCCTTTGGAGATCAGGCTGCGCAGGCGGCTGCTGGCCGGTGGGTCCATCAGGTTGATCGCCTCGTCCTGAACGATGGGTTCAGGGGTCATGCGCGGGAAGTTCCGGCCGATGATGGCGCGGCGGCTGAAACGCCGGTCTGTAGTCACCGTGCGCACGTCGTCGTAACCGGTGACGAGCCATGCTTCCCCCTCGCCGTGGGGCAGCCGGATGCGGGAGACGGGCTCCTCGGTCATCAAGTGCTGGAGCACGGGGTCGAACTCGAGGGCCTCGGCATAGTCGAACGGACAGTTTCGCGGAATGGCGACTGGTTCCATGCGTGGCTCCCGATGGGATCTGATCGGCGGTCCAAAGTGTCCGGGACGTGACATGGGTGCCCGATCACCCGCAAAGGCACACACCATTCCGGCCATTCGGCCTAACAACGGCTGACACAATGATTCGAGTCGTGACCGGTGGACGCCCAGGCCGCAGCCGTGGTCGGTGCCGCGCCGCGCGATGACGGGCACCAGGCCCCGGGCCCGGAACTGCTTTGCGGCGGCAGTCGTGGTCGTAGCCACTGTCGGCGTAGAGCGCCACCGCCCGGCGGCGGGGGCGGCCACCCGCGGACCAGCGGGACGGCGTCCAGCAGCGGCAGCACATGAAGGTCCGGACAAGTCCTACTAACTCGTCGATACCACCAAGTAGACACATGCGAGAATCGCCGCTGCGCAGATAACCGCCACGGCGATCAGCGCACAGCCGAGCACTCCGAAAGCCCCGACGATCGCTGCCCAGCCGAACCGCGTCGCTCGTTCGGCCCGCTGGACTGCTTCACGATAGTCACCGTCGTCGTACCAGTCCCCGTCAGCCATGATCACCCCTGCGGGACTCTACAGCCCTCGCCTCCCGCACCACCTCCACCAGCCGGGCCGCGAGGCTGGGCCATGGCGTTTCGGTCTCGTGTTCCGCCGCTTCGTCCCCCTCTTGGCACCGGGGCCGGAGGCGGATCGGTACGGGCGCCAGCCGCGTGGATATGCGCCCGCACGATCGTGAAGTCCACCGCGATATCCCAGTCGATTTAACCCGCCGCGTCGGCCGTGGCCTGTACCGGTTGTACTCCGCGTCCGTCAGATCGCCCCGCCCCATGCCCGCACCAGCGACCCGAGCACGCAGCGGTCACATGACCGCCCGGACACGTCCTAGGCGACGCCTTCAGGTGCCAGGACAACACGGGCCCGTTCCAGGTCGACGGCGACTATCCGCACCGATATGTCCTGGCCCTCGCGGACACTTTCCGCAATGGCCGTGACCGGCTCGGTGAGCGGAACGAACCCTTCGACGCAGTCGGCGATGCGCACGAAGAATCCGATCGGCGCGATCTTCGTGACACGTCCGGTGACAGCCTGACCGACACGCTCCACGAACTGAGAGAGCAGGTCCTCGTGCTCAACCCATTCGCGGAGCATGACGCCCACCTGGTGATTGTGTTCGGCATGCCAGACCACCTCACCGGTGACGAACTGTCCCACGGTGGGCAGTTCCATGCACCTGGGCATCCTGTCGACTCTGGCCAAGCCAACGGCTTCAGGGTGGCCGTCAATGGAGAGGAAGGCGCCGAAGGGCTGTCTGCCGATAACCTCACCGGCGATCGAGGCACCGACAGGCAGAGAGTGAACCGTCTCCAGCCAGGCCGCGGCAGCACCGGCTGCTTGGAACCTGCCGTTTTCGGAAGGCCAGGAGTACTCGCTCATGCGCTGATCATGGCATGCAAAAGCTCCTCCCGAACGTGTTCCGAGGCGCTGTCCATGATCGGCCGGACACCTCCGGGTACCCCGGTGGCTGCATCACTGGGCGTTCGACGTCCGGGTACCGCCCGCCTGTGGGTGCCATGCAGGAGCCAACACCGCTCGACTCCACCTTCCCCCCGGGCAGGCGCTGCCGCAGTAGGGCGCCTGCCCGGAGCGGGACGTCAGATGGAGTCGAGGTCGCGGTACCTGGACTCCACCTTCCCCCCGGCAGGCGCTGCCGCAGTACGGCGCCTGCCCGGAGCGGGACGTCAGATGGAGTCGAGGTCGCGGTCCTTGCTCTCGGGCAGGGCCAGGGCGCACAGCAGGGAGAGCAGGGCCATGCCGCTCATGAACCAGCCGCCCACGGAGGCGCTGTAGTTCTCCGCCAGTGCCGTGACGATGAGCGGGGCCGCGGCGCCGCCGAGCACGCCGCCGAGGTTGTAGGAGAAACCGGCGCCGGAGTAGCGCATCCGGGTGCCGAACAGCTCGGGCATGTAGGCGCCCGCGGGGCCGTAGATGACGCCCATGCACAGCAGGGCACCGCTCAGCGCGACGGCGATGAGGACGT
The DNA here is from genome assembly GCF_055572035.1 of Streptomyces sp. NPDC030838. NCBI lineage: Bacteria > Bacillati > Actinomycetota > Actinomycetes > Kitasatosporales > Streptomycetaceae > Streptomyces > Streptomyces sp. NPDC030838. The sequence continues at coordinate 258,432 of NZ_JBVIED010000011.1, read as the reverse complement.
AGTTGCCGGTGTCGAGCAGCGGGAACAGCACCGCGCCCCAGACGACGCCGAAGGCCGCGCCGCCGATGATGAGCCTGCGCCGGCCCAGCCGGTCCGACCAGCGCGCGACGACGTAGGCGGACACGCCCAGGACCGTGATCATCCCGGCGCCGAGCAGTAGCTCCCTGGGGTGCTTGCGGAACGCTTCTGCCGGCGGTGCCTTGGCGGTCTCCCGCTGGCTGGTGGCCTTGGCGAAGGCCGGTGTCTCGGCGATCTTGAGGCGGATGGCCAGGCCTACGGCGACGAGGGCGAAGGAGATCAGGAACGGTATCCGCCAGCCCCAGCTCTCGAAGGCGTCGTCGTCCAGCACCGAGGACATCAGCAGGAAGGTGAGAGTGGCGGCGAAGTAGCCCACGGGAGACCCCATTTGGGGCGCCGCCGCGTACAGGCCGCGCTTCTCCCTCGGCGCGTGTTCCACCGCGAGCAGCGCTGCGCCGCCCCACTCGCCGCCGAGGCCGAGGCCCTGGATCAGGCGCAGCAGCACCAGCAGGATCGGCGCCGCGACGCCGAGGGTGTCGTAGCCGGGCAGGAGTCCGATCGGGCCGGTGGACAGACCCATCATCAGCAGGGAGACGACCAGGACCGCCTTGCGGCCCACGCGGTCGCCGTAGTGGCCGAAGATCGCGGCACCCAGCGGGCGGGCCGCGGATCCGACCGCGAAGGTGGACAGGGTCGCCAGCGTGCCGGCGGTCTCGGAGAGTTCGGGGAAAGAGGCCTCGTTGAGGACGAGTGCGGCCGCGGTTCCGTAGATGTAGTAGTCGTAGAACTCGATGGCCGTGCCGATGAAGCTGGCCGTGGTGATCCGGCGCATGCCGGTCGGGGGTACGGCGGGGGCGGCGCCGGACTGGGCGGGGCCGGGGGGGTGCGGCTGAAGGCATGGCTGACCTCCGGAAGGAGCGGTGAGGGACAGGGACGCCGTCGCAGAACGCGAACAGGATGTGAACGTAAGCCGACGGATGTCTCCCGCCCCTTGGCCGCCCGGACAGCTCTCGGGCGCGCGATGTGTCCGCTACGACAGACTCCGCGCCGCTCCTGCCGTGCTCAGGCCCCCGGGAAGGCCGCCGCGTCCGGCTCCCTCAGGTCCAGGCGGAGCTGGAGCATGGCCGCCAGCCGGTGCTCGGGGTCGTCGAGGTCGAGGCCGGCCAGCGCCACGGCCCTGCGGATGCGGTAGCGCAGGGTGTTGGGGTGCACGTTGAGCTGCTTGGCCACCGCCCCGACGTCACCGAAGCCGTCGAGGTAGAGCAGCAGCGACCGGGCCAGCTCGGTGCCCTGGGCGCGGTCGCGGTCGGCGAGGGCGGCCACCGCGGGGAAGCGGAGCCGCGGCGCCTGGTCGAGCAGTTCCAGGGTGTCCCGGACGAGCAGGGCGGGGGCGAGCCGGGCGTGCGTGTCCACGGCCACTTCGGGGGTACGGCTGAGCAGTTGCAGCGCGCGATGGCCGCGCAGCTTGACGGCCGGGATGTCGGCGAGACGTTCGGCGCGACCGGCGACGACCGCCTGGACCTGCGTACCGGTCAGCCGGCGCAATGTGGTCACCAACTCCTCGGCCCAGCGCACGAGAGGCGCCTCCTCGGCGGGCGTCGGCAGAATGGCGTAGAGCTGACCGCAGGCGTGGACGACGAGGGTGTTGTCGCGATGGACGGCGGCATGCACGGACATCACGCCCGCGGCCTCGGCGCGCCGTGCGTCCGCCCCTACGGCGGTGGCGGCGCCGGTGCCCTGCTCGCGCAGGTCCACGGCGACCACGTCCGCCCCGGCCGCCGGGTCGATGCCCAGGTGGGCGGCGGCACCCTCCGACGCAGTTGCGTGACGGGTGCGCCGATCGATCTTGTCAACGTTCGATCCGGCCGCGTGCCGCCGACGCGGCATCCGTGACGCCGTAGCTCTGCGTTCCGGCCGCGCGCGGCCGCGGCGGACGGCCTCGACACCGGGACGCTGGGCCGGCCAGGCGACGGCAGGCCGGAGGTCTCCTGGCCGGCAGCGAGCGCTCCGGGGACGCGTTGGTGGGCCCGGCCGCCTCACTGTGCCGCTCCCGGACCACCGGCCGCCTCCGTCACCCGGCCGGAAGCATCCGAACAGGTGGTTTCGTGCGCTGTGAGAAGAATCCGTTCCGAAGGTTGGTAAACAGGTCCGCATGCGGCTTCACGATGCGTCCCACCCCCTGAGCTGCTGGCAGTACGCCGAGCGGTATCTCGGCGGCGGCACGCGCACGTACAGCAAGTACGCCGGGGTCATGGACATCTCTGCCGAGTGCCATCCGCAGCTGGGCGCGGTCTCGTTCAAGGTTCCCAGTTTCTGGGTTCCGGACGGGCAGGCGGGACTGCTCACGAACGGCATCGTCTCGGAACTGCCCGACCTCTACAGGGACGGCGACCGCTTCCTCATCCCCGTACACCCGGACGCGCTGGAGGCCGGGACGCTGGTGGGCCTGGAAGAGCTGCTGCGGTGCGAACCGGGTCCGTGGCTGGAAGTGGTGCCCGCGGCCAATGCGCGCACGGTGTTCGTGGAGACGGTGGGCGGCACACCGGTGACACCTCATCTGCTGAAGTTGCACTATCCGCGCAGGCTCTCGCGGTTCACCCGTCGGCTGCGCAAGCCGATGATCGAGCTCGAGCTGTGGGTGGCCGACGAACTGGCCTCCGCGGGGGTGCCGTTCCTGGCCGAGGTGTGCGGCGGCTTCTTCGGTTCGGGCAGCGAGGCCTGGGGGTTCGTGGTGCGCGAGGTGCCCCCGCAGGAGGACTCGCGTGGTGTCTGCACGGTGCCGCTGTTCGCTCTGTACGGCAAGGATGTCCGGGCACCGGAAGACCCGTCTCTGCTCGAGCAGTTGGTGAACGCGAGTGGAGAGCGGGCCGATGCGTTCATCGCCGACCGGATCGTGTCACCGATGATCAGGTTCTGGGTGCGGTGCGTGCTGGCCACCGGTTGCGTACCGGAGCCGCACGGCCAGAACATGCTCATCTCCTTCACCCGCGACGGCCGGCACCTGGAGGTGCTCTACCGGGACTGCGGCATCTACGTCGATCCGGCCATGCGAGACCGCAACGGGCTGACCCGCCCCCTGCCGCCCGTGAACGTCGTCTCCCGCGACGTGCCCGGCCCCGCGGCCCAGGTGTTCAGCCTGACCTATGACAGTTTCATGGGGCACCATGCGTTGGACTACCTGGCCGAACTGGCCCGGGTGCGGCTCGGTACCGATCCACGGGCGCTGTACGAGGCGGCCCGGGCGACGTTCGCCGCGGCCACGGGTGACCTCGGGAGCAAACTGCTGCCGGACACCGTCTTCTACTACGACGACTCCCCTGCCGATGACGGGGCATGGCGGCTGGTCGACACCGGGCGGCAACCACGGTGGCGGTGAGCGTGATCCCCGCCGGCGTCGAGGCCGCCATCCGGAGGCTGGGGCGTACGGCGCTCCCCGTGTGCGCTTATGTCTACGACCGGAGTGTGATGCGCGCCCGGGTTGCGGCGCTGCGGGCGGCGCTGCCGGGTGGCACCAGGCTGTACTACGCGATCAAGGCCAACGGGCACCCAGAGCTGCTCGCCGCACTCGCTCCGGTTGTCGACGGCTTCGAAGTGGCCTCCGGAGGCGAGCTCCGCCTGGCGCTCGCGGCCAGGCCCGAACCGTTGCCGGTCATGTTCGCGGGGCCGGCCAAGACCGATACAGACCTCGCCGCCGCCATCCGGCACGACGTCACCGTCCACGCGGAGAGCCCACAGGAGCTTCGGCGCCTGTCCCTGCTCGCCGCCCGGGCCGACACCACCGTCCAGGTGGGACTGCGTGTCAACCGGCTGGACGGGGTTCCCGGGAGCGTCACCCACAGGATGACGGGTGAACCCACGCAGTTCGGCATCGAGGCCGCCCAGTTGGACGAGGCAGTCCGGCTGGCCCTGCGTCTGCCGGCCATCCGGCTGCTCGGTCTGCACCTGCACGCGATGTCGAACAACCTCGACGCCACCGCACACGCCGCCTACATCACTTCCTGCCTCGAATGGGCCGAGCAGACCAGCAGGCGGCTCGGCCTGGAACTGTCCTACGTCAACGTCGGCGGCGGCTTCGGCGTCGACTACCAGGGCGAGCGCGGCTTCGACATCTCCCGGCTGACCGGCGTCCAGGGACCGAAGGGCCCGCGTCTGGTGGTGGAGCCCGGTCGTTGGATCGCCGCACCGGCCGGCTGGTACGCCACCCAGGTGCTCGACATCAAACAGACCCACGGCCGCTGGTTCGCCGTGGTCCGCGGTGGGACGCACCACTTCAGGCTCCCCGCGTCCTGGGGCTACAGCCATCCGTTCTCCGTGCTGCCCACGGAGCACTGGCCCTACGCGTTCCCACGCCCCGAGATCCGGGACACCACCGTCGATGTGGCCGGCGAGTTGTGCACGCCACGCGACATCCTCGCTCGCGACGCCCCCGTCCAGCGGCTGCGCGTCGGTGACGTTCTGGTCTTCGCCAACACCGGGGCGTACGGGTGGGAAGTGGCGCACCGTGACTTCCTGGCCCATCCCCACCCCGAGCGCGTAGTGCTCTGAGAGGCCCTGTCGAAGCCCTCACCGGGGCCCTGGCCCCACCTACATGGTGGACGCGCGCACTCCCACGCCCAGAACTATGGTGTCCCACCACATACGCCTCTGACGTCGAGTGGTACGACAACTCATCTGATCAGAGCTAGGACCTGCAGCTTTCCATGATCCTGGCCGCCGAAGTCAGCACGGAATCAGCACCGGATCGGGAGCGTGCTGACTCGCTGCAGGGCGACCGCCTTGGCGCCACGCACCGTTGAGCCTGACGTCGACCGCAGACGGCTGCACAGCGTTGCGAACCTGGCTGTACTCGTCCTACTGGCGCATCCGAGCGAACCTGCATGTCTGCAGGCGGTCCTGACGCGCCGCGATTCTCTCCTGGCCCAGCACGCCGCGCTCACGCGCTGGCCCTGGCTCCATCGGCGCGCAGACGCATATCGCAGGATCGAGCTTGAAGGCCCGAGGAGATCGTCTCCAAGGGCCATATACACGATGCCCTGCGAGGGGAGAGTCACGAGATGCGATGGAGCCCGCGCTCGTGCAGGACCGCGGCGTACACATCCGCCGTCGTCGCCGCGGCCGTGTCCCAGCCGAAGGAGCGGGCGTGCCGGGCCGCGGCCTCGCCCATCCGGGTGGAGCGTCCGGGCTCGTCGGCGAAGCCGGACAGCGCCTCCGCGTAGTCCACCGGATCGTGCCCCGGTACAAGAGCGCCACTCACCCCGTCCTTCACCACCACTGGCAGGCCACCGACTTCGGCAGCGATCACCGGGGTGCCGCACGCCTGCGCCTCGACGGCCACCAAACCGAAGGACTCGCTGTAGGAGGGCATGACCAGGACGGACGCCCCCCGGTACCAGTCGGCGAGCTCGTCCTGACCGACCGGCGGCCGGAACAGCACCACGTCGGAGATGCCGAGACAGGCCGCCAGCTTCTGCAGTCCTTCCGGCCTGGCCAGGCCGCTGCCGCTGGGCCCGCCCACGACCGGCACCACGATCCGCTCGCGCAGCCGCGGCCGCTGCTCCAGCAGGCGGGCCACGGCGCGCAGCAGGACGTCCGGGGCCTTCAGCGGTTGTATGCGGCCCACGAACAGGGGGATCAGCGCGTCCTGCGGCAGGCCGAGGCGGGACCGGGCCGCGGCCCGGCCGGCCGCGACACCGGAGGCGCCGACGCGGAAGCGCTCCAGGTTGACACCGGGGTGGACGACGGCGACCCGGCCCGTGTCGGCGTCGTAGTGGCGGAGGAGTTCCTCAGCCTCCTTCTCGGTGTTCGCTATCAACCGGTCGGCGGCCCGTACGACTTGAGTCTCGCCGAGAACGCGGGCCGCCGGCTCGGGGGTGTCGCCCTCGGCGAGGGAGGCGTTCTTGACCTTGGCCATGGTGTGCATGGCGTGCACGAGTGGGACGCCCCAGCGCTGGGCGGCGAGGCGGCCGACGTGGCCGGAGAGCCAGTAGTGGGAGTGGACCAGGTCGTAGTGGCCGGAGTGGTGGTCGGCCCAGGCGCGGGTCACGCCGTGCGTGAAGGCGCACAGGTGGGCGGGGAGGTCCTCCTTGGCCAGACCCTCGTAGGGCCCGGCATCCACGTGCCGTACCAGGACGCCGGGGGCGAGCTCGACGACGGGCGGGAGCGCGGCGGAGGTCGCCCGCGTGAAGATGTCGACTTCGATACCGGTGACGGCAAGTCGCTTGGCGAGCTCGACGATGTAGACGTTCATCCCCCCGGCGTCGCCGGTGCCGGGCTGGTGCAGGGGTGAGGTGTGGACGCTGAGCATGGCGACGCGGCGGGGGCGGCTGTGGGCGCCGGGTGGCCGCGATCGGGGCGGGCCGACAAGGGCGCTGCTGTGGGCGGGGCTGGGGATACTGCTGTGGAGCCCTTCGAAATCGGTCACGGACCCGCTCACCTGGCCGGCCCTCCGTCCGGGGCCCCGGCAGACAGGTCGAGGCGCTGCTCGCCCGCGTACACGTTCATCGAGCCGCCGCGCAGGAAGCCGACAAGAGTGAGCCCGGTCTCCGTCGCCAGGTCCACCGCGAGGGAGGACGGCGCCGAGACCGCCGCCAGCACGGGGATGCCCGCCATGACCGCCTTCTGCGCCAGCTCGAAGGACGCCCGCCCGGACACCAGCAGAATGGTCCGGGACAACGGCAGTCGGCCGGACTGGAGCGCGCGGCCGATCAGCTTGTCGACGGCGTTGTGCCGGCCGACGTCCTCGCGCAGGTCCAGCAGTTCGCCCTCGGGCGAGAACAGTCCGGCGGCGTGCAGTCCGCCGGTGCGGTCGAACACCCTCTGCGCGGCCCGCAGTCGGTCAGGCAGGGCAGCCAGCAGCCCGGGGGTGACCCGGACGGGGGGCATGTCGGCGATCGGCCACCGCGTCGTGGTCCGTACGGCGTCCAAGCTGGCCTTGCCGCACAGGCCGCACGACGACGTGGTGTACACGTTCCGTTCGAGCGTGATGTCGGGCAGCGGCACGCCGGGGGCGAGCTGCACATCGACCACGTTGTAGGTGTTCGAGCCGTCGTCCGTGGCGCCCGCGCAGTACACGATGTTCGCCACGTCCTCGGCCCTGCCCACGACGCCCTCGCTCACCAGGAAGCCGGCGGCGAGCGCGAAGTCGTCCCCGGGGGTGCGCATGGTGATGGCCAGCGGCTTGCCGCCCAGCCGGATCTCCAGTGGCTCCTCCGCCACCAGCGTGTCCGGGCGCGTGCTCACCGCACCGTCCCGCACCCGGACCACACGCCGTCGCTCAGTGACCCGTCCCATGGCCTCACTCCTGGTTCTGTCTGTGGACGTCGTTTGCGCTCTACGCCCGGAAGGTCAGCCCCCGATGGCCGACATCGGCCGGTCAGGCTGGAGGAAAGACGGCTCGTCGAGGCCGGAGCCGGCCTTCTTCCCCCACATCGCGCGCTTCCACAGCACCACGATCTCCTCGTCCGGCTCCCCGGAGCGCAACGCCCCGCGCAGGTCGGACTCCTCCCGGGCGAACAGGCGATGACTTCCGGGCATCAGGACGGCGTCGACCTTCACCGGGGTGAGCCCGGCGGCGCGAGCCGCGGCCAGGCCCTGAAGGACGTCGTGGTGGCGGTCCCGCCGGGTCAGGGCCTTGAAGACGGCGGGGCGCAGTGTGTCCAGCGAGACGTTGACCCGGTCCAGGCCGGCGTGCTTGAGGGCTTCGGCGGTCCGCTCCAGGCCGATGCCAGCGCAGGCCCTCTTCCGGCATGCAGTACGGGCAGCGCAGGTTGCTCCCCCACTCTCGGATTGGCTCGAGCGGGGGGACCCCCACGTCGGTGAGAGAGACCCGCAGGTCGGTGGCGACGCGACCGTGGGTGTCGATGAGCATGGCTGCGGCCCCTTCTCCCGCTGTGTCCATCTCCTTCCTCAGCACTCGATGACGTTGACGGCGAGGCCGCCGCGGGCGGTCTCCTTGTACTTGACCTTCATGTCGGCGCCGGTCTCCTTCATGGTCTTGATGACCTTGTCGAGGGAGACGTGGTGGCGGCCGTCGCCGCGCAGCGCCATCCGGGCGGCGGTGACGGCCTTGACCGCGGCCATGCCGTTGCGCTCGATGCACGGGATCTGGACCAGGCCGCCGACCGGGTCGCAGGTCAGTCCGAGGTTGTGCTCCATGCCGATCTCGGCGGCGTTCTCCACCTGCTCCGGGGAGCCGCCGAGCACCTCGGCGAGACCGCCGGCGGCCATCGAGCAGGCCGAGCCGACCTCGCCCTGGCAGCCGACCTCGGCGCCGGAGATGGACGCGTTCTCCTTGAAGAGCAGGCCGATGGCGCCCGCCGCGAGGAGGAAGCGGACGATGCCGTCCTCGTCGGCGCCGGGGACGAAGTCGAGGTAGTAGTGCAGGACGGCGGGGATGATGCCCGCCGCGCCGTTCGTCGGTGCGGTGACGACCCGGCCGCCCGCGGCGTTCTCCTCGTTCACGGCCATCGCATAGAGGGTCACCCACTCCATGGCCCGGCCCGCCGGGTCGCCCTCGCTGCGCAGCGCCCGAGCCGCCGCGGCGGCCCGGCGACGTACCTTCAGACCGCCGGGGAGGATGCCCTCGCGGCCCAGTCCGCGCGCGACACAGGCCTCCATGACCCGCCAGATCTCCAGCAGGCCCGCCCGGATCTCCGCCTCGGTGCGCCAGGCCTTCTCGTTCTCCAGCATCAGCGCGGAGATCGACAGACCGGTCTCCTTCGTCAGGCGCAGCAGTTCGTCGCCGGTGCTGAACGGGTGGGCGAGCACTGTGTCGTCGGGCTTGATCCGGTCCGCGCCGATCGCGTCCTCGTCGACGACGAAGCCGCCGCCCACGGAGTAATACGTCTTCTCCAGCAGCGGCACGCCGTCGCCGTCGTATGCGAAGAGGATCATGCCGTTGGCGTGGTAGGGCAGCGAGCGCCGGCGGTGCAGGACCAGTTGGGTCGAGGCATCGAAGTCGATCTCGTGGGCCGGGCCGATCTCGGCGCCGAGGAGGCGGATGCGTCCGGTGCTGCGGATCCGCTCGACGTCCAGGTCGGCCTGGGCGACGTCGACCGTGTGCGGCTCGTAGCCCTCCAGGCCGAGCAGCACCGCCTTGGGGGTGCCGTGGCCGTGGCCGGTGGCGCCGAGGGAGCCGAACAGCTCCGCCCGCACCGCCGTGGTCTGGGCGAGCAGGCCGTCCTGCTTCAGCCGGGCGACGAACATCCCGGCGGCGCGCATCGGGCCGACGGTGTGCGAACTGGACGGGCCGATGCCTATGGAGAACAGGTCGAAGACGCTGATTGCCACGCCATACTCCGTGGGATTGGAGGGGCGTGCCGAGCGGTCACGGCACGCCCCTGCGGGAGGGTGTCGGTTACAGGCCGGGGTAGAGCGGGTGCTTGTCGGCCAGCGCCTTCACCCGGGCCTTGAGCGCTTCGGCGTCGTAGGACGGCTTGAGTGCCTCGGCGATGACATCCGCGACCTCGGCGAAGTCCTCGGCCGTGAAGCCGCGGGTTGCCAGGGCCGGGGTGCCGATACGCAGGCCCGAGGTCACCATCGGCGGGCGCGGGTCGTTGGGGACGGCGTTGCGGTTGACCGTGATGCCGACCTCGTGGAGGCGGTCCTCGGCCTGCCGGCCGTCCAGCTCGGACTCGCGCAGGTCGACCAGGATCAGGTGCACGTCCGTGCCGCCGGAGAGCACGTTCACGCCGGCCTCTCGGGCGTCCGGCGCGGTCAGGCGCTCGGCGAGGATCTTCGCGCCTTCGACCGTGCGGCGCTGGCGCTCCTTGAAGTCCTCCGAGGCGGCGACCTTGAAGGAGACCGCCTTGGCCGCGATCACGTGCTCCAGGGGGCCGCCCTGGAAGCCCGGGAAGACGGAGGAGTTCAGCTTCTTCGCGAAGTCCTTCTTCGCCAGGATGATGCCGCCGCGCGGGCCGCCGAGCGTCTTGTGCGTCGTGGACGTCACCACGTCCGCGTACTCGACCGGGTTCGGGTGCAGCCCCGCCGCGACCAGACCGGCGAAGTGGGCCATGTCGACCCACAGGTACGCCTCGACCTCGTCGGCGATCCGGCGGAACTCCGCGAAGTCCAACTGCCGCGGGTACGCCGACCACCCGGCGATGATCACCTTCGGGCGGTGCTCCTTGGCGAGCCGCTCCAGCTGCGCCATGTCGACCAGACCGGACTCGGGGTCCACGTGGTACGGGACCACATTGAACTGCTTGCCCGAGAAATTGATCTTCATGCCGTGGGTGAGGTGGCCGCCGTGGGCCAGGTCCAGGCCGAGGATGGTGTCGCCGGGCTGGGCCAGGGCGAACAGGGCGGCCTGGTTGGCGGAGGCGCCGGAGTGGGGCTGGACGTTGGCGTACTCGGCGCCGAACAGCTCCTTGATGCGGTCGATGGCGATCTGCTCGGTGACGTCGACGTGCTCGCAGCCGCCGTAGTAGCGGCGGCCCGGGTAGCCCTCGGCGTACTTGTTGGTCAGGACCGAACCCTGCGCCTGCAACACCGCGACCGGCGCGAAGTTCTCCGAGGCGATCATCTCCAGGGTGGACTGCTGGCGCACCAGCTCCGCGTCGACCGCGGCGGCGACCTCCGGGTCGAGCTCGTGCAGGGGCTGGTTGAACAGGGTCATCGGCGGTCTCCTTGGGTGTGGGCGCAGTGGGCGGCGTAGGCATCGGGGGTCAGCGCGCCGGCGATGTTCTCGACCCGCAGCCGGAACAGCCAGCCGCCGGTGTAGGGGGCGGCGTTGACGACGCCGGGGTCGTCGGCCAGCGCGGTGTTGACTTCCAGGACCCGGCCCGAGGCGGGGGCGTACAGGCCGCTGACGGCGGTCCGTGACTGGATCTGTCCGCAGCTCTCCCCTGCCTCGACCCAGGAGCCGACCGCGGGCAGACGGATGTCGACCACGTCACCGAGGGCCTTCGCCGCGAACGCGGTGATGCCGACGGTGGCGTTGCCCTCGTCCACGACGAGCCACTCGTGGTCCCAGGTGTACCGCAGGTGCCGCGGAATGCTCGTGGCGGTCTTCCCTGCGGATTCCAGGGAGAGTTGAGGCCCGGACGTCATGACACGACGGCCGCGGAGGCGGGGACGAGGGTGCGGCGGAGCCGGTTGAAGAACTTCAGCTGGTTGAGGGAGAGGACGGCGACGGGGGTGCCGCCCTCGCGCCGGTAGACGGCCGTGAAGGTGCGGCTGTCGATGTCGCCCTCGACTACCTCGGGCTCGGCGCCGGGGGCGACGTGTCCGGCGACCTGGATGCGGACCTGGTACTGGTCGGACCAGAAGTACGGCGGGTTGAGCGGGGCCTCGGCCGACACACCGGTCAGCAGGGTGCGGGCGGCGGTCTTCGCCTGCTCGGTGGCGTTGCTCCAGTGCTCGATGCGGGCGTGCCGTCCGGTGAACGGGTGGGGGCAGCGGGCGACGTCACCGACGGCGACCACGCCCGGGACGCCGGTCGAGCAGCCGGTGTCGCACACCACTCCGTCGTCCACCTGTACGCCGGAGCCGGCGAGCCAGTCGGTGTTGGGCCGCACGCCCACGCCGGCCACGACGATGTCGGCGGGCAGCACCCGCCCGTCGGCGAGCCGTACGCCGGTGACCCGGCCGTCGCCGATGAGTTCGGCCACGCCGGTTCCGCACAGCAGCCGAACGCCGTGATCGCTGTGGAGCGAGGAGACCACCAGCCCCATCTCCCGCCCGAGTTGGCGCTCCAGGGGTACGGGGAGCGCCTCGACGACGGTGACGTGGAGCCCGAGCCGGTGTGCGGTGGAGGCGACCTCGGCGCCGATGAACCCGGCGCCGATGACGACGACCCGGGGCAGGCCGTCGAGCAGTTCGGCACGCAGGGCCTGGGCGTCGTCCAGGGTGCGCAGGGTGTGGACGCCCGCCAGCCCGTCGCTGCCGGGGAGGGTGCGGGGGCTGGCGCCGGTCGCGATGACGACGCCGTCGGTGCGCACATGCCGTCCCCCGGTCAGGGTGACGGTGCGAGCGACGGGGTCGAGCCGCACGGCGCGCTCGCCGAGCAGCCACTGCACGTCCAGGGCCTCGTATTCGTCGGCGTCGCCGAGCGCGAGCCCGTCGGCGTCGATGTCGCCCTTGAGGAAGTCCTTGGACAGTGGGGGGCGGTCGTAGGGGGTGTGGCGCTCCTCCCCCACGACGACGATCTCGCCGTCATAGCCCTCTGCGCGCAGCGCGCGGACCGTGCTCAGTCCTGCCAGCGACGCTCCGACGACGGTGATGCTCCTCATGCCGGCTCCAGACGGGAGATTGTCTCACATAACACAACGACATTCGCTATACGCAACATGCTTTCCGCGCGATGCGGCGTTGTCAAGGGAGGCGTCGCATATCAATTTCTGATGATGCGCCACGTTGCGCAGATCGCAACCCACGCGGAACGGGGAACTTGGGCGTCCACGGTTACGGCGCCGACTCGTCCCACTGGTCCAGGAGCAGGTCGCCGATGGCTTCGTCGAACCCGGACTCGGTGGCGTCCAGGGCCTGTTCGCTCCAGATGACCTTGCCGCGATCGGTGTACCGGGTGCCCCAGCGCCGGGCGAACTGGGCGACCAGGAACAGCCCTCGGCCGCCCTCGTCGGTGGTGGCCGCGCGGCGCAGATGCGGGGAGGTGCTGCTGCCGTCGGAGACCTCGCAGATCAGACTGTCCCGGTCGTACAGCAGCCTCAGGCGGATGGGGTCGCCGCCGTAGCGGATGGCGTTGGTGACCAGTTCGCTGAGGATGAGCTCGGTGGTGAAGGCGATCTCGTCCAGACCCCAGTCCTGGAGCCGGCGGGCGCAGGCGGCGCGGAGGGGGGCCAGCGCGGCGGGGTCGGAGGGTACGTCCCAGTCGGCGACGCGGTCCGGGTCGAGCCGCCTGGTGCGGGCCACCAGGAGGGCGATGTCGTCACGGGGGCGATCGGGCAGCAGGGTGTCGAGCACCGCCTGACAGGCCTGTTCCGGAGTCCGTTCGGGGTGCGCCAGGGCCTCCCTGAGGAGGTCGAGGCCGACGTCGATGTCCCGGTCGCGGTCCTCGACGAGCCCGTCGGTGTACAGGGCGAGCAGGGAGCCGTCGGGCAGTTGGAGTTCGGCCGTCTCGATCGGCAGGCCGGCGCCCAGGCCGAGCGGTGGTGAGACCGGGACCTCGGGGAATGTGACGGAGCCGTCCGGGTTGACGACGGCGGGCCCGGGGTGGCCGGCTCGGGCGATGGTGCAGTGGCCGGAGACGGGGTCGTAGATCGCGAACAGACACGTGGCCCCGGTGACGGCTTCGGTCTTCCCCTCGGCCGTCTCCGCCTCGTCGATACGGGCGACCAGCTCGTCCACATGGCTCAGGAGCTCGTCGGGGGCGAGGTCGAGGGCACAGAAGTTGTGCACCGCGGTGCGCAGGCGGCCCATGGTCGCGGCCGCGTGCAGGCCGTGGCCGACGACATCGCCGACGATGAGGGCCACGCGGGCGCCGGGCAGCGGAATGACGTCGAACCAGTCCCCGCTGACCCCGGCCTGGGCGGGCAGATAGCGGTAGGCCACGTCCAGCGCCGACTGCTCGGGCAGGGCGTGCGGCAGCAGGCTGCGTTGCAGGGTGACCGCCATGGTGTGCTCGCGGGTGTAGCGGCGGGCGTTGTCGACGGCGACCGCGGCACGCGCGGCCAGCTCCTCGGCGAAGGCGAGATCGTCCCGCGTGAACGGCTTCCGCTCCGAGCGCCAGAAGTCCACCATGCCCAGAACCGTGCCGCGGGCCCGCAACGGCACGGTGATCAGGGAGTGGATGCCGAAGTCCACCACGCGCCGCGCCCACTCCGGATCCTGCGCGTGCCAGCCCGGCGCGTCGCTCAGATCGGGCAGCAGCACCGCGTGACCGCTGTGCAGGCTCTGCGTCTGCGGCATGGTCGGGACGAAAGTGCGCCGCTCCCCCGCCGGGGTCAGCGGGTGATCGTCGCGGATCCCGCGTACGGCGATGCGGTCCATGGTCGGGTTCGCGCCCCCGTTCGGTTCGTCTCCCTGCCGCACCGCGTGCAGCACCTCGACGGTGACGAAGTCGGCGAACCGGGGAACGGCGATCTCGGCCAGCTCCTCGGCGGTGCGCACCACGTCCAGCGTGGTGCCGACGCGCATGCCGGCGTCGTAGAGCAGTTGCAAGCGTTCGCGCGCCACCTCGGCCCGCCCTGCCAGGGAGCGCAGCTCGGTGGTGTCCCTCAGGGTCGCAACGCTCCCGGTCGGGGCGGTCGGCCGCAGGTTGACGGCCAGCAGCCGTTCCCCGGCCAGGACCACCTCGTCGGTGGCGACCCGGCCCGACGTCAGCAGCTCGGCGGCGCGCGGGGCCAGCCCGAGCTCGGTGACGGGTTTGCCTTCTTCGTCCTCGGGCAGGTCCAGCAGCCGACGTGCCTCGTCGTTGGCCAGCAGCAGCCTGCCGTCGCCGCTGACGACGACCACGCCCTCCCGTACCGAGTGCAGGACCGCGTCATGATGCTCGTACATCCGTGTCATCTCGGCCGGATCCAGACCGTGGGTCTGCCGCCGCAGTCGCCGGCTCACCAGCGCCGTCCCGCCGGTGACCAGCGCGAGCCCGCCCACGGCGGAGCCGAACAGCAGCGGCAGCTGTTCCGCCACTCGCTCGTTCACGTTGCGCAGCGTGATGCCGACGGACACCAGTCCGACGACCTCGCCGTCGGTGTCGAAGACGGGAACCATCGTGTCCACGGACCGTCCGACGCCGGGCGTGTCATAGACCTCCTGGTGCACCCGGCCCGCGAGCGCTTCGGCGTAGGAGCCGTCGACGCGCTTGCCGATCAGGTCCGGATCGGGGTGCGTCCAGCGGATGCCGCGCGTGTCGAACGCGATGACGTAGTCCACCCCGGAGTTCTTCCGGGCCTCCTCGGCCCGCGGCTGCAGCAGCGCACTGGGGTCGTCGGACTTGATGGCGGCTAGCGTCCCTGGGGCATGCGCGAAGATCTCGGCGCCGACGAGCGAGCGATCACGGGCGTCCTGCAGGCTCGTGCTGCGGGCCTGCAGTACGAGGGCCGCCACCGCGGCGATCATGAGCAGTCCGACGACGGCCACCTGTAGGGCGAACACCTGCCCCGCGACGCTGTGCATACGCAACCCAGAGAGCAGGCGGACCAGAGATCGCCGCGATCTGGACCTGTCCATGGATCCAGTATTGGCCATGGCCCGTCCACCTGCCGGAGGGGCCGCAACAGCAGGTGGACGGGCGGTACCGGGGGTGGGGAGGGTCAGTGTGCGGGGCCTACCTCGAGCTTGTTCTGCAGCCAGGTGTGGAATTCGCCGATGTGGTGCTCGCTGGGCACCAGGACACCGCCCTTGGCGTACGCCCTCGAGCTCATCGCCGGCTGGGTGCGCTCACAGGCATCGAAGTCCTGCTGGTTGACCCGGTGGAACAGCTCCACCGAACGGTCCACGTCTTTGCCGCTCTCCACGACGTGCGGCAGGTACAGCCAGTCGCACTCGACGACCGTGCGGTCGTGAGCCATCGGGTACATGCGGTGGAAGATCACGTGGTCGGGCACGAGGTTGATGAAGACCTGCGGCCGGACGGTGATGGCGTAGTAGCGGCGGTCCTGGTCCTCGGCGACGCCGGGGATGCGGTCCAGTCCTTCGGAGCCGTCGACGGTGAAGCCCTGGATCTCCTCACCGAACTCGGCGCCGTGGCCGACGTAGTACTGGGCGGCATAGCCGTCCGCGAACTCCGGCAGCACCTCCGTGAGTTCGGGGTGGATGGTGGCGCAGTGGTAGCACTCCATGAAGTTCTCGATGATGAGCTTCCAGTTGGCCTTGACGTCGTAGGTGATACGACGGCCCACCTTCAGGTCGTCGATGCCATAGCGCTCGATCGACTCGAGGTCGCCGAGCCGCTCGACGACCGCGCCCAGCACGTCGGCCTCGAAGGAGGGCGGCTCGTCGGCGAGGCACACCCACACATAGCCGAGCCACTCGCGCACATGGACGTTGATCAGGCCGTACTCGGTGCGGTCGATGTCCGGCATCGACGTCAGGTTGGGCGCGGCGACCAGCTTGCCGTCCAGTCCGTAGGTCCAGGCGTGGTAGGGGCACTGGAAGGCGCGCTTGACCTCGCCGGACTCCTCGGTGCACAGCTTGGCCCCACGGTGCCGGCAGATGTTCAGGAATGCCTTGATCGAGCCGTCCCGGGAGCGCGAGACGAGCACGCTCTCGCGGCCGACCTGGTAGGTGCGGAACGCGCCGGGCTTGGCCAGGTCGGCGGCGCGGGCCACGCAGAACCACATGTTCTCGAAGATCCGCTCCTGCTCCTGGGCGAAGACCGCGGGGTCCGTGTAGTACTCGCCGGCCAGCGTGGGGATCAGGCTGGGCGGCAGGTTCGTGATGGTCATCGTGTCACCTTCGGAAGATTCAGATTCGGAGGATTCAGACGCGCACGCGGCGGGGGTCGAACAGGGCGATGGGGTGGTCGGTGGTGCCTTCGGTTGCCAGGTCGGCGAGGATCTCGCCGATGACGGGGACGAACTTGAACCCGTGGCCGGAGAAGCCGCAGGCCACGATCACCTGCGGATGCTCGGGATGGTGGGCGAGGACGAAGTGCTCGTCCGGCGTGTTGGCGTACATGCAGGCCGCGCCCTTGAGAAAGCGGCCGGGCAGGCTGGGGATGCGCGGCCGCAGGTACTCGGCCATGGCCGCGATCTCGTCCGGGTGGATCCGGCGGTCGAGGTGGTCGGGGTCGCTGGGGACGCCCTTGCGGAAGAAGGCGACCTTGGCACCGCCGTCGGGGCCGTCCAGCGAGGGGAAGCCGTAGATCTGGGTGCCGTCCGGGTCCTCCCAGATGTAGACGGGGTGCCGTTCGGCGCTGAACGGACGGATGCCGCCCTCGGGCTGGAACCAGTACATGACCTGGCGCTCCACCGTCACGCGCACGCCGAGGTCGGTCAGGAGCCTGGGCGCCCAGGCCCCGGGTGCGATGACGAGCCGGTCGGCGGTGTAGGCGCCGCGGTCGGTGACCACCCAGGCCTTGCCGCCCGGGCCGTCGGCCTCCCAGCCGAGGACCATTTCCGCGAAGTGCAGGTCGGCTCCGTGGGCCCGGGCCAGATCCAGGTGCGCGGTGACGGTCGCCTCGGGCCGGGCGATGCCGGCCTTGCGCTCGTGGAAGGCGACGTCTTCCGCCGCCGGGTTGAAGGTGGGGAAGCGGCGCCGGATGTCGGCCGCGCCCAGGACCTCGTGGTCCAGCCCCCACTCGTGGGCGCTGCGCAGGGTGCCGGCGAAGGCGGCGCTGTCCTCGCGGCCGATCATGAGACCGCCGGTCTCGGTGAAGACCTCGCGGCCTGAGTCGGAGGCGAGCTTCTCCCACAGTTCGTGGGCACGCAGGAGCAGGGGTACGTAGGCAGGGTCTTCGAAGTAGGCCTGCCGGTAGATACGGGATCCGCCGTGACTGGAGCCGAGGTTGTGGGCCGGGCCGAAGCGCTCCAGGCCGAGCACGCGCTGTCCGCGGGCGGCGAGGTGATAGGCGGCCGCGCTGCCCATCCCGCCCAGGCCGACGACGATCACGTCGTACGAAGAGGCCATGTGTCCATCTCCTGGGAATCTTGCCGATGAGGGTGTGGTGGTGCCGGTGCTCAGGACCGGTTCAGCGGCGGATGCGGGACATCTCGGGGTCGAAGAGGGGCTCGGCGGTGGTGACGGCCGGGATCTTGGCGCCGAAGTACTCGATCTCCACCGGGGTTCCGGGGACGGCGTGTTCGGCGGGCAGCCAGGCGTACGCGATGGGTGCGCCGATGGTGTAGCCGTAGGCGGCGCTGGTCACGTAGCCGACCGGGCGGCCGTCCACGTACACCGGTTCGTGCCCCATCACCACGGACTGCTCGTCCTGGATGACCAGCGGTGTGAGCCGGCGGGCGACCGTCTCGTCGCCGATGCCCTCCAGCGCGGCCCTGCCGGTGAAGCGCTCCTTGTTGCGGCGTACGGCGAAGCCGAGTCCGGCCTCGTAGGGGTTGTGCTCGGTGGTCATGTCATGGCCCCAGGAGCGGTACCCCTTCTCCAGGCGCAGGCTGTTGAAGGCGCTGCGGCCGGCCGCGATGATCCCCAGCTCCTGCCCTGCCTCCCACAGGGTGTCCCACAGCCTGGCGCCGAGGTCGGCGGTGGTGTAGATCTCCCAGCCGAGCTCGCCGACATAGCTCAGCCGCATGGCGGTGACCGGGACGTCGCCGAGGTAGGCCTGCTTGGCCTTGAAGTAGCCGAAGCCCTGGTGCGAGAAGTCGGTGTCGGTGAGCGGCTGGACGAGGTCGCGGGCGAGCGGGCCCCAGACGCCGAGGCAGCAGGTGCCGGCGGTGATGTCCCGTACCTGTACCGAGCCGTCGCCGGGCAGGCGCCGGCGCAGCCAGTCCAGGTCGAGGTTGCCGTTGGCACCAATCTGGAAGCGCTCGGTCTCCAGGCGGGCGATGGTCAGGTCGCTGCGGATGCCGCCGTCGGCGTCGAGCAGCAGGGTGTAGGTGACCGAGCCGACCGGCTTGTCGAGCTGGTTGGTGGTCAGCCGCTGGAGGAAGGCGAGCGCTTCGGGGCCCGTGACCTCCAGCCGCTTCAGCGGGGTCATGTCGTACAGGGCCACGCGCTCCCGGGTGACGAGGGCCTCGGCACCGGCGATCGGCGACCAGTAGTGGG
Organism: Streptomyces sp. NPDC030838; assembly: GCF_055572035.1. Classification (NCBI taxonomy): domain Bacteria; kingdom Bacillati; phylum Actinomycetota; class Actinomycetes; order Kitasatosporales; family Streptomycetaceae; genus Streptomyces; species Streptomyces sp. NPDC030838. Next base: position 239,793 of record NZ_JBVIED010000011.1, on the reverse strand, counting down.
ACGCCCACGCGTTGCGGCCGGGGACGCGGGCCACCTCGGGCAGTCCGGCGTTGGCCTCGTACCAGTGCGGGCGTTCCCACCCGCCGCCCTCCAGGAAGACCGCGCCGAGGGCCTCCTGCCGGGCGTGGAAGGGGCTGGTCCGCAGGGGGCGGGGGCGCTCCGCCGGTTGCAGCGGGTGCAGGATGTCGTACACCTCGGCGAAGTTCTGGCAGCTGCGCTCCATGACGTACGACGGCGCCAGCTGGACTTCCTCGAAGCGGTTGAGGTCGCACTCGTGGACGTCGGTGGCGGGCCGGCCGTCGACCAGCCACTCGGCCATGGCCTTGGCGACGCCTGCCGAGTGGGTGACCCACACGGCCTCCGCCAGCCAGAAACCCTGCACCTTGGGCGACTCGCCCATCAGCGGCATGCCGTCGGAGGTGAAGGAGAAGATGCCGTTGAAGCCCTCCTCGACCTTCGCGTCGGACAGGGCCGGGAGCAGGGCGAGGGAGTCGGCCCAGGCGCCCTCGAAGTCGGCCTCGGTGAACTCCAGTGAGGACGGCATCACGGCGTCGCGCGGGTGCGCCACGTCATCCAGGCTGACGGGCATGGGGCGGTGGGCGTAGGAGCCGATGCCGACGCGGTCGACAAGTTCGCGGTAGTAGAGGCCGGCGTCCTGGTTGCGCAGGATCGGCAGGGACGCCTCGGTGTGCTCGTCGTTGCGCCCGGCGAGGGCCGGGAGTGCGGTGGTGCGGGCGTACTGGTGAGCAAGGGGCACCAGGGGCACCGGCTGCCCGACCATGCGGCCGATCCTCGGGCCCCAGAAGCCGGCGCAGGAGACGACGATGTCCGCCGGGAAGGTGCCCTGGTCGGTGACGACCGCGCTGACCCGGTCCCCTCTCGTCTCGATCCCGGTCACCGTGTGGTGGGCGTGGAACCGGGCTCCGCGGGCCGTCGCCAGGCGGGCCTGGGCCTCGCTCGCCCGCAGCGCCTTGGCCAGGCCGTCGCTGGGGATGTGGAAGCCGCCGAGGATCCGCTCGGGGTCCAGCAGGGGGTGCAGTACGGCGGACTCCTCGGGCGTCAGAAGGCGGCTGTCCACTCCCCATGAGGTCAGCCAGCCGTGCCGGCGCTGGATCTCCGCCAGCCGCTCGGGGCTGGTGGCCACCTCCAGGCCGCCGACCTGTTTGAAGCACCACTGCCCGTCCAGGGTCAGCGCGCTGTACTTGTCCACCGTGTACCGGGCGAACTCGGTCATCGTCTTGGAGCCGTTGGTCTGGAACACCAGACCGGGGGCGTGCGAGGTGGAGCCGCCCGTGGCGAAGAGCGGGCCCTGTTCCAGGACGGTGACGTCCGTCCAGCCGCGTGCGGTCAGTTCGTCGCTGAGCGCGCATCCGACGATGCCGGCGCCGATGATGACCACCTTCGGCTGTGCCGCCATGGTCTTCCTCCAGTTCGTAGTGCGGTGACGGGCGGTCAGTGGCCGCGGGCGATCCAGTCGTCGAGATGGGGTGCCTCGGCGCCGATGGAGGTGGTGGCGCCGTGGCCGGTGTGGACGGTGGTGTCTGCGGGGAGCGTGATCAGCCGGTCGCGGATGGAGGCGATGATGGTGTCGAAGTCGGAGAAGGAGCGGCCGGTGGCTCCGGGGCCGCCCTGGAAGAGGGTGTCGCCGGAGAACAGGGCGTCCAGTTCGGGCGCGTACAGGCAGACGGAGCCCGGGGAGTGGCCGGGCGTGTGCAGCACCTGGAGTTCGATGCCGGCCACGGTCAGGTCCTCGCCGTCGATCAGCTCCCAGAAGTCGGGCACCCGCAGGCCGTGCACCGTCTTCCACAGCACGGCGTCGGCCGGGTGGAGCAGGATCGGTGCACCGTAGCGGGCGGCCAGGGCCGGAGCGGCGTTGACGTGGTCGTTGTGGGAGTGCGTGCACACGACGGCGACCAGGCGCCGGTCACCGACGGCGGCGGCGATGGTGTCGGCGTCGTGCGCGGCGTCGATGACCAGGACCTCGTCGTCGTTGCCGATCAGCCAGACGTTGTTGTCCACCTCCCAGCTGCCGCCGTCCAGTTCGAAGGTGCCGGAGGTGACGAGGTGTTCGATCCGGGCAGTCACAGGACCACGACCGAGCGCAGGACGTCGCCGTGGTGCATCTTGGCGAACGCGGCCTCCACGTCGTCCAGGGTGATCGTCTCGGTGACGAAGTCGCCCAGGTCGAAGCGGCCCTGGAGGTAGAGGTCGATCAGGGCGGGGAAGTCCCGGGAGGGCAGGCAGTCGCCATACCAGGACGACTTGAGCGCCCCGCCGCGGCCGAAGACGTCCAGCAGGGGCAGGGCGAGGGTCAGCTCCGGGGTGGGGACGCCGACCAGCACGGCCGTACCCGCCAGGTCGCGGGCGTAGAAGGCCTGTTTGAAGGTCTCAGGGCGCCCGACCGCGTCCACGACGACGTCGGCGCCGAAGCCACCGGTGCGTTCACGGATCGCCTCGACGGCGTCGGTCCGGGAGGAGTCGACGGTGTCGGTCGCGCCGAACCGCTCCGCCCACTTCAGTTTCCGCACGTCGACGTCCACGGCGATGATCCGGCTCGCACCGGCCACCTTGGCGCCCGCGATCGCGGCCATGCCCACGCCGCCGCAACCGATCACCGCGATCGAGTCGCCGCGGCCCACGCCGCCGGTGTTGACCGCGGCACCGAACCCGGCCATCACCCCGCAGCCGAGCAGGCCGGCCGCTGCGGGCGAGGCGGCCGGGTCCACCTTGGTGCACTGGCCGGCGGCCACCAGGGTCTTCTCGGCGAAGGCGCCGATGCCGAGGGCCGGGGACAGCGGGGTGCCGTCGGCCAGGGTCATCGGCTGGGTGGCGTTGTGGGTGGCGAAGCAGTACCACGGCTTGCCCTTGCTACAGGCCCGGCAAGCCCCGCAGACGGCACGCCAGTTGAGGACGACGAAGTCACCGGGCGCGACGTCGGCGACGCCCTCGCCGACCGACTCGACGAAACCGGCCGCCTCGTGGCCGAGCAGGAAGGGGAACTCGTCGTTGATCCCGCCCTCCCGGTAGTGCAAGTCGGTGTGGCAGACGCCGCAGGCCTGCACCCGCACCAGCGCCTCACCGGGGCCGGGGTCCGGCACCAGGACGGTCTCCACCGAGACCGGTGCGCCCTTCTTCCGGGCGACGACGGCGCGTACCTCGTGTGTCACGGTCGATCTCCTCGTCGAGGGACGGCCGAATGCGATCTTCGAGATCTTCGGCCTGATGTTCTGGATGGCGGGAGGACGTCGATCGCTCCCCGGAGCGATCGACAGGGGAGGGAGAGGGCTTCACCCGGACCGGGTGAAGCTCTGGAGGGCGCCGAGCCCATTGGTTGCATATCGCGCAACCTTCTTCGCTATAAGCAACGACCCAAACTGTCTCCCTGCGGACACCCACTGTCAAGGGGTTGGCCGAGCGAAGTTGCCATCCCGGCGAAAACGGACGCCGGACAGCCACGGATGCGGCGCCGGAAGCCCGCAGACATGCGGCCGGCCGGCCTCCGAGGAGGCCGGCCGGCCGCATGTCGCCCGGTTCGGTGACCTACCTGATCATCAACGCCCGAGACCGCTTTCGCGCAGGCTGCCGCGACGGTCCTCGCCCACCGCCGGGGGCGGCGCGGAGCCCGGCACGGCACTGGTCTCCGCCAGGGTGCGGCCCCGCGTCTCCTCGGCCCACGCGAACGACACCAGCCAGCCCACCCCGGTGATGCCGGCACCGATCAGCATGGTCGTACCGATACCCAGCCGATCCAGGGAGATCGGCAGCAGATACGTGCCGGCAGCGGCGCCGACACGGCTGATCGAGGTCGCCACGCCTCCCGCGGTGGCCCGGATACCGGTGGGGAACAACTCGTTGGGATACGTCCACTCCAGCACCGTGGGACCGCCCGACAGAAGGGCGTAGGCGCAGAAGCACACGATGACCACCGCGATGGGGAGTGCGTTGCCGCCACCGAGCACCGCGAGCGGCACCACCATCAGGGCGAACGACCACACGATGACGGGGCGACGCCCCACCCGGTCCACCAGCCGCAACGCGGGGATACAGCCCAGCACGAACACGACGCTGATCAGTGCCGAGCCCAGGTTGCTCTCGTTGCCCTCCCCGAGCCCGAAGGAGCCCAGGATGGCGGGACCGAAGGTGTACAGGGCGAACATCGGCGTGATCTGACACATGTAGAACAGCCCGCAGAACAGCGTGCGCCGCAGATAGGTGCCCTGGAACAGGTCACGGAACCTGCTTTGCTCCACCGACTGCTCGGCCGCCGAGGCCGCCAGCAGTTCCTCGACCGGGACGGTGCGATCGAGGGCCCTTTTGATCGCTTTCTGGGCGTCGGCGGTACGTCCCTTGTTCACCAGCCACAGCGGTGACTCCGGCGTACCGATGCGCATGAGCAGGATCAGGGCGCTCAGTACGGCACCCGAGGCGAGCATCCACCGCCAGGAGCCGTTGCCCGCGATCTCCGCCATCACGTAGCCGACGACATAGGCGGCCGCCGCACCGACGTACCAGGCCAGGATGAGGATGCCCAGCAGTCGGCCCCGGTGTTTGTTCGGCACCCACTCGGCCAGCAAGGACGTGGCGATCGGGTAGTCGGCACCGATGGCCATACCGAGCACGAAGCGCAGCACGACGAACTGCCAGGTCTCGGTGGCGAACACCGACAACACCGAGCCGCCGACCAGCACCGCCAGGTCGATGGTGTACATCGCCTCGCGGCCGAGCTTGTCGGTGACGGGGCCGAAGAACAGACCTCCCACGAAGATGCCGACCAGGGCCGCGGCACCGATGAGGCTCTCGTCCCCGGTGCTCAGGTTCAGCTCATTGCTCATGCCGATGAGCGCGACGCCGATGATGCTGAGCAGATAACCGTCCAGGAACGGGCCGCCGGCGCAGGCCCAGGTGAGTTTTCGGTGGAACTTGTTCAGGGGTGCCTCGTCGACGGCACGGATGGACATCTGATCTCCCGGAATGGGGGACGGGGGGACTGCGAGGATGTTGCGCTGAAGAAAACTCGCTTCCTCATACGCAACCGAACATCGATCGCATGTCGCCGTCAAGACGGGATGCTGAACCTCTTACGGCTTCCACGGACATCGCCCCGCGCCCTCACCGCACGGGCGCCCCCGCACCCTTGACGACACCTCACTCCATCAGCATGATGTTGCACATTGCGATGTCTGTTCTGCATAGAGAAACACCACGCTGGACACACAAGCCCCGGGAAAGATCGGACTTGACACCATGACGATCAGCTTGAACGCCGGTTCACTGTCCTCCGCCGAGTTGGAGGACGATCGGATCGTCAGCGGCACCTGGGAGCGCGACCCCGGGGAGTCGGCCTGGGACTTCGCCGACCGCGGGGAGATCATCCACATGCTCTCCGGACGCATGACCTGCGAGGAGAAGGACGGCACGACGACCGAAGTCGGCCCCGGCACCACCGCCGTGTTCCCCATCGGCCGGCAGGGCACGTGGACGATCCACGAGACGCTGCGCAAGGTCTTCGTCATCTACAAGTAGACGTCCACAGGGGACCGTTGTGTGCGAGGTCACGTAATGGCAGACGCCTTCTACCAGCCGGAGCACTCGCACCAGCCGGAGTCACCCGTGCAGTCGGTCGACCGGGCCGTGAGCATTCTTGAGTTCCTCGGCAGCCACGAGGAAGCAGGCGTCACGGACATGGCCGCCGCACTCGGCGTGCACAAGTCCACCGCGTCGCGGCTGGCGACGGCCCTGGAAGTGCGCGGACTCATCGAACAGACGGAGGACCGGGGCAAGTACCGGCTCGGCCTCGGCCTGATCCGTCTGGCCGGCGCCGCCACGGTCCGGCTGGACCTCTCCCAGCAGAGCCGCCGGGTGTGCGAGCAGCTGGCGGACCAGGTCGCGGAGACCATCAACCTGGCCATCCTCGACCGCGACGCCGCCATCAACATCGACCAGGTGCTCGGCCCCTCGGCCATCACCACCCACAACTGGCTGGGCCGGCGTACGCCGCTGCACGCGACGTCCAGCGGCAAGATCCTGCTGGCCCACCTGCCCGAGCCCGAGCTCGCGAGCAGACTCAGGGGCCCGCTGAAGAGCTATACACCGCACACCGTCACCGACCCCGGCACCCTCCGGGAGCAGTTGAAGCGCGCTCGCGCGGACGGCTGCGCCTACAGCGTCGAAGAGCTCGAGGAAGGTCTGAACGCGGTGGCGGCTCCGGTCCTCACCTTCAACGGAGAGGTGATGGCGGCCCTCAGCGCCGCCGGGCCGTCCTTCCGGCTGACCGAGCAGCGGCTGCCGGAGGTCTCCGCCGTGGTGCGGGCGGCCGCCGAGAAGATCTCGGAGCGCCTGGGCCACTTCCGCCGGACCACCTCTTGACCACCCGGCGACCCCCATCCAATCATGTTGCGCATAGCTCACAATGTTGCGCAATTTGCACCACCGACCGACGGAGGAAGGCATGTCTCCTCGACCGCAGCCCGGCCGTGAGTTCATCCTCACCCTTTCCTGCCCCGACCAGGCCGGCCTCGTCCACGCAGTGACCACCTTTCTCGTGAGCCACTCCGGCAACATCCTGGAGAGCCAGCAGTTCGACGACCGGTTGCAAAACCGCTTCTTCATGCGGGTGCACTTCGATGTCTCGGACCCCGGCATCTCCCTGGAGGACCTGCGCACCGGCTTCGGCCCGGTCGGCCAGGCGTACGGCATCACCTGGCAGCTGCACGACGCGTCGACCCCGACGCGCACGCTGATCATGGTGTCGAAGTTCGGCCACTGCCTGAACGACCTGCTGTTCCGCAAGTCCACGGGCGCGCTCAACATCGAGATCCCCGCGATCGTCTCCAACCACCGCGACTTCGAGCCGCTGGCGCAGAGCTACGGCATCCCCTTCCACCACATTCCGGTGACCAAGGACACCAAGGCCCAGGCCGAGGCGCGGCTGCTGGAGCTGGTGCGCGAGCTGAACGTCGACCTGGTGGTACTGGCCCGCTACATGCAGATCCTCTCCGACGACCTGTGCAAGCAGCTCGACGGCAAGGCCATCAACATCCACCACTCGTTCCTGCCGAGCTTCAAGGGCGCCCGGCCGTACGTCCAGGCGCACGAGCGCGGTGTGAAGCTCGTCGGGGCCACGGCGCACTACGTCACGCCCGACCTCGACGAAGGCCCGATCATCGAGCAGGACGTCGTCCGCGTGGACCACTCGCACGACCCCGACGAGCTGGTCACCATCGGCCGCGACGTCGAGGCACAGGTACTCGCCCGCGCCGTCGAGTGGCACAGCGAGAGCCGGGTGCTGGTGAACGGGAACTGCACAGTGGTCTTCCGCTGACGAGGCGGGCCGTGCGACCATGCGGGCGGCCGGCTCCGGCCGTCCCGCGCCGCCCTCCACGGCCCCGGCCGGCCCCCACGGCCCCGCGGGATCCGGTGGAGCCTCTTGGAGGCCCACGCATATAGTTGCGCTATGAGCAACTACACCGCAGATAGCGAAACAGCGAGCCCCGCGGTGAACGGTGTGCAGTCCGTCGACCGCGCCGTCAGCGTCCTGGAGATCCTCGCCCAGCGCGGCGAGGCGGGCGTCAGCGAGGTGGCCGCCGAGATCGACGTCCACAAGTCGACCGCTTTCCGTCTGCTCGGGGCTCTGGAAGCGCGTGGCCTGGTCGAGCAGACGGCGGAGCGGGGGAAGTACCGGCTGGGCTTCGGCATCGTCCGCCTGGCCGGCGCGGTCACCGGCCGCCTCGACATCACCCAGCAGGGCCGCCCGGTGTGCGAGCGGCTCAGCGAGGAGATCGGCGAGACCGTCAACATCGCCGTCCTGCAGGAGCACTACGCCGTCAACCTGTACCAGGTACGCGGCCCGGGCGCCGTCGGCACCCACAACTGGGTCGGCCAGCTCACCCCGCTCCACGCCACGTCGAGCGGCAAGATCCTGCTGGCCCATCTGCCGGAGAAGGAGCGCGCCGACGTGCTCGCGGAGTCCGGACTGCGGAAGCTGACACCGCACACCCTGACGGCCAGGACGAAGCTGGAGAAGAACCTCGCCGAGGCGCGGGAGCGCGGGTACGCGGTGACGCTGGAGGAGCTGGAGATCGGTCTGCACGCCATGGCGGCCCCGATCCGTTCCCGCGACGGCGAGGTCATCGCCGCGCTCAGCGCCTCCGGCCCCGCGTACCGCTTCACCGAGGAACGCATGCACGAGCTGGCCCCCGCGCTGATCGGCGGCGCGCAGGAGATCAGCCGCAGGATGGGCTATCTGGGCTGAGGCCCCCCTCAGGGTCGCCCGGCCCAGCGGCGTTCAGCGCGCTCAGCTCAGCGGCGACCGCGCCGACGCCGCCTCAACGCCCCAGCGCGCTGTCACACGTACCGCGTCGGCCGTCGAGGCGACGTCGTGCACGCGCAGGCACCAGGCGCCCTGTGCCGCGGCGAGCACGGACACAGCGGTCGTCGCGGCGTCCCGCAGCCGCGCGGGGCGGGGTTCTCCCGTCGTCCGGTCCGCCAGCAGGCTGCCCAGGAACGACTTGCGTGACGCGCCCACGAGGACGGCGTGCCCCAGGGCCATGACGTCCCCGAGACGGCCCAGCAGCTCCCAGTTGTGGTCGGGCGTCTTGGCGAAGCCCAGCCCGGGGTCGACGACCAGGCAGTCCGGCCGTATCCCCGCCCCCAGCGCCGCGTCGATCCTCAGCCGCAGCTCGTCGAGTACATCGGTGACGACGTGGTTGTAGACGGCGTTCGCCTGCATGCCGGCGGAGTGCCCGCGCCAGTGCATCAGCACGTACGGTATGCCCGCCCGGGCCATCAGCGGCACCATCGCCGGGTCGGCGAGCCCCCCTGAGACGTCGTTGACCAGCCGCGCGCCCGCGTCCATGGCGCGGGCGGCGACCTCGGCCCGCATGGTGTCGACGCTCACGATCGCGCCCGCCGCGGCGAGTTCCCGGACGACGGGCAGGACGCGTCGCAGCTCCTCCTCCACCGGCGGGCGCGTCGCGCCGGGGCGGGTCGACTCGCCGCCCACGTCCACGATGTCCGCGCCTTGTTCGAGCAGGGCGAGGCCATGTGCGACGGCCGCGTCCGCGGCGAACGACAGCCCGCCGTCCGAGAACGAGTCCGGGGTGACGTTCACGACGCCCATGACCAGCGTCCGGCCGGGCCGTGGCAGCCCGTGCGGGTGGATGCCGGGCGTGCCCGGGTGGGGAGAGGTGGTGGCGTGAGCCGTGACGGTCACAGGAGTCCAGCTTTCGAACGTACGACGATGAGGTACCGCGCAAAGCCCTGTGGGAGCCCCTCGGCGGAGCTCCCACAGGGAGGACGGGCGAACCCGCCCGTGTCACTCGGACGTATTCCGTCAGACGTATTCCGTCGCCGCGTCGAGCAACCAGTCCGCCAGATAGCCGGCGAACGTCGAGCGCACCAGGACCCAGAACCCGGCCCTCGGATCGTCCCGGGCGACCAGGACGACCTGTGTGCGGCCCAGCGTCGTCTGGGCGCAGCGCCCGGCGCCGAAGGCCCGCGGGTGCAGGTCCAGCGGACAGCCGTGGGCCAGCAGGTCACGGGCGCGCGGGCCCGTGACCAGCAGCGTGGTGCGCTGCGCGGAGACGTCGATCACGGAGACGAACTCGTCCCCGGCGGCCTGACGGATCCGGCTCTCCAGGTCCCGCTCGCTCCCCGGCGGTCCCACCAGCAGCCACTCGTCAGGGCCGAGGCACAGCGCGGTCAACTCCCCCGCGCGTACGACGGTGTTCGGCTGGAGCGGCAGTTGGAGGTCCAGGGCGAGCCCGACGGCTTCCGCCGCCGCTCCCTTGGCGTCGAGGCGCACGTTGAGCTGGGCCAGGAAGGGGAGTTCGGCCAGCCGGACCGCGCCCCCGGAGGTGCGTGTCGCGGCGGCCAGGTGGTCGGCGACGTGCGACAGGGGGCTGCGGGGCTGGGCGGTAAGGGCGGTGTCAGCCATCGCGGCGGGCTCCCTCGGGGTCGTAGAGGACGGGGCCGGCGACGGTCACCGGGACCAGCTGGTCGCCCACGGGGGCGTACAGCCGCTCGCCGATGCGGTCCCGGCCGCCCTTGATCAGGGCGAGCGCGAAGGTCCGGCCGAGGGCGGCGCTGCGGTAGCTGGAGGTGACGTGGCCGAGCATGGGTACGGGCGGGGTCGGCAGCACACTGTCGGCGATCAGGTGGGTGCCCTCCGGGAGGAAGGTGCCCGGGTCCTCGGGGAGGAGGCCGACCAGGTGCTTGCGGTCGGGGCGGGACGTGTCGGCGCGGGCATAGGAGCGCTTGCCGATGAAGTCCGGCTTCTTCTTCGACACCACCCAGCTCATGCCGAGGTCCTGAGGGGTGACGGTGCCGTCGGTGTCCTGGCCGATGATCGGGTAGCCCTTCTCGGCGCGCAGGACGTGCATGGTCTCGGTGCCGTACGGGGTGATGCCGTACGGGGCGCCGGCCTCGTACACCGCTTCCCACAGGGCGAGGGCCCGCCAGGGCGAGACGTTGATCTCGTAGGCGAGTTCGCCGGAGAAGCTGATCCGGCAGACTCGGGCCTCGATGCCGGCGACGGTCGTCTCGCGCCATGCCATGAACGGGAAGTCGTCGTTGGCGACGACCAGTTGAGGTGCGAGCGCCGCGAGGACCGCACGGGATTTCGGGCCGACCAGGGCGACCGTGGCCCACTGCTCGGTCACGGAGGTGCAGTGGACCTTCAGCTCGGGCCACTCGGTCTGGAGCCACTCCTCCATCCAGTCGAGTACGGCGGCGGCGTTGCCCGTCGTCGTGGTGACCAGGAAGCGGTCCTGGGCGACGCGGATGACCGTGCCGTCGTCGAAGACCATGCCGTCCGGGCGGCACATGACGCCGTAGCGGATCATGCCGACCTTCAGGGTGCTCATCATGTTGGTGTAGAGCCGGTCGAGGAAGACGCCGGCGTCCGGACCCTGCACATCGATCTTGCCGAGGGTGGAGGCGTCCATGAAGCCCACGCTCTCGCGGGTCGCCCGGCACTCGCGCAGTACGGCGGCCTCCATGTCCTCGCCGTCCTGCGGGTAGTACCAGGGCCGCTTCCACTGACCGACGTTCTCGAACAGGGCGCCGTGCGCGACATGCCATTCGTGGATGGCGGTCGTGCGGACCGGATCGCTCAGCGCACCCCGGTCACGGCCCGCGAGAGCGGCGAACGAGACCGGCGTGTACGGCGGGCGGAACGTGGTCGTGCCGAGCGCCGAGATGTCCACGCCGAGCAGTTCGGCGACGACGCCGCTGGCCAGGACGCCGGAAGTCTTGCCCTGGTCGTTGGCGGTACCGGCCGTGGTGTAGCGCTTGGTGTGCTCGACCGAGCGCAGGCCGGCGCCGGTCGCACGGGCCAGGTCGTCGACGGTGACGTCACGCTGGAGGTCGACGAAACGGGGGGCGTCGTCCGCGCCACCCGGGACGACGTGGACGTGCATGGGGGACGTGTGCCGCGGCTGCGCGGCCACTTGCGGGAGGCGGGGCGCTTCGGCCGTGTAGCCCTCGGCCTCGACGGCGCGGGCGCCGGCGGCCGCGCCCTGTGCCAGGACCGTGGCCGGGTCGAGAACGCCGCTCGCGCTGCCCACGACCTCGACCGCCTGGCGGCAGGTGTCGGGGACGAAGGAGCCGAGCGTGTCGTCGTAGCGGAGTTTGCCGCCGGACTGGCTGAACAGGTGCGCGACCGGGTTCCAGCCGCCGGAGACCAGCAGCAGGTCGGCGGCGAACTGCCGCTGCCCCGCGGATTCCCCGTACGGCGCGACGGTCACGGCGGTGAGCCGCGTGTCGCCTTCCGTGCCGGTGACGGCGTGGCCGGGCAGGACTTCGATGCCGGCCGCCCTCGCGCGATCGGCCCACTCGCCCGGTTCGGGGCGGGTGTCGACGATCGCCGTGATGGCGAGGCCGGCCGAGGCCAGGTCCAGCGCCGCCGCGTACGCGCTGTCGTTGGTCGTGAAGACGACCGCGTGGCGGCCGGGCAGGGCGCCGTGGCGGTTGACGTGGGTGCGGGCCGAGGAGGCCAGCATCACGCCGGGGCGGTCGTTGTCCGCGAAGGCCAGCGAGCGCTCGTGGGCGCCGGTGGCGAGGACGACGCGGCGCGCGCGGATGCGCCAGACGCGTTCGCGGGAGACGTTCTCGGGGGCGTCGGCGCCGAGGTGGTTGGTGCGGCGTTCGACGGCGAGGAGGTGGTTGTCGTCGTAGTAGCCGAAGACGGTGGTGCGGGGCAGGACGCGGACCTCGGGGGCGGCGTCGAGCTGCTCGGTCACCTCCCGTACCCAGTCGAGGTGTTCGGCCGTGCCGAGGAGGCTGCCGCCGGGTTCCGGCTGGTCGTCGGCGAGGATGACGCGGGCGCCGCTGTTCGCTGCCGCGGCCGCTGCCGCGAGGCCGGCCGGGCCGGCGCCCACGATCAGCAGGTCGCAGTGGGCGTGTACGGCGTCGTAGCGGGCCGGGTCCGGCTCCGTGGCGAGGCGGCCCTGGCCGGGGAGGCTGGTCGCGACCAGGCCGTCGTACAGCTCGACGGTTGTCGCGGGGAGCATCGGCTCGGGGAAGGGTTCCTCGATCTGGATGACCGCGTTGGGTTCTTCGACGCCGGCGGAGAAGATGCCTCGGGGGCGGCCCAGCTTGATGCTGGTGCCGGCCTGCATGACGCCGTTGGCGAGGAGGGCGGAAGCGAGGGTGTCGCCTCGGAAGCCGAGGTATTCGGTGCCGTCGAAGGTGAAGGTGAGGGGGGTGTCGCGGTCGATTCGGCCGCGGGTCGCGTGGCGGAACGGCTGTGTCTCGCCCCCGCCGCCCCTACCCGTCCCATCCTGAAGGGGCTCCGCCCCTTCGACCGCGGCGGGGGCTTCGCCCTCTGGGGCTGCCGCCCCAGACCCCGCTGAAAACACCGGCCTCGGCTCAAGAGTCGCCGGGCGTTCGTCTCCCGTCCTGTACACCGCCAGGATCTGGTTCGTCGACGTGTCCCGTACCGCGTTGAACCAGCGGCGGCAGCCCGCCGCGTGGCTCCAGCGCTCGGCGAAGGGGCCCTTCGGGTTGTCGCGGAAGAACAGGTAGCGGGCCCACTCCTCGTCGGAGAGGGAGGCCGGGTCCTCCGGATACGGGACGTGGGCCTGGCCGCCGTAGTGGAACTCGGCCTCGTCGCGGGGCCCGCACCACGGGCAGGGGATGAGCAGCATGGGTTCGGCTCCCTAGTGGGCCACCGCGGCCGCGCCGTGCTCGTCGACGAGCGCGCCGGTGGTGAAACGGTCGAGCGAGAAGGGGGCGTTGAGGGCGTGCGGGGTGTCGTGGGCGATGGTGTGGGCGTAGACCCAGCCGACGCCGGGGGTGGCCTTGAAGCCGCCCGTTCCCCAGCCGCAGTTGAGGTAGAGGTTGTCGACGGGGCTGAGACCGATGATCGGTGAGGCGTCGGGGCTGACGTCGACGATGCCGCCCCAGGTGCGCAGCACATGGGCGCGGGCGAACACCGGGAACAGCTCCAGGGCCGCCGACATCTGCTCTTGGATGATGTGGAACGCGCCGCGCTGGGTGTACGAGTTGTACGCGTCGATGCCCGCGCCCATTACCAGCTCGCCCTTGTGGGCCTGGCTGACGTACACGTGGACGGCGTTGGACATGACGACCGTCGGGTGCACCGGCTCCAGCAGTTCCGAGACCAGGGCCTGCAACGGGTGGCTCTGGACGGGGAGTTCGATGCCCGCCATGGCGGCGAGGACCGAGGTGTGGCCCGCCGAGCAGAGTGCCACCTTGCCGGCCGCGATGGGGCCGAGGCTGGTCTGGACTCCGACGACGCGGTTGCCGACGACGTCGAGGCCGGTGACCTCGCAGTTCTGGATGATGTCGATGCCGGCGGCGTCCGCCGAGCGGGCCAGGCCCCAGGCGACGTAGTCGTGCTTGGCGATACCCGCGCGAGGCTGGTACGTGGCGCCCAGGACCGGGTAGCGCACGTCCTGCGAGATGTTGACGATCGGGCAGACTTCCTTGACACCCTCGGCGTCGAGCCACTCCGCGTCCACACCGTTGAGGCGGTTCGCCTCCACGCGGCGCACACTGTCGCGGACGTCCTGGAGGCTGTGGGCCAGGTTCAGCACGCCTCGCTGGGAGAACAGGATCGGGTAGTCCAGCTCCTCCGCCAGGCCTTCCCAGAGCTTGAGGGCGTGCTCGTAGATGCCGGCGCTCTCGTCCCACAGGTAGTTGGAGCGGATGATCGTGGTGTTGCGGGCCATGTTGCCGCCCGCGAGCCAGCCCTTCTCCAGGACCGCGACATTGGTGATGCCGTGGTTCTTCGCGAGGTAGTGGGCGGTGGCCAGGCCGTGTCCGCCGCCGCCGACGATCACTACGTCATACGATCGCTTGGGCTCGGGATTACGCCACAGGAAGTCGGGGTGGTCGGGGAGTTCGGCGCCGGGGGTGCGGGGGCTCATCGGACGTCTCCGTCGTGGGGCAGGGACAGGTTCATACGGTGGTCGCGTTCCTCTCGGCGGCCTCGACGACGTTGGCGAGCAACATCGCTCGGGTCATGGGGCCCACACCGCCGGGCATGGGCGCGATCCATCCGGCGACCTGGGCGGCGTCCGGGTGGATGTCGCCGACCAGGCCCTGGTCGGTGCGGGTGATGCCGACGTCCAGGACCACGGCGCCGGGGCGCAGCATGTCCTTGGTGACGAGTCCCGGCGAGCCGGCGGCGGCGATGACGATGTCCGCCTCGCGTACGTGCCAGGCCAGGCCCTTGGTACCGGTGTGGCACAGGGTCACGGTGGCGTTCTCGGAGCGGCGGGTGAGGAGGAGGCCGATCGGGCGGCCTACCGTGATGCCCCGGCCGATCACGCAGACGCGGGCTCCCGCGAGCGGTACGTCGTGGCGGCGGAGCAGTTCGACGATGCCGCGCGGGGTGCACGGCAGCGGTGCCTCGACGCCCAGGGTGAGCCGGCCGAGGTTGACGGGGTGCAGGCCGTCGGCGTCCTTGGCCGGGTCCATGCGTTCCAGTACGGCGCCCGCGTCCAGGTGGCGCGGGAGCGGGAGCTGGACGATGTAGCCGGTGCAGGCCGGGTCGGCGTTGAGCTCGTCGATCGTCTCCTCGACCTGCTGCTGCGACGCGTCGGCCGGCAGGTCCCGGCGGATGGAGGCGATGCCGACCTGGGCGCAGTCGCGGTGCTTGCCGGCGACGTAGGCATGGCTGCCCGGGTCGTCGCCGACCAGGACCGTGCCGAGGCCCGGCGGGCGGCCGTTGGTGGCCGTCAACTTGGCGACCCGCTCCGCGAGTTCGCGGCGGATGTCGGCGGCGGTCGCCTTGCCGTCGAGTGTCTGCGCAGTCATCGTCTTCCCTCGGTCAGCCACGGAGGCGGGACATGGTGGGGTCGAACAGGGGCTCCTCGGCGACGACGGCCTCGATGCGCTGGTCGAAGTAGCCGATCTGCAGGAGCGTGCCGGGGGTGGTCAGCTCGGCCGGGAGCCAGGCGTAGGCAATGCCCTTGTCGATGGTGTAGCCGTAGGCGGCGCTGGTGACGTAGCCGACCGCTCGGTCACCGTCGTACACCGGCTCCTTGCCCAGGACGACCGCATGCGGGTCGTCGATGGTGAGGCAGGTCAGCCTGCGCCGTACGTTCTCCTTGCGGCGCTCCAGTGCGGCCTTGCCGATGAAGTCGTCCTTGTCGAGCTTGACGGCGAAGCCGACGCCCGCCTCGTAGGGGTCGTGCTCGTAGGTCATGTCGGTGCCGAAGGAGCGGTACCCCTTCTCCAGGCGGAGGCTGTTGAAGGCGCCGCGGCCGGCGATGACGCCGCCGAGGGGCCCCGCCGCCTGCCACAGGGTGTCCCACAGCTTCTGGCCCTGGTCGGCGGTGGTGTACAGCTCCCAGCCGAGTTCACCGACGTACGACAGCCGCATCGCGGTCACCGGGACGCTGCCGATGTAGGCGCGCTTGGCGCGGAAGTACTTCAGGCCGTCGTTGGAGAAGTCCTCGTCCGTCAGGGGCTGCAGGACCTTGCGGGCCAGCGGGCCCCACAGGCCGATGCAGCAGGTGCCCGGCGTGATGTCGCGGATCTGGACCGTGCCGTCGGCGGGGAGGTGGCGGCTGAACCAGTCGAGGTCGAGGTTGCCGTTGGCGCCGACCTGGAAGAGGTCGCGGGCGAGGCGGGCGACGGTGATGTCGCTGCGGATGCCGCCGTCGTGGTCGAGGAGCAGGGTGTATGTCACCGAGCCGACGGACTTGGCGACCTTGCCGGTGCACAGCCGCTCCAGGAACTCGGCGGAGCCGGGGCCGCTCACCTCCAGGCGCTTGAGGGCCGTCATGTCGTACATCGCGACGGTCTCGCGGGTGGCCTGCGCCTCGGCGCCGACGATGGGCGACCAGAACTGGGCGGCCCAGTCGTTGGGGGTGGGGATGGAACGGCCCTCGACCAGCTTCGCGTTGGCCTCGTACCACTGCGGGCGCTCCCAGCCGTTCGCCTCCAGGAAGAAGGCGCCGTGCTCCTGCTGGCGGGCGTGGAAGGGGCTGGTGCGGATCGGGCGCGGGTCGCCGGACGGCTGGAGGGGGTGGAGGATGTCGTAGACCTCGACGAAGTTCTGGCAGTCGCGGGCCAGGACGTACTCCGGGGACAGCTGGTGCGGCTCGAAGCGGTTGACGTCGCACTCGTGCAGGTCGAAGGACGAGCAGTGGCCGTCGACCAGCCATTCGGCCATCGCCCGGCCGACGCCCGCGGAGTGGGTGACCCACACGGCCTCGGCGACCCAGAAGCCCTTGACGTCCGGGGACTCGCCCAGCAGGGGGAAGTTGTCGGTGGTGAAGGAGAACAGTCCGTTGATGCCCTCCTCGACCTTCGCCTCCTTGGTGGCGGGGAGGAGGGACTGGGTCTCGGTCCAGGCGTCCTCGAAGTCCTCCTCGGTGAACTTCAGGACCGAGGGCATCTCGTCGGCCTCGTCCACGGAGAGGATGTCGTCGGCGGAGATCGGCATCGGGCGGTGGCCGTAGTAGCCGATGCCCAGGCCGTCGAAGCGGTCGCGGTAGTAGAGGTCGGCGTCCTGGTGGCGCAGGATCGGGCGGACCGCCTCCTCGGTCTGGCCGGCGAGCGCCGGGATCGGGCCGGTCCAGGCGAGCTGGTGGGCGAGCGGCGTGAGCGGGAGGTTCATGCCGACCATGCGGGCGATCTTCGGGCCCCAGATGCCGGCGCAGCACACGACGATGTCGGCTTCCAGATCGCCCTGGTCGGTGCGGACACCCGTCACCTCGCCGTCGGCCTGCAGCACGTCGAGGACCTCGTGGCGGGCCAGGAAGCGCACGCCGCGCTCGGTGGCCCGGCGGATCTGGGCCTCGACGGCGAGGACGGCCTTGGCGAGGCCGTCGGTCGGGACGAGGAGGCCGCCGAGGACCTTGTCGCGGTCGACCAGCGGGTGCTGTTCCACGCACTCGTCGGCGGTCAGGATCCGGGACTCGATGCCCCAGGCGGTGATCCAGCCGTGGCGGCGGTGCAGTTCCGCGAGGCGCTCCGGCGTGGTCGCCACTTCGAGGCCGCCGACCTGGAGGAAGCAGGGCTTGCCGTCGACGTCGAGGGAGCAGAACTTCTCGACCGTGTAGCGGGCCAGCTCGGTCATGGTCTTCGAGGAGTTGGTCTGGAAGACCAGGCCGGGGGCGTGCGAGGTCGAACCCCCGGTGGCCGGGAGCGGCCCCTGGTCGACCACGGTCACCTCGGTCCAGCCCCGCGCCGAGATCTCGTCCGCGAGCGCCGCGCCGACGACTCCCGCTCCGATGATGACCACACGCGGTCCCGCCATCGCCGCACCTCCGATTGAGTTGCTTTGTGCGCAACGTGATTCAGGTTGCGCAACTCAATGTGCCTGCCGTGCAGGTGGGTGTCAAGAGGTCCGGTGACGTCGGAGAACGGCTCGGAAAACAGGAATGCCCGGTGGGCGGTGCGCGTCCGTACGCACCACCCACCGGGCATCCGTGAAGGGCCTACTTGATCCAGGCCTCCACCTTGTCGCGGTTGGCCTCGACCCACTTCTCGGCCGCCGCCTCGGGGGTCATCTTGTCCACCGCGATGTACTTGGCCACGATGTTCTGGTCGTCGTTGGTCCAGGTGAAGTTCTTCACCAGGTCATAGGCCGGGCTGCCCGACTCGGCGAACTTCTTGCTGACGATCTTGTCCAGCTTGTACACGGGGTAGTCGCAGTCGACCTTCTCCGCGTCGGCGTCGCAGCCCGCCTTGTACTCGGGGAGCTTGACCTTCTTCAGCGGCACCTCGGATATGAACCACTGCGGCTCGTAGAAGTAGCCGATCACCCATTCCTTGTTCTTCTCCGCCTTGCGGAAGGCCTGGATGAGGGCGGTCTCGCTGCCGGCGTACACCACCTTGTAGTTCAGCTTCAGGTTCTTGACCAAGGCCTCGTCGTTGGTGACGAACGACGGGTCGCCGTCGAGGAGTTGGCCCTTGCCGCCGGACTCGGAGGTCTTGAACTCGGCCGCGTACTTGTTGAGGTTGTTCCAGTCGAGGATGTCCGGGTGCTCCTTGGCCAGCCACGGCGGCACGTACCAGCCGATGAGGCCTTCGTTGCCGGTCGGGCCGGCGTCGACGGCGGTCTTCTGGTCGGTGATGTACTTCTTCTTCAGGTCGTCGTGGCCCCAGTTCTCGACGACGGCGTCGACCTCGCCCGTCCCGAAGCCCTGCCAGGCGATCTCTTCCTTGAGGTCCTTCTTGGTGACCTTGCAGCCGAGGTCGTGCTCCGCGACGTAGGCGATGACCGCCGCGTTGGCCTCGTACCCCACCCACGGGTTGACCGCGAGGTTGAAGGTGCCGCACGTGCCGGAGCTGCCCGAGCCGCCGGCGTCCGAGGAGCTGTCACCGACCTTCGCACCGCCGCAGGCGGTGAGGGTGAGGCCGAGGACCGCTATGCCGACCGCGCCGACTCTCCACTGTCTTGCTTGCCTTGCCATGGTCAGTGCTCCTTACGCGCTGGTACGGCGCGCCGCTGCCTGAGTGATCCGGTCGAACATGACTCCGAGAAGGACGATGGCCAGCCCCGCGGCGAGCCCCTTCCCGTACAGCTGTCCCTGCGAGAAACCGGCCACGACGTCGTAGCCGAGGGCGCCCGCGCCTACGAGGCCGCCCACCACAACCATCGACAGCACATAGATCAGGCCCTGGTTGGTGGCGAGAGTCAGGGCGCCGCGTGCCATCGGCAGTTGGACCTTGGTGATGATCTGCCAGGTGTTGCACCCGGCGGAGGTGGCCGCCTCCACGGTGGTGGCGGGCACGTTCCGTACGCCGTCCGCGATGATCTTCATGGCAACGGGGGCCGCGTAGACGACGGCGGCGACGATCGCCGTGAAGCGGGTCGCCCCGAACAACGCGAGGAACGGTACGAGGTAGACGAACGGCGGCATGACCTGGGCCGCGTCCAGGGAAGGGCGCAGGACCCGGTCCACGAGCGCGCTGCGTCCCATCCACACCCCGAAGACGATGCCGAGCAGCATCACCAGCACCGTGGCGACGACGGTCGACGCCAGCGTCGTCATGCTGTCCGACCACACCCCGGTGCCGACCAGCAGGCCCACGCACACGGCCGTGGTGAGACCGGCGCGCCGGCCGCCGAGGACGACGCCCAGCGCGATCAGGGCGGCGCCGACGAGCCACCACGGGGAGTCGGTGAGCAGGGTCTGGAACGGGTTGAGCAGACCGTTGGTGAGGGCGTCGCGGAAGGCGTTGGTGATGCCCGACAGGTTGTCCTGCGCCCAGGTGGTCACGGTGTCGGCGCTGCGCGAGATGGCACTGCCGGTGCCGCCCTCGCCGGGGAACTCCGCCGCCCATACATAGGTGTGGGACAGGTAGATCAGGACCGCCGTGACGGCCGCACCTGCGCCCAGCAGCGGACGCCGCCATGCCTGGAAACGGTTCTTCGAACGCCGGGCCGCCTCCTCGCGTCCGCTCGCCGCGGTGGTGACGCGGTCCAGCACGATGGCCATGACGACGATGGCCAGACCCGCGTTGAAGGCGGTGCCGACATCGAGGGACTGCAGCGCCTGGACGACCGTCTTGCCGAGGCCGGGCGCGTCGATGAGGGCGGCGATGGTCACCATGGCGAGGGCGGCCATGATGGTCTGGTTCACGCCCATCACCACGGTCCGCTTGGACATCGGCAGCAGCACCTTCGTCAGGGTCTGCCGTCGGGTGGCGCCCAGGGAGTCGGCCGCCTCGACCGTGGTCTTCGGTACGGAGCGGATGGCGTGCGCGGTGATGCGGATCGCGGGCGGTGCCGCGTAGATCAGCGTGGCGATGGTGGCGGAGGCCGGGCCGATGAGGAAGAACAGGGTCAGCGGGGCCAGATAGACGAAGGTCGGCATCGTCTGCATGAAGTCCAGGAAGGGCGTGACGATCCGGTTGAACCGGTCGGACAGCCCCGCCCACACGCCCAGCGGGATCGCGAACAGCAGTGCCACGAAGACGGCGGAGACGGTGAGCGCCAGGGTGTCCATGCTCTCCTGCCACAGGCCCTGCAGGCCCAGGAAGGTGAAGCCGGCCACCGCCAGCAGCGCGACCCGCCAGTTGCCCACGGCCCAGGAGACATAGCCGGCGATGCCGACGACACCGAGCCAGCCGATCTGCGGGACGGGGCGGTCGGCGGACGGCTGTGAGATCAGCTCCTGTACGAAGGTCACCAGGGTGTCGATGACCAGGCGGATCTCGTTGAAGAAGTACAGGAAGAGGGGGTTGGAGTTGCGGTTCGCGCCGATCGAGTCGTTGACGTCGTTGAACCACCGGTGCAGATCGGTGAGATCGGCCGCTGCCAGGGCGAGGGTCTGCTTGCCGCGCAGTACGGCGAACAGCACCAGCCAGACGACCAGGATGGCGCCGACCACCATGGACCGGCTGACCTTGCGCCTCTCTTTGACAGGAGCGGCCGGCTCGACTGTCCGCGTCTTCTCGGGTTTCTCGATGGCGACGGTCATCACGCGCCGCCTTCCTGCCCGGCGACCACCGCGAGGATCTCCTCGTCGCCGACGATGCCGAGGAGCTTGCCGTCCTCGACGACCTTGACCGGCCTGTCGGCCGCGAGCACCGCCCGGGTGGCCTCCTTCACCACGACGTCCGGGCCCAGCTCGGGACCGTCCAGAGCGTCGCCGTCCGCCGGCGGGCGCATGATCCACCGCAGCGTCAGTACGTCGCCGCGCGGCACGTCCTTGACGAACTCGCGTACGTAGTCGTCCGCCGGGGCGCCCACCAGCTCATCGCCGGTGCCGCACTGGACCATCTTGCCGTCGCGCATGATGAGGATGCGGTCGCCCAGCTTCAGGGCCTCGGAGAGGTCGTGGGTGATGAACACCATCGTCTTGCCGACCTCGTGGTGCAGACGGATGACCTCGTTCTGCATGTCACGGCGGATCAGCGGGTCGAGCGCCGAGAACGGCTCGTCGAAGAAGAGCACGTCGGGATCACCGGCCAGCGCACGGGCCAGGCCCACACGCTGCTGCATACCGCCGGACAGCTGGTCGGGGTAGGAGTTCTCGTAGCCCGCGAGGCCGACCAGCTCGACGACCTCCTGGGCCCGCCTGGTGCGCTCGGCCCTGCCCATGCCCCGGATCTCCAGACCGAACGCCACGTTGTCCACGACGCGGCGGTGGGGCAGCAGACCGAAGTGCTGGAAGACCATGGAGAACTTGCGGCGCCGCAGATCGCGCAGGCGCTTGTCGTCCGCCTGACGGATGTCCTCGCCCTCGAAGACGACCTCACCGGCGGTGGGTTCGATCAGCCGGGTCAGACATCGCACCAGCGTGGACTTGCCCGAACCGGACAGGCCCATCACGACGAAGACCTCGCCGGGCGAGACGTCGAAGTGGACGTCGCGTACGGCCGCGGTGCATCCGGTGCGATCCATGAGTTCGCGTCGGGTGAGCCCGCACAGCTCCTCGGAGTCCGGCACCTGGTCGGCCTTCGGCCCGAACACCTTCCACAGCCGGCGCACGGAGATGACCGGGGTGGAGCCCGAGTCCTGGGGCGTGCCGCGCCGCTGCGGCACCTCGGTCTGTGTGGTCACGTTCGACCTTCTTTCGGCGTTCAGCCGCGGAACCAGTGCTGCGGCCGGGGTTGGATGTTCTGCCAGATGTGTTTGGGCTCGCGGTACTCGTTCAGGCCGGTCGGTCCCAGCTCCCGGCCCACGCCCGAGTGTCCGAAGCCACCCCATTCCGCTTGCGGCACATAGGGGTGGTAGTCGTTGATCCACACCGTGCCGTGGCGCAACCGCCGGGCGACCCGCTGGGCCTTGCCGGCGTCCTGCGTCCACACGGCTCCGGCGAGTCCGTACGCGGTGTCGTTGGCGATGCGTACGGCGTCGTCCTCGTCGGTGAAGCGCTCGACCGTGAGGACGGGCCCGAAGGACTCCTCGTGCACGACGCGCATGTCCTGCCGGCACTCGTCGAGCACGGTCGGCGGGTAGTAGTGGCCGTTCGCCAGCGCGGGGTCGTCGGGCCGTGCGCCGCCGCAGCGCAGTACGGCGCCTTCGGCGAGGCCGGCCGCGACGTACGCCTCGACCTTCTCCAAGTGCTGTGCGGAGATCAGCGCTCCGGTCTCGGCCTCGGGGTCGAAGGGGCCGCCGAGGCGGATCCGCCGGGCCCGGCGGACGACCTCGTCGACGAAGCGGTCGTGCAGGGAGTCCTCGACGATCAGCCGGGCTCCGGCCGAGCAGACCTGCCCCGAGTGCAGGAAGACGGCCGTGAGGGCGAAGTCCACGGCCGTCTCGAAATCGGCGTCGGCGAAGACGACGTTGGGGTTCTTGCCGCCGAGCTCCAGCGCGACCTTCTTCACGGTCGCGGCGGCGGTGGCCATGATGCGCTTGCCTGTCTCCAGGCCGCCGGTGAAGGAGACCATGTCGACGGCCGGGTCCTCGGAGAGCGGTGCGCCCACCTCGGGTCCCGTGCCCAGGACGAGATTGGCGGCGCCGGCCGGGAGCCCTGCCTCCTCCAGTGCCTTCATCAGCAGGATCGAGGTGGAGGGGGTGAGTTCGCTGGGCTTGAGGACGATCGTGTTTCCGGCGAGGAGCGCCGGGGCTACCTTCCAACTGGCCTGCAACAGCGGGTAGTTCCAGGGGGTGATGAGCCCGCACACGCCGACCGGCTCGTACCCGACGCGGCTGACGGCGTCATCGCGGCCGGTGTCGATCACTCGGCCGGCGTCGGTGGCCGCGAGGCCGCCGTAGTAGCGGAAGCAGGAGACGGCATCGGCGATGTCGTACTCGCTCTCCACCAGCCGCTTGCCGGTGTCCAGGGACTCGGCGCGGGCGAACTCCTTGGCGTCGCGCTCGATGAGGTCGGCCGCGCGCAGCAGCAGCGCGCCGCGCTCCCGCTCGGAGGTGCTCGGCCAGGGCCCCTCGTCGAAGGCGCGGCGGGCCGCGGCGATCGCCGCCTCGGTGTCGGGGCGTGTCGCCTCCGAGACGGTCGCCGCGAGCGTGCCGTCTGCGGGACATCGGATCTCCCGGTGTCCACCGGCCACCGGGTCCCGCCATTCGCCATCCACGTACAGGTCTGCCACGCGCCGAGCCTTTCAACCGAAATTCGTTGCGCATCGTGCACCCGATTGCTTGTGGTGGAACACCCTGGCGAATGTCCAGACAGACGTCAAGAGGTTGGCCGATGACGATTTGACCATGCGATCACTTACCCGGCCGCCCTTGACCGCAAGCGACACCGCGCCGACCTTGTTGCGCATTGCCCACCATGTTGTGTATTACGCACCGACGGAGGCCGCATATGCCCCCGACCGCAACCTGGCCGTGAGTACGTCCTCCCTGGAAAGCCAGCAGTTCGACGACCGACTCCAGGGCCGCTTCTTCATGAGGGTCCATTTCGACGTTTCCGATCCGAACGCCGGTCTGGAACAACTGCGTTACCGGTTCGGTCCGGTGGCCCAGGCCTACGGCATCTCCTGGAGCCTGCGCGACGCCGCCACGCCGACCCGGACGCTGATCATGGTGTCCAAGTTCGGCCACTGCCTGAACGACCTGCTCTTCCGCCGGCGCACCGGCGCCCTCAACATCGAGATCCCCGCGATCGTCTCCAACCACCGGGACTTCGAAGGGCTCGCGGAGACGTACGGCATCCCCTTCCACCACGTCCCGGTGACCAGGGACACCACCATCAACATCCACCACTCTTCCTCCCGAGTTGCAAGGGCGCGCGCCCCTACGAGCAGGCCCGTCGGCGCGGAGTGAAGCTCGTCGGCGCGACGGCGCACTATGTGACGCCGGACCTGGACGAGGGCCAGATCATCGAGCAGGACGTGGTCAGGGTGGACCACTCCCTCGACCACCCCGGCGACCTGGTCACGGTCGGGCGGGACGTGGAGGCACAGGTGCTCGCGCACGCGGCGAAGTGGCACAGCGAGAGCCGCGTGATGGTGGACGGCAACCGCACGGTGGTCTTCCGCTGAGCAGCACGCACCAGGGACGGGACCAGGTTCCGGTCCCGCCCTTGTCGTATACGGCTACGGGCGCGCTGTGCCCCGGTCACGACTCCTGCCGGAGGAAGGCGATGAGCGCGGCCGTGAACTCCGCAGGAGCGTCCTCCTGGACGCGGTGGCCCGCGCCGGGGATCGGTTCGAACCAGGCGCCGGGGACGAGAGCGGCGAGCTCGCGTCCCTTCGCCACCGGGATCCAGATGTCGTCCTCGCCCCAGCAGGCAAGCGCGGGAATGCCGATGTCGCCGTATCGGCCCCGGATCTCGTCGGTATGGCGCTGGTCGGCCTGGGCGATCTGCCGGTGGAAGGCCACCTGGCCGGGTCCGTCCATCAGCCACGAAGGCGCCGCAGTCGTGGGCGACCACGAGCGGTTCCTCCAGTCCCCAGTGACTTGGAAGCTCGGTGAAGACGCGGCCCTGGGCGGCCAGGGACACATCCTGTCCCGCGGCCTTCCCGGAGGTTCCGTAGCCCGGCATGTCCCAGACGAACACCGATGGTGGCGGGTGAGCGAGCGGGCGACGGCACGCCAGACGTACGACGAGAAGGGCGTGCCGTGCAGCAGGACGACCGGCGGCAGGCCGCCAGTCGGTGTCCGCTGCCATCCTTCTCCCGGTTCAGCCGCCCAGCCGGTCCAGCAGCGCGCGGCGCCACCGCTCCGTTTCGGCGATCTGGTTGAACGTGAACAGATGCAGACCGGCCACCCCCGCCGAGGGTGCGGTGAGGGCCTCCTCCGTGCGGGACAGCAGCCGCTCGGGGGCATACCCCCCGGGGGCCGCGAAACGCACGAACCACGAAGCGTGCTTCGTCAGGAAGCGCGTCGACTCCCCCACCCCGATCTTCGTGGCCATCGCCAGCAGCTTCGCCCGCTGCACGGGCCCGGCGACACCGACGTACAGAGGCAGGGTGACGTCCCGGCGCCGTACACGCACGATCCATTCCCTCAGCACCCGTGGGTCGAAGCAGAGGTTGCTCACGAGGTACGTAGCGTGCTCGCGCTTGTCCCACATCGCCTGGATGGTGACGTCGTCGTGGATGAGGGGATGGCTCTCGGGGTAGCCGGTGACGCCGACGTGAGCGAAGGGCCTGCCCAGCTCGCTCAGCCGGCGTAGCACCGGCAGTGCTCCGTCGTAGGTGCCGGCCGGCGGGTCCGCGTCGCCCGCCGGCACGAAGACGTCGTCCACGCCGACCTCGCGGAGACGGTCGACGACCTCCTTCACATGCCCGTCGTCCCGCAGCAGCCGTGCCGGCACGTGCGGGACGACCCGGTAGCCGTGCGCGGCAAGCCGAGCGGCGAGGTCGAGGGTCGGTTCCAGGCCCTTGACCGGCGACGCGGTCACGGTGACGACGACGTCGCGCGGGACATGGGAGAGGACCTTGTCCTCGGTCGCCTTCGCGGGCAGTACCTCATAGCGGACGCTGTGCAGCAGCGCCCGGAGCCCTGCGGTGCCCAACGTCTACCCCGTCTGCTTCTGGGCGTCGCGGTGGCGGTAGTACGCAGCCTTCGACGGCTCCAGCGGCTGCTTGCCGAGGATCAGGTCGGCGGCCTTCTCGGCGATCATCATCACCGGGGCGTAGATGTTGCCGTTGGTGACGTAGGGCATCACCGACGCGTCCACCACCCGCAGGCCCTCCACGCCGTGCACCCGCATGCTCGTCGGGTCGACGACGGACATCTCGTCTGTGCCCATCTTGCAGGTGCAGGACGGGTGCAGGGCGGTCTCGCCCTCCTTCGCCACCCAGGCGAGGATCTCCTCGTCCGTCTCCACCGACGGTCCCGGTGAGACCTCTCCGCCGTTGTACGGGGCGAGTGCGGGCTGGTTGAGGAGCTTGCGGGCGACGCGGATCGCCTCGACCCACTCGCGGCGGTCCTGCTCGGTGGAGAGGTAGTTGAAGCGCAGGGCCGGGTGCTCGCGCGGGTCCTTGCTCTTGATCTTCACCGAGCCGATGGCGTCGGAGTACATGGGTCCGACGTGCACCTGGTAGCCGTGGTCGCCGGCGGGTGACGAGCCGTCGTAGCGGACCGCGACCGGCAGGAAGTGGAACATCAGGTTGGGGTAGTCGACGTCCTCGTTGCTGCGGGCGAAGCCGCCTGCCTCGAAGTGGTTGGTGGCCGCCGGGCCCTTCCTGAACAGCCACTGCAGGCCGATGAAGGGGGCGCGCCACTTCGCCATGTACGGCTGCATGGAGACGGGCTGCTTGCAGGCGTACTGGACGTAGACCTCCAGGTGGTCCTGCATGTTCTCGCCGACGCCCGGGAGGTCGTGGACGACGTCGATGCCGAGGGCGCGCAGTTCCTCGGCGTTGCCGACGCCGGAGAGCTGGAGCAGCTGCGGGGAGTTGATGGCGCCGCCGCAGAGGATGACTTCCCTGGCGCGGACCTGCTGGCGCGCTCCCCGGCCGCGCTGGAACTCGACGCCGACGGCGCGCTTGCCCTCGAAGAGGACGCGGGTGACGAGGGCGCGGGTCTTGACGGTGAGGTTCGGCCGCTTCATTGCGGGCTTGAGGTACGCCTTCGAGGCCGACAGGCGACGTCCGCGATGGACATTTCGGTCGAACTTGGCGAAACCCTCTTGTCGATAGCCGTTGACGTCCTCAGTCGGCGCATAGCCCGCCTCCTGTGTCGCTTTGAGGAAGGCACCGAAGAGGGGGTTGGTCGCCGGGCCGCGCTCCAGGACGAGGGGGCCGTCGTGGCCGCGGAACTCGTCGTCCGGGTCGGCCGCCAGACAGTTCTCCATCCGCCGGAAGTACGGCAGACAGTGGGCGTAGTCCCAGGTCTCCATACCCGGGTCTGCCGCCCAGCGCTCGTAGTCCATGGGGTTGCCGCGCTGGAAGATCATGCCGTTGATGCTGCTGGAGCCGCCCAGCACCTTGCCGCGCGCGTGGTAGATGCGCCGGCCGCCCATGTGGGGCTCGGGCTCGGACTCGTACTTCCAGTCGTAGAACCGGCTGCCGATCGGGTAGGTCAGCGCCGCGGGCATGTGGATGAACACATCCCACGGGTAGTCCGACCGGCCCGCCTCCAGGACCAGCACCCGGTTGGCCGGGTCGGCGGAGAGTCTGTTCGCCAGCGCACTGCCGGCCGAACCGCCTCCGACGATGACGAAGTCGTACTGCACAGGAGCCATGGTGCCTCGTCTCGCTCGCGCCGTAGATATGCGAGGCATGCTAAACCCGGTCGCGTCATGCGCACCAGGTTGCGGAACGCGCAACTTCCAACATCTTGGTTTCAGTCCTGTTACTTGCAGGGGCGTTGTTTACTACGCGTATAGTTTTACTGTGAGCAACTACAGCCCTGATACAGAAACGTCGAATTCGCAGGCAGGCGGCGTGCAGTCGGTCGACCGCGCCATCAGCGTCCTGGAGATCCTCGCCCAGCGTGGCGAGGCGGGCGTCAGCGAGGTGGCTGGTGAGATCGATGTGCACAAGTCCACCGCCTTCCGCCTGCTCGGCGCCCTGGAGGCGCGCGGTCTGGTGGAGCAGGCCGGCGAGCGCGGCAAGTACCGGCTCGGCTTCGGCATCGTCCGTCTGGCAGGCGCGGTCACCGGCCGTATCGACATCACCCAGCAGGGCCGCCCGGTCTGCGAACGCCTCGCCGAGGAGATCGGCGAAACGGTGAACATCGCCGTCATGCAGGAGCACTACGCGATCAACCTGTACCAGGTGCGCGGCCCGGGCGCGGTCACCGCGCACAACTGGGTCGGCCAGCTCACCCCGCTCCACGCCACGTCGAGCGGCAAGATCCTGCTGGCCCACATGCCCGCGAAGGAGCGCGCCGCGCTGCTGTCGGCCGCCGGCATGAAGAAGGTCACCCCGCACACCATCACCGCGAAGACGAAGCTGGAGAAGAACCTCGCCGAGGCGCGGGAGCGGGGGTACGCCTTCACCCTGGAGGAGCTGGAGATCGGTCTGCACGCCATGGCCGCGCCGGTCCGCAACCGGGACGGCGAGGTCATCGCGGCGCTGAGCGCGTCCGGGCCCTCCTACCGGTTCACCGAGGAGCGCCTGCACGAGCTCGCCCCGGTGCTGCTCAAGGGCGCCGAGGAGATCAGCCACCGGATGGGCTACCTGGGCTGAGTCACCGCCGGATCACCCCTGAGGGGTGCCCAGGCGCTCGTTCACCCAGTCGTGGAATGCGCCGATGTGGTGCTCGCTGGGCACCAGCACGCCACCCTTGGCGTACATGCGGGAGCTCATTCCGGGCTGCGTGCGCTCGCAGGCGTCGAAATCCTGCTGATTGACCCGGTGGAAGAGTTCCACGGAACGGCTGACGTCCTTGCCGCTCTCGACGACGTGCGGGAGGTAGAGCCAGTCGCACTCGACGATCGTGCGGTCCACGGACACCGGGTACATCCGGTGGAAGATCACGTGGTCGGGCACGAGATTGATGAACACCTGGGGCTTGACGGTGATCGCGTAGTAGCGGCGGTCCTGGTCCTCGGCGACGCCCGGGATGCGGTCCAGGCCCTCGGAGCCGTCGACGGTGAAGCCCTGGACGTCCTCGCCGAACTCGGCACCGTGGCCGACGTAGTACTGGGCGGCGTAACCGTCCGCGAACTCAGGAAGCACCTCGGTGAGTTCGGGGTGGATCGTGGCGCAGTGGTAGCACTCCATGAAGTTCTCGATGATGAGCTTCCAGTTCGCCTTTACGTCGTAGACGATCCGCCGGCCGACGGAGAGGTTCTCGATGTCGTAGCGTTCGATCGACTCGACGTCGCCGAGGCGGGCGACGACCTCACCGATGACGTCCTCCTCGAAGGAGGGCGGGTTCTCCGCGAGGCACACCCAGACATAGCCGAGCCACTCGCGCACGGCCACGCTCACCAGGCCGTACTCGGTACGGCCCACGTCGGGCATCTTGGTGAGGTTGGGCGCCGCGACGAGCTTGCCGTTCAGGTCGTACGTCCAGGCGTGGTACGGGCACTGGAAGGCCCGCTTGACCTCGCCGGTCTCCTCGGTGCAGAGCTTGGCGCCCCGGTGCCGGCACACATTGAAGTACGCGCGGATGCTGTTGTCCCGCGCCCGGGTCACGAGGATGCTCTCGCGGCCCACGTCGACGGTGCGGAAGGCACCGGGCTTCGCCAGCTCGGAGGCGCGCGCCACGCAGAACCACATGGTCTCGAATATGCGCTCCTGCTCCTGGGCGAAGATCCCCGGATCCGTGTAGGAGGAGCCGGGAAGAGTGGCGATCAGGCTGTCCGGCAGGCTGGTCGAGGTCACGGTGTACTCCTCGGGAGAACGTCGTGGAGGGGTCATTCACGCGCCGGGAAGAGCGACTCCGGACGGCGTTGTGCATGGGGCAACGCTGCGTGCTATACGCAACCGCAGCATGGGATGCCGCTGGGGCGGTGTCAAGATGCGGGGCGGCGTCAGGATGCGGTGGCGGCGAGTTGCTTGCGCCAGCGCGTGAACAGCCGCGGCTGGTTCATCCCGAGTACCGCGACCGGGTCCCCGGCCCGCCGGTAGACGGCCAGGACGTCGCGGTCGTCCGCGGCGCCGGCCTCGATGGTGACGCTGTCCGCGCCGGCCGCGTGACCGGCGAACTGGATCTTCACGCCGTACTGGTCGGACCAGAAGTACGGCGGCCGGGGCACACCCGGTTCGACCGCACCGCCCGCCAGCAGCGTGGCGATCGCGGCGTCGGGGCGCTCGCGCGCACCGGTCCAGTGCTCGACGCGGCGATGGTGGCCCGCGCGCGGGTCGTACCAGTTGGCGCAGTCGCCGACCGCGACCACGCCGGCCAGGCTGGTCCGGCCGTCCGCGCCGCACTTGACGCCGTTGTCGAGGGCGATGCCGGAGCCTTCCAGCCACTCGACGTTCGGGCGGGCGCCCACGCCGACGACGACGATGTCGGCGGGGATGCTGCGGCCGTCCTCCAGCAGGACGGCGTCGACGCGGGTCTCCCCGCTCAGCCCCTTGACGCCCACGCCGCACTCCAGCCGTACGCCGTGGTCGGCGTGGAGGGCGGAGACGACGGCGCCCATGGTCTCGCCGAGCGGTCCGGCGAGCGGTGTCGGGGCCGTCTCCACGACGGTCACGTCGAGTCCGAGGGCGTATGCGGTGGAGGCGACCTCGGCTCCGATGAAGCCTCCGCCGATCACCACCAGGCGTCCGCCGCGGGCCAGTTCGTCCCGCAGAGCGCGGGCGTCGTCCAGAGTGCGCAGCGTGTGCACTCCGGCCAGGCCCTCGGCCCCTGGGAGGGTGCGCGCCGCGGCGCCGGTCGCGATGACGACCCCGTCGGCCGGCACCTCCCGTCCGTCGCCGAGCCGGACGGCACGCCGCGCGTGGTCGAGTCCGGCGGCGCGGACGCCGAGCAGCCACTCCGCCCCGAGGTCCTCGTCGTCCGTCTCCAGGGCGAGTTCGGCCTCACCGAGAGTGCCGGACAGGAACTCCTTGGACAGCGGGGGCCTGTCGTACGGGCGGTGGAGCTCGTCTCCGATGAGGACGAGCCGCCCGTCGTAGCCCTGCTTCCGCAGCGAGCGCGCCGCCGACAGGCCCGCCAGTGAGGCGCCGACCACGGCGACGGTCCTCACGCGGGACCCCCGGCGAGCCGGGCCGAGATGCAGGGCGGCAGGTTGGGCGCGTCGGTGGACAGCCGGACGTAGATCATGCCGTCCTCGACGACGACCTCGTGCGTCCGCACCGGGAGCTTGGCCGGCGGGGCGTCCACCGCACCGGTCCTCAGGTCGAACTTCGAAGCATGCAGCGGGCATTCCACCTCGCAGCCCTCCAGCCAGCCGTCGGCGAGCGACGCGTCCTGGTGGGTGCACGTGTCGTCGATGGCGAAGAGCTCGCCGTCGTCGGTGTGGAACACCGAGACCGGCGGATCGATGTCGAGCCGGTGGGCCTCGCCTCGGGGTAGATCCTCGAGACGGCACGCGGGAATCATCATGACACCTCGGTGCGTATAACGAAACGGATTGCGGTAAGCGCAACATCAGTCTGAGGTCGTCCTGAACCCCTGTCAAGGCATTCAGAGCCGCTCTGAGCCTTGGGCTTTGGTTGCGCCATATAGAACTCAACTCACATAGAACAACAACAGCCCGCCACATCGGCTCGCGAATGGCCGCGAGCCGAGGGCGGGCGTGTCGAGGGTCGCCGGTGGGCGTCAGAAGCCGCGGTCGATCCACTCCTGGAGGTGCGGGGCCTCGGCGGCGACGGTGGTCGTCTCCCCGTGCCCAGTGTGCACGACGGTCTCTCCCGGCAGCGTCAGCAGCCGGTCCCGGATCGACTCGACGATGGTCGGGAAGTGGCTGTACGACCGCCCCGTCGCCCCCGGCCCGCCCGCGAAGAGCGTGTCGCCGCTGAAGAGCGCCGTCAGGGCCGGCGCGTGCAGGCAGACCGCACCCGGGGCGTGCCCGGGGGTGTGCAGCACGGTCAGCTCGACACCGGCCACCGTGAGGCCCTGGCCGTCGGTCAGTTCGGCGTCCGGCACCCGGTCGGGGTGGGTCTGCTTCCACAGCGGCAGGTCGTCCGGGTGGAGGAGGACGGGGGCACCCGTGCGCGCCGCGAGTTCGGGCGCGGCGTCGATGTGGTCGTTGTGCGCGTGGGTGCACACGATCGCAGTGAGGCGCCGGTCGCCGACGGCCCGGGCGATGGCCTCGGCGTCATGGGCGGCGTCGATGACGATCGCCTCGTGGTCGTCGCCGACGATCCACACGTTGTTGTCGACGTCCCAGGTGCCGCCGTCCAGCGAGAACGTGCCCGAGGTGACGAGGTGTTCGATGCGGGCGGCCATCAGAGGACCACCACCGAGCGCAGCACGTCGCCGTGGTGCATCCGCTCGAAGGCCTTCTCGACCTCGTCCAGCGTGATGGTCTCCGTGACGAAGGCGTCCAGGTCCAGCCGGCCCTGAAGATAGAGGTCGATGAGCATCGGGAAGTCGCGGCTCGGCAGGCAGTCGCCGTACCAGGAAGACTTCAGGGACCCACCACGGCCGAAGACGTCCAGCAGCGGCAGTTCCAGCTTCATCTCCGGGGTCGGTACGCCGACCAGGACGACCGTGCCGGCGAGGTCGCGGGCATAGAAGGCCTGCTTGTACGTCTCCGGGCGGCCCACCGCCTCGATCACCACGTCGGCACCGAAACCGCCGGTCAGCGCGCGGATCGCCTCGACGGCGTCGGCGTTCCTGGAGTTGACGGTGTGGGTCGCGCCGAGCTTCTCGGCCGTCTCCAGCTTGCGGTCGTCGATGTCCACCGCGATGACCTTGGCCGCGCCCGCCAGGTTCGCCCCGGCGATCGCCGCGGCCCCGACACCGCCGCAGCCGATGACGGCGACCGAGTCACCCCGGCCGACACTCCCGGTGTTGATGGCCGCGCCGATGCCCGCCATCACGCCACACCCCAGCAGACCGGCGGCGGCCGCCGACGCGGTGGCGTCGACCTTGGTGCACTGCCCGGCCGCGACCAGCGTCTTCTCCGCAAAGGCGCCGATACCCAGCGCCGGCGAGAGCTCGGTGCCGTCCAGCAGGGTCATCTTCTGCTTGGCGTTGTGCGTGTTGAAGCAGTACCACGGCCGTCCGCGCAGACAGGCCCGGCACTGACCGCACACCGCACGCCAGTTGAGGATGACGAAATCTCCGGGCGCGACATCGGTGACGCCCTCCCCCACCGACTCCACGACACCCGCGGCCTCGTGGCCCAGCAGGAACGGGAAGTCGTCGTTGATGCCGCCCTCACGATAGTGCAGATCGGTGTGGCAGACCCCGCAGGCCTCGATCTTCACCAGCGCCTCACCCGGACCCGGGTCGGGCACGATGATCGTCTCCAGGCTGACGGGGGCGCCCTTGCCCCGCGCGACGACAGCACGGACCTGGTGCGTCATGGCCACTCCTCGACTGGTCGAGACTTGAATCAGATGTTGCTCATTACGGCACACATCTCACGTGTCGCAACACAGCATCGTTGAGCGCCGACCCGGGGTCAAGGAGCGCGACGAGGGTTCTCCCGGCTGGCCGGGATCCCCGCACGGCAGCGCGAACGCCCGGCGGGGTCGTGACCGCACAGGGCGGTTCCACGATCCCGCCGGGCGCGGGTGCCGCCGCTCTCAGAGAGCGGAGGCGGAGGTGGACTGCGTGGCTTGCGTGGACTGCTCGGACGGCTGGGACTGCGCGGATTCCGTGCCGCCGGTGGACGTGCAGGGACCGATGCGGAGTTCGAAGTCGCCGTCGTACTTCTCGTGGCCGGCGATGACGGCCGTCTCGATGGCTTCCTTGCCCTTGCTCCTGCGGATGATGAGCGGGTCCTGGCGCAGATCGCGGGTGAGCGCGATACACAGACCGATCATCACCAGGGTGAAGGGTGCCGCGGCGAGAATGGTGAGGTTCTGCAGCCCGGTGAGCGCGTCACCCTTGCCGCCGCCGATGAGCAGCATGATCGCGGCGACCGCTCCGGTCAGCACGCCCCAGAAGACGACGATGCCCCGGGTCGGTTCCAGGGATCCGCGCTGCGAGAGCGTCCCCATCACGATCGAGGCGGCGTCCGCGCCGGAGACGAAGAAGATCCCGACGAGGATCATCACGACCACGCTGGTCACCGTGGCGATCGGGTACTGCTGGAGCACGTCGAAGAGCTGCCCCTGGGCGGTCGAGGCGTCGCTGAGGCGCTTCTCGTCCTGCAGGTGCATCGCCGAGCCTCCGAAGATCGCGAACCACAGCAGGCTGACGGTGCTGGGCACGAGGATGACTCCGCCCACGAACTGCCGGATGGTCCGGCCGCGGCTGATGCGCGCGATGAACATGCCGACGAAGGGCGTCCAGGAGATCCACCAGGCCCAGTAGAAGACCGTCCAGCCGGCCAGCCAGTCGGCGACTCCCTCACCGCTCGACGCCTCGGTACGCCCCGCCATCTGGGTCAGGTCGCCGAGGTAGGCGCCGATGGAGGTGGGCAGCAGGTCGAGGATGAAGATGGTCGGCCCGACGAGGAACACGAAGACCGCCAGGGTCACCGCCAGCACCATGTTGATGTTGGACAGCCACTGGATGCCCTTGGCGATCCCGGACACCGCCGAGGCGACGAACGCCACGGTCAGCACCGCGATCACGGCGACCAGCAGGCCGGTGCCGGCGGATCCCAGCCAACCCAGTCCGGTGAGTCCGCTGCCGATCTGCAGGGCGCCCAGCCCCAGGGAGGCCGCGGAGCCGAACAGGGTGGCGAAGATGGCGAGGATGTCGATGACCCGGCCGCCCCAGCCGTTCGCCCGCTTCTCACCGATCAGCGGGGTGAACACGGCACTGATCAGCTGTCGGCGTCCACGCCGGAAGGTGCTGTAGGCGATGGCCAGGCCCACGACCGCGTACATCGCCCACGGGTGGAGCGTCCAGTGGAAGAGCGTGGTGGCCATGGCGGTCTCCATGGCCTCGTTGGCGTCGGCCGGGTCGGTGCCCGGCGGTGGCGTGACGAAGTGGGACAGCGGTTCGCTCACGCCGTAGAACATCAGACCGATACCCATGCCCGCACTGAACATCATCGCGATCCACGAGACCGTGCGGAACTCGGGCTGCTCACCCTCCTTGCCCAGCGTGATCCGCCCGTACTTGCTCATCGCCAGCCAGAGGGCGAAGACGACGAAGCCGGAGGCGGCGAGGACGAAGGCCCAGCCGCCGTTTCTGATGGTCCCGTCCAGCAGCTTCCCCGACACGCTCTCCAGCGTGTCGGTCGCGGTGGCTCCCCATACGACGAAGGCGAGGGTGAGGGCCGCGGCGACTCCGAAGACGATCAGGTCGGTCCGAGGGCCGGCGGATGTCGCCGGGCTCCCTGGCAGATCCGCTTCGACGGGATGGCTGCGGCTACCATCCCTCTCGCGGGTTTTGTTCATCAGCTCGTCCTTTCCACAGACGGCAGTGGAGTCTTTGTCGCGGACGACGACGGGGGAACTCGTCGGTGATTCCGCCTGACCCGGCATGCCGGAGCGGATGGGAGAACGACGAGAGATGGGGAGGCGGAGCGGCCGCCATGGCGCGTCGTTGCGAATAATGCATCGGCCTTCACTATGGGCAACAACCCTCTGGGCCTCGGGGAGGGCTGTCAAGGGGTCGGACGTGCTGAGTTGTCCGACCGCAACCGACCCGTCACGCGGATGGCCGCGCGCGGCGACGCCGACCGGCCGAACCGTCAGATGCCCGCGCGGAAGGGCCTGCGCACACCGCGCCGGTACGCACCCGACGCCACCGTGAGCAGCCGCCGCGCTTTCAGCCGGGTCTCGGCCCACTCACGCTCGGGATCGGAGTCCCAGGTGATCCCGGCCCCGGTACCGAAGCGCAGTAACGGACCGCCAGGAGCGGTGCGGTCGATCCAGAACGTGCGGATGCCCACGGCGAGTTGACCCGTGCCGCGGTCGGCGTCGACCCAGCCCACGCCGCCGCAGTACGGGCCGCGGGGCGCCGTCTCCAGCGCCGCGATGATGCGCAGCGCGCTGGCTTTGGGGGCTCCCGTGACGGACCCGGGTGGGAAGGTGCCGACGAGCAGCTCCGGCCATCCGGCGTGTTCGGCGAGCTCGCCCCGCACGGTGGACACCAGGTGCACCAGGCCGGGGTGTGCCTCGACGGCACACAGGTCGGGGACGGTCACGGAGCCGATGGCGCAGACCCGTCCCAGGTCGTTGCGGACCAGGTCCACGATCATGACGTTCTCGGCGTGGTCCTTGTCGAGGAGGTCCTCGGCGGTGCGCCCGGTGCCCTTGATGGGGCCGGACTCGACCGTACGGCTGTCCCGGCGGAGGTAGAGCTCGGGCGAGGCCGTGGCGATCTCCACACCGTGTGCGGGGAGGCGCACGGTGCCGGCATACGGCGCGGGGTTGCCGCGCGCCAGCAAGGCGGTGAGGGCGTCGACGTCGGCGCGCTCCGGGTCGGGCAGCGGCGCGGACAGGACACGGCACAGGTTGGCCTGGTACACCTCGCCGGCCGCGATGTGCTCGCGGATGCGCCGGACCCCGGCGGTGAAGGCGGCCCGGTCGAGGGAGGACGTCCAGGCGTCCCGGTCCGGCCCGCGCCACGCGCCGGGCTCGACGGCGGGCACGGGCGCCCGGCGCACGTCACCGAAGCGCGCGCAGACCAGGCGCCCCTCGAAATCGGCGACCACGGCCCAGAACCCGGTGGAGTCCAGGGCCGCGGGATCGCTGGTCACGTCCCGGAGGTCGGTGGCGAGGAGTCCACCGAAGCGGGCCAGCGGGGCGAGGTCGTACGGGCTTCCACTCATCGGTCACCACCTCTCCGGACGGGAATGGACGAACGGCGCGGCGGTTCCCACCCACCGGTCGGCCACTGGGCTACGCGTCGGCGGACACGGGTTCCAACCGGACGACGATGGACTTCGACGTGGGTGTGTTGCTGATGGCCGCCGTGGAGTCCAGGGGTACGAGGACGTTGGTCTCCGGGAAATAGGCGGCGCAGCAGCCCCGGGGGGTCGGGTACGGCACCACTCGGAAGGCATGCGCCCGGCGCTCCACGCCGTCCCCGTACTCGCTGACAAGGTCGACGAGGTCCCCGTCGGCCAGACCTCGCTCGGTGAGGTCGTCGGGGTGCACAAACAGGACCCGTCGGCCCTGGTGGATGCCGCGGTAGCGGTCGTCCAAGCCGTAGATGGTCGTGTTGTACTGGTCGTGGGAGCGCAGCGTCTGCAGCAGCAGCCGGCCCGGCGGGACCTTCGGGCTCTCCAGCGGATTGACGGTGAAATTGGCCAGGCCCGTCGCGGTCGTGAACCGGCGTTCGTCGCGGGGCGGGTGGGGCAGCGCGAAGCCGCCCGGCCGCCGCACCCGCGTGTTGAAGTCCTCGAAGCCGGGGATCACGCGCTCGATGCGGTCACGGATTCGGTCGTAGTCCGCCTCGAAGTCCTCCCACGGCACCTGCGGGCCTGCGTCCCCGAGGGCGGCCCTCGCCATCCGGCAGATGATCGCGACCTCGCTCAGCAGGTGCTCGGACGCGGGCGCGAGCCGCCCCCGCGAGAGGTGCACCATGCCCATGGAGTCCTCCACCGTGACCAGCTGGGGCCCGCTCGGCCGCAGGTCCGCTTCGGTGCGGCCGAGGCACGGCAGGATGAGGGCCTGCTCCCCGGTGATGACATGGGAGCGGTTGAGCTTCGTCGAGATCTGGACCGTGAGGCGGCAGTTGCGCAACGCCCGCTCGGTCAAGTCGGTGTCGGGGGCCGCGGCGACGAAGTTGCCGCCCAACGCGACGAAGACTTTTACGTCCCCGTCGCGCATGGCGCGGATGCTGTCGACCGCGTCGTGACCGTGGTGCCGCGGGGGCGTGAAGGCGAACTCCGCGCCGAGCCGGTCCAGGAAGGCGCCGTCCGGCTTCTCGTAGATGCCCATCGTGCGGTCGCCCTGCACGTTGGAGTGGCCGCGCACCGGGCACAGACCGGCGCCGGGGCGGCCGATGTTGCCGCGCAGCAGAAGGAAGTTGACGACGTCCCGGATGGTGGGCACGGAGTGCTGGTGCTGGGTGAGCCCCATCGCCCAGCAGACGACGATCTTCTCGGCGGCCAGCACCTGCCGGAACGCGGCCCGGATCTCCTCCTCGGGCAGCCCGGTGGCCTGAAGGATCTCGTCCCACGACACCTTGCGGGCGTGCTCGGCGAACTCCTCGAAGCCATGCGTGTACCGCTCGATGAAGGACCTGTCCAGGCAGCTGCCGGGCGCCTCGTCCTCCGCCTCCAGCAGCATGCGGTTGAAGGCCTGGAAGAGCGCCTGGTCTCCGCCCAGCCTGATCTGCAGGAACCGGTCCGCCAGCTTCGTACCGCCGCCGATGACACCGGAGGGCTTCTGAGGGTTCTTGAACCGGAGCAGCCCGGCCTCGGGCAGGGGGTTGACCGCGATCACGCGAGCACCCCGCCGCTTGGCCTCCTCCAGCGCGGAGAGCATCCGGGGGTGGTTGGTGCCGGGGTTCTGGCCGACCACGAGGATGAGATCGGCCTCGTACAGGTCCTCCAGGCTGACGCTCCCCTTGCCGATGCCGATGGTCTCCGTCAGCGCCGAACCGCTGGACTCGTGGCACATATTGGAGCAGTCCGGCAGATTGTTGGTGCCGAAGCCCCGCACGAACAGCTGATAGAGGAACGCGGCCTCGTTGCTCGCCCGTCCGGAGGTGTAGAAGGCGGCCTCGTCGGGATGGTCGAGCGCGCCGAGTTCGCGGGCGATCACGGCGAACGCGTCGTCCCAGGAGATCGGCCGGTAGCGGTCGGCACCGGCCGGGCGGTACATCGGGTGGGTGAGGCGTCCTTGCTGCCCGAGCCAGTAGTCGCTGCGCGGGAGCAGATCCTCCAGGGTGTGCTCGGCGAAGAAGCCCGGGGTGACCCGGCGTACGGTGGCCTCCTCGGCCACGGCCTTGGCCCCGTTCTCGCAGAACTCCGCCTTGTGCCGGTGTTCCGGTTCGGGCCAGGCGCAGCCGGGACAGTCGAAGCCCTCCTTCTGATTGACCCGCAGCAGGGTGAGCAGGCTGCGGCGGGCCCCCATCTGTTCGCCGGCGTGCCGCAGCGAGGAGGTGACCGCGGGGATGCCGGCGGCGTACTCCTTGGGAGGGCCGATCCGCAGACGGGCGTCGCCGGGGTCCTCAGCAGGTGGCTTGCGAGTCATCTGTAGCGCTACTCCGCGGTGTAGGGACGGCAGAGCCATACCATGGCCATGGTTGCGCATCACACAACAGTAGCGTGATACGCAACATGAACAGGGAAGCCCCGCAGCGGCCTCCTGTCAAGACCGAGGCCGCACCAAGCTCCGACGGAGGCTCGGTCTGCACATACCGGTGTTGACGACCCGTACCGACCGTGCAGGTCCTCCGCGATCGTGCGCCGTCGCCTGAACAGTGGGCCCGGAGGGATGGACCGCGACCCCGCGTCAGACCAGGAGCGACGAGGGCCACGCGCATCAGCCTTCGCCGGAACCAAAGAACAGGTCATACGGCCAAGCGCCTGCACCCCCAATTCAACGCAGCCCAGTCAGCACCAAGTCAGCACGGGACAGGTGAAGACGGGTGATGACGTGGGCTTTCAGTCAGCACCGAACCAGCACGGGGCTCAGCACTCCGCCGTCAAATCATGCTGAATTGCGCATGACGGACACCCCTCATCCCGACCCCTTCCGAGTCGCCGAAGCGCCCTTCGACGAGCCAGCATGGGGACCGCGCGCATAGCTCGCCTCCGAACTATGGTGTCCCACCACATACGCCTCTGACCTGCCGGTTCCTACGGTGTGGCGACACGCAAAACGTCCCCGTCGAACGTCAGGAAGTGGTGCCGATGTCGTCGCCCGCGACCGCTCCCCCAGCCCCGTCCAACCTCAAGCGCATCGTCGCCGCCAGCCTCATCGGCACCACCATCGAGTGGTACGACTTCTTCCTGTACGGCTCCGCGGCCGCGCTCGTCTTCAACCAGTTGTTCTTCCCGGAGTCCGACCCGCTGGTCGGCACGCTGCTGTCGTTCCTGACGTACGCGGTGGGATTCGCGGCGCGCCCGCTGGGTGCGCTGGTGTTCGGGCATTACGGCGACCGGCTCGGGCGCAAGAAGCTGCTGGTGCTGAGTCTGCTGATGATGGGCGGGGCGACCTTCGCGATCGGACTGCTGCCGACGCACGCGACGATCGGGACCGCCGCGCCGGTGCTGCTGACCGTGCTCCGGCTGGTGCAGGGGTTCGCGCTCGGCGGTGAGTGGGGCGGGGCCGTGCTGCTGGTGTCGGAGCACGGGGACGCGCGGCGGCGCGGGTTCTGGGCCTCGTGGCCGCAGACGGGCGCGCCGGCCGGGCAGTTGCTCGCCACCGGTGTGCTGTCGCTGCTGACGGCCCTGCTGTCGGACAGCGCGTTCA
Organism: Streptomyces sp. NPDC030838; assembly: GCF_055572035.1. NCBI lineage: Bacteria > Bacillati > Actinomycetota > Actinomycetes > Kitasatosporales > Streptomycetaceae > Streptomyces > Streptomyces sp. NPDC030838. Next base: position 199,599 of record NZ_JBVIED010000011.1, on the reverse strand, counting down.
CCACGTGGGGCTGGCGGATCCCGTTCCTGCTCTCCGGTGTGCTGGTGATCGTCGGGCTGTGGATCCGGCTGTCCGTCGACGAGTCGCCCGTGTTCCGGCAGGCGCTGGCGCAGGCCGAGGCGCGCAAGGCGGAGCGGGCGACGGACGCCGAGAAGCTGCCGCTGGTGTCCGTGCTGCGGCACCACTGGCGGGACGTGCTCGTCGCGATGGGCGCGCGCATGGCGGAGAACATCAGCTACTACGTCATCACCGCCTTCATCCTCGTCTACGCCACCACCGCGGCCGACGTCTCCAAGCAGACCGCGCTCAACGCGGTGCTGATCGCCTCCGCCGTGCACTTCGCGGTCATTCCGCTCTGGGGCGCGCTCTCGGACCGGGTCGGGCGACGTCCCGTCTATCTGGTGGGCGCGGCCGGGGTCGGGCTGTGGATGTTCCCGTTCTTCGCGCTCGTGGACACCGGCGACTTCGGCAGCCTGCTCCTCGCGGTGACCGTGGGGCTGGTGCTGCACGGCGCGATGTACGCCCCTCAGGCCGCCTTCTTCTCCGAGATGTTCGCGACCCGGATGCGCTACTCGGGTGCCTCCATCGGCGCCCAGTTCTCCTCGGTCGCGGCCGGGGCGCCCGCTCCGCTGATCGCCACCGCCCTGCTGAACGAGACCGGCAGCTCCACGTGGATCGCCCTGTACGTGATCGCCGCCGCGCTCCTCACGATCGTCGCCGTGGGGGTGGCCAAGGAGACCCGCCACCGCGACCTGGCCGACATCGAGCCCACCGCGGGTGCCCCGTCCGAGAAGGCGCGGGCCCAGGACGCGCACACCGTCTGAGCAGCGCCGACCGACCGCGGTCCTCGTACGCGTACGCCTCGTACGCACGGGGGCCGCGGTCAGTGGCGTTCCGGTGCCGACAGCCGGTGCAGGCGCAGGGCGAGCTGGATTTCCAGCGCGCGCGATGGCGTCTGCCAGTCGTCGCCCAGCAGGCGGCCGACGCGTTCCAGGCGCTGGGCGACGGTGTTGACGTGCACGTGCAGCTCGTCCTTGGTCCGGGCGGGGCTCATGCCGCAGGCGAAGTAGGCGTCGAGGGTGCGCAGCAGTTCGGTGCCGCGTCTCTCGTCGTACGCGACCACCTGGCCGATGGTGCGGTCGACGAAGCCGGTCACGTCCCGGTCGCCGGCCAGCAGCAGGCCGAGGAAGCCGAAGTCGTCGGCGGCCGCGCCGTCTCCGCTGCGGCCGAGCAGGCGCAGGGCGTCGAGGCAGCGGCGGGCCTCCGCGTACGCCCCGGCCACGCCGTCCGGGTGGGCGGCGAGGTCCCGCACCGGCGGGGAGGCGCCGACGGTGACCGCCTCGTGGACGGCCGTGCCGAGGTGGCGGGCGGTGCGCCGGGCCAGCTCGGTGGCGCTGTCGCCGGGGGCGAGGGGCAGCAGCAGGACGGTGCCGCCGTCGCGGGCGGCGGCCAGTCCCTGCCGGGTCGCGGCGAGGTGGGAGGCGGCCGACCACAGGCGGCGCCGGGCGGCGGCCTCCTGGTCGGCGTCGGCGGCGGGGCCGTCGAGCCGGGCGGCCAGCAGGACGTGGGTGGCGTCGAGGTCGGCGTGCAGCCGGGCGGCGCGCTCGCGCAGCAGCCGCGGGTCGCGGTCGCGGACGTCCAGCAGGTCGTCCAGGAGTTCGCCCCGCACCCGCTGTTCGGCCTCGGCGGCGGAGCGGCGGGCGAGGAGCAGCAGGGAGGTGACCATCGCGGCGCGCTCCAGAGTGCGCTGGTCGACCGGGTCGAGGCCGGGATGGCCGCGCAGCACCAGCGCGCCGAGGAGTTCGCCGCCGGCGGCGACGGCCGCGATCCAGTCGTCCTCGTGCCGCACCGCGTGTCCTTCGGCGCGGGACTCGTCCAGAGCGCGAGCCGGGGCGTTCGCGGCCTCGGTGAACTCGACCGTGCCGTCGAGGACTTCGGAGACCGCGGCGGCCACGTCGTGCACCCCGCCGCCGCGCAGCACGAGTTCGGCGAGGCGGTCGTGCACCTCGGAGGCGCGTTCGATGACGGCGCTGCGGTCCTGGATGATCTCGTTGGCGCGTTCCAGTCCCGCGAGGGCCGAGCGGGTCTCGGTCAGCAGGTTGGCGGTGTCGATGGCGGCCGCGGCCAGCGCGGCGAAGGAGCCGAGCAGCGCTATCTGCTCGCGTTCGAAGACCCGGGCGCGGCGGTCGGCGGCGAAGAGCACTCCGATGACATGGTGGCCCAGCATCAGCGGGACGCCGAGGATGGCCACCAGTCCCTCGTCGCGCACGCCCGCGTCGATGGTGGTGGTGTGCTGGAAGCGGTCGTCCTGGAAGTAGTCGTCGGTGACGTACGGCCGGGCCGTCTGGGCGACGAGGCCGCCCAGCCCCTCCCCCATGCCGAGCCGCAGCTGCTGGAAGCGGGCCGCGACCGAGCCCTCGGTGACCCGCATGTAGGTGTCGCCGCGGGCCGGGTCGTTGAGGCTGAGATAGGCGACGTCGGTGCCGAGCAGGGAGCGGGCTCGCTGCACGATCGCCTGGAGGACGGCGTCCAGGTCGCGCAGTCCGGCGAGGTCGTGAGCGGTCTCGAACAGCGCCGACAGCTCGGCCTCGCGGCGGCGCCGCCCCTCCAGCTCCGCGCGCACCCGCAGCGCGAGCAGCTTGGCGCGCTCCAGCGCGGCGATCCGCTCGCCCGGCCTGCCCTCGGCGCGGGCGAGCAGCACCGGCTGTTCGTAGGCGTCGGCGGAGGCGCCGCGCGCCAGCAGCTCCAGGAACGGCGCCTCGACACCGGCGCCCGGCATCTCGGCACCGGCGCCCGGCATCTCGACACCGGCGCCCGGCGCCTCCGGAGCGGACTGCACGTGATCACGGGACATGCTCACAGGATTCACCATGACGCGGGCGCCCCGGCAGCCCTGTGGACAACTCCGGATCGCACCGCGGGGCTCAGTGCGCCGTCCAGCCGCCGTCGAGGACCAGCGAGGTGCCGGTGACGAACGACGCCTGCGGCGCGCACAGGTACGCCACCGCCTCCGCGACCTCCTCCGGTTCGATGAGCCGCTTCACGGCGGTGTCCTGGAGCAGCACCTCGGACAGGACGCGCTCCCGCGGGATGCCGTGCGCCCGGGCCTGGTCGGCGAGCTGCCGCTCGACCAGAGGGGTGCGGACGTAACCCGGGTTCACGCAGTTCGACGTGACGCCGTGCGACGCGCCTTCGAGGGCGGCGGTCTTGGAGAGGCCCTCCAGGCCGTGCTTGGCGGCCACGTACGCCGACTTGTACGGCGAGGCACGCAGCCCGTGCACGGAGGAGATGTTCACGATCCGGCCCCAGCCCTGCCCGTACATGTGCGGCAGGGCACCGCGGATCAGCCGGAACGGCGCCTCCAGCATCACGGTGAGGACGGTGTGGAAGACGTCGGGCGGGAACTCCTCCAGGGGCCGCACGAGTTGCAGTCCGGCGTTGTTGACGAGGACGTCGGTGCCCGCGGCGACCTGTTCGGCGGCGTCCAGGTCGGTGAGATCGAGGACATGCGGTTCGACGGTCCCGGCCAGGCCCGCGGCCTGTTCGGTGAGCGCCGCCAGTCCGGCGTCGTCCCGGTCGACCGCTCTGACCTTGGCTCCGGCGGCCGCGAGCCGCAGCGCACAGGCGCGGCCGATGCCGCCGGCGGCGCCGGTGACGAGGGCGGTGCGGCCGCCCAGGTCGAGCGAGGGGGCGGAGGGCCCGGGCGGGCCGGGCAGGTCACGGGGCGGGGTCATGTCTCGACCCTAGGCAGCGCCCGTCCCCCGCCCCATGTGGTCACCCACCACACTTCATTCCGAGGTCATAGGCTCGAACCACGTGGGTGCGTCCGACAGAGCCTGCTTGATCCGCAACAGCCCGAACTCGTTGAGCTCCGGCAGCGCGTCCACCTCGAACCAGCCGACCTCCAGCGACTCGTCGTCGTTGACCCGGGCCTCACCGCCGACCGCACGGCAGCGCAGGGTGATGTCCATGTACTGACACGTGTCCCCGTTGCCGTAGGTGACCGGGTCCAGCGCCTGGACGAGGACGACCCGCTCGGGGACGCAGTGCACACCGGTCTCCTCGTAGACCTCCCGCACCGCGCAGACCGCGGGCTGCTCGCCGGGGTCCGGGATGCCGCCGATCACCGACCACTTGCGGGTGTCGGTGCGGCGGTTGAGCAGCACTCTGCCGTCGTCGTCGAAGACGATCGCGGTGACTCCGGGGAGCCACAGCAGCTGGTGTCCGGCGGAGGCCCGCAGGTCGCGGATGAAGTCAGGAGTAGCCATGGGCCCGACCCTAACGGGCCATGCCATGGACCCCCGGCCGACTTCCGGGGCGTACGGCGGTCGTACGGCTACACGTCACCCGCGCGTCGCCCGCGCGCGGCCACGGCGACGGCCCAGCCGAGGCCGCCCGCGGCGACCAGCAGCAGGGCGATCTCCGGCAGGATGCCGAGCCGGGTGGCGGGGGTCTCGGAGGAGCGCAGCGGCACCTCCTGGACCAGGGAGTCGGCGACGAACATGCCGGTCTTCTGGGTGATCGTGCCGTCCGGCAGGATGATCGCGCTGACGCCGCTGGTGACCGGCACGGTGACGGTCCGGCTGTGCTCGACCGCGCGGATCCGCGACATGGCGAGCTGCTGGTAGGTCATCTCACTGCGGTCGAAGGTGGCGTTATTGCTCGGCACGGAGATCATCTGCGCGCCGTTCGTGACGGTGTCCCGCACGGCCCAGTCGAAGGCGGCCTCATAGCAGGTGGCGAGGCCGACCTTGGTGCCGTCGAGGGTGAAGACGCCCGGCTCGCCGCCCCGGCTGAAGTCCTGGCGGACCATGCTGGTCCAGTTCTCGTTGATCGCGTCGAGCAGCGAGCGCAGCGGCAGATACTCGCCGAACGGCTGGATCTGCCGCTTGTCGTAGGTGTCGACGGGCCCCTGCTCGGGGTCCCAGAGGATCTGCTCGTTCAGCAGCCTGCCGTCGCGTTCGACGACGCCGCCGACGGAGATGGGCGCGCCGATGGCCTTCGCGGCGCCGTCGATCACCGCGCGGGCGTCGGCGTTGGCGAAGGGGTCGATGTCGGAGGAGTTCTCGGGCCAGAGCACGAAGTCCGGCTGGGCGGCCTTCCCGGCCTTCACCTCGGCGGCCAGCCGCTCCGTCTCGCGCGCGTGGTAGTCGAGTACGGCCCGCCGCTGGGCGTTGAAGTCGAGGCCCGCGCGGGGCACGTTTCCCTGGATGACGGCGACCGTGGCGGTGCCGTTCTCGGCCTTGTCGCTCACCAGGGGCAGGGCGGCGAGGGCCGCGAGCGGTGGCAGGGCCAGGCTGAGCAGCGCCGTCACCGCGGCGGACCGCCGGACCGCGCGATCGCGGCGGGCGTCCACCGCGAGGCGGACCACCTCGTGGAGACCGAAACCGCACAGGACGACCGCGAAACCGAGCACGGGAGTGCCGCCGACGGCGGCGAGCGGCAGGAAGACGCCGTCGGCCTGGCCGAAGGCGATCTTGCCCCAGGGGAAGCCGTGGAACGGCACACGCGCGCGTGCCGCCTCACCCGCGATCCACACCGCCGCCGCCCACACCGGCCACGCGGGCAGCCGTGACACCGCGGCGACACCCGCGCCGACCAGGGCGACGAACAGCGCCTCGATCGCGACCAGGGCGAGCCAGGGCCCGGGCCCGACCTCCACGCCGGTCCACACCAGCAGCGGCAGCAGGAAGCCGAGGCCGAAGAGATAGCCGAGGCCGAGACCCGCCTTCACGCCGCGGCCGCGCAGCACCCAGCCGAAGGCGGCGAAGGCCGGCAGGGCCAGCCACCACAGGGTGCGGGGCGGAAAACTGACGTAGAGCAGCACTCCGGAGAGCGCCGCGGTGGCGGCCGGGACGAGGCGCGGCAGCCACGCGCCGCGCGAGGCGGGCGAGGTTCGCGGCTGGACGGCGTCCGACTCGCCCACGGTGGTTGCGGTGACGGTCACTCCGGGAGTCTACGGCGGGCTCCCCCGGCGCCGACAGCGCGGTCCACGGGGCCCGGGGTGCGCCGCACGCTGCCGCGACGGGCCCCGCGCAGACCGCTGCCGCATCGTTTCCGCACATCTCCCCCCGACTCATCCACAAACCGCCCATCAGCCGTTACGGTGTGCCGGAGCCTTGAGCCGCCCGGCGGGGACGCGGGCGGCGACGGGGTCCGTCACAGGTCGGGGGACCGGTTTCGGGGGACGGGTGGGGTCGTGGGGTCCACGGGGATGACGTCTGTGGCCGGGCAGGACGCGGACGGCGAGAGACGAAACGTTTCTGATGCGGCGGGCGTGGCCGTGCTCGGGGCCTGCGCCGCCTGGTCCCTGATCACGGCGGCGGCGCACGGCGGTCGGCCCGAGGGCGTGCTGCTGGCGGTGCTCGCCGTGGCGGCCGGACACGCCGCCGGGCGGATCTGCGGATCGCTGCTGCCGGTCGCCGCACCCTGCGCCGGGGCCCTGGCCGGCCTCGGTCTGACCCTCGCCATACCGCACCTCGCCCCGGGACCGCAGCCCGGTGCCCCGCTCGGACACGCCGGGGCCACCGCGGCACTGCTGGCGCTGGCCACCGGGGCGGCCTGCTGCGCCGCCTGGTCGGCCCGCGCCGCCCTGCTGCGGCTGGCGCTCGGCGCGCTGGCCGCCGGCATGGCGGTGACCGCGGCCGTCCGGGGCTCGACGGCCGGGGCCGTCGTCTGTACGGCGGTACTGCTGGCCTCGCTCGCCGCCGGCCGGATCCGGCACCGGGGGCCGGCCGTCGCGGGGCTGGCGCTGGTCGCGGTCCTGGTGACCGGCGCGGCCTGGGCGGTCGCCGGGCGGGTGCTGCCGTCCGGGCTGTCCACGTCCCTGGAGGGTCCGCTGACCCGGCACCGGGTCGAGCTGTGGCGGGACGCGCTCGCCCTCGCGCGTGGGGACGCCGCGCTCGGCGTGGGGCCGGGGCGGTTCGGGGAGCGGAGCCAGGCCGTGGCCGCGTCACCGCTGTCCGACGGCAAGCCGCACTCCGCGCCGTTGCAGCAGGCGGCGGAGCAAGGCTTGATCGGGGCGCTCCTGCTGGCGGCGGTGTTCTGCTGGATGCTCTACACGCTGTGGCGCACCGCGCGCCCCACGCCGGTCGCGCTGACCGCGGGCGCCGCGCTCACCGCGCTGGCGGCGATCTCCGCGGTCGGCAACGCCCTGAGCTTCACCGCGGTGTCGGCGGGCGCGGGCCTGCTGGCGGGGCTGGCCACGGCGCGGCCGCAGGCCGAGGAGCGGGGGCAGCCGTGATCCGGCCGCCCGGAACCGTTCAGGTCAGCGGGCCGGTCCCGGCGCGCGAGGGATCAGGCGGTCCCTGATCACCCGTACGGCCGACTCCGCGTCGTCCACCGTGACCGTGAGGGTGTGCCCGTCCCACAGCCGAAGGATCACGCCCTCGCCGCGCCGTACGACGACGGCGGTGCCCTTCTCTGGGCGCCAGCGATAGCCCCAGCCGCCCCATTGGCGTGGGGTGACATGCGGCTCGAAGTCCGCGCCCACCACCTGGGAGAGGGGGATGCGGCGGCGCGGCACGCCGATGTGGCCGCAGCGGATCTCCAGGCACTCCTCGTCCACCCGCAGCGCGACGTGCACGAAGGCCAGGGTTCCGAAGAGGACCAGCAGCCCGGCGGCGATACAGCCGACGCAGGCCATCACCAGTGCGGCGATGCCGTCCGCCCACGGGGTGTAGTCGACGGCCAGCTCGATGCCGAGCGCCAGGCAGGCCGCGCCGACGAGCGCCAGCAGCCACTGGACCCGGTTGGTGGCCCGGCCGGTCCAGACATCGGGGTGCGCGGAGCGGGCATCGCGGGGATGGTCCCTCATGCTCTCGAGGTTACTCAGGTTTCGCTGCGCGGGTAGCCCGTCGCACAGCGTGACTGGTCTGCCCGGGCCCCTCCCCGCGCTCCCCTCGGGCGCCTGCGCGCGGTCAGCGCGGGTCGGCCACCGGCGCGGGCACGGCCTGCGTGAGCAGCCGTCCCTCCTCGTAGGCCAGCGCGGGCTCGGGCAGCGCGCCCTCGCGTCCGCTGAGCAGCACCGTCACCTCGCCGCGGGCCGCGGTCGCGGGCTCCGGGCGGGTGCCGATCCGGCGCAGCGCCTGCGCGGCGACGGCGCCGGCCGAGCCGTGCAGGACCAGCGGCGGACGCCCCGGCTGCTGTACGGCCGCGCGGATGCGTTCGGCGACCAGCTCGTAATGGGTGCAGCCCAGGACGACGGTCGTTACATCGTCCGGCGTCAGCTCGGCCGCCGCCGCGACGGCGGCGTCGATCGCCGCCTCGTCCGCGTGCTCCACGGCCTCGGCGAGCCCCCAGCACGGCACCTCGGTGACCGGCACCCCGTCGGCGAAATCGCGGATGAGTCCCCGCTGGTAGGGGCTGCCGGTGGTGGCGGGCGTGGCCCAGATCGCGACCGGGCCGCCGCCGGCCGCGGCGGGCTTGATCGCGGGTACGGTGCCGATCACCGGGATGCCGGGCTCCAGGCGGGCGCGCAGCGTGGACAGCGCGTGCACGCTGGCGGTGTTGCAGCCGATGATCAGGGCGTCGGGCCGGTGCGCGGCGGCGGCCTCGGCGACGGCCACGGCACGTGCGGTGAGGTCCTCCGTCGTGCGCGGTCCCCAGGGCATGCCGTCGGGGTCCAGGGAGAGCACCAGATCGGCGTCGGGGCGGAGGCGCCGTACCGCAGCGGTCGCCGCCAACAGCCCGATTCCTGAGTCCATGAGCGCGATCTTCACCCGGCCACGATAGTCGATGTGCCCTCGCCGCCCGCTCCGGTGGGGCACACTGCGCGGGTGAGCGCCCTCGCATGGACTGCCGCCGGTTCCCTCGCCGCCTGGCTGTGGCTGCTGCTCGGCCAGGGCTTCTTCTGGCGTACGGACGTCAGACTGCCGCCCCGCCGCGACCCCGACGACTGGCCGTCCGTCTGTGTGGTCGTACCGGCCCGCGACGAGGCCGAGGTGCTGCCGGTGAGCCTGCCGTCGCTGCTCGGGCAGGACTATCCGGGGCGCGCGGAGGTGTTCCTCGTCGACGACGGCAGTACGGACGGCACCGGGGAGTTGGCGCGGGAGCTCGCGCGGCGGCGGGGCGGGCTGCCGCTGACCGTGGTCTCGCCGGGCGAGCCGCCCGCGGGCTGGACCGGCAAGCTGTGGGCGGTGCGCCACGGCATCGGGGAGGCACGCGCGCGTGCCCCCGAATATCTGCTGCTGACGGACGCCGACATCGCGCACGCCCCGGACAGTCTGCGCACGCTGGTGGCCGCGGCCCGCACCGGGGGCTTCGACGTGGTCTCGCAGATGGCCCGGCTGCGGGTGGAGAGTTTCTGGGAGCGGCTCGTCGTACCCGCCTTCGTCTATTTCTTCGCGCAGCTCTACCCCTTCCGGTGGATCGGCCGGCGGGGCGCGCGGACGGCGGCCGCGGCGGGCGGCTGTGTGCTGCTGCGCACCGAGACCGCCGAGCGGGCGCGGATCCCGGACGCCATCCGGCACGCCGTCATCGACGACGTGGCTCTCGCGCGGGCGGTGCGCGCCGGCGGGGGCCGGCTCTGGCTGGGGCTGGCCGACCGGGTGGACAGCGTGCGCCCGTATCCGCGGCTGCACGACCTGTGGCGGATGGTCTCGCGCAGCGCCTATGCCCAGTTGCGGCACAACCCGCTGCTGCTGCTCGGCACGGTCGCCGGACTGGCCGTCGTCTATCTCGTGCCGCCGGTGGCCCTGGCCGCCGGACCGCTCGGCGGCGATACGGCGGCGGGGGCGCTCGGTGCCGCGGCGTGGCTGGTGATGGCGGGGACGTACGTGCCGATGCTCCGTTACTACCGGCAGCCCCTGTGGCTCGCGCCCCTGCTGCCGTTCACCGCCTTCCTCTATCTCCTGATGACGGTCGACTCGGCGGTGCAGCACTACCGGGGGCGCGGCGCGGCCTGGAAGGGCCGCACCTACGCGCGCCCGGACGCCGTGCCCGACGAGAGCTGATCACTCCCTCTCGCTCACTTGCGTCCGGGCGTCCAGTTCATGCCCCATCCGTAGGCGCGGTCGACGGTCCGCTGCGGGCTGACCCCGTGCTCGGGGATCAGGTAGCGGGCCTCGCGCTGGACGATGAGGTCGCCGCCGGTGTTGGTGATCAGCGCCAGCGCGCACACCGGCGAGGGGATCGTGCACTCGTCCAGGGAGAAGTCGACGGGAGCGCCGTACTGTGGCTGCAGGGTGATCGTGGCGTGCAGGTCGGCGAAGGAGCGGGCGCCCTCGTAGATGGTGACGAAGACGAGGATGCGCCGGAAGGCGTCCTTGTAGTCGAGGTTGACGGTCAGGTTCTCGCCGGTCGCCACGGCGCCGGTGCGGTCGTCGCCGTCGAGGTGGATGTACGGCGGCTGGTGCAGCGAGCCGAAGGCGTTGCCGAGGGCCTGGACGACGCCCTTGCTGCCGTCGGCGAGTTCGTACAGGGCGCACAGGTCGAGGTCCAGGTCGGAGTGCATGGCGACGGCCCGGCCGAGCTTGCTGCCCCACCCCGAGAACTGCTTGCGCACCTCCCAGTTGAGGTTCACCCGCAGCGCGCCCGAGGTGCCGCCCTGCTTGGTGAGCGACACCGTCGGGGAGGCCTTGGTGAGCGTGACCTTGGTGAGCCGGACGGGCGCGGCGGCAGGCGCGGCGGGCGGAGGCGGGGTGACCGGCGCCGTCACCGGCGGCACCGCCTGGGCCGGTGCGGCCGGAGCCGTCTGGGCGGGTGCCGCGGGAGGCGCCGCGTGCTGCGGTTCGTCGACGGTGATGCCGAAGTCCGTGGCCAGCCCCTCCAGGCCGCTGCTGTAGCCCTGGCCGACCGCGCGGAACTTCCAGGCGCCCTGGCGGCGGTAGAACTCGCCGAGCACGAACGCGGTTTCGACCGATGCGTCCGTACTGTCGAAGCGGGCGACGAGATTGCCCTGGGCGGCGTCCTTGACCTCGATGGACAGCTCCGGCACCTGGCCGAAGGTGCCGCCGTCGGCGGAGGCGGCGAGCACCACCGTCTCCACGGCGGGCTCCACGCGCGCGAGGTCGACGAGCAGCGTGTCGGTCATCCGGCCGCCCGTGTCCCGCTTGCCCTCGTGGCGGACCGCGCCGGAGGAGTGCGCGGGCTGGTTGTAGAACACGAAGTCGCTGTCGGAGCGGACCTTTCCGCCGACCAGCAGCAGCGCCGAGGCGTCGGCGTCGGGGACGCCCGGTCCGCCGCGCCAGCCCACCTCGACCCGCAGGGCCGTCGTCGGCACCGGCGTATTCGATCCTTTCGGCATGGACATGTCCGCCCCCCTCACTCCGCACCCTCACGGGTTCTCCCGGGTTCTCTGCACACCCAACCTATTGCCCCGGACAGCGAAGTCCCACAGAGAGTGTGAGATGGCATGGCGGACCCCTTTCGGAGCCGTAGGAAGATCAGAGGCCAACCGCCGGTAACCCGCTCGGAACTGAGCCTTTACACGATCCGGCCGCCGCGCGGCGCCCCTTTTTCCCGTGTTCGCTCGCATTGGCGATCCGGCGTCACCCCAGACACGGAAAACAACCCCATTATCGGTCTCCCCAACCAGCACATCGTGGGCTTAACTTATGTGCCATGACCTCCCCCCGCTCCACTTATGGTGGCGGCTACTACTCCGCCTCCTTCCCGGACACCCCGATCTACGACTCCCTCGTGGCCGAGCGGGGCACCCCGCAGATCGCCCCGATCCGGGTCCCCGCCGCCTACGACACGCCGGCCGCCTCGCTGCCCGCGCTGCCGTCGGCCCTGCCCGCCCTCCCGGCGGCCCCCTCCCAGCCCGCCTACGGCTACCCGCAGCCGCAGCAGCCCGCGCCGCTGCAGCAGGCGGCACCGACGGCGTACATCCCGCAGCAGGCCTCCGCGCCCCGCGGCTACCCGGGTCCGCAGGTTCCCCAGCAGCCGCGCCCGGCCGCCGCGCCCGGCACGGGGTACGAGGCGATGCGCCCCGCGGCGCCCCGCCCCGCGCCCGCTCCCTACCAGGACCCGTACAACAACCAGCAGTACCGCGGCTACTGACCGTCTCCCCGGGCTGTCGCTGTCACCTGGCACGATGGCCCCATGGGGAACGCGGAACTGCAATCGATTCACGTCCATCCGGTCAAGGCGTTCCGGGGCCTGTCGCTTCGGGAAGCCCTCGTGGAGCCCTGGGGGCTGGCCGGAGACCGACGCTGGGTGCTGATCGACGACGGGGGAAAGGTCGTCACGCAACGCCAGCAACCGCGCCTCGCGCTGGCCGCCGCCGAGCTATTGCCCGGCGGCGGCCTTCGGCTGTCCGCGCCCGGCCTCGACCCGCTGACGGTGTCCGTCCCCGAGCCGATGGGCACGGTGCCGGTGGAGATCTGGCGGGACAAGGTGGACGGCGTCCCGGCCGACGCCGCCGCGCACGCCTGGTGCAGCGCCTACCTGGGAATCGACGTCCGTCTGGTGCACATGGACGATCCCGCCGTCCGCCGCCCCGTCGACCCGGAGTACGCGCGGCCCGGCGAGACGGTGAGCTTCGCCGACGGCTATCCGCTGCTGCTCACCTCGGTGGCCTCCCTCGACGCCCTCAACTCGCTGATCGCCGAGGGCGACCACGCCGCGGAGGGCCCGCTCCCGATGAACCGCTTCCGGCCGAACCTGGTCGTGGCGGGCACCGCTCCCTGGGCGGAGGACGACTGGTCCCGGATCGCCGTCGGGGACGTGGAGTTCCGCGTCGCCAAGCCCTGCGGACGGTGTGTCGTGACCACGACCGACCAGACCAGCGCGGAACGCGGCCGGGAACCCCTGCTCACCCTGGGCCGGCACCGCCGCGTCGGCGGCAAGCTGGTCTTCGGCCAGAATCTGGTGCCCCTCTCCCCCGGCACCGTCCGGGTCGGCGACCCCGTTCGAGTGCTCGCTTAGCGGGGACGGCCGCGGGCGGCGGGATGTCGTGGCGACGAGATCCCGCCAACTCGCCGACGCACGGGAACCGCGGTGCGCGGCCCGCACGTTGGGGTTTCGTGAGAAGTTCATGAGGACCCGGCCGGCGGTGATGTCACGCTCTCCTCGACCGGTTCCTCGGGTGGACGGCTCCGCCGGGGACGGTCACGGAGCGGGAAGGGGGTGCGGGAGTGCGAGCCCTGCGCGGACTCTGGCGCTGGCGGCACAATCCGCTGTGCCGCGCGACCGATCTGGCCGAGGCCTGGCTCGCCCTGACGGCGCTGCTCCTGATGCTCCTCGTCGCTCCCCTGCTCGGCACCCTCGTCGCCTCCTCCACCCAGGAGGCCCTCCAGCGCTCCGTCCGTGAACAGCGCCTGGCCCGCCACCAGGTGACGGCCACCGTGATCCGCAGACTGGAGCGCGGCCCGCTGGAGGCCGACCCCGAGACCGCCACCCGCGACACCCGCACCCGGGTCCTCGCCGACTGGACCGCACCGGACGGCAGCGCGCACCAGGGCACGGTCCTGGCGCAGCTCAAGTCAGCGGAACCCGGCGACCGGTTCAGACTGTGGACCGATCCCCAGGGCCACCTGGTGACCCGCCCCCTCGACCCCGCCACCGCCACCACACACGCCGTCCTCGCCGGGCTCGGCGCGGCCCTGCTCACCGCGGGCCTGGTCGAGGGCGGCAGACGGATGGTCCTGTGGCGCATGGTGCGCCGCCGGTACGCCCGTCTGGACCGGGCCTGGGAGCAGGCCGGACCGGACTGGGGCAGGACCGGCGCCGGCAGCTGACCGCCTTCCGGCTCCGGTCAACCCACCGTCCGCGCGCACGCTACGGTGGACCGGCCGAACTCTTCGGCATCGACCCGCGTACGACGAGGTGGGGGCACAACAACGCCATGGCACAGGGCACGGTCCAGGTGACGCACACCGGCACGTCGCGGTGGCGGCGCCGCACGGGTGAGTACGCATCGCTCGCCGCCGCCCTGGAGGCCGCGGCCGACGGTGATGTGCTCACCGTCGCCCCCGGTACCTACCGGGAGAACCTCGTCGTCCGCCGCGCGGTGACGTTGCGCGGCCCGGAGGGCTCCCCCGGCTCGGTGCGGATCGCGCCCGTCGACGGGGTGCCGCTGACCGTGCGGGCCTCCGCGGTGGTGCAGGACCTGCATGTGGAGGGCCAGGACGCGGCGGCGCCCGCGCTGTTGGTGGAGGAGGGCGCGCCGGAGCTGGTCGACGTCCGGATCGTCACCCGGTCCGCGGCGGGCATCGAGGTGCGCGGCGGTGCCCGCCCGACCGTGCGGCGCTGCACCGTCGACAACCCGGCCGGCATCGGCATCGCCGTGGTGGACGGCGGGGGCGGGGTGTTCGAGGAGTGCGAGGTGGTCGCGGCCGGGCAGGCGGGTGTCGCGGTGCGCGGCGGCGGCCACCCCCGCCTGGAGCGCTGCCGGGTGCACCACGCCGCCGGCTCGGGCCTGACCGCCACCGGTGACAACTCGGCGCTGGAAGCGGTGGGTTGCGAGGTGTACGAGGTGCGCGGCAGCGGGGTGCAGATCTCCGGCCGTGCCACCGCCCACCTCACCGACTGCGATGTGCACCGCACCACCGCGGACGGTGTCACCCTCGACACCGACGCCGTGCTCACCCTGGCCGACTGCCGGATCCACGACATCCCGGAGAACGCGGTCGACCTGCGCTCCCGCTCGGTGCTGACGCTGACCCGCACCACCGTGCGGCAGTTCGGGCGCAACGGGCTGTCCGTGTGGGACCCGGGCACCCGCGTGGACGCCAACCAGTGCGAGATCTTCGACAGCACCGGCGACTATCCGGCGGTGTGGGTCAGCGACGGCGCGACGGCGGTGCTGGACTCCTGCCGGGTGCACGACGTGCCGGACGCGCTGTTCGTCCTCGACCGGGGCTCCCGCGCGGACGTCGTCGACAGCGATCTGTCCCAGGTCCGCAACACTGCCGTGTCGGTGAGCGACGGCGCGACGGCGCAGCTCGACGACTGCCGGATCCGGGACGCGGCGACGGGCGCCTGGTTCCGCGACCACGGCAGCGGCGGCACCCTCAGCAACTGCACGCTGGACGGCACCCAGACGGGCGTGATCGTCACCAAGGGCGCCGACCCGGTGATCGAGCGGTGCACGGTCGACTCGCCCGCGGAGGCGGGCTTCTACGTCTCGGCGGGCGGCCGCGGCAGCTTCCTGAACTGCCGGGTCACGGGCAGCGGCGGCTACGGCTTCCATGTGCTCGACGGTTGTCGTACGACGCTCAGGAAGTGCCGTACGGAGCGCTGCGCGCGCGGCGGGTACGAGTTCGCGGACGGCGGTCCGGACGCGGGCGCGGGACCGGTCGTCGAGGACTGCACCAGCGACGAGAGCGCGAGCCTGCGGTCCCCGGCGACGCGGGAGCCGGCCGTGCAGACGGCGGGCCGGACGCCGGGGCTGCTGAGCGCGATCCCCGGGCAGCGGCCCACCGAGCCGGAGCCCGCCCCGCCCGTCGCCGAACGGCCGGAGCCGTCGGCCCGGACCTCCAAGGCCGTGCTCGGCGAACTCGACGCCCTGGTCGGCCTGGAGAGCGTCAAGCGCGAGGTGCGGGCGCTGACCGACATGATCGAGGTGGGCCGGCGTCGGCAGCAGGCCGGTCTGAAGGCGGCCTCGGTCAAGCGGCATCTGGTCTTCACCGGTTCCCCCGGCACCGGCAAGACCACGGTCGCCCGGCTCTACGGCGAGATCCTGGCCTCGCTCGGCGTCCTGGAGAAGGGCCATCTGGTCGAGGTGTCCCGCGTCGACCTGGTCGGCGAGCACATCGGCTCCACGGCGATCCGCACCCAGGAGGCCTTCGAACGGGCCCGCGGCGGCGTGCTGTTCATCGACGAGGCGTACGCGCTGTCCCCGGAGGACGCGGGCCGGGACTTCGGCAAGGAGGCCATCGACACGCTGGTGAAGCTGATGGAGGACCACCGCGACGCGGTCGTGGTGATCGTCGCCGGGTACACGGCCGAGATGGAGCGCTTCCTGTCGGTCAACCCGGGTGTCGCCTCCCGCTTCTCCCGCACCATCACCTTCAGCGACTACGGCCCCGAGGAGCTGCTGCGGATCGTGGAGCAGCAGGCCGAGGAGCACGAGTACCGGCTGGCGCCGGGCGCCGCCGAGGCCCTGCTGAAGTACTTCACGGCGATCCCGAAGGGCCCTGCGTTCGGCAACGGCCGCACCGCGCGGCAGACGTTCGAGGCGATGGTGGAGCGGCACGCGAGCCGGGTCGCCCAGCTCGACGAACCGAGCACGGACGATCTGACCCTGCTGTACGCGGAGGACCTGCCAGACCTGGCGTGAGGCCTCCGGCCCGGACGGCAGTGAGAAGCCCCGGGCCGACCGGGGTGAGAGGTCTCGGGCCCGGCCCGGATGAGAGGCCGTGGGGCCAGCCCGGACGAGAGGCCCCGGGGCCGGGGATCGGAGTGCGGACTCCTGGGTCCGGCCGCGCGTGGAGGCCTCGGCCCGGCCCGGATGAAAGGCCTCGGGCCAGGCCCGGATGAGAGGCCTTGGGCACGGCCCGGATGAGATGCCTTGGGGCAGGAAACCGGAGGACCGGAGTGCAGACGCCTGGGCCCGGCGGCACGTTGAGGCCTCGGCCCGGCCCGGACGAGAGGCACCGGGGGCGGGGATCGGAGTGCGGACGCGTGGGTCCGGCCGCGCGTGGAGGCCTCGGCCCCGCCCGTGGTGAACGCCTCAGTCCTCGCCCAACGGCCGCTGGCCCGGCACCCCAGGCCGCAGCCGGGCCAGCAGCCGCTCGCGTTCCTCGGCGAAGGCCGGGTCCGCCTGGTAGTCGGAGTGGCCGAGGACGGGTGCGGGCAGCGGATGGTCGTCGGTCCGGCCGTGCGCGAGCGGGTCCTTCAGCGGAGGGCGGTCGACTTCGGGGCCGCCGTCGGCGGGCACCCGGACCGGGCCGCCGATGGGGTCGGTGAGCCGGTACAGGTTGCGCCAGCAGTCGACCTCGTGGTGCAGGGCGCTCAGCGCGGCCGGCCCGAAGTGGGCGGGGAACCAACGGCCGTACAGCCGCTCCAGCGGGGAGCCGTACGTCAGCAGGGCGACCCGCTTGCGGGTGGCCGGGGACAGCTGCCAGGCCGTCGCGGCGGCGAGCACGCTGCCCTGGGAGTGGCCGGAGAGGACCAGCCGGCCGCCGGTGACGCGGGTCCAGGTGTCGATCCGCCAGGTCAGGTCGGGGACCGCCCGCTCCGCGTAGCAGGGCGGGGCGAAGGGGTGGGCGGCGCGCGGCCAGAAGGTGCCGACGTCCCAGAGGATGCCGATGGTGCGCCGCGCGGAGGCGTCCTTGTAGGCGCGCCGGCCCCAGGTGACGAACAGTATGAAGCCGAGTCCGATTAGCCAGGAGCCCAGCGCCTGCGCGGTCTCGGCGGCGCCCTGGACGAATCCGTAGGCGTCGCGGGTGGCGCGGCTCGGGGTCTGTCCGGTGGTGAGGGCGCCCACCAGGGCCCCGGCACCCAGGAGCAGGGTCGAGGCGGAGACGACGGCGACCAGGAGGGGGCCGCGGTCGGTGAGGGTGGCCATCGCGCGGACGCGGGCGATCCGGCGGGTGCGGTCCGGCTCCTGGCGCTCGCCGGGGTAGTCGCGGGCCACGTCCGCGCGCTCGGCGCGGGCCAGCTTCAGGGTGCGCCGGGCCAGTACGCCGCAGAGCACCAGCACCACGACCAGCAGCGGCGGGATCACGGAGGCCTGCCAGGTCAGCAGGACCGGCGGGCCGGGGACGGCGGCGTGGGTGCCGTCCAGCCAGTCGGCGACCCGCTGGGACACCCCGCCGGACATCACCCCGCCCAGGGCGCAGGCCAGCATGGCGACGGCGGGCCCGCCGAGTCCCCGCAGGGCGGCACGGGCGTCGGGCCGGGTGCGGTGCAGCAGCTGCGCGACCACGGCGAGGGCGATCACCAGCAGGCCCTGGACCAGGGCGATGGCGCCGAAGGCCGCGTCGCCCGGCAGCCGGCCGGAGGACTCCCACCCCGGGCGCTCCCACCCGGCGTAGCCCAGGGCGAGGGCGAGCAGCACGAGCGCGGCGAGCGGCAGGCCGCGGACGAGAGGCGCGTCGGTTCCCTGGTCGAGGCGGCGCTCGCTGCGGCCGCGTTGGCAGACCACGGCCACGGCGAGGACCGCGACGGTGAGCAGGGCGGCCGCGAGCAGCCACCCGGCCGCGTCCAGGACGGCCGGGCCGCCGGGGGCGCGGTCGTGCCGGGCGGCGGGGCCAATGGTCGCGGCGGCCACCGTGAGCAGGCCGGCGGCGGTGTGCGCGGCGCGCAGCCGGGCGACCAGGCGCCGCCCGTACCAGAAGCCGGGCCGGGCCAGCGCGGTCGGAGCGTTGTCCTCGTCGGTCCGGGGGGTGGGGGTGAGGGGCAGCTGGGACTCGTAGGCGTTCCAGGTGCGCAGGGAGAGGTACCAGAGGAGACCGACGAGGGCGACGGGCAGGAGCGCGGCGAGGGCGAGCCGGCGGCCGGGGCGGCTCCACCAGCCGCCGTCGGAGACGGTGGGCGACAGGAAGCCGAGCCAGGAGTGCCGCTGTGCGCACGCGGGGGTGCCCGCGCACTGCCAGGCCGCGAGGTCAAGGGCGACCTCGCAGGCCGCCGCGACGAGGAGCACGGTCAGGGTGAGTCCGGTGAGCCGCACCAGCAGTCCGTACAGCCGGATCGCGCGGCGGCGGCCGTGGGCGGCGGGGCGCATCCAGTGGGCGAGGTTGACCACCATGAACGGCAGTAACAGCAGCCACAGGGCGCGGGCGCCGTTGCCGGAGGTCAGGTTGCACCAGACGTAGGCCTCGGGCACCGGGCGGCCGTCGGTTCCGGCGTTCCGTGCGGGGTCCTCGACGTCGGCGGTGCGGCGGAAGACGGCGGCCGTGTCGTCGCCGCCGACCCGTGTCGTGCGCGGATCGTCCAGCATCCGCTCCGGGGTGGTGCCGCCCACCCCGTGGACCAGCAGTTCCAGGGCGGCTCCGGACGGCCCGGCGGGGCCGGTGGCGGCCGTTTCGTTCACAGCACGTTCTTGAGCGTGTTCCACTGTCGCACTTCCCCCGTGACGCACCATCGGCCTCTGTCGTCCGCGCGGGCACCAGGATGTCCGCCGGACGGGCGGCGTACACCCATCGTCACGGAATCTCCCCGATCCGGGTCACGGATGAGCGACGGATGAGACACAAGTGACATGCGCGCGTCGGACAGCCGATGGCGCGACCCGCCCCGGCCCGTGCGAGGATGGGACGCCCACGCACCGGGGCCGCGGGATAAGTCCTCGTCGGAGGGTGTGCGGGGGCGTGTCGGAGGCTTGAGGCGAAAGGACCGGAGCGTACGTGAGCGAGAATCAGAACCTCCTCGCGGAGCAGCGGCGCGCCCTGATCCTGGACGAGGTCCGGCGCCGCGGCGGCGTCCGCGTGAACGAGCTGACCCGCAAGCTCGGCGTGTCGGACATGACGATCCGCCGGGACCTGGACGCGCTGGCCCGGCAGGGCGTGCTGGAGAAGGTGCACGGCGGCGCGGTGCCGGTGGCGGAGGCGAGCACGCACGAGCCCGGGTTCGAGGCCAAGTCGGGGCTGGAGCTGTCCGCCAAGGAGGACATCGCGCGGGCCGCGGCCGAGCTGGTCCCGCCGGGCGCCGCGATCGCGCTGTCGGGCGGTACGACGACGTACGCGCTGGCGCACCGGTTGCTGGACGTGCCCGACCTCACGGTCGTGACCAACTCGGTGCGGGTGGCCGATGTCTTCCACGTGGCGCAGCGCACCTCCGGGCAGCGCACGGGCGCGGCGACGGTGGTACTGACCGGCGGGGTGCGCACCCCGTCCGACTCGCTGGTGGGGCCGGTGGCCGACCAGGCGATCGCCACGCTCCACTTCGATCTGCTGTTCCTCGGGGTGCACGGGATATCGGTCGAGGCCGGTCTGTCGACGCCGAATCTCGCGGAGGCCGAGACCAACCGGCGCCTGGTGCAGTCGGCGCGCCGGGTGGTGGTGGTCGCCGACCACACCAAGTGGGGCACGGTGGGCCTGAGTTCGTTCGCGACGCTGGACCAGGTCGACACCTTGGTGACGGACGCCGGGCTGCCCGCGGAGGCGCGCGCGGAGATCTCCGAGTATCTGCGGCTGGTGGTGGCGGGCGAGCCCGACGAGGGTGCAGACAGCTGACGCGATGTCAGCTAGGGTGACGCTCCCGTCGAGAGAGGGGTGGCGTCACCATGGCCCGTCGACTGCGCCCGGTGGGGCTGGACTTCGTCGAGAGCGCGCCCGTACGGCTGGTCTTCGCGCGGGAGATCTCCGCGCCGCCCGACGCCGTTTTCTCTGCCCTCGCCGAGGACGTGGCCGGCTGGCCCGCGTGGTTCTCGGCGGTGACGCTCGCCCGGCCGACGGACGATGGGCGCGAGGTCCGGCTCCGGGGCGGGACCCGGTTCGAGGAGACGGTTCTCGCGGCGAAGCGGCCCGAGCTGTACGCCTACCGCGTGGACGTCACCAACGCGCCGGGGGTCCACGCGCTGGCCGAGGAGTGGCGGCTGACTCCGGCCGACGGCGGCACGCGTGTGCGGTGGACGTTCGCCGCCGAGGGCAACGTGGTGTTCCGGGCGGCGCTCCGGCTGGCCCGGCCCGGTCTGGGCCGCGCCTTCCGGGACGCGGTCGTCGCACTGGACCGGCGGCTCGCCGCCTAGGCCGTGTCCGCCGCCTGAACCGGCGGCTCGCCGTCTAGTCGGGCCAGACGCCCGTCGCCAGCAGCGAGTCGATCGCCGCGGTGTACGGGGCGATCTCCAGGCCCTGGTCGGCGAGCCAGGCGTCGGAGTAGTACTTGTCGAGGTAGCGGTCGCCCGGGTCGCACAGCAGGGTGACCACGCTGCCGGTACGGCCCTCGGCGACCATCTCGGCGACGATCTTCAGCGCGCTCCACAGCCCGGTGCCCGTCGAACCGCCCGCCTTGCGGCCGATGGCCTGCTCCAGGGCGCGCACGGCGGCGACGCTCGCCGCGTCGGGGACCTTCATCATGCGGTCGACGGCGCCGGGCACGAAGCTCGGCTCCATCCGGGGGCGGCCGATGCCCTCGATCCGGGAGCCGCAGTCGCAGGTCACGTCCGGGTCGCCGGTGGTCCAGCCCTCGAAGAAGCAGGAGTTCTCCGGGTCGGCGACGCACACGCGCGTGTCGTACTGCATGTAGTGGACGTAGCGGGCGATGGTCGCGGAGGTGCCGCCGGTGCCGGCCGTGGCGACGATCCACGCGGGCTCCGGGAAACGCTCCAGGCGCAGCTGGCGGAAGATGGACTCGGCGATGTTGTTGTTGCCGCGCCAGTCCGTGGCCCGCTCCGCATAGGTGAACTGGTCCATGTAGTGGCCGCCGGTCTCGGCCGCGAGGCGGGCGGACTCCTCGTACATGGTGCGCGGGTCGTCCACGAAGTGGCAGCGGCCGCCGTGGAACTCGATCAGGCGGATCTTTTCGGCGCTCGTCGTACGCGGCATGACGGCGACGAACGGCACGCCGATCAGCTTGGCGAAGTAGGCCTCGGAGACCGCCGTGGAGCCGCTCGAGGCCTCGATGACCGGGCGGTCGGGGCGGATCCAGCCGTTGCACAGGCCGTAGAGGAAGAGCGAGCGGGCGAGGCGGTGCTTGAGGCTGCCGGTGGGGTGGGTCGACTCGTCCTTCAGATACAGGTCGATGCCCCAGTGCTCCGGCAGCGGAAAGCGGAGCAGATGCGTGTCGGCGGAGCGGTTGGCGTCCGCCTGCACCTTGCGGACGGCGTCTTTCAGCCAGTCGCGGTAGGCGGTGTCGGTCCGGTCGACGTCGAGGGTGTCGAGGGTGACACCGACGGAGGGCTGCTGAGGGGTGCGGGTGCTCACGACGGGGCTCCTTAGGCTGCGCGCCGACGGCGCCTCGCGCGGCCGACACCCCGATGATAGACACCTTCCGCACGCCTTCTCACCTGCATAAACGCATCTTTGAAGGGCTCAAAGGCGGGCTGCGGGAACAGGGGTGCGAAGGGGGCGGGCGGGTGTCGCACGGGGGCGCATTCGGGCGAGTGCTCCGGGTGGCCGGTGCGCCCGGCACATGCGCACTGGTGCTCGATGCGCGGCCGGGGCAGACTGCACCGGGGGCGGGGTGTGCCGTCCCGGTCGGGGCCCACGCGCGAGACGCGACAAGGGGGCGTAACGGGCATGGCGGAGCCGGAGTTCACGGCCACGGGCGTGCGGATCGGCAAGGGGCTGCGCTCGCTCACCCGGGCCGGCAAGGTCCGGATCAGCGGCGGCCGGCTGGAGTTGCTGACCAGCTACGGCAGTGAGATCGACAGCGCGCCGGTACAGGCGGTGCGGGCGTCGAGGCCGTGGTTCGGCTCCGAGGACCGGGCACTCGCCGACCTCAACGGCAAGCGGTACCTGCTGACCCTGGGCGAGCACGACCCGGCTCCGGGCGAGCCGGGGCCGCCCGCGGCACGCCGGTTCATCGAGGCGGTACGCCGGGCGGCGGGGCGCGGCGACTGAGATGTCCGCGAGTTGCGCCACCGCACCCCCTGGGTCACGCTGTTCTCACGTCACTCTGGGTTTACCGGCGATAACGCTGCGAACCAGCCCGCCGGGCACGACAGCAGGCGGCCGTTTCACGCAGGCTCTCTGCTGGATCCGAACTCCGTGTTCTTCCGGACCTCACGTCGGGGAGTCGCAGCCGTGATCAGTCACCCAAGCAGACACTGCACGGTGGAGCTCCAAGCCCTGCCGTCGCGGATCGGCCAGGTCCGCAGAATCGTTTCTGCGCAGTTGCGCTACTGGCATCTGGACGCCTTGATAGACCGGGCCGCGCTCGGTGTGACGGAGTTGCTCACCAACGTCCACCGCCACGCCCAGCCCGACAAGATGTGCACCGTGGAGATCGAGCTGCTGCTCGACCGGCTGAAGGTCTCGGTGCGCGACCACGATCCCCGCCTCCCGGTGGTGGAGGACGCCGAGTCGCTGGCCACCCGCGGGCGCGGGCTGGCGATGGTGGCGGCGGTCAGCGACAGCTGGGGCGCGCTGCCGGACGGCGAGCAGGGGAAGGTCGTCTGGTTCACGCTGCCGACGCCGTCCCCCACCCGGAAGGCGCCCCCACGCCCGCCGCGCCGTACGGACACGGAGACGTCCCCGCGCCCGCCGCGCCGTACGGACACGGAGGCACCCGCGCGCCGCTTCGCGGACGCCGAACCCGTCGGCCACGCCGAGCCCGCCGACGCGCGGCGGCCCGCGCACGCTCCCGCCCGGTCCGCCGTTCCCGGCTGACCGGGCGGTGAGGGGGCGTGCCGCCGGGCCGCTCCTCCCCCGGCGGCGCGGTCACGCCGCGCCGCCGCCCGTACGTCCGAACTGCTCGTCGAGGACGGACAGCCGGCGCCAGTACTCCTCCTCGTCGATCTCGCCGGAGGCGAAGCGGCGGCCGAGGACGGCGATGGGCGAGGTGTGGTCGACGGCCGCCGGCCGCCATGGGCCGCCGCGTCCGCGCCACACGGTGCGGCGCAGCAGCGTGATTCCGCCGATCACGACGGCCGCCCAGATCAGCGGAAAGAGCAGGATCCAGGCGCCGGGGCCGCCGTCGCCGAGGTGTGCGAGGGTCTGCATGGCGAGTCATCTCCCGAGTCGGTGCGTCGTCGGTTCATCAGTGATCCGGTGATCCGGTGATGACTCGAGCCTGGCTCGCGGGAGGGGTCCGGGGCGTCGTACGGCCGACGACATTCGGCGTACCTCGCCGGGAGTACGCGCGTACGCCGCAGGCGGAGGCCGGACAAGACGAAGGCAAGGAGTTCACCCACTCCTTGCCACTCTCAACGTATAGCGCACAGGGGGGCTTGCGGCAAGGCCCCGATCATCCCGCAGAATCACCGGCCGAGGCCGGAACCTGGGGAAACGGGTGTGGTGATGATCGACGTGATCGTGGTCGGCGGTGGGCCGACCGGGCTGATGCTGGCGAGCGAGCTACGGCTGCACGACGTGCGCGTGGTGGTGCTGGAGAAGTTGACGGAGCCGGCCCCGCAGTCCCGCGGGCGCGGTCTGCACGCGCGCAGTGTGGAGATGATGGACCAGCGGGGGCTGCTGGACCGGTTTGTCGCGGTCAGTGAGAAGTTCCAGGTCGGCGGTCTCTTCGGCGGTATCGCCAAGCCGTGGCCGGAACGGCTGGACACCGCGCATCCGTACGGCCTCGCCACCCCGCAGCCGGTCACCGAGCGGCTGCTCGACGAGCGTGCCCTCGAACTCGGTGCCGAGATCCGGCGCGGCTGCGAAGTGGCCGGGCTGAGCCAGGACAAGGACGGGGTGACCGTCGAGCTGACGGACGGCACGCGCCTGCGCTCGCGTTATCTCGTGGGGTGCGACGGCGGCCGCAGTACGGTGCGCAAGCGGCTCGGCGTCGGCTTCCCCGGCGAGCCCGCCAAGGTCGAGACGCTCCTGGGTGACATGGAGTTGACCGAGGATCCGGCGGCGGTCGCCGCCGTCGTGGCGGAAGTCCGCAAGACCCAGCTGCGGTTCGGCGTCATCCCCGAAGGGGACGGGGTGTACCGCCTGATCGTGCCCGCCGAAGGGGTGGCCGAGGACCGTGCGACCGCGCCGACCCTCGAGGAGTTCAAGCAGCGGCTGCGGGCCGTCGCGGGCACCGACTTCGGCGCGCACTCGCCGCGCTGGCTCTCCCGGTTCGGCGACGCCACCCGGCAGGCCGAGCGCTACCGGGTCGGCCGGGTGCTGCTGGCCGGCGACGCCGCGCACATCCACCCGCCGACCGGCGGGCAGGGGCTCAACCTCGGCATCCAGGACGCGTTCAACCTCGGCTGGAAGCTCGCCGCCGAGGTGAACGGCTGGGCGCCGGAGGGGCTGCTGGACAGCTACCACGCCGAACGCCACCCCGTGGGCGCGGCCGTGCTGGAGAACACCCGCGCGCAGATCACGCTGCTGGGCACCGATCCGGGGACGGTCGCGCTGCGGGAGCTGTTCTCGAAGCTGCTGGACTTCGAGGAGGCGAACCGGTACGTGACCGAGATGATCACCGCGGTCGGCGTCCGCTACGACCTGGGCGAGGGCCACGAACTGCTGGGCCGGCGGCTGCGGGACGTGCAGCTGAAGCAGGGACGTCTCTACGAGCTGATGCGCGGCGGCCGCGGATTGCTGCTCGACCAGACCGGCCGGCTCTCGGTGGCGGACTGGGCGGACCGGGTCGACCACGTCGTCGACGTCGGCGAGGAACTGGACGTGCCGGCGGTCCTGCTGCGGCCGGACGGCCACGTGGCGTGGGTGGGTGAGGATCAGACGGATCTGCTCAGCCGGTTGACCAGGTGGTTCGGCGCGCCCGTCGGCTGAACCCGCGGGCCCTGGCCGGGGGGACTGCCCGGCCGGGGCTCGACTTCTGTAACTACTGGTATGTACAGTCGGTGTATGAGCACCTCGGAGCGACTGATCGAGTCCACCCGTGAGCTGCTGTGGGAGCGCGGTTACGTGGGCACGAGCCCCAAGGCGATCCTGGAGCGGGCGGGCGCCGGGCAGGGCAGTATGTACCACCACTTCAAGGGCAAGCCGGATCTCGCGCTGGCCGCGATCCGGCGGACGGCCGAGGAGATGCGGGCCACCGCCGAGGGCGTGCTCGGCGGGCCGGGGACGCCGTACGAGCGGATCGCGGCGTATCTGCGCCGTGAGCGCGATGTGCTGCGCGGCTGCCCGATCGGACGGCTGACCATGGACCCGGACGTCATCGCCAGCGCCGAACTGCGCGCGCCCGTCGACGAGACGCTGGACTGGCTGCGCGAACGGCTGGCAGGGCTCGTCGAGGAGGGGCAGGAGCGGGGGGAGTTCGCGCCCGGTCTGGACGGCGAGGAGATCGCCGCCGCGATCGTGGCCACGGTCCAGGGCGGTTACGTCCTCGCCCGCGCCTCCGGCCTGCCGTCCGCCTTCGACACGGGGGTGCGCGGCCTGCTCGCCCTGCTCGCGCCGCCCGCCGAACGCACCGCCTGAGGAGGCATCCATTGCACGCCATGCAGTACGAGATCACGCTGCCCGCCGACTACGACATGGACGTCGTCCGCGCGCGTGTGGCCCGTCTCGGGCATCTCCTCGACGACTGGGAGGGGCTGGGCTTCAAGGCGTATCTGATGCGGGAGCGCGGGATGGACGGCTCGCCGGTCAACCAGTACGCGCCGTTCTATCTGTGGAACACCGTGCGCGGTATGAACTCCTTCCTCTGGGGCGGCGGTTTCCAGGGGCTGAGTGACGACTTCGGGCGGCCCGCCGTACGACAGTGGTCGGGCCTTTCCTACGAGGAGGGCGGCGCCGCGGGTGCGCCCGCGCGGGTCGCGGTCCGTGAGCGCCGGCCGGTGCCGGAGGGCGTCGTGCTCGGCGAGGTCGCCGGGGAGGCGGTGCGCGAGGCCGGACGGCTCGCGGCCCGGGACGGTGCGGTGTGTGCGGCGGCGGCCGTGGACACCGGCCGCTGGGAGCTGGTCCTCTTCTCGCTCTGGGCGGACGACGCCCCCGGGGCGGACGGCGAGGTGTTCCGGGTGCTGCACCTGTCGGCGCCCGGGCGGGCGCGGCTGCCGCGGGGCCGGCAGTGGTGAGCCGGGTCCGCACGGTGCTCGGGGACGTCCTCCCCGGGCGGCTGGGCGTCTGCGACGCGCACGACCATCTGTTCCTGACCAGCCCTCAACTCCCGGGCCAAGAGCTGCGGGACGTGTCGGCCGCCCGCGCGGAGCTGGCCGCGTTCCGCGCGGTGGGCGGCGGCAGCGTGGTGCAGTGGACGCCGTACGGCATGGGGCGGCGGGCCGGTGAGCTGCCGGGGCTGTCCCGGGAGACCGGGGTGCAGGTGGTGGCGGCGACGGGACTGCACCAGGCCGCGCACTACGACGACGCCACGCTGGACGGGCTGCGCGAACGGCTCGCGGAGGTCTTCGTCGCCGAACTCACCGAGGGCATCGGCGGGTCCGGCGTACGGGCGGGGCTGATCAAGGTGGCGGGCGGTTTCCACGCCCTCGACGCGCACGCCCGCTGGACCATGGCCGCGGCGGCCGAGGCGCACCACGCGACCGGCGCGCCCGTCGCCGTCCATCTGGAGCTCGGCACGGGAGCGCTGGACGTACTGGACCTGCTGTGCGGCGAGTTGGGTGTGCCGCCGCACCGGGTGATCCTCGGGCACCTCAACCGCTCCCCCGACCCGGTCGCGCACCGCGAGGCCGCCGAGTCGGGGGCCTATCTGGCCTTCGACGGCCCGTCCCGGGCCCATCACGCCACGGACTGGCGGATGCCGGACGCCCTGCGGCGGCTCGCCAACGCCGGGTTCGCCGACCGGCTGCTGCTCGGCGGCGACACCACGACCTCCGCCGCCCGCTCGGTGCACGGCGGGCCCGGCATGCCGTATCTGCTGCGCCGGGTGCGGCAGCGGCTGGAGGTCGCGCTGGGCGCGGACCTGGTGGCTCGCGTCCTCACGGAGAACCCGGGCCGGGCATTCGCCGTGGACTGGCCCTGAGTGCCGTATGGCCCGATTCGGTTGATCTTTGTCCCGCCGGCGCGTTCAACGGCCCGGCCCGCGCCCGCAGGATGGGCATCCACGGGCCGCGGGGCCCGCAGTCGAAAGGGGAACGGACGATGGCCCTCGAGATGCGCGATCGCTGCGAGCGCTGTGAGACGGCGGTCCTGCCGCCGGACGGACCGGCCCTCATCTGCTCGTACGAGTGCACCTTCTGCGCTCCCTGCGGCACCGCCCTGCGGGGCATCTGCCCCAACTGCGGCGGCGAGCTGGTCGCCCGGCCGCGCCGGGCCGCAGTCGGTGCCTAGGCGACGGAGATACCCACCGACGGCCGGAGTTTCGCCGTCGCGGCCAAGGCTCGGTATGCCGCCGGATGCGTACGACCCGAAGCTGGATGTGGACTTCACCCAGCTGACGAGGAGAACGTGACGAGCGAGGGCTTCGGTCAGGCCGCCTGACCAGATCCAGGGTTGCGGCCGTGGAGGCCGGCATCGCGGGCGGGCGCAGCGGGAGGTTGGCGACGTCGGGGAAGAAGCGTCGGGAGCAGGAAGAAGCCGATTCCAGGGGCGGGCGTCAGGGCGGCCCGGGTCGGCTTCAGGGGGAGCAGTCCCAGTGCGGTGCGGCGCCGGCGGGCGGGGACGGCGGCGCCGGCCTGTCATGGACAGCCCCAGCGCGATCACGAGGGAGCTACGGAAGCGCTGGTGTCGCACGCCGAGACCAATGCCGGCGCTCCACCTGCCCCCGTCGGCCCCGCGGGTCACGCCGTGCCGTCGATCTCACCGGACTGCACCTCGTCGACCGCCTTTTGCCCAGGGCGCTGATGGGGGGTGGGGGGTTTACAGCCCGAGGTCGGACAGGCCCGGGTGGTCGTCGGGTCGGCGGCCCAGCGGCCAGTGGTACTTGCGCTCCTCCTCGGCGATCGGCAAGTCGTTGATGCTCGCGTGGCGCACGCGCATGAGGCCGTTGTCGTCGAACTCCCAGTTCTCGTTGCCGTAGGCCCGGAACCACTGGCCGGAGTCGTCGTGGTACTCGTAGGCGAACCGCACCGCGATGCGGTTCTCGCCGAACGCCCACAGCTCCTTGATGAGGCGGTAGTCCAGCTCCCGGTTCCACTTGCGGGTCAGGAACTTCACGATCCCGTCGCGGCCGGTGACGAACTCCGCGCGGTTGCGCCAGCGCGAGTCGGGCGTGTAGGCGAGGGCGACCTTCTCGGGGTCGCGGGTGTTCCAGCCGTCTTCGGCCTGGCGGACCTTGCTGATCGCCGTTTCCCGGGTGAACGGCGGGAACGGGGGGCGCTGCTCGGACATGACGCACTCCTTCGTCGGGGAAGTCCCACGGCCGTGAGAACGGTCGTTCTCGCGATGTCCCCATACGCTAGGAGAACGATGGTTCTCACGCAAGGGAAGGAATCCGGGACTCCTCGGGCGTCACGTTGCGGCGCCTCTATCAGCTGTTCCCCTCCAAGGGCGACCTCGTCGAGGCCTACCTGGCCCGCAGGGATGCCCGCTGGCTCCAAAGCCTTGCGACGTACGTCGACACGGCCGCGGAAGCTCCACAGGAGCGGCTGCTCGCCGTCTTCGACTGGCTGGAAGACTGGTTCGCCCAGGCCGACTTCCACGGGTGCGCCTTCGTCAGCTCCTTCGGCGAGCTGGGCGGCACATCACCCCGGGTCGCTGCCGCGGCCCGGCACCACAAGGACGCCTTCCACGCCTACCTGCGGAAACTGGCGACAGCTGCGGGAGCGACAGCGCTGACCGGCACCCAGATCGCTCTGCCGGCCGAGGGAGCCATGACCACCGCCGCCATCTCGGGCACACCCGCACCGGCCCGCCAAGCCAAGCAGGCGGCGGGGCTTCTGCTGACGCACGACACGCGGGGCGGGACGCCGCCGGCTCAGCTGGGCGGAGTGGGGGCCGCACTCGGGCCCGCCCGTGCCGCTGCGCTCCGGATCGACGACCCCAACCGATAAAGCATAGGCAATACTTGACCGGTCGTTCTTGAATAACCTAGGGTCGCCGTATGGCCAGGAGCAAGGAATTCGATCCGGACGCCGTCCTCCAGTCGGCCCTCGAACTGTTCTGGCGGCGGGGGTACGAGGCGACGTCCATGGCGGACCTCGTCGACCATCTCGGCATCGGACGCGCCAGCATCTACGCCACCTTCGGCAACAAGCGCGACCTGTACCTCAAGGCGCTCGACCGCTACGGCGAGGCGCAGAACCCGCCGCTCCTGCGCGAACTGTCCCAGCCCGGCCCGGCGTTGCCCGCCGTCCGCGCGGTCGTCCGGCGGTTCGCGGCGGACGCCGCGGACGACAGTCGCCGCTCGGCCGGCTGTTTCGTCACCAACACCGCCGCCGAACTGGCCCCGCACGACACCGCGGCGGCCCGGCGGGTGGAGCTGAGCTGGGAGCACCTGGAGACCGCGCTGCACTCGGCACTGCTGCGCGCCCAGGCGCAGGGCGAGCTGCCGGAGGAGCGCGATCCGCGGGCGCTGGCCCGGATGCTGCTGGTACTGATGCAGGGCCTGCGGGTGGTGGGCAAGGCCTCCAGCGACCCGGCGCGGGCACGTGACGCGGCCGAGCAGGCGCTCGCCCTGCTGGACTGAGCCGGCGCGCGGACATCCGGTCGCCCGCGAGGGCGGTCGTTTGCGCTGCCCGGATATTTGACCGATCGATCCAGAAAGGGGGGCTCATGGCCACGGTCGACGCCGTGCCGGACCTCTCGGGGCCGGTGCGCGGCACCCGCCTGCCCTTCGCGCTGCTCGGCTCCTTACAGGTCACGCTGATCTTCACGCTGGCCGCCGTCGCCGTGACCCTGCCCGAGATCGGCCGCGGCTTCCGGCTGACGCGCGAGGAACTGATCCTGCTGAGCGCGGCCTACGGGCTCACCTTCGCCGGGCTGCTGCTGTTCGGGGGCCGCCTCGCCGACCGGTACGGCGGGCGGCGGACCCTGCTCGCCGGGCTGCTGCTCTTCGGCGCGGCCTCGGCCGCCGCCCCGCTCGCCCCGGGATACGCCGCGCTGCTCGCCGCCCGGTTCGCGCAGGGCGCCGGAGCCGCCCTGGTCGCGCCCGCTGCGATGGCCGTACTGCGCACGCTGTTTCCCGAACCGGCCGCGTACCGGCGGGTGATGGCGACCTGGGGCGGTCTGTCGGTGCTCGGTGCGACGGCGGGCAATCTGCTCTCCGGCGTCATCTCCGCGCTGTTGTCCTGGCGTTGGGCCTTCGCCGCACCGCTCGCCGTCACGGCCCTGGTCCTGCCGCTGGCGCCGCGGCTGCTCCCGGCCGACGGTCCGGGCGTACGCGACACCCGCCCACTGCCATCAGTCGGCGGCCCCCAGGCCCGCGGCACTCGCCACCTGCCACCGGCTGACGGCCGCCCCCACACCCGTGGCCCTCGCCTCGACGTGCCCGGTGCGCTGCTCGCGACCGCCGGGATCGTGTCCGTCAGTTACGGCCTCGTCCTCACCGACGCCTGGCCCTGGGGCTCGGCGCGGGTCCTCGGCCCGCTGCTCGCCGGGGTCGTGCTGCTCGCCGGGTTCCTCGGGGTGGAGCGGCGCGCGCCCGACCCGCTGCTGCCGCCGGGCTTCCTGCGCGACGGGCGGCGCGCGCTCGGGCTCGTCGCCACGGCGCTGACCGCGGCCGGGACCAGCACCGTCTTCGTCCTCTTCTCGCTGCATCTCCAAGAGGAGCGCGGCTGGTCGGCGCTGCGCACCTCGGCCGCGTTCGTGCCGTTCGCCGTGGCGCTCCTCGTCTCCGGGCGGGCGGCGGGGCGGCTCGTCGCCCGGCACGGGCCCGTCGCGGTCACCGGCGGCGGGCTGGCCGCGGGCGCCGCCGGGCTCGGTCTGCTCGCCCTCACCGGGCTCGACGGCGGGATCCCGTACGGCTACGGCGTCCTGCCCGGCCTGCTCCTGCTGCCCGCTGGGGCCGCCGCCGCGTTCGCCGGGGCGGCCGTCCTGGCCACCGACCGGGTGCCCGCCGCGCGTACCGGGCTCGCCGGCGGGGTGCACAACACCGCCATGGAGGTCGGGCCGACCGTCGTCTTCGCCCTGTTGCTGGCCACCGGCGGCGACCGGGCGAGCCTCGCCGTCGCGGCCGGGCTCTTCGCGCTCGCCGCCCCGCTCCTGCGCCTCGCGCGCCGCCCCTGACCCTCTCCCGCTCGTCAACTCCCGCTATCCGAAAGGCAGTCACCATGTCCCGCACTCGTTTCGCCAACCGCGTCGTCCTCGTCACCGGCGCCGGATCCGGCATCGGCCGGGCCACCGCCCTGGCGTTCGCGGCCGAAGGAGCCCGGGTGCTCGTGGCCGGGCGCGGCCGGGCGGCGCTCGACGAGACCGTCGCTCTGATCGAGGCGGCCGGCGGCACGGCGCTCGCCCACACCGCCGACGTTTCCCGCGCCGACGACGTGGCCGCGCTGGTCCGGGCCGCCGTCGACCGGTTCGGCTCGCTCGACGTGGCCGTCAACAACGCGGGCGTCTTCCGGGGCGGACCGCTCCCCGAGATGTCCGAGGACGACTGGCGGACCGTGCTCAACATCAACGTCACCGGCGTCTTCCTCGCCATGGCGGCCGAGATCCGGCAGATGCGCGCCCAGCCGGGCGGCGGCGCGATCGTCAACATCGCCTCCAATCTGGGCACCCATCAGCAGCTCGGCGGCACCACCGCGTACGCCGCGACCAAGGCGGCCGTCACCTCGCTCACCCGGGGCG
Source organism: Streptomyces sp. NPDC030838 (assembly GCF_055572035.1). NCBI lineage: Bacteria > Bacillati > Actinomycetota > Actinomycetes > Kitasatosporales > Streptomycetaceae > Streptomyces > Streptomyces sp. NPDC030838. The sequence goes on along the minus strand of NZ_JBVIED010000011.1, from coordinate 167,530 downwards.
CCGCCCTGGACCACATCGGCGAGGGCGTGCGGATCAACGCGGTCAGCCCCGGGGCGTCCGACACGGCCATGTCGCTCCGGCCGGGCGAGACCGAGGAGGAGCGGGCCGTACGGATGAAGGAGCAGTCGCCGCTGGGCCGGGTCGCTTCGACGGAGGAGGTGGCGGAGGCGGTGCTGTATCTGGCGTCCGACGCCGCCGCCTCCCTGGTGGGCACCGACCTCGTCGTCGACGGCGGCGCGTCCCTCTAGGCCTTCAGCCCGCGAGCGCCCCGAGCGGATCGTCCAGTACCGGCTGCCAGGCCAGTTCCGCAGCGCCGACCAGGCTGTTGTGGTCGAGGGTGCAGGGAAGGATGGGGACGCCGCCGCTGCGGCCCCACAGGCTGCGGTCGGCGACGACCGCGCGCAGCCGCTCGGGGTCGGTGTCGAGAAGGGTGCGGTGCAGGCCGCCGAGGATGATCCGGTCCGGGTTGAGGATGTTGACCAGCCCGGCCAGGCCCAGGCCCAGCCGGTCGATCAGCGCCTCGGCGGCGGTCCGCACGGCCGGGTCGTCGTACTCCTCGCGCAGCAGGTCGTTGGCCTGCTTGAGCAGCGACACCTCGGGGCCCGGCTCCCGGCCCGCCGTGGTGAGCAGGGCCAGGGGGTCGGCCTCGACGTCCAGGCAGCCGCGGCTGCCGCAGTGGCAGGGGCGGCCCTCGGGGTTGACGGTGAGGTGGCCGACCTCCAGGGCGAGGCCCGAACTGCCGGAGTGCAGCCGCCCGTCGAGCACCAGCGCGCCGCCGACACCGCGGTGCCCGGTGGCCACGCACAGCAGGTCGCGGGCGCCGCGCCCGGCGCCGTGCCGGTGCTCGGCGAGCGCGGCGAGGTTGACATCGTTGGCGGCGAAGGCGGGCCCGGTGATGCCGGCGGCACGCACGCACTCGGCGAAGATCTCCCGCACCGGCGCGCCCGCCGGCCAGGCCAGGTGCAGCGGGTTCAGCGCCAGGCCCTCCGGTTCGGCGACCGCGGACGGCACCGCGAGCCCGGCGCCCACGCACCGCCGCCCGGTCTGCCGCAGCAGCTCGGCGCCCGCCTCGACGACCGAGCCGAGCACCTTCGCCGGGTCGGCGTCGACGGTCTCGCAGCCGGGCGCGGTGGCGACGATCCGCCCGCCGAGCCCGACCAGCGCGGCCCGGAAGCCGTCGGCGTGCACCTGGGCGGCGAGCGCGACGGGCCCGTCCTCGGCGAGCCGCAGCCGGTGCGAGGGGCGGCCCTGGGAGCCTGCGGCGGCGCCGGGCCGGGCGTCGACCCGGATCAGGCCGAGCGCCTCCAGCTCGGCGGCGACCGCGCCGGCCGTGGCACGGGTGACGCCGAGTTCGGCGGTGAGGACGGCACGGGTGGGCGCCCGTCCGGTGTGCACCAGCTCCAACGCGGGCCCGAGCGCACCGCGCCCCCGGTCCAACCGCGTCCTCGAGGTGGTCCCTTCCCCCGCCGGCCGGGGGTCAGCCTTGCCGCTCATGAGGGCGAGTCTCCCATGATCCGTCCGTCAGCCGGCGGCCGGGAAGCCGCTGACCCGCAACGTCACGTTGAGCCGTCCCCGCAGCCCGAGCCCGGGCGGCGCCGTCCCCGGGTGCACGCGCGGCACCCCGTGGTAGGCGAGCCGGGAGGGCCCGCCGAACACGAAAAGGTCGCCGCTGCGCAGCTCGACGTCCGTCCACGGGCGGGTCCGGGTCTCGGTGTTGCCGAAGCGGAAGACACAGGTGTCGCCGAGGCTCAGGGACACCACCGGCGCGTCGGAGCGCTCGTCGGCGTCGCGGTGCATGCCCATGCGGGCGTCGCCGTCGTAGAAGTTGATCAGGGCGATGTCGTACGGCGGCACTTCCCGCCCCAGGGCGTCCGCCCCCCATACGTCCGGCCCCACCGCGTCCGCCCCCGGTGCGTCCGGCCCCACTACGTCCGCCCCCGGTGCGTCCGGCCCCGCCGCTTCCGCCCCCAGTGCGTCCCGCACCGCGCGCCGGGCCAGGTCGTCCAGCCACGCGGGGAACGGTTTCACCGGGGCGCCGTCGCCGTCGACGACCGTGCGGGCGTAGGCGTACGGGTACCAGTGCCAGCCGAGGCAGACCTGGCGGGCGGTCATGGTGCCGCCGCCCGGGGTGCGCACCGTGCGCAGTCCGGCGGGCGGGCGCGCCCACGCGCGGCAGGCCGCCAGCAGCTCTCGCTGACCGTCCGGATCCAGCCAGTCCGGGACGTGCACCGCGCCCGGCGCGATCAGCGCGCGCTCTCGGGGAAACAGCTCGGCGTCCATGCCGTCCATCCTCCCGCACCGTCCCCTCACCGGCCCTGAGCTGCGGCTCGGCTAGGGTTGACACACGATGGACGACCGTATGACGACCCCCTGGGGCGAGCTGGCGCTCACCCGTTTCCCCGAGGACCCGCGTGACCGCCTGCGGGCCTGGGACGCCTCCGACGCGTATCTGCTGCGGCATCTCGCGGACGGGGAGGTGCCGCTCTCCGGCACGGTCGTGATCGTCGGCGACCGCTGGGGCGCGCTGGCGACGGCGCTCGCCGAGCACGCGCCGACGCAGATCACCGACTCCTTCCTCGCCCAGGAGGCGACCCGGGCCAACCTGGCACGGGCCGGCGTCCAGCCCGGCACCGTGCGGCTGCTCACCACGCAGGATCCGCCGCCCGAGCGGATCGACCTGCTGCTGGTGCGGGTGCCGAAGAGCCTGGCGCTGCTGGAGGACCAGCTGTCGCGGCTGGCGCCCGCGCTGCACGCGGACTCGGTGGTGGTCGGCACCGGCATGGTGAAGGAGATCCACACCTCCACGCTGCAGCTGTTCGAGCGGATCGTCGGCCCGACCCGCACCTCGCTGGCCGAGCAGAAGGCCCGGCTGATCTTCTGCGCGCCGGACCCGTCGCGGGCCCGGCCCGCGAACCCGTGGCCGTACAGCTACTCGCTGCCCGACGGCATCGGGCCCGTCTCCGGGCACACCGTCGTCAACCACGCGGGGGTGTTCTGCGCCGACCGGCTCGACATCGGCACCCGGTTCTTCCTCGGGCATCTGCCGGAGAGCCGCGGGGCGCAGCGGGTGGTGGACCTCGGCTGCGGCAACGGGGTCGTCGGTACGGCGGTGGCGCTGGCCAATCCGCAGGCCGAGGTGCTGTTCGTGGACGAGTCGTTCCAGGCGGTGGCGTCGGCGGAGGCGACGTACAAGGCCAACGGGGTGCCGGGGCACGCCGAGTTCCGGGTCGGGGACGGGCTGGCGGGCGTGGCGTCCGGGAGCGTGGACATCGTGCTCAACAATCCGCCGTTCCACTCCCACCAGGCCACGACGGACGCCACGGCCTGGCGGATGTTCACCGGCGCCCGGCGCGTGCTGCGGCCGGGCGGTGAGCTGTGGGTGATCGGCAACCGGCACCTGGGGTATCACGTGAAGCTGCGCCGGCTGTTCGGCAACAGCCGGGTCGTCGCGAGCGACCCGAAGTTCGTCGTGCTGAAGGCGGTCAAGCGGGGCTGAACCCGTCCGTGAGCGTCACGGCCGTCCGGCCGGTGCGAGCGTCCGGACGATCCGCTCCACCGTGCGGGCCATCGCCTCGCGGCCCACGGTGAGATAGGTCCGGGAGTCCACCGCCTCCGGGTGGGCGGCGAGATGGGCCCGGATCGCGCCGGTCATGGCGATGTTGAGCGCGGTGCCCACGTTGACCTTGGTGATCCCGCCCGCCACCGCCGCGGTCAGCTCGTCGTCCGGCACTCCCGAGGAGCCGTGCAGCACGAGCGGTACGTCGAGGCTGCCGGCGAGGCGTTTGAGCAGGGCGTGGTCGAGGCGGGCGGTGCGGGTGGTCATGGCGTGGACGCTGCCGATGGCGACCGCGAGGGCGTCCACGCCGGTGTCCGCGACGAAGGCGCGGGCCTGCGCCGGGTGGGTGCGCGCGCCCGGCGCGTGGGCGTCCAGCGGGGGCCGACCGTCCTTGCCGCCGACCTCCCCCAACTCGGCCTCGATCCACAGCCCTTGGGCGTGCGCCCAGTCGGCGGCGGCGCGGGTCGCGGCCAGGTTCTCGGCGTACGGCAGCCGGGCCGCGTCGTACATCACGGAGCTGAACCCGGCGTCCGGGGCCTGGCGCAGCAGGCTGTCGCTCTGCACGTGGTCGAGGTGCAGCGCGACGGGGACGGCGGCGCGTTCGGCGGCGGCGACGGCGGCGCGGGCCAGCGGGAGGAGACGCCCGTAGCGGAACTTCACGGCGTTCTCGCTGACTTGGAGGACGACGGACGAGCCGGCCGCCTCGGCGCCGGCCACGACCGCCTCGATGTGTTCGAGGGTGATGACGTTGAAGGCGGCCACGGCGGAGCGGACCGCGGCGGCGCCGGTGACCAGCTCGCCGGTGGTGACGAGAGACACGGTCTGTCCTTTCCGATCTCTTCGGTTCAGGGCGCGAGGATCACCGAGCGGGTGAGGTGGCGGGGGCGGTCCGGGTCGAGGCCGCGGGCCGCGGCGACGGCGACCGCGAGCCGCTGGGCGCGGACCAGTTCGGCGAGCGGGTCGAGGCCGCCCGCCACCCACTGGGCGCCGGTGGCCCGCACCTGTTCGGCGAGTCCCGGGGGTGCCTCGCCCAGCATCCAGGTGGCGGTGCCTCGCGTGCTGACGCTGATGGGGCCGTGCCGGTACTCCATCGCCGGGTAGGACTCGGTCCAGGCGCCGGCGGCCTCGCGCATCTTCAGGGCGGCCTCGTCGGCCAGGCCCACGGTCCAGCCGCGGCCGAGGAAGGTGAACTGGACGCGCTCGACGAGCCCTTGGGGCAGCTCGCCGGCGAGGGCGGTGCGGGCGTCGGCGACGACCGCGTCGGTGTGCAGGCCCAGGTGGGCGCGGAGCAGGGTGAGCGCGGTGGTGGCGAACCGGGTCTGCACGACGGAGCGTTCGTCGGCGTAGTCGAGGACGACGAGGTCGTCGGCGGCCTCCGTGACGGGGGTGCGCGGGTCGGCGGTGACGGCGGTGGTGCGGACGCGGCCGCGCGTCTTGCCCAGCAGTTCGAGCACCTCGGTGGTGGTGCCGGAGCGGGTGAGGGCCACCACGCGGTCGTACGGGCGGCCGTGCGGGAACTCGGAGGCGGCGAAGGCGTCCGTCTCCCCCTGTCCGGTGCTCTCCCGCAGCGCGGCGGCGGCGCGCGCCATGAAGTACGAGGTGCCGCAGCCGACGAGTGCGACCCGCTCGCCCGGCGCGGGCAGAGCCGCGCGGTGTCCGGGCGCCTCCGACGCGGCTCGGGTCCAGCACTCCGGCTGGGTGCGCAGCTCGTCCTCGACATGCGTCATGTCGTAGCCCCTCCCGATGTTGTGATTGTTTTTGCAAGATAGCGCGAGCTTTCGAGCATCTTCAAGCATTCGACGGGAAGTGCGGTGCGCTAGGGTCGCCGTGAGGACGAGGATTCGATGGCTGGTTGGAGGGTGCGGATGTCGCGCGACGCCCGCTGGAAGGCGCTGCTGGAACTGCTCGTCGAGCGGGGCCGGCTGGACGTCGAGGAGGCCGCCGCCGAGCTGGAGGTGTCGGCCGCGACGATCCGCCGGGACTTCGACCAGCTCGCCGATCAGCAGATGCTCGTGCGCACCCGGGGCGGAGCGGTGGTGCACGGGGTGTCATACGAACTCCCGCTGCGCTACAAGACGGCCCGCCGCGCCTCCGAGAAGCAGCGCATCGCGAAGGCGGTGGCGGAGCTGATCGCGCCCGGCGAGGCGGTCGGGCTCACCGGGGGCACGACCACCACCGAGGTGGCCCGCGCCCTCGCCGTGCGCGGCGATCTCGGCACCGGCTCCCCCGCCCTGACCGTGGTCACCAACGCGCTCAACATCGCCAACGAGCTGGCCGTGCGGCCGCAGTTCAAGATCGTGGTGACCGGCGGGGTGGCGCGGGCGCAGTCGTACGAGCTGATCGGGCCGCTCGCCGACGGGGTGCTGGGCCAGGTCACGCTCGATGTGGCGGTGCTGGGTGTCGTCGCCTTCGACGTGGTGCACGGCGCGGCCGCCCACGACGAGGCGGAGGCGGCGATCAACCGTCTGCTGTGCGAGCGGGCCGAGCGGGTGGTCGTCGCCGCCGACTCCAGCAAACTGGGCCGCCGCGCCTTCGCCCGCATCTGCGCCACGGAGACGGTGAACACCCTGGTCACCGACGCGGCCGCGGACGAGGCCGTGGTACGGCGCTTCGAGGAGGCGGGGATCCGGGTGCTGGCGGTGTGACGGCCCACGCGGTGACGGCCCGCGCGGGGGGATCGGCTTGGGGCCCGACCGTCCTGGCGGGGCCGCTTCGCCTTGTGACCATCCTGCCGGGGGCCGGCTTCGCCGCGTGCCCGTCCCTGGCGGGGCCCGCTTCGCCGCGTGACCATCTTGGCGGGGCCCGCTTTGCCGCGTGACGGTTCCGACGGGAGCCGGCCTTCGCCTGCGACGACCCCCCTCGCGGGCACCGACCCTCGCCGTGTGACGGGGCCCGGCAGGCCTTGGTGGCCGTCCTGGTCGCGTGCCGGTCGTGCCGTGATCGGGCGATGGGCCGTGGTCGCGCGATGGTCGCGCCGTGGTCGGGCGGTGGGCGTGGACTGATCGATTCATGGGGCCGGGCGATCGTCGGCGGCCTAAGCTGGAACCGCGCTGGGGCGGACCCTTCGAGGGAGGCGGCGATGGCCGACATGGCGAGGGACGAAATAGCCGACGGGATACCCGGGGGCTCACGGTATCTGCCGATCGCCGAGCACGGGCTGATCGGTGATCTGCGCAGCGTGGCCCTGGTGGGCACGGACGGCACCATCGACTGGTACTGCTGCTCCGCCTTCGACGCCCCGAGCGTCTTCGCCTCGATCCTGGACGCGGAGCGCGGCGGCTCCTTCCGGCTGGCGGCGGCCGGCCCGGCGAAGACCAAGCAGTTCTACTTCCCCGACACCAACGTCCTGATCACCCGCTTCTTCACCGAGGACGGCGTGGGCGAGGTGCAGGACTTCATGCCGATCCGCGGCGAGCGGGTCGAGGTACAGCGACACCGGCTGATCCGGCGGGTGGTGTGCGTCCGCGGGTCGGTGGTGTTCCGGACACGCGTGGCGCCCCGCTTCGACTTCGGCGCCCAGCCGCACACCCTGCGTATGGACAGCGGCGTGGCCGTGTTCGAGTCGGCGGAGCTGTCGCTGGCGCTCACCGCGACGGTGCCCCTGGAGGCGGACGGGCCGGACGCGCGGGCCGAGTTCAAGCTCGCCGAGGGTGAGTCGGCGGTGTTCGCCCTCGACCAGGTCGGCGGCGAGGTGGCCCCGCGCCGGTGCCCCCGCATGGAGGCGGAGGAGCAGTTCGACGCCACGGTGAAGTACTGGCGGCGCTGGCTGTCCCAGTCCAAGTACCGGGGCCGCTGGCGGGAGATGGTGCATCGCTCGGCGCTCACCCTGAAGCTGCTCACCTACGCGCCCACCGGCGCGATCGTCGCCGCCCCGACGACCAGCCTGCCCGAGCAGCCGGGCGGCGAGCGCAACTGGGACTACCGGTATGTGTGGGTGCGGGACGCGGCGTTCTGTGTGTACGCGCTGCTGCGGCTCGGCTTCACCGGCGAGGCCGAGGCGTTCATGAACTTCGTGACCCGGCACATCAGTCCGGGCGACGGCCGGGCCTCCGGCCCGCTCCAGATCATGTACGGCATCGACGGCCGCACCGATCTGACGGAGCAGGAACTCACGCATCTGGAGGGCCACGAGGGCTCCGCCCCGGTCCGGGTCGGCAACGCGGCCGCCGAACAGCTCCAGCTGGACATCTACGGCGCCCTCATCGACTCCATCTACCTGTACGACAAGTGGGCGCAGCCCATCTCCAGCGCCCAGTGGGACGACGTCTGCGCGCTCGTCGAATGGGTGTGCGCGCACTGGGACCAGCCGGACGAGGGCATCTGGGAGACGCGGGGCGGCCGCAAGAACTTCCTGTACTCGCGGCTGATGTGCTGGGTGGCGATCGAGCGGGGCATCCGGATGGCCAACCGGCGCGGCCTGCCCGCCGATCTGAACCGCTGGCGGGAATGCCGGGACACCATCTACCGGCGGATCCACAGCCGCGGCTGGTCCGAGAAACGGCAGGCGTTCGTGCAGTACGAGGACGGCGACGTGCTCGACGCGGCGGTGCTGATGATGCCGCTGACCAAGTTCATCGCGCCGACCGACCCCAAGTGGCTGTCCACGCTGGACGCCCTGACCGAGGAGCTGGTGTCCGACTCGCTGGTCTACCGCTACGACCCGGTGGCCAGCCCGGACGGGCTGCGCGGCGACGAGGGCACGTTCTCGATCTGCTCGTTCTGGTACGTCGAGGCGATGGTGCACGCCGGCCGGGTGGACGAGGCACGGCTGGCGTTCGAGAAGATGCTCACCTACGCCAACCATCTGGGCCTGTACGCCGAGGAGATCAGCCACACCGGCGAGCAGCAGGGCAACTTCCCGCAGGCGTTCACCCATCTCGCCCTGATCAGCGCCGCGTTCAACCTGGACCGCGCCCTCGGCTGACCCCTCCCCCGCCTTTCTGGAGCGTTCGTATGACGAGCCTCGACGGTGTGCCGCGCCCCCGCACGGACGACGGCACCGGCACCGCGCCGCCCGCGCTGACCCTGACCGGTGTGCGGCTGGGCGCGGGTGGCCCGCTCGGTGCCCTGCGGATCGCGGGCGGCCGGATCGTCGCCGTCGCGGCGGACGCCGCCGAGTTGGGGACGGGCGCCGGGGAGTCCGTGGCCGATCTGGCGGGGCGGGTCGTGCTGCCGGGTCTGGTGGACGCGCATGTGCACGCGGCGCAGTGGGCGAGCGTGCGGCACCGGCTGGATCTGTCGCGGGCGGGCTCCGCGCGGGAGGCCGCGGAGGCGGTACGGCGGGGCGCGGCCGGCCCGGTGGAGACGGAGGTGCTGATCGGGTACGGCTTCCGGGACGGGCTGTGGCCGGACGCACCGCACAAGGCGCTGCTCGACGCGGTGTGTCCGGACCGGCCCGTCGCGCTGGTCAGCGCCGATCTGCACGCGGCCTGGCTGAACTCGGCCGGGCTCGCGCTGGTGGGGCGCGGCGGCCATCCGACCGGGGTGCTGCGCGAACACGAGTGCTTCGCGGCGGTCGCCGCGCTGCCCGAGGTGCCCGGGGACGTCCTGGACCGCTGGGTCGACGAGGCGTGCCGGGCCGCCGCCGCGCGCGGCGTCACCGGCGTGATCGACTTCCACTACGCCGACAACCTCACCGACTGGACCCGGCGCGCCGCCGCCGGGCCGCTCGCCGTTCGGGTGGACGCGGCCGTCTACCCGGAGCACCTGGACGCGGCGATCGCGCGCGGTCTGCACACCGGTGACGTCCTGCCCGGCACCGGTGGTCTGCTGCGGATGGGCCCGCTGAAGCTGTTCACGGACGGCTCCCTCAACACGCGGACCGCGCTGTGCCGCGACCCGTACCCGGGTCTCGAGGGCACGGAGGAGGCGTACGGCATCGAGCAGACGCCGTACGAGGAGCTGGTGCGGCTGATGCGGCGGGCCGCCGGGCACGGCATCGAGCCGGCCGTGCACGCCATCGGGGACCGCGCCAACACCCTGGCCCTGGACGCCTTCGAGGCCGTGCGCTGCCGGGGCCGGATCGAGCACGCCCAGCTGCTGACGGCCGAGGACGTGCCGCGCTTCGCCGCGCTGGGGGTGACGGCGGGGGTGCAGCCCGCGCATGCCCCGGACGACCGGGACGTGGCGGACCGGCACTGGGCGGGGCGCACCGGGCGGGCGTTCGCCTACGCCGATCTGCTGGCCGCCGGAGCTCGGCTGGAGTTCGGTTCGGACGCGCCGGTCGCACCGCTGGACCCGTGGCTGGGCATCGCGGCGGCGGTCAGCCGGACCGGTGACGAGCGGCCCGCCTGGCATCCGGAGCAGCGCGTCCCGGTCCGGGCCGCGCTGACGGCGGCGGCCCGGGGGCGGGCGCTGATCAGGGTCGGTGATCCGGCCGACCTGGTGGTGGTGGACGTCGATCCGCTGACCGCGGACGCCGGCACGCTGCGGGAGATGCCGGTGCACGCCACACTGCTGGGCGGGCGCTGGACCCACGGCCCGCTGGTGTGACGAGGGCGCGCCGGGCCACGAAGGAGCGTCGTCGCGTGCTGCGCGACGAGGTCGTCTTCGGCAACCGCGGGTGCGCCACCGCCGTACCGCAATCCCTCCGTAACCGCGCATCGGGTGAGCCGCCGACTTCGCGACATGCGTAGCGTGCACGGTCGCAGCCGACTCTCTTTCCCTAGGAGCCGCCCGATGAGGATCCGAACGGCACGACACTGGTTGATCAGCGGTGCCACGGCCGCCTGCGTGGCCGCCGTCACCGTCGCCGCCACGGTGGGGACCCAGCAGATGGCGCGGCCGGCCGACCCGACGGCCTTCGCGGAGCTGCCGCTGGGGTCCGCCGCGCTCGACGAGACCCGGACGTCCCGGCAGGTCGCACCGGGCGTGACGCACATCGCGATCGAGCGCGGCCGGGAGTCGGCGGACGACTTCTGGACGGTCACCATCGGGGTCGCCGCCAGCGAGTCGGAGGCCGCCGAGCTGGAGGGCAGGATCCGCGCCGCCGGTTACGAACCGCGGCGCGACCCCACCGCCGGGCCGGATCCTCAGGGGCCCGGTGACCGGCCGCTCGGCTGGATGGTGCGGGTGGGCCGGTACGCCGACAAGGCCGCCGCCGACACGGCCAGGAAGGAGATCGTGGCCCGGGGGCTGCCCGGGAGCGTTCAGTACACCGGCGAGGACGGGCATGCGACGACCGGTCCGTGGTCGCTGGACGTGCTCGTCGTCGACCCCGCGAGATTCCGCGGCCGGCTGCGGTCGGAGCTGGCGAGCGAGATCGTGCCGGGCCGCGAGACCACCAGTTCGATGGCGTGGCGCACCGGCGCCCTCGCCGCGGTCAACGGCGGCTACTTCGTCATCGGCGGCCCCAGGACGACCCCCGGCAACTGGGTGGCGGGCACCGACGGCGACCTCGCCGGCGTCTCGGTGGTCGGCGGAGACCTCGTCTCGGAGGCCGTGAACGGGCGGCCCGCCCTGGTCGTGCCGACCGACTCCGGGCAGGGCACGTCGGTACGCCGGGTCAGGACCCGGGTCACGGTCCGCACGGCGGACGGCGCCTCCCGTGAGGTGACCGGGCTCAACCGGCAGTCCGGTCTGGTCGCGAACTGCGGCGGCGTCGGCAACGCCACCCCCTTCTCCCACCCGGCGCACGACTACACCTGCGGCAACCCCGACGAACTCGTCGCCGTCACACCGAAGTTCGGCACCACCGCTCCGGAGGGCCCCGGCTACCAGGTCACCCTTGACACCGACGGCCGGGTGACCGCCGTCCAGGACGGCCGAGGCGGCCCCGTCCCCGCGCGGGGCACCCTGCTCCAGGGCACCGGAGCCGGAGCCCAGTGGCTGCGCACCCACGCCGGGATCGGTGCGACGCTGACGGTGCGCGGCACGGTGGTGGACGCCGAGAAGGGGACCCGGCTGCCGCTCACCCCGAAGACCTCCGTCCTCAACGGCGGCCCGCTGCTGCTGCGGAACGGCGAGCCGGCCCTCGATCCGGTGCGCGACGGCTGGAGCCCCGAGGACATCCAGGGCGCGGATCGTGTCGCCTTCTACAACGGCTGGTATCTGCGCCGCAATCCGCGCACCGCGGCCGGCGTCACCCGGGACGGACGGATCGTCCTGCTCACCGCCGACGGCCGGCGGCCCGGCCACAGCACCGGGTTGTCGATCACCGAGACCGCCGCGGTGATGCGCGGTCTGGGGGCGGTGGACGCGGTCAACCTGGACGGCGGCGGCTCGACGGCGATGGTCGTACGCAACGAACTCCAGGGCCTCCCCAGCGACCCCGCGGGCGAGCGCCCCACCGGTGACGCCCTCGTCGTCCTGCCCCAGTAGCCCCCACGATCCTCCTCTCGGTAAGCCGACTCCTGAGCCGTCACCAGGGATGGTGCACCGGTGGCAGGTCGTCGGTGTCCGGTCCGTCGATCCAGGACGCGAGGGTGAGCGGGTCGGGTGCGCTTCCGGTCTGCCGCCGCACCCCGGCGTACACCGCGCGGACGAGTTCCGGGCGGTGGGTCAGGGCCCGGCACGCGGCGTCCGGCGCCTCCGGGTCGCCGCGGAGGGCCAGGGCGAGCCGGACCCAGGGCTCGGACAGGGCGGGGTCGTTCTCGATCTGCCGCTCCGCCAGGAGCCGGGCCCGGGGCAGGTCGCCGAGGAGGCGGGCGATGTCGGACGACTGCCGGTTCGGGTCCGCGCCGCGCCGCGCGGCGGCCTCCCAGGACTGCCGGAACTCCTCGAAGGCCTCCGCCGCCTCGCGCAGCAGGGGAATCCCCGTGTCCAGCAGCCGGGCCTGCGGGTCGGGCCGTACCTCGGCGAACGACCGCGGCAGGCAGGGGCGTTCGGCCCCGGCGGCCCACGCGTGGGCGAGCCGGGCGGTCACCTCCGGGTCCACGGCGAGGTGGTGCAGGCGCCAGCGGGCGCGCTGTCCGGCGGCGGCGTCAAGGGCGAGCGCGGCCACGTCCTCGGGAACGCCGGACTCCTCCCGCCACGGGCGGGCCGCCGCCTCCAGCTCGGCCATGAACGCCCGCCCGGCCCTGGTGAGATGTCCGGAGTAGCGCAGCGCGGTGAACACGTCCCAGGTCTCCCGGCCCCAGTAGGCCAGTTCGAACTGGGCGCGCCGCTGCGTGCGGCCACTGCTCGCTCGGCTGAGCCGCCACCAGAACTCGCTGACGCCGAGGTAGGCGAACACACCGTGGAACCGGCCGGCGAAGGGGCGCGGGTCGTCCCGCCAGGGCGCGTAGCCCAGGTCTGTCGTGGCGCCGTCCCCGGTGTGCAGGGTGACGCCGTGGGTGACGCCGGTGAGCTGCATGTGCCGGAACTCGTGGACGAGGGTCGCGGCCAGCTCGGTTCCGTCTCGCGGTTCGCTCAGCACGACGCCGCCGAAGGCGTCGCTCGACGTCAGCGACATGCCCGTACGGCCGTCGCCCGCCGGCTGCCGTGGCGTGAGGGCGGTGACGGCCCGTCCGATCGCCTCGGCCCGCGGGGCGTCGAGGCGGACCAGCAGACGCCAGGCCTCCTCGACGAGGGCGTCCCAGCGGGCGACTCGCGCGGAGTCGAGCGGGGCGGGCGCCGACGGGCCGTCGACGTCCCGGAAGGGGTCGAGGTCGTCGAGCACCGGGGCCCAGGAGGCACCCGCCGCCCGGGCGGCGGTGCGGTGCGGTGCCCGCCAGGGCGACGGGCCGGGGCCGGGGGTGCCCGGGAGCGGGATGCCGCGGCGTCCCGCCCGCAGCACGGCCTCCCCCGCGTCCGACCGGACCTCGGCCGTCACCGACGCCTTGGCACCCACCTCCACGCAGCCGAGAGTGGGCAGGTGGACGACGCCGTCGCGGACCGGGACCGGGCAGGTGAAGGTGAGTCCGGCCCGGATGCCGGCCGCGGCGGCGAGGGCGTGCAGATGGCCGAAGTCGACCCGGTCGTCCCAGCGCGGAGGCGACACCTCCAGCCTGGGCAGGACGTGGCTCATCCAGCGGCCCGTGGCCGGGTACAGCAGCACCTCCTGGACGACGTCGGGGGCCGCGTCCTCGGCCCGCAGGAACAGCTCTTCCGCCCTGTCCGCCGACAGCCGGGGGTGCAGGAGGTGCGGCGCGGTCCGGACGGCCTTCATGATCACCGCCCAGGTCCGCACCCGGAGGTCGTACTCCTGCCGGATCAGCTCGTCGACCAGGGCCCGCGCCTGCCGGCCGTCGGCGGCGCGCCGCGCGGCGGGGGTGAGCCTACGGGACTGGGCCGTGGGTGTGGCCGGCTGCTCGGACTTCTTCGCCGGCGGCTGGTAGGTGGGCTCCGCCTTCCCGTAGGAGGACGGCGTGTACGCGACCCACGACATGCCCCCGCTCCCGCCGGGCTCGGCGCCGCCCCGGCTGATCCAGGGACGGGTGAACCGCTCCAGGATCCTCCGGGTCTCGGGGCTGTCCTCGTCGGCTCGCGCGAGGGCGTCGCGCAGGGTGAGGTGCGCGGCCTCCCCTGCCGGCTCGCCGCCGTCGCCGGTGTCATCGGTGTTGTCGATCACCAGGGCCACCCCCTGTGCCGTGCCGGTGTGTGCGTCGTGGGCCTGTTCGTCCAGGACGTGTGCGAGGTTGCCACGGCAGAGCTCGACGTCGGGATGGGTGTCGCCGAGTCGTCTGACGAGGCCGTCCAGGACCGCGCGCAGGTGGTCCGCCGCCTCCTCGTGGCGGCCCAGCAGATGCAGCACGGTGGCGAGTTCGTGGCGGGTGGCCAGGGTGTCGGGGTGCTCGGCGCCGAACCGGCGCTCCTCCGCCCGCCAGATCGCCGTGAACTCCGCCTCGGCCTGCGCGTACCGCCCCTGGTCGCGCTGGATCCGGGCCCGTTCGTGGCGGGCGACCAGCACATGCGGGTGGTCGACCGAGAAGTCCCCGTCCAGGATCCGCGCGTAGCCGTCCAGGACCTCGTCGATGACGCGCTCGGCCTCGTCGGTCCGCCCGGAGTCCCGCAGGGTGCGGGTGAGCGCGGTGCCGATGGTGAGTGTGTCGATGTGCCGCGCGCCCAGTTCGCGGCGGCTGTCCTGCCACAGGGCGCGCTGCTCGTCGGCGGCCTCGGGAAAGAGCCTCCGCTTGTGGAGGATGGAGGCGATGTCGCGGCGCGTGCGCAGGATGGCCCAGGCATTGGCCTTCGGGTCGCGACGGCGGACCTCCAGCACGGCCCGCAGCTCGCGTTCCGCCGTCGCGTAGTTGTCGGCGCCGCCCAGCTCGCGCAGCACCCGGGCCCGGCCGCCGCGGGCGGACTGGAGGAGCGGGTCGTCGTCGGGCAGGGTGCGCTCGCAGAGCCGGATCACGTCCCGGTATTCGGCGTCGGACTCGTGGAGATCGCCGTTGTCCCGCAGCGCCCAGGCCAGGCTCAGCCGGCAGGCGAGGGTGTCGCGGTGCTCGGGTCCGAGGCGGCCGGTGCGCAGCCGGGCGACGGCGCGGAGGTCGGCGAGGGCTTCGTCGTAGACGCCCATCACCGTGCGGTACTCGGCGGCGCGGAGGGCGGAGCGGGTGGCCCTGACCAGGAACTTCTCGTCGGTCTCGGCGCCGATGGGCAGTTGCAGGGGCGCCGAGCAGTGCGGTGCCCAGTGCCGCCACAGGGGCCAGTCCTCCGGCCTGCCCGGGACGAGCGTGTCGGTCACCCGGCCCAGCAGGTCCACGGCGAGGCGCAGCAGCAGCGGGCCGTGGACGCGGAAGTCGTCGTGGGCGCGGTTGCTCTCGCGGACCAGGGGGTGGAGGGTGAGCAGCCTGCGGATTCCGGTCCGCGCCGGGCCGTCGTCGGCAACCGGCTCCACCTGGATCAGACCCAGCCCCCGAAGCCCTCGGAGGGCGGTGCTGATCTCCGGTTCCGTGGCGCCCTCGAACAGGGGGCTCCGTGCCAGCAGGTCGGGGGCGAGGAGCCGCTGGTGCGGCAGCGGGGCCGAGGCGAAGCAGGACAGCAGGCGCAGCAGGGGGCGGGCGAAGCGGTTGCCGCGATGCGGGGAGCGCTCCAGGAGGTCCAGGGAAAGTTCCCAGGTGGTCATGATCGTCCAGCGGGCCGGGTCGTACACCTCCGGACCGGGGCCGGTCTCGGGCGGGCCCTCCCGCAACCGTTCGTGCAGGGAGCGCCGGTAGTCGTCGAACGTCTCCGGCGCCTCGGCGTTCACGCCGGCGTCGTCGCCGGACTCGGACAGATACGAGCCGGCCAGGAACAGGGCGAGGGGCAGGCCTCCGAGCCGCTCGGAGAGACGGCGCGCGGCCGGCTCGTCACCGGCCAGCGGCGCCCGGTCGAGCAGGACGCGTGCGCCGTCGGCCGGGTCCAGGACGTCCACGGGCAGGATGCGCGCCTTCGGCCCCCACACCGCCTGCCGGGAGTCGCGGCTGGTGATCAGGACCGTCCCGGCCGAGCGCTGGGGGTCGAGGCGGCGGATCCTCGTCAGGAGCGACGCGGGTTCGTCGATGTTGTCCAGGACCAGCAGCCACGGGACGGTGAGGGCGTTGAGCCGTCGCCACAGCACATCGGCGGTGTTCGCGCGGTCGAACTCGCCTTCCTCGGCCCCGGCGGCGAAGGCGACGGAGCGCAGCGCGTCGGAGATGTGGTCGCCGTCCGTGCCGGAGACCCACCACACGTGCGTCAGATCGCGTTCGAGGCGGTGCGCGATCTCCAGGGCCGCCGTGGTCTTGCCGCAGCCGCCGAGCCCCGCCAGCAGCCACACGGATCCGGGGCCGTCGTCGCCGGGCGCGTCGAGGCGGCGCCGGACGTCCTGCTCGACCCGGGCGACGAGGTCGTCCCGGCCGCGCACACGGCCCTCCTCGACCCTGCGCGGCGGCAGGCCCACGGCCGGCAGGGTGTCCGGCGTGGGGCTCGGGGTGACGGTCTCGTGCGGCAGGAACTGGACGTACAGACGGTCGGCGCGGAGCAGGAAATTCCGGTCGCCTACGACGTTCTCGTGGCCCGTGACGTTGCCGTCCCCGGCGACCGCCTGATCGATGTCCCGGCCCGCGGCGACGGCCCCCGCGCCGGGGGCGGCCACCGAGGGTTGCGCCCGGCCGCGGGACGGCCGGCCGGGCTCATCCGCCCCGTCGCCGCCGTCCTTGCGGAACCGGCTCACCGCGGGTCACCCCGGCTCGCCGTACGGGCCTCGTCACGGCACCGGCGACGCCCCCCTTCGCTGCCCATGCCCTTCCGTTCCCCGCCGTCCGGTCGTTCCAACCCTCCCGGCGGGTCCTCCCGGCAGGCGCGCGGTCAGCGCTGGTACAGCCCGACGAGCGTGCCGCTGGCGAGCTGCTGCCGGTCGAGGACGCGGTGTACGTCGTCGGCGGTGGCGTCGTCCGGCAGGGAGACGGGGGCGGGCAGGGCGTAGAGGCGGAAGAAGTAGCGGTGTGCGGGGTCGCCCGCCGGGGGCTTCGGGCCGCCCCAGCCGCGTTCTCCGAAGCCGTTGCGGTGCGGGTGCCCGCCGGGACCGGTGCCGCCCGCAGGCAGCCCGTCGCTGTCGGGGTCGATGCCGGTCACCAGCCAGTGCACGAACGTCCCCGAGGGCGCGTCGGGGTCCTCGCAGACGAGGGCCAGTTCCTCCGCGTCCTCGGGGACTCCGGACCAGGTCAGGGGCGGGGAGACGTTGTCCCCGTCCTTCGCGTACCGGCGCGGGATCACGGCGTGATCGTCGAATGCGGAGCTTTTGAGTTCGATTCCGGCCATGCGCGCCGCAGTACCCCGGATGCGGCGCGGTCAATCGGGACCCCCGTGCCACAACCACCACGCCACGACCACCAGGAAACGCGGCCGCCCCGGCCCCCGGCCTACTGCCCCAGCGGCGCCGCGTCCCGGACCGGCTCCGGGAGCGGGGGCCTGGCGGAGACGGCCCGCTCCTTGGTCAGGGCGGTGGTGATCCTGCGGGCCAGGAGGGGGTCGGCCGGCAGGACGTGGGAGGCGAACCAGCGGGCGGCCGAGGGGTCGGGGGACGGGTCGACGAACTCGGCTCCCGCGTAGTCGTCGAGCGGCGGGTCGTAGACGTATCCGGCGACGACCCCGTGATTCACCAGCCGTTCCACGAGGGCGTCGCGGTCGTGGACCAGGAGCGGGACGCGGAAGAGCGGCACCAGGCCGTCGTGGGCGGTCAGACCGCGCAGCCCCGGCGAGGACCAGGCGCTGCCGGACAGCTCGGCGACACCGGCCCTGCGGCGGTCCAGGTCGCCGTCGAGCCGGGCCAGCCGCAGCCCCAGCTGCCCGCGCAGCAGCAGCCCGTGCCGGGCCCGGAAGTCGTGCAGGTCGACGCGGATCCAGGGCTCGTACGCGGTGAGGCTGGGCGCCTGGCGTGCGGAGCCGGTGAGCCGGGGCGCGTGCAGGGCCATCCGGAAGTCGTCGCGTTCCAGCAGGCCGAGGCGCTGCATGGAGCGCCACACGGGACGCACCAGGCGCAGGGTGCGGACGGTGGACCGGGCGAGTGGCCGCAGTGTCGTGGCCAGGTCGGCCCGCAGCCGCCGCGGGACCAGCAGATCGTCGCGCAGCAGTTCCAGCTCGCGGCGGGTGCGGGCGTCCTCGACGGCGAGGAAGCCGCCGGCCATCGCCGCCACGTGCTTGGACAGGCTGAAGGCCGCCGCCGTCCCGAAGGTGCCGACCGGCCGCCCGTCCACATGGGTGCCAATGGCGTGCGCCGCGTCCTCGATGAGCGGGATGCCCAGTGCGTCGCAGCGCCGGCGCAGCTCCACGACCCGGTCCGGCATGCCGTACAGGTTGGTGCTCAGGACGGCGTCGACGGTGCGCCAGGTGGACTCCGGTACGGCGTCCGGGTCGATGTTGCCGTCCCACACGTCGACCGGCGCCTGCACGGGACGCAGTCCGGCCGCGAGGACCACGAAGAGGATGACGTCGTCGTTGACCGGGGACATCAGCACCCGGCCGCCCGGGCGGCACCAGCGCCGCAGGGCCAGATAGAGGGCCAGTCGGGCCGAGGGGGTGTAGACGCATTCGCGTCCGAGCCGCCGTGTCATCACCGCGGCGAGCCGCGATCCGTACGGCATCGTCACCTCTTCCGTGGAAGCCGTCGAAGGAGTCGAGGAGTCGAGGGAGTCGAAGGGTTGTCTCCGCGGCCCAGGGCCTGTCCGGGCAGCGGTCAGCAGTGCGGGGCGCACGGGCGCGGCCGGAATGGACAGCACGGACCGTCACGCCACCGCGGGCGTGTGCTCTGCGAGGTGCAGGAAGGTCAGTGAACGCGGGACGCGGCCGCGGCGGAGGCCGCACGGCCGGTGCGCAGCGTGCCGACGGTCTTCAGCAACCGGTCGGCGGGCCGGCGCAGCCCCGGATGGGCGAGGACGGTGTTGCGCAGTCCGCGCACGGGTCTGCGCCACAGCCGGTGGGCCGCCGCCACGGGGTGCGGGCGGGTCGCGAACCCCTCGCCGACCCGCAGTTCACGGGTCTTGAGCCAGTCCTTGTACTCCTTGTCGCCGCGCCCGAAGTCCAGCACGCGGACGCCGTCCCGGCGCGCCGCCTCGGCCATCCGCAGATGCATCAGCAGGCCGGGCGAGTAGTAGCGCAGCTCGGGGTCGTACGCGGTGAACCAGGCGGCGCACACGGTGCGCGACCGGGGTCCGAAGTGCGCGGCGACCGGCCGTTCGCCGGCGTAGAGCACGGACAGCACTCCGGTGAGGTACTCCTCGCGCTGCTGGTACAGGTCGTCCACGAGGCCGACGATCCAGGGCCGCGCGAACCGGTCCATCCGCCCGGTTCTGCGGTACTGCGCGGACTTCCACGCCATCAGCCGGCGCAGCATCCGCGGGTCGCGCTCGTCGTGGACGAACCGCACCTCGCCGAGGTCGCGGCCGAGGCGGCGTTCCTTCTTCAGCGTCGTCTTGGCCAGGCCGGGGTAAGTGGCGCGCAGCCACTGCGGGTAGTCGGTCTCGTCGCCGGGTTCGAGGTCGACGACCGGTGAGGCGAACGTCCCGGTGACATGGGCGGCGAACGGCTTCTGTTCCTCGACGAGATGGTCGAACTCGAAGAGGGACAGCCCGCAGGCCCGCAGCAGTTCATGGGTGTCCCAGGTCACACCGGGCAGATGCACCAGGGCCTGGCAGTCGGACAGGCCGAGCCCGATCGCCCGGCCGACGCCGAGGGAGTTGCGCTCGTACGGGAGGAACCCGACGGGCTCCCCGCCCTCCCGCACCACTGCCACCCGCACCTGTGTCCCGGCCCGGTGGCGGCCGACAGCGGCCGTGAACTCCGGGGCCAGGAAGGGATTCGCGTACTCGGGCGACTCGTCCATCGCCCGGTGCCAGGCCCGCACGAGCGGGGCGTCCAGCTCTTCCGGTCTGTGGATCGTGATGCTGGTCAAGCTGCGCATGGTCGACCGCTCCCCCCAGAACTGCGCGCGTCCCCCCAGAACCGCGCCGCAAGGCTCAAACGTGGCGAAACAGTACGCACACTGTCAAGAGCGCCCGCCGAAAACGGCAGAGCGACCCCCCTCACAGTCACCACGACGAAGCATGGTTATCATCTGAGCGCCACCTAGCTCGAAAGATGGATCTGTGACTGTCAACGAGGACTCGTTCACGAACTGGAAGAACCGCGAAGAGATCGCGGAGTCGATGATCCCGATCATCGGGAAGCTGCACCGGGAGCGGGACGTCACCGTCCTCCTCCACAGCCGCTCCTTGGTGAACAAGTCGGTGGTCAGCATCCTCAAGACCCACCGCTTCGCCCGGCAGATCGCCGGCGAGGAGCTGTCGGTCACCGAGACGATGCCCTTCCTTCAGGCGCTCACCACGCTCGATCTCGGCCCGTCCCAGATCGACATCGGCATGCTCGCCGCCACCTACAAGGCCGACGACCGCGGTCTGTCGATCGAGGAGTTCACCGCCGAGGCCGTCGCCGGCGCCACCGGTGCCAACAAGATCGAGCGCGGCGAGGGCCGGGACGTCGTCCTCTACGGCTTCGGCCGCATCGGCCGCCTCGTGGCCCGCCTGCTCATCGAGAAGGCCGGTTCGGGCAACGGTCTGCGACTGCGCGCGATCGTGGTGCGCGGGGGCGGCGAGCAGGACCTGGTGAAGCGCGCCTCGCTGCTGCGCCGCGACTCGATCCACGGCCAGTTCCAGGGCACGATCACCGTCGACGAGGAAGCCGGCGCGATCGTCGCCAACGGCAACACCATCAAGGTGATCTACGCCAACGACCCGTCCGAGGTCGACTACACGGCGTACGGCATCAAGGACGCCATCCTCATCGACAACACCGGCAAGTGGCGCGACCGCGAAGGCCTGTCCAAGCACCTGCGCCCCGGCATCGACAAGGTCGTGCTGACCGCGCCGGGCAAGGGCGACGTCCCGAACATCGTGCACGGCGTCAATCACGACACCATCAAGCCGGACGAGAACATCCTGTCCTGCGCCTCCTGCACCACCAACGCGATCGTCCCGCCGCTGAAGGCCATGGACGACGAGTTCGGCGTGCTGCGCGGGCACGTGGAGACCGTCCACTCGTTCACCAACGACCAGAACCTGCTGGACAACTACCACAAGGCCGACCGCCGCGGCCGGTCCGCGCCGCTCAACATGGTGATCACCGAGACCGGTGCCGCCTCGGCCGTCGCCAAGGCGCTGCCGGACCTCAAGGCCCCGATCACCGGCAGCTCCATCCGCGTGCCGGTGCCGGACGTCTCGATCGCGATCCTCAGCCTGCGGCTGGGCCGTGAGACGACCCGCGAGGAGGTCCTCGACTACCTGCGGAACGTCTCGCTGACCTCCCCGCTGAAGCGCCAGATCGACTTCACCACGGCCCCCGACGCGGTCTCCAGCGACTTCATCGGCTCGCGCCACGCCTCGATCGTCGACGCGGGTGCCACCAAGGTCGACGGCGACAACGCGATTCTGTACCTCTGGTACGACAACGAGTTCGGCTACTCGTGCCAGGTCATCCGGGTCGTCCAGCACGTCTCCGGGGTGGAGTACCCGACGTACCCGGCGCCGACGGCCTGATCCCTGGCCCTGACCCCTAATCCCTGATCCCTGATCCCGGATCCGGGACACGGTAGGTAGCGGCCGTACGTCCGACCTCGCCGGTCGGACGTACGGCCGCTTTCTCACGTCTGCGGGAGAGAGCGCAACCATTCCGGGAACCCGGCTGTCTCAACAGATATCGGACAGCAACTGCCTCCGGGGGACGGAATGGCACGAACACGAACAGCTTGGGCGACAATCGCGCTCGTGGGCGCTACATGGGCGGCGGCGACCGTACCGGCCGAGGCCACCGCACTCACCACCACCCAGACCACCACCCAGACCACGGCCTGCCCCACCGGCTGGGGCAGCCGCACCAAGACCGCCGACGCCAGTACGACGGAATCCGTGACGAACATCAGGGCGGGCCGCCACGCCTGCTTCGACCGGCTGGTCGTCGACATCCCCGGCGGCGGGAAGGGCGTCGGCTACCGGGTCGGCTACGTCGACCGTCTCCTCCAGGACGGATCGGGCCGCCATATCCCGGTCGGCGGCGGAGCCGTCCTGGAGGTACGGGTCGCCGCCCCCGCCTACGACCCCGACACCGGCGCACCCACCTACCCCGGCCGGGCGGGACGCCCCCTGCCGGGCGTGGACCTCACCGGATTCCGCACCTTCCGTGACACCCGGTTCGCGGGCAGCTTCGAGGGTGACACCCAGATCGGCCTCGGCGTCCGCGCCCGCCTGCCCTTCCGGGTGGTGCAGGTGACCGACCGCGTCGTCGTGGATGTCGCCCACAACTGGACCGGCAGCCGCTGACCACGGCCCGGCACACGAGCCGGTCAGACCGGCTGCCGGACCCGCCCGGCAGCCGGTGGCGTACGGCCGGCCGCCGCCCGCTGCCTGCGGCCCCGCCGGGTCAACCCCCACGGCTTCAGGACCGAGATCGCCGTCATGAAGACGTACGCGGACAGCGAGACGACCGGTCCGAACAGGACATCTCCGGCGTCCGGCAGCGGCCGCCCGCCGGAGACCGCGGTGACCGCCTCGTGCACGCCCGGACGCAGGGCGAAGGCCGTGGCGGTGGTGGTGGCGAGGGTGAGCCAGAACTTGGTGTACACCCACCGGTGCCGCGCCAGCCCCCACGCGGTGCCCAGGGACAGCACCAGTCCGCTGAGCAGGGTGAGGAACGCGACGGGCAGCAGCAGCCAGTCGGCGAAGAGCCGCATGGTCCGGACGGAGGCCACCACGGCCTGCGCGGACCCGCTGGTGGCCGCGGTGACGCCGAGTGCGAGCAGTCCGAGCGTGAGCCCGAGCCAGCTCGCTGAGGCGGCCACATGGACGACGAGAAGGGCCCGGCGTGCGGGTCGACTGAGTTTCACGCCCACCACGCTGCCCGGCCGGGGCGGCGGGCGCGTCTGACGGCGGGAGTAATCACGGATACGCGGCTCGGCGTACGCGGGCGTCGGGGGCGGCGGGCGGGGCGTGCACGCCGAGAGGCCCTGACCGCCGTGCGGAGGTCAGGGCCTGTGCGGTGCGCCGGGGTCCAGCGAGGCTGGCTCTGGTCGGCGAGCGTGAACGGCTCGGCGAGCCGGTTGCCGTACTGCGCCGCGGGTGCGTACGCGGGCGGCGTCGGCTGCCAGACGCCGGGTGCCGCGGGCCGCACGGTGTACGGCGCGTTCACCGAGGGGCGGGGTCGAGGCCGTCGCCCTCCCCGTCCCGCAGCGAGCCAACTGATGGCCCAGGTCCGGTTGTTGGTCACCTGACTCGACGCACCGGCCGTCGCGACGGTCTCGGCCGTGACGTCGTACCAGGTGAGCGCGGTGGAGCCGGGCTCGGCCGCGGTGGCCTGCGGGACGGCGACGGACACGGCCAGCACCGCCGCCACGCCCAGGGCGACGAGCGCGGAACGGGGTCTGAGCGAACTCATACGGTGTCCTTCGGTGAGGGTCGACGCGGCGCGGCGTCAGCTACACACCGCGGTGGCGACACGCATGAGATCTATGGCCCGCCACCGGCTCAAGCGATCGAAGATCGGCATACCGCCGAACCTGACGAGGGGGCCGAAGTCCGGGCAAGACTGCCTTTCCCGGTGTTCACGCCATGCGCTACCTGGATACGTGTGCTACGACTTGGAAAGACGCTGTGCGACACGGAAGCAGGGATCAACATGGCAGATGCGGCTTTCGCCAAGCTTTTGTTTCTGGAGGCGAAAAGGACTCAGGACCCGGACGGCGCGGACGAGATCCTCGTCGGTAGAGGTGACGGCGGCACCTTTGAAAAGGTACGGATGCGAGAAGGGGACGTGTTCGAGTTCGACGAGCGGTTCGTGCCGTTCGTCAACCAAGCGCCGATTGACGTTCTTCTGCACGAAGTGAATGAGGGAACTGGCAAGGTCAGCTTTATTGGAGGGGCGAAGATCATCCCTTCCGAGGTAGGCCTTGGAGAACGAAAGCAGGCAATCGGCGCGCTGTCTTTGTCTCTGTACGAGCTGACATACAAAGTCCTTTGACGAACCGCCATCACGGTGGACCTGACGACTCTCCGCCATTCGACGACGGTGTCTTCGACGACGTGATCGCGTCGCCCGGCGGCGGTCCGGCCGGCCGTCGCGCATGCACGCCGCGGTGGCGGGTACGACCCCTCCCGTACGGGGGCGTCGCGGAAGCGGCCGAAGAGTGAGGGGTGTCGGAAGTGATTCGAAGGCTTCAGGCGGTCGCGCTGGACTGCGCTGATCCGGTACGGCTCGCGGAGTTCTATGCGGAGTTGCTCGGTGGCCGGGTGGTCGCGGACCCGCAGGATCCCGACTGGATCGAGGTGCACGGGTTCGAGGGGACACCGCTGGCGTGCCAGCGGGTGGACGGCTACCGACCGCCCGAGTGGCCCGGCCAGGAGCGCCCGCAGCAGCTCCACCTGGACTTCGACGTGGACGATCTCGACGGCGAGGAGAAGCGGGCGCTCGCCCTGGGTGCGACCGTGCTGGAGCGGACGGACCAGCTCCGCCCGGAGGCCAACTGGCGGGTCTACGCGGACCCGGCCGGCCACCCGTTCTGCCTCTGCCTCCACTGAGTCCATCGAGTCCATCGGGCTCACTGTCCTGGCTCCATGGCTGCCGCTGCTACGCCAACCGGGCCTGTCTGCAATTCGTTTGCCGCAGGCCAGCCCGGTCGGATAAGAAGCCTGCATGCTGAAGGGCGACAAGGTCGGGCTGAGGGCCCGGCACGAGGACGACATCCCGGTCCTGCGGGCCGAGCTCTACGACGACGTGGTCAACTCCTCGCGGGCCGAAGGCGGGCCGTGGCGGCCGATCACGCCCGGCTCGAAGGATCCGCGGCTCGTGGTGGACGACAAGAACCAGGGGCTCGTCCAGTTCTCCGTGGTGGAGCTGGACGGCGGCACGCTGGTCGGCACCGCGACGCTGTGGGGCATCGACAACCACAACCGGTCCGCGCACATCGGGCTGGGGCTGCTGCCGTCCTCCCGCGGCAAGGGCTACGGCACCGATGTGGTCGCGGCGCTGTGCCACTACGGTTTCGTCGTGCGCGGCCTGCAGCGGCTGCAGATCGAGACGCTGGCGGACAACTACGCGATGCTGCGCTCCGCCGAGCGCAACGGCTTCGTCCGCGAGGGCGTGCTGCGCTCCTCGGCCTGGGTGATGGGCGAGTTCCTGGACGAAGTGATCCTCGGACTCCTCGCCCAGGACTGGAAGCCGGACTCGAAGGGCTAAGAGGTTCTCTCACGTGGCAAGTTTCGCGAGCTTCTTGTAGCTGCTCAGGGCGGTGGCCATGGCCGGGCATGGGCTCTGCCAGTCGTTGCGGACCACGTAAGGGATCTTGAGACCCCGAGCAGCCCATGGCAGGCTGATGCCGCGTGATCGATGAATTCGCGAAGGACAACCTGCACGGGAGACTGCGGCGGGACCGCAAGGCGCTGCTCTGGAAACTCGAAGGCCTGTCCGAATACGACGCCCGTCGGCCTTTGACGGCGACAGGGACCAACCTCCTCGGCCTGGTTAAACACGTGGCCAGCGTCGAGGCCAGGTACTTCGGCGAGGTCTTCGACCGTCCTTCCCCGGAACCGCTGCCCCGGTGGCAGGACCATGACGGCAGCGATCTGTGGGCGACCGAGGACGAGACCCGCGATCAGATCATCGAGTCCTACCGGCGTACGTGGGAACACTCGGACGCGACGATCAACGAGCTTCCCCTCGACGCCCCCGGCCACGTGCCGTGGTGGACGGAGCCCTATCCCAACACGAACCTGTTCGCCATCATGGTCCACGTCCTCGGCGAGACCAACCGGCATGCCGGGCACGCCGACATCCTGCGCGAAGGCGTCGACGGCCGAACCGGGATGCGCCCCGAACATGAGATGCAGATCGATGAGGAAGCCCGTGCCGCCTACTGCGCGAGGATCGAGCAGGCTGCCAGATCAGCTGCATCAGTCGAGGCATAGAAGGCTGCGCCGCGTGACCTGATGTTCGGCATGATGCCGACCGTGAGTGCTGATCTGTCGAAGCGCCTGGTTCCTGATGAACTCTGGGAACTGGTCGCTCCGTTGCTACCGTCGTTCGCGGCTCGACCGCAAGGTGGCGGGACCGCTCCGCCTGACGAGCGCGCCGTGTCCACCGCAGTGGTGTACGTGCTGACCAGCGGCTGTGCCTGGCGGCATCTGCCACCGACATTCGGTACGTCCTCCGCCACCGCGCATCGCCGCTTCACGGTGTGGACCGGGGCCGGCCTGTGGCGTCGGCTGCATCGGGCGGTGCTGGACGAACTCGGGGCCCGGGGCAAGGTGGACTGGACCTCGGCGATCGTCGACGCGGCCTCCGTTCGCGCCAAAGGGGGGATCGCTGACGGGGCTGAACCCGGTCGATCGCGGCAAGAAGGGCAGCAAGCTGCACTCGCGCGCATCGCGCGGCCAGGCATCGAGTCCGGCGACCGCCTTGGTCGGCATCGCTGGAAGATCGAGCGGTCGATCGCTTGGCTCTTCGGCTACCGCCGCCTGACCGTCCGATACGAGCGCAAAGGCTCGCACTTCCTCGCCTTCCTCGGCCTGGCCGCTTCCCCGACCTGCCACAAGAAGCTCGCGAAACTTGCCACGTGAGACGCCCTCCAAGCCGGAACCCGGCGGTGAGGCGCTCGAAAACCAGTGGAACAGCGCCGCTGTGCGCCATTACCGTGCTGCCGAACCAAGTCGTCTAGGCAAGGACGTGCCGTTGTACACCCTGTGAGACCTCCCAAGCGCTGATTCGTCGCGCGTCGCTCATGTGCGCCGCGCTCCTTTCTGCTGCGGATTTCTCACTGAAACCGGTGTACTTCTGTGCTCAATAACTGGGTGGTCATGCCCACCTG
This sequence comes from Streptomyces sp. NPDC030838, assembly GCF_055572035.1. Classification (NCBI taxonomy): domain Bacteria; kingdom Bacillati; phylum Actinomycetota; class Actinomycetes; order Kitasatosporales; family Streptomycetaceae; genus Streptomyces; species Streptomyces sp. NPDC030838. Next base: position 140,750 of record NZ_JBVIED010000011.1, on the reverse strand, counting down.
CCTGCCGCTCGTCCTCCGCCGTTGCCACGCGTGCGCGTCCGAGCGCTTCCGGGCAAGCGGTAAATTCCGCGTCAACGCCAACCACAAGCTCATCGACGCCTGGCTCCTCGTGCTCTGTACCGCTTGCGGGGAAACCGCGAAGCTCACGGTCCTGGAGCGGATGAACGTGCGCTCCGTACGACCTGAGCTGCTGGACCGACTGCATGACAACGACCTCGGCCTGACAGCCGAGTTGCTCCAGGATCCGGTCGTGCGGCGCCGTAATCGCATCGCCCTCGACTGGGACAACGCCTGGCGCCTCGACACCGGCGGATCGGATCACCTGGACCGCGAGGTGATCGACGTTTCGGTCCGCTTCGCGGCGCGGATTCCCGTCCGGCCGGTGCGACTGATCGCTGAAGGTTGCGGTCTTTCACGAGCCGAGGTCGAGCGACTGATCGCGGAGGGCAAACTCGTTTCGGCAGTCCGGCTGAGCGGCAAGCTCTCCGGCGACTTCACCTTCACGCTCAAGCGCTGAGCCCTCTCTGTTCTGAGCGGGAGTGGGCGCGGCTGCTCGGTGAGCAGGGTCGGCAGGCGCGGGCGTTGGAGGTGCTTGCTCCGTACGTTGCGACGGGCTGGTGGCCGGCTGCCCGGACTCAGGCGGAACTGCTGGAGAGTTGGGGGCGGGCAGAGGAGGCGATCGCGCTGGCCCGGCCGTACGCCCGGGCCGGAGGGTCGGCGCTGGAGTTCTTCGCGCGCCTGCTGGCCCGACGCGGGCGCACGGATGAGGCGTTCGTGTTGCTGAGTGCCGGAATCGAGGACTGGGTCCTTGCCACGACTCTGGTCGACATTGCCGAGGGGACGGGCCGGGACGAGGACGTCGCTGCGCTGCTGACCGCCCGGATCCCGGCCCAGCACCGGTGCGACAGCCCGTGGTGCTGCCGCGGCCTCCCCGACCTGCTCGCCGAGCGAGGTCGGACCGAGGAGGCCGCCGCCGTCCTCGAACCGCACGCCCCCGCCAACCCCGGCCCTCTGGCCGGCCACCTCATCGACCTCGGCCGAGTCAAGGACGCTGTGGCGCTCCTTCAGCAGCGCGAATCCAAGCCGGTCGCACCGGTCTGGAGCGGAACGTTCTACGGGTCCGAGGTAGTGGTGGCCGGTCATGTGGCACCGGAGGGTGACGAAGAGCAGGCCGGTGCCGTCGACGGTAATGTCCGGCGCGGAAGTGGCAGGAGGCTGTCATTCATCGGCGGTAGGCGGTGGCGGCGACGGCGGGCAGGAGGGCGAGGGAGAGGATGCCGCCGGTGAGGGCCAGGGCAGGGTAGCTGGTGGCGGCGACCATGATGCCGGAGGCCATGCCGCCGGTCGCTCCAGCGATGGCGATGGAGACGTCGACCATGCCCTGGGTCTTGGCGCGGGTGGCGAGCGGGACGGTGTCGGTGATGATCGCGGTCCCCGAGACGAGGCCGAAGTTCCAGCCGATGCCGAGCAGGGCCAGGGCGAGCGCGAGCAGGGCGATCGAGTCGCCGGGTGCTGCGGCGGCGAGGATGCCGGAGGCCAGGAGGGTGATCCCGGAGGCGGCGGCGATCTTCATGCGGCCGTAGCGGTCGACGAGCCAGCCGGTCAGTGGTGAGGGCAGGTACATGGCGCCGATGTGGATGGCGATGACGAGGCCGGAGGCGGCGGTGCCGTGGCCGTGGTCGTGCATGTGGACGGGGGTCATGGTCATGATCGCGACCATGACGAGCTGAGTGAGGACCATGACCAGCGCGCCGAGGACCACGCCGCCGCGGCCGTCCGTCGTGACCGTGAGGTCGGTGGCGGCTTGGCCGGTCGCGGTGTCGGCTTCCTGGGCCTGCGCCTCGGCCAGGGCGCGGGCCATCGGGAGGGGATCGGGCCGGAGCCAGAGGAAGAGGACGAGTGCGGCGAGCGCGTAGGCGGTGCCGGAGAGGATGAAGAGGCCGGCGAGGTGCGGGATGCCGAACGCTTCCGCGAGGCTGCCGGCCGGGGCGGCGAGGTTGGGGCCCGCGACGCCGCCGAGGGTGGTGGCGACCAGGACGGTGGAGACCGCGCGGGCGCGGTGGCCGGGGGCGGCGAGGTCGGCTCCGGCGTAGCGGGCCTGGAGGTTGGTGGCGGTGCCGGCGCCGTAGACGAACAGGGCGATGAACAGCAGCCCGGGGCTGTTCAGGACGGCGGCGGTGATGACCCCGGCCGAGCCGATCGCGCCGGCGAGGTAGCCGGCGGCCAGGCCGGGGCGCCGGCCGCGGGCCTGGGAGACGCGGCCGACGGCGACGGCGGCCAGCGCGGATCCGGCGGTGAACAGGGCGCTGGGCAGCCCGGCGAGGCTGGTGGAGCCCAGCATGTTCTGCGCGAGGAGGGCACCGACGGTGACGCCGGCGGCGAGACCGGCGCCGCTGAGGACCTGCGAGGCGACCAGCACGCGCAGGATGCGCCGCTGTGCCTGGGCAGGGTCGGATATGTGGGCCGTCGTTCCGGCGGGTGCGGTGCTGGTCATCTTTCTCCCGGGGAGTGGCGGTATGGCCATGCGTGAGGAAGCCGCACTGCCGAGGGGCGTGGGGCTTCGTGGGGTGAGTCGTACGTATTCCGCGCGCCGGTCCGCGGCTTTCAGGCGCCAGGCCGGGGCCGTCAGCCGCGGTCGAGTGACTGGCGGGTCGGCGATCCGTCCGTCGGTCGCTTCGAAGCCGACAGAGCGGCGGATCAGGCTCTCTGCTGGTCTGCGGAGGGGATCCCTACCCGCTGGGGGCGGTGACGCCGATGCTGACGTCGTTCGCGCCGGAGGGAGCCGCGAGGACGGACTTCGCTGCTCGTTCTCCGGCTGCGAGGGCGCCTTCGATGTGCCCGGCGTAGTCGGTCGCGGTCTCGGTCGACGCCCAGTGCAGACGGCCGTCCATCGCCGGCCGCTGGTAGAGGCGGTGGCCGAAGAGCGAGTAGTCCGCGAGGTGCTGCACGGTGGACGGAGCGGTCCACCGCTCGGCGGTCCAGTCCTGCACATACAGGGCGTCGGGCGCGGCCGCGGCCGGCCCGAAGAGCCGGGCGAGCTGTGCGGTGACGGCCTTCTCGAAGCCGGGGCGGACCGTGCGGGCGTGGGCGAAACCGAACAGCGCGGCGGGCTCGCCGTCGGGCCCCGACATGTCGTGGATCTCCTGGAGCGGACCGGTCCTGCTGAACGCCGCACCGGCCAGGCCCTCCTCCCGCCAGAAGGCGGACGGGTAGAGGGCGACGACCTTCGCGACGGCTCCCATCCAGACCGGGGTGGACCGGGCGAGACGTACGAGGGCGGCGGGCAGTGCGTCGCCGAAGTCGATGCGCTCCAGCGCCAGGGCCGGGGGGACGGCCAGGACGACGTGCTCGGCGTGGAGAGTGCCGGCCGGGGTGAACACGTCAACGCCCTGGCTGTTCGGATGGATGGCCGTGACAGGCGTGTTCAGACGCAGCGTGCCGGCGGGCAGCGCGGTGGCGAGGGCGGTGGCGACGCTCTGCGACCCGGCGGCGAAACGGCGGGAGGGGGTGTCTATCAGGTTGCCGATGAGACGGCGGGTGCCGGTGGCCTCCTGCAGGAGGGTGTCGCCGGCGAGGTGCTGGTCGAAGGTCTCGATGCCGCCGCGCGCGGCGAGGGCCCGTACGCGCTCCTCGCCGTCCCAGAACCAGGTGGCTCCCAGGTCGAGGGCCCGCTCGGCGTGCGCGGTGGGGGCGGACAGGAGGCGTCCGCCGATGCGGTCGCGGGCTTCCAGGGAGACGACCTCGCGGCCGGCGGCGTGGAGAGCGGTGGCCGCGGCCAGTCCGGAGGCTCCGGCGCCGATCACGATCACGTCGTGGCTGTCCCGGTGGGACATGTGTGGGTCCCGTTCCTTTCAGGTTCTGTTTCAGGCCGTGTCCAGCACGATGCGGAAGCGGGGAGCTCCGGAGCGCAGTCGGGTCACGGCCTCGCCGGCCTGGTCCAGTAGGAAGCGCTCGATCACGGGCCGTACGCCATTGGTGACGGCGAACCGCATCGCCTCTTCCGTCTCGCGCGGGCTGCCGGTGAGGTGTCCCGTGACGGTGTGGCCGTTCATGACGAGGCGGGCCGCCGGAACGGTCACGGATCCCGCGTCGACACCGACGAGGGTGAGTTGCCCGTGCACGTTCAGGCCGGTGAGCAGCTCGTCCACCGGGGCGGTGGAGGAGGCGGTGTAGACGATGAGATCGGCGCCGCCCAGTTCCTTCAGCGCGGCTCCGGGTGCCTGGGCGTCGCTGTCGATGTAGTGGTGGGCGCCGAGGTCGCGGGCGAGCTTCTCGCGGTCGCCGCCCCGGGCGATGGCGAACGTCTGGTAGCCGAGCTTCGCGGCGAACTGGACGGCGAGGTGTCCGAGCCCGCCGATCCCGAACACGGCGACCCGACCGCCGGCGCGGATGCCGGCCTTGCGGATCGCGTTGAAGGTCGTCACGCCCGCGCAGCCGAAGGGGGCGGCGTCGAAGAGGTCGAGCCCGTCCGGGATACGGGCGAGCGCGTCGGCGGGCACGGTAATGCTCTGGGTCCAGCCGCCCGGGTAGGAGATGCCGGGGACCTTGCGTTCGGGGCAGTGGACGACGTCGCCGACCCGGCAGTACGCGCAGTGCCCGCAGCTGCCTCCGAACCAGCCGACGGCCACCCGGTCCCCGACCGCCCAGCCCTCGACCTGGTCGCCGATTTCGGCGATGACACCGGCGACCTCATGGCCGGGGGTGACGGGGAAGGCAGTGCCCTCGCCGGTGGCGGCGGACGTTCCGATGTCGGCGTTGCACACGCCGCTCGCCGTGACGGACACACGGACCCACCTGCCCGTGGGTGATGCCGTCTCGGCCACGGCAGGGTGCAGGGGGCCTCGGGGCTGGCTCACGACCATGGTCACGGCGCTGTCCGACATGGTGCCTTCCGTTCCGAACGACGATCCATATAGCTGCTGCTTATGCTCAAGCAGCGAGAGCCCCACCGTAGGCGGAGGAAATCCAGCCCGGTAGGGGACATCAGTGAATGGAGCAATAAGCCATGGCTATGAAGGATCGCCTGAATCTCGAAGGGCTCCGCTACGCGCAGGCGGTCGCCGAGACCAAGTCCTTCAGCGCCGCCGCACGCTCCTACGGCGTCACGCAGCCCGCCCTGTCGAACGGCATCGCCAAGCTGGAGGAGCGCCTCGGCGACAAGCTGTTCGACCGCTCGCCCCGCGGGGTGACCCAGACGGCGTTCGGTGCCCGGATCCTGCCGCTGATCGAGCGTGCCCTGGACGCGCTCGACGCCGTGGCGGCGGAGGCGAGGAGGCTGACCGAACCGGGCGAGCAGAAGATCCGCATGGGCGTCTCGCCCCTGATCGGTTCGCACCTGGTCGCCCGGGCGTTCAGCATGGTCCAGGAGCTTCCCGTGCCCCGCGACCTGGTACTGCGCGAGGCGAACATGCAGGACCTGCGCGAATGCCTGATCGCCGGGCAGCTCGACATCATCCTCATCCCGGCCGTGACCGCGATGCCACGCTTCGAGCATCGGGTCATCGACGTCGAGCCGATCGTCGTCGTCAGCCCGAACGCCGCCGAGGCGGCTCCGCTGGAGCTCGACGAGGCCGGCAAGGAGTGTTTCATCCTCGTCCCCGACACCTGCGGCCTGACCACGTTCACCACCCAGCTGTTCCAGGCGCACGAGATGCCCTTGCGCACCTATCCCGGGGAAGCCGCCGGCTACCAGGTCCTGGAGGACTGGACGAAGCTCGGCCTCGGGTCGGCGATGGTTCCCCGCTCCAAGCTCACCTCCCCCGACGTGCCCCACCGACCGCTGATGGACGACGGCCGCGAGGTGCAGATCTCCTTCGAAGCGGTCTGGAGCGCCGACTCCCCGCTCGCCGCGGACCTGCTGCACCTCGCCGACAGCCTCGCGGCCGGCCGCAACTGACCCGCCCTCACAAGTAGCACGCGAGAAATCGGCCTTGCCCTGGAGCGCGCTCCATCCGGCAGACTCGCCCGCATGGAACCCACTGCTCTGGAGACGGACCGTTTCGTCGAAACCCTCGACCGGGAAGGCCGGTTACTCGCATCGGCGGCCGAGCGGGCCGGTACGGACGCCAAGGTGCCGACCTGCCCCGGCTGGCAGGTGCGCGACCTGCTGCGGCACACCGGCGCGGTGCACCGCTGGGCCGCGTCGTACGTCCGGGAGGGTCACACCGAGCGGCGTCCCCTGGGTGACCTCCCGGACCTCGACGGCGCCGAGTTGGTGACCTGGTACCGCGCCGCGCACCGCACACTCGTCGACACGCTCGCCGGGGCGGCGCCCGACCTCGCGTGCTTTGCGTTCCTGCCCGCGTCGTCGCCGCTGGAGTTCTGGGCCCGCCGGCAGCTCCACGAGACGACCGTGCACCGCTTCGACGCGGAGGCGGCGCTCGGCGGCACCCCGAGCCCGGTGGAGCGGGACATCGCGGTCGACGGCATCGACGAACTGCTGCGCGGCTTCCACGCCCGCTCCCGCAGCCGGGTCCGGACGGACGAGCCCCGGGTGCTGCGGGTGCGCGCCACGGACGCGGACGCGGTGTGGACCGTACGGCTGTCGCCGGAGCCGCCGGTGACGACACGCGACGGCGGCGGAGAGGCCGACTGCGAACTGTCGGGAACCGCCGAGGAGTTGTATCGGGCGCTGTGGAACCGGCGGTCCGTCCCCTCGGTGACCGGCGACCGGGCGCTGGCCGCGCTGTGGAGGGAGCGGTCGGCGATCTGAAGCCGGCCGGTCGCGGTCAGTCCTGCGCGTCCCGCGCCAGCATCCGGGTCAGCACCGCCCGCTGCATCGGCAGCACCTCGGCGTGCAGGGCGCGCCCCTTGTCCGTGAGGGCCACGCGGACACCGCGCCGGTCCTCCGCGCACATGCCGCGGGTGACCAGTCCGTCCTTCTCCAGCCGGGCGATCAGCCGGGACAGCGCGCTCTGGCTGAGATGGACGCGCTCGGAGATCTCCTGCACGCGGTAGCTGCAGGGCGGACCCTTCGGCGTCTCGCCCTCGGCCAGCACGTCGAGGACCTCGAAGTCGCTGGCGCACAGACCGTGCCCGTGCAGGGCCCGGTCGAGCTCCCACTGCGTGCGGGCGTGCAGCGCCAGGATGCCCCGCCACTGCTCCACAAGCGCCTGCTCGGCCGCCTTCTTCGCCGCCATGTCCGCACCGTAGCAGAGAAACGGCTTTGTTGCATCGGAATTAAATGCATTTGCATTCGATGCATGCGCATGTAGTGTTCCCGTCCATGACCTCTCCGCTCACCGCTGCCACGTCCGAGGTGCGCTGGACGCCCCGGCTGTGGGGCACCCTCCTCGTGCTCTGCGCCGCCATGTTCCTCGACGCCCTCGACGTGTCGATGGTCGGCGTCGCCCTGCCGTCCATCGGCGCCGACCTCGGCCTGTCCACCTCGACCCTGCAATGGATCGTCAGCGGCTACATCCTGGGCTACGGCGGCCTGCTGCTGCTCGGCGGACGCACCGCCGACCTGCTCGGCCGCCGCCAGGTCTTCCTGGTGGCCCTGGGCGTCTTCGCCCTCGCCTCCCTGCTCGGCGGCCTCGTCGACTCGGGCCCGCTGCTCATCGCCAGCCGCTTCATCAAGGGCCTGAGCGCGGCCTTCACCGCCCCGGCCGGCCTGTCGATCATCACCACGACGTTCCCCGAGGGCCCGCTGCGCAACCGGGCCCTGTCCATCTACACCACCTGCGCGGCCACCGGCTTCTCGATGGGCCTGGTGCTGTCCGGCCTGCTCACCGAGGCCAGCTGGCGCCTGACCATGCTGCTGCCCGCGCCCATCGCCCTGATCGCGCTGCTCGCCGGCCTGAAGCTGCTCCCGCACAGCACCCGCGAACGCGACCACCGCGGCTACGACATCCCCGGCGCCGTCCTCGGCACCGCCGCGATGCTGCTGCTGGTCTTCACCGTCGTCCAGGCACCGGAGGTCGGCTGGGCCGCCGCCCGCACCCTGCTGTCCTTCCTGGCGGTGGCCGTGCTGCTGACGGCGTTCGTGCTGGTCGAGCGGCGTTCGCCGGGTCCGCTGGTGCGGCTCGGCGTGCTGCGCTCCGGCACCCAGGTGCGCGCCCAGCTCGGCGCCATGGCCTTCTTCGGGTCGTACGTCGGCTTCCAGTTCCTGGTGACTCTGTACATGCAGTCGCTGCTCGGCTGGTCGGCGCTGCACACGGCACTCGCCTTCCTGCCCGCGGGCGCGCTGGTGGCGGTGTCCTCGACGAAGGTCGGCGCGATCGTCGACCGGTTCGGCACCCCGCGCCTCATCGCGGTCGGCTTCGCGCTGATGGTCGCCGGGTACGCACTGTTCCTCGGCGTCGACCTCGACCCGGTGTACGCGGTCGCCATCCTGCCCAGCATGCTGCTGATCGGCGCGGCCTGCGCGCTGGTCTTCCCGTCGCTGAACATCCAGGCCACCAACGGGGTCGACGACCACGAGCAGGGCATGGTCTCCGGACTGCTCAACACCTCGGTGCAGGTCGGCGGCGCGATCTTCCTGGCCGTGGTCACGGCGGTGGTCACCGCTCACGCCCCCGAGAGCGCCACCCCGCAGGCCGTCCTCGACAGCTACCGGCCGGGGCTGGTCGTGGTCACGGGTATCGCCGTCGCCGGTCTGCTGATCTCGCTGACGGGCCTGCGCACCCGGCGCGGCGGGCCGTCCGTCGTGGTCGCCCAGTCCACCGCCGCGGAGGCGGAACGCGTTCCCGTACGCGACTAGGGGGGCCGTCTCCCACCCCGGGGGGGGGGGGGGGGGGGGGGGGGTGGGTGGGGGGGGGGGGGGGGGGGGGGGGGGGGGGGGGGGGGGGGGGGGGGGGGGGGGAGAGGGGGGGGGGGGGGGGGGGGGGCTCCTCCCCCCCCCCCCCCCCCGCCCCGTCGCGTTCACGCTGCCGCCGTGAGCCTTCTCTCGCCTGGTACGCATCCATATAAGTGGGCTTATATGGGGCATCCCTCGTGTGGGTGTCGTCCACTTGGCGTGTATGTTCCGGGGCCGAGAGCCATGGAAGGGACCAATCCGGTGAACAAGAAGCTCGCGGCCGCACTGTCCGGCGGTGCGGTACTGGTACTGGCGCTGTCGGGATGCACCGGCGACGACACCAACGAGGAGCTGGACGCCTGGGCCAAGCAGGTCTGCGACGACCTGCAGGGGCAGGCGAGGACGATCAAGGCCGCCAACGCCGCGATCCAGCAGGAGACCTCGGACAACAGCAGACCGGAAGAGGTCCAGAAGGCCGACTCGAAGGCCTTCCAGGACATCGCCGACGCCTACAAGGCGATCGGCGCCTCCATCACCAAGGCCGGTCCGCCGAACGTCGAGAACGGCAAGAAGATGCAGCAGGACGCGGTGAAGGAGCTCAACGGCATCTCGGCCTCCTACGCCTCCCTGAAGCAGCAGGTCGACGCGCTCGACACCAAGGACCAGGCCAAGTTCGCCGCCGGCCTCAAGGACATCGCCACCGAGATGAAGAAGCTCGGCAAGACCGGCAGCGACGCGCTCCGCACGCTGGAGGAGGGCGAGGTCGGCCAGGCGATGGCCAAGCAGCAGAGCTGCAAGTCGGCGTCCGCGTCGGCGTCGCCGTCGGCGACGCAGGGCTGATCGGGGGCGTCCCGGGCACACGCGCGCGTGCGGTGTCGGTGGGAGCCGACACAATGGGGTGGTGAGCAACGCCAGCCTCTCCTCGCCGTCCCCCCTGCCCGCCACCGACCGCCCGGAGGTCGCCGCCCGGCTGCGGGAGGCCCTGCTCGGGGCCTCCTTCACCGCCGACGGACTGCTCGACCTGCTCGGCGCCTCCGCGTACGCGGCGCTGGCCCGCAGCGAGACCGTGCCCGCGCTCCGGGCCACCCGCGGGGACACGCCGCTGGAAGTGCTCGTACGCCTGTTCCTGTTGCAGCAGCCCGTGCCCCACGCGCGCGTGGCGGACGTCCTGCCGGTCGACGACTGCCTGGCGAGCGGCTGGCTGGTGCGGGCCGGCCAGGACGAGGTCGCGGCCACCGTGGACGTCCGGCCCTACGGCGGGCCCGGCGGCGAGGACTGGTTCATCGTCTCCGACCTGGGCTGCGCGGTCGGCGGCGCCGGCGGCATCGGGCGCCGCGACGAGGGTGTGGTGCTCGGCGTCGGCGGGGCCTCGACGACGCTGGCCGGAATCACCGTGCGCACCCCCGTGGCCGCCGCCCTCGACCTCGGCACCGGCTCCGGCATCCAGGCGCTGCACGCCGCCCAGCACGCCACGCGCGTGACCGCGACGGACGTCAACCCGCGCGCGCTGCACATCGCCGCGCTCACCCTCGCCCTGTCCGGCGCGCCCGCCGCCGACCTGCGGGAGGGCTCGCTGTTCGAGCCGCTCGAGGAGGGCGAGACGTACGACCTGATCGTCTCCAACCCGCCCTTCGTGATCTCGCCGGGCGCCCGGCTGACGTACCGCGATGGCGGGATGGGCGGGGACGACCTGTGCCGCACGCTCGTCCAGCAGGCGGGGGAGCGGCTCAACGAGGGCGGGTTCGCGCAGTTCCTCGCCAACTGGCAGCACGTCGAGGGAGAGGACTGGCAGGACCGGCTGCGGTCGTGGGTGCCGCGCGGGTGCGACGCCTGGATCGTGCAGCGCGAGGTGCAGGACGTCACGCAGTACGCCGAGCTGTGGCTGCGGGACGCGGGCGACCACCGCGGCGACCAGGCCGAGTACCAGGCGCGGTACGACGCGTGGCTGGACGAGTTCGAGGCGCGCAAGGTGAAGGGCGTCGGCTTCGGCTGGATCACCCTGCGCCGGACGGCCTCCGCCGCGCCTTCGATCACGGTCGAGGAATGGCCGCATCCGGTCGAACAGCCGCTCGGCGAGACGGTCCGGGCGCACTTCGCCCGCCTCGACTACCTGCGGGAGCGTGACGACGCGGCGCTGCTGGAGGAGCGCTTCAAGCTCGCCGCCGAGGTCGTCCAGGAGCAGGTCGGGCTGCCCGGCGCCGAGGATCCGGAGCATGTCGTGCTGCGCCAGAACCGCGGCATGCGGCGGGCCACCAAGGTCGACACGGTGGGCGCGGGGTTCGCGGGTGTGTGCGACGGCTCGCTGACCGCCGGGCGGATCCTGGACGCGATCGCCCAACTCGTCGGCGAGGACCCGGTGTTGCTGCGCGACCGTACCCCGGCGCAGATCCGGCTGCTGGTGGAGCAGGGCTTCCTGGAACCGGCGTGAGGCCGGCCGTCTGTCACCACTGAGACTGGTGGTGCCCCTGGGGCTCCTGTGTCCAGTCTGACGGGATTGATCCGGAAAAGGGCTCCTGTCAGTGGGGCATGCGAAGCTACCTTCAATGAGGCAGAGTCCACGCGTCCTCGGGGGAGGCGCGCTGTCCCGGGGGAGGCGTGATGGCGGGGGAGACGCCGGATCAGGGCGACGGCAGGATCATCAACGGGCGCTACCGGCTGCTGCGCGCGCTCGGCGCGGGCGGCATGGGCCGGGTGTGGCTCGCCCACGACGAAGAGCTGGCCTGCGACGTCGCGTTGAAGGAGATCGCGCTCGCGGACGCGCCGGCGGACGCGGGAGAGGTCTCCCAGCGGATCGCGCGGGCGCGCAGCGAGGCCCGGCACGCGGCGCGGCTGCGCGGGCATCCGCATGTGGCGACCGTGCACGACGTGGTGATGCACGACGGACTGCCCTGGATCGTCATGGAGTACGTGCCGGACGCGGTCGACCTCCAGGCGGTCGTACGGCGGTCCGGGCCGCTGCCGCCCGCGCAGGTGGCCCGCATCGGGCTCGCCGTGCTGGACGCGCTCACCGCCGGGCACCGGATCGGCATCCTGCACCGGGACGTGAAACCGGCCAACATCCTGTTGGCCTCCGACGCCTCGGGCGACCCCTATGCGCGCGTGCTGCTCACCGACTACGGCATCGCCCTCCAGCCCGAGTCCCGCGAACCCCGGCTCACGGCCACCGCCGGCATCCTCGGTACGCCCGGCTATCTGGCCCCGGAGCGGGCCCGCGGGGAGCCGCCCACTCCCGCCGCCGACCTCTTCTCCCTCGGCGCCACGTTGTACTCCGCGGTCGAGGGCCGCGGCCCCTTCGACCGCAACGGCGAGTACGCCACCCTCACCGCCCTGCTGGGCGAGGAGCCGACGCCGCCGGTGCGGGCGGGCGAGCTGACTCCGGTGCTGCTGGGCCTGTTGGTGAAGGACCCGGTGCGCAGGTCGGCGCCGGAGACGGTGGCGCGGGGGCTGGAGCGGGTGGCGGCGGGCACCGGGGCCGGTGGGGCTGACGTCGCGGCCGGTGGTTTCGGTGCCGGTGGGGCGGGTGCCCCCGTCGGTGCGGCGCCGCAAGGCTTCGGGCCGCCGCCCGCGGGGTTCGGGGCGGCGGGGTTCACGGAGGGCGCGGGAAGCGGAGCGGCGCCGGTGCCCGGGGGCCCGCAGACGCCGGGATCCGCTGCCACGCCGGGATCGCCGTCGATGCCTGGCTCCCCTGGGACGCCTGGGTCGCCGGCGGCGCCGGGATCTCCGCCGACGCCCGGATCCCCGGCGACGCCCGGCGGCACCCCGACGCCCAGCACACCGCAGACACCGCAGACACCGCACACGCCGGTCGGTCCGAGCGGACCCGCTGCGCCGGGCTATCCATACGCCGGCGGGCAGACACCGCACACTCCGGCGGGCGCCGGGGCCGGTGCGGACGCGGGCGTGGGTGCGGGAGGCGGTGCGCCGGGCGGTGTGCCCGGCCCGCTCCCGCCCGGCAACCCGTACGCGCCGACACCCGGCTCGCCATACGGGCCGACGCCCGGCTCGCCGTACGCGCCGACGCAGAGCTCCCCGTACGCCTCCGCCGGGCACCAGGCGTATCCGCCCGGCGCGGGGCTCCCGCACTCGCCCGGTGCAGGGCACCAGCCCCCGCCCCCGCCCGGCGGTGCGCTCCCGCCCCCACCCGGACCCGACCGCCGCCGCAAGCGCGCCCTGGTCGTCTCGGTCGTCGTGGCCGTCGTGCTCGTCCTCGGACTCGGCAGCTGGGCGGCGCTGTCGCTCGCCGGTGACGACGGGGACGGAAAGAAGGACACCGCGGCCGGGGCCTCGCCCTCGGCGAGCTCCGCCGAGGACTCGGCGTCGCCGACGGGCCCCGTGCTGCCGTACGGGGAGGCGGTCGGGCTGACCGAGCCGCTGGAGGCCGGGGACTGCGTGCGGGCGGTGTGGACGGGGACGCCGTTCGAGTCGGCGCCGAACCTCGGGGTGGTGGACTGCGCCGACGACTGGCCGGACGGCCAGGTCGTGGCCGTCGACACGGCCACCGACCACGCCGACGCGCGCGCGAACGGGGCGCGGCGGTGCGCGGACCAGACCCGCGCGGTCGTCGACGCGCTGCCCGACGCGGGCGGCTACGCGGTGCTGCCGACCCGCGAGGGCTTCGACGCGGCGGGCGGCGGTACGGCCTGTCTGGTCCTCGGCCGGCACGCGGCGATCGGCGGCGAGGTGGGCCGCTTCCGCGACACCGGCACCGACCTGTGGGTCGGGCAGATGAGCGTCGGCGACTGCTGGGTCTACGAGGAGCTGGACGACGGCTACAAGGCGCCGCTCGTCGACTGCGCCAAACCCCACACCGACCAGGTCATCGGCATCGCGCAGGCCCCCGCCGGGATGAGCTACGACAAGGGCAGCGACAACGCGACCAAGCTGTGCGGGAACAAGTTCGAGTCGACTTGGGCCCCCGGTCCCGAGCGGATCGTCTACGGCTGGGTGGCCGACGAGGAGGACTGGAAGCAGGGCTTCACCAAGGTGGTCTGCACGGTCAGCCGTGCCGACAACGAAAAGACGACCGGAAAGATATCCGCCCCAGGTGCCGTCTGACCCCTCCCCGGGCCCGTCCGGGCCACGCCGCAGGACCGCGCGTGCCGGGCGTCGGCCTCGCGTTCACCCGGGGTTCGCCTCCTCGCAGCCCGCGCGTGTCAGCCTCCGGGCGGCGGGGCACACGCGGACGGAGAAGAGGGGCACGGGGAGCCATGGAGAGCGGGCCGGCGATCTTCGCGGGGATGGTGTTCGCCCTGTTCGGAGGGGGACTGCTGGTGTGGACCGGGGTGCGGACGCGGCAGCGGCAGCCGGTCGCCCAGGGTGTGAGTCCGGTCGCATCGGCGGCCCTCGCGAGCGCCGTCGCGGTGATCGCGCTCGCGGTCGGGGCATGGTGCTTCACGCGGGTGTGAGCATCATGGAAGGGGCGCCTCCCGGGTGAGAAGGAGGTCTTCGCTCCGGATCGGCCGGAAAACGGCGATGGGCACTCCGGGCGGCAGGAAAGGCGGAAGTCGGGTTACCGTTCGAGTGGCCGTTGCGGGCTTTTCCCGTTTGACAACGGGGCGGGATGTACCGTCACACTCCGCAGCGTCACCACCACCCGACCCCGGGAACGAGAAGGCCTGGGGAGGCCCCAGCGTCGACCGGAGAGAAGAGCGAAGTTGTCCCCGACCAGCGAGACCGCACAGGGCGGCCGCCGACTCGTCATCGTCGAGTCGCCTGCCAAGGCGAAGACGATCAAGGGCTACCTCGGCCCCGGCTACGTAGTCGAAGCGAGCGTCGGGCACATCCGCGACCTTCCCAACGGCGCCGCGGAGGTGCCGGAGAAGTACACCGGCGAGGTCCGCCGCCTCGGTGTGGACGTCGACCATGACTTCCAGCCGATCTATGTGGTCAACGCCGACAAGAAGGCCCAGGTCAAGAAGCTCAAGGACCTGCTGAAGGAGTCCGACGAGCTCTACCTCGCCACCGATGAGGACCGCGAGGGCGAGGCCATCGCCTGGCACCTCCAGGAGGTGCTCAAGCCGAAGGTCCCGGTCAAGCGGATGGTCTTCCACGAGATCACCAAGTCCGCGATCCAGGCCGCCGTGGCCAACCCGCGCCAGCTCAACCAGAAGCTGGTCGACGCCCAGGAGACCCGCCGCATCCTCGACCGCCTCTACGGCTACGAGGTCTCGCCGGTGCTGTGGAAGAAGGTCATGCCGCGGCTGTCGGCGGGCCGTGTCCAGTCCGTGGCGACCCGGCTCGTGGTCGAGCGGGAGCGGGAGCGCATCGCGT
The DNA here is from genome assembly GCF_055572035.1 of Streptomyces sp. NPDC030838. Classification (NCBI taxonomy): domain Bacteria; kingdom Bacillati; phylum Actinomycetota; class Actinomycetes; order Kitasatosporales; family Streptomycetaceae; genus Streptomyces; species Streptomyces sp. NPDC030838. The sequence continues at coordinate 125,743 of NZ_JBVIED010000011.1, read as the reverse complement.
TCCGCTCCGCCGAGTACTGGGACCTGACCGGCACCTTCGGCACCGGCCGCGCGGGCGACCCGTCCGACCCGTCGTCGCTGGTCGCGCGGCTCCAGACGGTCGACGGCCGACGCGTCGCGCAGGGCCGTGACTTCGACTCCCTCGGGCAGCTGAAGAGCGCGAACACCCTGCACCTCGACGAGGCGAACGCCCGCGCGCTCGTCGCCGCGCTGGAGCACACCCGGTTCTCGGTCCGGTCCGTCGAGTCCAAGCCGTACCGCCGCTCGCCGTACGCCCCGTTCCGTACGACGACCCTCCAGCAGGAGGCCAGCCGCAAGCTCGGCTTCGGCGCGAAGGCCACGATGCAGATCGCGCAGAAGCTGTACGAGAACGGCTACATCACGTACATGCGTACGGACTCCACGACGCTGAGCGACACGGCGATCGCAGCCGCCCGCGCCCAGGTCACGCAGCTGTACGGCGCCGAGTACCTGCCGGACACGCCGCGCACGTACGCCGCGAAGGTCAAGAACGCGCAGGAGGCGCACGAGGCGATCCGCCCCTCGGGTGATCGTTTCCGCACGCCCGCCGAGACCGGTCTGACCGGCGACCAGTTCAAGCTGTACGAGCTGATCTGGAAGCGGACCGTCGCCTCCCAGATGAAGGACGCCACGGGTAACTCCGTCACCGTGAAGATCGGCGGCGCGGCCTCCGACGGTCGGGACGTCGAGTTCAGCGCGTCCGGCAAGACGATCACCTTCCACGGCTTCCTGAAGGCCTACGTCGAGGGCGCCGACGACCCGAACGCCGAGCTGGACGACCGCGAGCGCCGGCTGCCGCAGGTGGGCGAGGGCGACGCCCTCACCGCCGAGGAGATCACCGCCGACGGCCACGCGACCAAGCCCCCGGCCCGTTACACCGAGGCCTCGCTGGTCAAGGAGCTGGAAGAGCGGGAGATCGGCCGCCCGTCGACGTACGCGTCGATCATCGGCACGATCCTCGACCGCGGCTACGTGTTCAAGAAGGGCACGGCGCTCGTGCCGTCCTTCCTGTCCTTCGCCGTGGTCAACCTGCTGGAGAAGCACTTCGGGCGGCTCGTCGACTACGACTTCACCGCCAAGATGGAGGACGACCTCGACCGCATCGCACGCGGCGAGGCGCAGGCCGTGCCGTGGCTGAAGCGGTTCTACTTCGGCGAGGGCACGAGCAACGGTGACGCGGCCGACGCCGGCAACGGCGACGGCGACCACCTCGGCGGCCTCAAGGAGCTGGTGACCGACCTGGGCGCGATCGACGCGCGCGAGGTCTCCTCGTTCCCGGTGGGCAACGACATCGTGCTGCGGGTCGGCCGCTACGGGCCGTACATCGAGCGCGGTGAGAAGGACGCCGAGGGCCACCAGCGGGCCGACATCCCCGCCGACCTGGCGCCCGACGAGCTGACCGTCGAGCTGGCCGAGGAGCTGCTCGCCAAGCCGAGCGGCGACTTCGAGCTGGGCACCGACCCGGCCACCGGCCACCAGATCGTCGCCAAGGACGGCCGCTACGGGCCGTACGTCACGGAGATCCTCCCCGAGGGCACCCCGAAGACCGGCAAGAACGCGGTCAAGCCGCGCACGGCCTCGCTGTTCAAGTCGATGTCGCTGGACACGGTGACGCTGGACGACGCCCTGAAGCTGATGTCGCTGCCGCGCATCGTCGGCACCGACGCCGACGGCCAGGAGATCACCGCGCAGAACGGCCGCTACGGGCCGTACCTGAAGAAGGGCACGGACTCGCGGTCGCTGCAGTCCGAGGAGCAGCTCTTCACCATCACGCTGGAGGAGGCGCAGGCGATCTACGCCCAGCCCAAGCAGCGTGGCCGCGCGGCCGCCAAGCCGCCGCTGAAGGAGCTGGGCGAGGACCCGGTCAGCGGCAAGCCGGTCGTGGTGAAGGACGGCCGCTTCGGCCCGTACGTCACCGACGGCGAGACCAACGCGACCCTGCGCTCCGGCGACAGCGTCGAGACGATCACGCCGGAGCGCGGCTTCGAGCTGCTCGCCGAGAAGCGGGCGAAGGCGCCCGCCAAGAAGACGGCGAAGAAGGCGGCCGCGAAGAAGACCGCCGCGGCCAAGACCACGACCGCGAAGAAGACCGCCGCCAAGAAGACCACGGCGGCGAAGAAGACGACGGCCGCCAAGAAGACGACCGCCAAGAAGACCACGGCCGCGAAGAAGGCGACGGCGTCGAAGAGGGCGTCCGAGGACTGAGTGGTCACGTGCACGCCGGGCGAGGTGCTCCCCCCGTCCGGCGTTCGCGAAACCAACGCCCCCCGCTCGTTCGAGTGCGGGGGCGTGCGGGCGTTCGGGCGCGCGCCCCGGAGTGTCGGCGGGGCCCGATAGGCTGAACGCATGACGCGAGCCGAGCAGCCAACGGCCCCTCACCCGGACCCCGACGACGCGCTGGTCGCGGACTCCCGCGAGCGTGCCGTCCGTTCCCTGTTGCGCCAGCCGCAGTTGAAACGGCTGTGGAGCGCACAGCTGGTGAGCGGGGTCGGCGATGTCCTCGCTCTTCTCGTGCTGGTCCTCCTGGTGCTCCAGGCGGCCATCGCCGAGGGCGCCTTCGGTGGCGGCTACCGGGGCGTGGCGTTCGCAGTGGCGACCGTTTTCGGGGCGCGGATCCTGGCCACCCTGCTCTTCGGCGCCGTCCTCCTCGGTCCGCTCACCTCGCTCACCTCCCAGGACGGCCCGCTCGACCGCCGCTGGACCATGGTCGGCGCGGACGGCGTCCGCGCGGCGCTGCTGATCGTGGCCCCGCTGTGGATCGACTGGACGCCGGGCGACGCGCTCGCCGTGCTCCTGGTCACCGTCTTCGTCACCGGTGTCGCCGAGCGGTTCTGGACGGTGTGCCGGGAGAGCGCCGCCCCCGCCCTGCTGCCCGCCCCGCCCCTGGAGGGCGCGACGGTCCGCCCGCTACCGGACCACATGGACGCCCTGCGCCGCCTGTCGCTGCGCACGAGCTTCGCGGCGATCCCCCTCGCGGCCGCCGCGCTCGTCGCCGCATCCCTGCTGAACAACCTCCTCGGCGCCGGCGTCGCCTGGTTCGCCCAGCACCAGGCGGCCCTCGGCTCGTATGTCGCGGCCGGCCTGTTCGCCGCGTCGCTGTCCGTGCTGACGTTCCTGGAGCTGCCCGCGGCCCGCACGCCGCGCGCGAGGTCGCCGCTGGAGGGGCTGCGCCGCCCGAAGACCGGCACCGGCGCCGACAAGGGCCGTACCGGCGCGATCCCGCTGCTGGTGCTCGCCTGCGCCGCTGTGGCGGGCGCGATCGCCGCCGCCGTCGCCGCGTCCGTGCTGCACGCCAAGGACCTGGGCGGCGGCCCGGTGACGTACGGCCTGCTGGTGCTCGCGCTGACCGGCGGCGTCGTCGCCGGCATCCGTACGGCGCCGAAGGCGCTGGTGTCGCTGTCGCGGCGCCGCATGCTGGCGCTGGCGATCGCCTTCACCGGCGTCGCGCTGCTGGCCGCCGGGCTGGTCCCGGACGTCACCACCGTGCTGCTGATCGTCGCCCTGGCCGGCGTCGGCGCGGGCGTGGCCGCCAACACCGGGCACGCGCTGCTCGACCAGGAGACCGAGGACTTCCGGCGCCCGCGCACCACCGAGCACCTGCACGCCGTCGTCCGCGTCTTCGTGGCGCTCGGCGCGCTGATCGCGCCTCTGGTGGCGGCACTGATCGGGCCGCACCGGCTGGAGAGCGGCAAGTTCGTCTTCGCGCACGGCGGCGCCGCGTTCACGCTGATGCTGGTCGGCGCGCTCCTGCTGCCGGTCGCCGCGCTGGTCCTGGCCAAGCTCGACGACCGCTCCGGAGTGCCGCTGCGGCACGACCTGCGCGACGCGGTGCTCGGCGGCGACGACCCGGTGCAGGCACCCGCCCCGACCGGCTTCTTCATCGCCCTGGAGGGCGGCGACGGCGCCGGGAAGTCCACCCAGGCCGAAGCGCTCGCCGAGTGGATCCGCGCCAAGGGCCACGAGGTCGTGGTGACCCGCGAGCCGGGCGCGACCCCGGTCGGCAAGCGGCTGCGGTCCATCCTGCTCGACGTGTCGAGCGCCGGACTGTCGCACCGCGCGGAGGCCCTGCTGTACGCCGCGGACCGCGCGGAGCACGTCGACACGGTGGTGCGGCCCGCGCTGGAGCGCGGCGCGGTCGTCATCTCCGACCGGTACATCGACTCGTCGGTGGCCTACCAGGGCGCGGGCCGCGACCTGTCCCCGACGGAGATCGCCCGGATCAACCGCTGGGCGACCGACGGGCTGGTCCCGCATCTGACCGTGCTGCTCGACGTCTCGCCGGAGGCTGCCCGCGAGCGGTTCACCGAGGCGCCGGACCGGCTGGAGTCCGAGCCCGCCGAGTTCCACGCGCGCGTGCGGTCCGGATTCCTGACCCTCGCCGCGTCCGACCCCGGCCGGTATCTCGTCGTGGACGCCGGGCAGGAGCCCGAGGCCGTCACCACCGTGATCCGGGCCCGGCTCGACCAGGTGCTGCCGCTGTCCCAGGCCGAGATCGAGGCCCGCGAGGAGGCCCGCCGCAAGGCCGAGGAGGAGGCCCGGCGCAAGGCGGAGGAAGAGGCCGCCCGCAAGGCCGAGGAGGAGCGCCTGGAGCGCGAGCGCCAGGAGCAGCTGGCCCGGCTGCGCGCCGAGGAGGAGGAGCGCAAGCGGCGCGAGCTGGAGGAGGCGCAGCGGCGCGAGGCCGAGCGGCAGGCGGAGGAGGCCCGGCTGCGGGCCGAGGAGGCGCGCCGCCGCGCCGAGGAGGAGCGGCAGCGGCTGCTCGCCGAGGAGAAGGCCCGCGCGGAGGAGGAGGCCCGGCGCAAGGCCGAAGAGGAGCGGCGCCGTCAGCAGGCCGAGGAGGAGGCCCGGCTGCGGGCCGAGGCCGAGGCACGCCGCCTGGAGAAGCAGCGCAAGGCGGAGGAGGCCCTGCTGCGGGCGGAGGAGGCCCGCCGGGCGGCCGAGCAGGCCACGGCCGCCGCACAGGCGGGCCCGAAGCCGGTCCGGCCCGAGGTCGCCACGCCGCCGTCGGAGGCGGTGACCGTGCCGACGCCGGTGGTGAAGCCGGACGGGAAGCCCGGGGGCGCGGACGACGCGACGACGGTGCTGCGGCCGGTGCAGGACGGCGACACCGGGCGGCGTGACCCCGACTCCGAGGTGACGGCCGAGCTGCCGCAGCCGCCGGCCTCGCAGGGCGTCCCGGGGGCGGCGGACGAGACGGCGGTGCTGCCGCAGGTGCCCGAGGCGGCCGACGAGACGGCCGTGCTGCCGCCGGTCGTGCCGGGGGCCGCGGACGAGACCGCGGTGCTGCCGCCCGTGCGGGCCGACGATCCGGCGGACCGGGTTCCGCAGGACTTCTTCCGCAAGGAGCCGGACGGGTCGGACGACCGTACGCGCGAGCTGCCGCAGGTCGAGGCTGAGGGCCCCGCTCCACGGCGGCCGCGGCCCGACTGGGCCGAGGAGACGCCGCTGGACGATCTGCCGACGCTGGCGGACGAGCTGCTGGCGCCGCGGGAGGACGAGTACGGGGACGAGGGGCGCCGGGGCGGCAGGGGCCGAGGTCGCGGTCGCTGAGCCTCGCTGCCCTGGTGCCCGGCGTCGCGGCCGGGCGGCCGTGGCCGACGCGCCCGGCGCTGTTGTCAGTGGTCGCCCCCACAATGGAAGGCGTACGCGGAGTGTGACGGAAGGGCACGGTGGCCCATGACGGTGTGGGATGACCTCGTCGGGCAGGAGAGGGTGAGCGAGCAGCTGGCGGCTGCCGCGCGGGACGCCGACGCCCTGGTCACCGCCGCCGGAGCCGACGCGCCGCCCCCGGCGGCGTCGAAGATGACGCACGCGTGGCTGTTCACCGGGCCGCCCGGCGCCGGCCGGACGCAGGCGGCGCGGGCGTTCGCGGCGGCGCTCCAGTGCGTGAGCCCCGACCGCGCGCTGGGCGGGGCGCCCGGGTGCGGCTTCTGCGACGGATGTCACACGGCCCTCGTCGGCACGCACGCCGACGTCAGCACCGTCGCCGCCGTCGGCACCCAGATCCTCGCCGACGACATGCGCGACACCGTACGGAAGTCGTTCACCTCGCCGGCGAACGGCCGCTGGCAGATCATCCTCGTCGAGGACGCCGAACGGCTGAACGAGAAGTCGGCCAACGCGGTCCTCAAGGCCGTGGAGGAGCCCGCCCCCCGCACGGTCTGGCTGCTGTGCGCGCCCTCCATCGAGGACGTCCTGCCGACGATCCGCTCCCGCTGCCGCCACCTGAACCTGAGCACGCCGTCCGTGGACGCCGTCGCCGACATGCTGATCCGCCGGGAGGGCATCGAGCCCGAGGTCGCCGCCGCGGCCGCGCGGGCCACCCAGGGGCATGTCGACCGGGCCCGGCGCCTGGCCACCGACCCGGCCGCGCGGGAGCGCCGCGCCGCCGTGCTGAGGCTGCCGCTGCGCGTCGCGGAGGTCGGCGGCGCGCTGAAGGCAGCGCAGGAGCTGGTGGACGCCGCCGCGGAGGACGCCAAGCAGCTCGCCGAGGAGACCGACACCAAGGAGACCGAGGAGCTGAAGGCGGCCCTCGGCGCGGCCCAGGGCGGCCGGCTGCCGCGCGGCACGGCGGGCGTGATCAAGGACCTGGAGGACAAGCAGAAACGCCGCCGCACCCGCACCCAGCGCGACAGCCTCGACCTCGCCCTGACCGACCTCACCGCCTTCTACCGCGACGTGCTCGCCCTCCAGCTCGGCTCCCGCATCGCCCTGGCCAACACCGACGCCGAGGACGCCCTGGAGCGGATCGCCCGCGACAGTTCTCCCGAGGCGACCCTGCGCCGGATCGAGGCGATCGCCGCCTGCCGGGACGCCCTGGACCGCAATGTGGCGCCGCTGCTCGCGGTCGAGGCGATGACGATGGCGCTGAGAGCGGGCTGAGCCGACGGCCCACCGGGGGAGGGGGAAGGGCGCGGGGACGGTTGACGGTGTACCTCATCCGTTGGACAACGACCACCCATCCGTGGCGCGCCCCGCACACACGGCGTCCGGACCGTCGCGCAGCGTTACGCTCGCGGAATGTACTCAAGGCGCCCCCACCGCAGGTCCAGGTTTCGCACCGGAGCCGTCTTCCTCGCCGCCACCGCGCTGGTCGTCTCCGCCTGCACCACCGGAAGTTCCACGAGTTCCGCCAGCTCGGCCGCCCGGGCGGCACAGGCCGGCGACGCCGCGCTGACCGCTCTGCCGCGCGCCACTCCGTCCGCCCTGGCGCCGTACTACGCGCAGAAGCTGAGCTGGCGCGCCTGCGGCGTCCCCGGCTTCCAGTGCGCCACGCTGCGCGCCCCGCTGGACTACGCCGCCCCCGGCAAGGGCGACATCCGCCTCGCGGTGGCCCGCAAGAAGGCCACCGGCCCGGGCAAGCGGCTGGGCTCGCTGCTGGTGAACCCGGGCGGGCCGGGCGGCTCGGCGATCGGCTACCTCCAGAGTTACGCGGCGATCGGCTACCCGGCGGACGTCCGCGCGCGGTACGACCTGGTCGCCGTGGACCCGCGTGGGGTGGCCCGCAGCGAGCCCGTGGAGTGTCTCGACGGGCGGGAGATGGACACCTACACGCAGACGGACATCACCCCCGACGACGCCCGGGAGACGGACGGGCTGGTCGACGCCTACCGGAAGTTCGCCGAGGGGTGCGGCGCGGACGCGCCGAAGCTGCTGCGGCACGTCTCCACCGTCGAGGCGGCGCGGGACATGGACCTCCTGCGGGAGGCGCTGGGCGACGAGCGGCTGACGTACGTGGGGGCGTCGTACGGCACCTTCCTCGGGGCGACGTACGCCGGGCTCTTCCCGGACCGGGTGGGCCGGCTGGTGCTGGACGGCGCGATGGACCCGTCGCTGCCCGCGCGCCGGCTGAACCTCGACCAGACGGCGGGCTTCGAGACCGCGTTCCAGGCGTTCGCGAAGGACTGCGTACGCCATGCCGACTGCCCGCTCGGCGGCCGGGGCACCACCTCGCAGCAGGCCGGCAGGAACCTCAAGGCGTTCTTCGACAAGCTGGACGCCCGGCCGATCCCCACCGGCGACGCGGACGGCCGCAGGCTCGTCGAGGCCCTGGCCACCACAGGGGTCATCGCCGCGATGTACGACGAGTCGGCCTGGCCGCAGCTGCGCGAGGCGCTGAACTCGGCGATGAAGGAGAACGACGGCGCGGGCCTGCTGGCCCTCTCCGACAGCTACTACGAGCGCGACGCGGACGGCGACTACTCCAACCTCATGTTCGCCAACGCCGCCGTGAACTGCCTCGACCTGCCGCCCTCCTTCCAGGGCCCCGACGACGTCCGCAAGGCGCTGCCCGCGTTCGAGAAGGCGTCCCCGGTGTTCGGCGAGGGCCTGGCGTGGGCCGCCCTGAACTGCACGTACTGGCCGGTCGCCCCCACCGGCGAACCGCACCGCATCGAGGCGAAGGGCGCCCAGCCCATCGTCGTCGTCGGCACCACCCGCGACCCCGCCACCCCCTACCGCTGGGCCCAGTCCCTCGCCGGCCAGCTCTCCTCCGGCCGCCTCCTCACCTACGACGGCGACGGCCACACCGCCTACGGCCGCGGCAGCGACTGCGTCGACCGCACGATCAACGCCTACCTGCTCCGCGGCACCCCGCCTGCGGACGGGAAGCGCTGCTCATAGCCACCCCATCGCCCTCCCCACCAGCTCCGGAGCCCCCTCCCCGGGGCTGGTACGAAGCACCCCCGGAAACTGTGTAGACTTACCGACGTCGCCGATCGCACCATAGTGCGGGCGACGCGCCGCTTTAGCTCAGATGGCCAGAGCAACGCACTCGTAATGCGTAGGTCTCGGGTTCGAATCCCGAAAGCGGCTCCACTGGAACCCCAGGTCACACTCGTGACCTGGGGTTTTCTGTTGCTCGGGACGTGCTGCGGCAGCCCCGATCGGCAGCCTTGATCGGCAGGCCTGTCGGCACGTCCGGGTCCGCGGCCCTTGTCGGCAGCTCTGGTCGGCAGGCCCAAGGGCCGGGTGCCTCGAAATCCGTGATCCGGCGACGGTGAATTCCCTCCGAGCCGCTTCGGCCATGGTCCGGCTTGAGCGGGGCGTGAGCCCGTGCCCGGAATGCTGGGTGCAGTGCGGTCCCTGGTTTCGCGGGGACGCCGTGGACTACTGGAGGGGGAGCGGTTCAATGGTTTCGTGGATTCCGCATGACTTTCCGGCAGCGGCGGGAGAATTGGGGTTCACGCGGACCGTCGACCGGAACACGCTGCACCGCTGGGCGCTGTCGGAGGTGTTCCTGACCGATGCCCGGCAGGTCGACGAGGCGGACTATGTGGCGGCCGCCCAGCTGCCCTCCGCGCACGCGTACTACGTGGAGCGCGCCTCCCGGCTCCCGGTGCCGGACCCGCTTCTGCTCCTGGAGTGCGCCCGCCAGGCGGAGACCTACGGGGGGCACGCGTTCTTCGGTGTGCCGGAGGACAGCAAGTTCCTGCTGCGCTCCTGGTCGATGTCGCTGCCGGGGCTGCTGACGGCCCCGGTCGGCGATCGTCCGGGGCAGCTGCTCATGTACGTGCGCACCGGTGACCGCCGGGGCGCCGCCGGTGACGTGCGACGTCTGACCTACCGCGTCGAACTGGTGATGGACCGGCACCGTCTGGGCCGGGTCAGCATCGATGTCGGCTACATCCCCGGCGCGGTGTACGAGACGGTGCGCTCGCAGGGCCGGTCCGCTCCGCTCACGCCGTTCGCGGACATCCCGTACGCCGCCACCCTCCTCGACCCCGCCGACGTGGGCCGGCGCGAGCCGACGAACGTGGTGCTCCGGGACGTGCGGGTCGGCCCGGACGGAGCGTGGGCGGACATCCGGGTGCCGGTCGAGAACCGCAGCATGTTCGATCACGCGCAGGACCATCTGCCGGGCATGGTGCTGATGGAGGCGGCCCGCCAGCTGGCTCTGTACACGTCGGCGGAACTGTTCGGCACGTCCGTGCCGCACACCACGCCGGTCGCCTTCGATTTCTCGTTCACCCGGTATGCCGAACTGGACGCGCCGACGACGGTACGCATTCTCAAGAGCGGGGATTCCGTGGTGCGGACGCCCGACGCCGGGGAAGGTGCCGAGGAATTCGCGGGCGCCGCCGAAGTGCGCGACTTTCAGGTGCGGTTCTCACAGGGCGGAATGGCGGTCGCGGCGGGACGTATGAGCATGGCGACGTCCGGAGTTCTGCGCGGTGGCCGGCGGAAAGCGGAGACGCCGGTCCGGCAGAAAGCGGAGGCGACGCGGTGAAGGCGCCCGACGATATTCGGGTCACGGCCGTCGAATGGCTTCCGGCGCACACGGCCAAAGCGGCGGACGCCGTGGCCGGCGGCCGCGTCACGCCGGACGAGGCCGAGGCGATCGGATACGACCAAGTACCCGTCTCCAAGGAGGAGTCGGCGCCCGAACTGGCCGTGCGGGCCGGCCGCCGCGCCCTGGCCGAGGCGGGCCTGGTGCCGCGGGCCGTGCGGGCCGTGCTGCACGCCTGGACGTACTACCAGGGGCACGACTTCTGGTCGCCGGCGCACTACGTGGCCCAGCACACCGGGGCCGTCGACGCGACCCCCATCGGCATCCAGCAGATGTGCAACGGCGGTGCTGCGGCCCTGGAGACCGCGCTGGCCCGGCAGCTGGGCATGCCCGGCCATGGTCCCGTCCTCATCACCACGGCGGACCGGTTCCGCGAGCCCGGCTTCGACCGCTGGGGCGGCGACTACGGGGTGTGGTACGGCGACAGCGGCACCGCCGCGGTGCTGGAACGCCGCCGCGACGCCTCCGGGCGCGGCCTCGCCCTGCGGGCCGTGCACACGCTCGCCGCACCGGACCTGGAGGTCGTGCATCGTGACGTGACCGCGTTCCAGGACGTGCCGCACGCCCGCGGCGCCACCGTCGACGTACGCCGGACCAAGAAGGCCTTTCTGACCGGCACCGGCAGGGAGCCGTTCGTACGGCGGCTGCGGGAGACCACGAGCCGGGTCGTCGCCACCGCGCTGCGCGAGGCGGGGCTCTCCGGCGAGGAACCCTCCCTGCGTGCGGTGCTGCTGCCCCGCCTGGGCCGGGCCACGGCCCGCGACATCTACGGCCCGGCGATCGCCGAGGTCACCTCCGCGCCCGCGGTCGACCTGGGCGCCGCCACCGGCCACCTCGGCGCCGGCGATCTCTTCGCCAATCTCGCCGCGCTGTCCGGCGCCGGGCCCTGGCGGCTGCGCCCCGGCGAGCACGCCGTCGTGCTCAGCGCGGGCGCCGGATTCACCTGGAGCGGCGTGGTCGTCCAGCGGCCGTGACCGTCCGAACCTCCCCCGTCCGGCGCCCGGATGGCGCTCGGCACCGGATCGGTACCGGTCGAGCACCGGTACCGCACTAGCGATGAAAGGCGTAAGGATGACGAATTCCACGCAGAAGCGCTCGGGCGCCAGGCGGCCGGTGCTGGTCGTGGGGGCCGGCCCGGTGGGCCTGGTGCTGGCGTCCGAACTCCTCAGTCAGGGGGTGCCGGTGCGCATCGTCGACGGCACCCCGCCCGGTTCCTCACTGCACTCCCGCGCCATCGTGGTCTGGCCCCGCAGCCTGGAGCTGCTCAGCCGGATCGGTGCCGCCGAGCCGCTGGCGGAGGCCGGAAACCGGCTCGACGCCGTCTCCTACTACTCGCAGAAGCGGCATCTGGGGTCCGTGGAGATGAGCCGTCTCACCGACACCCCCTTTCCGTTCGGACTCGTGATCCCCCAGGACCGTACGGAGGACGTGATCCGTGAGCGTCTGGTGAAGCTGGGCGGCCAGGTCGAGCAGGGCACGGTCACCGGGCTCGACAACTCCGGCCGGCGGCCCGTCGTCACCGTGCGGTGGCCGGGCGGGCGTACCGAGGAGATCGAGGCCGACTGGGTGGTGGGCGCGGACGGCGCGCACAGCGCCGTGCGCACGCTGGCCGGGATCGAGTTCCTCGGCAGCGGCGAGGACGTGCTGTTCGCCATCGGCGACGGTCCCATCGAAGGGGACCTGCACAACAACGAGTTGCTCTACTGCTACACGCGCGGCGGCGCCCTCGGGTTCGCGCCCTTCGGCAACGGTCAGTTCCGGCTCGCGGTCAGTGTCCCGGACTGGACCGAGCAGCACGCGCCGCCGCGGGAGCTGTTCCAGCGGGTCATGGACGAACGGGCGCCCCGCCCCGGCCTGATCGGCCCGCTCAAGTGGACGACCATCTTCCGGGCGCGTCGCCGGGTCGCCGAGACGCTTCGCGACGGGCGGGTCTTCCTCGCCGGCGACGCGGGGCACCTGTTCAGCGCCGCCGGCGCACAGGGCATGAACACCGGCATCCAGGACGCGGTGAACCTCGGCTGGAAGCTCGCGGGCGTGATCCGCGGGGTCTTCGAACCGGGCATTCTCGACACGTACGACACCGAGCGGCGCCTGGCCGCCGAGCGGGTCGTCCTCACCACCGCCAAGCAGACCAGCTGGGGCCTTTTCAACCGGCGCCGGGAGGTCGCCATACGCGACACCCTGGTGCGGGCAGCGCAGCGCACCGGCGTCCTGCAGCGCTTCGGCGCACCGCTCATGGCCCAGCACGACGTCACCTACCGGCCCGCGGAGTCCCTGTGGCAGACGCTGCCCGGGGTCACCCGCAGGGTCGGCGTCGGCGACCGGCTGCCCGTGTTCAGCCACCATGGCGGACCGGCGGAATCCCCCGCTCCGGGACAGGGCCGCTGGCCGGCCATCGACGCCCAGTCCCCCACGGTGCTGCTCTGGGCCGGGGAGCGGCAGGACGGCGCCTGGGTGCGGCAGCGTGACGCGCTGCGCCAGTCGCTCCCCGATACCTTCCCGGTGCGGGACATCTCGGGCTGGCCCGGGTTCGTCGCGCTGCTCGGCAAGGAGCCGAAGGCCGTCCTGGTCCGTCCCGACGGGCATGTCGCCGCCCTCACCGAGCCCGACCCGGCGGAGCTGCGCATAGCGCTGCGCCGCGCCCGCCTGGTCCTCACCGCCCTGCCGCGCACCGGCCGCGTGGGACGGGAGACCGTCACGGAGATGGGAGCCGAGGCTGCCCGGAGCGACGGTGCTCGGACCGACGGGCCCGCCGCGGGGTCCGGTGGAGGTTCCGTGGTTGGTGCCGGGTCGGGTTCCGCGGCCGGTGCTGGGACCGGGTCCGCGGCCCGTGCCGCCTCCGGTTCCGCGGCCGGTGGCGCGTCCGCCGAGGTCGTCTCGTGAACCGGGCGGCCGTCGTCTGCGGCCTCGGCGGCGCGCTGCCCGAGACCGTGGTCTCCAACGCGGACCTGGCCCGGGAACTCGCCACCTCGGACGAGTGGATCACCTCCCGTACCGGCATTCGGAACCGTCGCGTCATCGCCCCCGGCCAGGCCACCTCCGATCTGGCGGTGGCGGCGGGCCGCAGGGCACTGGAGTCCGCCGGCGCCGCGCCGGACGACGTGGATCTCGTCGTCCTCGCCACCAGCACCCCCGACCATCCGTGCCCGGCCACCGCGCCGGCGGTCGCGCAGCGCCTCGGCATGACGGGCATCGCCGCCTTCGACGTGGCAGCGGTGTGCGCGGGCTTCGTCTACGCCCTGTCGGCCGCCGCCGCCATGCTCACCGCCGGAACCGCAGGCAAGGCACTGGTCATCGGGGCCGACACCTTCTCCACCATCCTCAACCCCGCCGACCGCACCACGCGGGCCATCTTCGGCGACGGGGCCGGCGCCGTGGTGCTGCGGCTCGGCGACACCGCGGAGCCGGGCGCCCTGCTCGGGTTCGACCTGGGCAGCGACGGGGCCGGCGCCGACCTCATCACCGTGCGGGCCGGTGGCTCACGCCAGCGGTCGACGGGCGGGGACGCGTCCCCGGAGGACCACTGGTTCTCGATGCAGGGCCGTCCCGTCTTCACCGAGGCCGTCCTCAGCATGAGCAAGTCGGCGCGACAGCTGATCGACCGGATCGGCTGGTCCGACCGCGGCCCCGACCGGGTGGTGGCCCATCAGGCCAACGTGCGCATCCTGCGGGCGGTCGGTGAACAGCTCGGCCTGGCGGACGAGCAGATCGTGGTCAATCTCGACCAGGTCGGCAACACGGTCGCGGCCTCCATTCCGCTGGCCCTGGCCGACGCGCAGATCCAGGGGGCCCTCGTCCCCGGCCAGCGGGTGCTGCTCACCGGTTTCGGGGGCGGCCTCACCTGGGGCTCAGCAGCCCTGACCTGGCCCGCCCTGCGCCTCGCCCCCACACCCGCGCCCGTCTGAGCGCTGTCCCAGACGCCCCGTACGAACGTCCGAGCGCTGCCCCCACGGACGTCCCAGCCCTGTCCCACACGGACACCCGACGAAAGGATCACCATGACCACCCCCACGATCACCGAGCAGATCAAGGACCGTCTCGCGGCCATACTCAGCGAGAAGTTCGGGCTGCCGGAGGAGGAGACGCGCTCCGGCGCGACCTTCGAGCAGCTCGACATCGACTCGCTCATCACCGTCGAACTGGCCCTCATCCTCCGCAAGGAGATCGACGTGGTGATCGAGGAAGGCGAGCTCAAGTCCTCCTTCACCCTCGACGACGCCGCCGCCCTCATCGAGAGCAAGGGCCCCAAGCTGTGACGGACACCCGCCGCGGCGCCGATGTCTCGGTCACCGGGATCGGCCTGGTCACTCCGGCCGGCATCGGCGTGGAGGAGAACTGGGCCCGCGTCGTCGCGGGCAGCTCCGCAGCGGCCACCGACCTGGCACTGCAGGGCCTGCCCACGGACTTCTCGTGCCGGGTGCCCGGGTTCGACGCCGACGCGCTGCTCGGGCGGCGGCACGCCTGGAAGCTGGACCGCTTTGTCCAGCTCGCCGTGGTCGCCGCCCGTCAGGCGGTCGCCGACGCCGGGCTCGACCCGGCCCGGTGGGACGGCACGCGGGTCGGGGTGGTGCTCGGCAACTCGCTCGGCGGGACCACGACGTTCGAGAAGCAACACGACACGTACTACAACGGCGCACCCGACGAGGTCTCGCCGCTGATGATCCCCATGGGCATGGTCAACATGGTGGCCGGGTACGTCGCCATGGACCAGCGCGTGCACGGGCCCAGCCTGGTGACGGCCACGGCCTGCGCCTCGGGGGCGTCGGCCGTCGGGACCGCCCGCCAGTGGCTCGCGAGCGGGCTGTGCGACATCGTCCTGGCCGGAGGAACCGAGTCCGCGATCAGCCCGGCCACCGTCACGGGGCTGGCCCGGATGGGCGCACTCTCGGCCCGCAAGGACGACCCGGCCACCGCTTCCCGGCCGTTCGCCGCCGACCGGGACGGCTTCGTCCCCGGCGAGGGCGCCGCGGTCCTCGTCCTGGAACGGGAACGGGACGCCGCCGCCCGCGGCCGGTCGGCGTACGCCCGTGTCATCGGGTTCGGCGCCTCCTCGGACGCCTACCACGCGACCGCCCCCGACCCCGAGGGCGCCGGGCTCGCCCGGGCCGTGCGGACCGCGCTCGCCGACGCCGGCGTGGGCGCCGACGAGGTCGATCACGTCAACGCGCACGGCACCTCGACTCCCATGAACGACCTGACGGAGGCGCGCGCGCTGCGCACGGTCCTCGGCTCCCGGGCCGCGGTCACCTCGACCAAGGGCGTCACCGGCCACACCCTGGCCGCCGCCGGGGCCATCGAGGCCGCCTACACGGCGCTCGCGCTGAGCCGTGGCACGGTGCCGCCCACCGCCAACGTCCGTGATCTGGACCCCGCGATCGACGTGGACGTGGTCACCGGCGAGGCCCGCAAGGCCCCGCTGCGGGTGGCCATGAGCACCTCGCTCGGCTTCGGCGGCCACAACGCCGCCCTCGTGCTCGCCACGGCATGACCCCGAGGCCGACGGCGAGCACCCCGAGGCCGACGGCGAGCACCCAGAGGCCGAGGGCGGGCACCCCGAGGCCGAGGGCGAGCACCAGGCGGCCGAGGGCGAGCACTCCGCACCACCGACCCACACAAGGAGCACACGTGAGGACGCGCCACCTGGGCCACGCCGGCCCGGTCGTCGGGGCCATCGGTCTCGGCTGCATGGGCATGAGCTGGGGCTACGCCGAGTCCCAGCGCGACGACGAACAAGCGATCGCCGTCATCCGGCAGGCGCTGGACGCCGGCGTCACCCATCTCGACACCGCGGACGCCTACGGAGAGGGCCACAACGAGCGCCTGGTCGGCCGTGCCCTGGCCGGCCGCAGGGATGACGCGGTCGTGGCCACGAAGGTGGGCATCGTCGTCGACGACCTGCGCACCCGCACCCTCAGCCGGAACGGCTCACCGGCCCACATCCGCGCCTCGGTCGAGGCGAGCCTGCGCCGCCTGGGCACCGACACCATCGACCTGTACTACCTGCACCGCGTGGACCCGGCAGTCCCCCTGGAGGCCTCCTGGAGCTGCATGGCCGAACTGGTGGCCGAGGGCAAGGTACGGCGGCTCGGTCTGTCGGAGGTGACACCGGAGCAGGCGGAGCGGGCCCACCGCATCCACCCGGTGTCGGCGGTGCAGTCCGAGCTGTCGCTGTGGACCCGAGACGCGCTCGCCCCGGACACCGACATGGTCCGCTGGTGCGCCGACCACGGTGCCGCCTTCGTGCCGTTCGCCCCGCTCGGGCGGGGCTTCCTGACCGGCGCGTTCGACCGGCCCGCCTTCGAGAGCGGCGACTTCCGCGCGACCAACCCGCGCTTCGCGGACGAGGCGTTCACCGCCAACCTGCGCATCGTGGAGGCCGTACGCACCGTGGCGCGGCGGCACGACGCCACGCCGGCCCAGGTCGCCATCGCCTGGACCCTGGCCCAGGGCGAGCACGTCGTCCCGATCCCCGGCACCAAGAACCCGCGCTACCTCGCGGAGAACATCGGGGCGGCCGCCCTGCGGCTGACCCCGAGCGACCTCGCGGAGCTGGACGCGGTGCCGTCGCCCGTCGGCAGCCGTTACTGAGCCCGTCCCCCCTCACCTGCGAAGGACAGCCCCATGCCACCGAACCCTCCGGAATCGGTCGCGGTCGTCGGGCTCGGTGCCGTCGGCACCGAACTGGCCCGACGCCTGACCGCCGCCGGACTGTCCACCGTCGGTGTCGACCACGACCCCGACGCCGCGGCGGCGGCCCGGCGGGCGGTCGGCGGCGCCCACTTCACCGTCAGCGGTGAGCTCTCCGCGATCGCCCCGGCGGACCTGGTCGTCGAGGCGGTTCCGGAGCCGGAACCCGGCAAGCAGCGGATTCTGCGGGACATCGCCCGGTACCGGCAGCCCGACGCCCCGGTCGTGACGACGGCGCTCACCACTCCCGCCGCCGAGCTCGCGGCCGCGGCGCGGGGCGACCTGCTGGCCCTGCGGTTCGTCCGCGCCGACCGGCTCGACGCCGTCGAACTGGCCCGGGCACCGCACACCGGCGACGCCGCCGCGCAGCGGGTGACCGACGTGCTGACGCGGGCGGGGACCACCCCGCTCGCCGTACCGGACCTGCCGGGATCACTCGCCCCCGCCCTGGTCTTCGGCCTGCTCAACCAGGCGGCCCGCACCCACGCCGAGGGCTACGCGGACCGGGACTCCCTCGAGACGGCACTCCGGCTCGGCTGCGGCTGGAGCGACGGGCCGCTGGCCGTCCTCGACGCCATCGGTGACCGCACCGCCCGGGACATCCTCGACGGCCTGTACAGCAGGCTCGGGCCCCGCTACGCGCCGGCGCCCTCGCACCCGCCGGCCCACGTGCGGGCTCCGGCCGCCACGGGCGGCCCCACCGGCTCCGCCGCCGGAAGCCCGGCGCCGGAGCGGGCCGACGACGTCACCACCGTGGCCGTGGTCGGCTCGGGCACCATGGCGACCGGCATCGCCGAGACCGTACTGCGCGCCGGATACCGCACCGTCCTGGTGGCCCGCACCCGGCAGAAGGCGGCCGCCGTGACGGAGCGGATCGCGTTCGCACTGCGCGGCGGCGGTCTGACGGACGACGAGGTGGCGGCGGCGCTCGGACGCTGGACCGCCACCGACGACCTCGCCCTGACCGCCGGGGCCGATCTGGTGATCGAGGCCGTCGTCGAGGACGCGGCGGTGAAGCAGGACCTGTTCCGTCGGCTGGGCCGGCTGTGCCGCGAGGACTGCGTGCTGGCCACCACCACGTCCAGCCTTCCGGTCGAGGACTGCGCCACGGCGTCCGGCCGCCCGCGGGACGTTCTGGGCCTGCACTTCTTCAACCCGCCGTCCACGATGCGCCTGGTGGAACTCATCCGGGCCGGCGGCACCGGTGACGCGGCCGTGGCGCGGGCCCGCGGTGTGGTGCACCGCCTGGGGAAGGTCGCGGTCGAGTGCGCCGACCGCACCGGGTTCCTCGTCAACGCGCTGCTCTTCCCGTACCTGAACGACGCGCTGCGCCTGCTGGAGCACCCGGAGATCGACGCCCGGCTCCTGGACACGGCGTCGAAGTCCGTCGGCGGCCAGCCGCTGGGTCCCACGCGTCTGCTCGACACCATCGGTGTCGATGTGGCCCTGGGCATCCAGCGCCGTCTGCACCAGGACGCGCAGGCACCGGAGCTGGCGCCCGTGGGGCTCTTCGAAGAGCTCGTCGCCCACGGCCACCTCGGCCGCAAGACCCCGGGGCGTGGCGTACGCGCCTATCTGACCGCCCGCGCCCGGCGCGCCGCGGCCTGAACTCCCGCTTCACCACGGCCGGTCGTCCGCCCCGCAAGCGAACGACCGCCCCATCCCGCACCCGAGGAAGGACCTCGCATGTCCCTGTTCACCTACCTGACCAGCCGTCGGCGCAGGGCCGCCCAGGTGGCCGTCGCGGCCGCCCTGTCGCTGGCCGCCGGCGGCCTCGCCACCGCCTACGCCACCGCCGCGCCGGACGCCGGACGGGACGCCTCCGCCCCGCGGGCCGCGGCCTCCCCGGGGCCGATCACCAGTGAGCCCCTCGCCGAGGGCGACACGGACCGCCCCTTCACCGTCAACGCCGACGGTCCGCGCAAGCTCGTCTACCGCAAGGCCACCATCCCGCCGGGCGCGAGCACCGGCTGGCACTACCACGAGGGCGAGGAGATCGCGGTCATCGTGTCCGGCACGCTGACCCGTATCAACGGCGAGGACTGCTCCGTCCGCATCCTGAAGCCCGGTGACGCGCTGGTCGAGCCGACGGGGCCCGACGAGGTCCACTTCGGAGTGAACAAGGGCAGCGAGCCCGTCGTGCTCTACATCACCGATGTCCTGCCGGAGGGCGCGGGCTACAGCAAGCCCGCCCCCGACCCGGGCTGCGAGACGGGCCGGTGACGGCCGCGTCGCGCGGGGCGGCGATACGGCCGGTCGCCTTCGCCACGGGGCTGACCTCCGCGGTGCTGGACGCCGTCCTCGCGCCGCTGCCCGTCCGCAGGTCGCCCCAGGATGGCGCCGCCGCGGCCGGCGCTCGCTCGCTCGTCGCCGCGGTGCTGCCCAGGACGGTGACGTTCCTCGCGTACGAGAGGCGGGAAGGGCGTGAGGGGCACCGGGGACACGAGGGACCCGGGGGAGGGACCGCGCATGGCTGACGTACGGTCCGCCCGGTCCGCCGTACGGTCGTCGGACGCCACGGCGGCAGGCCGGCGCCTCTCCGCGGTGTTCTTCGACGTGGACGAGACCCTGGTGCGCTTCAAGAGCATGTTCCGCTTTCTGGCCTACCACTTCCGGGCGCGCGGTCTGCCCGACGAGCGCTACCACGAGGTCGCCGCACAGCTGCGCGCCCGAGCGGCCGCCGGGACACCGCGCGCCGTGACCAACCGCGACTACTACCGCTCCTACGCGGGCCAGGCGGTGCGGGACGTCATGCGGCAGGGGCGGGACTGGTTCGACCAGGAGTGCGCCCGGGGCGGGGTGTGGCACGAGCCGGTGGTGGAGGCCCTGGCGAGGCACCGCCGGGCCGGCGCGCTCATCGTGCTGGTGTCGGGCTCGTTCCCGCCCTGCCTGGAACCCGTCCGCCGGCGCCTGGGCGCCCACGCGCTCCTGTGCAGCAGACCGCGGATCGCGGACGGCGTCTACACCGGAGAGCTGGAGACACCGGTGATCGGGGAGGAGAAGGCCGGTGCCGCGCTCGGGTTCCTCGCCGAGCACGGCATCGCCCCGCAGAACGCCGCGGCCTACGGCGACCACGCCTCCGACCTCCCGCTGCTGAGGGCGGTCGGGCACCCGGTGGCCGTGGGCGGCGACGCCCGGCTGCGCTCCTACGCCATGGAGGCCGGGGGCAGCGTGCTGCCGGGCATCGCGGACGGTGCGTGAGCGGCCGCCCGGCCCTCGGCGAGACACGCGCGACGCGGGTCCGGGCGCGAGGTCGGGCGTCACGGCGGCATACCCGGCCGTGGCGCTCGACCCCGCGGGCTCTGCGGCGGGCCCCGTCAGGACACGACCCCCGCCAAGGACAGGAACTGCTCGTCCGGTTCGTCCTGGAGCAGCACGTGGTGGAGGGTGTTGATGGTCGGTGAGGGCGAGATGCCGAGGCCGTCGCGCATCCGGTCCCGCAGCTGCTGGTACACCTCCAGGGCGGCGGCGCGCCGCCCCGACGCGTAGAGACCGCGCATGAGTTGGGCGTGCACCTGCTCGTTGTACGGGTGGTCGCCGACGAGTTCGCGGGCTTCCTGCACGGCTTCCTGGACGCGCCTCATCTGCAGGAAGACATCGACCAGCAGGATTCTGGCGCCCAACTGCCGTTCGGCGAGGCGCTGCGCGTAGGGGGTGAGGATCCGCCCGGTCGGCACGTTGGCGAGCGGCTGGCCGTGCCACAGCTGCAGCCCCTGGCGCAGCAGGGACTCGGCGGTCAGGGGGTCGCGCTGATCGAGGGCCGTGCGGGCGCGCCGGACGAGTTCCTCGAAGCGGGGCTTGTCCCACTCGCCGTCGGCCACCCGCAGCACGTAGGCGTTCCCGTCGGTCATGAGCCGCTCCGTGGCCACCTGCTTCACGGAGCCGCCCGTGGCCTTGGCCATGGTCCGGCGGATGAGGCCCACGTAGGTCTGCAGCGCCGTGGTCGCGGTCCGCGGGGGCGCGGCGCCCCATATCTCGTCGATGAGGGTCGGCACGCTCACCCGTTGGCCGGCCCGCAGTGTCATCAGGGCGAGGGCCTGCCGCTGCTTGGGGGCGGTGGGGGTGACGTTGTGTTCACCGACGAGCAGGGCCAGGTCGCCAAGCGTGCGGAACTGCATCGAGTCCTCCCAGGATTGATGTCAGTCGTGTGTGGGGTCCCGACGGTGGCATCGGAGTCGGATACCAACCGTCATAACGGTTTGTTTTACAGACGCGAATGGACCTCACTGATGGATCGTCGAGCGTGCGCTTCCCGAGTGCATGGCGTCGTTGACATGGCTTCCAAGCGGTCCCGCTCGGTGGCACGGGTCGTGCGACCGGGTTCGCAGGGCAGGCCGAGACGGGCGATCGTCGACGCGCGTGTCCCCCGGCGGCATGACGTCGGCACTCTCGGATCCTGCCCTCAAGTGACGACTTCAGACAACAGAATCAGGAACTTGTGTACGAAACTTTGAATGTCCCCGCGGCGGTGCAAAGTCCCGACACCCTGGAGCCGCCGGACCGGCGTCTGGTGGCGGCCCTGCAGGTCAACCCCCGGGCGGGCAGCGGGGAGACAGCGCGTGCGCTCGGCGAGCACGAGCGCACGGTGGCCCGCCGGATCCAGCGCTTGATCGCCACGGGTGTGATACATCCCACGGCGGAACTCGACGCCGCGCGCTGCGGTCTCGGCAGTGTCGTCCAGGTCCGCCTCCAAGTGGAACGGGGGGCCATGGACCGCACCGCGCGCGCTCTCGCGCGGCGCGCCGACGTGCGCCGGGTCGTCGCGGTCAGCGGCCGCAGCGACGTGCTGTGGTGCGAGATGGTGGTTCCGGAGGGCGGTGGGCTGCACGCCTTGATGCGGCACGGCGTCACCGCCGCGCCTCTCGTGGAGCGGTTCGACGTGGCCACGACCCTGCGTACCTTCACGACGGTCGCCCGGTGGCGCATCCCCGGGCTCACACCGGAGGAAGTGCGCCGCTTGCGGGCCGGTGCCGTGCGGCCCGCCGGTGATCCCGCGGCCTCCTGGGAACTCTCCGCATCCGACCGGCAGGTGGCCCGCGCTCTGGTACGCAACTCCCGGGTCAGCCTCACCGACCTGGCCAGGGAGCTCGGGTTCTCGGTGGCCACCGCGAGCCGGCGCGTCAGCTGGCTGCTGGAGCGCGGGCTCGTCAGGCCGCGCATCGAGATCGAGCCCGCGGTGGCGGGGTTTCCCGTGCAGGCCCAGATCTGTCTCAAGGTCAGCCCCGCGGGGCTCGACGCCGTGGGCGCCGCCCTGGCGGCCTGCCCGGAGGTCCGGTACTGCGCCGCCATCACCGGAACCCGCAACGTGATCCTCGAGGTCGCGGTCGAACGCGAGGCCGATCTGTACGAGTTCTTCGGCACCCGGCTCGGCGGCATTCCCCACATCAACGACTTCACGGCGGAGCTCATCACCCACGCCTACAAGCGCGGCACCGTCGTCAAGAGCGGTTCTCGCGCAGCAGCCGCTCCAGCTTGAGACGGGTGTCCGCGTCGCGCGGCAGATGCACGGTCAGGCGCAGGTCGTGCCGGGTGGCGGGGTGCAGCACCAGGTGCTCGAAGGTCACCTCGCCGAGGACCGGATGCACCACGGCCTTCGTGCCGCCGGTCCCGGAGCGGACGTCGTGCCGGTCCCACAGCCGGGCGAACTCGGGGCTCGCCCGGTAGAGCCGGCGCTGCAGGACGGCGAACCGCGCGTCGTCCGGATACGCCGCGGCCGCGGCCCGGAAGTCGGCGACGAGCTGGGGCGCCAGCGTGCTCCAGTTGACGAAGAACGAGCGGTACTTGGGGTCGGTGAAGAACAGCTCCAGGCAGTTCTCGCCGGTGCGCGGCACTCCGAACACCGCCTGCGCCGCGGAGTTGGCGTGCACGTAGTTCCACCAGCGGTCCAGGACGTAGGCCGGGTAGTCGGACCAGGCGTCGAGGAGGCGCTCCAGTTCGGGCGGGGACACGGTGTCGTCGTCGTCCGGGACGAGCGGCGGGTTGAGCCCGGCCAGTCGGTAGAAGTAGCCGCGCTCGGCCGGGTCGAGGCGCAGCACGCGGCTGATCGACTCGACCACGGAGTCCGACACCTTGATGACGCGGCCCTGTTCCAGCCAGGTGTACCAGGACACGCCGATGCCGGCGAGGGCGGCGACTTCCTCTCGGCGCAGACCCGGTGTGCGCCGCTGCCCGCGGCCCGGCAGACCGACGTCCTCGGGCTGGACCCTGGCCCGGCGGGACCGCAGAAAGCTCCGCAGCTCCTCGCGCCGGGGATGTGACGGCTGATTCCGGGGCGGCTTGACGGGCGTGGTCCGGGTGGTGGTCATAACACCACCATAAATTGACTCTACTCATGTCCCGGCAATACCGGTCAGGATGCTGGGGTGAGCACGTCAGCTGCCCGCATTTGAGCCCCGGTCACCGGGAGTGGAGCCGGGCGCTGCCGGCCCTCCCGGTTTTCGGACCCTCCGTGACGGTGCGGTGGGTGGCTGCCGCGCGCGGGAGGACGGGTGGCGTGCGCGCACATCGAGTCCCGTACCAATGGAATGGCTGGGAAACATCATGCAGACCACTTCTGACGCCTCTCGTTTCACGGGCAAGGTCGCCCTGATCACCGGTGGGGCCACCGGCATGGGGCTCGCGACGGCCCGGCTCCTTCTCCAGGAGGGCGCGAAGGTCGTCATCACCGGGCGCAGCGAGGACCGTCTCAAGCGGGCCGCCGAGGACCTCGACGCCGGGGACCGCCTGCTCGCGGTCCCCGCGGATGTGTCCCGCCCCGCCGACCTCGAGCGCCTGACGGCCGGGATCCGCGAGCGCTTCGACCACCTCGACGTGGTGTTCGCCAACGCCGGCATCGGTGTCTTCAAGCGCCTGGAGGAGTTCACCGAGGAGGACTTCGACGACGTGGTGGGCGCCAACTTCAAGGGCGTCTTCTTCACGGTCCGCCACGCCCTGCCGCTCCTGCGGGACGGCGGATCGATCGTGATCAACGCGTCCTGGACGCACCACAAGGGGCTCGCCATCGGTTCGCTGTACGCCGCGGCCAAGGCCGCGGCGGCCAACCTGGCCAAGACCCTGGCGAGCGACCTGGCCGACCGCCGGATCCGCGTCAACGCCGTCAGCCCCGGCTACATCGGCACCGACATGTTCCACGAGTCGGTGCCCTCCGCCGAGGCCCAGGAGGCCAGCCGCCGGCAGGTGGTGCTGGGGCGGATCGGCACCCCGGAGGAGGTCGCGTCGGTCGTCGCCTTCCTCGCCTCGGACGCCGCGTCCTACGTCAACGGCGTCGACCTTCTCGTCGACGGCGGGGTCGCCAACTCGATCCCGGCCTGATCCGCGCGGGCTTCCCGCGAACTGCCGGAAAAACATCGCCGCATTCCGTTGAGAGGGACACCGTATGCGCCGGGAGATTGACACCTTCGTCCACGTGGACGCCCCTGTTTCGGTGGTCTGGGAAGTGGTCACCGACTTCGCCAGTTACCGCGACTGGAATCCTTTCATCATCGACGCTTCCGGAAAGGCGGAAGTGGGCCAGGAACTGCGTCTGCGAATGCAGCGCCCGAAGAAGTCGCACGAAGAGGTGCACCACCCGACGGTCACGATCGTGGAAAAGGAGCGGCAGCTCCAGTGGTCGGGCATCATTCGGCACGCGAACATATTCAGGGCCCGCCATGAATTCATTCTCGAGGACCGCGGAAAGGACGGGGTCCTGCTGCGTCAGCGGGAGGACTTCGGCGGTCTGACCATGCCGTTCGCGGGCGGCATGGTGTGGCGGATCGAGGAGGGCTTCATGGTCATGAACGCCGCCCTCAAGGTACGCGCCGAGTCGATGGCCTGACGATGCCGTCCGCGACAACCCATCTGCCGTCGTGCTCTGGGCATTCAGCGCGCACCGGCACAACGTGACGAAGGAGCGCACGAGTTGGTCTCCCGTACAGGCGGGCGCGCCCGCGGGGCGAGCCCCACCATCACCGCGGTCGCGGTGCTCTTGACCCTGCTGATCCTGCCGACCTCGGTCACCGGATCGGGCGTGGCGCTGCCGCACATCGGGCGGGACACGAACGCGTCCCTCGACGCCCTCCAGTGGGTGGTGCACGCCTACAACCTCACCTTCGCGAGCTTCATGCTCGCCTGCGGTTCGCTGGCCGATCTGCTCGGCCGGCGCCGGGTGTTCGCGTCGGGCGCCGCGATGTTCACCGTGGCCTCGCTGGTCAGCGCGGTCGTCAGCGACATCTATCTGCTCGACCTGGCGCGAGGGGTCGCGGGTGTGGGCGCGGCGGCGCTCCTGACCAGCGGCAGCTCCATCCTGGCCACCACCTTCGAAGGCCCCGCGCGCACCCGGGTGTTCGCGGCCGTCGGCATCACCACCGGCGGCGGCCTGGCCCTCGGGGCGATGATCGCGGGCACCCTGGCGGACACCCTCGGCTGGCGGTCCTTCTACGGGGCTCACGCGGTGCTGATGGCGCTGGTCCTGATCGCCGTTCCGTTCATGGGCGAGTCCCGCAGCGAGTCCGCCTCGAAGGTCGACTGGCCGGGCACCGTCACCTTCGTCGGCAGCCTCTTCCTGCTGATGCTCGGCGTGGTCGAGGGCCCGCAGTGGGGCTGGAGCAGCCCCGGCGTGCTCGGCATGCTGATCGGCGCGGTGCTCCTCATGGCGCTCTTCACCGCGGTGGAACGGCGGCAGGCGCAGCCCATGTTCGATCTCGCCCTGCTGCGCAACGGTCCCTTCATGGCACTGTGCCTGATCCCCGTCGTGGTCACCTTCTCCTTCGTCATCCTGCTGCCGCTGCTGCCGAACTACCTGGTGGTCGCCAACGGGGCCAGCAGCCAGGCCGCCGGTACGACGATGCTGCTGATGACCCTGCCCATCCTGGTGACGCCGCTGGTGGCGGGCCGGCTCATCAAGCTGGGCTGGTCGCCGCGGGCGGTGTTCGCCCTCAGCCTGGCCTGTCTCACGGTGGGCGTCGCCTGGCTCGCGGCGGTCCTGCACCCCGGCATCGGGCTGGGCGGGCTCGCCGGTCCGCTGATCCTCCTGGGCATCGGACTCGGCCTCAACTTCGGCCTGGTCGACGGCGCGGTCCTGAACGTCGTGAGCCCGGAGTCCACCGGCACCGCGGCGGGCTTCCTCAACACGCTGCGCCTCGGCAGCGAGGCCGTGGTCATCGCGGCGGCCGGTTCTGCCCTGGTCAATCTCACCCAGAGCTGGTTCCGGGACGGCCTCGACCGGTTCTCCGCCTTCCGCGGCGACCCGTCGGAGCTTGCCAATCAGGTCAACTCGGGTGATCTGGAGACGCCGTTGGCCACCCTGCCCGCCGATGTGCGGGAATCTTTCCGAGACTTCGTGACGGAGGGCTTCACCAGCGCCTGGCAGGCCGTGCTGTGGGCGAGCGCCGCGATCTGCTGCGCCCTGTCCATCGCCATCTACGTGATGCTGGCCGAGCCCAAGCGCACCTCCACGGTGGTCGGCGAATCCCCCGTCGCCGACGCCGCGGAAACCTCCGGCCGCGAAGAGGCCGCTGCCGAGTCCCGCAGGTGAATTGCGCAGCGGCACATGTGAAGGCGCCGCCCGGTCTCCCGGGCGGCGCCTTTGCCATGAACAAACCGTTACGATGGTTTTTATTGAACTGATTGCATGGCACACTGATGTGCATGCGTGAAAAGGGCGAACTCCTGCTGCAGGGCAAGGTTGTCGTGGTGACCGGGGCGAGCAGCGGTATAGGCGCGGCGGCCGCGAGGGCTTTCGCGCGAGAAGGTGCCTCGGTCCTGCTCGCCGCACGTCGCGAGGAACGGCTCGCCGAGATCTGCGACAAGCTTCGGGCGGCCGGTGCGGAAGCTTCCTATGTGGTGGCCGACGTGGCCGTCGCGGCGGACGTACGGCACATGACGCGGCAGGCCGTCGAGCGGTACGGACGCCTGGACGGGGCGTTCAACAACGCCGGCATCGGCGGAAATCCGCAGCCCCTGCACGAAACGGACGACGGTGTCTACGACCGCATCATGGACGTCAACGTGCGCGGTCTGTGGAACTGCCTGCGTGCGGAGATCGCCGCGATGCTCCCCACCGGCGGCGGCGCCATCGTCAACAACAGCAGCGTGGGCGGACTCGTCGCCATCCCCACCGCCGCCCCCTACATCGCCGCCAAGCACGCCGTGATCGGCTTCACCCGGGCCGCGGCCGACGAGTACGCGCGCCGGGGGATCCGGGTGAACGCGGTGGCGCCCGGCTCGACGCGCACCGAGATCACCGACGAGTGGTACGCGGCCAACCCGGGCCTGCAGGAGGAGATCCACAAGGTCACGCCCCAGGGCCGGACAGCCGACCCCGCGGAGATCGCCGAGGCGGCGGCGTGGCTGCTCAGCGACCGGGCCTCGTATGTGACCGGTGCCGTCATGCCCGTGGACGGCGGCTTCCTCAACCGATGAGGTCGTTCAGCGGCGGGCGCCGATCGGCTCCGTCCGGTTCGCGGGCAGGGCGGCGTAGAGCTCGGCGGCACGCTCGGGGGAGACCTTGAGCTTGGCGAGAGCCAGGGGGACGGCGATGGCGGGCAGCACCAGCTGGAACAGCTTGGCCACCTCCTGGGCCAGCTCGTACTCCCCCGGCAGCCCTTCGCACACGACGCGCACGCCGGTCCACGAACACACCAGCAGGCGTGCTGTCTCCTCCGGGTCGACATGCCGGTGGACCTCGCCTCGCTCGAGCGCCTCCTGCAGCAGCTCGGCCAGCAGGTTCGTCCAGTCGGGCCATCGGGTGCCGAACAGGCGCTGGGACTCCAGGTCCACCGACATCCGCAGTGCGGCCCTGAGCATCGGCTCGCGTGGCAGCCGGTGTGCGAGCAGCAGCAGTACGTCCACCAACTCCTGCAGCTTGAGCCGGTTCTCGGGGACGCCCTCGGTGGTCACCGCGGCGGCGAGGATGCTGCGGGCCAGCTCTTCTTTGGAAGGGAAGTGGAAATAGAAGGCGCCCCGGGTGACCTTGGCGCGCGCGATGATCTCGGAGATCGTCGTGTTCTCGTAGCCGCGCTCGTCGAAGACGGCGGCCGCCCCTTCGAGGATGGCCTTGCGCGTCCTCAGGGCTCTGTCCTGCTGCACCATGGCGGGTGCCCTTCCGTGTTGATCATTTCACGTGAAAGAAACCATTGTGTCGGTATCTTAAGGCCCGACGATCCTGTGCGACCCGCAGGAAGACCACCAACGGGGGTTTTCGATGTCCCAGACTTCGTCCCGGACCTCGCTGTCCGAGTCCATATCACCTGCCGCCGCTGCCACCGCAGTGCCCAGGGAATTCCTTCACCTCCGCCGTCCCGCCTCGGCTCTGGTCACCGGCTGGACCGCGTTCGGTGACGACCGGTACTTGGTCACCGCCCGGTGGCCGGCGCCCACCTCCGACGCTACCTTCGACCCGCTGACCCTGACCAACACCGTCCGGCAGGCCTGCCTTCTGGTGGCCCACGCGGAGCAGGGCGTCCCGGTCACCCATCAGACGCTCATGGAAGCCATGGACGTGCGGGTGACCCCCGGCTTCCGGGTCCCGGCCGACCGGCCGGAACGCCTCCTCGTCGATGTCCGGTCCCACCGGACCGGTACGCGGTCCCGGAAGACCGATGTCGAGGTGAGCGTGCGCGGTGAAGTCGTCGCCGAGGCGTCGCTCTCGTTCAGCTGGATCTCCCCGCCCGTCTACCGACGACTGCGCCAGGAGCACCTGGACCTCGACTGGGAGGGCATCGCGATCTCGCCGGCCGTGCCCGCCGCCGTCGCGGGGTGCGGTGACACCGCCCGGATCGCCCTGAGCGAGGGCGACGGCCCCGGACGCTGGCTGTTGCGCACCGACACCTCCCATCCTGTCCTGTACGACCACCCCGTCGACCACGTGCCCGGCCTGGTCCTGATCGAGGCCGCCTATCAGGCGGCGCATGCCCTGACCGGCGCGGAAGCCGCGTCCCTGCGTCGGATGACGAGCGTGTTCCACCGCTATGTGGAGTTCGGGATTCCGTGCCACCTGGAGGCCGAGCAGCGGGGCGCGGACATCCGGATCACTGGAGTCCAGGCGGAGGCGGAGGTCTTCACCGTCCACCTAGGGCCCGCCGACTGAGACCGGGGAGCGGCGTCAGCGCAGGTCCAGGCGCATCAGGACGCGGGGATGGCCGGACAGGACGGAGGTGGTGTCGGCGGCGTGGGTGAAGCCGGCGCGTTCGAAGTTCCCGCGGAGGCCGGGGTAGGCCATGGTCAGGTCGACGCGGGCGTCCCCGTTGTCGAGGGGGTAGGCCTCGACGGCGGGGGCGCCGTGGGCGCGGGCGAAGTCGACGGCGCCGGCGATGAGGGCGTGGGAGATGCCCTGCTTGCGGTGGCCGGGGCGGACGCGGATGCACCACAGGGACCAGACCGGCAGGTCGTCGATGTGCGGGATCTTGCGGTTGCGGGCGAAGGAGGTCTCCGCGCGCGGGGCGATGGCGGCCCAGCCGACCGGTTCGTCGCCGTCGTAGGCGAGGACCCCGGGAGGGGGGTCGGCGCGGCACAGCTCGGCGACGTACTCGCCGCGGGCCGGGCCGCGCAGCTCGTTGTTGAGCTTGGAGGGGACGCGGTAGCTCAGGCACCAGCAGACGTTCGCCGCCGGTGTCTTCGGGCCGAGCACCGCGCGGACGTCCTCGAAGACCGTCGCCGGGCGTACGTCGATGGGCATGGCACCACGATGTCACGGGGGCGGGAGGAGTGCCGCCGGTGGAGCGGGAGAGGCCGGAGCGCCGTCTCCCACGCCGGGAAGCGCGCGCATGGGGTACAACACGCGCCCGGGGCCACGGCGGTGACCGGCCGGCCGCCGTGGCCCTCGTGGCCGCCGTGGCCGCCGTGGTTCAGCCCAGCAGTCGTACCGGAGCACCGTCCAGCCAGGCCCGGATGTCCTCGACCGCCTGACCGTAGTAGCGGGCGTAGTTGGCCTGGGAGACGTAGCCGAGGTGCGGGGTGGCCAGCAGGCGGGGTGCGGTGCGCATCGGGTGGGCGGCGGGCAGCGGCTCCACGTCGAAGACGTCGACGCCCGCCCCGGCGATCCGGCCCTCGTGCAGTGCGGCGAGCAGCGCGTCCTGGTCGACGATGGCCGCGCGGGAGGTGTTGACCAGGTAGGCGGTCGGCTTGAGGAGGGCGAGTTCGGCGGCGCCGAGCAGGCCGCGGGTGCGGTCGGAGAGGGCCAGGTGGACGGAGACGTAGTCGCTCTCCGTCAGCAGGTCATCCTTGCTCGCGGCCAGGCGGACGCCGACCTCGTCCGTCCGTTCCTTCGTGAGGTTCCGGCTCCAGGCGACGACGTCCATGCCGAAGGCGAGGCCGACCCGGGCGACCCGGCTGCCGATCTTGCCGAGGCCCAGCAGGCCCAGGGTGCGGCCGTGCAGGTCGGCGCCGACGGAGGACTGCCAGGGGCCGCCCTCGCGCAGGGCGGCGGACTCCTGGACGAGGCCGCGGGCCAGGCCGAGGATCAGGGCCCAGGTCAGTTCGACCGGCGGCGTCGACGAGCTCTCGGTGCCGCAGACGGTGATGCCGTGGGCGTGGGCGGCGGCGTAGTCGATCACCGAGTTGCGCATGCCGCTGGCGACGATCAGTTTCAGCCGGGGCAGCCGGTCCAGCAGCGAGGCGGGGAAGGGGACGCGCTCGCGCAGGGTGACCACGAGGTCGAAATCGGTGAGGGCGGCGGCGAGTTCGTCCTCGGTGGCGAAGTGCTCGGTGAAGGGGACGACCTCCACCCGGTCGGTCACGGGGGACCAGTCGGCGGCGGTGGTCGCGGCGTTCTGGAAGTCGTCTAGGACGGCGCAGCGGAATCGCATGGCAGCAGTTTCCCCGGTCGGCCTCCGGACACTGTGCGGGCCCCCGGCGGGCTGCCGGATACGACGCGGGCCCCCAGCGGGCTGCCGGATACGACGCGGGCCCCCAGCGGGCTGCCGGATACGACGCTGGCCCCCAGCGGAGTGCCGGATGCGGCGCGGGCCCCTGCCGACCGCCCGACACGACGCGGCCCCCTGCCGACCGCCGACGCGACGCGGGCCCCGGTCGTTCACCTCTGACGACCGGGGCCCACTGGCGTCCCGGATCCGGCCGCGGCGGCGACACTCCCCCGAGTAACGCGTTCAACGCGCGCACCGTCAGGCCGGCTCCGATGAAGTCATCCCATCAGGCAGCACCAACGGATCGCTAACATGTGGCCAACGGTTCTCCGGAGCGCCGTCGGCTGGTTGGCGTGAAGCCGCCCTCCGGCGATCCGGGCGACGCCGGGAGACGGCAGGCAACGGCAGGGAACGGCAGCGGATGACTGCCGGGAGCCGACCATGAGCGGGTGGCGGGAAACCGCTGTGACGAGGGCGGAAATGCGCCAGGGTGTGATGCGGTTCGGACTGCTGGGCCCGCCCGTGCTCTACCAGCCGTGCGCGGCGTCCGGCCAGGGCCCCGTGGTGCGCGCCATCCGCAGCCCCAAGGCGCGCGCCCTGCTCGCCGCACTGCTGCTGGAGGCCGGCCGGGTCGTGTCGGTCGACGCCCTCAAGGACGCCCTGTGGGGCGGCGAACCGCCCGCCTCCGCGCACGCCTCCCTGCACAACCACGTCACCCGGCTGCGCCGCCTCCTCGACGACCCCGACCGGCTGCGCGCCGTCCCGCCCGGCTATCTGCTGCGGGTGGAACCCGACGAACTGGACGTCCACGTCTTCGAACGCCATGCCGCCGCCGCGCGCGCCGCACACGCCGCACAGGACTGGCCGCGGGTGGTGCGCGAGGCCACGGCCGCGCTCGCGCTGTGGCGCGGCACGCCGCTCAGCGGACTCCCGGCCGAACTGGGCGGCTACGCCTTCGTCCAGCGTCTGGGCGAGGCCCGGCTGCTGATGCTGGAGTGGCGCTACGATGCCGAACTCGCCGTCGGCGGAACCCGGCTCGGCGAGCTGGTGCCGGAGCTGGCGGAGCTGGCCGCCGAGCATCCGCTCCGCGAGGCCTATCACCGCCAGCTGATGCTCGCCCTGCACCGCACCGGCCGGCGCGCCGAGGCCCTGGCCGTCCACCGCGATCTGCGCGCCCGGCTGCGGGAGGAGCTGGGCGTGGAGCCGGGAGCGGCGGTAGGGGAAGCGCATGTGGAGGTGCTGCGCGGGGTCGCGCGGGAGGAGCAGCCGGAGGAGCCGGTGGCCGCGTCGGAGACTCCGGCCGCCGCCCCGGCCCCGCCCCGTCCCGCCCAACTTCCTCCGCCTCCACCGCATTTCACCGGCCGTGTCGCCGCCCGCGACGCGCTGCGCCGGGCCCTGCTGGAGCCCGGTGCGGTCGCCGTCGTCAGCGGGATGGCCGGGGTGGGCAAGAGCGCGCTCGCGCTGCATGTCGCCCACGCTCTGGCGGAACGTTTCGCCGACGGCCAGCTCTACGTCAACCTGCACGGCGCCACCCCGGGCATGACCCCCCTCACCTCCGCCCAGGCCCTCGCCGCCCTGCTGCGCGACCTCGGCACCGAGCCGCGCCGCATCCCCGAACACCCGGACGCCGCCGCCGCGCTGCTGCGCTCCCTGCTCGCCCCCACTCGCACCCTGCTGGTCCTCGACGACGCCGCCACCGCCGCGCAGGTACGACCGCTGCTGCCGGCCGGGCCCGGCTGCGCGGTCATCGTCACCAGCCGCTCCCCGCTGACCGCCCTCGACGGCGCCCGCCGCTTCCCGCTCGCCCCGCTGACCGGCGAGGACAGCGCCGCGCTGCTGCGCGCGGTCTCCGGCCGGGACGGGCTCGACGCCGCCCATCCGCTCGTCGAGCTCACCGGCCGACTGCCGCTGGCGCTGCGCGTCGTCGCCGCCCGGCTCGCCGCGCGCAGTGCCCTCACCCCGGATGTCCTGGCCGGTCAACTCGCGGCGACGGAAGGCCGGCTGCACCATCTGGAGTACGACGACCTGAGCGTGCGCCGCTCCCTCGCGGTCGCCCATGACGCGCTCGCCGCCTCCGACCGCGAGGCCGACCGTGACGCGGCCCTCGCCCTGCGCCGCATCGGCGCGCTCGACCTCCCCGCCTACGGCGCCCCTCTCCTCGCCCGCCTCACCGACACGGACGAGCGCCGCGCGGAGGCGGCACTGGACCGGCTGGTGGATGTGGCACTGCTGGAGGAGACGGCGTACGGGCGGTATGCGCCGCATGACTTGGTGCGGGATTTCGCGCGGGAGCTTGCGGAAGGTGATGCCGAGCCGCGGGTGGGCGGGAGCGCGGAGGCGGTCGCCGACGGGGCAGGCGTAGGGTCCGCACAGCCGCGGGCCATCGTGCCGCCAAGGCGGGTGGGCGCGGGCGGCACCTCGTCAGCGCCGGGCAGCGCGACCGACCCGGACACCGTGACGCCGGGCGCCCTCCACGCCCCCCGCACCGAAACCCCGGCCGTGACCGAAAGCGCCCCCCACGCCTCGGCAACCCCGGCCGCCATCGAAACCGCCCTCCACTGGTACGCCGCGACAGCCGAGCGCGCCCTCACCGCCATCGTCGAACCCGGCCTCGACCAGGACGATCGCCGCCGCCCCACCGCGGCCCAGCCCCCCGAGCACGCGGCACAGGTGGCCGCCACCCCGCCCTTCGCGTCCGCCGAAGCGGCCTTCGCCTGGGGCGACATGGAGCTGCCGAACATCGTGACCCTCGTGGAGCGGCACGCGGGCGACCCCGCCCACGACCACCGCACCGCCGCCTACGTCTCCACCCTCATCCGCCTCCTCTTCCCCTACGTCCACCGCAGCGGCCGCGTCGCCGAGATGGAGGTGCTGGGCAGCGCCGCCCTCGACGCCGCCCGCCGCCTCGGCGATCCCGCCGCGGAGGCCTACGCCCTCGGCGACCTCGCCGGACTGCACTTCCTGACCGGACGCCAGGGCGACGCCCTCGCCCTCAACGACCGGGCACTGGAGATCTGGCGGCGGCTCGGGGTGGTCTCCTGGATCCGGCGCTGTCTGAACAACCGCGGGCTGCTGCTCGAAGGGCTGGGCCGGTACGCCGAGTCCGAGGCCGCGCTGCGCCAGAGCCTCACCTACTCCCGGCAGCTGAACGACCCGCACGGCGAGGCCGTCACCTACAGCCACCTCGGCAACCTCTACGAGCACACCGACCCCCGCGCCGCCATCGAACAGCACCGCCGCTCCCTCGCCATCGGCGTGGAGATCGGCGCGGTCATCGTGCAGCACTCCGCGCACTGCAACATCGGCTACGCCCATCTCACCCTCGGCGAACCGGCCGCCGCGGCCGGACACTTCGAGGAGAGCCTGCGCATCCTCGGCGGCCACGGCGACTGGCACGGCGAGTCCCAGACCCGCCTCGGCCTGGTCCGCGCCCTGCGGCTGCTCGGCGACGCCGACCGCGCGGCCCGCGAGTGCGCCGAACTGCTGCGCCGCGCGGACGCCCGCGCCGACCACTACACCGGCGCGCTCGCCCGCCACCAGCACGGGCTGCTGCTGCGCGCCCAGGGTCTGCACCAGCGGGCGTACGAGGAATGGCGCACCGCCCTCGCCGCCCTGGACGGCACGGACGAGAGCGCGGTCACGGCGGAGCTGCGGGAGCTGCTGGACAGCGCCGGCGCCCGCTGCTGATCCCGGGGTGTCTCACTTGGCGTCGGCATAGCACTCCACCACCGCCGTGGTGAACGGGAACCGCACCGGCGTCTCCCCGAACGTGAGCCGCCCCGCCAGCTCCGCCGCCTCCCGGATCGCCGTGACGACCGTCTCCGCCTCCTCCGCCGGACAGTGCACGATCACCTCGTCGTGCTGGAAGAAGACCAGCTCGGCCGCCAGGTCCGCGCAGGCCCGGCGCAAGGCCGCGAGCAGCAGCAGCGCCCAGTCGGCGGCGCTGCCCTGGACCACGAAGTTCCGGGCGAAGCGGCCCCGGGCGCGGGCGTTCGTCGAGGCGTATCCCGGCACCCACGGCCGGTCGTCGCCGTCCTCGTCCGGCACCGGGATGCCGGCCTCCTCCGCCGAGTCCTCGCCCGCCGGGACGGCCGGCGGGCAGGTCCGGCCGAGCCAGGTGCGCACCAGCCGCCCCTCTTCACCGGCGCGGGCGGCCTCGTCGACGTAGGCCACCGCCTGGGGGAAGCGGCGGCGCAGCGCGGCGAGGTTCTTCAGGCCGTCCCCGGAGGTCTGGCCGTAGACCGCGCCGAGCACCGCGAGCTTGGCCTGGGCGCGGTCGCCGGAGAAGGCGCGGTCGGAGACCGACTGGTAGAGGTCGGTCTCGCGGCCCGCGACCTCCATCAGCCCCGGGTCGCGGGAGATCGCGGCGAGCACGCGCGGCTCCATCTGGTCGGCGTCGGCGACGACCAGCCGCCAGCCGGGGTCGGCGACCACGGCCCGCCGGATCACCTTGGGGATCTGAAGGCCGCCCCCGCCGTTGGTCACCCAGCGCCCGGTGACCGTGCCGCCGGCCTGGAACTCCGGCCGGAACCGCCCGTCGCGCACCCAGTCGTGGAGCCAGGACCAGCCGTGGGCGACCCAGATCCGGTACAGCCTCTTGTACTCGAGCAGCGGCTTCACGGCCGGGTGGTCGACGGACTCGATCTCCCAGCGGCGGGTGGAGCGGACCTTGATCCCGGCCTGCGCGAACGCCTTGACGACATCGGCGGGCAGATCGGGCCGCACCCGCCGCCCGAACGCGGCGGACACCTCGTCCGCCAGCTCGGCCAGCCGCCGGGGCTCGCCGCCGCCCGCGTACCGCTCGCCGAGCAGGTCGTGCAGCACCGCGCGGTGCACCTCCGCGCTCCACGGCAGCCCCGCGTGGTTCATCTCGGCGGCCACCAGCATGCCCGCCGACTCGGCGGCCGTCAGCAGCCGCATCCGGTCCGGGTGGGCGGCGCGGTCGTGCCGCCGCTGCTGCTCGGCGTAGACGGCGAGCAGGTCGGCGAGGGGGAGCGGGCGGCCCTCCGGCTCGAAGAGCGGGGACTGCGCGCCCGGTTCGGCCGGCCGCTGCGGCGGATCCGGCGGGACCGGTCCGCCGCGCAGCCGGGCCAGGGCGGCGGCGGCCGAACGCGGCTCGCCGTACCGCCCCTCGTGGCCGAGGAGGAGGGTCTCGGCGGCCTCGACGTCGTAGCACCGCTCCACTCGCACCCCCGTGGCGAGCAGTCGCGGATACACCTCCGCCGTGGACCGCCATACCCAGCGCGTCACCTCCGGCCGCCCCCGCACGGCCGACGCCGGGTCCTCCTCCCGCCGCACCGGACCGGCGGGCAGCCCGTCCGGGCCGAGGGGGGAGAGCTCCACGCCACCGCCCTCGGCCGGTGCGAGCGCCCACCGGTCGGTCATGCAAGCGAGTGTGGCAGGAGGGTCTGACAACGGCCCCGCGTCAGCCCTCCGCGGCTCCCTCGCCCGCGCCCTTCCGCGTGTCCAGGAACTTGGCGAGCAGCTCGGTGACGTACTGCTCCGCCTTCTCCTTGGTGATGCCGAGGCCGGACAGCACGCCCTCGCCGTTCTCGAACTCCAGCAGGGCGAGCAGCAGGTGCTCGGTGCCGATGTAGTTGTGGCCGAGGCGCAGCGCCTCGCGGAAGGTCAGCTCCAGCGCCTTCTTGGCGTCGGGGCCGTAGGGGACCAGCTCGGGGACCTCGTCGGAGGCGGGTGGCAGCGCGGCGGTCGCGGCCTGGCGCACCTCGTCCAGCGTGACGCCCTGCGCGGTGATCGCGTGGGCGGCCAGCCCCTCCGGCTCGGCGAGCAGCCCGAGGATCAGGTGCTCGGGGCGGCCCTCGGCGTTGCGGGCGGCGATGGCCTCGTTGTGGGCGGCCATGACGACGTTCCGCGCGCGCGGGGTGTAGCGGCTGAACCCCTGGCTGGGGCCCAGGTCCGCGGACTCCTTGGGCACGAACCGCTTCTGCGCCGCCTGCCGGGTGACGCCCATGCTCTTGCCGATGTCCGTCCAGGACGCGCCGGAGCGGCGCGCCTGGTCCACGAAGTGGCCGATCAGGTGGTCCGCCACGTCGCCCAGGTGCTCCGCGGCGATCACCGCGTCCTGGAGCTGCTCGAGGGGCTGGTCGTGGACCTTCTTGATGGCCGCGATGAGGTCGTCGAGACGTACGGATGACGTGATGTTGGGGTTCGTCGTCATGTGTCAACCGTAGGTTGCGCTCGGGTGGGGTGTCAACCACTGGTTGACACCCTGATGGCGAGCCCCGCGAACACCGTCCCGCTGAAGATGTTCAGCCCCCGCGCCACCCGCCGGCTGCGCCGCAGCAGCGCCGAGAGCTTCCCGGACAGCAGCCCGATGGAGCCGTCGACGGCGAAGCCCATGACCACGATCGTCAGCCCGAGCAGCATGAACTGCCCGGCCACGTGCCCCAGTTCGGGATCCACGAACTGCGGCAGAAACGCCACATTGAAGAGGATCACCTTTGGATTGAGCAGATTCGTGATCGCCCCCTGCCAGAACGCCCGCCGCAGCCCCGCGCCCCCGCCGCTCCCCGGGCCTTCCTCCCCGAGCACGGACCGGTCCCGGAACGCCTTGACCGCGAGATACAGCAGATACGCCGCCCCCGCCCAGCGCAGCACGTGATACAGCGTCGGCAGCGTCTCGAACAGCGCCGACAGCCCGAGCGCCGCGGCCACCGCGTGCACGAGCATCGCGCACGCGACCCCGAAGGCGGCCGTCACCCCCGCCGCGGGACCACCCCTCCCGCCCACCGCCACGATGAACATCATGTCGGGACCCGGAGTGACACAGAGCGCGAAGGCGGCGACGAGGAACGCCGCGTACAGATGCATGTCCACCATGAGCGCCATGCTCGAAACGGCGCTCCCTCAGGGCGACCCAATTCCGGGGAGTGAGACGCGACGGCCTTCACGCCCGCGCGTGGCACCATCGCCAGGTGAGCACGCCCAGCACCCCCACCACCGTCGACCGCGCCTTCGAGGCCGCCCTCTACACCGCCGACGACACCGGTCTCGACACCGGCGCGTCCCTGCTCGCCGCCGATCCGGGCGCCGACGCGGAACTCGGTCGGCGGGGCCGGGAGTTCGTCGGGACGGCGTGGCGGCGCGGCTGGCAGCCCGCCGACGTCGTACGGATCGTGCGCCGGGAACTGGACGACGTACACGTACACCTCGTGGCGGCGCTGATCCGCGCGCAGGCCCCGGACGACCGCCCGCGCGGACGCCGCTGGGCCGCCCAGCTCGACGAGCTGCCCGCCGCGGCCCCGCCCCGCGCGGACCGCTTCTCGCACGCCACCGCGGTCCTGGAGCTGTACCGGCTCCTGCTGCGCCTGCCCACCCTCGAGCCCCTCGACGAGCACGAGCGCCGGCCGGTGCGGCGGCGGGACGCGCCCGCCGAGTCCCGCATGCTCGCCCGGATCCGCGCGCTGCTCGCCAAGGCGGAGGCGACCGGCTACCCGGAGGAGGCCGAGGCGCTGAGCGCCAAGGCGCAGGAGCTGATGGCCCGGCACAGCATCGACGAGGCGCTGCTCGCGGCCCGCTCCCCGGACGCCGCCGCCGACGCCCCCACCGCCTGCCGCATCGGCGTCGAGCCGCCGTACGAACAGGCCAAGGCCGTGCTGCTGGACGCGGTGGCCGCCGCGAACCACTGCCGCGCGGTGTGGAACGAACCGCTCGGCTTCTCCACCGTCGTCGGTTTCGACGCCGACCTCGAAGCCGTCGAACTGCTCTACACCTCGCTGCTCGTGCAGGCCACGACTGCGATGACCAAGGCGGAGGCGGCCCAGCGGAAAGGCGGCCGCAAGCGTACGAAAACGTTCCGGCAGTCCTTCCTCGCCGCCTACGCCCACCGCATCGGCACCCGCCTCGCGGCCGCCGCCGAGACCCAGGTGACCGACGACCTGCTCCCGGTCCTCGCCTCCCGCGAGGTCGCGGTCACCGACCGCATGGAGCGCATGTTCCCCGAGACCACCACGACCCGGCTGCGCGGCGTCAGCGACGCCGCGGGCTGGCACGAGGGCGCCCGCGCGGCGGACCGGGCCCAGATGAGACACCGCCCGCGGCTGGGCTGAGCCCATCCCCGGATGCGTCCGACGCGGGTGGGCTGAGCCCACCCCCGATGCGCCCGGTATCGCCCGCTATCTCCCGTACCCTGGCCGAATGAGCTGGTTCCGGGCGCTGAAGCAGACCGCGCGCTCGGGGCTCGCCGTGGAACGCAAGCCGCTGGAACCGCTGCTCGCCCTGCGCGGCGCGGCCGGGCTGGCGATCACCATCGGGGTGAGCCTGTGGGCGTTGGGCCCGGAGGCGGCGGCCAGCTCGGCGTTCGGGGCGCTGCAGGCGGCGATCGCCACCTTCCAGCGCAGCTGGCGCCCGCGCCCGGAACTGGCGCTGGCCTCCGGCACGAGCCTCGCCGTCTCGACCTTCCTCGGCTACCTGACCATCTCGCACCTCGCCCTGTTCCTCGCCCTGCTCGGGCTGTGGACCTTCGCCTCCGGCCTGAGCTGGGCCGCGGGCCCCACGACCGGCCTGATCGCCTCGTCCAACGTGGCGATGATGCTGGTCACGGTCACCCTGCCGACCTCCGTGGCGCAGGCGGCCGTGCACGCGGCGACGATGATCGCGGGCGGTGTCGTACAGGCGGCGCTGATCGTCCTCTTCCCCGTCCGCCGCTGGGGCCCGCACCGCGACGCGCTGGCCGACGCCCTGGCCGCCGAGGCCGACTACGCCCGTCGGCTGCGCCACGACCCGGTCGCCCCGTTCGACCCGGCGCCCCTCATGGAGGCCCGCAACGCCGCCACCGTCACCCCGCGCCAGGCCCGCCGCCGCCCCGCCGAACTCCACGGCACGCGCGGCCTCGCCGAACGCATCCGCCCGGTCCTCGCCTCCCTGGCCGACCCGGCGCTCGGCGTCCCGGCGGAGGGCCGCGCCCGCGACCGCGTGCGCGAACTCCTCGCCGCCGCGGCCACCGTCCTGGACGCCGCCGCCCACGCCGTCCGCCACGGCACCCCCGTGACCCTCCCGGCCCCGGCCCTGGCCGCCCTGCGCACCCCGGACACCGGCTCGATCCTCACGGGCCCGTCCTCCCGCGCGGCCGCCCGCCTGGCCCGCCTCCTGGCCGACGTGGTCGAGACGG
This sequence comes from Streptomyces sp. NPDC030838, assembly GCF_055572035.1. Taxonomy (NCBI): domain Bacteria; kingdom Bacillati; phylum Actinomycetota; class Actinomycetes; order Kitasatosporales; family Streptomycetaceae; genus Streptomyces; species Streptomyces sp. NPDC030838. The sequence continues at coordinate 85,780 of NZ_JBVIED010000011.1, read as the reverse complement.
CGGAAGGGGAGCCCCGGCGCGGCTCCGAGCCGCCCGCGCCCCACCTGCGCCGCCCCACCCTCCTGCGCCTCGTCCCGGTCGTCCTCAGGGCGATGCGCGACGAGCTACGGGCGCACCCCGCCTCCCCGGTCACCCGCCACGCCCTCCGCGTCACCGCGGTCGCCGCCACCGGCTACCTGCTCGGCACCGCCCTCCCGCTGGGCCACGGCTACTGGGCGCCCCTCGCCTCGGTCATGATCATGCGGCCGGACTTCTCCCAGACGTACAGCCGCGCGGTCGCCCGGCTCGCCGGCACGGTCCTCGGCGTCGCGGTCGCCACCGCCGCCGTCCGGCTCGCCGACCCCGGCACCCGGCTGTCCGCCACCCTGGCCGTCCTCAGCGCCGCCCTGCTCTATCTGCTCATGCGCACCGGTCAGTTCGCCGCGCAGGCCTGCATCGCGGCGTATGTCGTCTTCCTGCTGGAGATGGGCGGCGAACAGTGGACGCAGACCGTGCCCGAACGCGTGGTGCTCACCCTCCTCGGCGGTCTGCTGGCGATGCTCGCGTACGCCGTCTACCCGGCCTGGGAGACCCCGCGGCTGCGCACCCGCCTCGCCGACTGGCTGGCGGCCCAGGGCGGTTACGCCGCCGCCGTGCTGCGCCACCACGCGGACCCCGCGTCCGCCTCCGCCGACGACATCCGGGACGCCCTGCTCGCCGCCCGCACCGCCCGTGCCGCCTGGCACACGGCGGTGGCCCGCGCGGAGCACGAACCCGTACGCCACCGCGGCCTGTCCCGGGGCGCGGCGGACGACGCCGAGGACGCGCTGACCCAGATGGGCCGGGTGGCGATGCTGCTGGAGGCCCATCTCCCGGACCGCGGGGCCCCGCCGCTGCCCCCGGCCGCCCGCCTCGCCGACGCCCTGCGCAAGGCCACCGCCCAGGGCGCGAAGGCGGTACGGGAACGCCGGGTCCCACGGTGGGACGCCGTACGGGACGCGCTCGCCGACCCGTCCTGGGCCGACACGGGCGACACGGTCGTACGTCCTGCCGCGAGGCTGCTGGTCACGTCGCTGACGGACCTGTCCGACGCGCTGGCCGGCACCCCGGCGGCACGGCGGCCACCGCCGGACGGGCCGTGAGGGTCCTAGGTCGTGTCCGCAAAGTCCCGTCGTCCGCCCGGGGGGCAGGCGGGACTTTGCGGACACGGCCTAAGACCCCAGCCCCGCCGTCGGCAGCCCGGACGGCATCTTCCCGCCCTCGGCCCGGGTGTACGTCTCGGCGCCGATCGAGCCCTTCCAGGTCACCTTGAGCGTGGTCGCCGTGACGGAGTCGACCGTTCCGGTGCCCCGCTTCTCGTCCCCCTCGCCGCACACCAGCCGGATCGCCGTCTCGGCGACCCGCCCGCTGCACACGGTCCCGTCGGTGGCGAACAGCCCGACGTCTCCGCCGTTGATCATGAGGGCCACGGCCTGCCCGTCGCTGGTGGCGAGCCAGCTGCCCGCCAGCTCGCCCGCGGAAGCCGGAGCCGAAGCGGAGGCCGAGGGGGACGGCGACGGGGACGCCGGTGCCGACGCGGTGGGCGTCGCCCGGTCCTCGGAGTCATCGGAGCCGCCGTCGTCGCTGCACGCGCCCAGCAGCAGCACACCGCCCAGCCCGGCGGCCACGGCCGCGAACCGTATCCGCTTGCGCGCCCCGCGCGCGTACGACGCCGAAGTCACTGCGTGCCCCCAGGGAAGAACCGGTAGGACGGTACGACCGCAGCAAGCTACCAGGCCGTAACCGCCCCGCCGCCTCCCCGGATCCCGGAGGACCTACCAGGAGGACTTGCGCACTCCCGGCAGATACCCGGCGTGCGCCTGCTCGCGCAGCGACACCCGGGACAGTCCGAACGCCCGGAAGTAGCCGCGCGGCCGCCCGTCCACCTGGTCCCGGTTGCGCACGCGCGTGGCGCTGGCGTCGCGCGGCTGCCGGCGCAGCTCGGCCTGCGCGGCGGCGCGTTCGGCGTCGGTGGAGGACGGCCGGCGGATGATCTCCTTCAGCTCGGCCCGCCGCGCGGCGTACCGGGCGACGATCTCCTGCCGCTTCTCGTTCTTCGCGATCTTGCTCTTCTTCGCCATCAGACCCGCACCCCCCGGGCACGGATCCGGGCCACGGCGGCCTCGATCCCGATCGTGTCGACGGTCTTGATCCCCTTGGCGCTCAGCTTCAGCCGGACATAGCGGCCCTCGCTCGGCAGCCAGTAGCGCTTGGACTGGATGTTGGGGTCGAAACGGCGGGAGGTCCGCCGGTGCGAGTGGGAGATGGCGTTGCCGAATCCGGGCTGGGCGCCGGTCAGCATGCAGTGGGCGGACATCGGGTGACGAACCTCTCCTCGGTCGGTGTCGTAATGGAATTCATTTTCAGTAACATAGCAGCATGGCACGCAACGAACTCCGCCCGGTCATCAAGCTCCGGTCCACCGCCGGCACCGGCTACACCTACGTGACCCGCAAGAACCGCCGCAACGACCCGGACCGTATGACCCTGCGCAAGTACGACCCGGTCGTCGGCCGGCACGTCGACTTCCGAGAGGAGCGCTGACCCATGCGCAAGGGAATCCACCCCGACTACGGCCCCGTGGTCTTCCGTGACCGTGCCGCGAACTACGCGTTCCTCACCCGGTCCACCATGACCAGCGACAAGACGATCGAGTGGGAGGACGGCAACACCTACCCGGTCGTGGACGTCGAGATCTCGAACGTCAGCCACCCCTTCTACACCGGCACCGCCCGCGTCCTGGACACCGCCGGCCGCGTCGAGCGCTTCGAGCGCCGGTACGGAAAGCGGAGCTGAGCGACGTGCCCGACCTCTCCGTCGTGATCGTCGGCGGGCTGCACTGCGACGCCCGCAAGGCGGCCGTCGACCGGCTGCTCGCCGACGTCCCCGGCAGCGTCGTCCTCCACCACGACCTGGCGACGGCCGCGGCCGGCACCGTCGTGCGCACCGTCCGGGACGCCGGCGGCATCCGGGACGCCGGTGAGGCGCCGCTGGTCAACGACTGCGCGTGCTGTGCGCTGCGCGAGGACCTGGTGCCCGAGCTGCGGCGGCTCGCCGACGCCGGGGACACCCCGCTCGCGATCGTCGAGCTGTGGGACTCCGTCGAGCCGAAGGCCATGGCCGAGGTCGTCACCGCCGGCGGCCTCACCGTCACCGGCGTGATCACCGCCGTCGACCCCGCGCTGCTGCTGCCGTACCTCGGCAACGGCGACGACCTCGCCGAGGCCGGGCTCGCCGCGGCCGCCACCGACCAGCGCACCGTCGCCGACACCTTCGCCCGCCAGCTGGAGTACGCCCCGGTCCTCGCCGTCGCCGAGTCCGAGGAGGCCGACGACGAGGACCGCGAGCTGCTGGCCCAGCTGCATCCGACGGCCCGCCAGGTCCCGATCGGCCACGGCGACCTGGCGGGCGCCGCGCTCGCCGGGTTCGACGTCGAGGCCGCGGCGGCCGCCCAGCACCCGGCCTGCGCCCTGCTGCCCACCGAGGCCGACGCGCACGGCGTGACCACCTTCGTCTGGCACCGGCGCCGCCCCTTCCACCCGGAGCGGCTCTACCAGGCGCTGGAGGACCTGACCTGCGCCGCCGCCCGCAGCCGGGGCCGGTTCTGGCTCGCCGACAGGCCGGACACCCTGCTGCACTGGGACGCGGCCGGCGGCGCGCTGTGCGTGGAGAGCGCGGGCCCCTGGCTCGCCTCGCTGCCCGACGCGGCCTGGGAGATGGTGCCGCCGGTGCGCCGCGCCGCAGCCGCGCTGGACTGGCACCCAGAGCACGGGGACTGCTGCCAGCACCTGGTCTTCACCTCGCCCGGCCTCGACCGCGAGAACCTCCGGCAGCTGCTGGAGTCCTGCCTGCTCACCGACGCCGAGTACGCCGCCGGGCGCGACGCCTGGAAGCGGCTGCCGCCCGCCTTCGACACCCTCCTGGAGGTCTGAACCCCCATGCCCCGCAAGTCCGACCGCAAGCCCGCCAAGAACCGGCCGAACCCGCTGGACCAGGCCGGCGTGACGTACATCGACTACAAGGACACCGATCTGCTGCGGAAGTTCATCTCCGACCGCGGCAAGATCCGCAGCCGCCGGGTCACCCGGGTCAGCTCCCAGCAGCAGCGGCAGCTGGCCCGCGCGATCAAGAACGCCCGGGAGATGGCCCTGCTGCCGTACGCGAGCCGCTGACGCCCGCCCACGCGACTGACGTCCCACCCGACGGGCCCCGCCTCACCTGAGGCGGGGCCCGTCGGCGTGTGCGGCAACGCCCGCCACACCCACGGAAGTTCAATGGAACACAAAGCCGACGGCGTGCGTCTGTTCCTAATGCCGGAACCACTTCGGTAAAGCGGGGGTCAAAGCTGTAATCGCGGGACCACCCCGCGTGCACGTGCATCTGCTCCTGCATCTGCACATGAAGAGGGTTATGATCCGGCACAGTTGACCACTGCATCTATGGCCACATCAGCCAGTGCACCACCGGGGAGCGACCTGTGGACCACGACGTGTACAACGGCATGGCCGCCACCGAGCTGCGCGGTGTGGCCTGGCAGAAGAGTCGGCACAGCAACTCGCAGGGTTCGTGCGTGGAGTTCGCCCGGCTGCCGGGGGGACGCGTGGCCGTACGGAACTCGAACTTCCCCGACGGGCCCGCGCTCGTGTACACGCGGGCGGAGATCGAAGCCATGCTCCTCGGCGTGAAGGACGGCGAGTTCGACCATCTGGTGGCCGGCTGACGCACCCACGCGCGGACATTCCGGCAGAAGTCCTCGCCATAACGCGCGTAGAACCGCGGCACCGAGAAGTGCCGCGGTTCGTCACTCGGCCGGCTGGAGCCGGAACAGCGCCCAGACGACCTTGCCGCTGAGCGTGCCGGCCAGCGGATGCCAGCCCCAGCCGTCGCAGAAGGAGTCGACGAGGAACAGCCCGCGGCCGGATTCCGCCGAGAAGTCGTCCGCCTCGCGCGCCACCGGGCTGTCGTTGCTCGGGTCGCGCACCGCGCACACCAGCCGCTCGGTCCAGCGCATCAGATGCAGCCGCACCGGCGGGTCCTGGTGCGGTACCCGCGGGGCGTTCGGCAGGGCGTGCCGCAGCGCGTTGGTGACCAGTTCCGACACGACCAGGCAGACGTCGTCGAACCGATCGCCCAGGTCCCACTGGTCGAGGGTTCTGCGGGTGAACTGCCGTGCGTCACGCACCGCTTCGTAGCGGGCGGGCAGAGCGCAGGAGGCGGCGCTGGAGACGGCCGCGGGATCCAGCGGCGGAAGGCCCTGCCGTAACGGCTCGAGCATGGTCGATCCATTCGTTGCCATGCGGGGCACTCCCGGAATTCGCGGTCGTAGCGATACAGCGGTGGCGCGCCACCATGGTTTCGGATGCGCTGGGCAGATGCAAGGGCAGATGCACGTGCACGAGACCGAATTGGTCCCTCCCGTACCGCTTCTTGGCCATTTTTTCCGCCATCTTCTCGTCGTATGCGTGCCGTCTGTGTGCCGTCTCGCTGTGCCCTCCTGCTCGCAATCTTTGGCTTCTTTCCGTCTGTGTAATCGGACGAGTACTGCTCGGAGTGTTTTAGTGGCAGACTGCGGGCCCTGAAGACGGTTGGGGAGGCTGGCGAACGTGAGCGCGGGAGAGCCCGGATCGGTGGTGCGGCGGATGCTGCTCGGCTCGCAACTCAGGCGACTGCGCGAGGCGCGGGGCATCACCCGCGAGGCGGCGGGTTACCACATCCGCGCCTCCGAGTCGAAGATCAGCCGGATGGAGCTGGGCCGGGTGAGCTTCAAGACGAGGGACGTCGAGGACCTGCTGACGCTGTACGGCATCACGGACGAGACCGAGCGCGGCTCGCTGGTCTCGCTCGCCCGCGAGGCCAATGTCGCCGGCTGGTGGCACAGCTACTCCGACGTCCTGCCGAGCTGGTTCCCCACCTATGTCGGCCTGGAGGGCGCCGCGTCTTTGATCCGGGCGTACGAGGTGCAGTTCGTGCACGGCCTGCTGCAGACCGAGGACTACGCCCGCGCGGTGGTGCGGCGCGGTATGAAGGGCGCGAGCGAGGCCGACGTCGAACGCCGGGTGGCGCTGCGTCTGGAGCGGCAGAAGCACCTCGTCGCGGAGAACGCCCCGGACTTCCACATCGTCCTCGACGAGGCCGCCCTGCGCCGCCCCTACGGCGACCGCGTGGTGATGCGCGGCCAGCTCCAGCACCTCATCGAGTTCTCCGAGCGGCCCAACGTCCGGCTGCAGATCATGCCGTTCAGCTTCGGCGGGCACTCCGGCGAGAGCGGCGCCTTCACCATCCTCAGCTTCCCCGAGTCCGACCTGTCCGACGTGGTCTACCTGGAGCAGCTGACCAGCGCCCTCTACCTGGACAAGCCCGAGGACGTCGCCCAGTACGAGACGGCCCTGAAGGAGCTGCAGCGGGACAGCCCCGGCCCGGCGGAGAGCCGCGACCTGCTCCGGGGACTTCTCCAACTCTCCTGAGATCCACATCAAGTCCGTTGAAACACAAGTACGATGACGGACGATCAGGCGCGTCTGTCTGTCTGCTCGCGCGGCAGGGATTGAGGGATCACATGTCGTCCTACTTCACCGACCTGGCTCAGCAGTACATCGACGGCGAGTGGCGTCCGGGCACGGGTTCCTGGGACATCATCGACTTCAATCCGTACGACGGCGAGAAGCTGGCCTCGATCACCATAGCCACCGTCGACGAGATAGATCAGGCCTACCGGGCCGCCGAGCGCGCCCAGCGGGACTGGGCCCGCGCGGGCGCCTTCACCCGCCGCGCGGTCCTGGAGAAGGTGCTGCGGCTGGTCGAGGAGCGCGAGGCGGAGATCGCCGAGGCGATCATCACCGAGCTGGGCGGCACCCGGGTGAAGGCCGCGTTCGAACTGCACCTGGCCAAGGAGTTCCTGCGCGAGGCGGTCAGCCTGGCGATGCGCCCCGAGGACAAGCTGATCCCGTCGCCCGACCCCGGCAAGGAGAACCGCCTCTACCGCGTCCCGGTCGGTGTAGTCGGCGTCATCAGCCCCTTCAACTTCCCCTTCCTGCTGTCGCTGAAGTCCGCCGCGCCCGCGCTGGCGCTCGGCAACGCCGTGGTCCTCAAGCCGCACCAGGACACCCCGGTCGTCGGCGGCACCCTGGTCGCCAGGCTCTTCGAGGACGCGGGCCTGCCGGCCGGTCTGCTGAACGTGGTCGTCACCGACATCGCCGAGATCGGCGACGCCTTCATCGAGCACCCGGTGCCCAAGGTCATCTCGTTCACCGGCTCCGACAAGATCGGCCGCCACGTCGCCACCGTCTGCGCCGGGCACTTCAAGCGGGCCGTCCTCGAACTCGGCGGCAACAGCGCGCTGGTGGTCCTCGACGACGCCGACCTCGACTACGCGGTCGACGCCGCCGTCTTCTCCCGCTACGTCCACCAGGGCCAGGTCTGCATGGCCGCCAACCGTGTCCTCGTGGACCGGTCGATCGCGGACGAGTTCACCGAGAAGTTCGTCGCCAAGGTCAGGTCCCTCAAGGTCGGCGACCCGCGCGACCCGGAGACCGTCATCGGCCCGGTCATCAACGCCTCCCAGGCCGAGTCCGTCTCCGGCGCGGTCGAGCAGGCCATCGCGGAGGGCGCCACCGCCCTGCTGCGTGGCACGGTCCGCGACAACCTGGTCGAGCCGTCCGTCCTGACCGACGTACCCGCCGGCTCCCCGCTGCTGCGCCAGGAGATCTTCGGCCCGGTCGCCCTCCTCGTCCCGTTCGACGGCGAGGAGGAGGCCGTGCGCCTGGTCAACGACACCCCGTACGGCCTCAGCGGCGCCGTCCACACCGGCGACGTCGAACGGGGCGTCCGCTTCGCCCAGCGCATCGACACCGGGATGTTCCACGTCAACGACGGCACCGTCCACGACGAGCCCCTCGTCCCCTTCGGCGGCGAGAAGCACTCCGGCGTCGGCAGACTGAACGGCGAGTCGACGCTGGACGCGTTCACCACCCTGAAGTGGATCTCGGTGCAGCACGGCCGGAGCGGGTTCCCGTTCTGAGATCGGCCCGGGGCAGGTCATAGTCTGGGCCGCATGTCAGCGATCCGACTCCTGGTGCTGGGCGCCGTCCGCCAGCACGGGCGGGCCCATGGCTACCAGGTGCGCGGCGACCTGGAGTACTGGGGCGCGCACGAGTGGTCCAACGCCAAGCCCGGGTCGATCTACCACGCCCTGAAACAGATGGCCAAGCAGGGCCTGCTGCACGCCCACGAGATCGCCCCGTCCACGGCCGGCGGCCCCCCGCGCACCGAGTACGAGATCACCGAGAGCGGCACCGAGGAGTACTTCCGCCTGCTGCGCGAGGCCCTCACCGAGTACGACCAGAAGACCGACGTGAAGTCCGCCGCCATCGGCTTCATGGTCGACCTGCCGCGCGCCGAGGCCGTCGCCCTCCTCAAGGAGCGCGTCCGCCGTATCGAGGAGTGGCGCGCCGCCGTCACCGAGCACTACGTCCCCGAGGACGGCCCCGAACAGCTCGGCCACATCGGCGAGATCATGAACCTCTGGCTCCACACGGCCGACGCCGAGGCCGCCTGGACCCTCGGCCTGATCGGCCGTATCGAGGGCGGCGCCTACACCTTCGCGGGCGAGGGCGAGCCCTTCGTCGGCGTCCTCACCTGAGGACTTGCACCTCACGTGACGTGAGGCCGCAGCGTGGAGGGCGTCACCAGAAGGGAGCGGAAGTGAGCTACTCCGTGGGACAGGTCGCCGACTTCGCCGGAGTGACGGTGCGCACCCTGCACCACTACGACGACATCGGCCTGCTCGTACCCGGCGAGCGCAGCCACGCGGGCCATCGGCGCTACAGCGATGCCGACCTCGACCGGCTGCAGCAGATCCTGTTCTACCGAGAGCTCGGCTTCCCGCTCGACGAGGTCGCCGTCCTGCTCGACGACCCGGCCGCGGACCCGCGCGAACACCTGCGCAGGCAGCACGAGCTGCTCACCGCCCGGATCGAGAAGCTGCGGAAGATGGCGGCGGCCGTGGAGCATGCCATGGAGGCACGCAAGATGGGAATCAACCTGACGCCCGAGGAGCGGTTCGAGGTATTCGGGGACAAGGACCCGGAACAGTACGCCGAGGAGGCGGAGGCCCGCTGGGGCGGCACCGAGGCCTGGGCCGAGTCCCAGCGCCGCGCCGCGAGCTACACCAAGGACGACTGGAAGCGCATGCAGGCCGAGGCGGCCGACTGGAGCGAGCGCTACGGCGCCCTGATGGCCGACGGCGAGCCGCCGACCGGCGAGCGCGCCATGGACATGGCCGAGGAGCACCGGCAGCACATCTGCGGCTGGTACTACGAGTGCGGCTACGAGATGCACCAGTGCCTGGGCGAGATGTACGTCTCGGACGAGCGCTTCAAGGCGTTCTACGACGCGATGCGCCCCGGTCTCGCCGAGCACCTGAGGGACGCGATCACCGCGAACGCGGCCCGGCACTCCTCGTGACGACCCGGCCCGGGAGCCCTGCTCCCGGGCCGGGACCCCGTAGCCTTCGGTGAGGACGACCCACAACCACGCCCCGTCCGGCGCACGGTGCGTCCTGGAACGGCCGGTGGAACCTGGGGCGGGCGCGTGGCGTTGATAGCTTTGTCCGGCCGAACTGGACGCCGCACTTCCCTTCACCCCTCAGGAGCCCGGAACCGTGACGACGCTCGCCCTCGGACCCAGCTGGCTGGATCCGAACTACCTGCTCGACACCTTCGGGATCTGGGGTCTCCTCCTCATCGTCTTCGCCGAGTCGGGCCTGCTCATCGGCTTCTTCCTGCCCGGTGACTCGCTCCTCTTCACCGCGGGCCTGCTGATCACCTCGAAGCAGCTGGACTTCCCCCTGTGGGCGGCCATCGTGCTGATCTGCGTCGCCGCGATCCTCGGCGACCAGGCGGGCTACATGTTCGGCAAGAAGGTCGGACCGGCGCTCTTCACCCGCCCCGACTCCCGCTTCTTCAAGCAGGAGAACGTCACGAAGGCCCACGAGTTCTTCGAGAAGTACGGCCCGAAGTCCCTGGTCCTCGCCCGTTTCGTGCCCATCGTCCGCACCTTCACGCCGATCATCGCCGGCGTCAGCGGCATGCGGTACCGCTCCTTCCTGATCTTCAACATCCTCGGCGGCATCCTCTGGGGCGCGGGCGTCACCCTGCTCGGCTCCTGGCTGGGCAACATCGACTTCGTCAAGAAGAACATCGAAGCGATCCTGATCCTGATCGTCTTCATCTCCGTCGTCCCGATCATCATCGAGTTCTGGCGCGCCCGCTCGCAGAACAAGAAGGCCGCGCGGCAGCAGCAGGCCGAGCCCCAGCCGTACGAGGCTCAGCAGCAGCCGGCGTACCCCGTGATGGACGACGCCACCACCCAGCTCCGCCGCGTCGAGCCGCCCCAGGACCCGCAGCAGTACGGCTACGACCAGCAGCAGTACGGCTATGACCAGGGCTACGACCAGGGCTACGGCCAGCCGTACCCCCAGCAGCAGCCGTACGGCGACCAGCAGTACCCCCAGCAGCAGCCGTACCCGTACAACCAGAACCAGGGCTACTGACCCGACCCGAAGGGGCGCGGGCTCGGACGGCGCTCAGAATCCCCGAGTCCGCTTGGCCGCCTTGCGGCCCCGTCCCGCCCCCCGCAGGAACATCCGCGACATCTCCGACCCCAGGTTCACCCCGATGGCGATGGCCATCGCCAGCGCCGCGGCCTTGGTCAGATACCCCAGCCCCCCGTCGACATCGTTCTGCGCGATCGCCAGCAGCCCGAAGTAGGTGGCCGAACCCGGCAGCAGGGGACCGATCGCCGCGGTGGTGTACGGCAACGCCGACGCGTACCGGTACCGCGCCATCAACTGCCCGAACAGACCGACCAGCCCCGCCGCCACCGCCGTGGACGCCACCGGCGACTGCTCACCGGCGTAGTGCATCGCGCCGTACACCACCCACGCCACGCCGCCGTTGAGCGTCACGGCGAGCACGGTGGATCGTTCCTGCTGGAGCAGCACGGCGAAGGTCAGCGACAGCAGCATCGACGCGCCGATCTGCACCACCGGCCGCTCGGTGCTGCCCAGCGCGGCGTCGGGATTGAGCTGTGCCCCCAGCTGGACGCCGAAGTACAGCACGACGAGCACCCCGACGACGATGCCGACGAAGAAGTACATGACCTCCAGCAGCCGCGCCGCCGCGGTGATGTAGAAGCCGGTCAGCCCGTCCTGCACGCCCGCCACCAGCGCCCGCCCGGGCAGCAGCGCGAACAGCCCACCGGTGATCACGGCGGCCGCCGCCACGTCCACGTGCGCGATGGTCAGCGCCACCCCGATCGCCGCCGGGGGCATCGCGGCGGCCGTGAACTGGTAGAACTCCGGCAGCCCCCGCCCCGCGCACAGCCACGCCAGCCGGTCCCCGAGCATCGCGCCGAGCGCCGCCGCGACGAACACGATCAGATCGCCGCCGACCAGCACGGAGGCCGCGCCCGCGAGCAGCCCGCTCGCCGAGGTCAGCACCCAGGTCGGGTACGGGTGCCGGTTGCGGCGGATCTCGGCGAGCCGCCGGTAGGCCTCCTCCAGGGAGATGTGGCTCTCCGGGTCGCTGAGGTCGTCCACCAGCTGGAAGACGGCCGCGAGCCGCGTGTAGTCCGTCCCGCGCCGCCGCACGGTCCGGGCGGCCGACACCGGATCGTCCACGAGCGACGGCTGGTACGAGATCGACAGCAGCGTGAAGGTGACGTTCGGCTCACAGCGGTCGAGGCCGTACGACCGGCACACCGCGAACATCGCCGCCTCGACGTCCTCCGCGCCCTCACCGCCCGCCAGCAGCAGCTCCCCGATACGCAGGGTGAGGTCGAGCACACGCGGAACGGCCGGGCCGCCCTCCTCCGTCTTCTGCACCGGCTCCAGCGCGGGCCGCTCGGTCACCGGCATGCGCAGCATCGTGCGCATCCGGTCCTGCCAGGGCACGTCCTTGGTCAGACTGACCGCCGGTATCCCGGTGGGCGGGGTGAAGGCGGGCGGCGCCTCCTGGGCGCTGTAGGCGCGCGGCGGGACGAACGCCGACCCCTCGGGCTCCGCGGTCGGCGGCTGCGGGACGTCCAGCCCCTCCGGGAGCGCGAACTCGGAGGTGGTCTCCGACTCGCTGTCTCCGACCTCGACGCCGGGGGGCGGCGTGAAGGCCATCCTCGCCTCATCCGACTGCGGCTTGCGGTCCTCCGCGTCCGTCACCTGCGTAGCGCTCCCTGTACGACACCTCCGGTGCCCTCAGTATGCGCACACATGACGAACGGGCCGCACGCGCGCGTACGGCCCGTTCGGCAGCCTCATGAGGCCGGCCCGGGGAGGTCAGTGACCGCCCTGCTCCTTGAACCGCTTGTAGGACCGCTCGATCTCGGCCTCGGCGTCCGTGCGGCCCACCCAGTTGGCGCCCTCGACCGACTTGCCGGGCTCCAGGTCCTTGTACACCTCGAAGAAGTGCTGGATCTCCAGGCGGTCGAACTCGGACACGTGGTGAATGTCGCGCAGGTGCTCCACACGCGGGTCCGTCGCCGGGACGCACAGCAGCTTGTCGTCGCCGCCGGCCTCGTCGGTCATACGGAACATGCCGATCGCGCGGCAGCGGATGAGGCAGCCCGGGAAGGTCGGCTCGTCCAGGATGACCAGCGCGTCCAGCGGGTCGCCGTCCTCGCCGAGGGTGTTCTCGACGAAGCCGTAGTCCGTCGGGTAGGCGGTCGACGTGAACAGGCGGCGGTCCAGGCGGATCCGACCGGTCTCGTGGTCCACCTCGTACTTGTTGCGCGAACCCTTCGGGATCTCGATCGTGACGTCGAACTCCACCGGTGGCTCCTCCATGATCAACACACAGTTCTGGTGGTTAAGTGTCCCTCACGCAGCTGTGTGATCGCGAAAGGGGCTGGTGGTCGTGCCCGAGCTGAGGCCTTGGCAGGCCGCGGGGCCGCGTCTGACACGAGGTCTGACGCGGGTCGCGGACGCCGTGCGCCCCCGTCTCGCCCGTGCCGCGGCGGCGACGGGGTCGCGGGCCGCGCGGCTGGCGCGGGCCGCGTCACCGCAGGTCGCACGGATCACGCGGGTGAAGACCTGGCAGTACACCGCGGGTGCCGCCACCGCCGGTCTGGCGCTGGCCGCCGGCGTGGTGACCGCCGCGGGACCCTGGGACTCCACGGGTCAGCGTACGGCCGAGCGGGACCGGGCGGCCGCCGCCGACCACCTGGGTGGCGCATCTCACGGCGGCGCCTCCGGCCGGGCCGGGGCGAGCGGCACCGACCCCGCGGGGCCCCGCCCCGCCCCCAGCGCGGCGTCCGTGCTGACCGGGCTCGGCGGCGCGAAGAGCGCCGGACAGCCGGCTCCCGGCGGCCGGGCCCTCGCCGACACCCTGGACCCGCTCCTCGCCGACGCCGCGCTCGGCGGCCACCGCTCCGCCGCCGTCGTCGACATCGCCACCGGCAAGCGGCTGTACGGCACGGGCGCCGACGAGGCGCTGACCCCCGCCTCCACCACCAAGATCGCCACCGCCGTCGCCGTACTGAACGCCCTCGGCGCCGACCACCGCCTGGACACCCGCGCGGTCTTCGAACCCGACACCAAGGAGCTGATCCTGGTCGGCGGCGGCGACCCCACCCTCACCGCCGACCGCGACGCCGAGGGCCGCGCCAGCCTGCGCACCCTCGCCGCGCGGACCGCCGCCGCGCTGGTCGAACAGGACGTCCGCGCGGTGACCCTGTCGTACGACACCACCCTGTACGCCGGCCCCGACCTTCACCCCATCGGAGTCAACGAGAACCTGGCCCGCGTCACCGCCCTGATGGCCGACGAGGCCCGCACCGACGACTCCACCAGCGGCCCGGCGCCGCGCCACGCCGACCCCGCGGCGGAGGCCGCCCGCGCCTTCGCGGACCTCCTGGAGGCCGAGGGCATCAAGACCACGCCGCCCGGCCCGTCCAAGGCCACCGGCCGCGCGGACACCCTCGCCACCGTCTCCTCGCCGCCGCTGTCCGTGCTGGTCGAGCAGATGCTGACCAACAGCGACAACGACATCGCCGAGGCCCTGGCCCGGCACACCGCCCTCGCCACCGGCGAGCCCGCCGACTTCGCCGGCGCCGGCCGCGCGATCGAGACCCAGCTGAAGAAGCTGGGAGTGCCGACGCGGGGCATCGCCATCAAGGACGGCAGCGGCCTCGACCGCGACGACAGGCTGACGGCCTCCCTGCTGACCGCGCTCCTCGCCAAGGCCGCCGACCCCGACCGCCCCGAACTGCGCCCCACCCTCACCGGCCTCCCCGTGGCCGGCTTCACCGGCACCCTGACCAGCCGCTACGGCGACGGCGCGGCCGGCCTCGTACGCGCCAAGACCGGCACCCTGACCGGCGTCAACGCTCTCGCGGGCACCGTCGTCGACGAGTCCGGCCGCGTCCTCGCCTTCGCCTTCCTCGCCTCGGACACCACCGACGCGACAGCGGCCCAGTCGGCCCTGGACCGCACGGCGACGGCACTGGCGGCCTGCGGCTGCGGCTGAGGCGCGGGGGCCCGCCACCGCCGCGGGCGGCTGTTCCCACCGCGTGAGCAGCCGCTCGTACCCGCCAACCCCCTCCACCCCCGCCTTCACACGCCCTGCCCCCGCAGGGACCCCTCACGTACGGTTGACACATGACGAGCATCGGTGGCACCGCACCCGGCATGGTCGACTGGAATCTCGCGGTGGCGACCGCGACCCGGCTCGTGCGGCCGGGCCCGGAGGTGAGCCGCGACGAGGCCCGTGCCGTCGTCGCGGAACTGCGCCGGCACGCCAAGGCCTCGGAGGAACACGTCCGGGGCTTCACTCGTATGGCCACCGAGCACATCCACGACACCCCCGTCCTGGTCGTCGACCGCCCCGGCTGGGTCCGCGCGAACGTCGCCGGTTTCCGGGAGATCCTCCGGCCGCTGCTGGAGAAGATGCAGGAGCGCCGCGGCGCCACCCCCGGCGGCGCGGTCCTCGGCGCCGTCGGCGGCAAGGTCACCGGCGTCGAGCTGGGCATGCTGCTGTCCTTCCTGGCCTCCCGCGTCCTCGGCCAGTACGAGACGTTCGCCCCCGCGAGCCGCGACCTCCCCACCGGTGCCGACGGCGGCGGCCGGCTGCTGCTCGTCGCCCCGAACATCGTCCACGTGGAGCGCGAACTCGACGTACCGCCCCACGACTTCCGGCTGTGGGTGTGCCTGCACGAGGAGACCCACCGGACGCAGTTCACCGCGGTGCCCTGGCTGCGGGACCACCTGGAGGGTGAAATCCAGTCGTTCTTGGGGGAGACCGACGTCGACCCCATGACCGTCCTCGAACGCATTCGCGAAGCCGCCCAGACACTCGCCGGCGGCCGCCCCGAGGCCGAGGAGGACGACGGCGGCCGGTCCCTGGTGGAACTGGTGCAGACGCCCGCCCAGCGGGAGATCCTGGGCCGCCTCACCGCCGTGATGTCCCTGCTGGAGGGCCACGCGGACTTCGTGATGGACGGCGTCGGCCCGGCGGTCGTCCCGGCCGTCGGGGAGATCCGCGAGAAGTTCCAGCAGCGCCGCGCCAAGGGCGCCTCCCGCCTCGATCTGGCCCTGCGCAAGCTGCTCGGCCTGGACGCCAAGCTGCGCCAGTACCGGGACGGCGAACGCTTCGTCCGGGCCGTCGTCGACGAGGTCGGCATGGACGGCTTCAACCGCGTGTGGACCTCCCCGAACACCCTCCCCACCAAGGCGGAGATCGCCAAACCGGCGGACTGGATCGCACGGGTGCACCGGAGGAGCGAAACATGACACGGGGGTGAGACGTGGTGAACCGAATCCGGCCGACGGCAGGCGAACGCCCCTCCAATCACCCGTCCGAGGGAGCGTGAGGCGTGCACAGGCGTGCAATGCTCGGGGAACGGCCCGGTTCTGTCACCATCTACAC
This sequence comes from Streptomyces sp. NPDC030838, assembly GCF_055572035.1. Classification (NCBI taxonomy): domain Bacteria; kingdom Bacillati; phylum Actinomycetota; class Actinomycetes; order Kitasatosporales; family Streptomycetaceae; genus Streptomyces; species Streptomyces sp. NPDC030838. The sequence goes on along the minus strand of NZ_JBVIED010000011.1, from coordinate 69,848 downwards.
ACTCTGAGTGACCGACTCGGGCTCACCCCCCGAAAAACTTCATGAAGGGAACCGGACATGGGTCCCCATCCTGCGGTCGCGGCGATACGCCTGGCGGTCCGCCGCGTCCTCCACGACATCCTCACCGACCACGGCTCCGCGCAGCGGACCGGGAACGAGCTGCCGCCCCCGCCACTCGTCCTCGTCGCCTGCTCCGGCGGCGCCGACTCCATGGCGCTCGCCTCCGCCCTCGCCTTCGAAGCGCCCAAACTCGGCATCCGCGCGGGCGGCGTCACCGTCGACCACGGCCTCCAGCCCGGCTCCGACCTGCGCGCCGCGGAGGTCTGCCTGCGCCTGCGCGAGCTCGGCCTCGACCCGGTCGAGTCCGCCGCCGTGACCGTCGGCCGCGACGGCGGCCCAGAGGCCGCCGCCCGGGACGCCCGGTACGCCGCGCTGGACGCCGCCGCCGAACGCCACGCCGCCGCCGCGGTCCTGCTCGGCCACACCCGCGACGACCAGGCCGAGACGGTGCTGCTCGGGCTCGCCCGCGGCTCCGGCATCCGCTCCCTGTCCGGAATGGCCGCGGTCTCGGGGGCCGGCGGCCGTTACCGGCGCCCCTTCCTCCAGCTCGACCGGCAGACCGCCCGCAAGGCCTGCATGGTCCAGTCGCTGCCCGTCTGGGACGACCCGCACAACGCAGACCCGGCCTACACCCGCTCCCGGCTGCGCCACGAGGGCCTGCCCGCCCTGGAGAAGGCCCTCGGCAAGGGCGTCGTCGAGGCCCTCGCCCGGACGGCCCAGCTCTCCCGCGACGACGCCGACGCCCTCGACGCCTGGGCCAGCCAGGCCGAGGCCACCGTCCGCGACGCCGCCGGCCTGCTGGAGTGCGCCAAGCTCTACGCCCTCCCGCCCGCCGTGCGCCGCCGGATCCTGCGCCGCGCGGCCATCGAGGCCGGTGCCCCGGCCGGCTCTCTCTTCGCCCGCCACATCGAGGAAGTCGACCGGCTGATCACCGGATGGCGCGGTCAGGGGGCCATCAACCTCCCCGGCAAAGTCGTCGCCCAGCGGCAGGGTGGCAGACTGGTGATTCGGCAAGGCTGAATCCCGTCCCCCCTTCCGGGGGTGGGCAGCCGGTGGGACGACCGAAAGTGATGCGGGTGGACGCGAAAGACATGGGTGCCGACCTCCAGCAGGTACTCATCACCAAGGAAGAGATCGACGCCAAGCTGGCCGAGCTGGCGGCGAAGATCGACGCGGAGTACGCGGGCAAGGACCTGCTGATCGTCGGCGTGCTGAAGGGCGCGGTGATGGTCATGGCCGACCTCGCGCGGGCCCTGTCCACCCCCGTCACCATGGACTGGATGGCCGTGTCCTCCTACGGCGCGGGCACCCAGTCCTCCGGCGTGGTGCGGATCCTCAAGGACCTCGACACCGACATCAAGGGCAAGCACGTCCTCATCGTCGAGGACATCATCGACTCCGGCCTGACCCTGTCCTGGCTGATCAACAACCTCGGCTCCCGCGAGCCCGCCTCCCTGAAGGTGTGCACGCTGCTGCGCAAGCCGGACGCCGCCAAGGTCGCCATCGACGTCGAGTGGGTCGGCTTCGACATCCCCAACGAGTTCGTCGTGGGCTACGGCCTGGACTACGCCGAGAAGTACCGCAACCTGCCGTTCGTCGGTACGCTCGCGCCCCACGTCTACGGCGGCTGAGCCACCAGAGCGCCTCTGCGGGGGCGATCGGGAACCCCGGCGGGTCTCGCGGCGTTGGAGCATGCAGACGGGATTGCCAGCCGTCCTGCGCGGCTTCGGGCGACAATGCTGGGGTACCGTCAGAAGAACTGTCTTATCAAACTCACTATGGCAGGAGGGACGGGGCGGCACCGCTCCGTATGGATGGACGTGAAGCGATACTTCCGTGGGCCGGTCATGTGGATCGTGCTGGCCGTCCTTGCCGTGGTCGTGTTGATGCAGGTCGTCGGCTCGTCCGGCGGCTACAAGACGGTGGACACGGGCCAGGTCGTCCAGGCGATCAATGACAACAGGGTCGAGTCGGCCAAACTGACCACCGGCGACGAGCAGATCATCAAGGTCCAGCTCAAGGACGGCGAAAAGGTCGAGGACAGCTCGAAGATCCAGGCGAGCTACATCGGCGACCAGGGCGTGACCATCGCCAACGCGCTGCAGAACAAGTACGAGGACAAGCAGATCCCGGACGGCTACACCGTCTCGCCGTCCAAGCAGAACCCGATCGTCGGGATCCTGCTCTCCCTGCTGCCCTTCGTCCTCATCGTGGTCGTCTTCCTGTTCCTGATGAACCAGATGCAGGGCGGCGGCTCCCGGGTGATGAACTTCGGGAAGTCGAAGGCCAAGCTCATCACCAAGGACACTCCGAAGACGACCTTCGCGGACGTCGCGGGCTCCGACGAGGCCGTCGAGGAGCTGCACGAGATCAAGGAGTTCCTCCAGGAGCCGGCGAAGTTCCAGGCTGTCGGTGCCAAGATCCCGAAGGGCGTGCTGCTCTACGGCCCGCCCGGCACCGGCAAGACCCTGCTCGCGCGTGCCGTCGCGGGCGAGGCCGGCGTGCCGTTCTACTCGATCTCCGGTTCCGACTTCGTCGAGATGTTCGTCGGTGTCGGTGCCTCCCGCGTCCGTGACCTGTTCGAACAGGCCAAGGCGAACGCCCCGGCGATCGTCTTCGTCGACGAGATCGACGCGGTCGGCCGCCACCGCGGCGCCGGCCTCGGCGGCGGTCACGACGAGCGCGAGCAGACCCTGAACCAGCTGCTCGTCGAGATGGACGGCTTCGACGTCAAGGGCGGCGTGATCCTGATCGCCGCGACGAACCGCCCGGACATCCTCGACCCGGCGCTGCTGCGCCCCGGCCGCTTCGACCGGCAGATCGCCGTCGACCGCCCGGACATGCAGGGCCGGCTGGAGATCCTCAAGGTCCACCAGAAGGGCAAGCCGGTCGCCCCGGACGTCGACCTGTCGGCCGTCGCCCGCCGTACGCCCGGCATGACCGGCGCCGACCTGGCGAACGTGCTGAACGAGGCCGCCCTGCTGACGGCCCGCAGCGACCAGAAGCTCATCGACAACAAGATGCTCGACGAGGCCATCGACCGCGTCGTGGCGGGCCCGCAGAAGCGGACCCGGATCATGTCGGACAAGGAGAAGAAGATCACCGCGTACCACGAGGGCGGTCACGCCCTGGTCGCGGCGGCCTCGCCGAACTCCGACCCGGTCCACAAGATCACGATCCTGTCCCGCGGCCGCGCCCTCGGCTACACGATGGTCCTGCCCGACGAGGACAAGTACTCCACGACGCGCAACGAGATGCTGGACCAGCTGGCCTACATGCTGGGCGGCCGCGCGGCCGAGGAGCTGGTCTTCCACGACCCGACCACCGGTGCCGCCAACGACATCGAGAAGGCCACCAACCTGGCCCGCGCGATGGTCACGCAGTACGGCATGACGGAGCGGCTGGGCGCGATCAAGTTCGGCGGTGACAACACCGAGCCGTTCCTCGGCCGTGAGATGGCGCACCAGCGGGACTACTCGGAAGAGGTCGCGGCGCTGGTCGACGAAGAGGTCAAGAAGCTCATCGAGACCGCGCACAACGAGGCCTGGGAGATCCTGGTCGAGAACCGCGACGTGCTGGACAACCTGGTCCTGGCGCTCCTGGAGAAGGAGACCCTGGGCAAGGAGGAGATCGCCGAGATCTTCGCCCCGGTCGTCAAGCGCCCGCCGCGGCCCGCGTGGACCGGCTCCTCGCGGCGTACGCCGTCCACCCGGCCGCCGGTGCTCTCCCCGAAGGAGCTGGCGCTGACCAACGGCGCCAACGGCGCGTCGGCGGCGCTCACCGCCAAGTCGACGGCCACGGAGTCCACGCCGGACCCGGTCCAGGAGGACCGCACCGACAGCTGACCCCGTCCGGTGGCCGCCCCGGCGGCCCCACCAGGCCCGGAATGGATGCCGCGCCCCCCTGGTTCTAGCCTGGGGGGCGCGGCATTTCGCCATTTCCGGCCGCCGGGAATGCACGACACACAGGAACGAGGCACCACATGACCGACCCCGTGACGCTGGACGTCGAGGGCACGATCGGCGAGTTCGACGAGAAGCGCGCCGAGAACGCCGTACGCGAACTCCTGATCGCGGTCGGCGAGGACCCGGACCGTGAGGGTCTGAGGGAGACGCCGGCGCGGGTGGCGCGGGCGTACAAGGAGATATTCGCCGGGCTGTGGCAGAAGCCCGAGGATGTGCTGACGACCACCTTCGACCTCGGGCACGACGAGATGGTGCTGGTGAAGGACATCGAGGTGTACTCGACCTGTGAGCACCACCTGGTGCCGTTCCGGGGCGTCGCGCACGTCGGTTACATCCCGTCCACCAGCGGCAAGATCACCGGGCTCTCCAAGCTGGCCCGGCTGGTGGACGTCTACGCCCGCCGTCCGCAGGTGCAGGAACGACTCACCACGCAGATCGCGGACTCCCTGATGGAGATCCTGGAGCCGCGCGGGGTGATCGTGGTCGTGGAGTGCGAGCACATGTGCATGTCGATGCGGGGTATCCGCAAGCCCGGTGCGAAGACCATCACCTCGGCGGTCCGCGGCCAGCTGCGGGACGCGGCCACGCGGAACGAGGCGATGAGCCTGATCATGGCGCACTGAGCCCACTGAGCGCGCTGTCGGGTTGCGGACCGGGGTCAGGCGGCGGGTGCCGTCCCCGGGCCGCCCGGTTCGTCGTCCTCCGGGAGCTTGCAGACCCGCTCCAGGAACAGGGCCGCCGCTATGACGGCGATGCCCGCCAGCACCGAGAAGCCGGCGTAGATGGCCTGGTCGCGGCGGGCCGGGATGTCCAGGGACTCCAGCAGGACGACGCCCGTGCCGCCGTACATCCCGGCGACGAGGGCGGCCACCAGGGCGCTGGCCTGGCCGAAGACCACCGCGCGGGCCGCCATCAGCGGGTCGACGCCCTTGGCGCCGGGGCTGCGCTCGCGCTGGGCCTTGAGCCGGGAGCGCAGGGAGAGCGCCGTGGCCAGCAGCACGGCGGCGATCAGCGCCAGGACGATGGGCGCGGCCAGCGGGACGCTCGGCAGGGTGCCCACCGAGCTCCAGAGGCGGGCGCCCGCCCAGGACAGCACTCCGGCGACGACGAACACGCCGGCCAGCACCCTGATGCGCAGCTCTCTCACGGTGTCCCTTCGGCTTCCCGGGTGTCCGGCTCGCGGATCGTCCCGACGGTGGTCGTCTCGACCTTAACGACTACTCGGGCAGCCGGAGTTCCAGGTCGGCGCGGGGCGCGACCCCTTCCCGGGTGACCGTGCCCAGGAGATCGGCGACGGCGCCCCGGCCGGGCAGCTGCGCGTCGGGGTCCACGTCGTGCCAGGGGGCGAGCACGAAGGCGCGCTCGTGGGCGCGCGGGTGGGGGAGGGTGAGCTGCGGGTCGTCGGAGACGACGTCGGCGTACGCCACGATGTCCACGTCGAGGGTGCGGGCGCCCCAGCGCTCGTCCCGCACCCGGTGGAAGGCCTCCTCGACCGCGTGCGCCCGCTCCAGCAGGGAGGACGGCGGCAGGGTGGTCTTCAGCACCACGACCGCGTTGAAGTACGACGGCTGGCTGCCGGGCTCGACGCCCCACGGCTCCGTCTCGTACACCGGCGAGACCGCCTTGATCCGCACACCCGGGGTGTCCTCCAGGGCGTCGATGGCCCCCTGGAGGGTCTCCAGGCGGTTGCCGAGGTTGGAGCCGAGGGAGAGCACGGCCCGTTTGGGGTTGTGCAGGGTGGTGTCGGCGGCGTCGACCTTCTCGACGACGGAGGCGGGCACCGGCTGTACGGTCGGGTCGGTGGGACCCTGCGTGAAGGACGCGGTCATACTCGGCTCCGGGTGATGGTGACGGTCACGTCGTCGAAGGGGACCGTGATCGGCGCGTCCGGTTTGTGGACGCGGACCTCGACCTCCTGGACCCCCTCGTGCTTCAGACAGGCCTGGGCGATGCGCTCGGCAAGCGTCTCGATGAGGTTGACCGGCTCGCCCTCGACGACGGCCACGACCTCCTCCGCCACGATGCCGTAGTGCACGGTCTTCGCCAGGTCGTCGTCGGCCGCGGCCGGGCGGGTGTCCAGGCCCAGGACGAGGTCCACGATGAAGGTCTGGCCCTCCTCGCGCTCCTTGGGGAACACTCCGTGGTGCCCGCGGGCCTTCAGGCCGCGCAGCGCGACACGATCCACGCGAATCACTCCTGCAATCGTCGGTTGCGACCGGTCCGTGCCGCGTGCGGACGGCACACCGGCCTCGGACGAATCTACCTGCGGGCACTGACAGCTCCGGGCCACGGGGGCGTGGGTCCGGGCCGGGTACAGGAGGGTTCATCGTGCGTTTCCCCTGGAGAACCCGGCGGCTCACGGGTCGGTAGCCGCCCCTACCCGGGGGCCCGTGATTCCAACCACTTCTTCGTCCCTTCGGGCCCTGTCGCACCCCCTTCCGAGCCTTCTGGGGGACCGCCTACCCACTCAGGCGGTGCTGTCGTCGCCCTCGTCCTCGTCGCTTTCGGTGAGAACGGGTGAAGCGTGGTGCGACCAGAGCTTCCAGCCCTCGGGTGTGCGCCGGAACACATTGGTGGCGACCACGAGCTGGCCCACGAGCGGGCCCAGCTCGTCGCCCTCCGCGGGGGCGGGGCCGCCGCTGAGGATGTTCTCGGTGCAGGTCACCAGGGCGGTGTCGCCGGTGACGGAGACATGCACATCGGTGAGGAAGAACTGGATGTAGTCGGTGTTCGCCATGATCAGCGCGTACGACCGCAGGACCTCGCCGCGGCCGGTCAGCACCGGCCAGCCGGGGTGCACGCAGGAGATCACGCCGGTGTCCGCCGGGTCGTGGTACGTCTCGTCGACGCCCAGGTCGGCCGGGGTGAGCCAGAGCCGGGAGACCGTCTCGAAGTCGCCGCGCTCCAGCGCTTCGTAGAAGGCGGTGTTGGCGAGCTCGACCTGCTCGACATCGGTGTGGGGGGCGCTCACCGGGCTCCTTCAGAGGTGTGTGCGCCGGTGGCACCGGTGTTTACGGGGCGTGCGTCGGGGGTGCATGCGCCTGGCGTGTGCGGGGTGCCGAGCGCCTGGCGGTCGACCGCCTGGCGGTCGTGGGCCGCGCCGGGCGCGCTGTCCGCCGTACGCGCCCCTTCCACGGCGCGTGCGACGCGCACCGCGTCCGCCGTCGCGCGCACCTCGTGCACGCGGACCGCCCACGCGCCGGCCTGCGCCGCGAGCGCCGAGACGGCGGCCGTCGCGGCGTCGCGCTCCCGCGCGGGCGGCGGGGCGCTCTCCGGACCGGCGAGCACCCGGCCGAGGAACCGCTTGCGGGAGGCCGCGACGAGCAGCGGGTGACCGAGATCGTGCAGCCGGTCGAGGTGGGCGAGCAGGGCCAGATCGTGCTCGGCGTCCTTGGAGAAGCCGAGGCCGGGGTCGACGACGATGCGGTCGGGGGCGATGCCGCCCGCCAGAACGGCCTCCACGCGCGCGTGCAGCTCGTCGACCACCTCGGTGACGACGTCGTCGTAGACGCCCCGGACGTTGCCGCCCTCCAGGAAGCCGCGCCAGTGCATGACGACGAAGGGGGCGCCGGCGTCCGCCACGACGGGGATCATCGCCGGGTCGGCGAGGCCGCCGCTGACGTCGTTGACGAGGGCGGCGCCGGCCGAGAGGGCCTGCTCGGCGACCGAGGCGCGCATGGTGTCGACGGAGACGACGACGCCCTCGGAGGCGAGCCCGCGGACCACGGGGATGACGCGCCGCAGCTCCTCGGCCTCGTCGACCCGGGTGGCGCCCGGACGGGTGGACTCGCCGCCGACGTCGACGAGGTCGGCGCCCTCGGCGACCATCTCCAGGCCGTGCTTGACCGCGGCGGTCGTGTCGAACCAGCGGCCGCCGTCGGAGAAGGAATCGGGCGTGACGTTCACGACGCCCATGACCGCGCAGCGGTCCCATTCCGGAAGGCCCGCGATGTGTCCGCGTCCGCTCTGGTTGCTCATACGTTCAGCGTAGGCCCCCGGGCACTCGCGGCCCTCCAGGCGGCGTGCGGCCCGGGCGGAAACCCCTCGGGGCTGGAGGAGGGGGTGGGGTTTCCGCCCGGGCCTGTCCTGGGGCGGAACGGAATCCGCCACGGGCCGGGGCCCGCGCCTCACGCCGCGCGGACGTCCCGTTCCGGCAGGGCGCGCACCTCCCGTTCGCGCGGGGCATGGGCGCACGGGCGGGGTGCGGGCCTGCGGCGGCGCAGCGGACGTGGCAGCAGCTGCGCCGGGTCCAGGAAGCCCTCGGCCTGCATCGCGGCGAAGCCGATGCGCGGCAGATCGGCGGAGGCGCGGTAGACCACGAAGCGCGGCTCCCAGCGCGGCCGGAACTTGGCGTTGAACTTGTACAGGGACTCGATCTGGAACCAGCGGGACAGGAACACCAACAGGCCCCGCCAGGCGCGCAGCACCGGCCCCGCGCCGATCTTCTCGCCGCGCGCCAGCGCGGAGCGGAACATCGCGAAATTGAGGGACACGCGCGCGATGCCGAGTTTCGGCGCGGCCTGGAGGGCGGCGACGATGAGCAGTTCGTTCATGCCGGGGTCCGCCGAGCGGTCGCGCCGCATCAGGTCCAGGGACACTCCGTCGGAGCCCCAGGGCACGAAGTGCAGGATCGCCTTCAGATCGCCATACGGCCCGGGTTCGGCCTCGGCCTTGTGCGCCGTGGCGATCAGACAGTCGCCGTCGGATGAGTCGCCGATGCGGCCCAGCGCCATGGAGAAGCCGCGCTCGGTGTCGGTGCCGCGCCAGTCGTCGGCGGCGCGGCGGATCCGCTCCAGCTCGGCCTCGCCGAGGTCACGGACACGTCGTACCCGGGTCTGGTAACCGGCGCGCTCGATGCGCTTGACCATCTGACGCACATTGCGCATCGCGCGGCCGGTGAGGGAGAAATCCGCGACGTCCACCACCGCCTCGTCGCCCAGTTCGAGGGCGTCCAGGCCGGTCTCGCGGGTCCACACCTCGCCGCCGGTCTCGGAGCAGCCCATGACGGCGGGCGTCCAGGAGTGGGCCTTGGCCTCGTCCATGAAGCGTTCGATGGCGCCGGGCCAGGCCTCGACGTCGCCGATCGGGTCGCCGCTGGCGAGCATCACGCCGGAGACCACGCGGTAGGTGACCGCCGCCTTGCCGCTGGGGGAGAAGACGACGGCCTTGTCGCGGCGCAGCGCGAAGTGGCCGAGCGAGTCGCGCCCGCCGTGCTTGGCCAGCAGGGCACGCAGCCGCGCCTCGTCCTCCTGGGTCAGCCGCGCGGCGGGGTGTTCGGGGCGGAAGGCCAGGTAGATCGTGGTGACGGCGGTGATCAGGCCCAGGGCGCCGAGGGAGAAGGCGACCGTCCACGAGGTGGTGCCGCGGTAGCCGACCGGCCCCTCGAAGCCGAAGAGGCCGTACAGGACATGGGTGATGCGGTCCGCCAGGCTCGGGTCGCCGACCATACGGCCGGGATGGGCGCTGACGATGACCAGGCCGAGGACCAGCGAACCGGCGCCCATGAGCACGAAGTTGGCCAGGGCGCGCCACCGGCTGCGCGGGTCGGGCAGGGCCGCGAACTGGTCGCGGTGCCGCAGCAGGACCATGAGCAGGGCGAGCGAGATGAGCACGCCCAGCAGGGAGTGCCGGTAGGCGAACTGGGCGACCGCGCCGGCCGGCAGCAGTGCGACGGCGGCCCGCCAGGCGCGGCGCTTGCGGCGCCTCAGACCGTGCGCGAGCAGCAGCAACAGCACGCCGGCGCTGAGCGACAGCGCCGCGGCGAACGGGCCCAGCGCGCCGGGCAGCACCTCGGCGAGGGCGTGCATCCTGCTGTACCGGAAGCGCGGGAAGACCCCCGCGGCGATGTCCAGGAGTCCCACGAGGGCGCAGGCCCTGGCGACGAGGACGGGTACGGCCTCCGGTCGCGGGCCGCGCAGCAGCCGGCGCGCCCGGTTCGGCCGGCCCGGAACCCCGCCCGACATTTCCCCATCTTCCCTGACAGACATCGCATCCCGTGGTTCTGCGAGAGAGCTTGAATCCGGTGCCGATTCGGGCATCCGGCGACATTGCGCCCTCTAGGACGGTGTCTCGGGGAGGGAGGTTCACTCCGTTCTCCCAAGCGGGGTCAAAGGTCGGGGAAAGTCAGGGAAAGCACTAGGGGACGGGTAACACCCCATGGGACTCACGAGCGACATGACGCTGGCGGTGGCCGTCGGGTCGGCCGTCGCGCTGTTCGCCGCAACGGTGTGGACGTGGCCGCGGCTGGCCCGGCGCGGCCTGCGGGCCGTCGGCGGCCGGATCGCTCTGCTGCTGGCCACACAGGTGGCGCTGTTCGCGTCCGTGGGGCTCGCCGCCAACCAGGCGTTCGGCTTCTACGCGAGCTGGGCCGACCTGTTCGGGCGGGAGGACGACCTGGGCGTGGTCGTGGACCACGCGGCGGGCGGCGGCCTGGAGGTCCTGGAGAACCGGCGCGTGGCGGGCGCGCCGGGAGTCCGGCCGGAGAGCGGCGGCCGGGTGCAGAAGGTGGCCGTGGCCGGCCGTACGACCGATATCGCGACGCACGCGTACGTGTACCTGCCGCCGGAGTACTTCCAGCCGCGCTATCGCACCCGCACGTTCCCGGCGGCCGTCGTTCTCACCGGCTATCCGGGCACGGCCGAGGCGCTGGTGGACAAGCTGCATTTCCCGCGCACGGCACGGGAACTGGCCGCTGAGGGCCGTATGGAACCGATGATCCTGGTGATGCTCCGGCCGACCGTGGCGCCGCCCCGGGACACCGAGTGCGTGGATGTCCCCGGCGGCCCACAGGCGGAGTCGTTCTTCGCCAAGGACCTGCCCGAGGCCGTGACGGCCCACTACAGGGTGGACGGAAAACCCGGCCGCTGGGGCGTCGTCGGGGACTCCACGGGCGGTTACTGCGCGCTGAAACTCGCGATGCACCATCCGGACGTGTTCGGCGCGGGTGTCGGTCTGTCCGCGTACTACAAGGCGCCGGTCGACGCCACGACGGGCGATCTCTACCAGGGGGACGAGGAGGTGCGGAATCGCGCCGATCTGTGGTGGTGTCTGGACCATCTGCCCGCGCCGGACACCTCGCTGCTCGTCACCAGCAGCAAGTCCGGGGAGTCGAACTACAAGGACACGCTGAAGTTCATCGAGCGGGTGAAAGCGGCGCCTCCGACGCGGATCTCGTCGATCATCCTGGAAAGCGGCGGGCACAACTTCAACACCTGGCGGCGGGAGATCCCGGCGGCGCTGGAGTGGATGAGCGGGCGGCTGGCCGGGGCATGAAAACGATCTTGCTGAATTCGGCGGCGGATTCTTTCCTTCCGTTCTGTGTTCCTGATGCGGTGTGAACCCTTCGTCGTGGCTTTCTTTTTACGGCCCGGGGCACCACGATTCGCCTACGCGCGGTAAGTTTCTGGCCATGCCACGTGGACGTCACCGCCATTCTCCGCCTCTGCACAGGCTGCTTCCGCCGTCGGCGATCGCCGGCGTCTCCCTCGTCTGCGCTGTCGGCCCCTGGGTGTTCACGGAACCGATGGTGCTGCGCGGCCTGGCCGCCGCCGCCGCGGTGACGGCGGTGGTCGGCGCGGTCGTCATGCGGCGCTGGGACATCCAGGCGGGCAAGCGCGTCGCCGACCTCACGCGCGCGCGTGCGAGCGACGAGTGGCGCTTCGAGGAGCGGGTCGCCGAACTGGAGGCGGACCTCGACGAGTCGCGGGAGCTGCGCCAGAAGCTGGAGCAGCGGCTGCGTGCCAAGCGCGCCGAACTGGCCGGTCTGCGCAACGAGCACGCGGCGCTGCTGCGCCGGTACGCCACCGCCGAGACCGAGCGCGCGAGCGCCCTTGAGGGCCGGCGGCTGCTGGAGCTGGAGGCCGCCTCGCCCGCGCGGGCGCTGCCGCCGGTGCCGGTGCCGGTGCGGGAGCTGGAGCCACAGCAGCCGGAGCAGGTGCGGGAGGAGGCCGAGTCCGCGTCCGAGGAGGCGTCGGCCGTTCCCGCGCTCTTCTCGCCGGAGGGCTCCCGGCTGTTCCTGCGCGCCGGTGCGGCACTGGCCCGGCTGGACGCGGATGCGGCCCCTGGGGCCGCCGGGACGCCGGACGCGGGGGCGGAGGCCGCCGCGAGGTCCGAGGCGGGGTCCGGCGGGTCGCCTGAGGCCGACGTTGAATCCCCGGCGGGGTCGGGCGTAGCGCCTGAGGCCAACGTGGAGTCCCCGGCGGGGGCCGGCGTAGCGCCCGAGGCCGACGTTGAGTCCCCCGCGGGGTCTGGCGTGGTGCCCGAGGCCGACGTGGAGTCCGACGCGGGGTTCGGCGGGGTGCCTGCCGACGCCGCGTCTGGTGCGACGCGGGAGTCGGTGGTTGAGGCCGGGGCGGCTGCCGAGGGAGGCGTCGAGGCCGGTGTGACCGTTGACGCCGAGGCGTCCCCCGAAGCCGCTGCCAGGGCCGGCGTGACCCCCGAGACGGCCGCCGAGCCCGGGGCGGCTGCCAAGGGCGGTTCGGTTGCCGAAGCCGCCACCCAGTCCCGCGCGGCGTCCGCGTCCGGCGCTTCCGTGCCGCAGCAGTTCGCCGCGTCCGACGGCTCTGTGCCGCGGCGGCCCGCCGCGCCAGGAGTTCACGTGCCGCAGCAGTCCGCCGCGTCCGACGCCTCCGTTCCGCGGCAGTCCGCCGAACCCGGTGCCGGGCGTGCCGCCGACGCGGAGGCCGCGTGGGAGGACGAGGCGGAGGGGAAGTCCGAGGCGGCCGCCGGGCAGGAGCACGCGGCCGCCGCCTCCCTGGACCGACCCGGCGCCGCACAGCAGCCCGCCGGGCACTTCACCGTGCCGACCGCGGTGGCCGTCGTACCGCCCGCCCCCGCGCGGCGCCCCGCCGTCGAGGGCGGATTCGACTTCTTCGGTACGAAGACGAAGGGCGCCGCCGCCGCTCTGGAGGCGGTGCAGAACGAGGACCTCGCCGACGTCGTCGGCCAGGAGGCGCTGGACCTGCACAAGGCCGAGACCGAGGGCGAGTTCAAGCCCGCGGACGCCGCCGCCGAGCGGGCCGTCGGCCAGGTCATCGACCTCACGGCCCACGACGAGACCGAGCAGATCGACCTGCAGGGGCTGCGCACCGCGGCCTCCTGAAGCCGCCGCCGCGCGGCCGCTACGCCATCCAGCGGTCCGGCCGCGCGTCCCTCCGCCCCGTCCGCGAGCGCTCCGCCTGCGCCCGCAGCAGCCGCCCGGCGTCCTCGGCGTCCCTCAGACGCGCCGTGACGGTCTTGCCGGCTCCCGTGTCCACGTGGACGTCCGCGAGGCCCCACAGGCGCTTCCAGGGCCCCTGGGTGAGCCGGACGCTCTGCACCTTCGCGTGCGGCACGAGCGCGAGGCTGCGCCGCAGCAGTCCCTGCCGGGCGGCGAACACGGCGTCGGTGGCGGTGAAGCCGTAGCCCCGCCACCACAACGGCACACACCGGCCCGCGCGCCGCGGCGCCCCGGACAGCGCCTGCCGCGGCGGCACGGTCACCCCGGGCAGCACGCGCGCGACGACCGACTCGGCGACCTCGCGCGGGGCGACCGGCAGCAGTACGGAGTTCGACGACCCGGCCACGTCCAGCTCCACGCGCACCCAGCCGCGCCGTCGCCACAGCAGCGGCTCCACGATCCGCACGGTCTGCACCCGCCCCGGCGGCACCGTCTCGTGCACCCGGTCGAGCAGCCCGCGGTCGATCCGCAGCCCGTCCGGGGACTCGGCCACCGTCCAGTCGTACTCCGCGACGAACCGTCCCACGCTGCTCGCGCCCGCCGCGCCGAGCAGCGGCAGACCGGTCGCGAGCACCGTCCACAGGCTGTGGGTGGCGAACCACAGCACCGGTGGCACGACGAGCGCGGCGGCCAGCGAGCCCCACGTCGCGCCCGTCAGTACGAGGGAGAGCGCGAGGACCCCAGGGGGCACGCGCAGCAGCTGGCGCGCCGGTGCCTCGCCCACCTCGTGCGCCGTCTCGGGCGCGAAACCGGCCGCCCGCGCGAGCAGCTCCGCGCGCAGCGCGCGGGCCTCGTCCTCGCCCAGGAAGGCGAGTTCGTCCTTCTTGTCGGTCCCTATGACGTCGAGTTTGAGCTTCGCGACGCCCGCCACGCGCGCGAGGAGCGGCTGGGTGACGTCGATGGCCTGGATGCGCTCCAGCCGGATGTGCGCGGTGCGCCGGAACAACAGTCCGGTGCGGATGCGCAGTTCGCTCTCGGTCACCGCGAAGTGGGTGAACCACCAGCTGAGGAAGCCGTAGAGGGCGGCGGCCGGTATCAGCACGGCCAGCGCGATGAGCAGGGTGGTCGTCGTCAGCCGGGTCAGCTGGCGCTGCACCTGGTCCGGGTCGTGCAGCGCCCAGCCGATCAGCACGGCGACCGGTGCCCACGCGCGCCTGAGCGGCGTCACGGGGTGCAGCCGCCGCTCGGTCACGGTGTCCTCGCGGCGTACGTGGTCACTGGCGCCCTCGGTGCCCGGCGCGTTCACAGCCCCGCCGATCGGGCCTCGCCCAGCTCGGTGAGCCGGTCGCGCAGCCGCTCCGCCTCGGCCGGCTCCAGGCCCGGGATGGTCGCGTCGGTCGCGGCGGCCGCGGTGTGCAGCTGCACGCTGGCCAGCCCGAAGTGCCGCTCCAGAGGGCCGGAGGTGACCTCCACCAGCTGCATGCGCCCGTACGGCACGACCGTCTCCTCGTGCCACAGCACGCCCCGGATGATCAGCAGGTCGTCGGAGCGCTCGGCGTACCGCCAGGAGCGCCAGTTGCGCTCGACGAGATCCCAGCCCCACGCCATCAGGGCCAGCGGCAGCAGCGCGAACGCCGCCCACGCGGGGCCCACCAGCAGCCCGAGCAGCAATCCCAGGCCCAGTGCCAGCGCCCCCAGCCACACCACCAGCAACAGCTGTCGCATCCGCAACAGGCCCGGCGGCAGTCCGGTCCAGACCGGCCCGGCCCCCGCCTCCTCCGTGCCCCGCGGGCTCCCCGTTTCCATGAGGCCAGCGTACGTAGGAGAGACTGGGTCCATGACTCCTACGACGGAGACCATGGTCGGCATCGGCGGCGCCGCGGAGAGCACCGACATGGTGCTCAACATCGGGCCTCAGCACCCGTCCACGCACGGCGTGCTGCGGCTGCGGCTGCTCCTGGACGGCGAGCGCATCACGCGCGCGGAGCCGGTGATCGGCTATATGCACCGCGGCGCGGAGAAGCTGTTCGAGGCGCGCGACTACCGCCAGATCATCATGCTCGCCAACCGCCACGACTGGCTGTCGGCGTTCTCCAACGAGCTGGGCGTGGTCCTGGCCGTGGAACGGATGCTCGGCATGGAGGTGCCCCCGCGCGCGGTGTGGACGCGCACGCTCCTCGCCGAGCTGAACCGGGTGCTCAACCACCTGATGTTCCTCGGCTCGTATCCCCTGGAGCTCGGCGGCATCACCCCGATCTTCTACGCCTTCCGGGAGCGCGAGGAGCTCCAGCACCTCATGGAGGAGGTCTCCGGCGGGCGCATGCACTACATGTTCAACCGCGTCGGCGGCCTCAAGGAGGACCTGCCGGCCGGCTGGACCGCACGCGCGCGTGCCACCGTCGCCGACGTGCGCTCCCGCATGGACGTCTTCGACAACCTGGTCCTCGGCAACGAGATCTTCCGGGGGCGCACGCGGGGCGTGGGCACGCTCACGCCGGAGACCGTGCACGCCTACGGCGTGAGCGGTCCCATCGCGCGCGCCTCGGGCGTCGACTTCGACCTGCGCCGTGACGAGCCGTACCTGGCCTACGGCGAGCTCCAGGACACCCTGAAGGTCGTCACCCGGCAGGAGGGCGACTGCCTCGCCCGCTTCGAGTGCCTGCTGGAGCAGACGCACGTCGCCCTCGACCTCGCCGACGCCTGCCTCGACCGGCTCGCCGAGCTGCCGCCCGGGCCGATCAACCAGCGCCTGCCCAAGGTGCTGAAGGCGCCCGAGGGGCACACCTACGCGTGGACCGAGAACCCGCTCGGCATCAACGGCTACTACCTCGTGAGCAAGGGCGAGAAGACGCCGTACCGGCTGAAGCTGCGCTCGGCCTCGTACAACAACATCCAGGCGCTCACCGAGCTGCTGCCGGGCACGCTGGTGGCGGACATGGTGGCGATCCTGGGGTCGATGTTCTTCGTGGTCGGGGACATCGACAAGTAGCGGTCAGCGGTCGGTGGACGACGTCTGGAGCAGTGGGTCCGGAATTCCAACCGGCTGGACCAGCCAGCCGAAGTCGCCGAGCCCGCCCGGCGCGGTGAGCTCGGCGGCCTCGCCGGCGCTCGCGAGGGCGCGCAGATATCCCGCGGGGTCTGTGGAGGCGAGTGCGAGCGGGGGGCGTGCGCCTGCGACCCCCAAGGCGCGCAAGGCGTCGCGTTGTGTCAGTACGCGCCCCCCGGGGAGCGCGCACGCGTCCAGCGCGACGTGTGCCGTGATGTCGCACGACCCGTCCGGCACGGGCGCCGTCTCGCGCCCCTCCCGGAAGCCGGTGAGCGTCCCGAACGGGGGGCGCGTGTCCGCCGTGTGCGCGTAGTCCACGGCCACCGCGAGCCCCCGCTCCACACAGGAGACGGCCGACGCCCACGCGGTGTCCCGGGGCAGCCCGATCTCCGCCCGCAGCCCCTCCTCGCCCGGCAGCGGCCACCACCGGGCCAGCCACGCCGCCTCCGCGCCGGCGACCGGCTCGCCGAGCCGCTCCGTCCCGTCCGCCCGCACCAGCACCCGCCGCGACACGCCCGCGGCGTCGGTCTCCGCGATCTCGACGGGCACGTTGTCGAGCCACTCGTTGGCGAACAGCAGCCCGGTGAGGGCCTTCGGCGGTTCGGCGCGCCACTCGATACGGTGATCGACCTCGGCCGGTCGGCCGACGATCTCGACGGCGTACGCGCGCGTGCGGGCCGCCACCTCGGCGGGCAGCGCGGCGAGCACACCGGTGACGAGTTCACCGCGGCCCGCCGCCATGTCCACGAAGTCCAGCGGGTCGGGGCGACCCAGTGCCTCGTCGACCCGGCACAGCAGCCCGGCCACGGCCCGCGCGAACAGCGGCGACGCGTGCACAGACGTACGGAAGTGCCCGGCAGGGCCCTCAGGCCTGCGGTAGAAACCGCCCGGCCCGTACAGCGCGTCCTCGGCCGCCGGCCGCCACCCCTGCCATCCGGTGCCCATCTCATCCGTCACACCGCAAGGCTAGGCGCACAGCCGAACGGCTCCTCCACCTTGCGGAGTACGTGTGTCCGGTACGGATCGGACCTCCGGTTGACCCCCACACGCATCGCACTTCCCTACGCTGGGTTACGTGCAGCGCCTCTATGACTTTCTCCGCAGGCACCCGGCATGGGTCGACGGCTTCTGGGCCCTGATCCTGCTCGGTCTCTCCCTGGTGAGCGGACTGGCCGATCAGGAGTACACCGGCACCGACCAGCCGCTGCTCATCCTGCCGGTCGTGTTGCTGCTGTGCCTCGTGGTCGCGCTGCGCCGCCGGATGCCGGAGAAGATGCTGCTGCTGGCGGCCGGGGTGGGCGTGGCCCAGCTGGTGCTGGACGTGGCGACGACGCCCGCGAACTTCGCCATGCTGGTGATCGTCTACACGGTGGCCGCGGTCGGGGCGCGCTGGGCCTCCCGGCTCGCGCTGATCGGCGGGCTGTGCGCGGCGCCCCTCGCCCAGATCCGCTGGCCCGCCACCGAGAGCAGTGTGCTGGGCGATGTCGCGGTCGCCGTCTTCCAGACCGTGCCGTTCGCCCTGGCCTGGGTGCTCGGCGACTCGATCCGCACCCGCCGCGCCTACTTCGCGCAGCTGGAGGAGCGCGCCGCCCGCCTGGAGAGGGAGCGCGAGGCGCAGGCCAAGGTCGCGGTGGCCGCCGAACGCGCCCGGATCGCGCGGGAGCTGCACGACGTCGTCGCGCACAACGTGTCGGTGATGGTGGTGCAGGCCGACGGCGCCGCCTACGTCCTCGACGCCGCCCCCGACCAGGCGAAGAAGGCCCTGGAGACCATCTCCTCCACCGGCCGCCAGGCGCTCGCGGAGATGCGCCGGCTGCTCGGCGTGCTGCGCACCGGCGAGCACCAGGAGAGCGGGGAGTACGTCCCGCAGCCCGACGTCCAGCAAATCGAGGAGCTGGTCGAGCAGTGCCGGGGCTCCGGACTGCCCGTGGACTTCAAGATCGAGGGCACCCCACGCCCGCTGCCCAGCGGCGTCGAGCTGACCGCCTACCGCATCGTGCAGGAGGCGCTGACCAACACCCGCAAGCACGGCGGCCCGAACGCGGGCGCCAGCGTGCGGCTGGTGTACTTCGACGACGGCCTCGGCCTGCTCGTCGAGGACGACGGCAAGGGCGCCCCGCACGAGCTGTACGAGGAGGGCGGCGCCGACGGACAGGGCCACGGCCTGATCGGCATGCGCGAGCGGGTCGGGATGGTCGGCGGCACCCTGGACGCGGGCCCCCGCCCCGGCGGAGGATTCCGCATCAGTGCCCTGCTGCCGCTCAAACCGGCGCATTGACGCATTCGCACGCCCCCTGTTGACACCTGTCACGCCCCCCGGCGGACAGCACTCACCCCGACCATGGACACGGAAGAGGCCCCGATGACGATCCGCGTGATGCTCGTCGACGACCAGGTGCTGCTGCGCACCGGGTTCCGGATGGTGCTCGCCGCCCAGCCGGACATGGAGGTCGTCGCCGAGGCGGGCGACGGCGTCGAGGCCCTCCAGGTGGTGCGCTCGACCGCCGTCGACGTGGTGCTGATGGACGTACGGATGCCCAAGCTGGACGGTGTGGAGGCCACCCGCCGGATCTGCGCGGAGCCGAACCCGCCGAAGGTGCTGATCCTGACCACCTTCGACCTCGACGAGTACGCGTTCTCCGGGCTGAAGGCGGGCGCCTCCGGGTTCATGCTCAAGGACGTGCCGCCCGGTGAGCTGCTCGCCGCGATCCGCGCGGTGCACAGCGGCGACGCCGTGGTGGCCCCGTCGACCACCCGGCGGCTCCTCGACCGGTTCGCGCCGATGCTGCCCAGCACCGGCAAGGAGCCGCAGCACAAGGAGCTGGAGCGGCTCACCGACCGGGAGCGAGAGGTCATGGTGCTGGTCGCGCAGGGCCTGTCCAACGGTGAGATCGCCGCCCGGCTGGTGCTGTCCGAGGCGACCGTGAAGACCCACGTGGGCCGCATCCTGACCAAGCTCGGGCTGCGGGACCGGGTGCAGGTCGTCGTCCTGGCGTACGAGACGGGTCTGGTGCGGGCGGGCGGACACGGCTGATGGTGCCGATCGCGGAAACGGTCGACGGCGCCGACCGGCGGACACGGCTGATCGCTCCGACCGGCTGACGGCCTCCCGGGCCGTCGGTAGGGTCCTGCGCATGCTCCTGTGGATCAACGGCCCCTTCGGGGGCGGCAAGACACAGACCGCACACGAGATACAGCGCCGCCTGCCCGGCAGCGTCATCTGCGACCCCGAGCACGCCGGCTTCGGCCTGCGCCGCATGCTGCCCCCCGAACTGCGCGGGAACTTCCAGGACCTGGCGTCCTGGCGGCAGGGCGTCGTCGAGGTCCTCGACCTCGCCCTGACCCGGCACGACGGCGTGGTCATCGTGCCCATGACCGTCACCGACTCCGGCTACTTCGCCGAGACCGTCGGACGGCTGCGCGAACTGGACCATGACGTACGGCACTTCACCCTGCTCGCGGAACGCGAGACCGTCCTCGCGCGGCTGCGCGAGCGGGGCTTCGGGCACCTGCTCCGGTTCATCGCCGGGAAGAACGCCGGGCTGCGCCGCGAGAGCTGGGCCGTCCAGCAGCTCGACCACTGTCTGGAGCGGCTGCGCGAACCGGAGTTCGCCGAGCATCTGTGGACGGACCACTCGACCGTGCCGAAGACGGCCGACCGGATCGCCGTCCTGGCCGGGCTGACCCTCCGCCCCAACCACGAGGGGCACGTCCGGACCCGGCTGCGGCAGGCGCGGGTGGGGATCCGGCACATCCGCTTCGACTGAACCGGGCGGCGGCCCCGGGCGGCGGGTCGGCGCTCGACCGACCGGGGCGGCGGCCCGCGCGGTCAGCGCAGGACGCCCTCGATGAAGTCGCTGCCCAGCCGGGCCACCGCCGAGAGATCCAGCTGGTGCTGCGCATAGCGGCCACGGCGGCGCGTGCTGATCAGCCCGGCCTTCTTCAGCACGCTCAGATGCCGGGATATCTCGGGCGCCGACATGCCGTGCGCGTCGGCCAGCTCGCCGGTGGTGTGCGGGGCGCGGGCGAGATGGCGGCACAGCCGCATCCGCACCGGATGCGCGAGCGCCTCCAGCCGGCGGGTGAGCTGTTCCACGGAAGGCGCCTGCGGCGCGGAGCCGCTGACCGGATAGGTGATGGCCGGCTGCCAGCCGTACCGGTGCAGGACCATCACGTGCGGCCAGCCCAGGCTCGTCGGGACCAGCACCAGGCCGCCGTCGCTCGTGGCGGTGCGGCCCTCGATCAGCTTGTCGACCGTGATGAGCCTGGCCTCCTCGTCCAGCGACACCGCCGAGGAGACCGCCGTCAGGGCGGCGCCGAGGCCCTTGCGGCGCAGCAGCTCCGTCTTGTGCCGCGCGTCGGCGGCCAGCTGCGGCTGGACCCGGGCCCAGACGTCCGCGAAGAAGGCCTCCTCGCAGTCCTGCATCAGCTGCCGGAACCAGGCGCGCACGGCCGGCGGGTCCTGGAGCAGCCGCCGGGTGAACCGCTCCTGGACACAGCCCCGCGCGGCGGCCATCTCCAGCGCGCGCCGGCGCACCGCCTCGTCCTCCAGCGGGCCGGCGCTCTGCGTGTCGTAGCTGATCTGGCAGGTGAACTCGAGCGCCGCGTGGACGAACTGCTCGTCCGTCAGCTTGTCCAGCAGGTCCAGTTCCTCGGTGAGGGTGGCGCCCGGCAGCGTGGGGGAGCCGGGGATGCCGGCGAACGGGGCGAAGACGTCGGAGAAGGTGGTGCGCCACAGGAAGTCCGCCTCGCACAGGCGGTCCGCGAGACCGGGGTCCAACTGCGAGGAGACCGCCGTCGCCCAGCCCTGGAGCCCGGGGTGGTGCCCGGGCTCGCTGAGCGCGTGCAGGGCCATGCCGAGCTCGGCCAGCGGCGACGGCACGAAGGAGATCCGCTCCCGCGGCAGCCCGGTGATGTCGATGCTCACGCTCATGACCCCATGGTGCACCCGGCCACCGACAGCGCCCTCGTCGTTTGACGGGTGCCGTCAACTGGCGGGACGGGCCGACGCGTCCGGTCGCACGCTGGAGGAACCGGGGCAGCCGCGGAGCCTTCCGGAATCCCCTGTGTCCCCGACGTTCCCGAAGAGGCGATCCGCCATGAGCATCACCCAGCAGTACCTCCTCGACGCCTACCGCGCCCACCGCCTCGGCGAGCCCGCCCCGCCGCAGCCCGGCGCCCACGACTGGCAGGTCGTGCGCGAATGGCGCGACCGCCGGGAGTTCCAGGCCGTCCTGTCCGGCCGCCCCGCGCGGGGACGCGTCCGGCGGACCCTGGGCCGCCGGCTGCGGCTGCGGCTGCGGTTCTAGCCGCCCGCGCGGGCCGCCTCCTCGGCCAGCCGGACCGCGAAGTCCGCGACCGCGGACCGTACGTCGTCCGCGCTCCACTCGAGGCCGGCGGCGCGGACGCAGACCTCTGTGCAGGCCAGACCCGGGCCCTTGCGGTCCCAGCCGTAGGGGAAGAGGACCGTCCCGGTCTCCTCGGCCGTGCGGACCGCGGCCTCGGTGACCACATCGGCGTCGTACGGCAGCCACACCTGGAACTCGTGGGTGTGCGGCACCTCCGGGTGCACGCGCGCCCACGGCAGACCGGCCGCCGCGAAGCCCTCCCGGAGCGCGGCGGCCACCACGCGCGCGTGGCGCACGTACTCCGGCAGCCGGAGCAGCTCACGCTCCAGCCCGGCGAGCGCCGACAGCGCCGTGGGGAACTGCTGGAACAGCGTGCCGCCATAGCGGTGCCGCCAGGTCTTCGCCTCCTCCACAAGCGTCCTCGGGCCCGCCAGCGCGGCGCCGCCGAAGCCGTTGAGCGACTTGTAGAACGACACGTACACGCTGTCCGCGAGGCCCGCTATCTCCTCCAGGGGGCGGCCGAAGTGGACCGTCGACTCCCACAGGCGCGCGCCGTCGAAGTGCACCACCGCCTCGCGCTCGCGCGCCGCCTCCACGACCTCGGTCAGCTCCTCCCAGGACGGCAGCAGGAAACCGGCGTCCCTGAGGGGCAGCTCCAGCATCAGGGTGCCGAACGGCTCCTCCAGGGTGCGCACCTCGTCGGCGGTCGGCAGCCGCGGCTCGCTCGTCACGTGGACCGGGCGCAACCCGCTGACCTGGCTGAACGCATGGCGTTCATGCACCTCCGGGTGGGCGAGCGGGTGCAGGGCGACGACCGGGTTCCCGGTGCGGCCCGCCCAGCATCGCAGGGCCACCTGCTGGGCCATCGTGCCGGTCGGGAAGAAGGCGGCGGCCTCGGTGCCGAGCAGCCCGGCCACCTTCTCCTCCAGGGCCTCGACGACGCCGTTGCCGTACATGTCCGCCGGCTCGTCCAGGTCGTACAGCTCGGACGCCGTGTCCAGCACCGCCAGGCGCTCGCGGAGCGTGAGCATGAAGCTGGGGCGCGCGAGAATGCGCTGCGCGCTCCGAGACGCGCTGATGCGCCGCTCTCGGCGCTGCTTGCGCTGTTCGTCCTCGGACAAGGGTTCCGGTGCGTTCTCGTGCTCGGACAAGGGGTCCGGTGCGTACTCGTCCTCGGACAACGGTTCCGGTGCGTTCTGTTCGGCCGAATCACTCATGCCGGTGATCATCGCGTGCGGTCTCCGCGTGGGCACTCGCTTTTCCCACAGCCCCGTCGGGGAACCTCGGACAGAAACCCACAGCCTGTGGACAACCGAACGCCCCTCGAACCGATCGCGTTAACATGACGAGAAATCGTCCGGTACCCCGAGCGGACTGGAACGGGAAGGCCGCCGTCGCGTGAGTACAAGCCAACAGCCAGATCCCAGGGACCGCCCCGCGCGGCTCACCGTCGGCGTCGTCGGCGCCGGCCGCGTGGGCCCGGCGCTCGCCGCGTCCCTCCAGCTCGCCGGGCACCGCCCGGTGGCCGTCTCCGCGGTCTCCGACGCCTCCAAGCGCCGCGCCGCGCTGCTGCTGCCCGACGTGCCGGTGGTCCCGCCCGCCGAGGTGCTGGAGCGCTCCGACCTGGTGCTGCTCACCGTCCCCGACGACACCCTGCCGGGACTCGTGTCCGGCCTCGCCGAGACCGGCGCCGTACGGCCCGGCCAGCTGCTCGTGCACACCTCCGGACGGTACGGCGCGAAGGTCCTGGACCCCGCCCTGCGCGCGGGCGCCCTGCCGCTGGCCCTGCACCCGGCGATGACCTTCACCGGCACCCCCGTGGACGTCCAGCGGCTCGCCGGCTGCTCCTTCGGGGTCACCGCCCCCGAGGAGCTGCGCCTGGCGGCGGAGGCCCTCGTCATCGAGATGGGCGGCGAGCCCGAGTGGATCGCCGAGCAGAACCGGCCGCTCTACCACGCGGCCCTCGCGCTCGGCGCCAACCACCTGGTCACCCTGGTCGCCCAGTCCCTGGAGCTGCTGCGCGCGGCCGGCGTCCAGGCCCCCGACCGGATGCTCGGCCCGCTGCTCGGTGCCGCCCTGGACAACGCCCTGCGCTCCGGCGACGCCGCCCTGACCGGCCCCGTCGCGCGCGGGGACGCGGGCACCGTCGCGGCGCACATCGCCGAACTGCGCGCCCACGCCCCGCAGACCGTCGCCGGCTATCTGGCGATGGCCCGCGCGACCGCCGACCGGGCGCTCGCTCACGGCCTGCTGAAGCCGGAACTCGCCGAAGACCTGCTGGGCGTGCTCGCCGACGGCGCGGCGCTGCCCGAGAACGGGGGAGACCAATGAGCCGCGACTTCGAACTCGTCCCCACCCTGGACGACCTCGGCTACGTCCTGGACCACTTCTCGGTGCCCGGCCGCACCGCCGTCGTGATGACCATGGGGGCGCTGCACGAGGGGCACGCCACGCTGATCCGCACCGCGCGGGAGCACGTCGGCCGCGACGGCTACGTCGTCGTCACCGTCTTCGTGAACCCGCTCCAGTTCGGCGCGGGCGAGGACCTGGACCGCTATCCGCGCACCCTGGAAGCCGACCTGAAGACCGCCGAGCAGGCGGGCGCGGACATCGTGTTCGCGCCGTCCGTCGACGAGATGTACCCGGACGGCAAGCCCGAGATCACCCTCCGCGCGGGAGCCATGGGGGAGCGCCTGGAGGGCGCCTCGCGTCCCGGCCACTTCGACGGCATGCTCACCGTCGTCGCCAAGCTGCTCCACCTCACCCGCCCCGACGTCGCGTTCTTCGGCCAGAAGGACGCCCAGCAGCTGGCCCTGATCCGGCGGATGGTGCGGGACCTGAACTTTCCCGTCGAGATCGTCGGCGTGCCGACCGTCCGCGAGGAGGACGGCCTGGCCCTGTCCAGCCGCAACCGCTACCTGTCCCCCCAGGAGCGGCGCACCGCCCTCGCGCTGTCCCGCGCGCTGTTCGCGGCGCAGGACCGGCACGTGGCGCTGGAGGCACTGCGCGCGCGGGCGCGTGAAGTGCCCTCCACGCGGGCGCGGGCTGAGGCGCTGAGCGCCATAGGGGAGTCCCGCGCGGCGGCCGACGCGCACGCCGTCGCCAAGGCCGTCCCCGGCGGCCCGGCGGAGGTCCGCGGGGCGGCCCGGCTGGTCCTCGACGAGGCCGCCCGCCTCGACCCGCCGCTGGTCCTCGACTACCTCGCCCTGGTCGACCCCGCCGACTTCACGGAGGTCGCGGACGACTTCACCGGCGAGGCCGTCCTCGCCGTCGCGGCCAGGGTCGGCGCGACCCGGCTGATCGACAACGTCACCCTCACCTTCGGAGCCGCCTCGTGACCAGCACAGGCATACGACTGCACGCGCCCGCTCCGGGCTGGTCCATCGACGCGGACGTGGTGGTCGTCGGCTCCGGCGTGGCCGGCCTGACCGCGGCCCTGCGCTGCGAGGCCGCCGGCCTGAACACGGTCGTCGTCACCAAGGCCCGCCTCGACGACGGCTCCACCCGCTGGGCCCAGGGCGGCATCGCCGCGGCCCTCGGGGAGGGCGACAGCCCCGAGCAGCACCTCGACGACACCCTGGTGGCGGGCGCGGGCCTGTGCGACGAGGAGGCCGTGCGGATCCTCGTCACCGAGGGCCCCGACGCCGTACGCCGGCTCATCCAGACCGGCGCCCAGTTCGACGAGTCCGACGAAGGCGGCCTCGCGCTCACCCGCGAGGGCGGCCACCACCGCCGCCGGATCGCCCACGCGGGCGGCGACGCGACCGGCGCGGAGATCTCCCGCGCGCTGGTCGAGGCGGTGCGCGCGCGGGGCGTGCGCGCCATCGAGAACGCCCTCGTCCTCGACCTCCTCACGGACGGCGACGGCCGTACGGCGGGCGTGACCCTGCACGTCATGGGCGAGGGTCAGCACGACGGCGTGGGCGCCGTGCACGCCCCCGCGGTGGTCCTCGCCACCGGCGGCATGGGCCAGGTCTTCTCCGCCACCACCAACCCCTCGGTCTCCACCGGCGACGGCGTGGCCCTCGCGCTCCGCGCGGGTGCCGAGGTCAGCGACCTGGAGTTCGTCCAGTTCCACCCGACCGTGCTGTTCCTCGGCCCCGACGCGGAGGGCCAGCAGCCCCTGGTCTCCGAGGCGGTCCGCGGCGAGGGCGCCCACCTGGTCGACGCCGACGGCGTGCGCTTCATGGCCGGCCAGCACGAACTCGCCGAACTCGCCCCCCGGGACATCGTCGCCAAGGGGATCATGCGGCGGATGCAGGAGCAGGACGCCGAGCACATGTTCCTCGACGCCCGGCACTTCGGCGCCGAGATGTGGGAGCAGCGCTTCCCCACGATCCTCGCCGCCTGCCGCGCCAACGGCATCGACCCGGTCCACGAGCCCATCCCGATCGCCCCGGCCGCCCACTACGCCTCCGGCGGCGTGCGCACCGACTCCCACGGCCGGACCACCGTCCCCGGTCTGTACGCGTGCGGCGAGGTCGCCTGCACCGGCGTGCACGGCGCGAACCGGCTCGCCTCGAACAGCCTCCTCGAAGGCCTGGTCTACGCCGAGCGCATCGCCGCCGACATCGCCGCGACCCACGCGGAAAGCGGCCTCCACGCGCGCGTGCCCGAACCGGTGCCCTACCCGGAGGTGCCCGCCCACCCGCTGCAGGTCCCCGAGGCCCGCTTCGCGATCCAGCGGATCATGACCGAGGGCGCGGGCGTGCTGCGCTCCGCCGACTCCCTCGCCAAGGCCGCCGACCGGCTCCAGCAGCTGCACACCGAGGCCCGCGACGCGCTCACCGAGAACGGCAAGACCGCCGAGCCCGGCGTCGACACCTGGGAGGCCACCAACCTGCTGTGCGTCGCCCGCGTGCTGGTCGCCGCCGCCCGGCTGCGCGAGGAGACCCGCGGCTGCCACTGGCGCGAGGACCACGCCGACCGTGACGACACCGCGTGGCGCCGCCACATCGTCGTACGGCTGAACCCCGACCGCACCCTCGCCGTGCACACCACGGACACCGCAGACTTTCCCCCGACCCGGCCGAACCCCCCGGCGCACCGTCCCCAGGAGCAGTGAGAGCAGTGAGCACCCCCGATCTTCCCCTCGCCAGCGACGGCGGCTGCGGCGACGGCTGCGCCTGCGGCGCGGACACCGACGAGGCGTACCTGGAGTGCGGCCTCGACCCCGCGCTCGCCCAGCTCCTGGCCGACGCCGGACTCGACCCCGTGGAGGTCGAGGACATCGCCAACGTCGCCATCCAGGAGGACCTGGCGGGCGGCGTGGACGTGACGACGGTCGCGACCATCCCCGAGGACGCGGTGGCCACCGCCGACTTCGTCGCCCGCGAGGCGGGCGTCGTGGCGGGCCTCCGGGTCGCCGAGGCGGTCATGTCGATCGTCTGCGAGGACGAGTTCGAGGTGGAGCGCCACGTCGAGGACGGCGACCGCGTGGAGGCGGGCCAGAAGCTGCTCTCCATCACCACCCGGACCCGCGACCTGCTCACCGCCGAGCGCAGCGCCCTCAACCTGCTGTGCCGCCTCTCCGGCATCGCCACCGCAACGCGCGCGTGGGCGGACGTTCTGGAGGGTACGAAGGCACGCGTGCGTGACACCCGTAAGACGACCCCCGGCCTGCGCTCGCTGGAGAAGTACGCGGTCCGCTGCGGCGGCGGCGTGAACCACCGCATGTCGCTGTCCGACGCGGCCCTCGTCAAGGACAACCACGTGGTCGCCGCGGGCGGCGTCGCCGAGGCCTTCCAGGCCGTCCGGGAACGCTTCCCCGACATCCCCATCGAGGTCGAGGTCGACACCCTGCACCAGCTGCGCGAGGTCGTCGACGCGGGCGCCGACCTGATCCTGCTGGACAACTTCACGCCGATCGAGTGCGAGGAGGCGGTGGCCATCGTGAACGGCCGCGCCGCGCTGGAGGCCTCCGGCCGGCTCACCCTGGCGAACGCCAGGGCGTACGCGGACACGGGCGTCGACTACCTCGCCGTGGGAGCCCTGACCCACTCCTCGCCGATCCTCGACATCGGCCTGGACCTGCGAGCGGCGGAGTAGGAGACGGGGACCGGCCATGCTGCTGACGATCGACGTGGGCAACACGCACACCGTGCTCGGCCTGTTCGACGGTGAGGACATCGTCGAACACTGGCGCATCTCCACCGACGCCCGCCGCACCGCGGACGAGATGGCGGTGCTGCTCCAGGGCCTGATGGGCATGCACCCGCTCCTCGGGGAGGAACTGGGCGACGGCATCGACGGCATCGCGATCTGCGCGACCGTGCCGTCCGTCCTGCACGAGCTGCGCGAGGTGACCCGCCGCTACTACGGCGACGTACCGGCCGTCCTCGTCGAACCGGGCGTCAAGACGGGCGTGCCGATCCTCACCGACAACCCCAAGGAGGTCGGCGCGGACCGCATCATCAACGCGGTCGCCGCGGTCGAGCTCTACGGCGGCCCCGCGATCGTCGTCGACTTCGGTACGGCGACGACGTTCGACGCGGTGTCCGCGCGCGGGGAGTACGTCGGCGGAGTCATCGCCCCCGGCATCGAGATCTCGGTCGAGGCACTGGGCGTCAAGGGCGCGCAGCTGCGGAAGATCGAGGTGGCGCGGCCGCGGAGCGTGATCGGCAAGAACACCGTCGAGGCGATGCAGGCGGGCATCGTGTACGGGTTCGCCGGGCAGGTGGACGGGGTGGTCAACCGGATGGCCCGGGAGCTGGCGGACGACCCGGACGATGTGACGGTCATCGCCACGGGTGGGCTGGCGCCGATGGTGCTGGGTGAGTCGTCCGTGATCGACGAGCACGAGCCGTGGCTGACGTTGATCGGGCTGCGGATGGTGTACGAGCGGAACGTGTCGCGTATGTAGCCGCGCGGGGCGTCGCGGCCGGCCGGGGGTGGGCGCGGCTTGAGCGATACGGGTGGCTCCCACGCGCCACACCGGATCTTGGGTGCGAAGTTTGTCTGATTAGCGCGTATCGTCGCCGCATGCCCACGCCCTACGGATCCCGCGGCGGCATGGCGTTCGGTGTGGAGGAGCTGCGTGTGCTCCGCCGTGCTCTCGCCCTCGCCCTTCACCCCGGCCAGGCCTCGGCCGAGGACGTCCAGGACTGCCTTCACCTCGCCGACTCGCTCGACGAGGCGATGCGCGAGGGCGCCCGCCTGCGGGCCTTCCTGGTGGCCGACCTCGTCCGCTACCGCGCCGCCCTCCCCGGCACCGCGGCCGGCTACCTCACACTCCTGGAGGAGGCCCTGAGCGCCGGCCACCGCCCCACCCCCGACGACCTCGCCGCGCTGCGCGCCCTGCGCGGCAACCCCGCCGCCGCTGCCCTCCTCGACCGCTGTCAGGCCCTCGCCGAGCAGGACGTCCGGGCTCGCCTGGCCCGCCGTGCCGCCCAGGTGCCCCGGCCCAACCCCCTGCTCCCGGCGTCCCGCACCCGCTTGCTCGCCCTGCCCGGCGGCCGCTGCGCCGACGAGGCCCCCGCGCGGGAGCCCGAGAAGAAGCCCGCGGAGAAACCCGCCGAGAAGCCGGCCCAGCCGACCCCCGCTCCGGGCACGCCCCGGCAGCCCAGCCGCCGTCCCATCCCCACCCCCGGCGAGGTCTTCCCCCGCCGCAAGCCGCCCCAGCCCTCGGCGAACCCGCCGCGGCAGCTGGTCGCCGGCTGACGGGACGCGGCACCCCGCCCCGGGCGCCCCCGCGCGCGCGACTACCCTGGAGTCATGGACTACGTCTCCGCGCTCCTGCCCCCGGCCGTCATGGCCGTGTTCTTCATCAGCGTGATCCGGGTGATCGTGAAGTCCCAGGGCGGGGCCAACAAGGCCAAGGAGGACGCGGCCGTCGACGCCGCGCTCGCGCGCGCGGAGAGCGCCCGCCCGTCCTCCTCGAGCACGTCTTCGTCCACCGACGCCTGAGCGGCCGTCCCGGCGCCGCGCGCCCTGCCTTCCCACGCCCGCACCCGCGGGCGTCCTTTTTGCTCCCGTTTGCAGAGAAAGGGCCCGTCCGGCACGCCATTGCCGAGATCTCCCACTATTGTTCAAGCTGTGCCTCGCCCATTGGGAGAACTCGAAGACGCGGTCATGACGCGGGTGTGGAAGTGGAACCGCCCGGTGACCGTTCGAGAAGTCCTGGAAGACCTTCAGCGAGAACGGTCCATCGCCTACACCACGGTGATGACCGTTTTGGACAATCTCCATCAGAAGGGCTGGGTCCGCCGCGAGGCGGAAGGCCGGGCCTATCGCTATGAGGCGGTCTCCACCCGCGCCGCCTACGCCGCCGCCCTGATGAACGACGCCTGGTCGCAGAGCGACAACCCCGCCGCCGCACTCGTCGCCTTCTTCGGCATGATGAGCGAGGAACAGCGCCAGGCCCTGCGGGATGCCATGCGCGTCGTCCAGGGCCCGGAAACACCCGAACCCGAACCGGAACGGCAACCACAAGCCGAAGCCCGGACGGAACCGGAAGCCGGAGCAGAACCCCAAGCGGAGAACCCCGGCTCGGCATCGGAGCGCGACGGGCGATAGCGTCCGCACATGTCAGCAGAGAGGCCCACCGCCGAGAACCCGGCGGAGAACCGAGCGGAGAACCCCGAAGTCACCGCTAAAGCCATCACCGTCCGACGGGCCCGGACCAGCGATGTCCCCGCCGTGCGCCGACTCCTTGACGCGTACGTCCGCCACGGCATCCTGCTCGACAAAGCGACGGTCACGCTTTACGAGGACATCCAGGAGTTCTGGGTCGCGGAACGTGACGACAACGCCGAGGTCGTCGGCTGTGGCGCACTGCACGTGATGTGGGAAGACCTCGCGGAAGTGCGCACTCTCGCGGTGAAGCCCGGCCTCAAGGGCGCCGGCGTCGGTCACCAGTTGCTGGAGAAGTTGCTCCAGACCGCGCGCTGGCTCGGCGTTCGCCGGGTTTTCTGCCTCACCTTCGAAGTGGACTTCTTCGGCCGGCACGGCTTCGTGGAGATCGGCGAGACGCCGGTCGACACCGATGTCTACGCGGAGCTGCTGCGTTCCTATGACGAGGGCGTCGCGGAGTTCCTGGGTCTCGAACGAGTGAAACCGAACACCTTGGGCAACAGCCGGATGCTTCTGCATCTGTGATCGTCGTTATTCCGTCGCGGCGACCCTGCCCGGGTTCCCTATGTCCGAAACGCGCACCTTTCCGGGCCAGGGCCGGGCTGTGAGCCTCTCCCAGGGGTTTGTGTTTTTCCAGCAAAAGCGGTTTGCTTTCCGACGTACTGCAGTACTGCATATAACAGGGGGCGGCGAAACGGCGGACGCCGCGGACCCCAGGTCCTCACGTTATCGATGAAAGGAAATCCGGTGGCACAGAAGGTTCAGGTCCTTCTTGTCGACGACCTCGACGGCGGCGAGGCGGACGAGACGGTGACGTTCGCGCTGGACGGTAAGACGTACGAGATCGATCTCACGACCGCCAATGCGGACAAGCTTCGCAGCCTTCTCGAGCCCTATGTGAAGGGTGGTCGTCGTACCGGAGGCCGCGCTTCGGGCGGGCGTGGAAAGGCGCGGGCCGCTTCCGGCGGCAGCCAGGACACGGCCGCGATCCGCGCCTGGGCGAAGGAGAACGGTTACGAGGTCAACGACCGCGGCCGTGTTCCGGCGTCCATTCGCGAGGCCTACGAGAAGGCCAACGGCTGAGCGCACGCGCGTCGCAGCCGGATGCGGTGGCACTGCGTCGCCATCGTGTCCACGACACGTACGAGATCGGGGGCGCCCCCACCGCCCCCCAGGGCCGACAGCGTCGGCAGCGAGGCCTCGACCTCGCGCCCCGGCTCGGGGGGCCGCACCCACACGGCGGCCCCCTGCACACAGCTGGCGGCAACCGGGGGTCCATCCCCGGCCCACGGTGCGGCAACCGGCGGACCGCCCTCCGTCCACGGCGCGGGAACCGGCTGACCGTCCCCCGCCCACGGCGCGGTCGCCCCGGGCCCCGCGGTCATCCCGGACCCACTGAGCGGCCACCGCGCGCCCACGCCCCGCGGCGGCTCCGGAGCCTCCATGACCTCGCCCTCACCGAGGGCCGTCAGGTCGAGGTCCAGCGAGCCCCACTCCAGCCAGTCGAGCAGCCCGGGCAGCTCCCGCGCGCTGCCCGGGGCCACCAGCAGCCGCATCCGGTCGCCCTGGACGGCCACCGGAGAGCCCGGCGCCAGGTGCCGCAGGGCCGGGAGCCCCGCGGCGACCGGCACGTCCAGCACGTCGAAACGCGGGCCGACCAGCAGCCGTACCGGCGCACCGGGCACCGCGCCGGGCACTGTGGGCCAGCCCAGGTCGTTCTCGTACCAGCCCCGGAGCGGGTCGCTCGCGTCGAGCGGACGGCGGGGGAGCGGGACGGCGACGGAGGGAGCGTGGGCCGATGCGGGCATCGGGTGCGGGGCGGCGCCAACCATGCCAAGTGCAACCTCCGAAAAGCCGTCCGGGTTACGCTGGGTGCCCTTGTGAATGCGCAGAGTGTCAAAAAAGGGGGCGCGTGGGGGTGCGCGGAGGCGCAAGGTTGTTCGCCCGTAGCGGAGGGAAACGGTGCGCGCGGCATGGACTGTCAGTCCCGGCGGGTAAGACATCCCTAGTGGGAGGGGGCGACACGCAGGAATGGGCGTCTCACGTTCGCCATCGGCGTAGTGATGGTGAGGGTAACTGCCTGGCCTGCGGGAACATCGTCTCGCACCATCGGGTTGGAGCAGATGTCGGCGTTCGGGGTCAGGAGGCCAAGGACGGTGTCGGCAGTTGGAATGAGCGGTCCCCGCTTGCGGGACTAAGCTGCGGAAGGACAGGGAGGGGAAGTTCCCCTTACTGCCTGACCGCTCTGAGGAGCGATTAACGATGTTCGAGAGGTTCACCGACCGCGCGCGGCGGGTTGTCGTCCTGGCTCAGGAAGAAGCCCGGATGCTCAACCACAACTACATCGGCACCGAGCACATCCTCCTGGGCCTGATCCACGAGGGTGAGGGTGTCGCCGCCAAGGCCCTTGAGAGCCTCGGGATTTCGCTCGAGGCGGTCCGCCAGCAGGTGGAGGAGATCATCGGCCAGGGGCAGCAGGCGCCGTCGGGCCACATTCCCTTCACCCCCCGTGCCAAGAAGGTCCTGGAGCTGTCGCTCCGCGAGGCCCTTCAGCTGGGCCACAACTACATCGGCACGGAGCACATCCTGCTCGGCCTGATCCGCGAGGGCGAGGGCGTCGCCGCCCAGGTCCTGGTCAAGCTGGGCGCAGATCTGAACCGCGTGCGGCAGCAGGTGATCCAGCTGCTCTCCGGTTACCAGGGCAAGGAGACCGCCGCCGCCGGCGGGCCTGCCGAGGGCACCCCCTCGACGTCCCTGGTCCTCGACCAGTTCGGCCGGAACCTCACCCAGGCCGCTCGTGAGTCCAAGCTCGACCCGGTCATCGGGCGCGAGAAGGAGATCGAGCGGGTCATGCAGGTGCTGTCCCGCCGTACGAAGAACAACCCGGTCCTGATCGGTGAGCCCGGCGTCGGCAAGACCGCCGTCGTGGAGGGCCTCGCCCAGGCCATCGTCAAGGGCGAGGTGCCCGAGACCCTCAAGGACAAGCACCTCTACACCCTGGACCTCGGCGCCCTGGTCGCCGGCTCCCGCTACCGCGGTGACTTCGAGGAGCGCCTGAAGAAGGTGCTCAAGGAGATCCGCACCCGCGGCGACATCATCCTGTTCATCGACGAGCTGCACACGCTGGTCGGTGCGGGTGCCGCCGAGGGCGCCATCGACGCGGCTTCCATCCTGAAGCCGATGCTGGCCCGCGGTGAGCTGCAGACCATCGGTGCGACCACGCTGGACGAGTACCGCAAGCACCTGGAGAAGGACGCGGCCCTGGAGCGCCGCTTCCAGCCGATCCAGGTCGCGGAGCCGTCCCTGCCGCACACGATCGAGATCCTCAAGGGCCTGCGCGACCGGTACGAGGCGCACCACCGCGTCTCCATCACCGACGAGGCGCTGGTCCAGGCCGCCACCCTGGCCGACCGGTACATCTCGGACCGCTTCCTGCCGGACAAGGCGATCGACCTGATCGACGAGGCCGGTTCCCGGATGCGCATCCGCCGGATGACCGCTCCGCCGGACCTGCGCGAGTTCGACGAGAAGATCGCCGGCGTCCGCCGCGACAAGGAGTCCGCGATCGACTCGCAGGACTTCGAGAAGGCCGCCTCCCTGCGCGACAAGGAGAAGCAGCTCCTGGCCGCCAAGGCGAAGCGGGAGAAGGAGTGGAAGGCCGGCGACATGGACGTCGTCGCCGAGGTCGACGGCGAGCTGATCGCCGAGGTCCTCGCCACGGCGACGGGCATCCCGGTGTTCAAGCTCACCGAGGAGGAGTCGTCCCGCCTGCTCCGCATGGAGGACGAGCTCCACAAGCGGGTCATCGGCCAGGACGACGCCGTCAAGGCACTGTCGAAGGCGATCCGCCGTACGCGTGCCGGTCTGAAGGACCCGAAGCGTCCGGGTGGCTCGTTCATCTTCGCCGGTCCGTCGGGTGTCGGTAAGACGGAGCTGTCCAAGGCGCTCGCCGAGTTCCTCTTCGGTGACGAGGACGCGCTGATCTCCCTCGACATGTCGGAGTTCAGCGAGAAGCACACGGTGTCGCGTCTCTTCGGTTCGCCCCCCGGCTACGTGGGCTACGAAGAGGGCGGCCAGCTGACCGAGAAGGTCCGCCGCAAGCCGTTCTCCGTCGTCCTCTTCGACGAGGTCGAGAAGGCCCACCCGGACATCTTCAACTCGCTGCTGCAGATCCTGGAGGACGGTCGCCTGACCGACTCCCAGGGCCGGGTCGTGGACTTCAAGAACACGGTCATCATCATGACGACCAACCTCGGCACCCGGGACATCTCCAAGGGCTTCAACCTGGGCTTCGCGGCCTCGGGTGACACGAAGACCAACTACGAGCGCATGAAGAACAAGGTGTCGGACGAGCTCAAGCAGCACTTCCGCCCCGAGTTCCTGAACCGCGTCGACGACGTGGTCGTCTTCCCGCAGCTGACGCAGAACGACATCCTCCGGATCGTCGACCTGATGATCGGCAAGGTGGACGAGCGCCTGAAGGACCGGGACATGGGCATCGAGCTCTCCCAGTCCGCCAAGGAGCTGCTGTCCAAGAAGGGCTACGACCCGGTGCTGGGTGCGCGTCCGCTGCGCCGCACCATCCAGCGCGAGATCGAGGACTCGCTGTCGGAGAAGATCCTCTTCGGCGAGCTGCGCCCCGGTCACATCGTGGTCGTGGACACCGAGGGCGAGGGCGAGTCCCAGACCTTCACCTTCCGCGGTGAGGAGAAGTCGGCTCTGCCGGACGTCCCGCCGATCGAGCAGGCGGCCGGCGGTGCCGGGCCGAACCTGAGCAAGGAGTAGGCCTCACGGCCGAGCTTCACGGCAGATGAGAGGGCCGGTGCCTGAACGGGCACCGGCCCTTTCGCATGCCTGGGATGCGGGCTACGACAGCTGGCCGTCGTAGTCCGGCAGCTTGTACGTCTTCTCGGCGTGGCCGCCCGAGAGGTCGGTGGCGCTGTTGCCGATGTTGGCGATGATCGTGTAGCCCTTCGACTCGATGTCGACGCGCTGGGCCGTCTTGTAGTCGGCGACGTTCTTGAAGAGGTCGAGGAAGCCGCGGACGTACAGCCCCGAGACCTCGTAGCCGGCCTGCTCCAGGTTGTACTCGGTGGGCGCGTAGATGATGCCCGGGCGGGCGGTCACGAAGAAGAGGGCGACACCGTGCTCCTGGGCGTACTCGGCGACCTCCAGGACCGGCTTGTTGGCCGGCTGCGGGTAGCTGAAGCCGAAGTCGGTCTCCAGGGTGGTGTTGTCGATGTCGAAGACGATCGCCTGCTTCTCGCCGGGCTTGTGCTGGGCGATCCGCTGCTTGAGGTAGGGCAGCGCCTGGTCCATCACGGCCTGACAGTCCTTCTGCCAGGTGGCGTAGTCGACGTCCGCGGCGGTGGCGGTGGCGGTCGCGGTGGCGACCGTGGTGGTGCCGGTGGCGGTCGCGGCCTCGGCGGGGGCGGCGAGGGCCACGAGGGCGGCCGCGGTGACGGCGAGGGTGGCCGTGCGGCGCATCCCGGATCTCGTCATGGTGTGGGGGTTCCTCTCACGTCGGTGCACGCGTGTCGTGTGCATGTTCGTTGGGGAGGGTGACGCGAGGTGAACCGTAGGGTTACTGAACGGTAGGTGGCTAGATCTCTGCATCAGACCAAGCTGCGGATCCTCCGAATGGCGGGGGGTACGGGCAGCGGGGCCAGGGCGTCCTCGGGTGTCTCCGCGACGTCCGGCGCCAGGACGACCGTGACCGCCCGCAGGCCGGGGAAGAGGGCCGGGACGTCCGAGAGGTCTTCGGTGCCGGTGAAGTTGTTCAGCCGCAGGCCGGTGACGCCGGGCAGCGGCGGGCCGTGCCATCCGACGGCCCCCCAGGTGATGCGCAGCTCCTCCAGGGCGGGGAGACGGGCGATCTCCTCGTAGTCGTCGGTGGTCAGCTCACGGTGGAGGGCGCCCAGGCTCAGCCGGCGCAGTGAACGGAAGCGGTGCAGTCCGCGCAGCCCGGTCATGTCCAGCGCGGACTTGGTCAAGCGCAGATAACGCAGCGGCAGCTCGGACGGCAGGGCGTCGGTGAGGGAGTCGCCCACGAGCTTGATTCCCAGGTCCAGCTCCTGCAGGGTCCGGGAGCCGGCGAGCGGGGCCAGCGCCCCCGGCCGTTCCAGGCCGGGCAGCAGGTGCAGGGACAACCAGCTCAGGGGCAGGCCCACCAACGGGGTGATGTCACGGACGGACTTGCAGCGGTTGATGTCCAGGTAGGTGAGCTCGCGCAGGGCGGACAGGCACTCCAGGTCCCGCAGCTCGTGGTTGTCCCGGATCACCAGCTTCATCGTCCGGTGGGGCGGTAGGGAGGCGGCGATCTCTGCCGCACCGATGGAACCGGCCAGCTGGATCAGGTGCCGCCCGCCCAGCTCCCGCAGGAACCGCAGATGTTCCGCGGAGTGGGCGGCGAAGAACAGCACATGCTCGGCCAGATGTGCGATCACCTCCTCGCCGTACGACCGCGTCGGGAAGCGGTGCCACGTCCAGCTGAGCTGTGCCTGTACGTCCAGCGACGCGTGCTCACGGAACCGGGCCAGCATCGGAAGTGCCGCCTCCGTGCCGATCAGCGATGCCGTGACGACGACCGCCAGTGCCTCTTCGTCGCTCAGGCCCTCCGGACCCGGCAGCAGCTCCAGGACGAGCGGTCCGGCCTCCGCCAGGGCGCGGGCCTCCTGGGTGGTGCGGGGCGGGATCAGCGTGGCGGCCCGCCGCTCGGCCTCGGCGCGCACGTCCGGGTCGAGTTGCGTGGCGTGTTCCAGGCAGGCCAGCGCCAGCAGCCGTACGCGGGTGCTCGCGGAACCCTCCAGCCGGTCCGCGGCCGCGGTCAGGTCGCGCAGCAGGTCGGCGCGTTCGCGGGGCCGGGCGTGGGCGACGGCCATGCGGATCACGTCCGCCCACTGCTCGTCCGCCGCGCCCCGCACCAGCAGCCCGAAGTCCCCGTCCTCCACGGCGGCCCGGGCGCCGAGGTAGTCCTGGAAGGTGCGGTGCACGAACTCCACGGTCCCCACCGCGGGTTCGCGGAGCAGACCGCTGCGCAGCAGCAGATGGCCGAGGATCTTCTCGGCGTCGCCCTGGGCGGCCGCGGCGGGGAGGGCGGGCAGCACGTCGGCGACGATCCGTACGGCGCGATCGCGGTCCAGCTCGGACTGGTTGTTGCGGATGAGCCAGTAGGCGAGGCGTTGGAGGAGCTGGATCTGGGGGAGTTCGGTGAGGTGGACGCCGTCACCGGGGGTGATCATGTCCCGCTCCTCGTCCCGGCGGGCGAGCAGCATCGACAGCGCGGCGTCGTACAGCTCCTTCCGGCCGTGCGGGAGATAGCCGCGCCGGTCGCGGTGCAGGGCGCAGATCAGGCCGCACATCAGCGGGTTGGTGGCGAGGCGGCCGAGGTCGGGCTTGGTACGGAGGGCGTCGAGCAGGGTGCGTTCGTAGCCGTCTAGGACGTCCGGATCGGGGGCGCCGGCCCGCGCGGCCCGGTGCCAGCGGGAGACGAACGCGGCCACGTCGTCGCGGCTCATCGGGGTGAGCGCGAGTTCCGTGAACCCGTCGGCGGCGAGCCAGTCCGCGCGGACGGCGGAGGGGCGCGAGGTGACCAGCCACTGGTTGCCTGGATAGACGTCCAGCAGGTCGCTCAGCCAGCGCCGGGTCCGCTCGCGCTCCCGCTCGGGGATCTCGTCGATGCCGTCGACGAGGAGCAGCCCGCGACCGTCGCCGAGCACCCGGTCGGCCCAGCCGTCGGGCTGGGTGGCGTGGAAGGGGACGCGTACGGCGGCGAGGAAGGCGTCCGGCGCGGGGAGGCCGTCGGGGCGGCGGACCAGGGTGCGCAGGGGCAGTACGAACGGGATCCGGCCCCAGGGCGCGCCGGCGCCCCGCCCCGCGTCGTCGCGCTCGCCCCGGGCCGCGGTGACCGCGAGCCACTGCACCAGCGTGGTCTTGCCGGAACCGGCGACTCCGCGCAGCAGCACCCGGTCGTGCCCGTCGAGCGCCCGGTCGGCGGGCAGGGCGGTGGCGGCGGAGACGACGGGACCGCCGTCCGGGCCGCCGGAGCGACCGTCCCCGTCGTCGGGATGCAGGGCCGTGAGGCTCAGGTAGGCGGCGTCCAGGGGCCAGCGGTCGGGGGAGTCGACCAGGTCGATGCCGTAGATCGTGAGGTGGGCGTGGCGGGTGGCGACGTAGGAGAGATAGCGCTGCTCGAAGGCCTGGTCGCCGGCGGCGGGCGGCGGGGTGCGGGCGATCAGCTCGTCGATCCGGGTCAGCAGCTCGCGCTGGCGGCGGGTCTGCTCGACCAGGGTGCGGGCTACGAAGGTGGATCGTTGGCTGAAGAAATGCAGGATGTGCAGACAGGCGGTGACGAGCAGCCGGTCGAGGAAGAGGCCCGCGTCGCGGGAGAGGTGGCGGGCCGGGTCGCCGGCGGCGCGGCGCAGCCGGTCGGCCAGGGCCTCGGGGCCCAGTTCCACGGCCTGGACGTCGGTCATGGTGAGGTCGCCGAGGGCATAGAGGGTGTCGGCGAGGGCGTGTACGACGGCCTGCTCCTCGTCGGCGGGCAGCGGGCGCTCCCCGGCCGCCAGGGCCTGCCGGACCAGTTCGGCGGCCAGCCGCTGGACGTCCGTCCGGCCGAGCCGCCGCTTCTCGCCGCGGAACGACACATGGCCCGAGATCCGCACCGGCCGGTCCACCAGCCCGGCGCCCGGTCCCTCGCTCACGAACAGCCTTCGTATGAGCGGCGTCACAATGCCGGACGCCAGCCTGACCCCGATGGCCGTCGGTTCCACGCCGGTCTCCCCCGAAATCCGTCGACACCCCGTCTGACCAGGAGCGTAGCGCCCGTCACATTCGGAGGGTCATCGATCTCGTCGCTCCGTGACATGCCGCACAGGCGATTTGTCCGGTACTAGCCGGAATAGTGGAAACGCCGATTCGGGCAAAAAGGACGCTCCTCCCGGAACCCCTTGGCTGGAATCGACGTCTGGGGTACTTCGTCCCGAATGAGGGCTCTGTCAAGAGTCAGGAAGTTTCGGGGGTAATTACTAGCTCGGGTCGTAGATCACGGTTTTTGGCCTTTGTGGAGGGCCGGGTTACCAAGGGATGGCCATCCGGAGCCGCCATCTGTGCGCCGGGTGGTTCTCTCTGCCCCCGACCTTCCGAGGTACCGCATGTCCCGCGTCACGTCCCGTTCTTCCCGTACGGCCCAGCTCCGCACCCGCGCGGCCGTACTGGCCGCCTGCCTGGGTGCCTCGGCCGTGCTGGGGGCCGGGGTCGCGGCCGCCGCGCCCTCCGCCGCCCCGGCCGCCACGAAGACCTCGGCCGTCGCCAAGAAGGCCGGCTCCTGGGTCGCCCCGGTGAAGGGCTACACCAAGACCGCCAGCTTCGCGCAGAACGGCGCCCGCTGGCAGTCCACCCACAGTGGCCAGGACTTCGCGGTGCCGACCGGCACCAAGGTCGTCGCCGCCCACGGTGGCACCGTCGTCAAGGCCGGCGGCAACGGCGCCGGTGACGGTCCCGCGTACGGCAACGCCGTCGTCATCAAGCACGGCAACGGCACGTACTCCCAGTACGCCCACCTGTCCAAGGTCAACGTTCGGGCCGGCCAGATCGTCAAGACCGGCCAGCAGATCGCCCTGTCCGGCAACACCGGCAACTCCAGCGGTCCGCACCTGCACTTCGAGATCCGCACGACCCCGAACTACGGCACGGCCATCGACCCGGTCGCCTTCCTGCGCGCCAAGGGTCTGGCCCTCTGAGACCACCTCACCGGCTGATCTCCGCCGACGGCCCCGGGCGCACCACAGCGCCCGGGGCCGTTGTCAGTGCCGCGTGCCACCATCGGCGTATGGACACCATGCGGCCGCTGAGGCTCGCCAAGGACGCCATGGACCGCGACTGGTCCGACCCCGGACTGGACCTCGCCGCGGTGGCCGGCCATGCCGGATACTCCCGGTTCCATTTCGTCCGGGCGTTCAAGGCGGCATACGGCGAGACGCCCGGCCAGTATCTGACGCACCGCCGCATCGAGCGGGCCGAGGAACTGCTGCGCGCCGCCGACCTGTCGGTCACCGAGATCTGCCACCTGGTCGGCTTCAGCAGCCTCGGCACCTTCTCCACCCGCTTCAAGGCCCGCACCGGACTCACCCCGAGCGAGTACCGCGCGCGGTACGTCGGTGCGGGCGCCTCCCTCATACCCGGGTGCTACGCGCTGCTGTGGGCGGGCGGCTTCCCCCAGCGCGCCGTCGCGGAGGACCGCAATTCCGAAGAAGCGCCCTGAGGTTCGCCCTGCCTACGGTGACGAGCAGAGACCGACACCGGACAGGAGAGCAGAGCCATGATCACCGGCCTGGGCATCACCACCGTATGGACCTTCGACCAGCAGCGCACGAAGGCCTTCTTCACCGAGAAGCTCGGCTTCGAGGTGCGCAGCGAGGTCCCGATGGGCGACATGCGATGGGTCACCGTCGGCGCCAAGGAGCAGCCGGACGTCGAGCTGGCCCTGATGAGCCTGGACGGCCCCGGCCTCGACGCCGAGTCGTCCGAGGCGCTGAAGAAGCTGGTCGGCAAGGGCGTCATCGGCGCCGGGGCGTTCCGCACCGACGACTGCCGTGGCGATTACGAGACGTTCCGGGCCCGCGGGGTCGAGTTCATCCAGGAGCCCCAGGAGCGGCCGTACGGCATCGAGGCGATCTTCCGTGACGACAACGGCAACTGGTACTCGCTGACCGAGCGCAACGAGGAGCTGGACTTCTCGAAGGACTTCGGCTGAGCGCGGCCCTAGGGGCTGGGCGAGGGGGCTACCCCTCCGACAGCGGCAGCATCGGATAGCTGCCCGTGTTCGTCGGCGCGTGCTCCGGCAGCCACAGCACGGCGACCGCGCCCTCGGCCGGGATGTGCGGGGGCGCGCCGGGGGGCCGTACGTTGCGGAACGTCAGCCGGGCGCCCAGCACCCGCGCCTGACCTGCGGCGATGGTCAGGCCCAGCCCGTGGCCGTGCCCGGCGCGGTCCTTGCTGCCGGTGCGGAAGCGGCTCGGGCCCTCGGCGAGCAGATCCTCGGGGAAGCCCGGCCCGTGGTCGCGGACCCGGATCACCCGGCCCTCGACCGTGACCTCGACGGGCGGCCTGCCGTGCCGGGCGGCGTTGGCGAGCAGATTGAACAGCACCCGCTCCAGGCGCCGTGGATCGGTGGTGACCTCCGACTCGTGCACCACGTGCACCTCGATGTCCGGGTCCTTCGCCGCCACCCGCCGGGCCACGAACTCGCCCAGCATGATGTCCTGCAGCTCGGCCCGCTCGGACGCCCCGTCCAGCCGGGCCACCTCCAGGACGTCCTCGACCAGGGTGCGCATGGCCTTCGCCCGGTCCAGCACCAGCTCCGTGGGGCGGCCCGGCGGCAGCAGCTCGGCGGCCGTGAGCAGTCCGGTCACCGGGGTGCGCAGCTCGTGCGCGATGTCGGCGGTGACCCGGCGCTCGGCCTCCAGCCGTTGCTGGAGCGCGTCGGCCATCGCGTCCACGGCCCGTGCGAGGTCGTCGGTCTCGTCGCGTACGACCCCGCCGATCGCCTCCCGCACCCGGACGTCCGGCTCGCCCTTGGCGACCCGGTTCGCGGCGGCGGCCGCCTTGCGGAGCCGGCCCGACAGCTGTCCGCCGATCAGCACGCCGAGCGCGCTGCCGCCGAGGACCACCGCGATCGAGCCGATGACCAGGGCCTGGTCGAGGTCGTTGAGGATGTCGGTGCTGCGCTCGGTGAGCCCGGTGTGCAGGGACAGCACATGCCCGTCGGCGAGCGGTACGGCGGCCCATATATCCGGCGCGCCGCCCGGTGGGTCGGACACGTACGTCGCCCGGCGGCCCGCCTCGACCTTCGCCCGCAGCTCGGCGGGCAGGTTCGGGTCGTCGATCTTGACGTTGGCGAAGTTGGCCCGGTTGGACAGGTCGAAGGTGTGCTCGGCGATCTGCACGTCCGCGAGATCGCGCTGGGCGATCTGGATGCGCTCGTCCGCCAGGTCGCGCGCGTTGTCCAGCATCGAGACCCGGGCCGCGTTGTGCACGACCAGGCTGAGCGTGATCGCGACCAGTGCGCCGACCAGCGCGATCGCCGCACTGAGCTTCCAGCGCAGCCCGGTGCGCAGCTCACTGGGCAGCCCGGGACCGAGCCGCTGGCCGAGCCGCGCGCGGATGCCTGCGGCGGGGCCTGCGGCACGGTGCGCGCGATCGCCTGCACCGGAGTGCGTGCCGGCGTGCGCGCTGCGGGCGCCGGGCCCGGGGGTGAGGCGCGGGTGGTCGCCCACACTGGAGCCCGCACCGGAGCCCGTGCCGGAGCCCGTGCCGGCGTCCACGCCGGAGCGCGCACCGGAGCCCGTGCCGGCATGCGCGCTGCTGTCCGCGCCGGGGCCTGTGCCGCCGCGCGCGCCGGTCCCGGCTCCGGTCCCCGCGCCGGTCCCCGCGCCGGTCCC
Organism: Streptomyces sp. NPDC030838; assembly: GCF_055572035.1. Lineage (NCBI taxonomy): Bacteria > Bacillati > Actinomycetota > Actinomycetes > Kitasatosporales > Streptomycetaceae > Streptomyces > Streptomyces sp. NPDC030838. Next base: position 27,261 of record NZ_JBVIED010000011.1, on the reverse strand, counting down.
CGCTTCCGAGCCCGCGCCGGTCCCGGCTCCGGAACCCGCGCCGATCCCCGCTTCCGAGCCCGCGCCGGTCCCGGCTCCGGAACCCGCGCCGGTCCCCGCTCCCGAGCCCGCGCCGATCCCGGCTCCGGAACCCGCGCCGGTCCCCGCTCCCGAACCCGCGCCGGTCCCCGCTGCCGAGCCCGCGCCGATCCCGGCTCCGGAACCCGCGCCGGTCCCCGCTCCGGTCCCCGCGCCGATCCCCGCTCCGGAACCCGCTCCCGCTCCGGAGCCCGCGCCGCGGTCCGCGTGGTTGTCCGCGCGTCGGGCGGTCAAGCGTCTGATCCCCCGCATGACGTCGACAGCCCCCGCTCAGGCCTTCAGCTTGTAGCCGAAGCCGCGGACCGTCTCGATCCGGTCCTGGCCGATCTTCTGGCGCAGCCGCTGCACATGGACGTCGACGACCCGGGTGTCCCCGCCCCAGCCGTAGTCCCAGACCCGCTCCAGCAGCTTGTCGCGGGAGAGCACGGTGCCCGGCGCGGCGGAGAACTCCAGCAGCAGCCGCATCTCGGTCGGCGTCAGCGCCACCGGCTGCCCGGCCCGGCGCACCTCCATGCCCTCGGTGTCGATCTCCAGGTCGCCGAAGGTCAGCACTCCGCCGGACGCCGCGGCAGCGGACTCGTCGGCCCGGTCGCCACCGCTCGCGTGGCCGAAGCGGCGCAGCACCGCGCGGATCCGGGCGACCAGCACGGCACCGTCGAACGGCTTGGTGACGTAGTCGTCCGCGCCCGCCTCCAGGCCCAGCACGACATCGATGGCGTCCGCCCGCGCGGACAGCATGATCACCGGTACGGTCGACTCGTCGCGGATACGGCGGCACAGGCTCACCCCGTCGAGGCCCGGCACCATGACGTCCAGCAGGGCGATGTCGGGGCGGTCGGCGCGGAACGCCTCCAGTCCCGACAGCCCGTCGGGCATGGCGGTGACCGCGAAGCCGTCCCGCTCCAGGGCGAGCTGGGTGGCCTCGCGGATGACGTCGTCGTCCTCGACGAACAGGACGTGGGTCTGGTCTGCCATCCGGTTGCTCCGTCGATACTGGTCAGTGGCTCGGTGCGTCAGTTGCTCTCGGGTGCCGGGGAGAGGTCGCCCCCGACGGTGCTGCCGTACTCGTTGTGCGCGCGGTACTCCTCGGCGAAGCGGCTCCCGGCCCAGCGGTAGGTGATCACCACCTCGCCGGAGGGATTCGAGACGGGGTCGCCCTTCTCGTACACCTGCCGGGTCACGACCAGGTCGCCGCGGTCGATCTCCGCGTACACCGGGGACTCCTCGGCCCCGAAGACATTCTCGTACCGGCCGTCCACGCGGTGATACACATACGATCCGACGCCCACCGCGTCACCACAGGTCAGCACATTGACGACGAGATCGTCCGCGGATCCGCCGGTCAGGTCGCCGTACGACACGTCGACCGGGTACTCGTCGGGGACGCACGGCCTCAGCTCGCGCTTGACCGAGGCGGAGACCCGCGGGTCGCTGCGCACCAGCCGGACCGCGTCCATCCGGTTCGGCGTGGCGGACGGGGAGGGCTGGACCGACGGCGCGGTCCCGGCGCCCGCCGCCGAGCCGACGTACGCCGGCCCCTCGTCCCGCGCGCCCGTGCCGCCGGTGGCACAGGCGGCCAGACACAGGGCGAGGGCGGCGAGTAAGACCACAGCCTTGCCCGCCGCCCGGACACCTTGATCGCCAGGACTTGTGTTGGTCGATTCCGCGCCGGTCAGGCCGCGCACCGCTCCCGCTCCTCACGCTCCAGCGCGCGTGCGTCCAGATCGCGGGCCTCCAGCTCCTCGCGGAGCCGGGCGAGCGCCCGGTGCAGCGTGCTCTTGACCGTTCCGGCCGACATGCCGAGGGCCGCGGCCGTCTCCTCCGTGGACATCTGCTCCCAGTGTCGCAGGACGACCACGCTCCGCTGCTTCGGGGCGAGCACTTTCATCACGTCCATCAGCAGGGCACGGTCCGCGTGCTGCTCGGTGGAGTCGTCCACGGAGGCGTCCGGCAGCTGCTCGGTCGGCACCTCCTCCAGCTTCCGGGCCCGCCACCACTCGGTCCGCGTGTTGATCATGACCCGGCGCAGATAGGCGTCCGCCAGCCGCTTGTCCGCGATGCCGTCCCAGCGGCCGTACGTCCGCGCCAGCGCCGTCTGGAGCAGGTCCTGCGCGTCGACCGGGTCCGGGACCAGGCGCCGGGCGCTGCGCAGCAGCGCGTCCTGCCGGGTGCGGACGTACTCCTCGAACTCGAGCACCTCGCCCTGCGCCATGATCAACCGCCTCCGAATCCCCGTTGTCCTGCTCAGTCCCGTCCCTGTCGGGTACGGCAATGAAGCTACGGAGGCGTTGTCACGGGGCTGTCCGAAGCAGCCTGCGACTGTCAATCGGCTGTCCGTCGGTTGTGTAACGAAAGTAGGAACGGGGTAAAGGGGACGGGCGTTTGAGGGCGTTGTGTGGTGATTTGACCCGTCGCCGACGCGGTGCGCCGTGTTGCTTGTGTTGCGGCGGTCAGCTCAGCGGCAGTCGGTACATCCCGCCCGGCAGCGGCTCGACCAGGCCGTCGGCGACCAGGCCGTCGAGTGCCCGGGCGCGCTGCACCGGCTCGTGCCACACCCGGTCCAGGGCGGCCTGCGGGACGGGCGCGTGCGCCTCGCGCAGGACGGCGAGCAGCTTGCCGCGGACCTGGCGGTCGGTCCCTGCGTACGTCTGACCGCGGCGCGGCGGGCCGTCGTGCTCCGGCTTGCCCGCGAGCCGCCAGGCGCACTGCGCGGCGATCGGGCAGCGGTGGCAGGTCTCGTTCTTGGCGGTGCACACCAGCGCGCCCAGTTCCATGGACGCGGCGGCCCAGCGGGCGGCGGTCCGCTCGTCCTCGGGCAGCAGCGCGCGGGCCAGCCGGCGTTCGGCGGCGGTGGTGGCGTTCGGCGGGTACTGCACACCGGTGACCGCGCGGGCGAGGACCCGGCGCACATTGGTGTCGAGCACGGCGTGCCGCTGCCCGTAGGCGAAGGAGGCGACCGCGGCGGCCGTGTACTCGCCGATGCCGGGCAGGGCGAGGAGCTGCGCGTGGTCGGTCGGTACGTCGCCGCCGTGCCGTTCCGTTATGGCGACCGCGGCGCCGTGCAGGCGCAGGGCGCGGCGCGGGTAGCCGAGCCGGCCCCAGGCGCGGACCGCCTCGCCGGGGGCCTCCTTGGCGAGGTCGGCGGGGCGTGGCCAGCGCGCCAGCCACTGCTCGTAGACGGGCAGGACGCGGTTGACCGGGGTCTGCTGGAGCATGAACTCGCTGACCATCACGCCCCACGGCCCGGCCTCCGGGCGCCGCCAGGGCAGGTCACGCGCGTGCTCGTCGAACCAGGTGATGACGGGGGCGTGCAGGCCCTCGCCGGGGGCGGCGTCGGCGGCACTGCCGTGGGCGCCGTGCGGGATGTCGGGGGTGATGCTGTGCGGGGGCTTCGTGGGCGCAGTCATGGCCTTCCGATCCTGCCATGCCGGAGGCGGGGTGTCGGGGTTATGGCGGGTGGGGCGGGTCGGGGCGGCCTGGGGCGGCCTGGGCGGTCTGGGGCGGCCTGGGCGGTCTGGGGCGGTGCGAGGCCTGGCGGCGGGTGAGCTGTGGCCAGAGGTGCAAGGCGCGCGATTGCGAACGCGGCGGATCCGGGGGCCCGTCCTGAGGCGGCTGCGGAACGGCTGATTCCGGAATGATGATCCGGAAAAGTTGTGACCCGGGGCGGCGGGTGGGGCAAGCGAACGCGCCGATCTCTCGTACAGTTTGCGCCGTGGGATCTCTGCGCAATCCGGTCGGGCCGCTTCCCTCCTCCATCTACTGGCGACGGAGGGTGGTCCTGCTGTCCGTGGTCGCCCTGTTGGCGCTGCTGATCACCTGGATCGTCACCTCGGGCGACGGTGGCGGCAGCAACAACGCCGGCGGTTCCAACGACAAGAACCCCCTGCCCACGATCACCGCCGGACCGTCCGGTTCCGGACCCGCGATCACCGAACACCCGGGCGGGCGCGACGAGTCGGGCAGCGGCGACTCCAGCGGATCGGGTGACTCGGGCGGCTCCGGCGACGGCTCGGGTGACGGCTCCGGCGACGGGTCGGGCGACGGGGCCGGTGCCGGCTCGGGCGCCGGTGACTCCGGTGGCGCCGACGGCACGGACGGTACGGCGGGCGGGTCCGGCTCCGGCGCCGTGGCCGTCGACGTCGGCGCGGGCGACGCGCTGCCCTCGGGCTCCTCGCTCCCCAACTGCACGCCCGGCGCGGTCAAGTTGAGCGTCCGCAGCGTCCGCAACTCCTACTCGCCGGACCAGACGCCCGCGTTCCGGATCACCGCGAGGAACACCTCCGGCAGCGACTGCAAGCTCGATCTCGGCCCGCGCGGCGCGGTCCTGACGATCACTCAGGCCGACGGTGACGACGCGTACTGGTCGTCCGCCGACTGCCCCAAGGGCGCCGCCCGCCTGCTCTACCGGGTCCCGGCCGGCAGCGGCGTCACCTACACCGTCGAGTGGGACCGCAAGCCGAGCGCCCCGGAGTGCGCCACGCCTCCGGCGGGGTCGGCCAAGCCGGGCACGTATCTGCTGGAGGCCAAGGCCGCGGGGTTTGCGAAGGTGCAGACGTCGTTCGTGCTGGACGCGGACTGAAGGAGACGATGAAGAGGGCCGCACCCGTCCGGGTGCGGCCCTCTTGGTGTCCGTGGGGTCCGTCGCTCAGACGTACCGCTCCAGAATCGAGCTCTCCGCCAGCCGCGACAGCCCCTCCCGCACGCTGCGCGCCCGGGCCTCGCCCACGCCGTCCACGGTCTGGAGATCGTCCACGCTCGCGGCGAGCAGCTTCTGCAGCCCGCCGAAGTGCTCCACCAGCCGGTCGATGATCGCGCCGGGCAGCCGCGGCACCTTGGCCAGCAGCCGGAAACCGCGCGGCGACACCGCGGAGTCCAGGGTCTCGGGCGAGCCGGTGTACCCCAACGCGCGGGCCACCGTGGGCAGTTCCAGCAGCTCGGCGTGGGTGAGCGCGTCCAGCTCGGACAGCGCCTCGTCGACCGTACGGGAGCGCTTGGCGGTCGGCTCGGGCACATAGTCCCGTACGACCAGCTCCCGCTCCGGCTCCACGCCGGCGATCAACTCGTCCAGCTGGAGGGCGAGAAGGCGGCCGTCGGTGCCCAGCTCCACCACATACTCGGCGATCTCGGTCGCGATCCGGCGCACCATCTCCAGGCGCTGGGCGACGGCGGAGACGTCCCGGACCGTCACGAGGTCCTCGATCTCCAGCGCCGAGAGCGTGCCCGCGACCTCGTCGAGACGGAGCTTGTAGCGCTCCAGAGTCGCGAGGGCCTGGTTGGCGCGGGACAGGATCGCCGCCGAGTCCTCCAGAACGCGGCGCTGCCCGTCGACGTAGAGGGCGATCAAGCGCATCGACTGGGAGACGGAGACCACCGGGAAGCCGACCTGCTTGGACACCCGGTCCGCCGTGCGGTGGCGTGTGCCCGTCTCCTCCGTGGGGATGGTCGGGTCCGGCACCAGCTGGACGCCCGCCCGCAGGATCTTCGACAGGTCCGACGACAGCACGATGCCGCCGTCCAGCTTGCACAGCTCGCGCAGCCGGGTCGCGGTGAACTCGACGTCGAGGACGAACCCGCCCGTGCACATCGCCTCGACGGTCTTGTCGGAGCCGAGCACGATCAGGCCGCCGGTGTTGCCGCGCAGCACGCGCTCGAGGCCGTCGCGCAGGGCCGTGCCGGGAGCCACGGCGCTCAGTGAGGCGCGCATCAGGCCATCGGCACCGGAACTCCCACCGGACTTTCCGGGAGCTGCTGCCCGGTCGTTGGCTGCCACTGCACTCCTCCGGTCGCAGGTTCTGGGGCGCTCCCGCAACGCGCACTCGGTTCGTACGGACGGGCGAGACCAGGGCAAAGTCTACCGGCGGTCCTCCGTCGTCCGGGGGGCCTCTCGGGGACGGGAGCGGGGGAGGGCCCTCAGGGCGTCCCCTATGTCGGCGACTTCCAGGACCTTCATACCGGGAGGGATCTTGCCCGGGTCGCCCGGGACGAGGGCGTGGGTGAAGCCCAGACGGTGTGCCTCGGCGAGCCGGCGCTGGACCCCCGTGACCCGTCTGACCTCGCCCGCGAGGCCCACCTCGCCGATCGCGACGAGGTTCTTCGGCAGCGGGGTGTCGCTCGCGGCCGAGGCGAGGGCGAGGGCGATCGCGAGGTCGGCGGCCGGCTCGGAGAGCTTCACGCCGCCGACCGTCGCGGAGTAGATGTCCCGCTTGCCCAGGGCGCTGATCCGGCCCCGCTGCTCCAGGACGGCCAGCATCATCGAGACCCGGGAGGTCTCCAGGCCGGAGGTGGTGCGGCGGGGGGAGGGGATCTGGGAGTCGACGGTGAGCGCCTGGACCTCGGCGACCAGGGGGCGGCGGCCCTCCAGGGTGACGGTCAGGCAGGTGCCGGGGACCGGTTCGTCACGACGTGTCAGGAAAAGTCCGCTCGGGTCGGCGAGGCCTGTGATGCCCTCGTCGTGCAGTTCGAAGCAGCCGACCTCGTCCGTGGCGCCGTAGCGGTTCTTGACGCCTCGCACCAGGCGCAGGCGGGCGTGCCGGTCGCCCTCGAAGTGCAGGACGACGTCCACCAGGTGCTCCAGCAGGCGGGGGCCGGCGATGGCGCCGTCCTTGGTGACATGGCCCACCAGGAGCGTGGACATGCCGCGCTCCTTGGAGGCCCGGATCAGGGCTCCGGCCACCTCGCGGACCTGGGCCATGCCGCCCGGGGCGCCGTCGATCTCCGGGGAGGCCACCGTCTGCACCGAGTCGAGGATCAGCAGCGAGGGCTTCACCGCGTCCAAATGGCCGAGGACGGCGGACAGATCGGTCTCGGCGGCGAGATACAGATGCTCGTCGAGGGCGTTGATCCGGTCGGCACGCAGCCGGACCTGGCTCGCCGACTCCTCGCCCGTGACGTACAGCGTCCGGTGGTCCTCGCTCGCCGACTTGGCCGCCACGTCCAGCAGCAGCGTCGACTTGCCGACGCCGGGCTCGCCCGCGAGCAGCACCACCGCGCCGGGGACCAGCCCGCCGCCGAGCACCCGGTCCAGCTCGGGTACGCCGGTGGGGCGGGCGGTGGCCTGGCGGCCGTCGACCTCGCCGATCGGCAGCGCGGAGGTGGTGACACGGCCCGGCGTCGTGGTCCGCACCGCGGGCGCGCCGTACTCCTCGACCGTCCCCCATGCCTGGCACTCGGGGCAGCGGCCGAGCCACTTCGCCGTCTGCCAGCCGCACTCCGTGCAGCGGTAGGACGGGCGGTCCTTGGTGGTCTTCGTACGGGCAGCCATGGACGAAACCGTAACCGGCCGCACTGACAACGCGGCCGCCGCCGGGCTGCGCCGACCGGGCCGCGCCCCGGTGCGAGCACCGGTGTGTTCTGCCTCACCCACCTCGAACCGGCCGCCGCGCACCCGGAATCAGCCGCGGAACGAGGGGTTCCTGTCCCCTTATGAGGGATCGTTTCACCCGTACGGATTAAAAGTGCTCAAGGGGGCAGAAGGGTCCTTCCCCGGCCGCCTACGGTCGGCCGGGTGATGAGCAGCAGCCCGGAGACCTCGACCCGCAGCACCGGCGCCCACCGAGTGCACCGCGAGGCGCGCGACCGCGCTGCGGCGCGCACACTCGCGCACCGTCCACCCGCCCGCTACGAGCCCTACCTCGACGGACTGTTCACCTACTGCCTCTCCGTGCTCTGCGACCACGACGCCGCCACCGCCGCCCTCGGCGAGGTGCTGTCCGTCGCCGAGCGGCGCGGCCAGCGCGCCCCCGAAACGGCCGGGGACCGCCGCGCCTGGCTGTACGCGCTGGCCCGCTGGGCCTGTCTGCGCAAGCTGGCCGAGGCCAAGCAGAAACGTCAGGCCACCCACGCGGCGGGCCGCCACAGTCCCGCCCGCCAGCGCTCCGCGCCATCCGCCCCGCCGGTCTCGGAGGAGGTCCAGGAGCAGCGCCGGCGCGAACTGGCCCTGCTCGCCTGGCCCGAGGCGGCCGGCACCACCCCGGAGCAGCGCGAGGCGCTGGAGCTCGCCGTACGTCATCACCTGGCCGCCCACGAGGTCGCCGCCGTGCTCGGCATGGACTCCGCCGCCGCCCGCGAGCTGCTGGCCGCCGCCGCCTGCGAGGTGGAACGCACCCGCGCGGCCCTCGCCGTCGTGGAGTCCGGCAGCTGTCCGGGCGTCGCCCGCCTCACCGACGACCGCCGGCTCGTCCTCAGCGCGGCCCTGCGCCGCGAGCTGGTCCGGCACGTCGACGACTGTCCGCGCTGCCGTCGCGGTGCCGAACGCGCGGTCCCCGGCCGCTGGCCCGGCGCCACGGTCACCCCCGCCGCCCTGCCCGTCCTGGAGGCGCCCCGCGCGGCCCTGCACAGGGCCATGGCGCACCACCCGCGCGCGCGGGGAGCCGCCTCGCCCCGCTTCGACCGGCGCGGCTTCCCCATGGACCCCAAGGACCGCGCCGCCCGCCGGGACCGCCTCCGGGCGCGTGCGGTCACCACGACCGTCGTCGCCACCGTCGTCGCCGCCCCCGTGATCGCCCTGTGGACCGCCTACCGGGGCACTTCCGTCACCGGCGAGGGCGAGGCCGGCCGCGGGGCCACCGCCAGCCGCGACGACGGCGTCGGCGGCCTCGGCAGCGAGGCGGCGGGCGGCGGCTACGAGAACGCCGGCAACGCCAGCACCCACCCCGGCGGACGCCTCTCCAAGGACACGGCACCCGATGTCTCCGTCGAGGTCGTCAGCGTCACCGGGGCCGGGAAGAAGGGCGCCGGCCAGCTGGAGGTCACCGCCGGCCACAGTGGCGACACCACGCTCGTCACCCTCACCGCCGTCGGCCACTCCCCGGTGCGCTGGTCGGCGTCCACCGGCGCCTCCTGGCTCTACTTCAGCCAGTCCTCGGGCACCCTGCGGCCCGGTGAGTCGATCACGATCAAGGTGTACGTCGACCATCTGCGCGAGCCGTCCGGGTACTGGACCGCGCGGGTGGCGATCTCACCCGCCGGCGCGGTCGTCTCCATCGCGGGCTACGGCACCGCGCCCACCCCGTCCGACCCCGGCCCGGCCCCCATGCCGAGCACGCCCGCCGACCCGCCGCCGTCGCACGACCCCGCTCCGACGCCGACGACCTCCGCGCCGACCGAGCCCCCGTCCAGCAGCCCGCCCCCGTCGCCCGACCCGGAACCCACGCCCAGCGCGCCCTCCCCGTCCGAGCCCGCGGGCTCGACGCCGCCGCCCGGCGACAGCGGCGACCCGAGCCCGGTCACGTCCTGATACGCCCCGCGTCAGCCCGCCGACCGACCGCGCGGGCGTCGGCAGGCGGGCCGATGGTGGGCGCGTCGGCAGGCGGACCGACCGCGCAGGCGCGAGGAGACCGGCCGACCGCGCGGGCGTCAGTAGACCGCCCGACCATGCGGGCGTCAGCGGACCAGCCGGCCGCGCGGGCGTCAGCCCACCGGGTCCGCGGGATGCGGCGCGACCAGCGGCAGCTGCGAGGCCAGCCGCTGCTCGCACAACTCGACCAGACGGTCGTAGCCCGCCTTGCCCATCAGCTCGGTCAGCTCCGCCCGGTAGGAGACGTACACCGGCTCGCCCGCGCCGTGCGCCGAGGTCGCCGACGTGCACCACCAGTGCAGGTCGTGGCCGCCCGGACCCCAGCCCCGGCGGTCGTACTCACCGATCGACACCTGGAGCACCCGGGTGTCGTCGGGCCGGTCGATCCACTCGTAGGTCCGGCGGACCGGCAGCTGCCAGCAGACGTCCGGCTTGGTCTCCAGCGGCTCGCGGCCCTCCTTGAGTGCGAGGATGTGCAGCGAGCAGCCCGCGCCGCCCGCGAAGCCGGGCCGGTTCTGGAAGATGCACGAGCCCTGGTACGGGCGGGTCTGCCGGGAGCCCTCGTCGTCCTCGGAGATCCAGCCCGTCTCCATGCCCACGTCGTGGTGCTGCCAGATCTCCGGCGTGAGCCTCGCCACATGCTCGGCGACCCGCTTCTCGTCGTCCTCGTCGGAGAAGTGCGCGCCCAGCGTGCAGCAACCGTCGTCCGCGCGGCCCGCCTGGATGCCCTGGCAGCCGCTTCCGAAGATGCAGTTCCAGCGAGAGGTCAGCCATGTCAGATCGCACCGGAAGACCTGCTCGTCGTCTGCCGGATCAGGAAACTCCACCCACGCGCGCGCGAAGTCGAGGCCCTTCTCGTCGGCCGTCGGGTCCTGCTTCGGCCTCTTCGGGGCGTCCTTCGCTGCTGTCGCCGACGAAGAACCCAGGACCTTTTTGTCCTTCTTGGACTTCTTGGCCGTCTTTTCGTCCTTCGCCTTTTTCGTCTTTGGCACGGAACCAGGGTAAGTCGACCGGAGCGGCTGCCGGGACCGGATCCTCAGCGGCTCCGGGGGAGGCCGCCGCTCCGGCGGGCAGTAGCGTTCCGTACATGAGACTCGGTGTCCTCGACGTGGGATCGAACACGGTGCATCTGCTGGTGGTGGATGCGCACCCAGGCGCGCGCCCGCTGCCCGCGCACTCGCACAAGGCTGAGCTCCGCCTCGCCCAGCTCCTCGACGAACACGGGGCCATCGGCCCCGAAGGGGTCGACAAGCTGATCGCCGTCGTGCACGACGCGCTCCAGGCCGCCGAGGACAAGGGCGTCGAGGAGCTGCTGCCGTTCGCGACCTCCGCCGTGCGCGAGGCAGGCAACGCCGACGAGGTCCTCGCGCGCGTGAAGGACGAGACCGGCGTCGAGCTCCAGGTCCTCACCGGGGCCGAGGAGGCCCGGCTGACCTTCCTCGCGGCCCGCCGCTGGTTCGGCTGGTCGGCCGGGAAGCTGCTGGTCCTGGACATCGGCGGCGGCTCCCTGGAGATCGCCTACGGCATCGACGAGGAGCCCGACGCGGCCGTCTCCCTGCCGCTCGGCGCCGGCCGGCTCACCTCCGCCTGGCTGCCCGGCGACCCGCCCGCCCCCGACGACGTCCGCGCGCTGCGCCGCCACGTGCGCGCCCAGATCGCCCGTACGGTCGGCGAATTCAGCCGCTTCGGCGCTCCCGACCACGTGGTCGCCACCTCCAAGACCTTCAAGCAGCTCGCCCGCATCGGCGGCGCCGCCCGCTCCACCGAGGGCCTCTACGTCCAGCGCGAGCTCAAGCGGGCCTCCCTGGAGTCCTGGGTCCCCCGCCTCGCCGCCATGACCGCCGAGGAGCGCGCCGAACTGCCCGGCGTCTCCGAGGGCCGCGCGGGCCAACTCCTCGCGGGTGCCCTGGTCGCCGAGGGCGCGATGGACCTCTTCGGCGTGGAGACGCTGGAGATCTGCCCGTGGGCGCTGCGGGAGGGCATCATCCTGCGACGGCTGGACCATATGCCGGGGGAGTGAGGCGGGGCCCGCGATGCCGGGGGAGTGAGGTGGGGGCCCGCGCGGACAGCCGGCGTGCGTGAAGTACGCCACCCCGCACCCGGCATCACGCACGCCCCAGGCATGCGCCCCGCGCCCCCACCCCCGGCGCACGCCCCCTCATCCGCGCGCCGGGCGCACACCCCGCTCTCCGTGCTCCCCGTAACCACCCATACGCCCGCATATCGCCGGAGCACCGGCCGCCCCCGCCGTAGCCCATCCCCGGTCACCAGCCCCCGCCGGCCCGCCCAACCACCCAAGAGCCGCCCCACGCGCGCGTGGCCGATTGCCGCGCCCGCGTGGGCGGCGCACAGCGGCTCACCCCCGGCGCCAAGCGGCGCACCGTACCCTGTCCTTCGTGGCAGAACCAGTGGTGCGCATCCCGGATGCGAAGGTCGCCCTGTCGACGGCCTCGGTCTATCCGGAGTCGACGGCGACGGCCTTCGAGATCGCCGCGCGCCTCGGGTACGACGGGGTCGAGGTCATGGTGTGGAACGACCCGGTCAGTCAGGACATCGAGGCACTGCGCCGGCTCAGCGACTACCACCACGTCCCGATCCTCGCCGTGCACGCCCCCTGCCTGCTCATCACCCAGCGCGTCTGGTCCACCGACCCCTGGGTCAAGCTGCAGCGCGCCCGCGCGGCCGCCGAGAAACTCGGCGCGAGCACCGTGGTCGTACACCCCCCGTTCCGCTGGCAGCGCCAGTACGCCCGTGACTTCGTCGCCGGAATCTGGCGGATGGCGAACGAGACGGATGTGCGGTTCGCCGTCGAGAACATGTACCCCTGGCGCTACCGCGACCGCGAGATGCTGGCGTACGCCCCCGACTGGGACGTGACCAAGGACGACTACCGGCACTTCACGATCGACCTCAGCCACACCGCCACCGCCCGCACCGACGCCCTCCAGATGATCGACCGCATGGGGGACCGTCTCGGCCATGTCCACCTCGCCGACGGCGGCGGCTCCAACAAGGACGAGCACCTGGTCCCCGGCCGCGGCACCCAGCCCTGCGCGGAGCTCCTGGAACGTCTTGCCCTGACCGGCTTCGACGGCCATGTCGTCATCGAGGTCAACACCCGCCGCGCCATGTCCGGCGCCGAGCGCGAGGCCGACCTCGCGGAGGCCCTGGCCTTCACCCGCCTCCATCTGGCCTCCGCGGTACAGGTGCCCCGACGATGACCGACGCGACCGCCCGCCGCCGGGGCCGCCCCCGCCGTACCGAGTCCGCCTCCGGCGACACCCGGGACCGCATCCTGGCCGCGGCCCGCGAAGAGTTCTCCGAGCGCGGCTACGAGAAGACGTCCGTACGGGGCATCGCCAAGGCGGCCGGCGTGGACTCGGCGCTGGTGCACCACTACTTCGGCACGAAGGAACAGGTCTTCCAGGCGGCGGTGGAGACCGTCTTCGCGCCCGCCCTCAGGGCGCCGGACGTGATCTTCGAGGGGCCCGCCGACGAGGTCGGCGAGCGGTTCGCGCGGTTCCTGTTCGGGATCTGGGAGAACCCGGTGACCCGGACGCCGCTGCTGGCCGTGCTGCGGTCCGCCGTCAACAACGAGGTGGCCGCCGCCGTCTTCCGCCGCCTGGTCGCCGGTCAGCTGCTGCGCCGGGTCGCCGCCCAGCTGGGCCTGCCCGATGCCGAGCTGCGCGCCGAGCTGGCGGCCGCGCAGCTGGTCGGGGTCGCCATGCTGCGCTACGTCATCAAGCTGGAGCCGCTGGCGTCGACCGACGTGGAAGTGATCATCAAGCGGGTCGCACCGGTGGTGCAGGGGCATCTGACCAACCCCTGATCCACTGAGTCCAGCCTTCGATTCCCTGAGACACCCGTCCCGCATTCCGGACACCCGCCCGGGCTGTCGTACCCCCGGCGTACGCTCGACTCATCCAGAACTCTCTGACTCATCCAGAACTGTCTGGCAGAGAACCTTGAAGGAGCGAGCGACGATGCCCGAGCTGAGGTCCCGCACAGTCACCCACGGCCGCAACATGGCGGGCGCCCGCGCCCTTATGCGCGCCTCCGGTGTACCCGGTGCGGACATCGGCCGGAAGCCGATCATCGCGGTCGCCAACAGCTTCACGGAGTTCGTGCCGGGCCACACCCACCTCCAGCCGGTCGGCCGGATCGTCAGCGAGGCGATCAAGGAGGCGGGCGGCATCCCGCGCGAGTTCAACACGATCGCCGTCGACGACGGCATCGCCATGGGCCACGGCGGCATGCTCTACAGCCTGCCCTCCCGCGACCTGATCGCGGACAGTGTGGAGTACATGGTCGAGGCGCACTGCGCCGACGCCCTGGTCTGCATCTCCAACTGCGACAAGATCACCCCGGGCATGCTGAACGCCGCCCTGCGGCTGAACATCCCCACGGTCTTCGTCTCCGGCGGCCCCATGGAGTCCGGCCGCGCCACGCTCGTCGACGGCACGGTCCGTACGCTCGACCTGGTCGACGCGATCTCCGACGCCGTGAACGACAAGATCTCGGACGAGGACATCCTCCGTATCGAGGAGAACGCCTGTCCGACCTGCGGCTCCTGTTCGGGCATGTTCACCGCCAACTCGATGAACTGCCTGACCGAGGCCATCGGCCTCTCCCTCCCCGGCAACGGCTCGGTCCTGGCCACCCACACCGCCCGCCGCGCGCTCTACGAGAACGCCGCCCGCACGGTCATGGACCTGACCCGCCGCTACTACGAGCAGGACGACGACTCGGTCCTGCCCCGCAACATCGCCACCTTCGCGGCCTTCGAGAACGCGATGGCCCTCGACATCGCGATGGGCGGCTCCACCAACACGATCCTGCACCTGCTGGCCGCCGCCCAGGAGGCCGGTGTGCCGTTCGGCCTGGAGGAGATCGACGCCGTCTCCCGCCGGGTCCCCTGCCTGGCGAAGGTCGCGCCCAACGTCGCCAAGGACCGCACGTACTACATGGAGGACGTGCACCGCGCGGGCGGCATCCCCGCCCTCCTCGGCGAACTGCACCGCGCGGGCCTGCTCAACGAGGACGTCCACGCGGTCCACAGCCCGTCCCTGGCGGACTGGCTGAAGACCTGGGACGTGCGCGGCGGCTCCCCGTCCCCCGAGGCCGTCGAACTGTGGCACGCCGCCCCCGGCTGCGTCCGCTCCGCCGAGGCCTTCTCCCAGTCGGAGCGCTGGGAGGCCCTGGACACCGACGCCGAGAACGGCTGCATCCGCTCCGCCGAGCACGCCTACTCCAAGGACGGCGGCCTCGCCGTTCTCAAGGGCAACCTGGCGGTCGACGGCTGCGTCGTGAAGACGGCCGGCGTCGACGAGTCGATCTGGACCTTCGAGGGCCCGGCCGTCGTCTGCGAGTCGCAGGAGGAGGCCGTCGAGAAGATCCTCAACAAGCAGGTCACCGACGGCGACGTGGTCGTCATCCGCTACGAGGGCCCCAAGGGCGGCCCCGGTATGCAGGAGATGCTCTACCCGACGTCCTTCCTCAAGGGGCGCGGCCTCGGCAAGACCTGCGCCCTGATCACCGACGGCCGGTTCTCCGGCGGCACCTCCGGCCTGTCCATCGGGCACGCGTCCCCCGAGGCGGCGTCCGGCGGCACCATCGCGCTCGTCGAGGACGGCGACCGCATCCGCATCGACATCCCGAACCGCTCGATCGAGCTGCTGGTCGACGAGGCCGAACTGGCCCGCCGCGAGCAGGCCCTGAACGGCGTCTACGCCCCGAAGAACCGCGACCGCAAGGTCTCGGCCGCTCTGCGCGCGTACGCCGCGATGGCCACCAGCGCCGACAAGGGCGCGGTCCGGGACGTCAGCAAGCTCGGCTGACCCCGTCGTACGACTGAGCGGCCGCCTCCGTGACCGGGGGCGGCCGCTCGCTGCGTCGCCGCTTGCTGCGTCGAGGTCTCACCAGGCGTCGAGTCTCACCAGGCACCGAGTCTCATCAGGCGCCGAGGCCTCACCGGGCGCCGTAGCCTCACCAGGCGCCCGGATCCCGCCCGTCCACCCCGAAGACCGTGCCGTCCGGTGCCGCGGCGTACACGCGCGTGCCCACCAGCACCGGCGCGGGCACCTCGCCCGCGACCTTGTCGGAGCCCGTGCCCAGCCGCGCGGGCGTCTGCCCGACCAGCTCCCCGCCCCGGGCGTCCACGGCGATCAGCCGCCCGTCGGCGGCGGTGAAGTACACCAGCCGGCCGTCGGCGACCGGCGCCGAGCCCCGGCTCACGGACGTCTCCAGATGCCACAGCCGCTTCCCGCGCGCCAGGTCGAAGGCCTCCAGGGAACCGCCCGCCCCCAGCACGTACACCACATCGCCGTACACGGCGGCCTGCGTGTCCTGCCGCGGCACGGGCAGCGCCACCCGGTCCGCCGCGCGGGACCCCGGGTCGTACCGGACGACGGCGTCCGTGTCGCCGTAGACGGAGTCGACGGCGGTGAAGTAGACGGAGCGCGTACCGGACCCGGAGCCGGGCTCCGCCTCCGCCTCCGCCGTGCCGACCGGCTTCACCGTGCCCTCCAGCACGGCCGTCCAGCGCACCTTCCCGCTCGCCGGATCCACCGCGCTGACGCGTGTGCCCGTGCCGTCGCCGGACGGGGTGGCGGTGTAGGCCAGCGGGTCTCCGGGAAAGGCCGCGAAGGACGGCATGGCGTGACCCGGTATCCGCGCGCTCCACCGGGTCTCGCCGGTCGCGCTGTCCACCCCGGTGACCGTTCCGTCGGCGCGGGTGAGCAGCAGCATGCCCCCGGCGTACCGCGTCGCGGACTGCCGCGGCAGGTCCCGGTGCCAGACCTCCGCTCCCGAGGCGGGGTCGAGAGCCGCGAGGTGCCGGCCGCCGTCCGTGTCGGGCTGCACCAGGCCGCCCGAGACGACGGGCGGCCCGCTCGTCGGGCCGGTGGCGACGGTGCGCGTCCACGCGCGCGTGCCGTCGGCCGGGTCGAGCGCGAAGACCTGCCCGGGCCGGGAGCACAGCAGTAGCCCCGCGCCGTACGCGCACTGCGGTACGGCCCCGCCCCGCGTCGTGGGCTTCGCCGCCCACGCGCTGAACCCGGCTGTCGCCGTACGCGGCGACGTGTCCTCGGGCGCCTCGCCGAGCGCTCGCACCGACACCAGCGCACCGCCCACGAGGACGGCGGCGGCGAGCGCGGCGAGAACAAGGCGGCGGCGCTTGGGCCGCGCGGCGACTTCGCCGCCCGGACCGGGTTCCCCGCCCGGACGGGGTTCCCTGCCCGGACCGGAATGCCCGCCCGGACCGGGATCCCCGCCGCGGCCGGTACGGCCCCGCAGCCGGAGTCTCCCGGCCGCCGCCCCGGCGTCCGGCGGGGCCGCGGGTGCCGGGAGGTGCTGCCGGGGCTCCTCCTCGCCCACCCGCTGCGCCGGTATGAACGCCTGCGTGTCGTACGAGGCCGCGACCGACCGCAGCTCTCGCATCAACTCGTCCGGCGTGGGCCGCTGTTCGGGCTCCTTCGCCAGACAGCGCAGCACCAGCGGAGCAAGCCCCTCCGGTACGCCGGTCAGATCGGGCTCGTCATGGACGACCTGGTAGGCGACGACATAGGGGCTGTCGGAGTCGAACGGCCCGCGCCCGGTCGCCGCGTGCACCATGACCGAGCCGAGCGCGAAGATGTCGGCGGCGGGCCCCACCTCGCGCGGACGCCGGAACTGCTCCGGTGCCATGAACGGCGGCGTCCCGATCAACTTGCCGGTCTCGGTGCGCAGTTCGCTGTCCTTCGGCCGGGAGATGCCGAAGTCGATGACCTTCGGCCCGTCCTCGGCGAGCAGCACGTTGCTCGGCTTGAGATCCCGGTGCACGACGCCCACCCGGTGGATGTCGCGCAGCGCCTCCGCCAGCCCCGCCATCAGCCGGCGCAGCTGGGCCGCGGGCATGGGTCCGTTCCGCTTCACTTCCTCGGACAGGGTGGGGCCGGGGATGAACAGCGTGGCCATCCAGGGCCGTTCGGCCTCCGGGTCGGCGTCGACGACCGGCGCGGTGAAGGCGCCGCTGACCCGCCGGGCCGCCGCCACCTCCTGCCGGAACCGCCCCCTGAACTCGGGGTCCCTGGCGAACTCCGCGTGCACGACCTTCACCGCGAGCTTCATCCCGGAGGGGCTGCGCGCCAGGTGTACGACGCCCATGCCGCCGGAGCCCAGACAGGACTCCAGGCGGTAGTGACCGGCGTACTCGGGAAGTTCCGCTTCCGCGCCCGCTCCGGTGTTGCGCTGTGGCGCCATGGACCACCCCCGTGCTCTTCGTCCGCGCGCGCGACGCACGGAGCCTAGTCGATGACTCGTACGGGACCGAGGCGGCTTGCTAGCCTCCGTGTGCGAGTTGCGTACATATGTTTCGAGACGCGATTCCAGGGAATCAACGCGACCCCATGGCCGTCCCGAGCCATGGGTCAACGGGGGAGGTTTTCCATGGCTGTGGACAACGTGGAAGAGGTCGACGGCGTCGCCGAGGCCATCGAGGCCGAGACGGCGGCCGAGGGCGTCACGACGATGGCCGTGCGCTACTACCCGGTCGCCCCGGGCGTCCGGCTCAACGTCCGAAGCGGCCCCGGCACCAACTACCCGCTCGTCCGTACGCTGGCCGAGGGCGCCCGCGTCCCGATCTTCTGCCAGCGTCCCGGCGAGACGATCACCGGCCCGTACGGCACCTCGAAGATCTGGGACAACATCAGCCAGGGCGAGTACGTCTCCGACGCCTACGTGAACACGGGCAGCGACGGCTACGTCGCCTCGCGCTGCCTCTGAGGCTCCGGCGTCCCCGGCGTCCGTCTTTGACAACGCGGACGCCCTGGGAGCCCGCCCCCCGGGCCGTCGGCCCACGGAAGCCATAATCGACGCGTGAGCGACGAAACCGGCACCCCGACGACGACCCCCGCGGGCTCCCAGCCCAGCGCGGCAGGCCCCCGCCCCGAGCCCCTCCGCTTCTTCGGCACGACCTGGCTGCACCACGACAACGGCTACGCCCTGCGCCGGGCCGCCGCCTCGGCCGGCTCGCTCGCCGCCGCCGTCGTCTCCTGCCTGGTGCTGCGCTTCGCGTACGAGGGCCTGGCGATCGCGAACACCGGCAACCTGGTCTCGCTCCTGGTCGTGGTGATGTTCGCGGTGTGCAGCGCGCTCGCGTTCCGGCACACCTGGGACAGCTTCGGCAAGCGCCCCGACCCCGAGCGCCAGGCCTCCCTGCGCGGCCTGCTGGCCATCGGCTTCGTCGGCTCCCTCCTCGCCTACTTCTTCCGCTCCCTCACCGAGGCGCCCGGCGAGAAACTGCACCGCCGGGAGTACGAGACGGCCCGCGAGCAGTACGAGCAACGCACCGCCCGCCGCACCGGCAACCCGTCGAAGAAGCGCCGCCGCGCCTGACCGGCCGCACCTGGCGGCCCGTCGAGGAAGCGCCGCCGCGCGTGACTGGTCGCACCGGCGGCCCGTCGAGGAAGCGCCGCCGCGCGTGACTGGTCGCACCGGCGGCCCGTCGAGGAAGCGCCGCCGCGCCTGACCGGCCGCACCGGCAACCCGTCGAGGAAGCACCGCCGCGCCTGACCCGCCCCCCCAAGGCGCCCCACCGGGCTTTCCCGAAACCGCCCGCCATCGCTCACCTCCCCGGCCACCATGGCCGTATGCCGACTCCGCCGTCCCACGCCGACAGGGCCCACTCCTTCAACGCCGCCGCGGCCCAGTACGCCGCGCACCGCCCCGCCTATCCGCCCGCCCTGTTCGACGCGATCGAGGAGATCGCCGGCCGTTCCTTCGCCGGCGCCCGGGTCGCGGACATCGGCGCGGGGACCGGCATAGCGACGGCCCTCCTGCACCGGCGCGGCGCCGAGGTCGTCGCCGTGGAGCCCGGTGACGGCATGGCGACCGAATTCCGCCGCGCCCACCCCGGCATCCCGCTCGTCCGCGGCGACGGCAACGCCCTCCCGCTCGCCGACTCCCGCGCCGACTTCGTCACCTACGCCCAGGCCTGGCACTGGACCGACCCCGCGCGCGCCCTGCCGGAGGCGGTCCGGGTGCTGCGGCCGGGCGGCGCGCTCGCGCTGTGGTGGAACCGGGACGCCCTGGACGTCCCCTGGATCGCCGAACAGACGGACCGCGTCCGGCGGCACTACGGCGATGACGTGGTCGTCGCCTGGGGGACCCGCGTCCCCCGCACCACCCTCCTCCCGGCGGCCAGGGCCGCAGCCGAGGCCGTCGCGGCCGCCGCCGTCACCACGGAGTGCGTCCGCAGGGTCGTCCGCTGGAGCCGCCGCGTGCCGGTCGACACCCATCTCGCCAACCTCGGCAGCCACTCGGTCTTCCTGGTCCTCGGCACGGACCGCAGCGCGGCCTTCCTCGCCGAGGAACGCGACCACCTCCTGCGCCGCTTCCCGGACGGCACCGTCGAGGAGGTCTACGACGTGGAACTCCTGGTCACCACCACCCCACGGCCCTGACCCCGCAGGCTCTCATCCCGCGTTGGGCCCCTCCCCGGCCCGCACCCCCGGCCCCCGCCCCGTCAGCCACCCCTCCAGCGCGGCCGCACAAGCGTGGTCCACATGCCGCAGCCCGCCCAGCTCCAGCCGCACCGGGCGATCCGGAGGCAGCGCCTCCAACTCGTCCAGCAGCTTCGGCAACCGCAGGAACGTCGCATGCCCCCGCAGCCGGACGACGATCCCCGCCGCTCCCTGGTCCTCGGTCTCCACGTGCACATGGCTGGCGTCCCACGCGCTCTTGGCCACAGCCAGCGCCAGCCCAGTCAGCACCCCCTCGAAGAGGTTCCCCACGACGATCGCCCCGGCGGTCACCCCGAGCACGACCACCTCCCCCCGATGTCCCCGCCACAGCGCTCCCAACTCCCGCACCGGCACCAACCTGCACCCCGCATGCACCAGCAGCCCCGCCAGCGCCGCCACCGGAATCACCCCCAGCGCCCCGGGCATCCCGCAGGTGAACACCACCAGCCACACGCCGTGCAGCACCCGCACCGCCCGGGTCCGCGCCCGGGCACCCCCAGCCGCGCTCCGGACGATCACCGCGGTCATCGGCAACGCCCCGAGCACCCCGCACACCGTGTTCCCCGCGCCCTGCGCGATCAGCTCCCGGTCGTAGTCGGTGCGCGGCCCGGTGCCCATCCGTTCCACCGCCGCCGCGCTGAACAACGACTCCACCGACGCGATCACCGCGAAGGCCAGAACGGTCCCGATCACCCCCACATCCGCCAGCCGCCCGAGATCCGCGAGCTCCGGCAGCCGTACCGCCTCCAGCAGCCCGCGCACCTCGACCCGCCGCACCTCCAGGTCGAACACCCCGGTCACCGCCGCCGCGAAGGCCACCGCGACCAGCGGCGCGGGCACCAGCCGGGCACCCCGCCGCCACCGCGGCCACAGCAGCAGTACGGCCATGGTGGCACCCCCCACTGACAACGCCACCGGATCCACCCGCCCCGGCAGCGACACCAGCCCCACGACCTTCCCCGCCCCGCTCGCCGGCGCCGCCGCGTCCCCCAACGCGTACACCTGCCCGGCGATCAGCACGAGTCCGATCCCGGCGAGCATCCCCTGCACCACGGCCACGGACACCGCCCGGAACCACCGCCCGAGCCGCGCGGCTCCCAGCCCGATCTGCACCAGCCCGGCCGCGCACACCAGCACCCCTAGCGCCTGCACCCCGTACGCCCGCACCGCCTCGTACACCAGCACCGTCATGCCCGCGGCCGGCCCGCTCACCTGGAAGGTGCTCCCGGGCAGCGCCCCCGCGACCAGCCCGCCGACGACGCCGGTGACCAGTCCCAGCTCCGCGGGTACTCCGGAGGCGATGGCCACGCCCACGCACAGCGGCAGGGCGGCCAGGAAGACGACGAGGGAAGCGAAGAAATCGGCTTGGCGTCTGCCACGGCGCATGACGGCGGCACCTCCGGCGACCTATGGCCCGACACGTGAAATCCATTGTCAGAGGGGGAAATTGGCAGCGCAGCGCCTGGGCACTCCCTTCCTCCACAAACGGAAGCGTGAAAACCGGACGCGCCGACTCCGATCACTCCGCCGCGCGCCTGCGCCCCGCCGCCACTTGACGCGCCCCAGCCCCGAGAGGAGTATTCATCACATGATGAATTACGTTTCCAAGCCTCCCGACGGCACGGCGCCACAGCCCCCCCACGGCGCCCGGGAACCCGCCGTCCGCGCCGACGGCCTCACCGTCGTCCGCGGCCCCCGCACCGTCCTGCGCGACCTCCGCTTCACCGTCCCCCGCGGCCAGATCACCGGACTCCTCGGCCCCTCCGGCTGCGGCAAATCGACCCTCATGCGCGCGATCGTCGGCACCCAGGCCAAGGTCACCGGCACCCTCGACGTCCTCGGCCGCCCCGCCGGCCACCCCGCCCTGCGCACCCGCATCGGCTACGTGACCCAGGCCCCCTCCGTCTACGACGACCTGACCGTCCGCCAGAACCTCGCCTACTTCGCGGCGATACTCGCCCCCGGCCGCGTCGCCGCCGAACGCCGCCACCACGAGGTCACCCGAGCCATCGCCGACGTCGACCTCACCAGCCACGCCGATGTCCTCGCCGGCCAGCTCTCCGGCGGCCAGCGCAGCCGCGTCTCCCTCGCCGTTGCCCTGCTCGGCGCCCCCGAACTCCTCGTCCTCGACGAACCCACCGTCGGCCTCGACCCCGTCCTGCGCCGCGACCTGTGGAACCTCTTCCACGACATCGCCGCCTCCCGCGGCGCCACCCTCCTCATCTCCTCCCACGTCATGGACGAGGCCGAGCGCTGCCACCGCCTCCTGCTCATGCGCGAGGGCGAGATCCTCGCCGACGACACCCCCGACGCCCTGCGCGCCCGCACCGGCGCCGACACCGTCGAAGCGGCCTCTGCACCTGGTCGACGAGGCCGCAGGCCGCGGGACCGCGAAGGAGACCACCCGATGAGCACCACCACCGCCCCGGCGCTCCGGCCCGCCCCCACCAGCGCCCTGAACGCCTCCCGCACCACCGCCACCGCCGCCCGCGTCCTGCGCCAGCTCGCCCACGACCCGCGCACGATCGCGCTGATGATCCTCATCCCCTGCGTGATGCTGTTCCTGCTGCGCTACGTCTTCGACGGCAGCCCGCGCACCTTCGACAACATCGGCGCCTCGCTCCTCGGGATCTTCCCGCTGATCACCATGTTCCTGGTGACCTCGATCGCCACCCTGCGCGAACGCACCTCGGGCACCCTCGAACGCCTCCTCGCCATGCCCCTCGGCAAAGGCGACCTCATCGCGGGCTACGCCCTCGCCTTCGGCACCCTGGCGATCATCCAGTCCGCCCTCGCCACGGCCCTCGCCCTCTGGGCCCTCGGCCTCGACGTCACCGGCTCCCCGTGGCTGCTCCTGCTGGTCGCCCTTCTCGACGCCCTGCTCGGCACCGCCCTCGGCCTCTTCGTCTCCGCCTTCGCGGCCTCCGAGTTCCAGGCCGTCCAGTTCATGCCCGCGGTGATCTTCCCCCAGCTCCTCCTCTGCGGCCTCTTCACCCCGAGGGACAACATGCACCCCGTCCTCGAAGCCATCTCCAACGTGCTGCCCATGTCCTACGCCGTCGACGGCATGAACGAGGTCCTCCGGCACACCGACATGACCGCCGACTTCGTCCGCGACGCCCTGATCGTCGCCGGCTGCGCCCTCCTCGTCCTCACCCTGGGCGCCGCGACGCTACGCCGCCGTACGACCTGAACGCCGTACGACCCGAACGGCGCCGTACGACCCGACAACCCCGCCTTCCGCCGCCCCGCCCGGCGTCCGCCCACCGGACACCCGACCCGTCGCCGCACCCCCGAGTGCGAGGATGAACCCGGACGACGCACACCCCGGAGGGCACCCCAGCCATGACCCAGAAAGTCGCAGTCCTCGGCACCGGCAAGATCGGCGAAGCCCTGCTCAGCGGAATGATCCGCGCCGGCTGGACCCCCGCCGACCTCCTGGTCACCGCCCGCCGCCCGGAGCGAGCCGAAGAACTCCGCACCCGCTACGGCGTCACCCCGGTCAGCAACGCCGAAGCCGCCAAGACCGCCGACACCCTGATCCTCACGGTCAAGCCGCAGGACATGGGCACCCTCCTCGACGAACTCGCCCCCCACGTCCCCGCCGACCGCCTGGTCATCAGCGGCGCCGCGGGCATCACCACCTCCTTCATCGAGGACCGCCTCACCGCCGGCACCCCGGTCGTCCGCGTCATGACGAACACCCCCGCTCTCGTCGACGAGGCCATGTCCGTCATCTCCGCCGGCAGCCACGCCACCGCCGACCACCTTGCCCACACCGAGGAGATCTTCGGCGCCGTCGGCAAGACGCTCCGCGTCCCCGAGTCCCAGCAGGACGCCTGCACCGCCCTCTCCGGCTCCGGCCCGGCCTACTTCTTCTATCTGGTCGAAGCCATGACCGACGCCGGCATCCTCCTCGGCCTGCCCCGCGACAAGGCCCACGACCTGATCGTCCAGTCCGCGATCGGCGCCGCCACGATGCTCCGCGACAGCGGCGAACACCCGGTCAAGCTCCGCGAGAACGTCACCTCCCCCGCCGGCACCACCATCAACGCCATCCGCGAGCTGGAGAACCACGGCGTACGAGCCGCCCTCATCGCCGCCCTCGAAGCCGCCCGCGACCGCAGCCGCGAACTCGCCTCCGGCAACAACAGCTGACCCGCCGGCCCACCCGCCCGCCGGGGGCGGTCACTTCGCCGCGGCCACGACCTCCTCGGTGAGGACCACCCGCGCGAACCCGCCCCCGTGCAGCGACACCGCCGACGCCCGCGCCACCTCGTCCGCACTCCGGTGCCAGCCGAACGGCCCGGCCAGATCGAAGGTGTACGTCGCGTCGTACGCCACCACCACGTCGTATCCCAGGTTCCCGCCCATCCGCGCGGTCGTCTCCACGCACATGTTGGTCTGGATCCCCGCCACCACGACCTGCGAGATCCCCTCCGCCCTCAGCCAGGCGTCCATATCCGGCGTTCCGTAGAAGGCCGAGTTCACGGTCTTCGTCACCAGCAGCTCGCTCCCGGCCCCCTTCCCGCGCCGCTCCTCCACATACTCCTTGAAGTCGTTGCCCGTATACCCCCGCCGCAGCGGCGACTCCGGCTTCACCGAGTCATGCCGCACGAAGACGACCGGCCGCCCCGTCAGCTGCCAGGTGTCGATGAGCGAAGCGATGTTCTCGTCGGCTCCCGGGTTGTTCCGGGCACCCCAGAACTCGGACTCCTCGAAGCCCTTCTGCACATCCACGACCACCAGCGCTGCGTTCTTCGCGATCTCCATGCCTCCCAGCATGGTGCCCACGAGCCACCCGCCCCAGAGGCGCAGAAGTCATCGATCGATGGTTTACTGCCACCCATGCATCGCGTGGCCCTCGTCGCCTTCCCCGGCATCCGCGCCTTCGACGTCTCCGTCATCACCGAGGTCTGGGGCACCGACCGCACCGACCGCGGCGCCCCCGCCTTCGACCTGCGCCGCGTCGCCACCGACACCACCCCCATCCCCATGCGCGGCGGTCTCTCCCTCCTTCCCGACCGCACCCTCGCCTGGCTGTCCCGGGCCGACCTGATCCTGATCCCCGGCCTCGACGACCACATCACGCCCGCACCCACCTCCGTCCTCGACGCCCTGTGCCGCGCCCACGCCCGCGGCACCACCCTCGCCGCCCTCTGCGGCGGCGCCTTCACCCTCGCCCAGGCCGGCCTCCTCGACGACCGCCGCGCCATCACGCACTGGAACCTCGTCGACGACCTCCGCGCCCGGCACCCTCGCGTCACCGTCGTCCCCGACGCGCTCTTCATCGAGGACGACAACATCTGGACCGCGGCCGGCACCGCCGCCGGCATCGACCTCTGCCTCCACCTCGTCCGCCGCGCCCACGGCGCCGAGGCCGCCGCCACCATCGCCCGCTCCATGGTCACGGCCCCCTTCCGCACCGGAACCCAGGCACAGTTCATCGAGCACCCCACCCCACGCGCGGACCGCGACGCCGACACCCTCGCCGCCGTACGCGAACACGCCCTGCGCCACCTGCACGAACCGCTCACGGTCGCCGATCTCGCCGCCCACGCGGGCATGTCACCGCGCACCTTCGCCCGCCACTTCACCGCGGAGACCGGCACCACACCCCTGCGCTGGCTCCTCGACCAGCGCATCGCCGCCGCCCAGAAACTCCTCGAACGCACCGACCTCCCCATGCCCGAGGTCGCCCGCCGCGCCGGCTTCGGCAGCGAGGTCACGATGCGCCAGCACTTCGCATCGCGCCTCGCCACCAGCCCACGCGCCTACCGCGCCGCGTTCACCACAGCGCCGACGCCGGCCCCCGCCGCCTCCGTACCGCCCGTATCAGAGGAAGCCGGCAGCAACCCGATCGCGCGATAAGCGGCATCCACGGTCGGCCGGGCCATCGCCCGAGCCCGCTCCGCACCATCCCGCAGCACCCCCTCCACATAGCCGGGATCCGCACACAACTCCTTGTGCCTCTCCTGTACGGGCCTCAGGAGCTCGACCACGGCCTCAGCGGTGTCCTTCTTCAAGGCGCCGTACGACTCATATACACCCGCCCAGCGCCTCCGGGTTCCCACCCGTACACGCGGCGAGGATCTCCAGCAGATTCGCCACCCCGGGCCGCCCCTCCCGGTCGTACACGACGTCCCGCCCGCTGTCCGTCACGGCCCGCATGACCTTCTTGCGCACCACGTCCGGCTCGTCGAGCAGATAGACGATCCCCGGCCCGACGTCGTCACTCTTGCCCATCTTCGACGTCGGGTCCTGAAGGTTCATCACCCGCGCTGCCACCCCCGGAGACGTGGCCCGAGGCACCACGAACGTGTGCCCGTACCGCTGGTTGAACCGCACCGCCAGATCCCGGGTCAGCTCGACATGCTGCGTCTGGTCGTCCCCGACCGGCACCTCGTCGGCCCCGTACGCCAGGATGTCCGCCGCCATCAGCACGGGATACGTGAGCAGCGACAGCCGCACACTCCCGCCCCGCTCCCGCTCACGCGCGGCCTTCTCCTTGTACTGGATCATCCGCCGCATCTCGCCGTCGGTCGCCACGCACTCCAGGAGATACGACAGCCGCGTGTGCTCGTCGACATGGCTCTGTACGAAGAGAGTGCACCGCTCGGGATCCAGGCCGGCCGCCAGCAGCAGCGTCGCCGCCTGCCGGCTGAGCCGCCGCACCCGCGCCGGATCGTGGTCCACGGTCAGCGCGTGCAGATCGACGACGCAGAACAGCGCGTCCGCCTGGTGCTGGTCCACCGCGACCCACCGCTGCATGGCCCCCAGGTAGTTCCCCAGCGTCAGATGCCCGGTCGGCTTGACCCCGCTGAAGACCCGCTTCATCTCTCCACCTCCTGCTCGGGGCCGCCGCCGTCACCGACGACCGCCCCTCCCGGAGGGAGATACGACTACGGCCGCCGAGGCGGCGGCCGTTGAGTGCATACGTGAGTACGGCCGCCGTCAGGCGGCCCACCACAGCTGGGTGCACGTACGCGTAGTCACGGCATCCACGATACGCCGCGAGGGTGTCTCCCGCCCCGGAGTTGACACACCCCACACGGATCCGTACTGTTCTCCGGGTTGTCCGACGTGAGCGCCGACTCCGGTCGGTCCCCGGACAGCCATTCCGCAAGTACCAAACCACTCTCGACGAGCAGTCGATCTGCTGTCGTGCCATTGGCATGCGTATTTGCGAAATGAGGAATCCGCGTTCGAAAGGACGCAGCCCCCGATTAGCTCGGGAGCGAGGAATCCGCTAAAGTCTCACTCGTCGGAACGGCCCAAAGGCCGCGAAGACAACCCCCCTCTGACTGGGAGTCAGGCCCGAAAGGATCTGATAGAGTCGGAACCGCCGGAAAGGGAAACGCGAGAGCGGGAACCTGGAAAGCACCGAGG
>NZ_JBVIED010000010.1:0-326868 GCF_055572035.1 Streptomyces sp. NPDC030838 | reverse complement strand
CGCCCGGTTACATTCCGAACCCGGAAGCTAAGCCTCACAGCGCCGATGGTACTGCAGGGGGGACCCTGTGGGAGAGTAGGACGCCGCCGAACAATCTTTGGAGGACCCCTGGTCACCAGCGTTCAGCTGGGACCAGGGGTCCTTTTGTTTTTACAATGCTTGCGGTACCGAAGACAGGAGTCACCGATGTCCACCAACTCTCCCGACGACCGTCCGGAGCGCGATCAGCGACGCCGGGATGGTGGGGATCGCGGCGACCGCGGCGGCTTCCGTCGCGGTGGTGACCGGAACGACCGTGACCGTGGCGGCTATGGCCGTCGGGACGGCGAGCGTGGCGGTTACCGCCGCGACGACCGAGGTGACCGTGGTGACCGTGGTGACCGTGGCGAGCGCGGAGACCGTGGTGACCGGGGCGGCTTCCGTCGTGATGACCGAGGCGGCTTCCGTCGTGATGACCATCGCGGTGGCGGCTACGGCCGGCGCGATGACCGGCGTGACGACCGGCGCGGTGACGACCGGCGTGGCGACGACCGTGACCGTGGGCCGCGTCGGGACGACCGGCGTGACGACCGCGACCGCGGGTTCCGCCGGGATGACCGTGGTGACCGTCCCGGCTTCCGGCGTGACGACAACCGCGGGGGCTACGGCCGTCGGGGTGAGGACCGCGGCGACCGTGGTGGGTTCCGGCGTGACGACAGCCGGGGCGGCGGCTACGGCCGACGCGACGACCGGCGCGATGATCGGCGTGACGACCGGCGTGACGACCGCGACCGTGGGTTCCGTGGGGACGACCGTGACCGTGGTTTCCGGCGGGACGACCGTCGGGACGACCGCGGGGACCGTGGTGGCTTCCGTAGGGACGACCGGCGCGATGACCGGCGTGACGACCGCAGGGACGACCGGCGGGACGGCGACCGTGGTGGGTTCCGGCGGGATGACCGTCGGGACGAGCGCGGTGGGTTCCGGGGCCGTGACGACCGGGGCGGTCGTGGGCCGCGTCGGGACGACCGGGGCGGGCGGCCCGGTGGCTTCCGTGGCCGGGGCGGCGACGACCGGCGCGGCGGTGGGCGGTTCCGTGAGGAGCGGGAGCGGGATCGCGACCGTGAGCCGATCAAGCGGCTGCCGATCCCCGAGGACGTCACGGGCGACGAGATCGACAAGGACGTACGCCAGGAGCTGCAGAGCCTGCCGAAGACGCTCGCGGAGGATGTCGCCAAGAACCTGGTGATGGTCGCTCGGCTGATCGACGAGGACCCGGAGGGGGCGTACGGCTACTCCAAGGTGGCGCTGCGGCTGGCGTCGCGGGTCGCCGCGGTGCGTGAGGCGGCCGGGTTCGCGGCGTACGCCAACCAGAAGTACGCCGAGGCGCTGGCCGAGTTCCGCGCGGCGCGGCGGATGACCGGGACCGTGGATCTGTGGCCGCTGATGGCCGACTGCGAGCGTGGGCTCGGGCGGCCGGAGAAGGCCCTGGACATGGCGGGTGCGCCCGAGGTGCACAAGCTGGACAAGGCCGGGCAGGTGGAGATGCGGCTCGTCGCGGCCGGCGCCCGGCGTGACATGGGGCAGCTGGACGCGGCCATCGTGACGCTGCAGAGCCCGGAGCTGGCCTCCAGCGCCGTACACCCGTGGACCGCGCGGCTGCGGTACGCGTACGCCGACGCGCTGCTCGCGGCCGGGCGGGAGCGTGAGGCGCGGGAGTGGTTCGCGAAGGCCGTCGAGGCCGACCGGGACGGCAGCACGGACGCTTCGGACCGGCTCGCCGAGCTGGACGGGGTCGAGTTCGTCGACGCGCTGGACGAGGACGCGGCCGGCACTGAGCCGGAAGAGGGCAAGGACGGCGGCCGGGACTGACCTCGGTGAGTGAAGGGGCGGGATCCCCGTGCGGATCCCGCCCCTTTCGCATGTCCGGGTTTCAGACGTTCAGGGCGCGCAGGACCAGGCCCGAGGCCGGTTTCGGGCCGAAGGACGTGGACTTGCGGGGCATGGTGACGCCCTGGCGGGCGAGGTCGCGGACGACCTCCTCGCGGACCGGGTGCAGCAGGACGGCCGTACCGCCGTCGTGTTCCGCCTTGGCCACGGTGGCGGCCGCGTCGTGGATGTAGGCGATATGGGCCGGGGAGTCCTCGGGGATGCGCCAGACGTGGTCGAGGAGGGTGGCGTGCAGGACGGTGGCGTCCAGGGAGCGCCAGGCCTCGGGGCGGTCGGCGGGGACCGTGCGGGCCAGGAGGGCGGGGTCCGGGCGGTCGATCAGGTGGAAGGCGCCGTCGCCGGCGAGGAGGAACGCGTTGCCGTCGCGGGCGGCTTCGCCCAGGGCGGTCAGGGCCTCGGTGAGGGGCGCTTCGAGGCGGCGTACGCGGAACAGGCCGTCCACGGCGGCCAGGGCTCCGGCGACGGGCAGGCCGTGCAGCAGGCGGTGGATGGCGCGGACGCGCAGGGGGTAGCGGGCCGTGTCGACCAGGAGGACCAGGCCGTAGTCCCAGGGGCTGGGGGACGGGTGCTCCGCGCGGAGCCGGCGGTAGGTGGCCCAGCGGTGGTGGCCGTCGGCGATGAGGGCCTGGTGGCGGGCCAGGTCGGCCTGGACGCGGGCCACGTCGGCGGGGTCGGTGACGGCCCACAGGCGGTGGTGGAAGCCGTCCTCCGTGGTGGTGGCCAGGAGCGGGGGCAGGTCGGCTATGTGCTCGATGAGGGCGGTGGTGTCGGCGGCGGAGCCGTTGCCGCGGTAGGTCAGCAGGAGCGGCTCGAGGTTCGCCTCGGTGGCCCGCATCAGGGCCGCGCGGTCGGCGACGACGTGCGGCATGACGTCCTCGTGCGGCAGGACCACGCATTCCGCCGGATCGGAGACCCGCAGGGCGCCGATGATGCCGCGTTGCAGGAGGCCGGCGTTGTCGTGCTGCTCGTAGACGTAGAAGCCGGGCTCGGGGTCGGCGGTGAGGACGCCGTCGGCGAGCCAGCGGCGCAGGGTGTCGGCGGCCTGCTCGTTGCGCTCGGTGGGGGTGGCCGCCTGGGGAAGTATGAGGCGGACGATGTTGTGGGGGTCCGCGGCCTCGAGGTGGTGCAGGCCGTCGGGACGGACGACGACGTCGTAGGGCGGGGATGTCACGGCCGCCAGGCTGCCGACCCGGTCGGGGTCGTAGCGCAGGCCTCGGAACGGGGTGAGTTCCAGGCCTCGGCGCGCCGTTGCTTCCGAGTGACCTGCTGTCTTCATCCCGGCATCGTACGTGTGTCAGTGGCATGAGGGATGATCGGGGGAAAGCGAGCGTAGGCGGACGAGGAGCGGTGTGCATGAGCGGCCAGAGCGTCAGGACGCGGCCTGCGGGCAGTGAGCGGGTGCTGAGCGAGGCGTACGACACGGCGCTGCTCGATCTGGACGGGGTGGTGTACGCGGGCGGGCACGCGATCGTGCACGCGGTCGAGTCGCTGGCGGCGGCCCGGGCGGGCGGGATGCACCTGGCGTACGTCACGAACAACGCGCTGCGCACACCGGACGCGGTGGCCGCGCACCTGACGGAGCTGGGGATACCCGCGGAGGCGTCCGACGTGATCACCTCCGCGCAGGCGGTGGCGCGGCTGATCGCCGAGCAGGTGCCCGCGGGGGCGCGGGTGCTGGTGGTCGGTGGTGAGGGGCTGCGGGTGGCGCTGCGGGAGCGGGGGCTCGTGCCGGTGGAGTCGGCGGACGAGGATCCCGTGGCGGTGGTGCAGGGGTATGGCGGGCCGGAGCTGCCGTGGGGGCGGTTTGCCGAGGCTTGTTATGCCATTGCGCGGGGGGTGCCGTGGTTCGCGTCGAACACTGATCTGACGATTCCGAGCGCGCGGGGGATCGCGCCGGGGAACGGGGCCGCGGTGGAGGTGGTGCGGATCGCTACCGGGGCGGAGCCTCGGGTGGCGGGGAAGCCGTTGCCGCCGATGCACCGGGAGACGATTCTGCGGACCGGGGCGGAGCGGCCGCTGGTGGTGGGGGATCGGCTGGACACGGATATCGAGGGGGCGTTCAACGGGGGTGTCGATTCGCTGCTGGTGCTCACCGGGGTGACGGATGGCGCGCAGTTGCTGGCTGCGGGGCCGCGGCATCGGCCGACGTATGTGGACGCGGATCTGCGGGGGTTGCTGAGTGGGCAGCCGGAGGTCGTCGAGGCCGGGGGTGGGTTCCGGTGTGGGGGATGGATGGCCACGGCGGGGGAGGAGCGGCTGGAGCTGGTGGGGGAGGGTTCGGCGCTGGATGGGTTGCGGGCGTTGTGTGCCGTGGCTTGGACGGTGGCCGGCGAGGGTGTGTGTGAGCTGGACGGGGGGAAGGCGTTGGCTCGGTTGGGGCTGTGAGTCGGACGGTGCGCGGCGTTTGTGCCAGCCGGGTGTGGGGGCGCTCGCCGGCGCCGGCCGGGTGCCGCTGCGCGCACCCGTGCCGCCCCTGCGGCACGACGGCCCGCAGCTGGGTGATGCCCGTGATCTTGATCGGATGGCAGGGTAGGCTAACCTAACCACGTGTTGGTTGAAAGTCCTCCCGAACAGCGCGCGGTGACCGCTCCCGCGCCCCCGAAACGCCGGGCGATACGGGCCGTTGGGCTGCTCGTCTCCGTGGTGCTCCTCGTGGTCGTCGCGTTGGCGAGTATCGCGATCGGCGCCCGCGGGCTGTCGCTGGAGCAGGTCTGGCACGGCCTGTTCGAGGATTCGGGGACCTATGGCGACACCGTCGTGGCGGACCGGCTGTCCCGGACCCTTCTCGGTCTGCTGGCCGGAGCCGCGCTCGGCCTGGCCGGTGCCGTGCTTCAGGCGCTGACCCGTAATCCGCTGGCCGATCCGGGACTGCTCGGCATCAACGCCGGTGCCTCCGCCGCGGTCGTCAGCGCCATCACGTTTCTCGGCGTCACCAGCCTGAGCGGCTATGTGTGGTTCGCGTTCTGTGGTGCGGCCGCCGTCGGTGCGCTGGTCTGGTTCCTCGGCGGCAGCCGGGGAGCCACGCCCGTACGGCTGGCGCTGGCCGGCACCGCCATCAGTGCCGCCCTCTACGGCTATCTCCAGGCCGTGATGATCCTGGACGAGGCGGCGCTGGGCCGGATGCGGTTCTGGACGGTGGGTTCGCTGACCTCGGCGACGAACGACACCATCCTTCAGGTGCTGCCGTTCATGGCGGTCGGCATGGTGCTCGCGCTGAGCCTCGCCCGGCCGCTGAACGCCATGGAGATGGGGGACGACACCGCCAAGGCACTCGGCGCCCACCTCAACCGCACCCGGGCGCTGGCCATGCTCGCCGCCACCGTGCTGTGCGGGGCCGCCACCGCCGCCTGCGGGCCGATCGTGTTCGTCGGGCTGATGGTGCCGCACGTCGTGCGCTCCTTCACCGGCCCAGACCTGCGCTGGATCCTGCCGTACGCGACCGTCCTGTCGCCGGTGCTGCTGCTCGGCGCCGATGTCATCGGCCGGGTCGTCGCCCGGCCCGCCGAGCTCCAGGTCGGTATCGTCACCGCGATCCTCGGCGGCCCGGTCTTCATCTTTCTCGTACGACGGCGGAGGACGGCCCAGCTGTGAATACCGAGAAGACCGTGAAGACCGAGAAGACCGCCGCTCGTGCTCTGCGTACGCCCGGCGGGCTCTCCGTGCGGCTCGACGTTCGGGCCGTCACGGTCGTGGTCCTGCTGCTGATCGCCGCGTTCGCCGCGAGCGTGCTGCTCATCGGTACCGGCGACTTCCCGATCCCGGCCGCCGACGTACTGAAGACGCTGATGGGCGACGGCAACGCCGGACAGGAGTTCATCGTCAACGAGCTGAGGCTGCCGCGGGTCCTCGTCGGCCTGCTGGTCGGTGCCTCGCTCGGCCTCGGCGGTGCGCTGTTCCAGGCCATCTCCCGCAACCCGCTCGGCAGTCCGGACATCCTCGGCCTCGGGCAGGGGGCGACGGCCGGGGCACTCGTGGTGATCGTGCTGTTCTCCGGCAGCGCCTCCGAGGTCACTGTCGGTGCCCTGGTGGGCGGTCTGGTGACCGGGCTCTCCATCTATGTGCTCGCCTGGAAGCGGGGCGTGCACGGCTATCGACTGGTTCTGGTCGGTATCGGCGTCATGGCGATCGCCACGGCCGTCAACGGCTACCTGATGACCAAGGCCGACCTGGTCGACGCCTCCCGCGCCATCGTCTGGATGACCGGCTCCCTCAGCGGCCGTGACTGGGCGCAGGTCTGGCCGCTGCTCGCCCTGTGCGCCGTCCTCGTCCCGCTCGTCTTCGGCAACGCGCGCGGGCTGCGGATGATGGAGATGGGCGACGACATATCCAACGCGCTCGGGGTGCGCGTGGAGCGCGTACGGATGCTGCTGATGGTGTCCGCCGTCCTGCTCACCGCGGCCGCCACCGCCGCCGCCGGCCCGGTCAGCTTCGTGGCGCTCACCGCGCCGCAGCTCGCCCGGCGCCTGACCCGGTCGCCCGGGCCGAACCTGCTGCCGTCGCTGTGCATGGGCGCCACTCTCCTGGTCACCGCCGACTGGGCCTCGCAGCGGATCTTCGGCGCCGACCAGCTGCCCGTGGGCGTGGTCACCGGCGTCGTCGGCGGCGTCTACCTGCTGTGGCTGCTGGTCACCGAGCGCCGGGCGGGCCGGATATGAGCGCCCCCTCCCTGAACAACCGAAGGAGCACCGTGAACCGTCTCTCCGCCGAGAACGTCACCCTCGCCTACGACCAGCGCGTCATCGCCGAACAGCTCTCGGTGGAGATCCCCGACAACTCCTTCACCGTGATCGTCGGTCCGAACGCGTGCGGCAAGTCCACTTTGCTGCGGGCGCTGTCGCGGATGCTGAAGCCGAGCCAGGGACGGGTGCTGCTCGACGGGCAGGTCATCCAGTCGATGCCCGCGAAGAAGGTCGCCCGCATCCTCGGCCTGCTGCCGCAGTCGTCGATCGCGCCGGACGGCATCACGGTTTCCGACCTGGTCGGCCGCGGCCGGTACCCGCACCAGGGATTGCTGCGCCAGTGGTCGACGGAGGACGAGCGGGTCGTCCAGGAGTCCATGGCCCAGACCGGGGTCGCCGAGCTGGCGGACCGGTACGTCGACGAGCTGTCCGGCGGCCAGCGGCAGCGGGTGTGGATCGCGATGGCGCTCGCCCAGCAGACGCCGCTGCTGCTGCTCGACGAGCCGACCACCTACCTGGACATCCAGCACCAGATCGACGTCCTCGACCTCTGTGCCGAGCTGCACGAGGAGCAGGGCCGCACGCTCGTCGCCGTGCTGCACGACCTGAACCACGCCGCCCGCTACGCCACCCACCTCATCGCGCTGCGCGGCGGCAAGGTGATCGCGCAGGGCGCGCCGAACGACATCGTCACGGCCGAGCTGGTCGAGGAGGTGTTCGGGCTGCGCTGCCAGGTCATCGACGACCCGGAGACCGGTACGCCGCTGGTGGTGCCGGCCGCGCGCAAGGCACGCGCGCGCGTGGTGGCCACCGAGGCTTCCTGAGCCGGCTCAGAGGCTTCCTGAGCTACAGCAGCTTCCTGAGCCGGAACAGGTCGGTCAGGCTCGCCTCCAGCTTCACCCGGCCCGAGCCCCAGGCCCGGGCGAAGTGCAGCTCGCCGTCGACCAGCGCGACCAGGTCGTCCCCGGTCATCGCGAGCCGGATCTGCGCCTTCTCGGGGGGCGGGCCCTGGACGGTGTCGTGCACCTCGATCCGGCCGCCGGTCATCCGGCCGACGAAGGTGACGTCCAGGTCCTTGATGTGGCAGCTCACCGAGCGGTCCAGGGCCGCCGCCTCGCGGACGTCCCCTTCGGAGTGCTGCATGTTCTCCGAGAGCTTGTCGAGTGCGCTGCGGCACTCCTCGATCGTGGCCATCGGGATCGACGGTACCCCAGGGCTTCGAGGTAGCGTCGGGGCATGAACGACGAAGTGCCCGCGGTGGAGGAGCCGGATCAGCCGGTGGAGGAGCCGGCCCACGATCCCGCCGCCCCGGCCCCGCTGGGCGTGCCCCGCACCCCCACCGGCAACGCCGACGTCGACACCGCGCTGGACCGGCTGGCCGACGCCGACCACCTCGCCACGGACGGACACGTCGAGGTGTACGAGGATGTACATCGGGGGCTGCGCGACGCGCTCACCGCGCTCGACGCCCGCCCGGGACCTCCGGCGCCCCCGTCGACGTATGGCAATAGGAGCTGAACCGAACGTGGCAGGAGTCGCACGCCGCCGTCTCGACGCGGAGCTGGTCCGCCGGAAGCTCGCGCGCTCGCGCGAGCACGCCAGCCAGCTGATCGCCGCCGGGCGGGTCACCGTCGGCAAGACCGTCGCGACCAAGCCCGCCACGCAGGTGGAGACCGCGGCGGCCATCGTCGTCGCCTCCGACGACAACGACCCCGAGTACGTCTCCCGGGGCGGCCACAAGCTCGCCGGGGCGCTGAAGGCCTTCGTGCCGCAGGGGCTGGTCGTCGAGGGGCGGCGGGCGCTGGACGCTGGCGCGTCCACGGGTGGTTTCACGGATGTGCTGCTGCGCGCGGGCGCGGCGCACGTCGTCGCCGTCGACGTCGGCTACGGGCAGCTGGCCTGGACTCTGCAGAGCGATGAACGCGTCACCGTCAAGGACCGTACGAACGTACGGGAGTTGACGCTCGAGGCGATCGACGGAGAACCTGTGGATCTGGTCGTGGGGGATCTGTCCTTCATCCCGCTCGGACTGGTGCTGCCCGCGCTGGTGCGGTGCGTGCGGCCGGACGCCGATCTGGTGATGATGGTCAAGCCGCAGTTCGAGGTGGGGAAGGAGCGGCTGGGCAGCGGGGGTGTCGTACGGAGTCCGGAGCTGCGGGCGGAGGCCGTGCGGGGAGTGGCCGAGAAGGCGTGGGAGCTGGGGCTCGGGGTGAAGGGTGTCACCGCCAGTCCGCTGCCCGGTCCTTCCGGGAATGTCGAGTACTTTCTGTGGCTGCGGGCCGGTGCTCCGGAGCTGGACCCGGCCGACGTTGACCGTGCAGTGGCGGAGGGGCCGCGTTGACATCGAACCGAGCTCGTACTGTTTTCCTGCTGGCCCACACCGGGCGTCCGGCGGCCATTCGCAGCGCCGAGCTCGTGGTGAAGGGGCTCCTGAGGTCTGGCATCGGGGTGCGGGTCCTGGAGTACGAGGCCCGGGACCTGCCGCTGCCGGACGAGGTGGAGCTGGTCAAGGAGGCCACTCCGCAGTGCCTCGACGGGTGTGAGCTGCTGATCGTGCTGGGCGGGGACGGCACGCTGCTGCGCGGGGCGGAGTTCGCCCGGGCCTCCGGGGTGCCGATGCTGGGCGTCAATCTCGGGCGGGTGGGGTTCCTCGCCGAGGCCGAGCGGGATGATCTGGACAAGGTCGTCGACCGGGTGGTGACGCGGGCGTACGAGGTCGAGGAGCGGATGACCGTCGACGTCGTCGTGCACAGCAACGGCGACATCGTGCACACCGACTGGGCGCTGAACGAGGCGGCGGTGCAGAAGGCCGGCGCGGAGAAGCTGCTGGAAGTTGTGCTGGAGATCGACGGGCGGCCGGTGACGGGCTTCGGGTGCGACGGGATCGTGCTGTCCACGCCCACTGGGTCCACGGCTTACGCGTTCTCCGCGGGTGGGCCTGTGGTGTGGCCGGAGGTGGAGGCGCTGCTCATGGTGCCGATCTCCGCGCACGCGCTGTTCGCGAAGCCGTTGGTGACCTCGCCGGATTCGGTGCTGGCGGTGGAGGTTCTGCCGCATATTCCGCCGGGTGTGTTGTGGTGTGACGGGCGGCGGACCGTGGAGTTGCCGCCGGGGGCGCGGGTCGAGGTGCGGCGGGGGGCTGTGCCGGTGCGGCTGGCTCGGCTGCATCACGCTTCGTTCACCGATCGGCTGGTCGCGAAGTTCGCGTTGCCCGTGTCCGGGTGGCGGGGGGCGCCGCACTAGTCGAAGGGCGCCATCCGAGAGGGTGGTTCTTCGCCGTGGGCGGGTGCGGGGTCGTTGTGGCTGGTCGCGCAGTTCCCCGCGCCCCTGAGGGCGTGCGCTCACGCGGGTGACAAGGGTGGGGTGGTCGCACTCGCCGACTCGGACCTCGTATGGTCTTGTCCGTGTTGGAGGAGATGCGGATACGGTCGCTCGGAGTCATCGACGACGCCGTGGTCGAGCTGTCGCCCGGGTTCACCGCTGTCACCGGTGAGACGGGTGCGGGCAAGACCATGGTGGTCACCAGTCTGGGCCTGCTGCTCGGTGGGCGGGCGGACCCGGCGTTGGTGCGGATCGGGGCCGAGAAAGCGGTCGTCGAGGGGCGGATCGCGCTGTCGGCGGACGCCTCCGTGGCGGTACGGGCCGAGGAGGCCGGGGCCGAGCTGGACGACGGGGCGCTGCTGATCAGCCGTACCGTTTCCGCCGAGGGACGGTCGCGGGCGCATCTGGGCGGGCGGTCCGTGCCGGTGGGACTGCTGGCGGAGCTGGCCGACGAGCTGGTGGCCGTGCACGGTCAGACCGATCAGCAGGGACTGCTGAAGCTGTCCCGGCAGCGGCAGGCGCTCGACCGGTACGCCGGGGACGCGGTCGCCGTGCCGCTCGCCAAGTACGGCGAGGCGTACAAGCGGCTGCGGGCCGTCTCCGCCGAGCTCGAAGAGATCACCACGCGCGCGCGTGAGCGGGCTCAGGAAGCCGACATGCTGCGCTACGGGCTCGACGAGATCGCCGCCGTCGAACCGCGCGCCGGAGAGGACACCGAGCTGGCGGAGGAGGCCGAGCGGCTGGGGCACGCCGAGGCGCTGGCGTCCGCCGCCGCGGCCGCACACGCCGCTCTCGCGGGCAATCCGGAGGACCCCGAGGGTGTCGATGCCTCGACGCTCGTCGCGGGCGCACACCGGGCCCTGGAGGCCGTACGGTCGCACGATCCGGCGCTGGCCGCGCTCGCCGAGCGGATCGGGGAGATCGGGATCCTGCTGGGGGATGTGGCCGGGGAGCTGGCCGGGTACGCCGACGATCTCGACGCCGATCCGCTGCGGCTCGCGGCGGTCGAGGAGCGGCGGGCCGCGCTGACCGCGTTGACGCGGAAGTACGGCGAGGACGTCGCCGCCGTGCTCGCCTGGGCCGAGCGGAGTGCCGCGCGGCTGACCGAGCTGGACGGCGACGACACGCGGATCGAGGAGCTGACCGCCGAGCGGGACGCGCTGCGGACCGAACTGGGCGGGCTCGCGCAGGCGCTGACGGACGCGCGGAGCGAGGCCGCAGAGCGGTTCGCCGCCGCGGTGACCGCCGAGTTGGCCTCGCTGGCCATGCCTCATGCGCGCGTGTCCTTCGCCATCCGGCAGACCGAGGATCCCGAGGGTGTCGAGGTCGGTGGGCGTACGGTCGCGTACGGGCCCTCTGGCGTCGACGAGGTCGAGCTGCTGCTCGCGCCCCACCCGGGGGCGCCGCCGCGGCCCATCGCCAAGGGGGCGTCCGGGGGTGAGCTGTCCCGGGTGATGCTGGCCGTGGAGGTCGTGTTCGCGGGGACGGATCCCGTGCCGACGTATCTCTTCGACGAGGTCGACGCGGGTGTCGGTGGCAAGGCCGCGGTGGAGATCGGGCGGCGGCTGGCGAAGCTGGCGAAGACGGCGCAGGTTGTCGTCGTGACGCATCTGCCACAGGTGGCCGCGTTCGCCGATCGGCAGTTGCTGGTGGAGAAGACCAATGACGGGTCGGTGACTCGGTCCGGGGTGAAGGTGCTGGAAGGGGAGGAGCGGGTTCGGGAGTTGTCCCGGATGCTGGCGGGGCA
This sequence comes from Streptomyces sp. NPDC030838, assembly GCF_055572035.1. Classification (NCBI taxonomy): domain Bacteria; kingdom Bacillati; phylum Actinomycetota; class Actinomycetes; order Kitasatosporales; family Streptomycetaceae; genus Streptomyces; species Streptomyces sp. NPDC030838. Next base: position 315,192 of record NZ_JBVIED010000010.1, on the reverse strand, counting down.
GGAGGACTCGGAGACTGCTCGGGCGCATGCGGAGGAGTTGTTGGCGGCGGCGAAAGTCCCCGACGCCGGGTAGCTGTTCGGGCCGCTCCGCGGCCCCCGGCTTTGACCGCTCCGCGGCCCCCGGGTTCCTTCTAGGGTGAGTGGATGATCGTTTCCCTGGGAATCTCCGGTCTTCTCACCCGCACCACCACCGCCGCCCTCCGCTCCACCACCCCCGGCGGCCCGTCCCGCTGGCAACGCGAGAACCACGCCGGCCGCACCGTCGACCTCTACGCCGGCCCCGCCACAGCCCTCGCCACCGCGCTCGCCGCCGCGCGGGTGCGGCCCGTCGCGGGGGTGGCCGTGGCGGTCGCGGGGGCCTGTGGGGCGTACGACGACTTCAGGGGAGCCGGTGACCCGCGGCGCGGCTTCCGCGCGCACCTCTCCGCGCTCCGCGACGGCGAGCTCACCAGCGGTGCCGTCAAGCTGTTCGGGATCTCCGCCGCCGGGCTGCTCGCGGGGGCGCTGATGAAGGAGCGGGCAGCGGACAAGGTGCTGGCGGGCGTGGTGATCGCCGGAGCCGCTCACCTCGTGAACCTCCTGGACGTGCGGCCGGGGCGGGCCGTCGGGGCCGTGCTCGGGCTCGGGGTGCCGGGGCTGCTGCGGAAGGGGCCGGGGGCGGAGCTGGCCGCCGCTGCCATGGGGGCGGCGGGGGCCGTGCTGCCGGACGATCTCGAGGAGCGGTCGATGATCGGCGACGCCGGGGCGCACGCGCTGGGTGCGGCGCTGGGTGCCGCCGTGGTGGCGGGGGCCGGACGCGCGGGACTGGTCGCGCATGCCGCGGCGGTGGTGGCCGCCGCCGTGTGCGGGGAGCGGGTGAGCGCGCTCGCGGGCGCGCGGGGGTGAGCGGCCGGGGCCCGGGTGCGGGGCGCGGGACCACGCCTGAGGACCGGGTCACGGGAGAGGGACGCCAGGTCACTCCCGCGCGGCACCGGTTCACTCATGTGGGGGATGTGCGGTGGCGCGTTGCCCCGGACGCGGGCGGCGCTCGGGTGTGCGGCGTTCCCGGAACGGGCGTACGGACTGGCATCCTTGGCGGAGTACGGGGAGGACGCCGTGCGGTACACCCCCTCCGCCCGTTCGTTCTGTACGTTTCTCCGTGACCGTCGTGATCGACCGACGCCGAATCAGGAGCCCGGCCACGTGACCCCCGTGAGCAGCCACTCACCGCACGGCCAGTCGTCGCTGCGCACCGTGCAGGTGCTGGGCGGCGGCAACGCCGGCAGCAGCGCGCATGTCCGCTCGCTGGCCGCGGGGCTTGTCGCACGGGGCGTGCGGGTCACCGTGTGCGCCCCCCACGAGGCCGATCACGCCTACGACTTCACCGGGGCCGGCGCCCAGCATGTGCACATCCCGCGCAGCAGCGATCCCGTCTCCGTGGCCGCGCTGCGGGCGGCCTGCGCCGACGCCGATCTGGTGCACGCGCACGGGCTGCACGCCTCCTTCCGCGCGGTGCTGGCGCTCAGCGGCAAACGCATCCCGCTGGTCGTGACCTGGCACAACCGGGCGCATGCCGAGGGGGCGCGGGGGCATCTGCTGCGGGTGCTGGAGCGGCGGGTGGTCAAGGCCGCCGCCGTGGTGCTCGGCACCAGCTCGGACCTGGTGGACCGGGCGCGCCGCACGGGTGCGCGGGACGCGCGGCTCGCCGCCGTCGCCCTGCCGGGCTCGCGCACGGCGGTGGAGCGCGGCGACCCGGACCGGCAGCGGTCCAAGGTGCGGGCCGAACTCGGCGCGATCGGACGGCCGTTGCTGCTGGCGGTCGGCTCGCTGGACCGGCAGCGCGGGTACGACCTGCTGCTGGACGCCTCGCGGGCCTGGCGGGCGCTGGATCCCGTGCCGGTGGTCGTGGTCGCGGGGGAGGGCCCGCTGCGGGCGGAGTTGCAGGGCCGGATCGAGGACGAGCTGCTGCCGGTGCGGCTGGTCGGGCGGCGGGACGACATCGGCGCGCTGCTCGCGGCCGCCGATCTGGCGCTGCTGCCGGGCTGCCGGGAGTCGCGGTCCGTGCTCGCGCAGGAGGCCCTGCACGCGCGGGTGCCACTCGTCGCGACCGCCGTCGGCGGGGTCCCCGAGCTGGTCGGCGACGCGGCCGAACTCGTCCCGGCCGGGGACGCGGAGGCGTTCGCCGAGGCCGTCGTACGGCTGCTCGGCGATCCGGAGCGGCGTGAGCTGCTGCGCGAGCGGGGCGTACGGCAGGCGGCCACCTGGCCGACGGAGGACGACACCGTCGCCCAAGTGCTCAGTGTCTACGACGAGTTGACGCAGCCCCGGCCGCTCATCTGACCCGCGCTGCGGCCCTAGGCCGTGTCCGCAAAGTCCCGCCTGCCCCGCGACGCGACCTAGGGCCTGTCGTTTGGATCAGCCCGGCTGTGAGCTGCGGTGCGTCTTGGCCTACCCGAGCGGGGTCTGGTGCGTGCAGCTGCAAGGCGGAGGAGGGAGTCGACGCGGAGCGATGGGGGTGCCCCCGCGCGAGCGAAGCCGAGCGTGGGGGAGACCGACGACAACGCGGCAGATGTGCGTGCCAGACCCCGCGACGCCGGGCTGATCCAAACGACAGGCCCTAGCCCACGTGCCGACGGGCCCGCAGGGCCAGGCTGAGCGCCAGCACGGTCTGCGGGTCGTCCAGGTCGGTGCCCAGCAGCTCGCCGATGCGGGCGAGGCGGTTGTAGAGGGTCTGGCGGTTCAGGTGCAGCTCGCGGGCGGTCTCCGCCTTGCGGCCCGCGTGCGCCAGGTAGGTCTCCAGAGTGGGCAGCAGCGGGGGCTTGGAACGGCGGTCGTGGTCGCGGATCGGGCCGATCGCGCGGTCCACGAAGGCCGCGAGGTCAGGGTGCTCGCGCAGCCGCCACAGCAGCAGGTCGATGTCGAGGCGGCGGGCGTCGTACCAGGGGCGGTCGGTCAGGCCCTGGGCGGCGGTCGCCGTCTCCGCCGCGTGCCGCAGCCCGGCCGACGCGGCCGCCCAGCCGCCGGCCACTCCGACGACCACGACCGGCGGCGGCGCGCCCGGCCGCTGGATCCCGGCCCGCTCCACCCCGGCCCGCAGCGCCGCCGCGACCCGGTCGGCGACCGCCGAGCGCTCCGATTCCGAGCGCAGGCCGAGCAGCAGCGGCACCCGGCCCTCCACCGGCCGTACGCCCAGCAGGACAGGGACGCCGACGGACGCCAGCTCCTCGGCGACCGCGCGCGCCAGGACCGCCCAGCCCCCGCCGGGGGAGAGAGCGTCGCCCAGCCGCATCACCACCGGCAGCAGCGGGCTGTCGCCCGGCTTGAAGCCGAGGACGCGGGCCTGGGCGGGGGCGTCCTCGGCGGTGATACGGCCCTCGGCGAGGTCGGTGAGGAAGTCGCCGCGTCCGCGCGCGGCCAGCTCCTCCTCCTGGCGGGCCTGCATCAGGACGACGGCGAGGATGCCCGCGGCGCGCTCGGCGGCGATCCGGTGCACCGGCGCGAGCGGGGCGCGCACCGGCAGCAGGACCAGGCGGGCGCGGACCGAGCCGGTGCCAGGGCCGCCGCCCGGCACGTCCACGAGGACGGAACCGGTGGGCGGCGGGGCGTCCTTGTGCTGGCCGCGCAGGCCCTCCCACACCTGGAGCGGGTCGGCGCCCTCGGGGCCGGCGCCGGCCGCATACAGCAGTTGGCCGTCGGAGGTCTCCAGGAAGACCGGGTTGCTGCCGAAGTCGGCGAGGATGCCGAGGACCTGGGGGACTCCGCCGCCGCCGAGCAGCGCCTCGGTGCAGCGGCGGTGCACCTCCTCGGCGCGCTGGAGCAGCGCGTAGTGGCCGTTGACGATCTCGGTGTGGATCTCCTCGGTGACCGTCACGAACGGCACCTCGCGGTGCAGCTGGACCAGCGGCAGCCCGGCCGTGCGGGCGGTCTCGACGAGGGCCGCGGGCAGCCGGGTGAAGCGCGGGCCCAGCTCCACCACCAGGGCGGCGATGCCGCGTTCGGCGAGGGTGCGGACGAACGCGCGCTGTTCGGCCGGGCGGGTGCCGAGGCCGTAGCCCGTGGTCAGCAGCAGTTCGCCGCCCTTCAGCAGGGAGGCGATATTGGGCACCTCGCCCGCGTGCACCCAGCGCACGGAGCGCTGCAACCGGTCCGCCCCGGCGAGCACCTCGGGCAGGCCGCTGCGCAGGCCCGGCAGCTCCAGGGCCCGCTGCACGGTGATGCCGGCGCCCTGGCTGTCGAATCGGTGGTCCGTACGGCTGTCCATGCAGCGGACGGTACCGGCGGGCACGTTCCGGCGACATCTCCGGACGGTTACGGGAACGATCATCGGGCGCTCCGGCCCGACAATGCGTCGCCCCGCGCGCCGAATTGCAAGACCGCCTGTCTGTTGTGGCGTGCGTCACTCTGCCGCAACACTGTCGCATCCGCAGGGGAACAGCCAAGCGATCTACGGATTTCGTTGTGACGGTCCTTTGAGAGGGGCGGGAATGGCAGAAACACCCACGCGAGAGCACACACCGACACGAGAGGTACATCGCCTGAAGGCGAACTCCGTGGGCCTGGTGGGCGTGGTGTTCATGGCGGTGGCGACCGCGGCGCCGATCACCGCGATGACCGGCAACCTGCCCATCGCGGTCGGCTTCGGCAACGGCACGGGCGCGCCGGCCGGCTATCTCTTCGCGACGCTGGTCCTGACGGTGTTCTCCGTCGGCTATGTCGCCATGGCCCGCCGGATCACCGCGGCGGGCGCCTTCTACGGCTACATCTCGCACGGCCTGGGCCGCATCACCGGCATGGCCTCCGGGATGCTCGCGGTGCTGGCGTACATCGTCTTCGAGGCGTCGATCGTCGGCGTCTTCTCCTACTTCGCCCAGACCACCGTCGAGGACCAGCTCGGCGTCGATCTGCCGTGGATCGTGTACGCCGCCGCGATGCTGCTGGTCACGGCCGTGCTGTCGTACTTCGACATCAACCTGACGGCGAAGGCACTCGGCGTGATGCTGGTCGCCGAGATCGCTGTGCTCTTCGCGGTCGCCACGGCCGTACTCCTGAAGGGCGGCGGCCCGGACGGCATCCCCGTCGAGCCGATCAACCCCGCGAACGCCTTCACCGGGACCTCCGCCGGGCTCGGGCTGTTCTTCGCGTTCTGGTCCTGGGTCGGCTTCGAGTCGACGGCGATGTACGGCGAGGAGTCCCGCGACCCCAAGCGGGTCATCCCGCGCGCCACCCTGATCTCGGTGGTCGGCGTCGGGCTCTTCTACATCTACGTCTCCTGGATGACCATCGCGGGCAACGGACTCAAGGGCTCGGTCGAGGTCTCCTCCGGGACCAGCCCGCTCGACCTGTTCTTCGACCCGGCGCACAGCTTCATCGGCGCCTGGGCGGTCGACGCCTTCCAGTGGCTGCTGATCACCGGGTCCTTCGCCTGCGGCATGGCCTTCCACCAGTGCGCGTCCCGCTACCTCTACGCCATCGGCCGCGAGGGCTTCCTGCACCCGGCTCTCGGGCGCACCCACAAGGACCACGGGTCGCCGTACATCGCCTCCTTCGTCCAGTCGGCCGTCGCGGTCGCGCTCGTCGGTGCCTTCTGGCTGACCGGGCAGGACCCGTACATCCACCTCTACACCCTGCTGGCGATCCTCGGCACGATGGCGATCCTCATCGTGCAGACGCTGTGCTCCTTCGCGGTCATCGGCTACTTCCGCCGCAACCACCCCGAGGACCGGCACTGGTTCCGCACCCTCACCGCCCCGCTGCTCGGCGGCATCGGCATGATCGCGGTCGTGGGGCTGCTGGTGACCAACCTGGACACCGCGGCCGGTACGGCGGCCGACTCGCTCTTCTTCAAGGCCATCCCGTGGATCGTCGGGCTGGTCTTCTTCGGCGGCCTCGGGCTCGGCCTCTATCTGAAGGCCCGGCAGCCGGAACGCTACGAGATCATCGGCCGGATCGTCCTGGAGGACGCGGCCGAGCGCACGGACGACGACGTCGAGGAAGCATCCGCCACCGTCTGAGGAGCAGCACTGTGTCCCGAACGCACGCCCTGCACGTCCTCCGTTCCCTCACCGCCGACCACGCCGCCGCGCACGCGCTGGGCCTGCCCGTCGAGGAGGCCCGGCTGCGGCGCCGGTCCGTCCTCAAGGCCGCCGCCGCCCTCGCCGCGACCGCGACCGTCGCGACAGCGGCGCCGGTGTCCGCCGCCTCCGCGCCCCGGATCGCCGTCGTCGGCGCCGGGATCGCCGGGCTGACCGCGGCGCTCACCCTGCGCGACGCCGGCCTCCCCTGCACCCTCTACGAGGCGAACCCGGACCGGGTCGGCGGCCGGATGTACACCCAGCGCGACCACTGGGCGTACGGCCAGACCTCGGAGATCGGCGGCGAGCTGATCGACACCAGCCACAAGAAGATGCTGGAACTGTGCCGCCGCTTCTCGCTGCCCGTCGAGGACTTCCTCGGCGGCGGTCCCAACGGGGCGGAGGAAGTCCTGTGGTTCAACGGCGAGTACTACCCGCGCGAGCACGCCAACGAGGACTTCAAGGCGGTCTACCAGGCCCTGCACCGCGACCTGATCGAGGCGGGGGAGGTGAAGTGGAACCAGACCACCCCGACCGGTACGGCCCTGGACAACATGTCGATATACGACTGGATCGAGTCCCGGGTGCCCGGCGGCCACGACTCGCCGCTCGGCCGGTTCTTCGACGTCGCCTACAACGTCGAGTACGGCGCCGAGACCACCGAGCAGTCCTCGCTCGCCCTCGTGCTGCTGATGGGCTACCAGACCAATCCCGGCGACTTCAACATCTGGGGCCTGTCCAACGAGCGCTACCACGTCGTCGGCGGTAACGACCGACTCCCGCGCGCCATCGCCGACTTCCTGCCCGACGGGACGATCCGGCACGGCTGGTCGCTGCAGGCCGTACGGGCCAACACCGACGGCACCCAGACGCTGACGTTCACCGAGGCGGGCGCCACCCGCACGGTCACCGCCGACCACACGATCCTGTGCGTGCCGCTGCCCGTGCTGCAGAAGCTCGACCTGAGCAGGGCCGGGTTCGACAGCCGGATGACCAGCCTGCTGAAAGACGCCCGGATGGGGTACTGCACCAAGCTCAACATGCAGTTCTCCAGCCGACCCTGGCGCGGCACGGGACCCTGGCCCGGGGTCTCCGCCGGGGACTGCTTCACCGACAGCCGGGTGCAGCAGACCTGGGACACCACCAAGATCCAGCCGGGCACGGGCGGCATCCTCATCCAGTACCACGGCGGCAGCCTGGCCCGATCGCTGGCGCCCGCCGCACCGTTCTCCACCGAGAGCGATCCGTACGTGGCGCGACTCGCGGCGGCCTACACCAAGGAGATCGACGCCTTCTTCCCCGGCACGTCGGCGGCCTGGACCGGTCGGGCCCAGCTGTCGGCCTGGCATCTCAACCCCTACGCCCAGGGCGCCTACTCCTACTGGCCGGTCGGCTATCTGCACCGGTACGCGGGCTACGAGGGCGTCGCCCAGGGCAACATCCACATCGGCGGCGAGCACTGCTCCTACGACTTCCAGGGATTCATGGAGGGCGGCGCGACCGAGGGGGAGCGGGCGGCGCGGGAGGTGATCGACGCGGTGGCATAGGCGGGGGCTGGGCGAGGTTCACAGCGGCTTGATGTTGTGGTTGAAGCGGAACACGTTGTCCGGGTCCCAGCGCCGCTTCAGCTCGCCCAGCCGGCGGGCGTTCCCCGGGCCCAGACCGGCCACCACGCGCTCCTCGCCCTCGTCCCCGATGAAGTTCAGATAGACCGCGCCGGTGCTCCACGGGCGGACGTCGGCGCGGACGTCACGGACCCAGCGGGTGCACCGCTCGTCGTCGGCGGGGTCCTCCCACATCCCGTACGGGTGCACCGCCCAGAGCGCGTCCCGGTACGGCACCGGGTACTCGTGCGGGCCCGCGGCGATCGCGCCGCCCTGCGGGAACAGCGCGTACTGGGTGCCGGTCGGTACGGGCATGGCGGCCCCGCCGGCGCAGTAGACGTCCACGAAGTCGTCGGGGGCGCCCGTCAGATACTCCGCCGACCAGTAGTGCCGCATGCCCGGCGGATCGTCGATCATGCACTGCACCTCGGGGTACGGCATCGCCCCGACGAGCTCCGCCACATGTGGCAGCGCCAGCAGCGGCTGGGCGACCTTGCGCATGTCCTCCTCGGCGCCGGCGTAGGTCAGCAGCACCCCGCACACCAGCGTGCCGATGTAGTCCGGCGGTACGAAATCCTCCGGCGGGCCGGTGAAGTGGAGGATGCCGCCGCCGAGCTCGTCCGGGCCGGCCTCCACCGTGTCGCGGAAGGTGCGCACCGCCTCGACGGCGAAGTCCGGGGCGTACATCAGCAGCGCGACGGCGAACTCCGGCAGCTCGTACAGCTTGAGGGTGAGCGCGGTGGCGACGCCGAAGTTGCCGCCGCCGCCGTGCAGCGCCCAGAACAGGTCGGGGTTCTCGTCCGCGCTGGCGCGGGTCGGCTCGCCGTCGGCGGTGACCAGCTCCACGCCGAGCAGATTGTCGACGGCCAGGCCGCACCAGCGGTCCAGCCAGCCGGTGCCGCCGCCCAGCACGAACCCGCCGACGCCGGTCGTCGAGGCCCGGCCGCCGGTGGTGGCGAGACCGTACGGCTGGGTCGCGCGGTCCAGATGGCTCATGGTGGCGCCGCCCTCCACCCGGACCGCCTCGGCGCCCGGATGGACGGTCACCCCGTGCATCCGGCGCAGATCCACGACCAGCCCGTTGTCGTTCAGGGCCATCCCCGCGACGCTGTGCCCGCCGCCGCGCACCGCGATGTTCAGGTCCAGCTCCCGGCCGAACCGCACGGCCCGGACCACGTCGTCCGCGTGCGCGCACTGCGCGATCACCGCCGGGCGGCGGTCGATCATCGCGTTGAAGACGCGCCGGGCCTCGTCGTAGCCCGCGTCCCCCGGGGCGAACACATCGCCGGTCAGATCCTCGCGCAGCGCGGCGAGCGCCGCGCCCGCCTTCGAGTGGGGAGCCATGGCCGCCCCCTTCCGGCAACAGGGGAGTCGTCCGCTTCCCAGCCTAGGGCCTGTCTTCCGGATCATGCCGGCGTCGCGGGGCCTGGCACGCGCATCTGCCGCGTTGTCGTCACTCGCCGACGCTCCGCGTCGACTCCCTCCTCCGCCTTGCAGCTGCACGCACCAGACCCCGCTCGGGTCGGCCAAGACGCACCGTTCCTCGCAGCCGGCCTGATCCGGAAGACAGGCCCTAGCGCGCCGCCGCCCCGGCTCAGTCGGCCGAGGCGAGGAACTGCGTGGCCGCCAGCTCCGCGTACAGCGGGTCGGCGGCCACGAGTTCGCGGTGGGTGCCCACCGCACGGACCCGGCCCGCGTCCATCACCACGATCCGGTCGGCCATCGTCACCGTCGACAGCCGGTGCGCGACCACCAGCACCGTCGTCGTACGGGCCACATCGGCGACCGTGTCGCGCAGCGCCGCCTCGTTGACCGCGTCCAGCTGCGAGGTCGCCTCGTCCAGGAGCAGCAGCCGGGGACGCCGCAGCAGCGCCCGCGCGATCGCCACGCGCTGGCGTTCCCCTCCGGACAGCTTGGTGCCGCGATGCCCGACCAGGGTGTCCAGGCCGCCGGGCAGCCGGGCGACCAGCCCGTCGAGCCGGGTCGTCTTCACCACCCGGGTGAGCGTGTCCTCGTCCGTCTCCGGATTGCCCAGCAGCAGATTGTCCCGCAGCGAGCCGGAGAGCACCGGGGCGTCCTGCTCGACGTAGCCGATCGCGGAGCGCAGCCGGGGCAGCTCCCAGTCGGCGAGGTCCCGGCCGTCGAGGGTGATCACGCCGGACTCGGGGTCGTAGAACCGCTCGATCAGCGAGAAGACGGTGGTCTTGCCCGCGCCGGACGGGCCGACGAACGCCGTCATGCCGCGCGGCGGCACCGAGAACGTCACCCCGTGGTGGACGTACGGCAGATCGTCGGCGTAGCGGAAGCGGACGTCGGTGAAGGCGAGCGCGGCCGGCTCGGCGTCGGTTTCGGGCAGCGGGGCCGCGGGGGCCTGCGGCTCGGCGGGCAGCCGCAGCGCCTCCTGGATCCGGGTGAGGGCCGCGGCACCCGTCTGGTACTGGGTGATCGCGCCGACGACCTCCTGGATCGGCGACATCAGGTAGAAGACGAACAGCAGGAACGCCACCAGCGTCCCGATGTCGATCGCGCCGGTCGCCACCCGCGCCCCGCCCACCGCCAGCACCGTGATGAAGGCGATCTGCATCGACAGCCCGGCCGTGTTGCCCGCGGCGGCCGACCACTTGGCGGCCCGCACGCTCTGCCGCCACGACTCCTCGGCGGCGGCGTGCAGCGTCTGCTCCTCTCGGTGCTCCGCGCCGGACGCCTTCACCGTGCGCAGCGCGCCCAGCACCCGCTCCAGCGAGGCACCCATCACGCCGACCGCGTCCTGCGCCTGCCGGCTGGCCCGGTTGATGCGCGGCACGATCACCCCGAGCACCGTGCCCGTGCCGAGCACCACGGCCAGGGTGACCCCGAGCAGCACCGGGTCGACCAGGCCCATCATCACCACCGTCGCCACCAGCGTGAGCCCGCCGGTGCCGAGGCCGACCAGCGAGTCGGTGGTGACCGAGCGCAGCAGCGTGGTGTCGGAGGTGATCCGGGCCATCAGATCGCCCGGTTCGCTGCGGTCCACGGCGGCTATCCGCAGGCGCAGCAGATACGACGACAGAGTGCGCCGGGCCCCGAGCACCACCGACTCGGCGGTGCGCCGCAGCACGTACGAACCCAGCGCGCCCACCGCGGCGTTGGCGACGACGAGGACCGACATCAGCAGCAACGCGCCCGCGATGGACCGGTCGTGGGAGAGGTCGTCGATCAACTCCCGGGCCACCAGGGGCAGCACCAGGCCCGTGGCCCCGGTGACCAGGGAGAGCGCCGCGCCCGCCAGCAGGGCCCATCGGTGCGGTCGGACATAGCCGAGAAGCAGTCGCCACGGGGGCGGTCCGGTGGGGGTCTCTGCGTGGGTCACGGTGCTCCTTCGCCATTGCGGCCGGTGCTGAACAGAGCGTCAGGCTACGACGGCCGACGCGGAACGGGGTCCCCGATTTCCGCGTCGGACCGCGGCGGTCGGGCCTACCGGGCGGCCAGCGCGGCCAGGGTGGCGTCGAGGTCGGCGGGCCGCGGCCGGTTGTGCGGCAGCCTGCCGAGCAGGGCGGCCATACCGCAGGTGTCGGTGACCGCGGAGAAGACCAGACCGCCCGCGACACCGGCGGACAGCAGCCGCAGGGCCGGGTACCGCAGGCCGAGCCCCAGGCCCGTCAGGACGAGGGCGCCCGCGGTGAAGCGGACCTGCCGCTCCATGGACCAGGCGGTGCGCGCCGGGCCCTCGGGGCGCTCCAGGGGGTGACCGCGCTCCGCCCAGCCGTGCGTTCCGCCGGTCAGCGTCGCGGCCTCGACGCCGTGCTCGGCGAGGGTGGCGCAGGCGGTGCGGGAGCGGTTCCCGGAGGCACAGACCATCAGCAGGGCACCGCGCACCTCGCGCAGCGCGGGAACCGCCCGGTCCAGCTGGTCCAGGGGAATGTTGAGGGCGCCGGGGAGATGGCCGGAGGCGTACTCGCCGGGGGCGCGGACGTCGACGACGGTCAGCTCGGGCAGGCGGGTGCGGGCCTCCTCGATGCCGAGGGCGTGCGGGGTACGGGATGCGGACATGATGAGGGCGATCCTTTCCGGGGGTGGTACCCGACAGGGGGAGTACGATACCCCCACGGGTATATAGGGAGTGGTTGTGGAGTTGCAGTTCGAGGGCGATGACCTGAAGTCGGTGCTGAACCGGCTGCGCCGCGCGCAGGGGCAGATCTCCGGTGTGATCAAGATGATCGAGGAGGGACGCGACTGCGAGGACGTCGTCACTCAGCTCGCCGCTGCCTCCCGCGCTCTGGACCGGGCCGGTTTCGCGATCATCGCGACCGGCCTCCAGCAGTGCCTGACCGACGCCGACCGCGACGGCGAGACCGCCGAGCAGATGAAGGGGCGGCTGGAGAAGCTGTTCCTGTCGCTGGCCTGAGACGCCTCACGGCGCCGATCGCCCGAGACGCCTCACAGCGCCGAGTCCGCCAGCATGAAGGCGGCCACGGCCAGCAGCGCCCAGGCGAAGACCCGCTGGAGGGCGGCCGCCGGTATGCGTGCCGCGAGCCGTCTGCCGTCCCACGCGCCGAGCACCGCCGCCGCAGCGAACGGGGCGACGGCCGCCCAGTCGACGGCGACCGCCGACCCCGCCCTGGCCACCAGCGCGACCAGCGAGTTCAGCGTGATGACGAGCAGGCTCGTGCCCACCGCCGCCCGCATCCGCAGCCCGGCGACGTGCACCAGCGCCGGTACGGCGAGAAATCCGCCGCCGACGCCGAGCACTCCGGTGACGGCGCCCAGCCCGGCCCCGGCGGTGGCGACCCGGCCGGCGCGCACCGGTGCCTCGCCGCCGGACGGCGAGACCGACGGACGCAGCATGCGCAGCGCGGCCAGCCCGGCGACGACCGCGAAGGCGCCGGTCAGCAGCGCCGCCGGCAGTCGCGCCGAGACCGCCCCGCCGAGCGCCGCGGGCACCACACCCGCGGCGGCGAACACGGCGCCCTCGCGCCACCGCACGGTGCTGTCGCGGGCATGGCCGTACAGCGCGGTGGCGGAGGTGAGGGTGACGACGACCAGGCTCGCGGTGGCGGCCGAGGCCGGGGACATGCCGAGCGGATAGATCAGGGCGGGCACGGCCAGCACGCTGCCGCCGCCCCCGAGCGAGCCCAGCGCGAGACCGGTGACGGCCCCCGCGAGCAGGGCGAGAACCAGGGCGCTCACGCCGCCGACGACTCCTCGCCGACGTCGCGGGTCCCCTCGCCCGCCCCGCGGGTCAGCGGCAGCCCCGCCGCCCGTGCCGCGTCGAACCCGTCGTCGACGGCGACCACGTCCCGCCCCGCCGCGTCGAGCAGCGAGGCCGCGATCGCCGCCCGTGTTCCGCCCGCGCAGTGCACCCATACCGTGCCCTCGGGGACCTCCGTCAACCGGTCCCGGAGCTGGTGGAGAGGGATGTGCAGCGAGCCCGCGAGGTGTTCCCGCGCGCGCTCGGAGTGCCGCCGCACGTCGAGTACGACGACCGGTGCCGCGTCCCGCGTCGAGAACCGCGCCGCCAGGTCCGCGAAGGTCCCCCGGGGGAACGCGCGTGGCGCCTCGCCCGGCCGGAGCCAGTCGGCGGGGCCGCCGGTCGCCGCCGCGGCCGGACGGTCGATGCCGACGCGGACGAGTTCGCGCTGCGCCTCGGCCAGCTGCGCGGGGGAGTCCGCGAGCAGCGTGACGGGCTTGCCCCAGGGCAGCAGCCAGGCCAGATGGGTGGCGAGCTGCCCCTCCGCCGCGAAGTTCAGCGACCCGGCGACATGCCCGGCCGCGAAGGCGATCCGGTCGCGCAGGTCGACCACCCACTCCCCGGCGGCCAGCCGCGCCGCGATCTCCTCGGCGTCGGCCCGGCGCGGCGGGGTGAGGTCCACCGGGGCGGGGCCCGCGGCGTTGGCCGGGCCCATGTGGGCGTAGTAGGCGGGCACGTCGTCGAGTCCGGCGAGCAGGTCGGCCACGAAGGCGTCGACGTCCTTGACCAGGGCCTCGTTGGCGGTGCGCTCCCGCCCGATCGTCGTCCGGTCGCCGGTGGCCGTCCCCGCCGAGCAGAAGCTGCCGAAGCCGTGCGTGGGCAGCACCGCGGTGCCGTCCGGCAGCTCGGCGGCGAGCCGGTGCGCGGAGCCGTGCTGCGCCCGCGCCAGCCGCTCGGTCAGCCGCGGCTCCACCAGGTCGGGCCGTCCCACCGTGCCGATCAGCAGTGAGCCCCCGGTGAACACGGCCACCGGCTGTCCGCCGTCCTCCAGGACGTAGCTGGTGTGGTGCGGGGTGTGGCCGGGCGTCGCGAGGGCGCACAGCACCAGCCCGGCGTCGACGGGTGTGCGGTCCCCGTCGGCGACCGGCACCCGCTCGTAGGCGACCCGCGCCCCCTCGGGCACGAGGTAGGCGGCGCCGGTGAGCCGGGCCAGCTCCAGGCCGCCGGTCACATAGTCGTTGTGCACGTGGGTCTCGACGACGTGCGTGACGCGCACACCCCGCGCCGCGGCGGCCGTGATCACCCGGTCGACGTCACGCGGCGGATCGATCACGACGGCGCGGTGGGCGCCGCCCGCCAGGTAGCCGCGGTTGCCCAGTCCCGGCACGTCGATGGTGTCGACGAAGTACACGGCAGCACTCCTCTCGTGGTGGGAACCCGGGTCTGGCCGGGCCCTCGAAATTACCCCCGGGGGTATCTGTCGGTCCGTGGCCACCGTAGCAGAATTACCCCGGGGGGTATCCGGCCGGGTGTCCGTCCGGCCCGGCGCCGGTGCGATCCCCCGGTCGTGGCCGGAAAGCGCTCCGCACGCCCGTCGGACATGCCCTTACCGATCAGTCGGTCATAGGGTCGGCAGCGGGACGGAGACCGCCGAGGGAAGGGATCAGGACCATGGCGCAGGAAGTGCGCGGCGTGATCGCACCGGGGAAGGACGAGCCGGTGCGGGTGGAGACGATCGTCGTACCCGACCCGGGTCCGGGCGAGGCCGTGGTGCGCGTGCAGGCCTGCGGGGTCTGCCACACCGACCTGCACTACAAGCAGGGTGGCATCACCGACGAGTTCCCCTTCCTGCTCGGCCACGAGGCCGCCGGGGTGGTCGAGGCGGTCGGCGACGGGGTCACCGAGGTGGCGCCGGGGGACTTCGTGATCCTCAACTGGCGGGCCGTGTGCGGCCGGTGCCGGGCCTGTCTGCGCGGGCGGCCCTGGTACTGCTTCGACACCCACAACGCCCGGCAGAAGATGACCCTCGCCGCCACCGGGCAACAGCTCTCCCCGGCCCTCGGTATCGGCGCGTTCGCCGAGAAGACGCTGGTCGCGGCCGGACAGTGCACGAAGGTCGACCCCGCCGTCGCCCCGGAGGTGGCCGGACTGCTCGGCTGCGGGGTGATGGCCGGCATCGGCGCCGCGATCAACACCGGCAACGTCGGCCGGGGCGACACGGTCGCCGTCATCGGCTGCGGCGGCGTCGGCGACGCGGCCATCGCCGGATCGCGGCTGGCCGGTGCGGCGCGGATCATCGCCGTCGACATCGACGACCGCAAACTCGCCACCGCCCGGACGATGGGCGCCACCCACACAGTCAACTCCCGGGAGACCGACCCCGTCGAGGCGATCCGCGAGCTGACCGGCGGCTTCGGCGCCGACGTCGTCATCGAGGCGGTCGGCCGCCCCGAGACGTACAAGCAGGCCTTCTACGCCCGCGACCTCGCCGGCACGGTCGTCCTCGTCGGTGTCCCCACCCCGGAGATGAAGCTCGAACTCCCGCTGCTGGACGTCTTCGGCCGCGGCGGCGCGCTGAAGTCGAGTTGGTACGGCGACTGTCTGCCCTCCCGCGACTTCCCGATGCTCATCGACCTGCATCTGCAAGGGCGCCTGGACCTCGGGGCGTTCGTCACCGAGACCATCGCGCTCGACGAGGTGGAGAAGGCGTTCGAGCGGATGCACCAGGGCGACGTACTGCGCTCGGTGGTGGTGCTGTGATGACCGCGCGCATCGAACGCCTCGTCACCTCCGGGCAGTTCAGCCTCGACGGCGGTACCTGGGACGTCGACAACAACGTCTGGCTGGTCGGCGACGACCACGAGGTCGTCGTCATCGACGCCGCCCACGACGCCGACGCCATCGCCGAGGCCGTCGGCGACCGGCGGCTCACCGCCATCGTGTGCACCCACGCCCACAACGACCACATCAGCGCCGCGCCCGCTCTCGCCGACCGCACCGGTGCCGTCATCTGGCTGCACCGCGACGACCTGCCGCTGTGGAAGCAGACCCACCCCGAGCGCGAACCCGACGCCTGGCTGCGCGACGGCCTGGTCATCGAGGCCGCCGGCGCCGACCTGACCGTCCTGCACACCCCGGGACACGCCCCCGGCGCGGTCTGCCTGTACGACCCCGGCCTCGGCGCCGTCTTCACCGGCGACACCCTCTTCCAGGGCGGCCCCGGCGCCACCGGCCGCTCCTACTCCCACTTCCCGACGATCATCGACTCCATCCGCGCCCGGCTGCTCACCCTCCCGCCCGAGACGAAGGTCCTCACCGGCCACGGAGACGCCACCACCATCGGCGCGGAGGCACCGCACCTGGAGGAGTGGATCGCGCGGGGGCACTGAGCGCACCGGACGGGCTCACCACGATCAACGACCATGCTGATCCGGCGAGGAAGGATCACCGGGAAAACCCGGGAAAGACGACAGAAGATGTCCGGCTTCCGCGGCACCCTCGAGGACAACCGCATACGCAACAGGAGGTCGGACATGCCGGAACAGCCCCTCAAGGGCAAGGTCGCACTGGTCGCCGGTGCGACTCGGGGAGCCGGACGAGGTGTCGCCGTGGAGCTGGGGGCGGCCGGGGCCACGGTGTACGTCAGCGGGCGCAGCACCCGTGCCCGGCGATCCGAGTACAACCGCCCCGAGACCATCGAGGACACCGCCGACCTCGTCACCGCGGCCGGCGGCCGGGGCGTCGCCGTCCCCGCCGACCATCTCGACCCGGCGCAGGTCCGCGCGCTGGTCGACCGGATCGACCGCGAGCAGGGGCGGCTCGACGTGCTCGTCAACGACATCTGGGGCGGCGAGCACCTGTTCGAGTGGGAGGCCCCGGTCTGGGAGCACGACCTCGACAACGGGCTCCGGCTGCTCAGGCTCGCGGTGGAGACCCACGCCATCACCAGCCACCACGCCCTGCCACTGCTGCTGCGCCGCCCCGGCGGCCTGGTCGTCGAGATGACCGACGGAACCGCCGAGTACAACCGCGACCACTACCGCAACACCTTCTTCTACGACCTCGCCAAGGCCTCCGTCCTGCGCATGGCCTTCGCCCTCGGCCACGAGCTCGGCCCGCGCGGCGCCACCGCCGTCGCCCTCACGCCGGGCTGGCTGCGCTCGGAGATCATGCTGGAGCACTACGGGGTGCGCGAGGACAACTGGCGCGACGCCCTCGACAAGGTCCCGCACTTCGCCATCTCGGAGACCCCGCGCTACGTCGGCCGCGCCGTCGCCGCCCTCGCCGCCGACCCCGACGTGGCCCGTCACAACGGCGCCTCGCTCTCCAGCGGCGGACTGGCCCGGGAGTACGGCTTCACCGACCTCGACGGCAGCCGCCCCGACGCCTGGCGCTATCTCGTCGAGGTGCAGGACCCCGGCAAGCCGGCGGACACCACCGGCTACCGCTGAGCAAGGGCTACCGTCGACCGGCGCTCAGCGCTGAGCACCGGCGTCCGCCGCCGGCGGCAGCGGCCAGCGCGCCGAGTGCCCCGGCGGCAGCGCCAGATCGGCGCGCACCGCCGCGTAGTACTTCTCCCGCGCCGCCCGCTGCCGCTCCAGCAGACCCTGCCACGCCTCGGGATCCCGTGTCCCCTCCCGCAGGAACGCCTCCATCCCCAGCACCGCGACCACCCACGCCCGCGCGGTGTCCACCACCTCGCGGCTGCCCAGCAGAAGCAGCGCCTCACCGGCCGGGTCCCGGGCGTCCGCCGCCTCGGCCAGCAGCGGCTCCGCCTCCTCGGGGGAGAGCGGATGCGGGTGCGGGTCGTTGCCGAGGTGGGACGCCACCCGGTAGGTCAGGGTGATGGTCTTCTTCAGCTGGCGCGCGTAGTCGGCGTACGCCGCCAGCCGCCGCTCCTCCCACCGGGCCGCCTGCTCCCGCCGGAACCGGACCTGCTCACCCCGCATGACCACGAGATACGAACCGAGGGCACCGATCACCACGCCGAGCAGGGCGGGCAGCTGTTGTATGAACTCCGGCATGGAGGCACGGTACCGGCGCACGAGACGCAGAAGGCCCCCGGTTCCCGTCCGTCACCATGACCCCTGTAGTGTGCATCCATCTCCAGCATGAGCCGCCTCACACCCGCCCGCATCCGTACAACCATGCGGGCCCGGCAGCCGTCTAGCTGGGCAGACATCCGCCGTACACGAGGGGCAAGACCTGCCATGGGGGACATACGCAGACGGGCCACCGTCGTCCTCGGCGCCACCGCACTGGTGGCGCCGCTCACACTCGCACTCGGCGCCGGCCCGGCGCAGGCCGCGAGCTGTACGACCCAGACCGGGCCCTACCAGAAGCAGGTGGAGAAGTTCCTCGGCCGGCCCGTCGACGGGGTCCAGTCCGCCGCCGACTGCAAGGCGATCCAGGCCTTCCAGACCAAGCACGGCATCCAGCCGAACGCCGGCTACGCGGGCCCCGTGACCTGGGGCGTGATGGACCTGATGCTGAAGCAGAAGGCCGTGGGCAGCAATCCCAACAAGGACGGCAAGTGCCCGGTCAACAAGGGCCGTATCGCCTGTGTGAACCTCACCCTCCAGCTGAGCTGGATCCAGGACGGCAACAAGCTCGTCTACGGCCCCGTCCCGGTCCGCACCGGCCGTGACGGCCACGAGACCCGCACCGGCCTGAAGAAGATCTACTGGCGCAACATCGACCACGTCTCGTCGATCTACGACGTGCCGATGCCCTACGCCCAGTTCTTCGACGGCGGCCAGGCCTTCCACTCGGTCGGGATCAGCATGTGGAACCCGCCGGGCTCGCACGGCTGCGTCAACATGACGAAGACCGACGCGAAGAAGTACTGGTCGCTGCTGAAGAACGGCGACGACGTCTACGTGTACGGCCGCAAGCCGGGCACCTGACGGCACCCGGCCCGCGACGGCACCCGGTCACCCCTGGGGCGCGTCCCCGAAGTCCGGGATCTCCAGCCGGACCCCGCCCTGCCGCGCGGACTCGTGCGCGATGATCCCCGGCAGGGTGTAGCGGGCCGCCACCCAGGCGTTCACCGACGGCAGGGTGCGGGTGGTGACCGCGGTCACGAAGTCGTCGACCAGGAAGTGGTGGCTGCCCTCGTGCCCGTTGTGCAGATGGTCGAACTCCCGCGGCAGCCGTGACCGGTCGTGCACCGGCGCCGAGCCGGAGGTGAACGCGGCGCGCAGCTCCGGAGCGATGTGCTCCAGCGACGGGTCGTCGGGCGCCATGGTCGGCTTGGGCTCCAGCAGCTCGGAGATGTCCTCCACCCCGTTCTTGTCCTGCCACAGCGCGACGGTGGCCAGTTGCTCCATGCTGGCCTCCGTGCCGAAGAAGCGGAACCGGGACTCGCGTATGTGCGAGGGATAGCCGACCCGCCGGAACTCGTTGGTGCGGAACGATCCGCCGCCCGCCACCTCGAACAGCGCGGTCGCGTTGGACACGTCGTTGTCGAACTGGCTGACCGACCGGTCGAAGACGCCGTCGCCGCGTCCGTCCACCACCCCGATCGCCGACACGCTCACCGCGTGCGTCTGCCAGGCCCCCAGCACCCCGCCCACCGAGTGCGTCGGGTAAAGCAGCGGGGGATAGCTGGCGGTCGCCTTCCAGTTCTCGCCGCCGCTGTACTGGTACGCCTCGTAGAACCCCAGGTCCATGTCGTGGACGTAGTCGCCCTCGGCGTAGAACAGCCGCCCGAAAGCGCCCTTGGCGATCTGGTTGCGGGCGTGCACGGTCGCCGGGTTGTACTGGCTGGTCTCGCCCATCATGTACGTCAGCCCGGTCGCCTTGACCGCGTCGATGATCGCCGCGATCTCCTCGGTGCTGATCGCCATGGGGACGGCCGAGTACACGTGCTTGCCCGCGTTCAGGCCCTGGAGCACGAGCGGGCCGTGCGTCCAGCGCTGGGTGAAGATCGCGACCGCGTCGACGGCCGGCGACTCCAGCATGGCCTCGTACGAGGGGAAGGTGCCCGCCAGTCCCTGCGCGGCGGCGAGCCGCTCGGCCCGCTCGGGCAGCAGGTCGGTGACGTAGACGTCGCGGACGCCGGGATGGGCCTGGAACAACGTGGCGAACTGGCCGGAGAACTGGCCGGCGCCGACGATGCCGAGCGAGAACGTCATGAAACGCGTGCCCTTCACTGGTCGGGAGATCACTGCGAGAGGATCAGGTTGATCTGGTCGTTGGTCTGGTCGAGGCTGCTCACGGGCTTGCCATTGCCGTAGATGGCCTCCATCTGCGGCTGCATCAACGCGGTCACGTCCGCCGCGTAGTCGGTGATCGGATAGGAGAAGGTCCGGAAGTTCCGCTGGTCGGCCACGGGCCTGGTGAAGGCCGTCACGTCGAGGTTCTTCCTCTCGTACGCGGCGACGGCGGCCTCGGTGCCGGCCTTGGTGGCGGGGAAGACGACGCCGTACGCGCCGACGACCTTCTGGCAGGTGTCGGAGGCCAGGTACCGCACCCACTCGCGGGCGCCCGCCTTGTTCCTGGCGCCTTTGGTGATGGAGTCGGCGAGGCCGTTCATCATCGTGGCGCGCTTGCCGGTCGGACCGACCGGCGTGAGGGCGCTCCTGATGTCCCGGCCCTTGAAGCCGGCGTAGGTGGAGATCATCCAGGCCCCGTCGAAGGCGCTGGCCGCCTTGCCCGCGGCGACCTGGGTGTTGGCCTGGTTGGACTGGACGTTGTAGTCGGACAGGGGAGCCAGGTAGCCCTTCTCGGCCAGGCCGAAGTACCAGTCGATGACGGACTGGAAGGTCTTGTCGTCGTACTGGTACTTCGTGCCCCAGCGCGGCTTGTCCGTGTAGCTCCAGCCGGCCGAGCCGGTGAAGGGGCTCCACTGGGTCTGGCCGTCGGCGTAGCCGCCGCCGTTGGAGGCGAGCCCGTACACCCTCACGTTGTTCTTGTCGAAGCCGGGCTCGTCGCCGCGTCGGCCGTTCTTGTCGACGGTGAGGCGGGCGATGGCCTTCTCGAAGGTGCCGCCGTCCTTCGGATTCCAGGAGAGGCTGTTGAGCTCCTGCGCCGTGAGCCCGGCGTCCTTCGTCATCCTGCTGTTGTAGAAGAGCGCGACGGTGTCCCAGTCCTTGGGAGTGCCGTAGCGGTGGCCGTCCTGGCCGGTCCAGTTGGCGGCCAGCCCGGGCTGGTAGTCGGCGTCCTCGATGCCGAGGTCGTCGAGCGGCTCCAGCACCTGGAGGTCGGCGAACTGGCCGAACTTCTGGATGTGGTCGGTGAACACGTCCGGCTGGGTGCCGGCGATGAACCCGGCGGTGAGCTTGGTCCAGTAGTCGCTCCAGCCCAGCTGCGTGATCTTGACCTTGAGCCCCGGGTTCTCCTTCTCGAACCCCTTCGCGCAGGCCTGGTAGGCGGGCAGCTGGTTGGCGTCCCACAGCCAGTACGTCACGGTGTTCGCGGACGACCCGGTGGAGTCGCCGTTCGCACAGCCGGTCACCAGGGACAGGGTCAGCGCTCCGGCCAGCGCGGTCAGCGTACGAAGTCGCATGGTGGTTCGAAGTCGCATGGTGGCTCCCTCACTTGATCCCGGTGAAGCCGATGGAGCTGACGATGCGGCGCGCGAAGCAGGCGAAGAGCACCAGCATCGGCAGCGCGGCGATCAGCGTCGCCGCCATGAGCCCCGACCAGTCGACGCCGGTCGCCGGGGTCTGCGCCCGGAAGATCGCCAGCGCCACGGTCAGCACGCGCGAGCTGTCGCTGTAGGAGACCATCAGCGGCCAGAAGTAGTCGTTCCAGGAGGTGATGTACGTCAGCACGCCCAGGGTGACGATCGGGGTGGACGCCATCGGCAGAATCACCCGGAAGAAGATCCTCACCTTTCCGGCGCCGTCGAGCAGCGCCGCCTCCTCCACCTCGGCGGGGATGTTCATGAAGAACTGGCGCAGGAAGAACACCGCGAACGGGGTCATGAACATCGTCGGCAGGGCGATGCCCAGCAGGTTGTCGACCAGGCCCAGTTCCTTGATCAGCACGAAGTTCGGCAGCAGCGTGAAGAGGGCCGGCACCATCAGCCCGGCCAGGAACAGGGCGAAGACCGTCTCCCGGCCGCGCCAGCGCAGCCGGGCGAAGGCGTGGGCGGCCATCGCGGAGAAGAACACCTGGCAGACGGTGATCAGGGTGGAGACGATCACCGAGTTGAGCAGGTAGCGCCAGAAGTCCAGCCCGCCGCCCGCGCCGCCCTGCGCGACCGCCTCCTCGGCCGACTGCAGACCGAGGGCGCGCTCGAAGCCGCTCAGGGTCGGGTCGACCGGCAGCGGGTTCGTGGGGTCGGCGGCCAGGCCCGCGTTGGTGGAGAGCGCGGTGCGCAGGATCCAGTAGAACGGCAGCAGGGTGATGAGGACGACGAGGCCCATCACGGTCCAGGCCGTGGCCCGGCCGAGGGAGAACCCGCGCCGGACCGGTCGTACGCCGGTCGTGGTGGTGGTCGTGGGTGTGGGCGTTGTCACGGCGGCCATGCCGGTGTCTCCCTTCCGTCAGCCGAGGTCGGTCCGGCCGGCCCGGGTGAGCCGGTACTGCAGGACGGTGATCGCGGTCAGCACCAGCAGCAGGGCGACGGACATCGCCGAGGCGTAGCCGAACTGGAAGCGTCCGAAGGCGGCGCCGTAGATGTAGTACTGGAGCACGTTGGTGGCGTTCGCCGGGCCGCCCGCCGTGGTCACCGCGACGGTGTCGAACACCTGGAACGAGCCGATCACGGTCATGATCAGGACGACCGCGAGCACCGGCCGCAGCAGCGGCAGGGTGATCCGCCAGAACATCCGCCACTCGCTCGCGCCGTCGACCCGGGCCGCCTCGTACATGTCGTTCGGGATCGCCTGGAGACCGGCGAACAGCAGCAGCGCCGTGTAGCCGACGTGCCGCCAGACGTTGATCAGGGCGATGGTCGGGATCGCCCAGGTCTCGTCGGCGAGGAACGGGATCCGGTCCACGCCGATCGCGGTGATGATCTCGTTGCCGACGCCGAGCTGGGTGTCGAGGATCCACAGCCAGACCAGGCCGGCGACGACGTTCGACATCAGATACGGCGTCAGCACGATCCCGCGCAGCACCGCCGACCGCGTCAGCCGTTGCAGCAGTACGGCGATGGCGAGCGCGGCCACCGTCTGCACACCGATGTTGACGACCACGTACGCGACCGTGACCCGCAACGAGTCCCAGAAGATGGGGTCCTGGAGCATCCGGGCGTAGTTGTCCAGGCCCACCCACTCGGCCGGGGTCAGCAGATTGAAGCGGGTGAAGCTCAGATAGACGCCCCGCAGGGTCGGCCAGAGCAGGAACACCGCGAAACCCAGGAGCGCGGGTGCCAGGAACACGGCCGCGAGCCGGCCGTCGCCGGTACGGGCGCGGGTCGGTGGGCTGCTGGAGGCGGTGCTCATGGGAAGACTCCCTCGGCGTCGGCGGCTCGTCCTCGTCGGGGCACTTACTTTTGAGGCGGAAGAATCCTGGCGTCAAGGGGCGTGCAATCACCTTTTCCGGCGCGGGCTGCGCGGCATACAGTGACCTCGTTACTTCCGGACCGAAATAATTTCGTGGGGGTCGAACCTTGACCAGAGGCGCCGCCAGCTGGCTGCCGCTGAGCCCGGGCGAACGCTCGGTGGCGATCGAAGTGCTCGTCCACGGCCCGCTGTCCCGCACGGAACTGGCGCGCCGGCTGAACCTGTCGGCGGGCAGCCTGACCCGGCTGACCAAGCCGCTGCTGGAGTCCGGCCTGCTGGTCGAGGTGGCCGACGCGGGCGGCGCGGCGGAGGGCCGGCAGGGGCGGCCCTCACAGCCGCTGGACATCGTCGCCGACTCCCGCTCCTTCCTCGGGTTCAAGATCACCGGCGACATGGTCTACGGCGTCGTCACCACCCTCCGGAGCGACGTCGTCGACCGCCACGACCGCCCGCTGACCGGCCACGATCCCGGCGAGGTGGCCGATCTGGTGGCCGAGATGACCAGGGAGCTGGCCTCCCGGCATCCCGGGCCGGCCGGGATCGGCATCGGCGTCGGCGGCCTCGTCCAGGACCGGGCCGTCGTCGGGGAGTCGCCCTTCCTCGGCTGGCGGGGCGTGCCGCTCGCCGCACTGGTCGAGGAGCGCACCGGGCTGCCGGTGGTCGTGGAGAACGACGTGGCCGCCCTCGTCGAGGCCGAGACCTGGTTCGGCGCCGGGCGCGGCCTGGACCGGTTCGTGGTGCTCACCATCGGCGCGGGCATCGGCTACGGGCTCGTCCTCGGCGGCAAGCGGGTCCCGTACGCGGAGGAGGACCGCGGCTTCGGCCGGCACTGGATCCTGAACCCGAACGGCCCGCTCACCCCCGACGGCGAGCGCGGCAGCGCCGTCTCCCTGCTGACCATCCCCAACATCCGCTACCAGGTCCGGGCCGCCACCGCCCGCGACCACACCTACGAGGAGGTCCTCTCCCTCGCGGCGGCGGGCGAGCCCATGCCGGCCCGGGTCGTCGACGAGGCGGCACGGGCCCTCGGTGTCCTGGTGGCGCAGATCGCCAACTTCGTCCTGCCGCAGAAGATCCTGCTGGCCGGTGAGGGGGTCGGTCTGATGGACGTGGCGGGGGAGGTGGTGCACGAGACCATCCGCGCCCACCGGCACCCACTGGCGGCACCGGTCGGCCTGGAGACGAGGGTGTCCGACTTTCACGACTGGGCGCGCGGTGCCGCTGTCCTGGCCATCCAGGTGCTGGTCCTGGGTGCGGCGGACGTGTGAACTCCCGCACTCGTTCGCGGAGATGCGAGTGATCAGTAACACGGTCCGATATGTCGGATTCGTTCCTGTTGACTCACACGGTCTTCACCTGAGGGGCCGTATGCTTCACACCATGTCCACCACTGTTGAAACCGCCTCCGAGCGATCGGCCGCGGAGATCAACGAGGAGATCCGGGCCCTGTGGCTCCGGTCGGGCGGGACACTGAACACCGAGCAGCGCGAGGAGTACCAGCGGCTCGTGATGGAGTGGGCCGACCGCGCCTCGGCCTGATCCCCCGGTCCTCGGTCAGCCCCAGCTCGCCGAGTACTGGCGCTGGTAGGCCCTGCGGTCCTGCTCCGTGCGGATCCACCGCGTGGCCACCAGCGCGACCAGGCTCCCCGCGATGATCAGCATCCCCGGACCGACATTCCTCGGATCCGCCAGCCGCGCGTACAGCGACGGCGGCTCCCCGCCGCCCGCCGCCGTGGCCGGAGCACCCGGCGCGATCGCGCTCTGCGTCGCCGAGGCCGACGGCGCGGGTGAGGACGGGGATGCTCCCGTCGAAGTGATCAGCCGCACCCCGAGCGCGCTCATGGCCTTCGTCACCGGCTGGAAGAAGGTCGTCCCCCCACTGCGGCAGTCCCCGCTGCCGCCCGAGGTCACCCCGAGCGCGATCCCTTCCGCGAACAGCGGTCCGCCGCTGTCCCCGGGCTCGGCGCAGACGTCCGTCTCGATCAGGCCCGTGACCGTGCCCTCGGGATAGTTCACCGTCGCGTCCAGCGCGGTCACCCGCCCGTCGCGCAGCCCGGTGGTGCTGCCGCTGCGGAACACCCGCTGCCCGACGGCCGGATCGGCCGCACCGGTGATCCGGACGCCCTGCCCGTCGCCGATCGCCACCACGTCGGCGCCCTCGCCCGCCCGGCCGCTCGCGTACCGGACCAGCGAGTAGTCGGCACCCGGGAAGCTCCTGTTCACCGTCCGTCCCACCTCCCGCGCCCCCTGCTCGTCGGCGAACCACACCGACCCGGTGGGCCCGCAGTGCCCGGCCGTCAGGATGAAGTCGCGCCGCCCGTCGGTCACGTTGAACCCCGCCGAACAGCGCCCGCTCGTCGAGAGGATGGGCCGCGCCCCGTTCAGGCGGGTGGTGAAGACGCCCGTGGAGCGCTCCATGCGGACGAAGCCGCCGATCTCCGCGGCGAGTTCGGTGAGCCGGTCCCAGTCGGCGGCGGAGACGGTGCGGTCCGCCCGGACCACCACCTCGTTCCTCCGGTAGTCCACCGCCCACGCCGTGCCGGCCACCCGCGGTGCCGAACGCAGCGTCGCGGTGGCCGACTTCAGCTCGCGCAGGCTGTGCCGGACGACCTTCGGCGTGGCACCCGCCCGGCGCACCTCGGCGGCCGTGTCCCGGTCGGTGACCGCGACCACCGGCCGCCCGTCGGCGCCGAGCCAGCTGCCCGCCGTACGCTCGCCGCCGAGCCGCTCGACGAGATCGGCGCCGGTGACGGGCGGGGTCTGCGGCGGCGGGCTCGCCACGGCCTGCGTGACCATCGTCGCCCCGAGCAGCAGACCGCCGACGGCCGCCAGCCGTGCCGCTCGCCGGACGATCCGTCGTCGTACGTGCCTCATGCATGGCTCCCGAACCCCGAACGCGCGGTGGCGACACCGCGGGGGCCTCCGGCAGTCGAGCGCCCTCCCTCGCATACGTGCCGGGAGCCGGGCCCGTTCACCCGGGCGGGGCCCACCTCGGGCGGAGACTCACTTCTTGCGGGCCACCCCGCCGAACATGGCGACCTCCTCCGGCTCGGCGCCGTCGGTGTCCTCCGGACGCCAGCGCGAGCAGGACACCACTCCCGGCTCCAGCAGCTCCAGGCCGTCGAAGAAGCGGGCCACGGCCTCGGGGGTGCGCTGGGTCAGCTTCGGGGTGCCGTGCTCGTTCCAGAACTTCACCGCCTCGTCCACGTCCGGCATGGACGGGGAGGTGATGGTGTGCGACAGCACCAGGTGGCTGCCCGACGGCAGCGCGTCGAGCAACTGCCGCACCAGGCCGTACGGGTCCTCGTCGTCGCCGATGAAGATGACCACGCCGAGCAGGATCAGCCCCACCGGCCGGCTGAAGTCCAGAGTCTTCGCGGCGTGTTCGAGGATCGCGTCGACATTGCGCAGATCCTCGTCCAGATAGTCGGTGCGGCCCTCGGGCGTGCTGGTGAGCAGCGCGCGGGCGTGGGCGAGGACGAGCGGGTCGTTGTCGACGTAGACGATCCGCGCGTCCGGGGCGAGCCGCTGGGCGACCTCGTGGGTGTTGTCGGCGGTCGGCAGCCCGGTGCCGATGTCCAGGAACTGGCGGATCCCGGCCTCCTGGACGAGGTGACGCACGGCGCGGCCGAGGAAGAGCCGGTCGGCCTGCGCGTACGCGCCGATGCCCGGGTGGAGTTGGCGGATCTGGTCGCCGGCCGCGCGGTCGACCTCGTAGTTGTCCTTGCCGCCCAGCCAGTAGTTCCAGATCCGGGCCGTGTGCGGCTGGGAGGTGTTGATGCGCTCGCGCAGGGAATCGGCCACGCCGTCCGTGGTGGGCGGGTTCTCGGTCACGGGGTCAGCTCCTGGGATGCCGGGATGCGGTGGAGTGTCAAGGAGCAATCTAGACCGATGAGTTGATCTTTGCCGATCCTCCCCGGCATTTGCCCTCACCGACGGCCGCGTCCGGACCGGGCCGGGGCCGGCCGCGGGCGTCGGCCACACCGAGCGGCGGGCGTCGCCCACACGGAACGGCGGGCGCCAGCCACACGCAGCGGCGGGCGTCGCCCACACGGAACGGCGGGCGCCGGCAGCCACTCCAGCACCGCTTCCCGCCCACCGCGCAGCCCCCTATCTTGGGCCCCATGACCAGCATCCCGCACGAGACGACCGGCGAACCGAATCCGCTGCGCGCACTCGGCCTGGACCGGCTGCGCCGCCGTACGAGCATCAAGTGGCGCACCTACCCCGAGGACGTGCTGCCGCTGTGGGTGGCCGAGATGGACGTCCCGCTCGCCGAGCCGGTCGCCCGGGCGCTCACCGAGGCGATCGCCCTGGGTGACACCGGCTACCCGGCCGGCACCGGCTACGCCGAGGCGCTGTCCGCCTTCGCGGCGAAGCGGTGGGGCTGGGACGGGGTCGCCGTGGAGCGCACCGCGATCGTGCCCGATGTGATGCTGGGCGTCGTCGAGATGTTGAAGCTGGTGACCGGGCCCGGGGACACGGTGGTGGTCAACCCGCCGGTGTATCCGCCGTTCTTCCTGTTCGTCACGCACATGGACCGGCGGGTGGCCGAGGCGCCGCTCGGCCCCGACCTGCGGATCGACTTCGGGGCGCTGGAGGAGGCCTTCCGGGACGCGGTCGCGGGCGGTCGGCGGGCCGCGTACCTGCTGTGCAGCCCGCACAACCCGACCGGCACCGTGCACACCGCCGAGGAACTGTCCGCCGTCGCCGCGCTCGCCGAGCGGTACGGGGTGCGGGTCGTCGCCGACGAGATCCACGCGCCGCTGGTCCTGGGCGACACGGCGTTCGCGCCGTATCTCAGCGTGCCCGGCGCCGAACGCGGGCTGTCGCTGATGTCGGCGTCCAAGGCGTGGAACCTCGCCGGTCTCAAGGCCGCCCTCGCCGTCGCGGGCCCGGGCGCCGCCGCCGACCTCGCCCGGCTCCCCGAGGAGGTCAGCCACGGGCCCAGCCACCTCGGCATCATCGCCCACACCGCGGCCCTGCGCGACGGGACCGCCTGGCTGGACGCCCTGCTGGCCGGCCTCGACGACAACCGGCGGCTGCTCTCCGGCCTGCTCGCCGAGCACCTGCCCGCGATCCGCTACCGCCCCGGCGACGGCACCTACCTGGCCTGGCTCGACTGCCGCGACCTGGGCCTCGGCGACGATCCGGCGGAGACCTTCCTGAACCGCGGCCGGGTCGCCCTGAACTCCGGGCTCCGCTACGGCACGGGCGGCGCCGGGCACGTCCGGCTGAACCTGGCCACCCCACCCGAGGTGCTCACCGAGGCGGTCGGGCGGATGGCACGGACGGTGGCGTGATCAGCGTGGTGCGGTCCGCCTAGACTCCGGTCATGGACGAGACGCCCACGGCCCGGCTCGGTGCCGGCAAGTACCTGTTGCTCACCAGCTACCGCAGAAACGGTGACGGCATCCCCACCCCGGTGTGGGTGGTGGAGGACGAGGGCGCGCTCGGTGTGTGGACGGTCGCCGACTCCTGGAAGGTGAAGCGGATCCGCAACAACCCGGCGGTCCGCGTCGCCCCCTGCGACCTGCGCGGCAACCCCACCGGCGACGCGATCGAGGCCACCGCCGAGATCTGCGACGCCGCCACCACCGCCCGCTACCGCAGGCTCATCGCCCGCAAGTACGGCATGATCGGCCGCCTCACCCTGCTCGGCAGCCGGCTGCGGCGCGGGACGGCGGGCACGGTCGGCATCCGCGTGACCCCGGTCCGGGAGCCCGAGGCCGCGTGACGCCCCCTCAGCTCCAGGCGCGGTAGGGCTCGTCGACCAGCTGGAAGACGGGCTCGCCGCGTACCGGGTCCTTGGCCGTGGAGAGGCGCACCCGGTCGCCGCTGTGGATGCCGATGGGCGGGCCCATGACCCGGCCCCGCACCACGAAACCCTCGGCCATCTCGATCAGCGACACATTGCGCGCGGCCGGGGTGTTGCGGTGCACCACCGTGGAGTGGCGGACCGTGCCCGTGCCCTCGCTGCGCTCCGTGCGCAGATCGCTGCCCTGGCACACCGGACACAGCAGCCGGTGGTACATCGCGGTGCCGCACCAGGTGCAGCGCTGGAAGAGGATGGACTCCTCCTCCGCCGCCGCCCGGCGGTCGATCGTGGGGGCGAGGACGCCCGCCCCGGAGCCGACTCCCTGCTGAGCGGCGCTTCCTGAGTGGTGGTACACGCTGTCAACTCCCTGCGCTCGGCCGGAATCCCGCGTGCGCGGCTCACCGTGCACGCCTGTGCGCGGTTCGCCGTGCCACCGTGCACGCCGACAGGTTATGGCACTGAGTGCCACTCGTAAAGGCACTCCGTACCCCGATTTTCGGCCGGGCTGTTTCCGGCCGAAGGTGGTCTCCGACTAGTCCCGCCCGAGGGTGGTCTCGATCTCCTGCACCACCCGCCACAGCGGAGCGCCTCGGCGCGAGACGACCACCACCACGTCCTCGGGCCGCTCCTCGGCGGGCGGCGCCGGAGCGCCGCCGAACGCCGACTGCACGTACCCCAGCGCATGGTCCACGGCAGCGCCCGCGTCGCCCTGCCCGTCCGACCGCAGCCAGGAGCGCAGCGCGTTGTTGTGCGCCGCGACGACGGCCGCCGCGATCACGTCGGCGCGCAGCGTGCCGTCGCGCCGGCCGGCGAACCGCCCGCGCAGATACTCCGCGAGGGCGCGCTCGTACCGCCACACCACCGACAGCTCGTACGCGCGCAGCCCGGGTACCTGCTTGGTGAGCCGGTAGCGCTGCACCGAGAAGGCCGGGTTCTCGGCGTACATCCGCAGCACCAGCCGGGCCGCGTCGCACACCCGGGCCACCGGCTCCGCGTCCTCCGCGCCGGCCGCCAGGAAGGCCTCCATGTCGGCCAGGCAGCGCTCGTGGTCGGGGAAGACCACGTCCTCCTTGGACGGGAAGTAGCGGAAGAACGACCGCCGCCCGACCCCGGCGAGCGCCACGATGTCGTCGACGGTGGTCTGTTCGTAGCCCCGCTCCAGGAACAGCTGGAAGGCGGCCGCCACCAGGGCGTCCCGCATGGGCGGCTTCCCGCCCGCCACCCGCGCCTTCTCGCCGTCCCCGGGCGCCGCACTGCTGGAGCTCATGGACGGGAACGTAGCACGCCCGATGGCACTCAGTGCGCTGCGAAGAGGGAACTGAGTTCCCCCTCCGCCGGACGCGTACGCTGTGCGCACCCCGCGCCGCCGTACCCGAGGAGCCCCGATGCCACGCGCCCGCATCCTCTACGTGACCGACCTGGCCTACCCGGCACGCGGGCGGCGCTACTGCGACGAGGACATCGCGCTGACCTCCCGGCTGCGCGAGGAGTTCGACCTCGCCCTGTGCCATCCCCGCGACGCGCCGGCCCTGATGGACGGCTTCGACGCCGTCGTGGTCCGCAACAGCGGCCCCGTCCTGGCGTACCAGGACGCCTACGACGCCTTCCGCGCACACGCGCTGCGCACCGGGGCCCGGGTCTACAACCAGCTGACCGGGCGGGCCGACATGGCCGGCAAGCAGTACCTGCTGGACTTGAGCGCGGCCGGCTTCCCCGTCATCCCGACCGTGGACCGCGCGGCCGACCTGGCGCGGCTGCCGCACGCCGAGCGCTACGTGGTCAAGCCCAGGCTCGGCGCCGACTCGATAGGCCTGCGGATGGTCCCCGCCGAGGAACTCCCCGGCCTCGCCGACGGCACCGTTCTGGTCCAGCCGTGCGTCGACTTCGCGTACGAGGTCTCCTTCTACTTCGTCGACCAGGACTTCCAGTACGCCCTGTACGCCCCGGACCCGGACCGGCGCTGGGACCTCCAGCCGTACGAACCGACCCCCGAGGACCTGGAGTTCGCCCGCCGCTTCATCGAGTGGAACGCGATCGAGCACGGCATCCAGCGGGTGGACGCCTGCCGCGCCCCGGGCGGGGAGCTACTGCTGGTCGAGCTGGAGGACCTGAACCCGTATCTCTCCCTCGACGCGCTCCCGGCGGACCGGCGGGACGCGTTCGTCGCCGCGCTGAAGGCGTCCCTGCGCCGGTTCCTCGGCGCCGCCTGACCGCTCAGCCGTCCTCCTGCGCCCCGGCGGCGGAGACCTGGGCCACCGCCGCGGCCACCTCGCGGCGCAGCGGCTCCGGCAGCGGATCGCCCTGGACGGCGTCCACCAGGCCGTCCGCGAGCCGGTACAGCTTGGTGTTGGTGCGCTGCGAGACCGTGACCAGCACCTCCCAGGCGTCCTGCGGGCTCAGCCCGAACGACGCCATCAGCACCCCGCGGGCCAGGTCGATGGTCGGCCGGGTCTGCATGGCACGGCGCAGCTGGACGACCTCCACGCCCAGCTCCTGCCCGGCGTCGGCCTCCCCGGCGGACGGGACGAACAGCGGCAGGGTGCCGGTCAGCGACATCAGCCGCTCGACGACGGGGGAGACGGCGCGGACGGTGACGGACTTCCCCTCGGCCAGGGCCTGTTGGCGCAGGGCGAGCAGCACGTTCAGCGCCGAGCAGTCGCAGAAGGCGACGCCGCTCAGATCCAGGTCGAGGCCCTCGTCCGTGCCCGCGAGGGCGGCACGCAGGGCGACGCGCAGCTCCTCGCCGACGTCCAGGCCGAGTTCGCCGGACACCGTCACGCGCACGCGGCTGCCGTCGGGGCGCGTGTCGATGGTCAGTCCAGGGCTCCCGACCGTCGCCGACGGGCGGTCCTCAGACTCCGGCATGGCCGACTCTCCCTCGGAACTCCTGCCTGCCCTCCGTTACAGGCTGAGCCCCGCGCCGACGTACGTCAAGGGATACATGAAATGCGTTTCGCGTTTTTGTATGCGGGAACGGCTGGTCCTATGATGACTGCATGGGTGGAGTGCCTGAGCCGCATACCGGATGGACCTTCCTCACCAATCACGCCCGCGTACTGGCCGCCATCGCCGATGATCACACCGCGCGCATTCGCGACATCGCAGCGCACTGCCGGCTGACCGAACGCGCCGTTCAGAAGATCATCGCGGATCTGGAGCAGGCGGGTTATCTCTCCCACAGCCGGGAGGGACGAGGAAACACGTACCGCATCGAGCCGGGCAAGGTGCTGCGGCACCCCGCCGAAGCGGGGCTGACCGTCGCCTCCCTGCTGTCCGTGCTCGCCCGGGACGAGGCCCATCGCGGCCACGAGACATCGGACACCGGGGCGTCCGTGGGCGGCGACCGCGGCTGACCGTCCTGCCGGGGTCTTGTGTCCGCCCGCCCACGCCGGGATACGGCAGCGTGCTGAGCCCGGTGGTCACACCGGCCCGGGTTCCTCCGCCGGGACCCGGATGTCCAGCACGCACACATCGTCGCGCCGCTCGCTCTCCAGCAGTGACGTGAGCAACGGCTCCAAGGAGCCCGGCTCGTCGCGGTCGTGCGCCACGGCGGCCTCCGCCAGCCGCTGAAGGCCGCGGTCGATGCCCTCCCTGGGGCGCTCCACCAAGCCGTCCGTGTACAGCAGCAGCCGGTCGCCGGGCCGCAGCAGGCACTCCGCCTCCTCGAACGCCGGCTCGGCGCTCGCCCCGAGCAGCACCCCGCGAGGCCGGTCCAGGAACCGCGCCTCGCCGTCGCGCAGCAGCAGCGGCGGCGGATGACCGGCCTGCGCCCACACCAGCCGCCGCCCGCGCGCCTGATAGCGGGCCAGCACCAGCGTCGCCGTGCCATGGGAGTCGGGGGAGTGCAGCAGCAGGGTGTTGAGCCGGCCCAGCGCGCCCGTCAGCGACGATCCCGTGATCACCATGCCCTTGGCGGTGAACCGCAGTTGGGCCATGGTGGCGACCGCGCCGACGCCGTGCCCCGCGACATCGCCGACCACGAACAGGGCGGCCCCGCCGGGCAGTTCGATCGCGCTGAACCAGTCGCCGCCGACCTGCACTCCCGACTGCGCGGGCAGATACGCCACTTCGACCCGCAGCCCGGCCAGCCGCAGCGGCTTGTCCGGCAGCGGAAGCAGCGCGTGCTGCAACCGCCCGGCCAGCGCCCGCTCGGCCCGCAGCGCCCCGTGCTGGGTGAGCATCGCCCGCTCGCTGGCGACCAGCGCCAGCTCGGCCCGGCGCTGGGCGGTCATGTCCTGGAGGAACCCGTGCACCTCGACCGGTGTGCCGTCCAGATCGGCGACCGCCTCGGCGACGATCCGCAGATGCCGGACCCCGCTCGCCGTCCGGATCCGGAACGGCGCGTCCACCCGCCGGCCCGCCTCCACCAAGCCGTCGAGCGCGCGGGTCAGCGCCGGGGCGTCGTCGGGCAGGGCCAGGCCGGGCAGGTCGGCCAGCCGCACCGGACCGTGCCCGGGGGCCCGGCCGAGGACCGCGAACACCTGCGCCGACCAGGTGACCTCCTGAGTCACCAGGTTCCAGTTCGCCCACCCCAGGTTGCCCAGCCGCTGCACGTCCTCCAGGCGGCGCTCCTGCCGGTCCGAGGGGTCGTACCGCACCCAGCTGACGACCAGCCCTTCGCCCAGCCGGGCCACCCGCACCCGGTAGGTGGACAGCTCGGCCGCACCGGCCACCAGGTCCTCCTGCCCGAACGGCTCGCCCTCGTACGGTTCCCCGGTGGCGAGTGTGTGCCCGCAGCCCTGCCACACCGCCTCGTCCGCCATCGGCGGCCAGCACTCCAGGATCCGCCGGCCAACGAGGTCACGGCCGCTGCGGCCGGCGACGTCGACCGTCTCCGGGCTCGCCGCGTCGATGCGGTAGTCCTCGACCTCGCCGGTCGCCGCGCGTACCGGGCTGAGCAGCACGGTCGCGCCGGGCAGGGTGTCGAGGACGGCCTGTACGGCGTCGGCGCCGCCGTCGGCCGCGGGTTCCGGCCGGGTGTCGAACGCCCGCAGCCGGCCGGCGCAGAGCCGGGCGACGGCCCGCAACCGCTCCCGCGCCCACGGCGAGAACGGCCCGGGGCGGCCGCGCAGTACGCCGATGGAGATCTCGGCGCCGTCGCCGGTCACCACCGGCAGCCAGGCGCGCGACAGCCGGCGCTCGGGCGGATCGCCGGTCAGCGGATGCCGCGGGCCGTCCTCCTCGATGTCCTCCAGCCAGCTCGGCTCTCCGGTGCGCAGCGCGTCCAGCGCGGCGATCGCGGCCGGCGGCGGCAGCCGTCGCCACTGCGCGGCCGGCGTGTCGTCGATCCCGGCGTGCCCGATCAGCTCAAGGCCGCCCTCGGGCAGCCGGGCGTAGATCATCACCGCGTCGGCGCCCACGCCCGGGCGGAGATGGTCCAGCAGGCACCGGGCGAGTTCCCGCGGAGACCCCACCCGGACGAGTGCCGCGCCGAGCGGGCCGAGCGCGGTGCCCTCCTCCTCCGGGCAGGCGGGTTCGCGGGGGCGGGAGACGGGGGCCGCTCGGCCGGGTGAGCCGGCGGCGGGGAGGTCGGACGGCGGCGGCGTGCCGGTGCGGGTCGGATCGCCGAGCGTGAGCCGGCACTCCTCGATCAGCGTGCGCCCGCCCGCCCGCGCCCGCTTCAGCAACTCCTCGTGCGCGGCCTGGGCGGAACACCCGGTGAGCGCCATCAGCGCGCCCTTGGCCTGCTCCAGTACCGCCGAGGTCGCGGCCAGATCCCGCAGCCGGTCGATCTCGGCGCGCTGCCGGGCGACGAACCCGGCGGATCCGGGTACGTCGGGTCCGGCACCGGGCCGGGTGGGTCCGGGAGACTCGCTCGTCACGCGACGAGCATGGCACACGCGGGGCCCCGCGAGCGCGGCCTCGCGCTCGGTTGTTCCGCCGGTACGGCAGGGCGCGGTCAGCGGCCTCCGGTGTGGTCGAGGAGGGCCTGGCTGACGGCGCGCACACTGCGGGCGATGTGCTGGAGCTGCAGCACCTCGGCGGCGTACAGCTTGATCGTGTGCTCGATCACCGACTCGGGCATGCCGAGGCGGGGCAGGTCGGCGCGGGCGGTCTGCAGGGCGGTGCGGGCGACGCGGATCTCCTGCTGGACCTGGAGCTGCGCGTGCCGGGCGAGCAGCACGGGGTGGCGGATCAGCGCCGGATAGCTGGCGTACCGCGACGGCACCAGCTCGCGCAGCCACTTGGCCGCCGAGCGCTCCCAGTCGTAGCTGCCTGGGGTCTTGACCTGGCAGGGCCAGTCCGGGCTGATGCGCGTGGTCGTCAGGGGCATGAGCATCGCTTCCAATGTGCTGCGTCGCTGGAGTCGCTGAAAGGGGACGACGGATGCGGCGGGCCCCCGGCCTAGGGGATGACCGGGGGTCCGCCGCCGTGGGCGCGCGCGGTGCGACGCCCGGCCGAACACCCGGGCCGTCGCGGGTAGGGGCGGCGGCTTCGGGAGTTCGCGGGTGGTGCGGGATCCGCGAGCAGTATTTATATATGCCGTCGCCTTTGCAAGACGTATGAAAACATTCATGCGCGCTTTGAAATGAGTGGTCCCGTTGTGTCGCCGTTTGGCGGTAGGGGATGAATCGGTCCCGGACTCGGTTCCGGACTCGGTCGCGGACTCAGTCGCGCAGGAAGAACTGGTGCTGGTCGGAGATCTGCTCGTACGACTCCAGGCGGGCCTGGGTCCGCTCCGGATCGGCGTCCGTCATCGCCTGGAGCAGCGCGGCGGCCATCACCCCGGGCGCGGCGTAGGAGTCGAAGACCAGCCGGGAACCGGTCCCGGTGGCGAAGGTGACGTCGGCCTCGTCGGCCAGCGGGCCGAGCGCGAGGTCGGTGATCAGGGCGACGCGCAGCCCGGCGTCGCGGGCCACGCGCACGGCGGTGAGCGTCTCCTGCGCGTGCCGGGGCAGCGAGAAGGCCAGCACCCAGGTGCCGCCCGCCGACCGGGACTGGAGCAGGGCGTCGTAGGCGACGCTGCCGCCCCGGGTCACCAGCCGGACGTCCGGGTGGATGCGCCGCGCCGCGTAGGCGAAGTACTCGGCCAGCGAGGCGGAGATCCGCAGCCCCAGCACGGTCAGCGGCGTCGACGCGGACAGCTCGCGGCCGATCCCGATGACCTGGTCCGGGTCGGCGAAGTCGCGCCGGAGGTTCTCCAGGTTCTCGATCTCGGCGTCCACCGC
The DNA here is from genome assembly GCF_055572035.1 of Streptomyces sp. NPDC030838. Lineage (NCBI taxonomy): Bacteria > Bacillati > Actinomycetota > Actinomycetes > Kitasatosporales > Streptomycetaceae > Streptomyces > Streptomyces sp. NPDC030838. The sequence goes on along the minus strand of NZ_JBVIED010000010.1, from coordinate 278,927 downwards.
GGCCTGCAGCTCGTTGGCGCGGTCCTCCTCGGTGGGCCCGCCCGCCAGCTTGCCGAGCGCGATCGACTGGAGCTTTTCCCGCAGCGCCGGATAGCCGCTGAAGCCGACCGCCGCCGCGAACCGGGTCACCGACGGCTGGCTCACCCCGACCCGCTCGGCGAGATCCGTGATCGACAGGAACGCCGCCTCGGTGATGTGCTCGATCAGATACTGGGCGATGCGCCGCTGCCCCGGGGACAGCCGAGGCCGGTCGAAGAGCGTCCTGAGCTGGGAAGTCGGGGCGGCCTCCGCCTCCGGTGCGATCTTCCCCGAGGTGATCGCGGATGCCTGTGCGCGTGCCTGCTGCGGCGATGGCACCGGTGCGCCTCCTTTGCTTCCCACGGAGATTCAACATAGCTCACGCACCGCGCCGGCCAGGGCCGCCCGCACGGCCCTCACCTGCGGTGGACCACCAGCCGCACCCGCTCGCCGTGCGACGGGCGGCACCGGACGCGCGTCGCGTCCGTACCGGCTCCTTCAGTACGGCAGACCCAGCAGCCCCCAGCCCCGCCGATGCGCCTCGGCCACCACGACGCCCCACTCGCGCAGCAGGACGGCGAACGCGTCGAAGTCCTCGATCCACCCGCCCGGGTGCCCGGCATGGGCGTCGTACGCCTCGCGCAACCCCTCCAGCAGCGGTTCGGCAGCGGCCCAGTGGGCGGCCAGCAGTTCCACACCCGCGGGCGGGCAGGCGACCAGCAGGCCCGGCCGCCACCGGTCGCCGGGGTCGTGGACCAGGCCGTCGAGCGGGGGCTCCACCGGGTCGTCGTGCCAGAAGAGGCCGCGCAGAAAGCCGTCCAGGGCCGTCCGCAGCGCGGGCTCGGCGAACGCGCGGGCGTCCTCCCAGCCCTCCCCGGCCCAGAAGTGCGGCTTGTACGAGCCGGACGTGCTGTGGAACTCGTACCGCGCGCACCACGGCACCTCCGGCGACGCCGGCTCCACCCAGCCCTGCTCCGGCTCCGCGTCCCAGTCGAGGTCGACGTCCGGACAGGCGGCCTCCTCCAGCAGGGGCAGCCGCCGCGCGACCGGCGTCGTCCGCAGCCGCTCCCAGTCGACCGCCAGCACCGTGATGTCGAGACCCATGCGGGCACGCTAACCGGCGAGATCTCCCACCGGCACCACCAGGTCCGCCCGGTCCCGGGTCCCCAGGACCAGTTCCGCGTTGTGCTGGTCCGTGCCCAGGACCCAGGCCACCGCCTCCGCGTGTGCCTTGCCGAACTCCTCGTGCCGGGCGACGAGTCGGCGGATACGCTCGGTCTCGTCCAGCTCGCAGAACCACACCTCGTCCAACTGCCGGCGGACGCGCGCCCACGCCCCGGTGTCCAGGAGCAGGTAGTTGCCCTCGGTCACGATCAGCCGGGCCGTGGGCGGCACCGGCACGGCACCGGCGAGCGGCTGTTCGAGGACGCGTTCGAAGCCCGGCGCGTACACGATGTCCTCGCCGTCCTCGCCGTCCTGACCGTCGGTGGCTTCGCGCAGCCGGCGCAGCAGCGCCGCGTACCCGGCCGCGTCGAAGGTGTCCGGCGCGCCCTTGCGGTCCCGGCGGCCCAGGCGCTCCAGCTCCACGTCGGCCAGATGGAAGCCGTCCATCGGGACATGGGCGACCCAGGGCTCGCCGTTCCCGTTCAGCTCGCGCACCAGGCGTTCGGCCAGCGTCGTCTTGCCCGCGCCGGGAGCCCCGGCGATGCCCAGCAGGGCCCGCCGGCCGCCCGGGGCGAGGGCGCGGGCGCGGGCGAGGAGGTCGTCGAAGGTCAGCGGCACGCAGCAGAGTGTGTCATCGCCGCCGGGCGGACCGGGGCGGCGGGGCGATGAATCCCGGCCGTGCGGGGAGTCGAAACAGAAGGAGCCACGGGGGAGCCACGGCCACGGGGGAGGAGGGAGCCGCAGTTCCATGTCCGACGACGAAGACCGCATCCGCGACCTGATCACCCGCTGGGCCGACGCCGTCCACCGGGGCGATCTCGACGCCGTGCTCGCCGATCACGCCGAGGACCTCGTGATGTTCGACGTGCCGCCGCCGTACGAGGGCATCCACGGCCTCGCCGCCTACCGCGCCACCTGGCCGCCGTTCTTCACCTGGCAGGCCCAGGGCGCCTGCTTCGAGATCGAGACCCTGGACGTCACCGCGGGCACCGACGTCGCCTACGCCCACGCCCTGCTGCGCTGCGGCACGCCCGAGGAGCTGGCCGCGCAGCCCGCCCTGCGGCTGCGGCTGACGCTCGGCCTGCGCAAGGAGGGCGGGCGCTGGCTGGTGGCGCACGAGCACCACTCGTTCCCGCACGACTGACCGATCGACCCCGACGGGCCCGAACGTGGCACAGTGCGCCCCTTGTGGCGCGTGCCACCCGCTGCCCGCCCGGATGCGGGGAACCGTGTTCTGTATGACGGAGATGACGGAACTCGGTCTCCCCGAGGGCATCCAGGCCTGCCTCTTCGACCTCGACGGCGTCGTCACCAGGACGGCCGTGGTGCACGCGGCCGCCTGGAAGGAGACGTTCGACGCGTTCCTGCGCGGGCGCGAGGGCGAACGGTTCCGGCCGTTCGACGCCGTCGGCGACTACGACGAGTACGTCGACGGACGCCCGCGTGCCGACGGCGTCCGCACCTTTCTCGCCTCCCGAGGCATCCGCCTCCCCGAGGGCGAACCCGGCGACCCGCCGGACGCCGAGACCGTCCACGGCCTCGGCAACCGCAAGAACGAGCTGCTCCTGCGGCGCATCCGCACCGGCGGCGTGGAGGCCTACGACAGCACCCTGCGCTATCTGACGGCGGTCCGCGCGCACGGCCTGCGCACCGCCATCGTCTCCTCCAGCGCCAACTGCCGTGACGTGCTGCGCGCGATCGACGCCGAGGACCTGTTCGACGTACGGGTCGACGGGGTGGTGGCCGCCGAGCGCGGACTGCCCGGCAAGCCCCGCCCGGACACCTTCCTCGCCGCCGCCCGCGACCTCGGCGTCCCGGCGGAACGGGCGGCCGTGTTCGAGGACGCGCTCGCCGGCATGGACGCGGGCCGCGCCGGCGGCTTCGGATACGTCGTCGGCGTCGACCGTGCCGGACAGACCGAGGCGCTGTACGCGCACGGCGCGGACGTCGTGGTGAAGGATCTCGCCGAACTGGGGGACGTCGAACTGGGGGACGCCGAGTGATAGCGCAGCGGTCGTACGCCGTCGAACCGTGGACCGTCCGCGAGACGGACCTCAACCTGGACGTCCTCGCCCAGAGCGAGTCGGTGTTCGCGCTGTCCAACGGGCACGTCGGCTGGCGCGGCAACCTCGACGAGGGCGAACCGCACGGACTGCCCGGCTCCTATCTGAACGGCGTGCACGAACTGCACCCGCTGCCCTACGCCGAGGCCGGCTACGGCTACCCGGAGTCCGGCCAGACCGTCATCAACGTCACCAACGGCAAGGTGTTACGGCTGCTCGTCGACGACGAGCCGTTCGACCTGCGCTACGGCCGTCTCGTCGCCCATGAGCGCACCCTTGACCTGCGCCGGGGCGTCCTGGAGCGGGTCTGCGAGTGGACCTCCCCGGCCGGTTCCACGGTCCGGGTGCGCTCCACCCGCCTCGTCTCGCTCACCCAGCGGGCGATCGCCGCCGTGGCCTACGAGGTCGAGCCGGTCGACAGCCGCACCCGGGTGGTCATCCAGTCCGAGCTGGTCGCCAACGAGAGCCTGCCCGAGCCGAACGGCGACCCGCGCGCCGCACGCGCGCTGAAGTCGCCGCTGGAACCGGAGGAGGACGTCGCCTCCGGACTGCGGCTGCGGCTGGTGCACCGCACCCGGCGCAGCGGCCTGCGCGTGGCCGTCGCCGCCGACCACGCCGTCAGCGGCCCCGCACACACCACCACGTCCGCCGAGAGCAACGTGGACGTGGCCCGGCTGACCGTCACCTCCGTGCTGGAGCCCGGACAGCGGCTGCGGGTGGAGAAGCTGGTCGCCCACGGCTGGTCCGGCGCCCGCTCCCGGCCCGCGATGAGCGACCAGGTGGAGGCGGCGCTGGCCGCCGCCGCGCACAGCGGCTGGGCGGGGCTGCTCCGCGACCAGGAGGCGTACCTCGACGACTTCTGGGCGCGCGCCGACGTCGAGGTGGACGGCGACGAGGAGATCCAGCAGGCCGTCCGCTTCGCCCTGTTCCACGTCCTCCAGGCGGGCGCCCGCGCCGAGCAGCGCGCGATCCCGGCGAAGGGCCTGACCGGCTCCGGCTACGACGGCCACGCCTTCTGGGACACCGAGACGTTCGTGCTGCCGCTGCTCACCTACACCGCGCCGGACGCGGTCGCGGAGGCGCTGCGCTGGCGGCAGAACACGCTGCCCGCCGCCCGGGAGCGCGCCGACCAGCTGGGCCTGTCCGGCGCCGCGTTCCCCTGGCGGACCATCGAGGGCTCGGAGGGCTCGGCGTACTGGCCGGCCGGGACCGCCGCCTTCCATGTCAACGCCGACATCGCCGACGCCGTGACCCGCTACGTCGCGGCCACCGGTGACCTCGACTTCGAGCGGGACACCGGCGTCGAACTGCTGGTGGAGACCGCCCGCCTCTGGCGCTCCCTCGGCCACCACGACCACCAGGGTGTCTTCCACATCGACGGCGTCACCGGCCCCGACGAGTACAGCGCGATCGCCGACGACAACGCGTACACCAACCTGATGGCCCGGCAGAACCTGCTGGCCGCCGCCGACGCGGTGCGCCGCCACCCGGAGCGGGCCGAGCGGCTGGGCGTGGACGACGAGGAGAGCGCCGCCTGGCGGGACGCCGCCGAGGCCATGCACGTGCCGTACAACCCGGAACTCGGGGTGCACGAGCAGCACGCGGGCTTCACCCGCCACCAGCGCTGGGACTTCGCCGCCACCCGGCCCGACCAGTACCCGCTGCTGCTGCACTTCCCGTACTTCGACCTCTACCGCAAACAGGTCGTCAAACAGGCCGACCTCGTCCTGGCGATGTACACCTGCGGTGACCACTTCGACGAGGAGCAGATCGCCCGCAACTTCGCCTACTACGAGCCGCTGACCGTCCGGGACTCCTCGCTCTCGGCGTGCTGCCAGGCCGTCGTCGCGGCCCAGGCGGGCCATCTGCGGCTCGCCTGCGACTACACCGCCGAGGCCGCCCTCATGGACCTGGCCGACCTGGAGCACAACACCCGCGACGGACTGCACATCGCCTCGCTGGCGGGCACCTGGATGGCCCTGGTCGCCGGCTTCGGCGGGATGCGGCGCGACGGCGACACGCTCCGGTTCGCCCCGCGGCTGCCCGAGCGGTTCAGCCGTCTCGCGTTCCGTCTGCAACTCCTCGGCCGCCGCCTGCGGGTGGAGATCACCCCCGAGAAGGCCACCTACACCCTGCTCTCCGGGCCGCCCCTGAGGATCGGCCACCACGGCGAACCCGTGATGGTGAGCACCGACGGCCCGGCCGTCCGCATGGTCCCGGCGACCCCCGCCCGCCCGGCTCCGGACCAGCCCCCGCACCGCCGGCCCAACGCCCGCTGACCAGCCGGGCGGGCGGGGCTTGGCCCTTGCCGTCGGGGTACCCGGCCGTCGGGCATCCGGCCCTGCCCGTCCTGCACCCTGGGACGCCGTGGGTTAGTTTTTGGGTGTTTTTACGGATAACTCCCCCGGCTCGCAGGCCGCGGGTGTCAGAAGCCGCCCCGCGAGCCGCTGGGGGAGGGACGAGACGATGGCCGAGAGTGTGAGCGTCACCCGGGCGGGCGCCCTGCGTCTGGGCTCGCCGAGCGCGATCGCGGTGGTGGCGGGCGCGTTCACCGCCGCCCAACTCCTCCTCGTCCCGCCGGTCATGGGCCTCGGCTGGGACGAGATCGTCTACGTCAGCCAGGTCGGCGACCACGCCCCCGCCGCCTTCTTCAGCGCGCCCCGCGCCCGCGGCGTCACCGTACTGGTCGCGCCCATCGCCTCCTGGTCGTCGTCCACCGCGCTGCTCCGCGTCTATCTCGCCGTCCTCTCCGGCCTCGCCCTCTACCTCGCCCTGCGCACCTGGCGCGGCCGGTTCCCGACCCGCGTCCTGGCCACCGGCGGCGCCCTGTTCGCCACCCTGTGGGTGACGCTCTTCTACGCCCCGAGCGCCATGCCCAACTACTGGGTCGCCGTCGGCGGACTGATCTGCGTCGGCTGCTTCCTGCGCGCCCGCGCCGACGACCGCGACCGGGCCGCCCTGTGGGGCATCGCGGGCAGCGCCGCCCTGATGGCGCTGATGCGGCCCACCGACGCCGTGTACGTGACCGCGCCGCTGCTCGTGCTCGCCCTGGCCACGCGCCGTTGGCGGCCGCTCGTCGTCCTCGTGGCGGGCCTGGCCGCCGGGGGCGCCCAGTGGGTCGTCGAGGCCTACCTCAGCCACGGCGGCCTGGCGCAGCGGCTCTCCGACGCCTCCCGCATCCAGGGGGGACTCGGCTGGCACTTCGCCGTCGACGACCAGCTGCGCGGCCTGATCGGCCGTACCCTGTGCCGGCCCTGCACCGGACCGCTGCCCAACCCGGCCATCACCCTGTGGTGGTTCGCGCTGTGGGTGCTCGCCGCCGTAGCCCTGGTCCTCGCCGTCCGCGCCCGGCGGACGCTGCCCACCCTGCTGCCGCTCGCCTGCGCGGTCACGGCCGCCGTGCCGTACCTGTTCATGATCGGCTACGCGGCTCCCCGCTTCCTGCTGCCCGTCTACGCGCTGGCCGCGATCCCCGTCGCCGACGCGCTGTGGCACCTGGTCACCACCCCGCAGGGGAGGTGGCGGCCGGTGGCCGCGACCGTCGTCGCGCTCGGCCTGGCCGGGCATCTCGCCGTGCAGTGGGTGGTCCTGGACCGCACCGTCCAGCGCACCGTCGAGGACCGCCGCGCCTGGGCGCGCACCGCCGGGGAACTGCACCGGCTCGGCGTCCGCCCGCCCTGTCTGCTCACCGGGCACACCGCCATCCCGCTCGCCTGGTACACCGGCTGCTCCTCCGCCGCGACCGGCGGCAACAACGCCAACATCACCGTGCCGGCGATCCTGGACGCCACCCGCCGCATCCCGGTCGCCGCGCTCGGCACGTCGACCGGCTCCCCGCCGTCGTACGCCCGCTCCTGGGCCCCGTACCGATTCGACCGGCTGCATCTGTACATCGCCCCGGCGCCGTCCCGTCCGGGCGGACCGGCGTGACCCCCGCGTCGTACGCGGCGACGCCGACCCGCCGCCGGGCGTACTGGCAGACCCTGCTCAGCCTGGCCGTCCTGGTCGCCGCGGTGTTCCTCGCCCGCCGTCACTGGCCGGTGCTGGAGACCGGCGCCGGGCGGCTCGCCGTCGCCGACCACGGGTGGCTGCTGGTCGCCGCCACCGCGGTGACGGTGACCTGGGTGTGCTCGGCCCTCGCCCAGCAGGGCGCGGTGCCGCGGAGCCTGCCCCCCGGACGGCTCGTCGCCGCCCAGTTCGCCGCCTCCGCCGCCAACCATGTGCTGCCCGCGGGGCTCGGCGCGGGCGCCGTGAACCTGCGGTTCCTGATGCGCTGCGGACTCCCGGCGGGCCGCTCGGCGACCGCGCTCGCGGTCAAGGCGACGGCCGGGGTGGTGGTACGCGGCGCGCTGATCGCGGTCCTCGTCCTGGCCTGCCCCGGCGTCCTCCGGTTGCCGCACGGCTCCGGCGGCCGGCTCGCCCTCGGCCTCGCCGGTCTGCTGGTCCTGCTTCTGGCCGCGGTCCGGCTGTGGCCGCGCTGCCGCCGGGCGACGGCGGCCGTCCTCGCGGACGTGCGGGCGGTGCACGCCCGGCCGCACCGGGCGGCCGCCCTGTGGGGCGGATCGCTGGCCTTCGTGGCGCTGCACTCCGCCGCGCTGATCGCCGTCACCCAGGCCGTCGCCCTGCCCCTGCCGCCCGCCCGGGTCGCGCTGCTCTACCTCGCCGCCAGCAGCGCCGCCGCCCTGCTGCCCACCCCCGGCGGTCTCGGCTCGCTCGACGCGGCGCTCGCCCTCGCCCTGACCGCCGCCGGAGCCCCGGCCGCCGCGGCGGCCTCCGCCGTGCTCGGCTACCGGGTGCTGACGGTATGGCTGCCGCTGATCCCGGGCCTGCTGGTGCTCGCGGTGCTGGTGCGGCGCCGGGTGCTGTGACGAGAACAGGTGTTTCCCGGAGGTCCGCTTCTGGTAGGAGTCCGGATGTCGGGCCGAGGACGAGGGGGAGTGGCATGGCACGCGACACGCGAGAGGGCCGGCTGGGGGAGGAGTTCTTCACTCCGGGGACCGCGTCCTTCACCGAATTCCTGGCGGCCCACCGACCCCGACTGCTGCCCACCCGCAGCCCGTTGCCCGACGGCGTGCGCGCCGCCCCCGACACCGCACCGCACGGCACCACCGTGCTCGCCCTCGCCTACCGCGACGGCGTGCTGATCGCCGGCGACCGCAGGGCCACCATGGGCAACCTCATCGCCCAGCGCGACCTGGAGAAGGTGCACCCCGCCGACGACTACACGGCGGTCGCCTTCGCCGGCACGGTCGGCCTCGCGCTGGACATGGTGAAGCTCTACCAGGTCGAGCTGACGCACTTCGAGAAGATCGAGGGCACCCCGATGTCCCTCAGCGCCAAGGCGACCCGGCTCTCCGGCATGCTCCGGCAGAACCTCGGCCAGGCCATGCAGGGCCTCGCCGTCGTCCCGCTGCTGGCCGGGTACGAGGCCGGACGGGGGCGTATCTTCGGCTACGACGTGGCCGGCGGCACCTACGAGAAGACCGGCTTCCACGCCGAGGGCTCGGGCTCGCCGTACGCCCGGGGCGCGTTGAAGAAGCTCTACCGCCCCGGCATGTCCCGCCGCGAGGCCGCCCTCGCCGCGCTCCAGGCGCTGTGGGACGCGGCCGACGACGACTCCGCGACCGGCGGACCCGACATCAGCCGCCGTATCTTCCCGATCGTCTCCGTCATCACCGAGGACGGCTTCGAGCGGCTGTCCGAACCGGAGACGGAGGAACTGAGCCGCGAGATGGTCGAGCAGCGCCGCAGCCGCCCGGACGGGCCGAACGCCACCCCGTGAGGGGGCGGCGCCCGGCCGGACGGTCAGGGGGTGGGGACCATCGAGTGGTTGGTGGTGAAGGCCTCCAGCTGTGAACTCCGGGCGCTGTAGAGCACCTTGGTGGACGTGGTCGAGGCGTCGAGGACGACCTTGACGCCGAGGTTGCTCACGATGTTGTTGGTGGCCAGGTAGTTGGCGTTGCCGCTCTTGACGAGGATGATCGTCGGAGCGGCGCCCGAGGGCCGGATGTTCGCGGCGTCGACCTGGAAGGAGAACTGGTTGGCGACCACGGCGTTGTCACCGCCGTCGATGTGCACCAGCCCGAACAGGTCGTCGAAGCGGGTGCTGCTGCCGTCGCCGTGGACCCGGCGGAAGTGGTTTCCGGAGATCAGACTGCCCGAACTGCCGCCCAGCAGCGCGATCATGCTGGGGAAGTTGCTCAGCAGTTTGTTCCCGGTGATCGTCGAGCGATGGCTGTTGGCGAGGGTGATGTTGCAGGCCCACAGCACGCTGTTGCCGGAGATCAGGATGCCCTCGGCGTTCTCCGCGAAGACCGAGTAGCCCGCCCAGGCGCTGATCAGGAAGTTGTTGGTGATCTTGGCGACCTGGGAGGCGCCGGTCAGCTCGATGCAACTGCCGCACTCGGCGACGAAGTTGTTGGTGAAGGTCGGGGCGTCCGCGCCCTTCACGATCATCGCGTGCTCCAGGTAGACGAACCCCATCCCCTCGAAGCGCAGCGCGTCGTTGTCCGACTGCACCGATATGCCGGTCTTGGAGTTGCCCGGCGTGTACGGCTTCGAGGACGACACGCCGTCGAGGCAGAAGTCCTGGAACACGATGGAGTTGAGCCGCCCCACGGTGGCCGGGGCGCCCGAACGCTGCACCAGGAACGCCTCCCGGTGCCCGTCGGTGTTCTTCACCCGGATGTGGCTGGCACCGGGCTGCACCTCTGCCCAGGAGCCGGTGGAGGACTCGTCGCGGATCGCGTTGGACAGGAATCCGTGCCCGGCGCCCTTGATCTGCAGGAAGCTGATGTCGATGACGACGCGGGTGAGCAGGTCGTAGTGGCCCGGCGGGATGTAGATGACGGCGCCGGGTCTGGTGGTCTGGGTGGTCTGCTTCGCCTTGATGTCGGCGAGGATCTCGTTGATGACCCGTCCGATGTCGGTGTACGGCGACACGGAGGCGCCGGGCCAGGTGGTGACGTCGTAGACGGTGTCCGCCATGGGGTGTCCCTTCGGTCAGAGCAGGCCGACGATGGCCTCGTACGACGGATGAGGTGCGGTGGGCTTGCCGGGCGCCGGCCCGGCCGCCCGGGCGGGGCGCGGGACGGTGGCGCCCAGGACGGTGAGCGCGGCGAGCGCGGTGCCGCGCAGCACGCTGCGGCGGGGCAGGGCAGTGCCGTTCTCGGACTGCATTGGATGCTCCTCGTTGGAGTGGGTCAGCGGACCGCGCCGGCGGTCATGCCGGCGATGACCTGCTTCTGGAAGGCCGCGTAGATCACCAGCTGCGGCAGCAGGACGAGGGTGGCGGACGCCATCATCGCGCCGTAGTCGACGCTGTAGAGACCCTGGAACTGCGAGACCCCGAGGGAGACGGTGGTCAGGGTCGGGTCGTTGATGAGCGTGACCGCGAAGGGGAACTCGTTCCAGACGTAGACGACATTGAGGATCGCGAGGGTGGCCACGACCGGGCGCATCAGCGGGAAGACCACCCGCCAGGCCATCCGCCACAGCCCGACGCCGTCCATCACCGCCGCCTGCTCGATCTCCTCCGGGAACTCCCGCAGGAACCCGGTCAGCAGCAGGATGTTGAACGGGATCGTCACCGCGATGTACGGCAGGATCAGCGCCAGGTGGGTGCCGAACAGGCCGAGCGCGATGTCGATCCGGTACACCGGGAACAGCAGGACGTACACGGGGATCGCGAGCCCGGCCAGGAAGTAGTAGCGCAGCGCGTTCTGCGCCCGGCGGCCCCGCGCGCGGAACACCATGCGGGTGAGCGCGAACGCCGCCAGATACGACACCACAAGACCGACCGTCACCGACACCACGGCCAGGATCAGGGTGTTCTTGTACATCACCAGCAGGTTGAGGGTCTCCAGGGCCCGCTCGTAGTTGGCGAGAGTGAGGTCGGACAGCGAGAACGAGCGGCCCAGGATGCGGTCGTTGCTCTGGAAGGACAGCAGCACGATCCACAGCAGCGGGAAGAGGATCACGAAGGTGATGAGGTAGGCCGCCGACGCGGCCACGACACGGCGCCTGGTCAACTCCGCCTGCCCTTCTCCCGATTGCCGAGGAACGTGGCGGCCGAGGCGAGCGCGCCGACGACGAAGACCACGACGGCCAGTGCCATGCCGTAGCCGTACTGCTGGGTGGTGAAGGTGACGTGGTACATGTAGCTGACCAGCACCTCCGAGAGGTGCACCGGACCACCGCCGGTCAGCGCGTAGACCAGCTCGAACACCTTGAACACCCCGGTGACCACCAGGGCCGTCACGATGCCGAACGTCTCGCGCAGCATCGGCACCTGGATGTACCGCAGCCGCTGCCAGCCCGAGGCGCCGTCCAGGCTCGCGGCCTCCAGCACGTCCCGGGGCAGCATGCGCAGCCCGGCGTAGAAGATGGTCAGCACGAAGCCGATCTGCTGCCAGAGGTAGACGAACCCGATCGAGTACGGGCTGAGGGTGGGGCCGCCGATCCACTGCGGATGCGCGGGTACGCCGATGGCCAGCAGGAAGGCGTTCACCAGGCCGATCTCGGGGTCCAGGATGAAGATCCAGACCAGACCGACCAGGATCGGCGCGACGACCGCCGGCGCGAACACCAGCGCCCGCAGCGCCCCCGCGCCCCGGATGCCCGAGCCCAGCAGCACCGCGAGCAGGAAGCCCAGCGGGATCAGCAGGAACAGGGCGATGCCGAGGATGATCGCGGTGTTGCGCAGGGAGGTCCAGAACGCCGGATCGTCGGCCATGTGGCGGTAGTTGCCGAGGCCGGTGAAGCCGGTGGCGGAGACGCCGTCGTAGTCGGTGAAGCTGTACCAGAGCGAGTACAGGATCGGGAAGATCATGTACAGGCTGTAGAGGAGCAGGGCCGGCGCGAGCATGAGGGCGAACTGCCGGCGGGAGGTGAGCCAGTTCATGGAGTGAGCCACTTCGTCATGTGTCCGCCGGGCCCTTACTTCAGGGACTTCTGGACGCTGCGCACGGCCTCCTCGGGGCTCATGCTGCCGCCCATCACGCCGTAGAAGCTGTCGTACATCGCGCTCGCGGTCGCCGCGGAGACCACCAGGTCGGGCTGGGCCTTCGGACTCTTCCAGCCGGGCTTCGAGGCCTCGGCGAGCACGGCGGCGAAGACCGGGTGCTCGGCGGCGTCCACCTGCGGCCGGTAGGTGGTGACCGGCGGCTGCGCGTTGTCGACGAGGATCTTCTGGCCCGCGTCGCTGTAGTAGAACTGGACGAACGCCTTCACGGCGGCGTACTTCTTCTCGTCGTCCTTCACCTTCGCGCTGACCACGAACGGCGCCGACGGCACGTTCATCACCAGCTTCTGCTCGCCGACGCCGTCCTCGAAGGTCGGCCCCGCCCAGAAGCCGGTGCTGTCGCCCACCTCGCTCTTCTCGATCTTCGCCGCCTCCCACACCCCGGCGTCCAGGAAGGCCGCCCTGCCGGCCGTGTAGGAGGCGACGGCCTGGGCGTACGTCTGCGTCGTCATGTTCGCCGGGAACGCGCCGGCCTCGGCCAGCTCGCGCACATGCCGGTACAGGCGCAGGAAGTCCGGGTTGTCGTAGCGGGCCTTCCCGGCCAGGATCGCCGGGTACTTCTCCTCGTAGCCGAAGCGGTCGAGCATCGTCAGGAACGCCCACACGCTGAACGCCGAGCTGTTGGCGCCCTGCGCGATGGGCACGACCCCGGCCGCCTTGAGCTTCTTCACGGCGGCGAGCAGGTCGTCGAAGGTCTCCGGGACGGCGATGCCGTGCTCGTCGAGGATCGCCTTGTTGTAGTAGAAGCCGGTGATCAGGGCCTGGTAGGGGACGCCGTACTGGATGCCGTCGGCGCGGAAGGCCGCCAGCATGCTCGGGGCGAACTTCGCCTTCAGGTTCTTCTCGGCGAGGATCGGGGTCAGATCCAGCAGATCGCCGTCCTTGACCATCGTCCTCGCCAGCGAGTCGTACACCCAGAAGATCTCCGGCAGGGTGTCGCTCTGCGCGGCGATGGTCATGCGCTGCTCGTGCTGCTCGACCGGCTGGCCCTCGAGGCGGATCTTGAGGTCGGGATGACGGGCGTTGAACTCCTGCACCAGCTCCCAGGTCGCCGGGTCCTGGGTCCGGCTGTCCGGGTTGTGCATGGAGAGGGTGATCACTCCGTCCGACTCCGTGCCACCGGGGGTGTTGGTCGCGCTGCCGCACGCGGTGGCGAGCAGGGCGGTGGCGGCGGAGAGGACGAGGAGACGGCGGGGGAGTGTGCGTTTCTGGGCAGGGGAGGTCGCCATGGTGCTGCCTTCCAGGGAGCTGGGTGGGCCTGAGACGCCCGGATGCACCGGTGTGGGGGACCGGTCTGCGGACTGCGCGCAAACGTTTCGATGAAAGTACGCGCGCCGTCGCGGGGAGTGTCAAGCCTTCGTACAGAAAGAAGTTCCGGCCCACTGAGGACTGCACTGTTCACGTGCCCATTGACGGCTGAGGCCGTCCGTGTCATGGTCGGCGCAATCGTTTCGACAACCACGGAGGCGGCGAACTACCTGTGGCGACCATCTCCGACGTGGCGCGGATGGCGGGCGTGTCCACGTCCACCGTGTCCCATGTCATCAACGGCACCCGGCCCGTCCGCGAGGAGACCCGGCTGCGGGTCGAGGAGGCGGTACGGGCGACCGGATACCGGCGGGACGGCCTGGCCCGGGCGCTGCGCCGCAACCGTACCGACTCCGTCGGGCTGATCGTCTCCGACGTCTCCGAACCGGCCTTCGCCGCGATGGCGCGCGGGGTGGAACGCGAGGCGACGGCCGCCGGCTACACCGTCCTCCTCGCCAACTCCGGCGAGGACCCCGACCTGGAGGCCCGCATCCTCCAGGTGCTCACCGAGCGACGGGTCGACGGCCTCGTCGTCGCCCCCGTGGCCCGTTCGCGCCGCGAGGAGATCACGGCCGTGCTGGAGCAGGGCACCCCCGTGGTCGTGATGGACCGTCTGGGCGGCGTCCGCGCCGACCAGGTGGGGGTGGAGAACACCGGCCCCATGCGGGAGCTGGTGCTGCACCTGGTGGCCCACGGCCATCGCCGGATCGCGCTCGCCGCCGGGGACACCGGGGTGCCGACCATCGCCGAGCGGCGGCGCGGCTACCTCGAAGCGCTCGGCGAGGCGGGCATCGACGCCGACGACCGCCTGGTCGTGCGGGGCAGCGGTCTCGCGGACGAGACCCGCGAGCTGATGCTCGAGGTGCTGGGGCGGCCGGACGCCCCGACGGCCGTGGTCGCCGCAAGCACCGAGACCGCCGTGGGAGTGCTGGAGGCGGCCCGCCGGCTGGGCCTGAACACCCCGCACGACTTCGCCTTCGCCGCCTTCGACGGCTTTCCGCACGCGGACCTGTTCCGCCCCGGCATCACGACCGTCGCCCAGCCCGCCCACGACATCGGCGCGACCGCGATGCAGCTGCTGCTCAGCCGGATCGACGGCACGCTCACGGCACGGCACCGGGCGATCCGCCTGGAGCCGGAGACGACGTACCGCGAGTCGTGCGGCTGCTCCTGAGCCGTCACGCACAAGGGGCGGCGGGAGAGGTCCAGTCTCCCGCCGCCCGAGTTCAGCGACGAACCATCACTGAAGGGACCACTCTCTCATGCTCCTCGACCATCTCTCCCGGCCGGTGAAGGCCCGCACCGCCCGGGTCTCCAGCTGGGACCAGCGCGGCCGCAACCAGGACTACTGGACCACGCCCGCCCACTCCTCCCGCGTCCTCGCCGACCTGGAGGGGCCGGGACGCATCACCCACATCTGGATGACCCAGTTCTGCCGCCGCACCCTCGGCCCCGGCCTGATCGACCCGCTGGAGGCCGACACCGTCGCCCCGGTCATGGAGATCCACAACGCCCTCGGAGTCAACTGGGAGGAACCGGACCCCGACTACTACCGCAAGGTCCTGATCCGCATCACCTGGGACGACGAGGAGGAGCCCGCCGTCCTCGTCCCGCTCGGCGACTTCTTCGGCATCGGCCACTGCCTGCCCAACAGCTACCAGTCGGCCCTGTTCACCGTCTCCGCCAAGCCCGAGGAGTCCCTGATCTTCGGCGGCAGCGCGGCGCTCAACTGCTGGGCGCCGATGCCCTTCGACAAGCGCGCGCGGATCGAACTGGTCAACGAGAACGACCTGCCGGTCCAGCAGTACTTCTACATCGACTACGAGCTGTTCCCGGACCGGCTCCCCGAGGACACCCTCTACTTCCACGCCCGCTGGAACCGCAGCAACCCCTGCAACGGCTGGGCCCCCGACATCCAGACCAACAGCCCCGAGGTCAACATCGCCGACCTCACCGGCGAGGACAACTACGTCATCCTCGACACCCGGGGCACGGGCCACTACGTCGGCTGCAACCTCTCCGTCCACCACCGGCAGGGCAGTTGGTGGGGCGAGGGCAACGACATGATCTGGATCGACGACGACTTCCTGCCCGACGGCTCCACCAGCTGGCCCCCCTCCCTGCACGGCACCGGCACCGAGGACTACTTCAACCACGCCTGGGGGATGCAGAAGAACGCCTACCTCTACCACGGCGCGATCGTCCACGAGGCCGACGTGCCCGGATACTCCGTCAACTACCGCTTCCACGTGGCCGATCCGGTCCGCTTCGAGGAACGCATCCGGGTCACGGTCGAACACGGCCACGGCAACCACCTCGCCGACGACTGGGCCTCGACGGCGTACTGGTACCAGACCCTGCCCTCCCCGAAGGCCGTGATCCTGCCGCTGGAGCAGCGGCTTCCCGTGCGGCCGGCAGGACAGCCGATGCCCGCCGCGGCACCGCGCACGGGCACGGTCGCCGAGGAGATCGCGGTGATGCGGGAGAGGTACCAGGCCCGCTTCGAGCGGCACATGGAGCGACTCGCCGAACGCACCCGGCAGCGCGGGGAGCGCTCCCTGCAGGAGTCCGAGGCGAACATCAAGCAGGCCGCCGCGGTGCGCCGCCGCTACGACGAGCGCGCCCATGGCTGAGACCTCCGCGCAGGCGGCCGTCGCCCTCGATCCGCACTTCCCCGCCGTCCATCCGCGGCCCCCGGCGAACTGGCTCAACGACCCCAACGGCCTGGTCTTCCACGACGGCCACTACCACGTCTACTTCCAGTACAACCCGCACAGCGCCCGCCACGCCGACATGCACTGGGGCCACTTCCGCAGCCGCGACCTGGTCCACTGGGAGCTGCTGCCGGTCGCGCTCGCCCCGACGCCCGGCGGTGACGACCAGGACGGAGTGTGGTCGGGCAACGCGGTCTCGTACGACGGCCGGCTCACCGCCTTCTACTCCGCCCGCCACCCGGACCGCCCCCACCAGCCGGTGACCTCCGCGGTCTCCGACGACGGCGGTACGACCTTCCGCAAGCGCGGCCGGCTGCTCGTGGCGCAGCCGCCGCCCGGGACGACGATGTTCCGCGACCCGTACGTCTGGCGGGACGGCGGGCGCTGGCGGATGCTCGTCGGCGCGGGACTCGCCGACGGCCGCGGCGCGGCCCTGGAGTACGACTCCGACGACCTGGAGCACTGGCGGTACCGGGGCGTCTTCCTGGCCCGACCGCCGCAGCCCCTGCCGGACGGGCGGAACACCGAGGAGGGCTGGGAGTGCGCCCAGTACGCCGCCTTCCCCGACGGCGGCGGCGCGCTGCTGGTCAGCGCCTGGGACCCGGAGGAGGGCGCGAGCTGCGCGGCGTACTTTCCGGGGCGGGAGCAGGGCGACGCGTTCCACGCCGGGTCGCCCCACCTGCTCGACCACGGCCCCGACTTCTACGCCCCCGCCCTGCTGCACGCCCCTGACGGGCGGCTGCTGATGTGGGCGTGGAGCTGGGAGGCGCGGGACGCGGAGCGGGTCGGTGCCGTGAGCGAGTGGACCGACGAGGTCGGCTGGGCCGGGCTGTTGACGCTGCCGCGCGAGGTGACCCGCAATCCGGACGGCACCCTGCGGCAGCGCCCGGCACGTGAACTCCTCGCCCTGCGCGGGGCCCGGCGTGTCGCCGCCACCGGGGAGGCGCGGCCCGGCGTGTCGGTGCCGCTCGGGGAGGTGGGGCGGTGTGCCGACCTGGCCGTGCGCCTCGGGCGCGGCGGGCGGCTGCGGCTGCTGACCTCGCCGGACGGCGACGAGTACCTGGACGTCGTCCACGAGCCCGGCACCGGCGAGGTGATCGTCGACCGTGGCCACGCCTCGCTCGATCCGCGGGCGCGGGGCGGGCGTTGGGCGTTGCCACCGGAAGCGGAGGAGGCGAGCCTGCGCATCCTGCTCGACCACTCCGTGGCCGAGATCTTCACCGCCGCCGGGCGGGCACTCACCCTGCGCTTCTATCCGGTGGGCCAGGGGCCGTGGCGGCTGGAGGCGGGGGCCACGGGGGAGGGGCCGGTGCGGTTCGAGGCGGAGGCCTGGGATCTGGGGCCGATGGGGTTGGGGCTGGCGGGCTTGGGACCGGCGGGCGCCATTCCGTCTGCTTAGCCCTGGGATCTGGGCTGGCGGGCGCCCTTCCGTCTCCGTAGCGCGGTGTTCCGCGTTCGTCGCGGCGCCGCGCTCCCGGCGGCCGGGCGATGACCAGCTTGGAGGCGGCGGATCGGGAAACGCGGAGAGGACGAACGACACCGACGAGCCGAGTCCCGGCACGACAGGGAGGCAGCCATGGGCGGCACGGACCGCAGGGAACCGGAACCGATGGCGGACGACGCCTACCAGCCCACCGGAACCAACGAGGAACAGGAGGACGCCGCACCCCTCGACCTGCAGGACGCGGTCGACGAGCGGACCTACGACGACACTCTCGACGAGGGGTACTCCCCGCCGGAGAAGCCGCTCGGCGTCACCAAGCACGGCACCACGGCGGCCGAGCAGCACGAGGGGGAGACCCTCGACCAGCGGCTCGCCCAGGAGGTGCCCGACGCGCCGGAGGTCGCCGGTGACGACCTCGGGGACCTGCCGGGCGGCGAGGGCGAACCGGTCGACCCCGAGGCGGGCGGCGCCCGGGCCGGACGCCTGGTCGCCCCGGACGAGGGCGCCCGCACCGACACGACGAAGGAGGTCATCGCCGAGGACAAGGGCGTGGACGGGGGCGCCGCGAGCGCGGAGGAGGCCGCGGTGCACGTGACCGACGACGACATGACGTCGCCGGTGGACGAGGAGACCCCCTGACCCGGACGGGCGGGCCCGTGTCAGGGGCGGTAACGGCCGGGCGGCCGGCTCAAGGCAACAGCTTGTCGAGGGCGGCCGGCCCCTCCTTGGCCAGCTTGCGCTTGGCCCATTCCAGGTTGTGCGGGGTGATGTCCTTTCCGGAGGCCAGGACCAGGTCCTCCGGCGACACTTCGGTGCCGGTGCGGGCGTGGAGCAGGCTGTCCGGTGTGGCGCGGTCCTGAGACGGCCGGGACGCGCCGGAATGTGACGTCGACATGATCTCCGCTCCTCGGTCCGGATGGTTGTTTCGGCCCCGGTGCTGGCAACGGGTCTGATAACACCATTCACCCAGGGAGCGCACACTGCATCCGGAAGCACCGGGACACCCCCACTGTAGTCACTCTGCGTAAACGGCCGTCACGCACAGCATGGCATCCGCCACTGACAATGCGGTGCGGGGGAGCCGGAGGAGGTCAGTCGATCCTCAGCAGCGCCTCCGCCTCGGCCAGGATCTCCGTGACCCGCAGCCCGAACGCGGCGTCGCAGGCGTGCGGACGGCCGGTCGCCGCGGCCTCGCGCAGGGCGTCCACGGCGCGGGCGAGGGCGGGGACGACGCCCTCGGAGCCGTCCGGGAGGAGAGCCACCCCGGCCGTGCCGCGCAGCTCCACCGTGGCCCCCGCCGCCTCGGGCGGCGCGGTGAGGCTCAGCGTGAGCGTGCTGGACGCGCCGCCGGTGTGGTCGAGGACCAGGTGCACGGTGTCCCCGGGACCGGGCGCCGCGGCCGTCACCCGGCGGGCGTCGCCGAGCACGGGCAGCAACACGGACAGGGCATGCGGTCCGATGTCCCACAGGGCGCCCTTCTCCCGCCGCCACGGGGAGGCCGCGAAGGGGTTGTCGCCGGCGGGGGTGCGGCCTGGCTCGCGGCCGAAGAGCGCGGCGAGCCACTGGGCGCGCGCCGTGAACCAGCCGCCGGTGCCCGCCTGTTCGGTGATCCAGGCCTCGGTGTCGGCCTGGAAGCGGGTGGTGAAGAAGACCACCGAGGCCACCCCGGCCTCCCGCGCGGCCCCGGCCAC
Source organism: Streptomyces sp. NPDC030838 (assembly GCF_055572035.1). Taxonomy (NCBI): domain Bacteria; kingdom Bacillati; phylum Actinomycetota; class Actinomycetes; order Kitasatosporales; family Streptomycetaceae; genus Streptomyces; species Streptomyces sp. NPDC030838. Next base: position 259,503 of record NZ_JBVIED010000010.1, on the reverse strand, counting down.
CGCCCGCGCCCGCTCCGGCGTCACCGCGAGCGGCTTGTCCAGCAGCAGATGACGGCCCGCGCGCGCCGCCCGCACGGCCAACTCCGCCTGCACGTCCGGCGGCAGCGCCACGGCCACCGCGTCCACCTCGGCGAGCAACGCGTCCACGTCGTCGTAGGCGCGCACCCCGTGCCGGTCCGCGAGTTCCTTCGCGGCGTCCGTACGCCGACCCCACACTCCGGCGAAGTCCACTCCGTCGTGCCCGGCGAGGGCGGGTGCGTGGGCCATCCGCGCCCAGGGGCCGGTGCCGAGCAGTCCGATGCGCATACCGCCGCCTCTCCACGGTGCCGAACGTCCTGACGACCGGTGCCACGGGTGCCCGGCCCCGGTGAGCGTGCCACATCAACCGGGCCCGTGCGCAAGCCGATTGCCCGGATCCCCGCGGGGCCGGGTGGGGGGCGAGTGCGTCACGAGGCCGGTGATTTCGCCGGTGCCCGCCGCGCCGTGCCGCGCCGACAGTGGGCGAGCCGTTCCCGACGGCACACCCCACATCACCGGAGCGCACGACAGAGAGGACGACTCGACGTGCAGCAGCACCCGCAGCACCGCGCCGACTCCCCAGCCCCCCGCCGGCGCCGACGCACCGGCCGCCTCACCGGGCTCGCCGCCGCGAGCGCGGCCGTGATCGGGCTCGGCACCCTCAGCGGCACCGGCGCCCACGCCGCCGACAACCCCTACGAGCGCGGCCCGGCGCCCACCGAGGCGAGCATCGAGGCGCTGCGCGGCCCGTACGCCGTCTCGCAGACCTCGGTCTCCTCCCTGGCCGTCACCGGCTTCGGCGGTGGCACGATCTACTACCCGACCACCACCGCGGACGGCACCTTCGGCGCCGTGGCCATCTCGCCCGGGTTCACCGCCTACGAGTCCTCGATCGCCTGGCTGGGCCCGCGCCTGGCCTCCCAGGGCTTCGTGGTCTTCACCATCGACACCAACACCACGATGGACCAGCCGGCCTCCCGTGGCGACCAGCTCCTCGCCGCGCTGGACTACCTCACCCAGCGCAGCTCCGTGCGCGGCCGGGTCGACGCCACCCGGCTCGGCGTGATGGGCCACTCGATGGGCGGCGGCGGCAGCCTCGAGGCCGCCAAGGACCGGCCCTCCCTCCAGGCCGCGATCCCGCTGACCCCGTGGAACCTGGACAAGACCTGGTCCGAGATCCGCACGCCCACCATGATCATCGGCGCCGACGGCGACACCATCGCCCCGGTCTCCAGCCACGCCGAGCCCTTCTACCAGAACCTGCCGTCGTCGCTGGACAAGGCGTATCTGGAGCTGAACAACGCCACGCACTTCACGCCCAACAGCAACGACACGACGATCGCGAAGTACAGCATCAGCTGGCTCAAGCGGTTCATCGACAACGACACCCGCTACGAGCAGTTCCTGTGTCCGCTGCCGCGTCCGAGCCTGACCATCGAGGAGTACCGGGGCAACTGCCCGCACACCTCCTGACCCGACGCCTCCCTGAGCACCACGGCGGTCGCGCACCCGGCGCGGCCGCCGTGGCCGGCGCGGCGCGTTGTGCGCCCGCACGCGGCGCGGGCCCGGCGGTTGGGCGGCGGCACAGACGCCCGGCGGGACACGGACGTCCGCCTTCCGGCCGCCGTTACTCGCGCGTAACGTCGCGGGAATGACCGGACAGACGACCGTGCCGACGGCCCCGCCGATTCACGGGCGGAGCGTGGAGCGGCGCACGCTGGCCGCGGTGCCGGACCGGCTGCGGACGGGCAGCGCCGTGCTCCTCGTGACCGGCGAGCCCGGAGTCGGCCGTACGACCCTCCTCGACGAGGCCGCCCGCGCCTTCCGGGCCGGACCGGTGCTGTACGTCCGCTGCGACGCGCCCGAGCCCCGGCCGTACGGCGGCGTGCGGGCGCTCGCCACGGCCGCGGGCCGCGCGCCCGCCGACGCCCTGGACCCCAGGAGCGCACCACAGACCCTCCTGGACGCCTTCCGCACCGCGGCCCGGGACGCCCCCCTCCTGGTGTGCCTGGACGACGCGCACCGGTGGGACGCCCCCTCGCGCACCGCCCTCGCCCACGCCGCCCGCCACCTCCCCGGCGCCGGCCGCGTCGGCCTCCTCCTGACCGCCGTAACGCCCGGACCGGCCGACCGGGACTTCGCCGCGCTGCCCGCCCTGCCGCTGCACCCGCTGACCCCGTCGACAGCCGCGGCGCTCCTGGACGAGGTGACGGGCGGCGCCGTCGACCCCGCGCTGCGCGACGACCTGCTGGAGGAGGCAGAGGGCAACCCGGCCCTGCTGCTGGCGATGGTCCGCCGCCTCACTCCCGCGCAGCTCACCGGCGGCCAGGACCCGCCCCGGCCGCTCGCCGACGCCCGGGTCCTGACCGGCGTCACGGGGGAGTGGCCGACGGCACCGACGCCCTCCGCCGCCGACCTGCTGCTCGTCACGGCCGCCGCGTTACGGGGCACGGAGCACCCGGAGGCCGACGCCGCCCTCGTCCACGCCGCGCGGGAACGCCTGTCGCCCCGATCGCCGTCCCGCCTGCCGCTCCCCGACGCCCTGGTCCTCTCCGACGGCCGCCTCCGCTTCACGGCCCCGCTCGCCCGACGAGCCGTCTACGCCGCGGCCACCCCCGACCAGCGCCGCGCGGCCCACCGAGCCCTCGCCCAGGTGCTGCGCGCCGAGGGCCAGGACCTGCCCGCCCTTCTCCACACGGCCTGGGCGACGACCGCACCGGCGCCCGCGCGAGCGGCCCAGCTGGCGGCGGTCGCGGCGACCGCGCCCGCACACCCGCTGCGCGCCGCGGCGTTCACCCGCGCCGCGGAACTGACCCCGCCCGGCCCCGCGCGCCGCGAGCGGTACACGACCGCCGCCGAACAGGAACTCCTCGCGGGCCGCCCCCGGCGGGCCGTCCGCCTGCTCACCGAGGCCGACCGCGACCCGGGCCCGGACTTGGTACGCGGCCGAGCGGACCTGATACGCGGCCGAGCGGACTTGTCCCGTGGCCGAGCCGAGCTGGTCCGCGGCCTCGCGGAACTGCTGGACGGACCGGTCGCGGACGCCCGCGCCTCCCTGCTCTCCGCCGCCGCACTCCTCGCCCCCGTCGCCCCCGCCCAGGCGGCCTCCGCCGCCCTCGCCGCCGCTGACGCGGCTTGGGCCGCAGGCGACTTGCCGGCCTTACGGGAGGCACTGGGGGGCGGGGCGTGTGCTCTGGCCTGTCGGGGTGGGCTCGGCGGCGCGGGGCAGGGCCCCGGCGACGTGTTCCGGTCCTGTCGGGACGGGCTGAGCGGCGCGGGGGAGGGACCTGGCCAGGCGTTTCCGGCTTGTCGGGCTGCGTTGAGCGGCGTGGGGCGGGGGCTCGGGCTGGCGTCGGCGGTGTGCCGGGACGCGCTGAGTGGCGCGGGGCGTGGGCCGGGGCAGGCGTTGCCGGATTGCCGGGATGGGTTCGGCGGCGCGGGGCGTGAGCTTGGGCAGGCGTTGCCGGAGGGCCGGGATGGGCTCGGTGGCGCGGGGCAGGGCCCCGGCGACGTGTGTCCGCCCAGTCGGGGCGGCGGGCTGGGCGGCGCGGGTGAGGCACCCGGCCCGGCGTTCGCAGCCGGCCAGGGAGCCCTCGACGGCACCCCCGAGCAGGCCCACGCACCGGCGGCCGCCGGATCGCTCCTGCTCCCGAACCACCACGACTATCGCCGGGGCCTCGGTGCCCTCCTCGACGGCCGGCTCGACCTCGCCGGTGTGCCCCTGCGCCGGGTCGTGGACCGGGCCCGTACCGCCGAGGAACCGCAGGACCTGCTGCGGGCCGCGGCCGCGGCGCTGGTGCTCGGGGACTTGGCGGCGGCGGCCCGGGCAGGCGCGCGGGCGTTGGCCGCGGCCCGGATCCGGGGCTCCGCCGCGCTGGTCCCGCAGGCGCTGGAGTACCTGGCCTACGCGGAGCTGCGCGCCGGCCGCCACGCGCAGGCGCGGACGCACGCCGAGGAGGGTCTGCGGGCCGCCCGGCGCACCGGGCAGCGCAACACGGCGGCGCACCATCACGCCGTACTGGCGCTCGCCGCGTCCATCGAGGGCGAGCCCACCGCCGTGGACGGACATGTGGCCGCCGCCCTGGCGACGGCCCGCGCCCACGGGCTGGCGCAGCCGGCCACCCTCGCCCAGTGGGCGGCGGCCCGCGCCGACCTGGGCCGGGGCCGTCCCCTGGAGGCGGCGGACCGGCTCGGCCCGCTGGTGTCCCCCGGCCCCCGGCGCGGGCACTTCGCCGTCTGGATGCTGGCCGTCCCGTGCTTCGTGGAGGCCGCCGTGCTCGCCGGCCGCCCCGAGGACGCCCGGCGCGCCGTACCGGACTTCGCCGCCTGGGCCGGCTTCGGCGCCGACCCGCAGGCCCCCGCCCAGCTGCTGCGCTGCCGTGCCCTGCTGTCCCCGCCGGAGCGGGCCGGTGAGCTGTACGTACGGGCCCTGGCACTGCACGACCAGGCGGGCGGCGACTTCGAACGGGCCCGCACGGAACTGCTGTACGGCAAGTGGCTGCGGCGGCGCCGCAGACCGCGCGAGGCCCGTGACCGGCTCGGCGCCGCGCTGGTCGGCTTCGACCGCTGCGGCGCCGCGGTCTGGGCGGAGCAGGCCCGAGCCGAACTGCGGGCGAACGGCGCCGCGACGAGCGGTGCCGGCCCCGGCGCGCTGGCGCGGCTGACCCCGCAGCAGTGGCGGATCGCCCGGTACGTCGCCCAGGGCGCCACCAACCGGGAGGTGGCCCGGAGCCTCTCGGTGAGCACCCGCACCGTCGACTACCACCTCCGCAACGTCTTCGCGGCACTCGGTGTACGGTCCCGGGTGGAACTGGCCCGCCTGGTCGAACGGGCGGAAAAGACCTGTGCACAACTCTAGGGACCGACCAGACGGTATGTCATCCTTCCGGGCAGGACGAGTCAGGCGGCGGCCACCGCACGGGCCTCGGGGAGCAGGCCCGGCACCGAGACGCCGCCGCGAAGCCCGACCTTGGGGGAGGACCGCGATGCACCCTGCCGTACGGACCCGAACGGCGGCGCCCCACCCGGTGGCGACCGCCGTACCGCAGCCGCGCACCCGGCGCGTCCGGTCGCTGATCGACGCCGAGGCCATTCGCGTCCTGCACCGCGCCGCGCGCGTGCTGATGGACGACCTGGCCGAGCTGACCGACCGTCTGCTGGCCGTCGTACAGGACCAGGAACCCGCCTACCGGGCCGCCGTGGAGAGCGACCCGGTCGCCGTCTGGCAGGAGATGCACCGGTCGCTGCGGCACAGCGTGGCCTCGCTGCTCGACCCGCGCGGCGCCCGCGACGGGGCGCGCCGCTGCTCCTGGCGGATCGGCGCCACCCGCGCCGAGCAGGGGCTGCCGCTGGACGCGGTGCTGCACGCGTTCCGGCTGGGCGGCTCCCTGGTGTGGCAGGGGCTGGTCGAGGAGACCTCCCGGCGCGCGCCCGAGGACGTCCGGCTGCTGGTCCATGTCGCGGCCGACGTGTGGAACTTCGTCGACGAGCACTGCACGATCGTCACCGACGCCTACCGCCAGGTCGAACGGCAGCTGACCTGGCGGCGCGAGAACCAGGTACGGCTGCTGGCCGCCGCCCTCCTCGACGGCACCAGCCGCATCGCCGACCTGCCGGAGACCGCGCGGGCCCTGGACCTGCCGGAGCACGGCCGGTACGTCGTGGTCGCGGTCGCCGACGGCGGGCTCAGCGGTGCCCGAGGCGCCGCCGTCGTCCGGGGCGGGGCGCGCGTCCACTGGCACGCGGGCGTCGAGGTGGACTACGGCATCGTCCTGCTCGGCGACGACGGAGGCCTGCCGGAGCCGACGGGCGACCCCGGGACCAGGATCGGCGTCGGCGGCGTCGTCGACGGTCTTGCCTCCGTCGGCGAGGCCCGCCGGCTCGCGGACACGGCGCTGCGGATGTGCCCCGCCGACGGTGGCACCATCCGGCTCACCGAGCATCTGCCCGCGGCCCTCGTCGTCTCGTCCCCCGAACTCGGTGCCACCCTCGCCGAACGGGTCCTCGGCCCGCTGGACCGCGTGGAGCCCGCCGACCGCGAGACCCTGCTGGACACCGTCGCCACCTGGCTGGCCTGCGACGGCTCCGCGCAACGCGCGGGCGAGCGCCTGTACTGCCACCGCAACACCGTCCTCAACCGCCTGCGCCGCTTCGAGCAGCTCACCGAACGCTCCCTGGCCCGCCCCTCCGACCTGGTCGAGATCAGCCTGGCGCTGACGGCCCGCCGCCTGCTGCCCCACTGAACGCGGCCCGTCGCCCCCTGACCGCTGGGCAGACGCACAACCCCCCGGCCCCCCGGCTGGGACCGCGCACCCACCACCACGAGAACCCTGTACCGGCCTCCGCGCCCGTGCTGTCGTGAGCTCCCCTTCCCCCGAACACCCGTGCCCGTGCGGCACGGGTCCGAGGAGCCGCGATGCCCGAAAGCCCACCGGACGACGAGCCCGCGCTGCACGTCGAAGGTCTCGACGTGACGTACGGCCGCGCCCTGTCCGCACTCCGCTCCGTGTCCCTGACCGTCCCGCACGGCGTCGTCGTCGCCCTGCTGGGCGCCAACGGCGCCGGAAAGACCACCCTGTTGCGGGCGGTCTCCGGCACCCTGCGCCTGCACCGCGGAACGGTCACGGCCGGCCGGATCCGCTACGGCGACACCGAACTCGACGGCCGGGACCCCGTCGCGGCCGTCCGCGCCGGAGTCGTCCAGGTCCCCGAGGGCAGGCGGGTGTTCGCCGGTCTGACGGTCGACGAGAACCTGCGCACCGGCGGATTGGGCCTCGGCCGCCGCAGCCCCGCCCTGGTCCGCGAGTCCCGCGACCGCGTCTTCGCGCTCTTCCCCCGGCTCGCCGAACGCACCGGCCAGCCCGCCGGACTGCTCTCCGGCGGGGAGCAGCAGATGCTCGCCATCGGCCGCGCCCTGATGGCCGCCCCGCGGCTGCTCCTGCTGGACGAGCCCTCCCTCGGGCTCGCCCCGCTGATGGTGAACCGGATCGCCGAGGTCGTCCGCGAGATCAACGCACAGGGCACGGCCGTGCTGCTGGTCGAGCAGAACGCCGGCATGGCCCTGTCGCTCGCCCGCCACGCCCACGTCCTCGAGGTCGGCGAGGTCCGCCTGTCCGGCCCCGCCGACGAACTCGCCCGCACGGACGCCGTACGCCGCCTCTACCTCGGTGAGTCCGAAGACGGTTCCGAGGACGGATCCGAGGACGGCTCCGAAGACGGTCAGGGGGCCGCGTGACCGACCGCACCACACCGCCCCCCGAGCTGGCCGTTCAGGACGTCACCGTCCGGTTCGCCGGTCTCACCGCGCTCGACGCCGTCTCCTTCACCGTCGCGCCCGGCTCGGTGCACGCGGTGATCGGACCCAACGGGGCGGGCAAGTCCACCTGCTTCAACGTCCTGTCCGGGCTCACCCGCCCCGCGTCCGGCACCGTCCGGCTCGACGGCACCGACCTGACCCGGCTCGCCCCGCACCGCATCGCCCGCCTCGGCGTGGCCCGCACCTTCCAGAACATCGTCACCACCGAGGGCACGGTCGCCGACAACCTCATGCTCGGCCGCCACGCCCTGACCCGCGCGGGCTTCGCCGCCAGCGCCCTACGGCTCCCCAGTGCCGTACGGGAACAGCGCACGCACCGCGACCGCGCCCGCGAGATCGCCGAGCTCACCGGACTCGGCGACCACTTCGACACCCCGGTCGCGGTCCTGTCCTACGGCGACCGCAAGCGCGTCGAGTTCGCCCGCGCCCTGTGCCTGGAGCCGCGCGTGCTGCTCCTCGACGAGCCCGTGGCCGGCATGAACGGCGCCGAACGCACCCGTACGGCCGAGGTCATCCGCGACGTCCGCGCCCGACTCGGCCTGTCCGTCGTGCTCGTCGAACACGACATGGGCCTGGTCATGCGCCTCGCCGACGAGGTCACCGTCCTCGACTTCGGCCGGGCCATCGCCCACGGCACCCCCGAGGAGGTCCGGCGCGACCCCGAGGTGCTGCGCGCCTACCTCGGCACCGACGAGACGGGGGAGGACGCGGCATGACCGGCTTCCTGGACCACCTGCTCAACGGCCTCGCGCTCGGCGCGGTCTACGCCCTGGTCGCCCTCGGCTTCGTCGTCATCTTCAAGGCCTCCGGTGTGCTCAACTTCGCCCACGGCTCCCTCCTGCTGCTCGGCGGCTACCTCACCGCCGTCCTCCACGACGACCTCGGCTTCGCCGGCGCCCTCGCGGCGGCCGTCCTGGTGACGGGACTCGTGGCCGGCGCCATGGACCGGCTGCTGCTGCTGCGCGGCGGCGACCGGGACCCGAAGGCCGCCCATGTGCAGACCATCGTGACCATCGGCGTCGACATCGTCCTGGTCACCGACCTGGCCCGGCGCATCGGCGGTGACCTGCTCACCCTCGGTGACCCCTGGGGCGACTCGGTCACCCGCGTCGGCTCGATCACCGTCGCCGACAGCCGCCTCGCCGCGATCGCGGTGTCCGCCGTCGTCATCGGCGCCGTCTTCGCCGTGTTCCGGTACACCGCCTGGGGCCTGTCCCTGCGCGCGGCGTCCGAGGATCTGGAGGCGGCGGCCCTGATGGGCGTACGGCTCACCCGGGTGCGCATGCTCGCCTGGTGCCTGGCCGGAGCCCTCGCCGCACTCGCCGCCGTGTTCCTCGCCGCCTTCCCGGCACCCGGCCTGGAACGCACCACCGGGCAGATCGCCCTGAAGGCCTTCCCCGCCGCGATCCTCGGCGGCATGGCCTCCCCGCCCGGCGCACTCGCCGGAAGCCTGCTGATCGGCCTGACCGAGGCCCTGGTCGCCGGTTACCAGTCCGAACTGCACGTCCTCGGCGAGGGCTTCGGCGATGTCGCCCCCTACGCCGTGATGGTGCTCGTCCTCCTCGTGCGGCCCACCGGGCTGTTCGGCGCGAAGGGAGCGGTCCGTGTCTGACCTCCTCAAGCGCGGCCGGTTCCTGCTGCCCGCCCTTCTCCTCGCCGCCCTGCCCTTCTACCTGGACGCCTTCTGGCTGCGCATCGGCCTGTTCGCCATGGCGGCGGCCATCGGCGCCGTCGGTCTCGGCCTGCTCGCGGGCACAGCCGGCCAGCTCTCCCTCGGCCACGCCTTCTTCCTCGCCGTCGGCGCCTACGGCTACGCCTGGCTGGCCGGCGAACCCGGCCCCGGCCTGCCGCCCGCCCTCGCCCTCGTCCTCGCGGTGCTCCTCGCCGGAGCGGCGGGCGGCCTGTTCAGCCCGGTCGCCGGCCGGGTGAAGGGCATCTACCTGGGCGTCGCCACCCTCGCCCTGGTCTTCCTCGGCCACCACGTCCTGCTCACCGCGGACTCCGTCACCGGCGGCTTCAACGGCCGTTCCGTCCCGCCGCTCACCCTCGGCGGCTTCACCTTCGGCGACACCGACCCCGAACTGGTCGTGCTCGGCGTGCCGTTCGGCGCCGAGGAACGACTCTGGTACCTGGGCCTGGCGCTCTTCGCGCTCACCTGGTTCACCGCTCGCGGCATCCTGCGCGGACGCCCCGGCCGCGCCCTGGTCGCCGTACGCGACAGCGAGACCGCCGCCGCCGTCATGGGCGTCGACGTGGCCCGCTACCGCTCGGCCGCCTTCGTCGTCTCCTCGATGTACGCGGGCCTGGCCGGGGCACTGCTGGCGCTCGGCTTCCGCCGGATCGTGCCCGACTACTTCGGGCTCGCCCTCTCCGTCGACTACCTCGCCATGATCGTCATCGGCGGACTCGGCTCGGTCGCCGGAGCCACCGCCGGCGCCGTCTTCGTCACCGCGCTGCCCCTGCTGATGACCCGTTACGCCGACCACCTGCCACTGGTCACCGCCCCCGGCAGCACCGAGGGAGCCGTCGGCCCCACCGAGGCCGCCCGCTACCTCTACGGCGCCGCCATCGTCCTCATCCTCCTCTACGCCCCCGACGGCCTGCACGGACTCACCCGCCGGCTGCGCGCCCGCGCGACGCGACGCCGCAGCCCCGTCACCCCGTCCCTCGCCTCACCCGCACGACCCAAGGAGCACACGCCGTGAACACCTCCCGCACCACGAAAACCCTCCTCGCCTCGGCCCTCGCGGCCCTGCTGATCGCGGGCACCGGCTGCAGCTCCAAGGCGGGCGGCGGCGACAAGGCCGGCGACGCCGCCGACGGCGTCAAGACCGGCCCCGGCGTCACCGACGACCGCATCCGCCTCGGCGCCCTGACCGACCTCACCGGCCCCTACGCCACCCTCGGCAAGAGCATCGTCCAGGCCCAGCAGATGTGGGCCGACGAGACCAACGCGGCCGGCGGCATCTGCGGCCGCAAGGTCGAGATCGTCGTCGAGGACCACGGCTACGACGTGCAGAAGGCGGTCACCGCCTACGCCGACCTCTCCTCCGACGTCGTCGCCCTGCCCCAGGTCATCGGCTCCCCGGTGGTCGCCGCCCTGATCGACGACATCGAGCGCGACCAGCTGCTGACCTTCCCGCAGGCCTGGGCCGCCTCCCTGCTCGGCAAGGACGCCGTGCAGGTCATCGGCACCACGTACGACATCGACATGATCGCCGCGGTCGACTTCCTCACCCGGACCAAGGGCCTGAAGAAGGGCGACACGATCGGCCACGTCTACTTCGAGGGCGACTACGGCGCCAACGCGCTGGAGGGCTCCACCTGGGCCGCCGAGCGCGCGGGCCTGAAGATCGTCGACCAGAAGATCAAGGCCACCGACACCGATCTGTCCGCCCAGGTCTCCGCCCTGCGCGAGGCCGGAGTGAAGGCCGTCCTGATCAGCGCGGGCCCCGCCCAGACGGCCTCCCTCGCCGGGGTCGCCGCCTCCCGAGGGCTGCGCGTCCCCATCGTCAGCAGCGCCCCCGGCTTCGCGCCCCAGCTGATGAAGACCCCGGCGGCGAAGGCCCTGGAGGCCATGCTGCACGTCGTCAGCGCCGCCCCGGCGGTCAGCTCGGACCTCTCCGGCGTCAAGAAGATGGTGGCCGCGTACGAGAAGAAGTACCCGGGCTCGCCGGTCGACTCCGGTGTGCTCTCCGGCTACAACGCCGCGCAGTTGCTCGGCGCCGACCTGAAGAAGGCCTGCGAGGCGGGCAGCCTGGCCCGCGAGGACGTGGTGAAGACCCACCGCTCCCAGAAGAACGCCGACACCGGCCTCGGCACCCCGCAGGACTTCTCCGACGTCGACCGCCCCGCCGCCCTGTCCACCTACGTCCTCAAGCCGGACGCGAAGGCGGTCGGCGGCATGGTGACCGTGGAGGACGCGGACGAGGCGCCCGGTGTCGAGGAGTACCTGAACTCGTAGGTACGCCACCGTGGTTGGGAAGGTGGTCCGGTGGATCACCTTCCCCGGCGGTTTCCGCCACGGACTGGCATCCGTGACCGACAGATCCCTAGGATGTACAGCCTGTGAGGCCAGGCGGCGCGGTGCGGCACGAAGCTGGGGGAACCATGAACAACGGCAAGCAGCTCTCCACGGAGATCGACGCGAACGTCCCCACCGCCGCGCGGATGTACGACTACTACCTCGGCGGCAAGGACAACTACGCCGCCGACCGCGCGGCCTGCGAGCAACTGGACAAGGTCGTCCCCAGCACCCGCCGGCTCGCGGTGAACAACCGGCGCTTCCTCCAGCGCGTCGTGAAGACGCTCGCCGCGGAGCACGGCATCCGGCAGTTCCTCGACCACGGCTCCGGGCTGCCGACCCAGGACAACGTCCACCAGGTCGCCCAGCGCCACGACCCCAGCGCCCACGTCGTCTACGTCGACAACGACCCGATGGTGCTCGTCCACGGCCGCGCGCTGCTGGAGCAGGACGAGCGCACCGCCGTCATCCACGCCGACATGCGCGAGACCGAGGCGATCTTCGACCACCCCGACACCCGGCGTCTGATCGACTTCGACCAGCCGGTCGCGGTGCTGTTCAACTCGGTCTTCCACTGCATCCCGGACAGCGACACCGACGGCCCGCTCGCCGTGGTCCGCCGGGTCTCCGAACGGCTCGCGCCCGGCAGCTTCCTGGTGATGTGCCAGCTGGTCAGCGCGGACCCCGAGGTCCGTGAGTTCGTCACGAACTTCATGGACCAGGCGACCCAGGGCCACTGGGGCCGGGTCCGCGAGGAGAAGGACGTCGCCGAGTGGTTCGAGGGTCTGCAGATCCTGGAGCCCGGCCTCGTGGAGGTGTCCACCTGGCGCCCCGACTCCGACGTGGCACCCCGCCAGCTCACCCACGAATGGATCGAGTTCGGCGGCGTGGCCCGCAAGCCCTGAGGCTCTGGTCAGGCCGGAGATCCGTCCGGCAGGGCCTGTTCGGACCAGATGACCTTGCCGTCCGGCGTGTAGCGGGTGCCCCAGCGGTCGGCGAGCTGGGCGACCAGGAACAGGCCGCGCCCGCCTTCGTCCGTGGTGGCCGCGTACCGCAGATGGGGCGAGGTGCTGCTGCCGTCGGACACCTCGCAGATCAGCTTGCCGTCGAACAGCAGCCGCACGCCGATGGGGCCGGTGGCGTACCGGATGGCGTTGGTGATCAGTTCGCTGAGGATCAGCTCGGTGACGAAGCCGATCTCCTCCAGGTCCCATGCGGCGAGCTGGTTCGTGACGGCGGTGCGCATCTGCCCCACGGCCGCGGGGTCGCGCGGCACGTCCCAGCGCGCCACCCGGTCCGGGGGCAGGGCACGGGTGCGGGCGACGAGGAGCGCCACGTCGTCGCGCGGGGGGTTGGGGAGCACGGCGTCGAGCACCGCGCAGCACGCCGCCTCCGGCTCCGCGGCCGCGTGGCGCAGGGTGTCGCCCAGCAGGCCGATGGCCTCGTCGATGTCCCGGTCCCGGTGTTCGACCAGGCCGTCGGTGTAGAGCACCAGGCTGCTGCCCTCGGGCACGTCCACCTCGGCGGCCACGAAGGGCAGCCCGCCCACGCCGAGCGGCGGACCGGTGGGCAGCTCCAGGATCTCGACGGTGCGGTCGGGCCGCAGCAGCACGGGCGGGGGGTGGCCGGCCCGGGCCAGGGCGCAGCGGCGGGCCACCGGATCGTAGATCGCGTACAGGCAGGTCGCGCCGACGAACGCGTCGGCGAACCCGGCCGGTTCCTCGCTGTGCTTGCCGCCCTCCGTCAGGTCGTCGAGGCGGGCGAGGAGCTCGTCCGGCGGCAGGTCCAGGGCGGAGAAGTTGCGGACGGCGGTGCGCAGGCGGCCCATGGTGGCCGCGGCGTGCAGGCCCTGCCCGACCACGTCGCCCACCACCAGCGCGACCCGCGCGCCGGACAGCGGGATCACGTCGAACCAGTCGCCGCCCACTCCCTGCTGCGCGGGCAGATAGCGGTAGGCGATGTCCAGGGCGTTCTGCTCGGGCAGACCGCTGGGCAGCAGGCTGCGCTGCAGCGTCACCGCCATGGAGTGTTCCCGGGTGTAGCGGCGGGCGTTGTCGACGCACACCGCGGCCCGGGCCACCAGCTCCTCGGCCAGGGCCAGGTCGTCCTCGTCGAACGGCCCGGGCCTCTCCGAGCGCCAGAAATTGGCCACGCCCAGCACCACGCCGCGGGCCCTGAGCGGGGCGGTGATGAGGGAGTGGATGCCGTAGTCGGCGACCCGCTGGGCGCGCTCGGGGTCCTGTGCCCGGAACCCGGGAGCGTCGCGCAGATCGGGTTCGATGACCCCCCGCCCGGTGGTCATGCCCCGGACCTGGGGCGTGGAGGGAACGAACTCGATCAGTGCGCCCGTGGGATACAGCGGAGAGTCTGCGCGGATGCCGACGCGCGCGGTACGGCGGAACCGCCGCTCCCTGCCCGTCGGCTCGTCCCCGCGCAGGACCGGCTCGGCGAGATCGACGGTCACGAAGTCGGCGAACTTCGGTACCGCCACCTCGGCCAGCTCCTCGGCCGTCCGGCGGACGTCGAGGGTGGTACCGATCCGAACCGCCGCGTCGTACAGCATGTCGAGGCGTTCCCCCGCTGCTGCCACCCTGCCGGAGAGCACCTGGAGCTCGGTGGAGTCCCGCAGGGTCACCACGCTGCCGGCCGGGCCTCCGTACCGGTCGAGGGGCCGCTGATTGACGGCCAGCAGCCGGGCTCCCGCGAGGTGCACCTCGTCGGACGCCTCACGGCCGGAGGCCAGCAGTTCGGCGGTGGGCGGAGCGAGACCCAGATCGCCGACAGGGCGTCCCTGGGCGTCCGCGGGCAGATCGAGCAGCCGCTGTGCCTCGTCGTTGGCGAGCAGCAGACGGCGGTCGCCGTCGACGATCACGACGCCCTCCCGCGCGGCGTGCAGGACCGCGTCATGGTGCTCGTAGAGGCGGGTGATCTCGGCCGGGCCGAGGCCGTGGGTCTGGCGCAGCAGGCGCCGGCTGAGCACCGCCGCCCCGCCCGTGGTGACGAGCACCGCGGCGGCCGTGGCCCCCAGCACGGTCGGCAGCTGCTCGGTCACCCTGCTCTCGACGTTCTCGATCGTGACGCCGGCGCTGACCGCGCCGACCACCGTGCCGTCGTCGTCCTTGACCGGCACGAAGGCCCGGTACTGGGGGCCGAGGGACCCGCTGGTCCTGCTCTGGGTCGTCCGCCCGGCCAGCAGCGGGCTCATGTCCTCGTCGTTGTCCTTGCCGATGCGCTCCGGCCGGGGGTGCGTGTAGCGGATGCCCTCGCGGTCCACCACGACGATGAAGTCGACGCCGGAGCCCTTCCTGGCCGCCTCCGCCCGGGGCTGCAGCACCGCGGTCGGGTCGGACGACTTCAGGGCGTCCGCGATCCCCGGGGACTGCGCGAAACCGTGTGCGACGGCCAGTGAGCGGGCCTTGGCGTCATGGGTGCTCTCGCGCTGCAGCGTCAGCACCAGCAGCAGCACCGTGCCGGCCGCGAGCAGCACCACGATCGCCACCTGGAGGGCGAACAGCCGGCCTACGACGCTCTGGGTACCGAGCAGGGACTGGAGACCCTTGGCTCGCCTGCGAACCATAAGTCCTTTCTACGCCGATGCGCGGGATAACCACCACTATCGCTTCCAGTGGCACTGACCTGCGCTGATACCGGAAACGCCCCGCGGCGGAGCGGGTTGGAAATGAGCAGAACAAGCAGAACGCGCTTAAGTGACGTAGGTGTTCCGCCCCGTGGGCCCCGCGCCTAGGGTTCCCAGTCGGCTCCGGCGGATCTCCTGGTCGGAGCCGCACCATGAACCGCTCACCCGCCCGGTTCCCGGACAGCACCGGGCCGGGTGAGTGTCAACGACGATGGGGTAACCAGTGCTTCTGAGAACCTTCGGCTGGTCCTTCGGCGTCACCGCCGTGGGACTCGCCCTGGCCGCCGTCCTCTGGGGGTGGGAGGGATTCGCCGTGGTGGCGATCCTGAGCGTCCTCGAGATCTCGCTGTCGTTCGACAACGCGGTCGTGAACGCGGGCGTGCTGAAGAAGATGAACGCCTTCTGGCAGAAGCTCTTTCTCACCGTCGGCATCCTCATCGCCGTGTTCGGGATGCGTCTGGTCTTCCCCGTCGTGATCGTCGCCGTCACCGCCGGACTCGGGCCCGTCGAGGCCGTACAGCTGGCGATCGACGACGCCGACAGGTACGAGCAGTTGGTCACCGACGCCCACCCGGCCATCGCCGCCTTCGGCGGGATGTTCCTGCTGATGATCTTCCTCGACTTCGTCTTCGAGGAGCGCGAGCACACCTGGCTGGGCCGGCTGGAGCGGCCGCTCGCCAAGCTGGGCCGCGCCGACGGCCTGTCGGTGTGCGTCGCGCTGATCGCCCTGCTGGTCACCGCGACCACCATCGCCACGCAGGCCGCGCAGCACGGCGGCGCGCATGTCGACAAGTCGGCCACGGTGCTGCTGTCCGGCGTCGCCGGCCTGATCACCTACCTCATCGTCGGCGGGCTGTCCGGACACTTCGAGAACAAGCTCGAGCAGGACGAGGAGAAGCAGCACGAGGCCGACGAGGAGGCCCGCAAGGCGGGCAGGCAGCCCTCGGCGGTCGCGCTCGCCGGCAAGGCCGCGTTCTTCATGTTCCTCTACCTGGAGGTGCTGGACGCCTCCTTCTCCTTCGACGGGGTCATCGGCGCCTTCGCCATCACCAACGACATCTTCTGGATGGCGCTGGGCCTGGGCATCGGTGCGATGTACGTCCGGTCCCTGACCGTCTACCTGGTCCGCCAGGGCACCCTGGACGAGTACGTCTACCTGGAGCACGGCGCCCACTACGCCATCGGCGCCCTGTCCGTGCTGCTGCTCGTCAGCATCAGGTGGCACGTCAACGAGGTCGTCACCGGACTCATCGGCGTGGCCCTGATCGCCGCCTCCTTCTGGTCCTCGGTGCGCCGCAACCGGGTCGAGGCCTCGGCCGCGCGGCACCCGGACGAGAAGCCCGAGGTGATGTCGGGCGTCTGACACGAGGAGCCTCTGGTACGGCAACACCCGCGCCGCGCCCCTGTGGTGCTCCACGGAAGGGTATCCACAGTGATCGACGTACTCGTCGTGGACGACGACTTCCGGGTCGCCGAGATCAACGCGGCCTACGTCAGCAAGGTGCCCGGATTCCGGGTGGCGGGTCTGGCGCACACGGCGGCCGAAGCGCTGGGCTTCTCCGAGCGCACCGACGTGGACCTCGTCCTCCTCGACCACTACCTCCCCGACGACACCGGGCTCGCGCTCGTGCGGCGGATGCGGGAGCGCGGGCTGCACACGGACGTCATCATGGTGACGGCGGCGCGCGACATCGCCACCGTCCAGTCCGCGATGCGGCACGGCGTCCTGCAGTACCTCGTCAAGCCGTTCACCTTCGCCGGGCTGCGCGTCAGGCTGGAGGGTTACGTGACGCTGCGCCGCGCGCTCGGCAGTGTCGGCGAGGCGGAACAGGAGCAGGTGGACCGCATCTTCGGTGCGCTCGGCGGTGCCTCCACCGGATCGTCCACCCTGCCGAAGGGCCACTCGGCGGCGACGGCGGACCTGGTGCGGGAGGTCCTGCGGGCGGCCGAGGATCCTCTCTCGACCCAGGAGGTCGCCACCCGGTCCGGACTGAGCCGGCAGACGGCACAGCGGTACCTGAAACTCCTGGAGCGGACGGGCCGGGTCAGACTGAGTCTGCGCTACGGCGAGAAGGGCCGCCCCGAGCACCGGTACGTCTGGGATCGCGCGCACGGCGGCTGAGCCGACTTCCGGTGGCCACGCCCGTCACTCGGCGGGATAGCGCCGCTCCATCGTCTCCCGGAGCAGCGCCAGTGACTCCCGTGGGGTGAGCGCCTCGTCGGCGAGCCGGTCCAGCGCCACCCGGTACTCCTCCGTCTCGTCGCGGTCCTCAAGGAAGTTGGCGCTCCGGATGTGTTCCAGATAGACCACGTCCGGCAGATCGAGGCCGCCGAAGCGGAGATAGGTGACCGGGATGGCGGGTGCCGACGCGTTCGTCACGTCCAGCGGCACCACCTGGACGGTGACATGCGGACGCCGGGCCATCTCGATCAGGTGCTCCAGCTGCTCCCGCATGACGGCCCGGCTGCCGAGGACCCGCAGCAGCACGGACTCGTCGACGATCGCCCACAGCTGCGGCGCGTCCGGCCGTCGCAGCAACTCCGCCCGCCGGGTGCGCAGTTCGACCCGTCGGCGGACCTCGTTCTCCGGTGCGATCGGAAGCCCGCGGCGGACCACCGCATGGGCGTACGCCGGAGTCTGGAGCAGCCCGGGGACGTACTGGATCTCGAAGGTACGGATCGCCGCGGCCGCCTCCTGGAGTCCGACCAGCCGGTCGAACCACTCCGGCATCAGCCGCTTGTCGTACCGCTGCCACCAGCCCGGCTCCCCGGCCCTGCGGAGCAGTTCGAGCAGGACGGAGCCCTCGTGCTCGTCGGCCTCGTACAGCTTCAGCAGGGCCTGGACGTCCGCCTCGGCCGGCGGCTTGCGTCCCTTGCCCGCCTCGATCCGTGACAGCTTGGCCGGGCTGAAGCCGAGGGCGCGCGCCGCCTGGTCCTGGGCCAGCCCGGCGTCCTCGCGCAGACCCGCCAACTGGACGCCGACCAGCATCTTCAGCAGGGTCGGCGCGGGTTCGGCCCGGTCCAGATAGGGCCGAAGGCGCACCACGCGTTGCGACTCGGCGGACATCCCGACTCCCGGCAGACAGGCAGAAGAGAGGAACAGCCTATCGCAGTTCCACCCTCTCGTGCCGCATATGCCAGGAGATCAAGGGCTGTTGACGGTGGTGCGCCGGTGAGCTCGCGCGGGCGCGCGTCTCACACCAGGTGGTCGAACTCGCCGTCCTTCGCGCCCGCCAGGAAGGCCGCGACCTCGGCGGCGGTGTAGACGAGCGCCGGCCCGTCCGGGTCGCGCGAGTTGCGCAGCGCGATCGCCCCGTCCGTCAGGGGAGCCACCTCGACGCAGTTGCCCTCCGCGTTGCTGTGCCTGCTCTTGATCCACTGGACGTCCAGCGTGCTGGCCCGCACACCGTTCGGTACTGGTGACATCGTGCTCTCCCTGGGGTCCGAGGTGCCGTTGGGTCCGCTGTGCACTGTGCCCACGCATCAACTGTCTACCCGGAAACGCGCGCAATTTCTCGTGCAATTGCACGCGACAGCCGACGGCGTGGATAATAGACGGCGCGTCAACCCGCCGGGAGCCGCCCCGCCATGACGTCACATCAGGGAGATGCCGTGCCGTCACTCGCGCATCACACATCCGCCGCGCTGCGCATCATGACCAGCGAGGAGGGCGTCGCCCAGGCACGGGCCTTCACCCAGGACACCCTGCGGGACTGGTCGCTCGACCACCGCGGCGACGACGCCGCCCTCGTGGTCACCGAACTCGCCGCCAACGCCGTCGTGCACGCGGTGCCGCAGGCCCCGGCGGACGACTCGGCGGTCTGGCTCGGCCTGACCCGCGGCGACGACCACCTGGTGCTCGCCGTCTCCGACCCTGGCGACAGCCCGCCGGTGTACGCGCCGCACGGCACCTTCTCCCTGGAGGAACACGGCCGCGGCCTGTTCATCGTCGACGCCCTGTCCGAGGAGTGGGGCTGGACCCCGCACTCCCCGGCGGGCAAGACCGTCTGGGCCAGACTGTCGACCGCTTCCTCGTTACTGCCATGACCGCTCAGGAAAGGCCCCACGCCATGCGCACCGCTTCGACGGGACAGCCCGGCACCGAGCGCACCGAGCACCAGCCGATCCTGGGGTCGCTCGACGAAGTGCCGTGGCACGAGATCCAGGACTCCACCGGCTCCGCCGCCGCCATCCCCGGACTGCTCGACGACATCGCCCGCGGCAGCGCCGACACCGCGACGGCCGCACTCGGCGAACTGCGAAACCGTATCTGCCAGTACGGCTTCGTCGTCGAACAGGCGACGGCCGCCACCGTCCCCTTCCTGTGGGAGCTGGCCCAGTCGCCGCGGGTCGCCTGCCGCCCGCAGATCATCCGGCTGCTCGCCAGCATCGCCGAGGCCCGGCAGTGGGAGCACACCGCCAGCGCCTATCCCAAGCTGCTCAACCACCGGGAGAACCCCGTGGTCTGGGAGCGCGCCGCCCGCCAGGCCGTGCGCGCCCGCCGCGGCACCCTGCGGTCCCTGCTGAACGAGCAGGACACCGAGATCGCCCGCGCGACCACGGAACTCGCCCGCACCCTGGGCGTGTAGCGCGCCGGCCGGTCTCACGCTGCGGACGCTCCGACCCGCCCGCCGCGCGGTGGTGTACCTCTGGCCGAACGGGGCAGAAAGCGCTTCCTGAGAGCGCCTTGTTCCCGAGGCCACCGGATTCCCAGGTCACCGGAGAGGATCACCGCGGATGGCGTCGCCGTTGGAAAGACCACTCGATCACCGCTACCGGGGCGAGCACCCGGTGCGCACCCTCGCCTATCTGTTCCGCGCCGACCGCCGGCGCCTGGCCGCCGCGGTCGGCGTCTTCACGTTCAAGCACAGCCCGATCTGGCTGCTGCCGCTGATCACCGCGTCCATCATCGACACGGTCGTCCAGCACCAGCCCGTCGCACAGCTCTACACCAGCACCGCGATCATCCTCTTCATCCTGCTGGTCAACTACCCGCTGCACGTGCTCTACGTCCGTCTCCTCTACGGCAGCGTCCGCCGCATGGGCACCGGCCTGCGCTCCGCGCTGTGCACCCGGATGCAGCAACTGTCCATCGGCTACCACTCCCGGGTCAGCGCCGGCGTCCTCCAGGCCAAGGTGGTCCGCGACGTCGAGACGGTCGAACAGATGGTTCAGCAGACGGCCGAGCAGGGGCTCGGCGCCCTCACGGTGATCACCGGCGGCCTGATCATCATCGCCGTACGCACTCCGGAGTTCCTCCCCGTCTTCCTGGTCGTCGTGCCGGCCGCCGCCCTTCTCGTCGCCCGGCTGCGGTCCCGGCTGCGCACCCACAACGAGCACTTCCGGCACGAGGTGGAGACCCTGTCGTCCCGGGTGACCGAGATGACCCGCCTGATCCCGGTCACCCGCGCCCACGGCCTGGAGCGCAAGGCCCTGCGCCGCATGGACGGCACCCTGCGCCGGCTGCTCACCTCGGGCATGCGCCTCGACCTGGTCAACGGCCGCTTCGGCTCGCTGGCCTGGGTGGTGCTCAACGTGGTGGGTGTCCTGGTGCTGGCCGGCGCCGCGCTCATCTCGTACTACGACGTCTGGGGCGTCACCCCCGGCGACGTCGTCATGCTCAGTGCGTTCCTCACCACCCTCACCAACTCGGTGACCACGCTGACCGGCCTCACCCCGATCATCTCCAAGGGCCTGGAGTCCGTCCGCTCGGTCGGCGAGGTGCTCCAGGCGCCCGAACTCGAGGACAACGAGGGCAAGGCCGAGGTCACCGCGCTGCGCGGTGCGGTCACCTTCGACAGCGTCGGCTACGCCTACGACGGCGGGCGGGCCGCCGTCCGCGACTTCGCCCTCGACGTCACGCCCGGCGAGACCATCGCCCTGGTGGGCGCGTCCGGCGCCGGCAAGTCCACGGTCCTGAACCTGGTCATCGGCTTCATCCGCCCCACCGCGGGCCGGCTGCTGCTGGACGGGACCGACATGGCCACCCTCGATCTGCGTACCTACCGGCGTTTCGTCTCGGTGGTGCCGCAGGAGTCGATCCTGTTCGACGGCACCGTCCGCGAGAACGTCGCCTACGGCATGGACGACGCCGACGAGGAGACCGTCCGCGCGGCCCTCCGGGACGCCAACGCGCTGGAGTTCGTCGACCGGCTGCCGCAGGGCCTCGACACCTTGGTGGGGGAGCACGGCGCACGGCTGTCCGGCGGGCAGCGGCAGCGGCTTGCCATCGCCCGCGCCCTGATCCGGGACCCCAAGGTGCTGGTGCTCGACGAGGCCACCTCCGCCCTGGACACCCAGTCGGAGGCGCTGGTCCAGCAGGCGCTCGCCCGGCTGCTGCGCGGCCGTACCACCTTCGTGGTCGCGCACCGGCTGTCCACCGTGCGGGGCGCGGACCGGATCGTGGTGATGGGCGACGGCCGGATCCAGGAGATCGGCACCCACGAGGAACTGCTCCGCCGGGGCGGCGCCTACGCGGCCCTGCACAGCGGACAGGCGGCGTGAGACGGGCCCGCGCGCGCCCGGCGTGCGCCCCGCGCGCCGGGCGGTAAGCAACGGTATTGCGTCAATTGTGTATGGCGCCCCCCGGAGGCGATTGGTCCGGCACGGACCGGGCATACGCAGCGAAAAACCGAGAGAGGGGCGCCCCGTGCTTGTACCGGACCCGAAGGTCGTCAGAAAGCTGCTGACCCGGTACGCGACCCTGCAGATCGCCCAGGCGGAGCGGGAGAGCGCGACCACGGCACGCGAGTTGGAGGACGTCAGTTACACGCTCTGCGTGATGATGGGCACCACCGATATCCATGACGCCATCGCCAAGGCGGACGCCCTGCTGACCGACGGCCGGGCGGCGGACCCGGACGAGGACAGCGGCCTGTCGCTGGCGGTCTGACCCCGCCGTACGACACCGCCGTACCCTCTGCGACGCGGGCATCACGGTCACGGGACCGTGGTGCCCGCGTCGCAGGTCCGCTCCGGCCGCCCCGGTGCGGGCCTGGCCAGCCACTCGGCGATGGTCCGGGCGATCGGCTGGCCCGTGTCCACCTCCACGAACCCGAACTGGCCCGACTGGTTGCACTCCAGGAACCACCAGGTCCCGTCGGCGTCCTCCACGAAGTCGAAGGCGCCGTACGCCAGTTCCGCCTCGCGCAGGTACGCGCGCACCCCCTCGGCGATCCGCGGCGGCACCTCGGCCTCGGCCCAGGGCGCGGCGGGCGCCGCGAAGCGGACGTCGACCTCGTCGGGGTCGGCGTCGGGCGGGGTCGCCTTGCGCGCGGCCAGCAGCCGGTCGCCGACCGCCGTGAGCCGGATGTCGGCCCGCTTGGCGATCCGGCGCTGGAGCAGCGTGGGCCCGAACGCCACCGCGGCGAAGTCGGTGCCGGGCGCCACCCGGCTGGTCGGCACGGCCTGCGGCGGCTCCTGCGGATGGGCGCCTGAGACCGGCTTGACCACCAGATCCGGGAAGCGCTCCGCGAAGTCGCGGGCGGCCTGCGGAAACGTGGTGATCAGCGTCGCCGGGACGGGCAGCCCGCTGCGCTGGGCGAGGCGCAGCTGCCACGGCTTGTGACGGGCCCGGCGGGCCGCGTCGGGGTGGTTCATCCAGCGGGCGCCGGTGCCGCGCAGCATGCCGTAGAGCGCGTGCGCTGACTCCTCGGTCAGCCAGGCGGACGGCGCGGCCGCGTGGGCGGCCGGAGCGCCCGGCCGGCGCACCCACACGGACCGCAGCCGGTCCATGCCCACCAGCCGCCCGGCGGACCACAGATGGCCCCGGAAGGAGCCGTGCACATATTCCCCCGAGAGAGAGACCCCGCCGGTCAGATCGGCGGGGTCCAACCGGACCACCGGCACTCCGGACGCGTTGAGGTGCACGACCACCATGTCGGCGGTCACGTCCTGGTCGCTGGTCAGGATCAGTACGGTCATCGTCGACGGTCCGTGGTCAGTCGTCGAAGTGAGTCTTGGAGCCCGCCGTGGACGTCGTGGTCCCCAGTTCCCGGAGCAGGGCGTGATCGGTGGCCGCGATCCGGCCGTCGAAGAGGACGTTCAACTGCCGTCCGGGGTCATAGGCATAGGGGGTGGCGACGTCCAACTCCGCCGCCGGGCGTGCGTAGTTGAGCGCGAACGGTTGCATCGTCTCTCCCTCGTCGGTGCTGCCCCGGCGAAGCCGTCGGCGTGCCGCTTTCCCGACAACGCCCACCGGATCTCCAGGGCTTTCATGGAACTTATACGAATCGAACGCCTGATTGGGTTCCTTACGCTCCGTAGTTTTTCTGCGAGTTGGCGCCCTGAACCTGAGACGGTTCAAGGCGCCCGGCGGTTGAGTCCGGCGAGAACAACGGAGAGGCGACCGGCTGAAGGCCGGCGAGTGCGCGGAGCGTACGGAGGAGTGCGAGAGGGCCGTCCACTCCATCCAATTCCCTGATACGGCCCTTGTATTTCCTCACTGGTCCCGACCTGGCGCGGGGAGGGGACGGGACGCGGGCAGGCAGGTGCGCCGGACGGCGGGGGAGACCGGTGGGACGTGCGTCTCTTCGGGCGGGGCGGCTACGGCCCGTCGGAGCCCGGTGCTTCGCTGCTGTCCGGCTCGCGCCCGTCCTTGTCGGGCTCGCCCCGATCCGTGGCGGACTCCGGCCGCCGGGACTTGCCGGCGCCCTTGAGGCGTTCCAGCGTGCGGGTCAGCTGCTGGAGCGGGGAGGCGGGGCGGGTGTCCTGGTTCCGCTCCTTCTCCGGTGCGGTGGGCGCCGGTACGCCGGCGGACTCCCGGTAGGCGGCCAGCGCCTCGTTGGCCCGCTCGGCGGCCTCCCGGTACAGATCCCGGGAGCGGGTCATGGCCTCCAGCGCCTCGGCGTACATGGCCACCAGAGCGCGCTCACGCTCCAGCTCCTCCTCCAGCGTCAGCAGATGCCAGTCCTCGCGCAGCGCGGTGAGGACCTCGTCGGCGCCTTTCGGCAGCGGCCTCGGGGTCCGGGCGAACCGGGTCACCGCGTCGATCAGCTCGGCCGGCCGGGAGCCGTCCAGGAAGACGCTGCGCACGGAGAACCCGCCTCGGTCGTACCCCTCGGGGGCCGGGACGCCGGGCAGCACCACGGCGCCGCCCCGCGGGACCTCCACGCCGAACTCGCGCAGGGCCCAGTTCACGGCGCGCAGCTGGTGCGGCGCGGCGCGGTGCTCGACCACGCGGTGCCGCAGGCCGGGCGGCAGCAGCGGGGCGAGCGGGCGGCGGCCCCGCGCGTCCGGGGTCATCGCCTCGTGCACGACGACATGGACGGTCCAGGTGTCGGGCGCGGCGTCACGCAGCACGCGCCGCAGGTCCTTGTCGTCCGCGGGCAGCGGGTTGATGTCCCGCAGCCGCAGATCCGAACCGCTCAGCCGGTCCCAGCCGGTCTCCGGGGCGGCTGACTCCTCGGGGGCGCCGGATCCGCCGGATCCGCCGGATCCGCCGGGTCCGTGAGGGCCGTAGGGGGCGTCGGGGTCGTACGGGCCGTCTGGACCGTCTGGGCGCTCGGGGCCGTAGGGGCCGTCGGGCCAGAACATGGTCGCGGGCGACGGCCACTCGAGGTTCCACGGCGCCTCCGCCTCGGCGGCGAGTACCCACTCCCGGCCGCCGCCCGAACCGCCGGCGAGCGCCAGCCGGGCCCGCACGGTCACGTCCCCGTCGACCGCCCAGCGCGCCTCGAAGACCCGCTCCCGGCCGCCTTCCGCCTCGGGGGCCTCCAGGTGGTCGTGGATCACACCACGCTCTTTGAGCTCGCGGAGATTCCGCCGCAGTACCTCTTCGGCGGCGGCACCGACGTGGCGGCCGCGAGCCAGCCACACCGTGGGGGGAGTCGTGGGGCGGACGGTGGTGGAGGTCGGCATGGGTCCATCTGATGAGCGGGGTCGTCGTGCGTCTGCCAGTATCGTTGCCCCACCCGGGTGACGATCAACCGGGGTGCCCGGTCGACCGGCGCGCCCGGTCCCGCCCGCCGCCGCACCGCCGGGAATCCCCGAGGCCCCGTCGCACCAGGCGATTCACCCTCCCGAGTGACCGACCTCCTCGACGCCCCGCCCACCCTTCCGCACCAGCTCCGTAACCCTGAGAGTGTGCCTCGCTACGTCGATATATATCGGAAGCCGAGATATCATGGCCGCATGGCATCGAGGAACATGACGCAGGCGGCGTTCTTCGTGCTGACGGCCCTGGCCGATCAGCCGCGGCACGGCTACGGGATCCTGCGCGAGGTCGAGGAACTGTCCGACGGCGCGGTGCAGCTGCGGGTCGGGACGCTGTACGGCGTGCTGGACCGGCTCACCGCCGACGGGCTGATCGTGCTGGACCGCGAGGAGATCCAGCAGGGCCGCCTCCGGCGCTACTACCGCGTCACCGACGAGGGCGTGCGCGCCCTGGAGGCGGAGGCGGACCGGCTGGCAGCCGGCGCAGGAGCCGCCAAGCGGCGGATCGCCGAGGGCCGCCGCGCCCCCGGTGCCACCGGAACCGACCTTCCGCCCGCCCCGGGCCCCGGACTCGCCGGAGGACTGGCATGACGACCCTGCTCGAAGCCCGCTACCGCGCGGTCCTGCGACTGCTCCCCGCGTACTACCGGGAGGCCCGCGAGGAGGAGATGGTCGAGACGTACCTGTGGGGCATCGACCCGGAGGACCAGGAGCAGAGCCGCCCCGCCCTCGGCGAGGTCGCGAGCATCGCCGCACTCGCGGTACGCACCCGGCTCGGCGCCCCCGGCGCGCCCCGGGTCTACGCCAGGCTCGGCTCCGCCGTCCGCGTCTTCGCCCTCTACGCGGTGCTGCTCCAGGCGGCCTCCGCCGTCGTCGACTGGGCGCTCGCGCTCACCTGGGCGTCGAGCCGCGGCGAAGACGAAGAGGCTGTGTTCCTGTTCGGCATCACCGGCCACGGCCCCGCGCAGGGCGCGCTCGCCGTCGCCCAGTGGACGCTGCCGCTGCTGTGGACGGCCGGGTACTTCGCCCTCGTCCACGACCGCAGGCGGCTCGCCCGCGCGGCGGTGCTGACGGCCGCGCTGCCCACACTCTGGCCGCTCGTCGGACCGCTGCTCGGTGAGTCGGTGCCGCCGGACCCCGGATACGCCCTCACGGCCGCGCTCTTCGCCTGGCTCCCGGCACTCGCGCTGTGTGCGGCCCACCACCGCGACGCACCGGCGGCCACCGTCCCCGGCGGCTCGCCGGGACTCCTCTTCCTGGCCGCCTGTGTCGTCATGGGCGCCTCGATCGTGCTCGGGCCCGACGCCGCCGACGCCGTCTGGGCGCCGGCCGCCTGCTTCGCCGTCGGCGCGCTCGCCTGGCTCGTCCTGCGCACCCGGCGCGGGGAGACGGGCGAGCCCGGCGAGGCCTTCGCGCTGGCCGCACTGGGGCTGCTGCTGTTCGCGGTACGGGTCGCCGCGGTGTACCCGTGGCTGGACGTGGCGCCCGCGCCGCTGATCGGCGGCACGCTGGCCCAGGCGGCGGTTCTCGGACTGCTCGTGACGGCGCTGGCGGTCGTCGGCGCACGGGAGCCGGGCCGGGGCATGAGCGACGGTGTGGGAGAGTCGACGAGGGGCTGAGCGGCGGCGGACCGATTGTCAGTGGCGCGTGCCAAGATCGGTCGCATGGTCACGCAGGTCCCACTCCCCTCGGATCCCAACACGTCCGCCGTGCACGTCGATTGGGTCACGGCGCACGAACCGGGCGCCGCTCGCGCCGCGCGCGAACTCCTCGACGTCGTACGGGCAGCCATCTCGTCGGCGTATCCGAAGATGGGACGTTGCGTCGACACCTTGAGGCGTCACGCGAGCGCCCTGCCTCCGGCCCATCTGCCGTGGTTCTGGGACATGGTGGGGCACCGGCTGCTCAGTCGGCACCCCAAGACGGCTGCCCGCGCGTTCACCCTGGCCCGCACCGCCGAGCGCACCCACGCCCTGCCCGTGGACCCCGACTGGCACCAGGGGAACGTCCTGCTGTTTGCCCGCGCGGGAGCCCTCCCCGTCAAGGAGCTGGGCGACCACCAGCGCCGGCTGAGCACCCGGCTCGAACCGGCCGACGCCCACCGGGAGTTCGCCGCGCTCCTCACGGCCTGGGCCGCGTCACCCGGTGAGCTGCCCGCCGACCTGGCCCGCCGGGTGCGCGCCTCCGCCCGCGCCGCCGGACTCGGTACCGCCGAGGACGCCCGGCTGCTGGCGCACGCCCTGGGCGCGGCACGCGGAAAGGCCGTCCCCGACGCCCTGCTGGAGGCGGCCGCCGGACCGCTCGCCGACCACCCGCAGAACACCGCCGTGCTCGCGGCCCTGCTCGACCTGTTCCCGCAGAGCAGGAACGACGCCGCGGCCTGGCTGCGGCTCCTGCTGCGCTGCGGCGCCGTGGACGCGGCGGTCGCCGGCGAGGTGACCCCGGAGGGCGGCCTCGCCGGCTGGCTCGGCACCTACACGCGCACCTACTCCCATCGGCCCTCCGGCGGTGGAGTGGTCCGCCAGCCCATGCCGCCTGAACTCTTCGACGTCGTCGCCCGGTTCGCGCCCCGCCTGCGCGCCGCGGGCACCCCGGTACGGCTCCACGAGGACCAGTACCGCTGGCCGGGCCTGGACGCCGACCTCCTCGACGTCTGCCTGGCCGAGGGCATCCCGGTCGAGGACCCGGGCGACACCGTCCGCCTGCACTTCTGGGACGACCGGTCGCGCCGCGACCTCAAGGCCCTCGCCGCCGACCCCGTCTTCGGCCGCCGTCTGGAAGGCACCGTGCACGCCGGTCTGCGCGGCGCGGGCACGGCCATCACCCGGCTGCCGAAGAACGCGGGCATCGCCGCCGAGGTGCACACCCGCGTCGAGAGCCTGCTCACCGCGCTGCGCGGCGGGGGACTCGCCGCCGCCGACGAGGCGGTGGACGAACTGCGCACCCTGCTGGACCGCCCCACGGCCACCGCCCTCGACGGCATCGACGAGGCCTTGGCCGAACTCGACCTCACCGGCCCCCTCGCCCGCGCCCTGCGCTCCGGCCTCCCCGAGGAACTCGGCTGGCCCGCCCTGGAAGAGGCCCTGGCCGGCTTCCCGCCCGGCGAGACGGTCCGCGTCACCAGCACCTGGCCCGTCCTGACCGTGTACGGCTCCGACCGCGCCGTCGCCGTCGACCACGCGGGTCCACGCGCCTCCTGCACCTTCCGCCTGCCCGACGACGCCACCACCCACGCCGTGCACTACGCGGGCGGCCGGTTCCTGGTCAGCTGGACCTGCGACAGCCGGCACGGCTTCGGCGACCTGGCCTTCTGGTCCGACCACCCCGAAGACGTCTTCGAACCGGAGCACAAGATCGGCCTCCGGCCCTACGGCGGCATCATCCAGGGCGGCTACGGCTTCCAGTTCGAAACCCCGGACCGCAGCGGACGCCACGACGGCGAGCGGGTCCTGCGCCCCGGCGGCAAGGAGGGCATCGGCCACCACGAACTCCAGATGAGCGACGGACAGCGGTTCTGGAGCGCCGAGGTGTTCCACTCGCGCGGCAACTGGACCCGCTTCGACCCCGCCACCGGCGCCCGGGGCACCGACCGCACGCTGCCCGACTTCCACCGCGCGGGCGAGGTCCCGCCGGGCATGGAGGAGTTCGAGGACGGTCAGCTCCTCGCCGCCCTCCCCGAGGGCGCCCCGCCGTCCCCGCTCGGCCAGGACGGACGGCTCGTCGGCTGCCGCGTCCTCAACCGCACGCCCTACGCGGGCCCGTCACCCACCGACTTCGTCCTGGAGTCCATCGACGGCCGCCGCGCCCGCTACCGCAGCCGACGGCCCGGCCGCCGCCCCTGGGGCGTCATCGGCCTGCCGTACGGCGGCGAGGACGCCGTCCTGGTCGGGCAGGAGACGATCCGCTGCCACGCCGCCGAGGACAACTCGCTGCTCTGGCAGGTGCACGGCTTTCCCGGCTCCGGCCGCCCCCGCACCAGCACCTTCGGCGACGGCCGCGGCCCCGTCCCGCCGCCCGCCTTCTGGCACTTCCTCACCCCGCGCGACGAGCGCTCCTCCAAGGCCCTGCGCACGGTCGGCGCCGAGGCCGTACGCGCCCTGCTGGACGCGGCCCGGGAGCGGGCCGAGGACGGCGACCAGGACCTGCGGGCGCGGGTGACCCGGATCCTTCCCGACGTCACCGAGCCCCGGATCGTGGACGGTGTCGTCCGCGCGGCCCGTACGGCCGCCGACGTGCTGCGCCGCCGCGAGGAGCTGTCCCGGCGCGTCGGCGTGATGCGCGCCGGACCCGTCGTGGACCTCACGGCCCCGGTGCCCGACACCGACCTCGCGCCCGCCCTGTCCGGCTTGCTGCCCGACCTGCGCCCGTACGAGGCGTACCGGCCCGAGCCGCACCCGGGCACCCTGACGGCCCTCGCCGCCGACGGACGCCATCTGCGCGGCGAGATCGACGAGGAGACCCGGCACCTGGCACCGTCCTCCCGCCCCGCCGAATGGCAGGCCCTGCTCGGCCGGATCGACGCCGTCGCCTGGCGTGCCGCCGTCGACACCACCCCGCCCGCCGACCGCGCCGCCCTCACGGCACTCCTCGCCACCTGGAGCGGACAGCCCTTCGCCGCACGCGGCACCAGCTGGCGCACCGGCCGGGCCGCCGAGCAGCACTTGGCGGCACTCAGGTCCGCCGGCCACCGGGTGGCGGCCGGGCCCGACCGTGGCGGACTGGCCCGCTTCGTCCAGCACGCGGCCGACCCCGCCCCGGACGCCTGTGAGGAGGCCGAGACCGTCACCGTCGCCCGCGACGACAGCACCCGCCTGCCGAGTCTGCTGGACCTGATCGAGCGCCAAGGGCCCTTCACCGTCCCGCCGGAGGCCCTGGCCGTCTTCTCCTGGCGCACCGGCGTGCGGCGCACGATCGCCGCGCTCGTCCTCGCCGGACTCCCGCGCAGGGAGAACCACCGCGAGCACGAGAAGATGCTGCGCTCGGCGCCCTACCGGGCCAACAAGACGCTGGCGAGGGAGTACGACGGTTTCTGGTACCGGCTGGGCGACGCCGGGCGGCGCGCCGTCCTCGCGGCGGGCCTGCCCGAGGACCCCGCCGAGCTGTGGACCCACGGCGGTGTCACCGCGGCCGCCGCGCGCATGGCCGACGCCTGGGCGACACGGCTCGGCACCTCCCCGTACGTCGACGAGGAGTTGGCCGACGCCCTGGAGGCGGACCTGGGCCTGGGCGCCGACTGGGCTCGCGGCCTCCCGCACGGCAAGGCCCCGTCGGAGCACCACGGCTTCGTCCTGGTCGGCGACCGCAGAGGCGGCCTCGATCTGCATCTGACCCGCGCGGACGGCACCGCGGGCGACTGGGTGCCGATCACCAGGCCCGCCCACCTGGAGGCGGCCTCGGTCATCGCCTGGGCCCTCACCGAGCGACCGGTCGGCGATCCGGCCGCCGAAGGCGCCCTGAAGCTGTATGCCCGCCTGCGCGCACAACTCGACGATCCGGGCACCCTCGTCCCGCTCGGACAGTACGCAGCGCTCGCCCGGAAGGCCGCCGCCGACCCGCTGTTCAGGCCCTACGACGGCACCGTGCTGCCCTGTCCGCACCCGCTGCTCGACGGTGTCACCGGCCCGTCCACGGCGGTCGACGACGGGCTCTTCGTGGTCGCCGTGCCCGCCGGTGATGTGTTCCTGCGCCCGGCCGCCCTGTCCGAGAGCGGGCGATGGGAGCGGGCGGTCGGCCTGTGCGACGAGCCGGGCCTGGCCTGGCTGCGCGAACGGCTGGAGAAGACCCGGGCGCTGTTCGACGGACTCGACCGGATGGCCACCCGCGCGGCCGCCACCCCGGTCCCTCCGGGCGGGTACGAGGCGAACCCCGCGCAGTGCGCGCCCGACCTGGTCGCCGACACCGCGCGGGACCTCGGCGTCGGCGCGGACGCCGCCGCCCTGTATCTGCAACTGCTGGCCCTCGCCCGCCCCACCGACCGCGACATACGCCGCTGGAACGGCTGGACGGCCGCCCGCCACAAGGCCGCCCAGGCCGAGCTGGTCGCCGCGGGCGCGGTCGAGACCGGCCGCCGGGCCCGGGCGGGACGCACGGCTTTCGTCCCCGGCGAGTGGCTGGACGCGAAGGCGCCCCATCTGCCGCTCGAACGCCGCAAGCTGGCCGCCCACTTGGCCTCCGCCTCCGGCAAGGACGTGCACGCGCCCTTCCTCCGGCTGCTGCCACCCGTCCCGCCGCACGAGCTGTTCGCCCGGGCCGTGCGGGACGGAGCCTGAGCACGCGAAAGGGGCCCGGCGGCACAGCCACCGGGCCCCTCGGACGGCGAAGACGCCGACGTGTCGCGCTTACGCGCCGCTCGCCTTGAGCATGTCCTCACGCTCGACGATCTTCACCCGCTCGCGGCCCTGCGGCTCGCCCAGCGCCTTCTCCGCGGCGTCCAGCTTGTACCAGCCCTCCCAGGTGGTGAAGCGGATGTCCCGCTCGGCCAGGAAGGCCTCCACGGCCTCGGGCGCGGGCGCCTCCGGCGTCTGGAGACGCCCGTTGGCGAAGTCGTCCAGCAGGTTGGCGACGGTCTCGTTGGCGTCCCCCTTGGTGTGCCCGATGAGGCCCACCGGGCCGCGCCGGATCCAGCCGGTGACGTACACCGACTGCAGGTGGTTGCCGCCCTCCTCGATGACCCGGCCGCCCTCATCGGGCACCGTGCCGGAGTCGATGTCCCAGGGCAGCTTCGGCAGCTTGTCGGAGAGGTAGCCGACGGCGCGGTAGACGGCGGTGACGTCCCAGTCCGTGAACTTGCCGGTGCCCTTGACGTTGCCGGTGCCGTCGAGTTCCGTGCGCTCGGTGCGCAGGCCCACGACCTTGCCGTCCTCGCCCAGGATCTCGGTGGGCGACTCGAAGAAGTGCAGGAAGAGCTTGTGCGGGCGGTCGCCGACGTCGCGGATCGCCCAGTTCTCCAGCGTCTTGGCGACCATGTCGGCCTGCTTGTTGCCACGCCGGGTCTCGATCGAGCCCTCGTCGTAGTCGATGTCCTCGGGGTCGACGATGACCTCGATGTTGGGGGAGTGGTCCAGCTCGCGCAGCTCCATCGGGCTGAACTTCGCCTGCGCCGGGCCACGGCGGCCGAAGACGTGGACCTCCAGGGCCTTGTTGGCCTTGAGCCCCTCGTAGACGTTCGGCGGGATCTCGGTCGGCAGCAGCTCGTCGGCCGTCTTGGCGAGGATGCGCGCGATGTCGAGGGCGACGTTGCCGACGCCGAGGACGGCGACCTTCTCGGCCTCGAGCGGCCAGGTGCGCGGCACGTCCGGGTGGCCGTCGTACCAGGAGACGAAGTCGGCGGCGCCGTAGGAGCCGTCGAGGTCGATGCCGGGGATGGACAGCGCGCGGTCCGCCATCGCACCGGTGGAGAAGATCACCGCGTCGTAGAACGACCGCAGGTCGTCCAGGCTGATGTCGGTGCCGTAGTCGACGTTGCCGAAGAGGCGGATCTGCGGCTTGTCGAGCACCTGGTGGAGGGCGGTGATGATGCCCTTGATCCGGGGGTGGTCGGGGGCGACGCCGTAGCGGATCAGTCCGAACGGCGCCGGCATCCGCTCGAAGAGGTCGATGGACACACCGGGTTCGGCGGCCACGTCGGACTTGAGCAGGGCGTCGGCGGCGTAGATCCCGGCGGGGCCGGCTCCGACGATGGCTACCCGCAGAGGGCGGGGCATGATCAGGTTCCCTTCGAGCGATGACAAGCGACTCGCGGGGAAGCCTAAGCTAAGGCATGCCTAAGTCGGTACGCGGGTCCGACCTATGGGCTCATAAGGCGGCCTTATGAGAAGAATAAGCGAGCCTTCGGCCCCTGCCGGAACCGCGCCCGGACCGCCTCAGGCGGCCACCTGGCAGTCGGCGCACACACCGGTGAGTTCCACGGTGTGCTCCACCGCGGCGAACCCCGTGTCGGCCGAGACGCGTTCGGCCCACTCCTCCACGACCGCGCTGTCCAGCGGGCGGCTGAATCCGCAGTGGCGGCAGATCAGATAGTGCCGGTGCTCGTCGCCGGGCCGGGGGCGGTACAGCCGCTCGCCCGCCGTGTCCCGGACGACGTCGACGCCGCCGGTCGCCACCAAGTGGCGCAGGGAGCGGTAGACGGTGGTCAGGCCGATGGAGACGCCGTGGGCGGTCAGCCGGGCGTGCAACTCCTGTGCGGACACGAAGTCGTGGCAGCGCGTCAGGCCGTCGAGCACGGCCGCTCGCTGCCGTGTCGTACGGCCGCTCACGGCAGATCACCTCCAGTGGTGTCGCGGCGCACCGCGCCGGTGCGCGGAAACGATGGTAAGTGATAATGAAAGCCATGCCCACATGAACGCATCGTCATGTGTCACGCCGCGCAGCCTCTAGGCTGTACGCATGCCTGCTCGCGAGTCCGTGTCACCCGCACTCGACACGCATCTGCGCCCTCCGGACAGCGCGCGCCTCGCGGAGGCCACCGAGGTGTTCGCGATGCTCGCCGACCCCACCCGGCTGCATCTGCTGTGGCTGCTGGCGCAGGGGGAGTCCGACGTCGGCTCGCTCACCGAGCGCTGCGCGGCGTCGCGTACGGCGGTGAGCCAGCACCTGGCCAAGCTCCGGCTCGCCGGGCTGGTGGAGTCCCGCCGCGAGGGGCGGCACATCCACTACAGCCTGCGCGACGGCCATCTGCGCCGCCTCGTCATGGAAGCCCTCAGCCACGCCGACCACCGGGTCAGCGGGAAGGCCCCGCACGACTGACGCGGGCCGGAGCCCGACGTACCGGTGCGGGGCCTGGTGATCCGCCGGATCAGAGCCGGTCGAGGATGTCCCGCAGCTGCTCGACCTCGGCGGACTGTCCCTTGACGATGTCGTCGGCCATCTTCTTGGCGTCGGCGTTCGCGCCGTCCTTCTGCTCGTCCTGGGCCATGCTGATCGCGCCGTTGTGGTGCTCGATCATCATCTCGGCGAAGGCCTTGTCGAAGGCGGCGCCCTTCATGCCCTTCAGCCGTTCCATGTCCGTGTCGGACATCATGCCGTCACCGCTGCCGTGAGCGCTGTGGTCCATGCCCGGCATGGACTCCGCGGCGGTCGGCTGCTTCCAGGACCGCAGCCAGCCCTTCATGGTGCGGATCTCCGGGTCCTGGGCCTGCTCGATCTTTCCGGCGATGTCCTTGATCTCCGCGTCCGAGGCGCGGCCGTCGGCGAGCCGCGCCATCTCCAGGGCCTGCTCGTGGTGCGGGATCATCTGCTGGGCGAAGGTGACGTCGGCGTCGTTGAAGTCACCGGCCTCGGTCCCGGCCTCAGCGCCGGCCCCGGCCTCGGCCCCGGTCTTGGCGGTCGCCGACGCGGAGCCGGTGTCGCTGCCGTGGTCCATGCCGCTCATGTCGTCCCCGCCGCAGGCGGTGAGGAACAGGGCCCCGGCGGTGACGAGGCCGGCGGCGGCGATACGGCGGGCGGGGTTGCGGTGCAGGGCGCGCGTGAACGCAGTCATGGTGGATTTCACCTCGTATGTCGGTTCTGTTGCTGTTCTGGTGGCCGTTTTTGGCGTACGCGAGATCGCGGGGGCACGTAGGCGCGCGCCCGCGCAGGCGATTCGGCCTACAGCCGCAGCACCGACAACCGGGTGAGATCGGGTCCGCGTGGCGGGGGATTGGGCCGCTGTACGGCGGCCACCTGGGCGAGCAGCTTCGCCAGCCACTCGCGGCGCCGGGTGAACGCCGCTTTCAGGAGCGTGGCGAGCACCCACCCGCCGAGCATGACCGCCACGCACAGCGAGGCCATGTCCATGGCCATGCCGGGTTCGTGGGAGGTCGGCTCATGGGAGGTCGACGGGGTGTCGGACGAGTGCGTCGACGTGTGCTCCGCCGGATGACCTGCCCTCTCCGGACGGGACATCTCCGGAGACATCTTCATGGGCGCCGCGGAGATCGCCGCTGTGCCGGACGAGTCGTCCGGATGTCCGAGGGTGTGCATCACGAAGACGCCGAGCGTGAGCACGACGACGAGCAGCAGCTGCCCGAAGGCGCCTGCCGTCCGCACGCACCGGCTCGCCCGCACGCTCGATCCCCTTCTCCGCCGTCTCGGCATTCCCTCCAGACCGTATCCGGTCGCGAGACGCCAGCCGGTGAAGGGGGGCGCGATTCGCGCGTTTGGCCCTGCTGACGGCGGCTATTCGGCAAGGGTCCGACTGCCCGCCCCCCGGCGCCAAGAGGAGGGGTCCGTCATGACCACGGTCAAGGACATGCTCGCCACCTACCCGGCCGACCTCGGCGATGTCGACCGCGCCAAGCTCACCCGGTGCATCGAGGAGTGCGTCGCCTGTGCCCAGGCGTGTACCGCCTGCGCGGACGCCTGTCTCTCCGAGGGCATGGTCGGCGACCTGACCAAGTGCATCCGCACCGACATGGACTGCGCCGACATCTGCAACGCCACCGCGTCCGTCCTGTCCCGCCACACCGGCTACGACGCCCACGTCACCCGCGCGATCCTGCAAGCCTGCGCCACCGCCTGCACGGCCTGCGCCGACGAGTGCGCCACCCACGCCGACCAGCACGAACACTGCCGCCTGTGCGCCGAGGCCTGCCGCTCCTGTGCACAGGCCTGCGAGGAGCTTCTCGGCGCCCTCGGCTGAAACACCGACGCCCCGGCCCTGACGACTCGGCCCTCCGGCCTGGTCGCGGGGCGAGGCGCTGCCGTCCGGTCGAGGTGATGCCGTCATCACTCCCACCCTTACTCACACCATTGGCTCGTCGACACTCAGTCCGCGGCGTAGACAGCGCGCAAGGCGGGCCGCGAGGATCCCGTCGGGGTCCAGGCGCGGATTGAAGATGGTCACGTCGAGGCCGACCGCCCGCTCGTCGGCCAGCGCCGTGCGCAGCATCTCGGTCAGCTCCGCCCAGGCCAGCCCGCCGGGCAGCCGGTAGTCAACGGCCGGCATGATCGCGTCGTCGAGCACGTCGACGTCCAGATGGACCCAGTAGCGGACGTCGGCGAGCCGCCCGACCGCCTGCCGGGCCGCCTCGCCCGCGCCGACGGCTCGGACGCCGTCCAGGTCGATCGCGTACAGCCGGGGCGGCAGCGGCTGCATCCCCGCCCGGCCGGATTCGTCGGCGTCCCGGAAGCCGAGTACGGCGACGTCCTCGTCCCGCACCAGGGGCCCACGCCCTTCGAGATCGGTCAGCAGGCTGGGGCCGCGGCCGGTGACCAGGGCCAGCTCCATGGAGGCCGCCTCCCCGGCCGGTTCCGCCGACGGCTGGTAGAAGTCGGTGTGCCCGTCCAGGAAGAGCAGGCCGTACCGTCCCCGGCGCCTGAGGGCGAGCAGATTGCCCAGCAGGATGCTGCAGTCGCCGCCGAGGACCAGCGGGAAGCGCCCCGTGTCCAGGACGGCGCCGACCGCGTCCGCGAGCCGCACCGAGTACGCCACCAGACCGGCGGGGTTGAGCACGCCGGTCTCCGGGTCCCGCCGGGCGTCGTACGGCGGCGGCTCCACCCGCCCGGCGCGCACGGCACCGGCAAGGGTCGCCAGCCCGGCGTCGAGCAGCGCCGCCGGAAGGTCCTGGACGCCGGTCGGTCGCAGGCCGAGCACGGACGGAGCCTCCACGATCGCCGTGTCGCGCATGGCCGGACCCCTTTCCGTGGCGTCACGGCCATCGTCCCGCGCCGGCCGGCGTCAGTCGCGCCGGGCGTACAGGAACAGATGCGGCTCCGGTACGGCCTCGGGGTGGGCCGGCGTGAACAGCGTCTGCTCCTCGCGGAGCACCGTCAGGCCCGCCGCGCCCGCCAGCGCGGTGAAGTCCCCGGCGGCGAAGCTGGTCACCCGGACCGGCTGCCCCATGAACACGACGTCGACGCCCTCCACGTCGACGGGCACCGTCGCCAGCACCAGGTGCCCGCCCGGGCGCACCGCCCGCGCCAGCCGCCCGACCAGGCCGGACTGTTCCTCGCGGTCCATCTGGAGCAGCGAGAAGTACACGCAGACCGCGTCGTAGGAGCCGTCCGCGAGCGGCAGCTCACGGATGTCGGCGCACCGGAACTCGGCGTCGGTTACCTGCCGCCGCGCCAGCTCCACCATCACCGGGGAGACGTCCACCCCCAGCACCCGATGGCCCGCCCCGGCCAGCGTCTCGGCCGTCGGCCGCCCCGTCCCGCTGCCCACATCGAGCACCCTGCTGCCCGGCTCCAGCCGCTCCAGCAGCCACTCGAGCGACGCCCGGTGCGCCTCCGATCCGGCGAACGCCTTCTCGTACGCGGCGCCGAGCGCGTCGAACACGGCAGCCGCGTCCGGCCGGTGGTCCCCGTCGGTCACAATGCCTCCTCCGGCGTGGTCGTGGCGGGCATCGTCGCACCCGGGGAAGCGGGATGACAACGGGAGTTAGGGTTCCGCCGTGGCCACCTTGCTGATCGTGCATCACACCCCGTCGCCCAACTGCCAGGCGCTCCTCGAAGCCGTCCTCGCCGGGGCGACGACGCCGGAGATCGAGAACGTCCGCGTCGAGCGGCGCGCGGCCCTGTCCGCCACCGCGTCCGACGTGCTGGCCGCCGACGGCTATCTGCTGGGCACGCCCGCGAATCTCGGCTACATGTCCGGCGCGCTCAAGCACTTCTTCGACCAGGTCTACTACCCGTGCCTGGACGAGACCCGAGGCCGGCCCTTCGGCTACTACGTGCACGGCGGCAGCGACGTCACCGGAGCCGTCCGCGGCATCGAGTCGATCACCACCGGCCTCGGCTGGCGCCGCGCCGCCGAGCCACTGACCGTGACCGGCGAGCCCACCAAGACCGACCTGGAGGCGTGCTGGGAACTGGGGGCGACGGTGGCGGCGGGGCTGATGGGCCGGTGAGCGGGCGGGGTGGCTGGGCGGTGCGGGGCTAGGCGGTGCGTGGCTGGGCCGCCCGCCGCTTGTCGCCTGCCGTCCGCCGCCTCGTGACTGCCGCCTGTCGCCTACGCGTCCCGCCCGCCGTCTGCCGCCGGTCGGTCGGGGCGGTGCCTATCCGGGGCCGCCTGTCGTTTCCCTGCGGCCTGCGGCCTGCGGCCTGCGGCCTGCGGCCTGCGGCCTGCGGCCTGCGGCCTGCGGCCTGCGGCCTGCGGCCTGCGGCCTGCGGCCTGACGCCGGTCGGCCCGGGCGTTGGTTGTCGGGGCTGTCGCCTGCTGTCGGTCGGTCGGGCCCGTCTGGCGGGTGTGCCTGTCGTCGGTCGGCCCGGGCGTTGGTTGTCGGGGCTGTCGCCTGCTGTCGGTCGGTCGGGCCCGTCTGGCGGGTGTGCCTGTCGTCGGTCGGCCGGGGTGGGCCTGTTCGGGGCGCCTTCCGCCCGTCGGTCCGGGGTGGGCCTGTTCGGGGCGCCTTCCGCCCGTCGGTCCGGGGTGGGCCTGTTCGGGGCGCCTTCCGCCCGTCGGTCCGGGGGGAGCCTGCTCAGGTCGCCTTCCGCCTGTCGGCCCGGGGCGAGCCTGCTCGGGTCGCCTCCGTCGGTCGGGGCCGGTGCCTCTCCGGGCGCCGCCTGCCGCAGGTCCGAGGGACGCAGCCCGTCCCCCCGAATGTGGGCGAAGCCACGCCCCGGAAGAGATCCGGGCCATGTCCATCTCCGCGGTCCCCGAGATACCGTTTTGTCCGATCCCTGTTTCCCGGCAGCTCGGACGGCCCGCCAGTGCTCACAGACCTGACCCCGCTCATCGCGGCGACCGCCCAGTGGCTGACGCGTGCCTACCCGGCGTCCGGCGGTGCGTTCGCCGCCGCCCTGTGCGAGGCGCAGGCGCGGCAGGCGGTGACGGTCGCGGCACTGCTGCGTTACCCCACGCGGACGGACGCGGCGCTGGTAGCGATGGCCGGCCCTGGCGGCTCGGCCCGCCTGGACTGGGTCACCGGCGCGGACGCGGCGGGCGACGCGCACGATGACGACGCCGCCTGGCGCACCTGGGTGGACGAGGTCGTGGCCAGCTGGGCCGCCTGTCTGCTCACCGACCCGGAACTGGCCCGGCAGGCGGTGGCCGTGGTGACCGAGGGCGCGGAGCCCGCCGGTTCGCCGGTCGGGTTCCGCCGCCTGATCGAGCCCGGCGTCCGCGACCGGGACGCCGCGGCGCTGCTCCGTCACCCCGACCTGATGGCCCCCATAGCCGAACTGCACCTGGATCACCTGCTGGACCGACTGGGTCCGGACCCGGCGGACCAGGCGCTCATCGCCTGAGCCGGCAGCCGGTCCCGCCGCCTCAGCCCCGCCAGCCGTACCGCCGCTCCGGCCGCCCCGCCACGCCGTACCGCAGCGACACCTCCGCGCTGCCCGTCGTATGGAAGTACTCCAGATAGCGACGGGCGCTGACCCGTGACAACCCGGTCAGGGAGGCGCACTCGCTCGCGGAGAGGGTGCCGTCCGCGCCGCGGAGCGCGCGTTCCACCAGGTCCGCGGTCTCCACGCTCATGCCCTTCGGCAGCGTCCCGGTGACCGGCGCCGGCAGGGCTGCCCCGGCGAGCACCCGGTCCACGTCGGCCTGCCCGCGTACGACGGCGTTCTCCCGCCGGCCGCGCTGCGCGACGTAACGTTCCAGCCGCACCCGCAGGTCGGCGAAGTCGAACGGCTTGAGGAGATAGTCGACGACACCCTGCCGTACCGCGCCGCGCACCGCGTCCGCCTCCCGGGCCGCGCTGATCACCATCACGTCGCAGTCGTGCCCGGCGGAGCGCAGGCGGGGGATGACGTCCAGGCCGAAGACATCCGGCAGGTAGAGATCCAGCAGCACGAGGTCCGGGCGCAGGTCGTCCACGGCGTCCACGGCCTCCTGGCCGCTGCCCGCGACGCCCACGACCCGGAACGGCCGGACCCGTTCCACGTAGGCGCGATGCACCTTCGCCACCCTGAAGTCGTCGTCGACGACCAGGACGCCGATCGTGTCCGTGGCCGCACCGGACGGATCGGCGACAAGAGTCGTGCTGGACACCGCAGTGCTCATCGGTCCGCTCCTTCCGCCACCGCGTCGACGGGGTGGCTGACGGTCAGGCGTGCCGGGATCACGGATTCGGCACCGTGATCCCGCCGCCGTGACGTTCGCAGACCGGCAGGCCGGACGCCAGGGGTGTGACGCGCTCAGGGTGCCGTGACGAGCGGCGGCTCACCCCAGTCGGCGGTCAGCGCCTCCCGTACGGCGGCGACGCCGGCGCTGCCGATGCGCTCGGCGGAGAAGCACCCCTGGACGTCCTGCCTCCGGCAGCCCCACCCGCAGAGCCCTCCCCTGACCGGATTTCGCCCCACCCGCCCCTCTGGACGCGTCAACACCCCTCACCTACAGTCGCGAAAGCTCCTTGCGAAAGCGCTTTCTGCCCCGCTTCCAGGAAGGTGACCCTCGTGCCGCACAACGAGCCGCCCCCGGGATGGA
This sequence comes from Streptomyces sp. NPDC030838, assembly GCF_055572035.1. Lineage (NCBI taxonomy): Bacteria > Bacillati > Actinomycetota > Actinomycetes > Kitasatosporales > Streptomycetaceae > Streptomyces > Streptomyces sp. NPDC030838. Next base: position 219,230 of record NZ_JBVIED010000010.1, on the reverse strand, counting down.
CCCGGAAGTCGTTCCTGCGGGGCATGGCCGCCGCGGGCGTTGCCCCGTTCCTGCCCGTCGCCCTGCCGGGCACGCCGCACGCGGCCGCCGACTCCTCCGGCTTCCCGCTCGTCCGGGACGGGGCCGCCACCGACATCTTCGTGGACGCCGCCGACGACCCCGCCGTCGTCCGCGCGGCCGGCGACCTGCAGGCCGACGTGGAGCGGGTGAGCGGCGTCCGGCCGCGGCTGGTGCACACCCCGCCGGAGCGGGCCGCCGGTCTCGTCGTCGTGGGCACCCTCGGTTCGAGTCCCGTCGTGGACCGGCTCGCCGCCGCCGGACGCCTGGACGTCTTCCGGGTGCGCGGCCGCTGGGAGGCCTCCGTCACCCAGGTCGTGGAGCACCCGATGCCCGGCGTGGAGCGCGCCCTCGTGATCGCGGGCAGCGACCGGCGCGGCACGATCTACGGCGTCTACGACACCTCGGAGCGCATCGGCGTCTCCCCCTGGTACTGGTGGGCCGACGTCCCCGTGGAGCACCGCGACACGGTGACCGTCCCGGCCCGCCCGCAGCTGCGGCCCGAACCGTCCGTCCGCTACCGCGGGATCTTCGTCAACGACGAGCAGAACCTCACCACGTGGTCGCACCGCACCCAGGAGCCGGACAAGAACATCGGCCCCCGCACCTACGAGCGGATCTTCGAGCTGCTGCTCCGGCCGAAGGCCAACTACCTCTGGCCCGCGATGCATCCGTACTCCGACTTCTTCAACAAGCACCCGGAGAACCCCCGCCTCGCCGACGCCTACGGCATCGTCGTCGGCTCCAGCCACCCCGAGGCCATGCTCCGCAACGGCGTGCACGAATGGGCGCCGTGGGCCGAGGAGCACAAGGGCACCGACGGCACCCTGCCGGTGTACGACTACACGGTGAATCCCGAGGTGATCTCCGCCTACTGGCGGGCCCGGGCCCGGCAGAACGCGGCGTACGAGAGCAGCTGGACCCTCGGCATGCGCGGGCTGCACGACTCGGCGCTGGAGACGAAGTACGCCACCACGATCGAGGAGAAGGTCGCGGTGATGAACGACATCATCGCCGACCAGCGGCGCATCCTGGCCGAGGAGGTCGGCGCCGCGGCCGAGCCGCAGATCTTCATCCCGTACAAGGAGGTCCTGGACCTCTACAACGCGGGCGTCCGGGTCCCCGACGACGTCACCCTGATCTGGCCGGACGACAACCACGGCAACATGCGCCAGCTGCCCGACGCCGAGGAGCGGCGCCGCCCCGGCGGCCACGGGATCTACTACCACCTGTCCTACTGGGGACGGCCCAAGAGCTATCTCTGGCTGGACACCACCCAGTTGAGCAAGGTGTGGCAGGAACTGCGCCGGGCCTACGACCACCGGGTCGACCGGATGTGGATCTTCAACGTGGGCGACATCAAGTCCATCGAGACAGGCCTGTCGTTCTGCCTGGACATGGCCTGGGACGTGGACCGCTGGGACGCCGACACCGTCGAGGACTTCCTCGTCGAGTGGACCGGACGGCAGTTCGGCGGCCGGTACGGCGCCGAGATCGCCCGGATCCGCACGGAGTACTACCGGCTCGCCGCAGAGCGGCGCCCGGAGTTCGTCGACCGCGGCACCTACTCGCTGGTCCACCACGGTGACGAGGGCGGTCGCCGGATGACCGCCTACGAGGAGCTGCTGGAGCGGACGCGTGCGCTCGGCGCCCGGCTGCCCGCCGCCTACCGGGACGCCTACTTCGAGCTGGTCGAGTACCCGGTGCACGGGGCGTACCTGATGAACCTCAAGTACCACTGGGCCGACCGCAACGCGCTCGCCGTCCGGCAGGGCCGGGGCGCGGGCACCAACGTCTACGCCGATCTCGCGCTGGCCGCGCACGCCGACGAGGTCGCGCTCACCCGCCGCTACAACACCGAGGTCGCCGGCGGGAAATGGGACGGGATCGTCAACCCGTACCCCTCCCAGATCCCGAAGGCACCCGGCCGCCCTGCCGTGACCCGGGTCCCCCGGCAGGAGACCTCGGGCCTCGGCGTGGCGTCCGAGGGCAACGAGACGGGCGTCGAACGGCCGCTGTCCTTCTCCTCCTACACCCGCGACCGCCGCTTCCTCGACGTCTTCAACACCGGCTTCCTGCCCCTGGAGTGGACCGCGACGACCAGCCATCCCTGGCTGCGGCTGAGCACCGCCTCGGGCACCCTCACCGACCAGATCCGGGTGTGGGCGGACGTCGACTGGGAGCGGGCGCCCGAGGGCGCGCACGAGGCGGCGGTCACCGTCACCGGCGGCGGGACGAGCGTCGTCGTCCCCGTGCGGGTGCGCAACGACGGGGAGCGGGCGCGGCGGCGCGCCCGCGGGTTCGTCGAGGCGCACGGGTACGTCTCGATCGAGGCTGCGCACTTCGACGGCCGGGTGGCGCGGGGCGGCGCCCGCTGGGAGACGGTCCGCGGACTGGGCCGCCGTACGGCCGCCGTGCAGACCGTGCCGTCCACGGCCGCGCCGATCACCGAGGGACGGGCGCCGGAGCTGTGGTACCGGGTGCGGTTCAGCAGCACCGGCACGTTCCCGGTGACCGTCTTCCGGCTGCCCTCCCTCGACGAGCGCGGCAGGCGGCGCCTGGCCGTCGCCCTCGACGACCAGCCCGCCACCGTCCTGTCCGGGCAGGCCGTCGCCACCGGCAACCGGGGCGACGCCTGGGCCCGCAACGTCGAGGAGGGGATCGAGAAGCTGACCACCACCGTCACCGTGGACGAGCCCGGCGAGCATGTCCTGCGCCTGCTGATGGTGGACCCGGCGATCGCCGTCGACCAGATCGTGATCGACACCGGCGGGCTTCCCGCCACCTATCTCGCCCCGCCGGAGAGTCACCACCCGTCCTCCGACGGGCTCTGACGCCTCAGGCGCGGGCGCCCGCGAACGGACCGCCGCCGCCGAAGGCGAGTTCGGCGAAGCGCTCGCCCATCCGGCGGTGGGTGGCGGCGTCCGGGTGCAGACCGTCCGGCAGCGGCAGCTCGGCGGCGTCGGACCCGCCGTAGAGGGCACGGCCGTCGAGGTAGTGCAGATGCGGGTCCTCGGCGGCGCGCTGCTCGACGATCCGGGCGAGTTCGTCACGGATGACGTTCAGGGTGAGCTTGCCCCAGGCGATCTCATCCGGGTCGCCGGTCGCCCGGAACCGCAGCTGTCCGGTGCCGAGGGTGGAGAAGTCCGGAACGCCGGGGCCCGGGGTGTCCTCGTGGATGGGGCACAGGATGGGGGAGATCACCAGCAGCGGGGTGGCGGGATGGCCCTCCCGGAGGGTGTCCAGGAACCCGTGGACGGCGGGGGTGAAGGCCCGCAGCCGCATCAGGTCGAGGTTCACCAGATTGATGCCGATCTTCAGGCTGATCAGATCGGCGGGGGTGTCCCGCATCGCCCGGGCGGTGAACGGGTCGAGCAGGGCGCTGCCGCCCAGGCCCAGATTGATCAGCTCCGCGCCGCCGAGGGAGGCGGCGAGCGCGGGCCAGGTGGCGGTGGGGCTCGCGGCGTCGGAGCCGTGGCTGATCGAACTGCCGTGGTGCAGCCACACCGGGCGGTCCGGGTCCATGGGCACGGGCTCGACCGGGGCGTCGGTGCGCAGGGCGACGAGTTCGGTGGTCTCGTTGTGCGGCAGCCAGATCTCGACGACCTTGACCCGGTCGGGCAGCCCGTCGAAACGGACCGTGCCGGGTGGTCCGGGCCGTGACTCGAAGGACCCGGTGGTCATGTCGATGGTGAGGGTGTTGCCGCCGGCCACGGTGGCCTGACCGGCCGGCTCGCCGTCCACGAGCAGGTCGTAGACGCCGTCCGGGCGGGGCGGGACGCCCACGTAGACCCGCTTGGTGGGCAGCGTGTCCAGCTCGACGGCGGTGGCGCGGGTGCGGAAGACCAGCCGTACGCCGGAGGGCTGTGACTCCGCCGAGGCGAGCTGTGGGTCGAGGTACTGCGCCCGGGCCCGGGCGGGCAGCCGGTGCGGCAGCAGTCCGTGCGCGGTGCGCTCCAGGTCGAGGGCGCCGCGCACGAGGTCCGCGGTGAGCGGGGTGGTGGTCCAGGGGGTGGTCATGGTCTCCGCCGGTGGGGGTCGGGGGTCAGCGCGCGGGCCAGTCGCGCAGCAGGGCGTCCAGGGCGTCGAGGATCCGCGACCAGGTCTCCTCGGAGTCGGGTTCGCTGTGGCTGAACCCGCCGCTCAGCTCGAGGCTGACGTAGCCGTGGAACACGCTGCCCAGCATGCGGACCGCGTGGGTCTGGTCCGGTTCCGTCAGGTCGTAGCCGCGCAGGATCGCCCGGGTCATCTGCGCGTGCCGTACGCCGGCACTGGCCGCCGCCGTCTCGGGGTCGAGCTTCAGCCGGGCCGCGGCATAGCGGCCGGGGTGCTCCCGGGCGTAGTCGCGGTAGACGTTCGCGAACGCGGTCAAGGCGTCCTTGCCGGCCCGTCCGGCGAGCGCGTCGGCGGCGCGGTCGGCGAGCTCCTCCAGCGCGAGCAGGGCGATCCCGGTCCGGAGGTCCTGCGAGTTCCTCAGGTGGGAGTACAGGCTGGCGACCTTGACGTCGAACCGGCGGGCCAGCGCGGAGACGGTCACCCGCTCGAAGCCGACCTCGTCGGCCAGCTCGGCGCCCGCCTGGATCAGACGCTCCGTGGTCAGTCCCACGCGTGCCATGGCGGCCCTCCTTCCGTTCGCTGAATCGATTATGGCATTTCCCTAAAGCCTTTAGGCAAACGCCATCTGGTGTTAGTCGAGCCACCCGGCCGCCCCTGTCCGATCCAGCCCTATCTGTTCAAGACCACCCCCGCCGGCGCCGCCTGCACACGGCCGCACCCGTGCTCGACGAGGCGGACGCCCTCGACCGAAAGTGACGCACCGCTGGGTGGACCGGGCCACGCGCGCCCCTCTGACGCCCTGACCACAACGACCACAATCATCGTTGCCTCCACAAACGCGACAGCCCGGCCGCCCCCGGGCACCATGTGGCCACCTCCCTCCCCGAACTCATCGACAGGTGGTGGCCCGTGCGCCTGCGCACTCCCCTCGCCCTGCTCGGCGCCGCCGTGCTCGTGCTCCTGGGACCGCCGCTGCTGACCACCGGCAGCGGCGCCGAGACCGGTACGCGAATCCCGGGCCTGCGCTTCATGGTTCCCAACACGCCCGGCGGCGGCTACGACATCACCGCCCGCACCGCCGCCCGGAACGCCGAGGACGCCGAACTGACCCCGAACATCGAGGTGTTCAACCTCCCCGGCGCTGGCGGCACCGTCGGCCTCACCCGGCTGGTGAGCGAGCACGGCAACGGCAAGCTGGCGATGTCCATGGGGCTCGGCGTCGTCGGCGCCGTCCGCTCCAACCACGCGCCCAAGACCCTCGCCGACACCACCCCGATCGCCCGCCTCACCGAGGAACAGGACGTGGTCGTGGTCGCGAAGGACTCGCCGTACCAGACCATCGACGAGCTGATCACCGCCTGGAAGGCCGACCCCGGCAAGCTGCCCGTGGGCGGCGGTTCGGCCCCCGGCGGCCCCGACCATCTGGCGCCGATGCTGATGGCCAGGGCCGCCGGGATCTCCCCGAAGGACGTCAACTACATCCCCTTCGACGGCGGCGGCGAACTCCTCGCCTCGATCCTCGGCAACAAGGTCGCCTTCGGCGTGTCCGGCGTCGGCGAGTACCTCGACCAGATCAAGTCGGGCGAACTGCGCCTCCTCGCCGTCACGGGACCCGAACGCGTCGACGGCCTCGACGCGCCCACCCTCCAAGAGGCGGGCTACGACGTGAACTTCACCAACTGGCGCGGCATCGTCGCCCCGCCCGGCCTCACCGACGCCGAACGCGACAAGCTGATCCGTCTGATCGAGGCGCTGCACGACTCGCCGGAGTGGCGGAAGTCCCTGCGCGAGAACGGCTGGGACGACGCCTTCCTCACCGGCGACCGGTTCGGCGCGTTCCTCGACGCCCAGGACAAGCGCGTGGTCTCCGTACTGAAGGAGCTGGGACTGTGACGACACCCGCCACCTCCGAGGCCCCGCCCCGCCGCTCCTGGCTGCGCGACCACTCCGAACTCGGCGTCTGCGCCCTGCTGCTGGCGCTCGGCGTGCTCGTCCTCACCGACGCGCTCACCATGGACGTCGACATCGCCCAGCGCGGCCCCGTCGGCCCGAAGACCGTGCCCGTCGTCGTCGGCGCGGGCCTGCTGCTGATCGCCGCCCTGCTCGCCGTCGACGTGCTGCGCGGCGGGCGCGGCCAGGCCGAGACCGGCGAGGACGTCGACCTCTCCGAACCCGCCGACTGGCGCACGGTGCTGCTGCTGGCGGGCGTCTTCCTCGGTTCCGCCGTCCTCATCGAACCCCTCGGCTTCCCCGCCGCGGGCGCCCTGCTCTTCTGGGGCGCCGCCTTCGCCCTCGGCAGCCGCCGCACCGACCGCGACCCGCTGATCGCGGCCGCCCTCTCCCTCATCACCTACGCCGTCTTCAACCACCTGCTCGGAGTGCCGCTGCCCGGCGGCCCGCTGATGGGAGTCCTGTGACATGAACGCCCTCGACTCCCTCCTGGACGGCTTCGGTACGGCCCTCACCCCGCTCAACCTGCTCTGGGCCGCCCTCGGTGTCCTCCTCGGCACCGCGATCGGCGTCCTGCCCGGCATCGGCCCGGCCATGGCGGTCGCGCTGCTGCTGCCGGTGACGTACGGACTCGACCCCGTCGGCGCGTTCATCATGTTCGCCGGCATCTACTACGGCGCCATGTTCGGCGGCTCCACCACCTCCATCCTGCTCAACACCCCCGGCGAGAGCGCCGCCGTGGTCGCCGCCATCGAGGGCAACCCGATGGCGAAGTCCGGGCGCGGGGCGCAGGCGTTGGCGGCAGCCGCCATCGGCCACTTCGCCGGCGGCATGGTCGGCACGATCCTGCTGGTCGCGCTCGCCCCGACCGTCGCCGACCTCGCCGTCGACATCGGCGCGCCCGACTACTTCGCCCTCATGGTGCTGGCGTTCATCGCCGTCACCTCGGTGCTGGGCTCTTCCCGGATCCGCGGCCTCGCCTCGCTGCTCATCGGCCTCACCCTCGGCCTGGTCGGGCTGGACCAGATGACCGGCCAGCAGCGGCTCACCTTCGGCTCGCTGCAACTCGCCGACGGCATCGACGTGGTGATCGTCGCGGTCGGCCTGTTCGCGATCGGCGAGGCCCTGTGGGTGGCGGCGCATCTGCGGCGCACGCCCGGCGAACCGATCCCGGTCGGCCGCCCCTGGCTCGGCCGCGGCGACGTGCGGCGCACCTGGAAGTCCTGGCTGCGCGGCCCGTTCATCGGCTTCCCGTTCGGCGCGATCCCGGCGGGCGGGGCGGAGATCCCGACCTTCCTGTCGTACGTCACCGAGAAGCGGCTGTCGAAGCACAAGGACGAGTGGGGCAAGGGCGCGATCGAGGGTGTGGCCGGACCCGAGTCGGCGGCCTCCGCCTCCGCGGCGGGCACCCTCGTCTCCATGCTGACCCTCGGCCTGCCGACCACCGCGGTCGCCGCGGTCATGCTGGCCGCGTTCCAGCAGTACGGCATCCAGCCCGGCCCGCTGCTCTTCGAACGCGAACCCGACCTGGTGTGGGGTCTGATCGCGTCCCTCTTCGTCGGCATGGTCCTGCTGCTCGCCCTCAACCTGCCGCTCGCCCCGCTGTGGGCGAAGCTCCTGCGCATCCCCCGGCCGTACCTCTACGCGGGCATCCTGTTCTTCGCCGCGGTCGGCGCCTACGCGGTGGGCGGGGAGGTCGTCGACCTGGTCATCCTGCTGGTCATCGGCCTCATCGGCTTCGGCATGCGCCGCTACGGCCTGCCGGTCCTCCCCGCCGTCATCGGCGTCATCCTCGGCCCGAACGCCGAGCAGCAGCTGCGCCGCGCCCTGCAGATCAGCGACGGCAGCGTCACGGGGCTGGTCGACACGCCGTTCGCGATCACGGTGTACGCGGTGATCGCGGTGCTCCTGGCCTGGCCGCTGCTGCGCCGGCGGCGGACGCCGAAGAGCACCGCGACACCCCGGTGAGGCACGTCGGGGCTCAGGCGACCCGGCGCACCACCTGGCTGGTCAGCTCGTACCGCGCGCCGACGATCGCCAGCCGCCCGTCCGCGACCCGCTCGGCGAGATCCGGCTCCGCCGCGAGCCGGGACCGTACGAGCCGTACGTTGGCGTCTATCGTCGCGTCGACGCGGGCGTCGCCCTCCGTGGTGCGGTCGATGGCCGGGGCTATCTCGTCGGCCAGGTACTGGATGTGCGCGGGCAGCCGGCCGCCGGACTCGTCGGCCTCCACGGCGGCCCGCACGGCCCCGCACGACTGGTGGCCCAGCACCATCACCAGCGGTATCCCCAGCTCCAGCACCCCATAGGCGATGCTGCCGAGCACCGCCTCGTCCAGCACCTCACCGGCGCTGCGCACGGTGAGCAGATCGCCGAGCCCCTGGTCGAAGACCAGCTCCGGCGGGACCCGCGAGTCGACGCAGCCGAGCACGATCGCGAACGGGTGCTGGCCGGAGGTCAGCGCCTGCCGGACGGCCGGGGTCTCGTCCGGGTGCCGCTCCTGGTAGGTACGCCAGCGGAGGTTCCCGGCGGCCATCTCGCGCAGCGCTTCCTGCGCGGTGGTCGGCCGCGGCCGGGCGGCGGGCGCGGCGGCGGCGGTGGGGGAGACGGCGAGTCCGACGCCGGCCACGGCGGCTCCGGTCACGGCGGCGCGCAGCAGGGAGCGGCGCGCGGGAGCCGACTGGGCGGCTCTGAGAGGGGTGTCGTCAAGGTTCACGGCGAAGAACGTATGTCCGAAACCGCTCCCGGCCGTCCCCGCGCTACCGAATCATGGCCCGGCAAGGCCGATTCGTGGACCGCTGTTGGGCGGTTGTTGGCATGGGCGAGGGGAGCCCTTTGGGTTGGGACTGCGAGCCCTCGTCGTCAACCGGCTCGCGGATTCGGGTTCAGCCAGTCCTTGTCGGCCCATGTCACGCCTTTCGGGATGCGGCGTCCGTAGTCGGCGTCGGACTGGACGCGCAGCCTTACGCTCTCGTGCACTTCGGCGTCGTGGGGGACATGGCGGTGCCGGTAGGTGAGCAGGGCCCAGACCGCTCCCATGCGGTGCACCGCGCCGAGTGCGTGGCCGGAGTCGAACGTGAGGTGTTTCGCGTACGCCCCCTTCTTGAGCAGGAGTTCGGCGTCGAGCGCGCCGTCCAGGACCCACTTCAGGGCGATGGTGGACAGCTTCGGGTCGTCCTCGAAGGTGCCGCCCACGTCGGAGTGGACTCCGGCGAACCAGACCTCCTCGATCACCGGGCCGGGATCCCCGGGCTTCTTCGGGGGCAGGACGAGGTAGTCCTCGTAGGGCCGGCGTTTCTCGTCGATGGAGACGGCGTGCCGGACGCGGCCGGCGTTGGGGATGCGCCTGGTGTAGAGCCACCGCAGGTTCCAGCGCAGCAGTCCGGCGGCCTTCACCGAGTCCCACAGGCCCATGAAGTGGACGGGGATGCCGGTCCGTTTGTCGACCTTCCTGCTGAACGCTCCGGCGAACTGGTGCAGTTGCCTCCAGTCGTCGTCGGTCCAGTCCCGGTTCTTGGTGTAGACGGCGATGGCGTAGGGGACGAGGTTCTCAGAGCCGGGGCGGAGCAGGCCGACGGCCTTGAGCATGCCCGCGAGAGCCCGGGCGGTGTAGGCGCCCCGGCTGAAGCCGAAGAGGTAGATGCGGTCGCCGGGTTCGTAATGGTGCATCAGGTAGGTGTAGGCCTCGGCGAGGTTCGCCTTGAGCCCGGAGCCGAAAGCGAGCCCGAACAGTTTGGAGAGCTTGCGGGCGGGGAGCGACCAGGCGCCCGCGGCGGAGAAGGTGCCGACGCCCGGGTCGTAGTAGGCGATCTGTGTGGCGGGGTCGTGCAGATCGAGCATCTGGTAGAGCTTGACGACGTTGGTGTTGCCGCGGGCCTTGAGCTGATTGCCCGTCCCGTCCAGGCACACCACGATGTTCTTGCCCATCACGGTCTCCGAGGCCATAGGTTGCCTCCACCCCCTCTGGTGGAAGCCGAATCCTCCGTCGGCCCGACGGCGTAGCGCGACCTTCCCGCCGCCGGCCTACTCGTCAGGCTGCTTCTCCATCAGTTCGAACTTCTCTCCCTCCTCCGTCACGACGCGACGTATGCGGTGGGTGGCTGCCTGCCGACCGAGCAGATCGCTCACCAGGTCGCCGGAGAGACCGGTGGCGGCTATCAGCTCACGTAGGCCGGCGGGGCCGTGCCTGAGGACGTTCGACAGCAGGTCGGTGCGGGCCCGCTCCAGCGCGGCGTCCAGGTGCAGCGCTCGGAAGTCCGCGACCTCGCCGTCCCGCATCACCTGCCGGCGCTCAGCCGTGTCCAGCAGGATGTGACGGACGTCGTCGCCGGTGAGTGTCCTGTCCACCGACCAGACCAGGAGTGCGGCGGCCAGTACGCCCAGGGCCGCCTGATGGCTGCCGGGACGCAGTTCCGCGAAGGCGGGAGGGGGGTCGGCCCAGGCCAGGCTCTCGGCGGCGAAGATCTCCGGCTTCCGTGCGGTGGGCTTCCACACTGCCGTAGGCGGAGGGCGTCCCTCTGTGAGGGAGCCGACCGTGAGGACGTCGGGACACCACGGGGGATAGCGGATCTCCTCGTCGCTCCTATCCCCACCGACACCGATCACCAGCACGCCCTGTTCCCTGAGCCGCCGGCACTGGTAGTCCCAGACCGCGGAGGCTCCGGGTCTGCCGAAATCCAGGAGCAGCACATTCGCGCCGTGTTTGACTGCGGTGTGTGCCCATTCCACGGCCTCGACATCAGTGATGGGGCGTCCGGATGTGAACGGCGAGGCGACCGGTGCCAGAGCGGCGATGGAAGACGGTTCCCCCACGCCGCCGGAGACCACGACCTTGCCACCCACCCTCTTCTTGTTGGCCAGGGCGGTGATCCAGCCGGCGAACTCCTCGGCGCGGCCCGCCGTGCCCGGGTGGGCGAGGGCTGCCCGCAAAGGCGGGGCGGCGCGGTGCAGCGGGGCGGGGGAGCGGGTGGCGAGGAGTTCGTCGACGAAGCTCTGCGGGTCGGCCGTGGGGCGGTTGGCGATCCTCTCCGCGAGCCGCGTCCACAGCGCGAAGTCCTCTTGGAACCCGTCCGTGTACCACTGTTCGAGCTTGCTCTGGTGGCGGAGGAGTTCGGGGACGTTCCAGCCGATCCAGCGTTCGACCGCTGTCCACTCCAGGGGACGCAGCTGGATCTGCTGGGCGTATCGCGCGGCGCGGTCGCCCAGGAAGCGATCCATGTCGACCATGCCGGCCAGGACCAGGCGCGCTCGTCCGCGGCGCAGTGCCAGCTCCTGAAACACACAGCTCAGGTTCCTCGCGGCCGCGTCGGAGAGTTCCTCCAGGCCGTCGAAGGCGAGGACCGCAGGCACGGCGACGAGCTCTTCGAGGACGCGTTTCCACCAGTCGCCGCTGCTCCAGCTCCTGTGCGGCCGGCGGGCACGCCCGTCGAGCCCGGTGAGCAGCTCGGTGACCCAGGTGCACAGTTGGCCGACCGGATCCTCGTCCTCGAATTCCTGCGCGTGCGCATACAGCACCACACTGACGTCGTCGCCGAGATCGTCGAGGATCCGGGCCACGAAGGGTGTGCGCAGCTCCGGCGGGCCGGTGACGAAGAGTGCGCGGGAGGAGCTCTGGCCGCTGACGATGTTCATCGCCTGCCGGAGGGACACGGGCCGGCCGAACAGCGAGCGTTCCTCTTCCTCCAGCCCGAGCTTGAGCTCCCGGCGGAGGGGGCGGGGCGCGGCTGCCGAGGGCGCTGACACGTCCAGGAGAGGTCCGGGTTCGTCGCCGCCGACGAAGAGCGCCGGGACGGCCCAGTCGAGAAAGCCGCCGACGAACTCGTCGCCGCGCACGGCGGCGCGGGCGAGCTGGACGGCGCTGGCGAGACTCCGTCCACCTGCCAGCGACCGGTAGAAGATCCGGGCGAAGATGCGTTGGGTCGGGAAGGGCAGCACGGCCTGCATGCCCACCACGACCGGTGCCGCCGTCCTGGCGCTCAGGTCCGCGATGCTGGGCGATTCGCGCCAGTCGTCCTCCGACAGTCCACTCAGGCCCTCTCGCTCCGGCGGGCCCGCGGTGAGGCAGCCTGCGTACACCACGAGCCGCAGATCCGGGCAGCCCAGGAGCACGCTGGTGAACTGCTCTGCCGTGACGCCGCGGGGGGAGCCCCGGCTGGTCTCCAGTACCAGGCCTGCCGGGCTGGCGTGCCCCAGATAGTGCACGACGTGATAGCCGCGCGTCCGGCCGCTGACGCACCGGTGGAGGTTGTCGAGGCTGGGCCGGTCCTCCACGTCCACGACGATCTTTCCGCTGTGCACGAGCGGGGTGAGCTCGTTCAGGAGGATTCTCTTCTCCTCGTACAGGTCGAACGGGATGTTCTCGCCTTCGGGACTGGACAACACGACCAGGATGCGCAGGGGTGGTTCGACCGGGCGTGTGTGCACCGGATAGGTCCGCGTGCGGGCGAGTCTGAGGATGTGCACGTCCGGTGCCAGGGTCAGATACGTCCCGCCGCCTTCCGGGTCGAGAGTGAGTTCCCAGGGCAGGTCGGCGATGTCGTGCGGTGCGCTCAGGATCCGGACGGCGAGAGGCCGGCCCGCGTCGGCGGCGGCGCCACGGGTGCGCTGGAAGAGGGCGCGCAGGTCTGTGTCTCCGAGGAGGAGGTCCTGAAGATCCTGCCCGATGCGCTGTGCCGTGGGCTCGGCGGTGTCACCGTGCCACACGGCGTCCCGCAGTGTCTTGCCGGCCTCCATCAGCTGCTCTGTGGTCCAGCCGCCTCGCGGGATGGCGTACACCGCACCCAGACGGGAACGTGCCGAGACCCACAGCTGCTCGTGCCGGCCGGCCAGCACCTCCAGGTCGAGTTTCTCGAACTCCGAAGCCATCACGACCCCTTCGCCGGACCGTCACGATCCAAGGTCCAGCATCCGGCCTTCGGGTGGGAACACCGCGCGGATTCCGCTGCCCGGTACCGCTCCGGGCCGCTCCCACACTTCGGTCGTGGTGCAGCGGTGGTTGAACCGGATTTCGGCTCCCGGCACACGTTCCGCGAGGAGCAGGATGGTCTCCGGATCTGGGTGCCGGAAGTACGCCCCGTTGGTCGACACCAGGAAACTCGGGGCGTCGATCATGTCGAGGAACCGACCGTCGATGTTCGCCATGCTGCCGTGATGTGAGAGCTTCACGGCCTCCAAGGGAACACGCTGGGCCCCCAGCTCGTCGGCGAGACGTCTCAGCCCCTTGGTGAGCACGGCCACATGCGCATCCGCGCCGAACAGCACCCTGCGGTCCCGGTAGTCGAAAACGAACGCTATGCTCGCCCCGTTCGCCACGGACGTGTCGGAACCGAATTCCCGCCGCGCGTACACGTCCCGCCGAGGGACACGAGGCCGGTACTCGGCGCGCTCGGCGAGCCGGACTTCGGCCTCCGCCCAGTCACCCGGCCGCATCCCGGCCTCCTCCAGGGTTTTCACCCATGCGCGCCGAAGTTTCAGCAGGTTCTCTTCCAGCGGAGAGAGCAGTGTGATCGTCGCACCTCCCGGCAGCTGTCGTGCGGGCAGCGGGCCCGTATCGGCGACCACCACGCATCCGCGATTCTCCGCGAACGAGGAGTTCCACGCCCGGGCCTGTGCATGCAGGAGGTAACCGAGGAATTCCCCTTGCTGGGGAGCGAAGACATCCCGTGGACGGCCGCCGGAGAGCGACTCCAGCTGCGGCCAGCCGTTGAACCACACCTCGCCGAAGTCGGCACCCAGGTCTTCATCCTGGAGAAGGATGAGCACACCATCGATGTGGTCCGCGTCGATATGCGTGACCACCAGCAATTCGAAACGGCGCTTGTCCGGCGGAAGTCCGCTGATGGCGGCACGCAGCGCCGCATAGGAAGAGGCGGGGCCGCCATCGATCAGGATACGGGACGGGTCCTCCTGATCGCCGTACTCGATGAGAATGCAGTCGCCGTGACGTACGGGCAGGCAATTGACCACGAAAACAGGGCCGGACATGGGTCATACCTCTGCCCCGGGGCGTTGTGCGGAGATCGCGCCGGGTGTCCCGTCCAGTCTAACGAGAATGAATGAAATACGCGCGCCGGCTGATTTCCGGGCTGATTTCCGGGATTCGACGTGGAATTGTTGACGCTTCGACTCACGGCGCCTGGAGCAGGCCGGCTCCCACGTCGCCGGCAGGCTGCGCCAGTGGGAGCGCACCGGCCAGCAAGCCGGCCTTGAGGCCGGCCGGTGAGGCGTCGGGCCACGCCTGGGCGAGCAACGCGATGACACCCGCGACGTGCGAGGTCGCCATGCTGGTGCCGCTCAGTGTCTGGTACCCCCCGCCAGGGGCGGCCGACCACACGGCCAGGCCGGGCGCGGAGATATCGACCTCGCCGCCCTGGCCGTTGATGCCGCTGTTGGAGTACAACGTCGTCGTGAGTGTCTTGTCGAGCGCGGCCACCCCGAGAACGGAGGGGCAGTTGGCGGGCCGGCTCACGGGCTGGACGTGCCCGGGCCGATTGCTGTCGTCGCCGGCGGCGGCGACCACGACCGCTCCGTGGCCGAGCGCGTACTGGGCCAGTTTCTCGTACGTCTGCGGGAAGAGTTCGCCCGGCAGGACCGGCGCGCCGAGGGACAGGGAGATGACCTTTGCGCCACCGGCGACGGCCCAGGCGATGCCGGCCAGGATCTGGCCGTCGGAGCCGGTGCCCGCGTTGCTGAGCACCTTCGCCGCGAGAATCCGCGCGTCGCAGGCCACGCCGTAGCGGGGCCCCTGACGCGGGTGCTCCGGACCGGCGGCCGTACCGATGCAGTGCGTGCCGTGACCGTTGCCGTCCTGCACGGTCTCGCCGGCCACGAAGGAGGCCGTCGCCTCGATGCGACCGGCGAGGTCCGGATGTGCGGTGTCCACGCCGGTGTCGAGGACGGCGATCTTCACGTCGAGGCCGGACAGACTGGACAGGTTGGCCCGGATCGCCTGCATCCCCCAGGTCGAGGCTCGCTCATCCCACGCCGGACCGCCGGCGGAGACCAATTCGGCTCGGGTCAGGCGTTCGACCACGTCCGCGTCGCTGCGGTAGGCGGGGAAGAACTCGGTGGGCGCCTGCCGCGGTTCGATGATCACTGCGGCGTGGACGAAGCGTTCCGGCTCCGCGGAGACGATTGAGGACTCCCGCTCGGCGATGGTCACCAGCGCGACACGCTGATCGGGCCGCACCTCCGCGACGAGGAGGCCGAGTTCCTCGTAGAACACGGACACGTCGGGACGTTCGAGGAGTTCGGCGGTCCGATCGACCTCGGTTCCCCGGACGCGTTCGACGGGTCCTATACCGGCCTCGGAGCGCAACGCGTTCAACCCGCTTTCCTGATCATTCCGGTCCAGGGCGATCAGGTACCGACCGGTGAATTCCCCGCGCTTGCCCGTGCCGCCGCCCTCGGGCCGGTCGGGCTGGTCACCGAAGGAACGCCTGTCCATGGGTCCGTTCGACATCGCGTCTCCCGCGCTCTGTGCGTATCTCTCACGGCTCTCGGACACACGCTCATCGGCGGTTCCGTCAGCGCCATAGGTGGGAGGTGTGTCAGTCGGGTGTCGACGTGTCGTGCCATCGCCTGCAAGGGCTGTCCGCTCCCGGGCCGGCAGACATGACTTCAGTGTCCACGGTCACACCGCGCACGGGGCCTCGCAACTCAGTGCCGGTGCACGGCCGTGCCGGCGGCCCCCTAGTGTCCACCGGGCGGGGGCTCGTCCCAGGTGCGGGTCGAGCGCGGCTCGGTGTACGGCTCCTCTTCCGGCGGATGGCCCCCGGCGATGGCCCGCTGGCGGGCGGTCTCGGCGTCGAACTCCAGGCCCAGCAGGATCGCCAGATTGGTGATCCACAGCCAGACGAGGAAGACGATGACGGCGGCCATGGTCCCGTACGTCTTGTTGTACGAGCCGAAGTTGGCGACGTAGAACGCGAACCCGGCGGAGGCGATCATCCAGATCACCAGGGCCAGGAAGCTGCCCGGGGTGATCCATCGCCAGCCCCGCACCCGGGCGTTGGGACTCGCCCAGTACAGCAGCGCGATCATCAGCGTGACCAGCAGGACCAGGACGGGCCACTTGGCGATGGCCCACACCGTCAGCGCGGTGTCCCCGAGACCGAGGACGTCGCCCGCGCGGCGGGCCAGGCCGCCGGTGAAGACCACGATCAGCGCGCTGATCACCGCCATGATCATCAGCGCCACGGTCAGTCCGAGACGCACTGGCAGGATCGCCCACATCGGCCGCCCCTCCGGGATGTCGTAGACGGCGTTCGCCGTGCGCATGAACGCCGCCACGTAACCGGACGCGGACCACACCGCGAGGACCAGACCGACGATCGCCATCACGGACCCGATGCCCGCGTTGCCCTGCAACTGCTCGACGGCCCGCGTGATGATGTCCCGCGCCGCGCCGGGGGCCAGCGACTCCAGGTTCTGCAGGACCTTGTCCGTGGTCGACCTGCCGGAGATGCCGAGCAGCGACACCAGCACCAGCAGCGCCGGGAACAGCGACAGCACCCCGTAGTACGTCAGGGCCGCCGCGCGGTCGGTCAGCTCGTCGTCCTTGAACTCCCGGAGGCTGCCCTTGAACACCGCCCCCCAGGCACCCTTCGGCAGCTTGGCCGGCGTGTCGGGCGCGGCCCGCTCCACTTCGGGACCGGGCCCGACCTCCTCCGGAGTCGGCGGCCGGTGGTCGTCGTGCCGGTCCCGGTGCCCGAGGCGCCCGGGAAGATGCAGCTTCGCCATGGGCCCCGAGTAACCATCTGACGGGACCCCTCACTCAGTCCCGCGTGCCGGCCGTCTCCAGCCGGCGGTCGTCCTGGAACTCGGCGGGGAACACGGAAGAGGCGGGGCACCCCGTGGGATGCCCCGCCTCTCCTGGTGACTCGGCCGTCAGTCCTCGGCGACCAGCGCCGGCGTCGACCCGGTGAGGGTCTTGCCCTGGAAGAACGCCGGGCTGCGCCACCGCATCGCGTACATGATCACGACACCCAGGAGCAGCAGACCCACGCCGATCACGAACACCGAGCCCACGCCGAGGACGGAGGACCCGCTGCCGTAGTCCGGGTTCCACATGTCCACCAGCGTCTTGGCGAAGACCGCGCTCAGCAGCAGCCCGCCCACCAGCGGGAAGAGGCCCTTGAAGAGCAGGTCACGCCCGGAGCGCAGGATATCGGCGCGGAAGTACCAGACGCAGGCGAAGGCGGTGAGGGCGTAGTAGAAGCAGATCATCAGGCCGAGCGCGTAGATCGTGTCGACCAGCACATGCTCGCTGACCAGCGTCATCACGGTGTAGAACACGCCGGTCGCGATGCCGGCCATGACCGTGGCGCGGCCCGGGGTGCGGAATCGCTCGTGGACCTTGGAGTAGGAGGCGGGCAGCGCCTCGTACGTCGACATCGCGAGCACGGTACGGGCGACCGGGATGAACGTGGTCTGCAGGCTCGCCGCCGCCGAGGCCAGGACGGCCACGAAGAGCAGGATGCCCAGCGCCGGGCCCATCACCGGACCGGCCAGCGCGGCGAAGACGTTGTCGGAGGTGTCGGGGTTGGCGAGGCCCAGCCCCTTGTCGCCGGAGCCGACCACCATCTGCGCCGCCACACCGGTGGCCAGGTAGGAGCCGACCAGCACGACCATCGCGAGCAGCGCCGCGCGGCCCGGGGTCTTGGTGCTGCCGCTGGTCTCCTCGTTGGCGGTCAGACAGGCGTCCCAGCCCCAGTACATGAAGATCGACAGGGACAGACCGGCGGTGAAGGCGCCGAACGACTGCACCGCGAAGGGGTTGAGCCAGGACAGCGAGAAGTCCGTCGAGGTCGGGAAGTCGGCGCTGCCCGCCTTGCCGAACGCCATCACGACGAAGAGGGCGAGAACCACCAGCTGAAGCCCGACCAGCGCGTACTGCACGCCCTTGGTCGCGGTCATCCCGCGGTAGCTGATCACGGTCGCGATGGCGACCAGCGCGAGACAGGTGACGATATGCACCGCCTTGTTCCCGTCGAGCGCCGCCACCTTGTCACTGCCGGTGATCTCCCCGGCGAGCAGCCAGAAGTACGACGTCGCCACACCGGCGAGGTTCGAGAGCACGATGATCGTGGCGATCACCAGGCCCCACCCGCACATCCAGCCCACCTTCGGGCCGAAGGCCTTCACCGTCCAGGTGAAGGAGGTGCCGCAGTCCGGCATCACCTTGTTCAGCTCGCGGTAGGCGAAGGCGACGAGCAGCATCGGCAGGAAGCCCGCGAGGAACACCGCCGGCATCTGCACCCCGACCTCACCCGCGGTGGACCCGAGGGTGGAGGTGAGGCAGTACACCGGGGCCACCGTGGAGACGCCGATGACGGCGCTGCCGAGCAGCCCGACGGAGTTCCCGCTCAGGCCCTTGGCACGCATGCCGTCGGCGGGGGCCCCGTCGCCTGTGTTTCCGGCCAGGGGCCGTACGTCCAGCTGAGTCATGAACAGGACGTTAAGTGCTGCGGTTTCCGTGCCAACGGTGCGTGACATCGAGGGGTTCAGGGCTTCATGATCCGACCTTTCGAGGGCGTGATGGCCCTCACTGCCTACATTTCGAAGGTTTCTTCACCCTGCGGAACTGGTCTTCCATAACCGCGCGGTCGGTGTTCGATATTCGGTAATCGCAGCGAGGCCCGGAATGCCCGGTTCCAAAGCTTCCGGTGTGATCTGCGTCACACAGCGAGGGTGGCTGATATTCGACGTATGGCTGGGTGGGGCGGATGACTCTCCTCGCCGCCGCCCGGGAGGGGGTCCCGCTGTCGCCCGCCGAGGAGCGGCGGGCCCTGCGCGAGGAGCTGAACCCACGGTCCGGGACGCACCGGACGGCTGAGAGTTGACGCGGAGTCATGTCTCTCGTGGGTCTGCGTACAGCTCACGGACCCTTGGATGCAAGCTTCTCCCCGCAGTATCGGCATGTCCTTGACACAAAGACGCCGACGAAGGAAGCGCTTGTGAGAACGCACCGCACTCCGCACAGAGCCGCCATCCTCGCCCTGGGCACCGCCCTGCTCGCCCTGCTGGCCGCCGCCCCGGCCGGGGCCGACGACGACGCGGGCCTGCCGACGGTCACCCCCGTCAGCGAGACCCCCGCCCTCTATGACGACGAGGCGGGCGGCAACTCCGACGCGGACGACCCGGCGATCTGGCGCAACGCGGCCGACCCCGACCGCAGCCTCGTCATCGCCACCGCCAAGGAAGGCGGCCTGCGCGTGTACGACCTCGACGCCCGTCTGGTGCAGTCGCTGTCCGCCCCGCGACCGCCCGCCGAGGACGACGCCCCGGGCCGCTTCAACAACGTCGACCTCGTCACCGGCCTGCGCACCTCCGCCGGCCGCGCCGACGTGGCGGTGGTCAGCGACCGCGGCAACGACCGCCTGCGGATCTACCGCATCGACCCGGCCCGGCCCGGCGCCCCGCTCACCGACATCACCGACCCGGCCGCCGCCCCGGTCTTCTCCGCCGACCAGGCCGAGATCAACGACCAGCGCACGGCGTACGGCCTCGCCACCTGGCAGGACAAGGCCACCGGGCGCACCTACGCCCTGGTCAGCCAGCGCGAGCGGACGCGGGTGGCCCTCGTCGAGCTGACCCCGACCGCGAACGGCACCGTCGGCTACCGCAAGGTCCGCACCCTCGACCTGCCGTCGTCCTTCCGTCTGCCCAACGGCACCACCTGGTCCCCCTGCGCGGAGCCCGGTGAACTCCCGCAGGTGGAGGGCATGGTGGTGGACCCGGCCACCGGCACGCTCTACGCCGGCCAGGAGGACGTCGGCATCTGGCGGCTGCGCGCCGACCTCACCGACCGGCCCGTTCTGGTGGACAAGGTCCGCGAGTACGGCGTCCCCGGCGTCTACGACGAGACGACCGAGGAGTGCACCGCCGGCACCGACCCCGGCTACGGCGGCGAGCGGCTGTCCGCCGACGTCGAGGGCCTGACCCTGTTCCAGGAGTCCGACGGCGACGGCTACCTGCTGGCCTCCAGCCAGGGCGACGACACCTTCGCCCTGTACGACCGTGAGGTGAGCGAGGACAACGAGTACGAGGGCGGCTTCCGCGTCGGCGCCGCCTCGGCCACGCTCGACGGCTCCGAGGAGTGCGACGGCGCCGCGGTCCTGAACGCCCCGCTCGGCAGCCGCTACCCGAACGGCCTGCTGGTCGTCCAGGACGGCCACGAGACCCCCGAGGTCCCCGACGGCGAGGGCGGCACCCGCACGGCGACCGGCTTCAAGTTCGTCGACCTCGGTGACGTGGTGGACGCCGCCGACATGTGAGATCCGTACACCTGAGGTGCGGACGGCCGCCGGGTAACCGCGTGGGCCCGGCGGCCGTACGCCCGTGGCGGTCAGGGACGCACCGGGCGCCGAAAAGCGATTGACGCCCTCGGCGTCCCGGCGATCGGATGACCCCTCATGAGCAGCGTGCGGACAGATTCGGACGGGCATGCCGTCGACGACGACCTCGTACGGCGGCTGATCGCCGGGCAGTTCCCGCGGTGGGCCCGCCTGCCGCTGAAGCGGGTCCCGTCCGGCGGCACCGTCAACGCCATGTACCGGCTCGGCGACGACATGGTCGTGCGGCTGCCGTTGGTGGCGGGCGGAGCCGAGGACGTGGCCGTCGAGCGGGAGTGGCTGCCGCGCCTCGCGCCCCTGCTGCCCACGGCCGTGCCCGACGTGCTGGCGGCGGGCGAGCCCACCGAGGGATATCCGTGGCCGTGGTCGGTGTACCGGTGGCTGCCGGGGGAGAACCCCGAGGCGGGGGCGCTGAGCGAGCCCGTACGGCTGGCCGAGGAGCTGGCCGCGTTCGTGACGGCGATGCGCGGCATCACCCTGCCGGGAGCGCCGGCCGCCTACCGCGGCGGACCCCTCGCCTCGCTCGACGCGGGGACCCGGGCGGCGATCGAGGAACTGCGCGGTATCCCGCAGGAGGGCGTCGACTGCGACGCCGTGGCCGCCGTATGGGAGGACGCGCTCCAGGCGCCGGACTGGTCCGGGCCGCCGGTGTGGCTGCACGCCGATCTGATGCCGGGCAACCTGCTGGTGGACGCCGGCCGGCTCACCTCCGTGATCGACTTCGGGTGCATGGGCGTGGGCGATCCGGCCTGCGATCTGTTCCCCGCCTGGAATCTGCTGCCCGGCGCGGCACGGCAGGTGTTCCGCGACGCACTCGGCGTGGACGACGCATCGTGGGTCCGCGGCCGGGGGCGCACACTCTCGCAGGCGCTGATCGCGCTGCCGTACCACCGGGAGAGGAACCTGGCGATGGCGCGGAACGCCCGGCATGTGATCCGGGAGGTGCTGGCGGAGGTCCGAGGCGACGGGCGGGGGTGACGGATCCTTCGCTGATCGCCGTGGCACCGTCGGGCGCCGTATGGGCCGCGCAGGCCCCCGAGTGGACCGAACGGCCCTGTCGGGTACCCGGGCGGGCGGGCCAGGGTGAGGGTGGAAGCACGGAGACAACGCGGAGACACGGAGACAACGCGAAGACGACCGCCCCGCCGCCGATCCGCCGCCCGCACGTATCCCGACCGCACCCGACCGGAGGGACCCCATGTCCGTCGACACCCGGCAGGCCTCCGCCGAGCTCTCGGACCAGGAGCTGACGGCGCTGGACGCCCACTGGCGCGCCGCGAACTACCTGTCCGTCGGCCAGATCTACCTGCTGGCCAACCCGCTGCTGAGCGAACCGCTGCGCCCCGAACACATCAAGCAGCGGCTGCTCGGCCACTGGGGCACCTCCCCGGGCCTGAACCTGGTGTACACCCACCTCAACCGGGTGATCCGTGCCCGCGACCTGAACGCTCTGTGCGTGTGGGGGCCCGGTCACGGCGGTCCGGCCGTACTCGCCAACTCCTGGCTGGAGGGGTCGTACACCCAGACCTACCCGGACGTCACGCGCGACGCGACCGGGATGGCCCGGCTGTTCCGGCAGTTCTCCTTCCCCGGCGGCGTGCCCAGCCATGTCGCGCCGGAGACTCCGGGCTCCCTCCACGAGGGCGGCGAGCTGGGCTACTCCCTCTCCCACGCCTACGGCGCCGCGCTGGACAACCCGGACCTGCTCGTCGCGTGCGTCATCGGCGACGGCGAGGCGGAGACCGGTCCGCTGGCCGCCTCCTGGCACTCGAACAAGTTCCTCGACCCCGTGCACGACGGGGCCGTCCTGCCGATCCTCCACCTCAACGGCTACAAGATCGCCAACCCGGCGGTCCTCGCCCGGCTCCCCGAGCCCGAACTCGACGCCCTCCTCACCGGCTACGGCCACGACCCGATCCACGTCACCGGCGACGACCCGGCCACCGTCCACCGGGCCATGGCCCAGGCCCTGGACACCGCGCTGGACCGGATCGCCGCCGTGCAGCGCGCCGCCCGCGAGGACGGCGTGACCGAGCGCCCCCGCTGGCCGGTGATCGTGCTGCGCACGCCCAAGGGCTGGACCGGACCGGCCGAGGTCGACGGCCTGCCCGTGGCGGACACCTGGCGCTCCCACCAGGTGCCGCTGGCCGCCGTACGGGACGACCCGGAGCATCTGCGGCAGCTGGAGGCGTGGCTGCGGTCGTACCGGCCCGAGGAACTCTTCGACGAGCGGGGCAGGCCCCGTCCCCAGGTGCTTGCCTGCGTCCCGGAGGGACCGCGCCGCCTCGGCGCCACGCCACACGCCAACGGCGGACTCCTGCTGCGCGAACTCCCGCTGCCGTCCCTGGAGTCGTACGCCGTCCCGGTCGACAAGCCCGGCACCACCCGGCACGAACCCACCGCCGTCCTCGGCGGCCTGCTGGAGGACGTCATGCGGGCCACCGCCGGTCGGCGCGACTTCCGGCTCGTCGGCCCCGACGAGACCGCCTCCAACCGCCTCCAGGCCGTCTACGGAGCCAGCGGCAAGGCCTGGCAGGCCCGCACCCTGCCCGTCGACGAGCACCTCGACCGGCACGGCCGGGTGATGGAGATCCTCTCCGAACACACCTGCCAGGGCTGGCTGGAGGGCTACCTCCTCACGGGCCGGCACGGGCTGTTCTCCTGCTACGAGGCGTTCGCGCACATCGTCGACTCGATGGTGAACCAGCACATCAAGTGGCTGCGGGTGACCCGCCGGCTGCCCTGGCGCGCCCCCATCGCCTCGCTGAACTACCTGCTCACCTCGCACGTCTGGCGCCAGGACCACAACGGCTTCTCCCACCAGGACCCCGGCTTCGTCGACCACATCCTGAACAAGAGCCCCGAGGCGGTACGCGTCTACCTGCCGCCGGACGCCAACACCCTGCTGTCCGTCGCCGACCACGTGCTGCGCAGCCGCGACTACGTCAACGTCGTCATCGCGGGCAAACAGCCCTGCTTCGACTGGCTGACCATGGAGCAGGCCAAGGTGCACTGCGCGCGCGGCGCCGGGGTGTGGGACTGGGCGGGCACCGAGGACGGCACCCGCGAACCGGACGTGGTGCTGGCCTGCGCCGGCGACGTGCCCACCCAGGAGGTCATGGCCGCCGCCCAGCTGCTGCGGCGGCACCTGCCCGAGCTGTCGGTGCGCGTGGTCAACGTCGTCGACCTGGCCCGGCTGCTGCCCCGGGAGGAGCATCCGCACGGGATGCGGGACGCCGAGTACGACGCCCTGTTCACCCGCGACAAGCCGGTGATCTTCGCGTACCACGGCTACCCGTGGCTCATCCACCGCCTGGCCTACCGCCGGGCCGGCCACCCCCACCTGCACGTCCGCGGCTACAAGGAGATCGGCACCACGACCACCCCGTTCGACATGGTCGTCGCCAACGACCTGGACCGTTTCCGCCTGGTCATGGACGTCATCGACCGCGTGCCCGGCCTCGCCGTGCGGGCCGCGCCCGTACGGCAGCGCATGGAGGACGCCCGGCTGCGCCACCACGACTGGATCCGCGCGCACGGCATCGACCTGCCCGAGGTCACCGACTGGGCCTGGGAGGGCTGAGCCGGCCGGATCAGGGCCGAACGGCCCTGGTCATCCGGCCCCGCGGGGACCAGGATCCTGGACAGGGGCCCCAGGCCCCGCAGGACCAGGACAATCCCGCAGGGCCAGGGCCAGGGCCAGGGCCAGGACCGGGGCGAGGACGAGGAGCGAGCGATGGCGGACGGCGAGCGGCCCGGCCCGGACGGACCGACCCGGGTCTTCCTGCTGGACGACCACGAGGTCGTACGGCGCGGGGTGCGCGACCTGCTGGACGACGAGCCGGACATCGCCGTCGTCGGCGAGGCCGCCACCGCCGAGCAGGCGCTGGTGCGGGTACCGGCCCTGCGCCCGCGGGTGGCGATCCTCGACGTCCGCCTTCCCGACGGCGACGGTGTCACCGTCTGCCGGGAACTGCGCTCCCGGATGCCCGACCTGGCATGCCTGATGCTGACCTCCTTCGACGACGAGGAGGCCCTGCTGGACTCGATCATGGCGGGCGCGTCCGGATACGTCCTGAAGCAGATCCAGGGCTCCGACCTGGTCACGGCGGTCCGCACGGTCGCCCGCGGCCAATCCCTGCTCGACCCCAGCGCCACCACCCGCGTGATGGCCCGGCTGCGGGGCACCACCGAGCAGCCGCCCGACGAGCCCGACGCCCTTCCCGCGCTGACCGGGCGCGAGCGCGAGATCCTCGCCCTGATCGGGGAAGGGCTGACCAACCGGCAGATCGGCCGACGGCTCTACCTCGCCGAGAAGACGGTCAAGAACCACATCTCCCGCCTCCTCGCCAAACTGGGCGTCGAACGGCGCGTCCAGGCCGCCGTCATCGCCACCCAGGCCCAGGACCGGCTCCGGCAGGAGGGCCGCGGCGGCCTGTGAGGCCTGCCCGTCCGGCCCCGGTTACGGTGGCAGCGGACGCGTCCGGCCGGCGGACGCGCGGTGAAGGCCGGGAGGAACTCGGGTGGCAGGCCCCGCGGAGCCCGGGGAGGCGCGGATCAGGCTTCCCCAGCTTCGGCTCGACGAGCTGCTGGAGGAGGTCCAGGCACGGCTGGACGCGGTCCGCGGCACCCGCGACCGCGTGCACAACCTGCTGGAAGCGGTGCTCTCGGTCGGCAGCGAGCTGGACCTGGAACAGGTGCTGCGCAGCATCGTGCAGGCCGCGGCCGTGCTGGTGGACGCCCGGTACGCGGCCCTCGGCGTGATCGGCCCTGACGGCAGGCGGCTGTCGGACTTCCACACGGTCGGCGTCACCGACGAGCAGATCACCGAGATCGGCGACTTCCCCGAGGGGCACGGCATCCTCGGCGAGCTGATCCGGCACCCCCGGCCGCTGCGGCTGGCCAGGATCTCCGAGCACCCCGCCTCCTACGGCCTGCCGCCCCACCACCCGCCGATGCACACTTTCCTCGGCGTCCCCATCCGGGTGCGCGACCAGGTCTTCGGCAATCTGTATCTGACCGAGAAACGGGGCGGGGCGCAGTTCGACGAGGAGGACGAGTCGGTGCTGTCCACCCTGGCCGTGGCGGCCGGCGTGGCCATCGACAACGCCCGCCTGTACGAGGAGTCCCGGCTGCGGGAACGCTGGCTGCGGGCGAGCGCGGAGATCACCCACAGCATCATCTCCGGCAGCGACCGCGGCGAGGTGCTGCGGCTGATCGCCGAGCGGACCCGGGAGATCACCGGGGCGGCCCTCGCGGTGGTCGCGGTGCCCATGGACGGCACCGACTCCCTCACGGTGGAACTCGCCCTCGGACGGGAGGCGGACGTCCACCAGGGCCTGGTGCTGCCCGTGCGGGCCAGCCTGATCGGCCGGTCCTTCGCCGAGGCCGCCACCCTCACCAGCCCGGACATCGCCCGGGACCACCGGGTCTCGTCCGGCCCGCCGCGGTTCGCCGGGCTCGGTCCGGCGGTCGCGGTGCCCATCGGCAGCGGCGACGGCGTACGCGGGGTCGTACTGCTGGTCAGGGAGGCCGGCCAGACGGTCTTCACCGAGCGGCAGACCGAGCCGCTGCAGTCGTTCGCCGGGCAGGCCGCGGTCGCCATGGAGCTGGCCGAGCGGCGCCGGGACGCCGAGCGGATCGCGGTGCTCCAGGACCGGGACCGGATCGCACGGGACCTGCACGACCTGGCGATCCAGCGGCTGTTCGCCACCGGGATGACCCTCCAGAGCGCGGGCCGTTTCATCGAGCACCCGGAGGCCGCCGAGCGGGTGACGCGCGCGGTGGACGACCTGGACGAGACCATCAAGATCATCCGCTCCACGATCTTCGGCCTGCGCTCCCGCGAGACCGGCGCCGGCACCGGTCTGCGGGCCCGCGCGGTCCGGGTGGCGGGCGAGGCCGCACCCGTCCTGGGCTTCGCGCCCGCCCTTCGGATGGACGGCCTCCTCGACACCCGCGTGCCCAAGGAGACCGCCGACCACGCGATCGCCGTCCTCTCCGAGGCCCTGACCAACATCGCCCGCCACGCCCGGGCCTCCCGCGCCGACGTGGTCCTGGCCACCGACGGGCGCGAACTGCTCCTGGAGGTCACCGACGACGGCGTCGGCATCCCGCCCGAGGGCCGCCGCAGCGGCCTGCGCAACATGGCGGAACGCGCCGCGCACCTGGGCGGCGACCTGACCTGGACGACACCGCCGTCCGGCGGCACGAGGCTGGTGTGGCGGGTGCCGGTGGCCGAGTAGCGGCCGGTTCAACGTTCCCGTCAGACGGCCTCCGCCTGCCACAGGTCCGGGCCGAAGACCTCGTAGCGGACGCGCCGCGGGGGAACGCCCTGCTCCAGCAGCGCGGACCGGACGGCGCGCATGAACGGCAGCGGGCCGCACAGGTACACGGTGGCGTCGGCGGGAACCGTCACCTCGGAGAGGTCCATCCGGCCGACGCGGGCGCCGGGCTCCGCGGCGCCGGGACGTTCGTACCAGAAGACGGCCTGTGCCCGGGGCAGACGGTCGGTCAGCTCCCGGGTCTCCGCGCGCAGGGCGTGGTCGTCGGGGGAGCGGTCGGCGTGCAGGACGAGGACGGGGCGCTCGGAGCCGGTCGCGGCGAGCCGGGCGAGCATCCCGACCAGGGGAGTGCAGCCGATGCCCGCCGAGACGAGGACGAGCGGGGTGTCGGCCTCGTCGAGGACGACATCGCCGACGGGCACGGAGAGGGTGAGTTCGTCGCCCACCCGGACGGTCCGGTGCAGGAGGTTCGACAGCTCGCCCTCGGGGGCGCCGTCGCCGCCCGCGACCCGCTTGACGGTGATGCGCCGCAGCTGGCCGCCCGGGTCGCAGGACAGGCTGTACTGGCGCAGCTGGCGCACCCCGTCCGGCATCGTCATCCGCACGCTCACGTACTGCCCGGCCCGGGCCGCCGGTGCGGGCCCGCCGTCGGCGGGCCGCAGCAGGAAGGAGACCACGTCGGAGGTCTCCTCGCGGCGTTCGACGACGGTCCACGGCCGCCAGATGTCGCCCGGCGCCACGCCCGCGGCCTGATAGAGCCGGGCCTCCCGGGCGATCAGCGCACCGGCCAGCAGCCAGTACACCTCGTCCCAGGCCGCCGCCACCTCCGGCGTCACCGCGTCGCCCAGCACCTCCGCGATCGCGCCGAACAGATACTTGTGGACGACCGTGTACTGGTCCTCGGTGACGCCGACGGCGGTGTGCTTGTGGGCGATCCGGTCCAGCAGCGCGTCGGGACGGGCCCCGGGATCCGCGACCAGCACGCTCGCGAAGCCCGCCACAGCCCCGGCCAGCGCCCGGCGCTGGGTGCCGACGGCCTGGTTGCCGCGGTTGAACATGCCGTCCAGCAGCTCCGGGCGGTCGCGGAACATCGTGTCGTAGAAGCGCTCGGTGATCGCGTCGAGCGCGCCGGCGACGGCGGGCAGGGTGGCGCGTATGACGGCGGCGGACTCTGCGGACAGCATGAAGCCTCCCGGGACGGGATGGAGAGGACAGGGGGACGGCCGCCGCGACGAGCGGCCGGCCGCCTCTGTATAGCAACCGGATCCGTCCCTTCCCGGCGGTTACGGGTCCCCGGCCGGCAACCGGGGACCAGCGGCCCACACAACAGGGACCTTCGGCCCCATGACCGAGGGCCGACCGGCCCCGCGGCCCGGGACGGAGAGGCCCGCCGGGTCCCGCCCACCGGCTCGCCGGGTCCCGCCCACCGGCCGGCTCGTACGAGGCCCATCGGCACCCCGCACCGGGCCTCTCGGCCCAAGCCGCCGGACACCCCGTGCCTGAACCTGGGGCCAGGTGCCGTACAGCGGCGAACCCGCCACGCCGCGACCGCCGCACGAGGAGGTGCAGTCATGACCACCACGACCACGCCCCGCATCACCCGGTCCCTGCCCGCCGAACACCGGGGCACGCTCATGAGCCTCGCCCGCGAGGTGGCCGTCCCGCAGGGCAGCCGGCTCTTCGACGAGGGCGGGCGGGCCGACCGCTTCTGGATCGTCCGCACCGGAACGGTCGCCCTCGACGTGCGGGTGCCCGGCCGGCGCCCGGCCGTCATCGAGACCCTGGGCTTCGGCGATCTCGTCGGCTGGTCCTGGCTGTTCCCGCCGCACGTGTGGCACCTGGGCGCCGAGGCGGTGACACCGGTGCGCGCCTGGGAGTTCGACGCCGGTCCCGTCCGGGAGCTGTGCCGCGACGACCCCCGGCTCGGCGAGTCGGTCGCGCACTGGGCCGGCCAGGTCCTCGCCCACCGCCTGCACGCGGCCCGCTCCCGCCTGCTCGACCTGTACGCCCCCTACGGCAGCGGGATCCCCGGCTGAACTCCCTGGCGCGGCCCGTGGGCGGAGGCGTGTCGTGGGGTGCGCAGAGTCCGCAGCACACGCCGGGAGAACAACGTGTCGCCGCTGACGCCGGATCAGAGCGCGGTGTGACGGAAGGCCCGCAGGGTCGCGGGCGGCGGGGCGTGCAGGGGATGGCGGCTGGGGTGGCCGGCGAGCAGGACGTAGAGCGGCGTGTGAGCGGCGTTGTCCAGGCCGAGCCGAGCTGCCAGCAGCGCGTCCGTGAACGTGCCGGTCTGGGCGGGGCCCAGGCCGAGGGCGGTCGCGGTGAGGGCGAAGGTCTGCCCCAGATGGCCCGCGTCGAGCAGGCAGACGCGATAGCAGCGCGCCGAGCCGTACCCGGCCTGCATCCGGTCGAGCCGGGCGACCAGGGCGACGAGGAAGGCGGCGCCGCCCGTCCACTCCTGCCCGGCGCACAGGCGTGCGGTCTCCTCGCCGGTGAGGCCGGGGGAGAGGAGCTCCAGGGAGTGCTCGCGCGCGTTGTAGTGGTACATGCCGGGATCGACACCGGTGACGTTCATCGCGCCGACGTAGACGTCAAGTTCCTGCCGGGCGCCGCCCTGCGGACTGGTACGCCGGTACAGGGCGCTGCGGCCGCAGTCGACGAAGTCCGTCGGGCCGAAGACGGTGGCGAGCAGGGCGGCCAGCACCTCCAGGGCCACCGGCCGGCCCGAGAAGTCACGGTGGGTGCGCCGGGCGTACAGCACCCGTCCGTACGGGGCGTCGAGTTCGGCGCGCCCGCGGGGCAGCATCAGCCGGTCGGCGTCCGGATAGCAGGTGAAGAGCGGAGGCTGCGGGCGGAACGCCGACAGGTGCCCGGTGGCTCCCCGGGGGCCGCCCTCGGCGCCCTCCGGCTGCTGGGTGCCGTAGTGGAAGAACGGCGCCTCGGGCGCCCACGGACCCCACCGGCGTGCGATGTGCTCGTCCCGCTGCGCCTCCTCGCTGTCCTCGTCCAGCAGCAGTCCGGCCGACCGCAGAGCGCGCACCGTCTCCTCCACCTCCTCCGGCCGGAGATGCCCGAGAGCCTTGACGGCGTCGGCGACATCGGTGAACTCCTCGAACACGTCCAGGACTTCCACCGCGACCGGTCGCAGTGCCGTGGGCGTGCCGTGCGGATAGGGATGCGCGATCAGCAGGCCCCGGCGCCAGTAGCAGGTCAGCCCGCGCGACCGCCGTAGACGCATGACACACCCCTCCAAGGCCGGGCGACGGGGGACGCGGACCCCCGCGAGGGGCGTCCGCCGCACCAGGAGACTCGACCCGACCGCGGCCGGCGCCGCTCACCCCCCGAAACCACCCGACCGAGCACACCGGTGTCGAACGCCCACGGGAACAGTCCGGCGTACGCCCCTGACGTTCACTGGGAGTGGTTCTGCGCGCCGCTCGTGTTGCGGATCATCCGCTGAAGCACCCTCAGCGCGGTGATGTAGTCCGCGTCGTCGATCCCCTCGTGGATGCGGTCACGGATGGCCGGGGCGTGCTTCTTCAACTCGGCCCTGGCGGCCTCGCCCGCCTCGGTGATCCACAGCCGCCCGTCGCCGTCGCGGGTGAGCCGGCCGCGCTCCAGCAGGACCTCCGCTTCGGCGGCCAGATCGTCCTCGGGTCTGAGGTAGGAGCTCATGGCCTGCCGCAGTTCCGGGAGTGTCATGCCGTGGCCGTCGGGGGAGAGGTCGTTCTCCGACAGGTTCCGCAACAGCCAGTACTGGGGCTGGGTGAATCCCAGCTCCGCCTGCCGGGCCCGAGTGAACGCGATGAGCGCCTCGTAGGCCACTCCGGTCCAGTAGGCGGCCGGCTGCGCGGCGAGTTCGGCGTCGGAGAAGTCCTGGGTCTGGCTCTGGGCCTGGGCCGCGGTCATGTCCGTACCCTCCTGGTGATCGATCTCTACGACGGCACCGTAGAAGGTCAACCAAGGTTGAGGTCAAGGACGTTGACCCGACGCGGCCCTCAGGGCCAGACGCCCGAGAAGTCGATCTCGCGGGCCCACTCGGGGTGGTCTATCAGCGGATTGCGGTTGCCCTGGATCTCCGCGATGGCCGCGTTGCGGTGCAGCTCGTAGTCGGTGACCGCCTCGCTCTCGTGCCACTGCAGCAGGACGGGCAGCCGGTCCTCGGGGAACTCGCGCTCGACATCGCCGACCTGGCCCGGGTAGCGGAGCAGGAAGTACAGGGTGGCGCGGGCGACCGCGCCCTTGCCCTCCTCCGGCTCGAACCCCACCTTCTCGCGCATACCGCAGGACTCGCGGACCACTTCGTCGAAGTTGGGGAAGTCGAAGTACGGGAAGTTGCCCCGGTAGCTGTTGCAGGCCACCTCGCAGGCGAAGAGGTGGTGCAGGTCGCCCCGCATCGGCTCCTTCTTGGCGAACCACGACTGCGGCACCACGTGCTCGCAGTTGAACGGCATCGACGCCTCCAGCGCGTCGAACTCCGCCTCGAACTCGGCCGGTCCCGCCGTGCTCTCCTGGAACAGGAGTTCCTGGACCCGGGCCAGCCGGGCCTCCGCCACGGCCGCGTCGGCCTGGATGAGCTCCTCGGCGGTGAAGGTCTTGCCCGAGTAGATGCTGCGCAGCTTGCCGTCCTTGTGCAGGTCCACCCATGGATAGACCAGCCGCATCGGCTTGTACCTGGGCTGCGGAGTGTGCGTTTCCGTCAGCAGCGTGGTCAGCGCGCGGCGCAGCGCGTCCGCGTCGCCGGTGCGGATGTCCGCGTAGTACGCGTCGCGTGCGGCGGCGTCGGCGGTCCGGTCGTAGTAGGGGCGTTCCTGGGCCAGCCGGTGGTTGACGAGGGCGGCCTCGACGTCCTTCCCGACCGCTGACACGATGTCCGTCCGCCCGGTGGGGGACGGCTGCGGGACCGTCACCGGTGTCGGCGTCGGCGGGGGTGCCGGCGCCACCGCGGGCAGCGGGGCGAAGAGGGTGACCGGCGACGACGAGGGCGTGTCGAAGCCGACGGTGATGCGCAGCGGGAGGGTGAGCCGGGCAGTGCCGTCGACCGCCTGTGCCTGCGCCTGTGGCTGTACCTGTGCCGGAGCCTGTTCCCGGGCCTGTGCGCCGTCGATCCCGGGGAGGGTGGGCGCGGGGGCGGAGGACGGCGCCGGGGCGCTCTCCATGGGGGAGAGTGCGAGCCCGGTGGTGAACACCTCGTCCCGCAGCCGGGCCGCCTCACCGGTCAGGGTCACCGCGTGCAGGGACTGCAGTACGCGGCTGATCCGCACGCCTTCGTTGGCCCGCCACGCCAGTTGCTGCTCGCCCATCTCCGGCCGCCACACCCCGCCGTCGACGCTCACCGGCCGGCCCTGGTCGTCGGTCTTCGGCACGGCCGAGTGGTGCAGCGCGATGACCTCCCACTGGTCGTTGAAGACGGGAGAACCCGACGAACCCTCACGGGTGTCGGACTCGTAGTGCAGGAACCGCTCCAGCACGTCGACGACCTGGTTGTCGCGCAGCGCGATCTGCTTGGGCTCGCCCCGAGGGTGCTGGATGATGTTGACGAACTCCCCGATGACGACCTTCCCCAGCGCCTCGCTCAGGGGCAGCAGGCCGAACGACGACAGCGCCTCGCCCTGCGTACCGCGCGGGGCGACCGCGACGAGGCTGTAGTCCAGCGCCCGGTCGGTGACGAAGAACCGGTGCGGCTCCAGCTGGAACACCGCCGGTACGAGCGGGCTGCCGTCGGCGCCGTCCTGGAACGCGAACGCCACCTTGCTGCGGCTCGCCTCCGGCGCGCCGCGCAGCACGTGGTTGTTGGTGAGCAGCAGGGAGGGGGACACCATGAAGCCGGTGCCGTGGCCGCCGCCCGGCCCGCTGATGGTGATCCGGCCGATCGAGTGGGAGGCCTGGACCCCCTTCTCCAGGAACGCGACGGGGGTGAGGTTGTTCCGCCCGATGAGGCGCTCCAGCCCCAGCACCTCACTGGTGAAGGCCTCCGGGGGCAGCGGGAGCGTGCTCCCCGCGCTGCTGGCGGGTTCCGTCGGCGTGTGCTCGATCGCCCGCGCCATGGCCCAGTCGGCGCCGAGACGGGCCAGCCGCTTCTCGACCCGCTCGGGAGTGTCCGCGTACAGCACGCCCCGCGTCTCGAGAACGGACTGGTTTCTCTCCCGTTCCTCGGTTCGCTTGGTGTAGCGTGCCGCGGCCATCGTCAGTTGCGTCAGATAGGCCGACTCTCGTTCGGTAGCGAGTTCCGCCGTGGCCATGATCCGCCTCCTGGCCTGCTCGATCGTGGCGGTGGTGTGGGGGCACGGTTCTTCCGGGGACAGGCGGGACGGCGTCCGGTGAAGGCGTCGGGCTCTGCCGCGGATGCGCGCGGACCATGTACGGCGCGGTGCTTTCGTACACGTTTGTACGGCGCGCTGCTTTTCGTACAGGTTTTCCTGTTACCGATGCTTCCAGATGTGGGATATGCACGCAAAAGGGCCGACGGGCAAAGCCGCAGCTGTGACGCAGTGATCACTGCGGGTCGCATTGCCGTCGTGGAGATCACCCGGAACCCGGAGATCGAGCACCGGCTGCGCACCGAACTCGCCGCCGTCTGCCAGGACCGGCCCCTGCGCTACGGCGACCTGGAGCAACTCCCTTACGCCCGACGGGACGTTGCAGGAGGCGATCCGCAAGTACGGGTAGCTCCCCCCCTCGGGAGCGCTCACCACCCGGTGAGCAGCAGATGGTTGAGGACAAGCGCGAGCAGCGCCTGAGCGGTGAGCCAGGTGCGGAGGGCTCGGGTGGGGCCGAGAGGCTGGGATCGGGTGAGGAACGCGCAGGACGCGAGCAGCCATGTCGTGAAGGGAAGCCAGATGCGTTCCGTCTCCGCCTTGCTCATGCCGGACAGGTCGGCGACCAGCAGGGCGAGGAGGGCGGCGGACAGGAGGAGCGCCAGACGGGCGTCGGCACCGGGGCCGCCGGGACGGGTGAGCGCGTCGGAGCGGTGGCGGACGAGCACCGCACCTGCCCGCCGCAGCCCCGCCGCCGTCGCCAGGCCGGTGCTGAGCACCGTGCAGGCCAGGTTGGCCCACACCCAGTAGCCGTAGGGCCGGATGCCGCCCACACCCTGGTGGTAGCGCGTGACGAGCAGGTGGTACGCCTCCCACCAGTCGAACCCGGCGAGCGTGAACGCCGTCGGGGCCACGGCCAGTCCGGCGAGCAGCGGCACCAGCAGCACCGGGCGCTCCCGGATCCCGTGGCGGCCGAGCGCCAGGACCGCGGCCGCGATCAGGGCGACGAGCGTGAGGCCGTACGACAGGTAGCAGGTCAGGCCGAACAGCAGCCCGGACGCTCCCGCCCACCAGAGGGACCGTCCGGTGACCGCCAGTGCGACCAGCGCCACCGCCCATGCCGCCACCGCCGCGAAGTACGCGTCGGCCGAGGTGCCCATCCACACCGCGGCCGGGGCCAGGACGAGGAACGGCGCCGCCCTGCGCGCGAGTGCCTCGTCGGCCAGGGCGCGGATCGTGACCAGCACGGCCACGCAGACCGTCGCCCCGACGGTGACGCACCACATCCCGGCCCAGCCCCCGCCCCGCAGCCCGATCCGGTCGAGCAGGACGAAGGCGAGCGGGGCCGCGGGCGGATGGCCGGCGATGTGGGCGGGCCAGTTGTCGGGGGAGTCGATGAGGATGTGCCGGGTGAAGTTCCGCAGGGCTGCCGGGATGTCGTGGAAGCGGTCGATGACCCGGAGGTACTCGTGGGGAGTGGTGAGCCGGCCGGCGATGCCCCGTTGCCAGCCGTCGACCAGGGCCAGGGAGAAGATCCACGCCAGGGCCGTGCCCCACGCCAGGAGCAGCAAGGCCCGCCAGGGGAGACGGGCCGCGAGGGTGGGGCCGTACGCCACCGTGGCGATCGCCACCAGGACGGCCGCCGGAGTGCCGGGGCCCACGTGAGGGTCCCATGACGCCAGCAGCGGGGGCCAGCCGACGAACAGGGTCCGACTGGTCTCCTCGATGTGGCGGCCGACCAGCGCGGCCACCGTCACGAGCAGTGCGGCGGCCCCGGCGGCGTACAGGTCACGGCGGAGGCCACGACGCTCGCCGGGGTGCGCGGCGCGGGGCCCGGCGGAGGGCGGGGTGCGGATCACACCGGAACGCTAGGGCGCGCGGCCGGGCGAGACCGCCGTCCGGGCTCGTTGTCAGCGTTTCGTCCTGGGTGGTGCACCCTTTCGCGGGGTGGTCGCGGCCTACCGTCGGGGCATGCGCGATCCCGACGCCCCACGGCTCTCCCCGCGAGCCGACTCACGGCTTCCCTTCTCGCCCGCCTTCTGGCGCAGCCCTCTGCGCGGCCCCTGGTTCACCTCGGTGCTGGGCCTGGTCCTGCTCGTCGGCATCACCGTGCTGTTCGTGACGGGCCTGGTCTCGTACGCCGCCTACAACCCGGACCTGTCGCCGGTGAACGACATGACCCCGGACAAGGGAGTCCTCGGCTTCTACCTCTTCGCCTGGCCGACGAACCCGCACTGGCTGTACCGGCTCAACCAGGGCGTCCACGTCACCCTCGGCATCACCCTCATCCCCGTCCTGCTCGCCAAGCTGTGGTCCGTGGTGCCGAGGCTGTTCGCGCTGCCGCCGGCCCGCTCGCTCGCGCACGCCCTGGAGCGGATCTCGCTGGTGCTGCTGGTAGGGGGCGGGCTGTTCGAGTTCGTGACCGGTGTGCTCAACATCCAGCTCGACTACGTCTTCCCCGGCTCCTTCTATCCGCTGCACTTCTACGGAGCGTGGGTGTTCTTCGCCGCGTTCGTCGCCCACGCGCTGCTGAAGGCGCCCACGGTGCTGCGCAGTCTGCGGCACCGGCGGGAGGACGACGAGGAGAAGAACGACCTGGTGTCCCCGCGCCCCGCCGAGCCGACCTTCTCCCGGCGGGGCGCCCTGTGGTTCGTCGGGGGCGGCTCGCTGCTGCTCTTCGCGACGACGGTGGGGCAGAACACCGACGGTCCGCTGCGGCGCACCGCCCTCCTCGCACCGCACGGCGGCGGGGACCCCGGCAGCGGCCCGAACGGCTTCCAGATCAACAAGACCGCCGCGTACGCCGGGATCGACGCGGCGCAGACGGGGGAGGACGCGTGGCGGCTCGTCGTGACGGGGCGCACGGGAACCGTCCGCCTCAGCCGGGCCCAGCTCGCCGGACTGCCCCTGACCAGTTCGGCGTTGCCCATCGCCTGCGTGGAGGGCTGGTCGACGTCGGACCTGTGGTGGCGCGGGGTGCGGCTGCGCGACCTCGCGGCCCTCGTCGGGTACGACGACCCGCCGGACGTGTTCGTCGAGTCCCTCCAGCGGCGCGGCGCCTTCCGCAGCGCCGCCCTGCGCGCCAACCAGGTGGCCGACCCGCGTTCCCTGCTCGCCTTGTACGTCAACGGCGAGGAGTTGTCCCCCGACCACGGCCACCCGGCACGGATCATCGTGCCCGCGGCGCCCGGTGTGCTGAACACCAAGTGGGTGGCCCGGCTGACGTTCGGAGACCTGTGATGCGTCCGCGGATCCGGATCGGCGGCCCCTTCCAACTCCTGCTGCTCACTGCTTCGTTCACTCTCGCCGCCTACGCGGGCGTGCGCCTTCTCGCCGACGACTGGTTCGGCGTGGCGCTGTGGTTCGTGGGCGCCGCACTGCTGCACGACCTCGTCCTGCTGCCCGTGTACACGGTCGCGGACCGGGCGGTCGTACGAGGTCTCGGCGCGGTCCGGCGCCGGGACTGGGTGCCGTACGCGCGCGTACCGGCGGCCCTGTCCGGGCTACTCCTTCTCGTCTGGTTCCCGCTGATCAGCGGGAACGTCGAGCGGCGCTACCGGTCCGGCACCGGGCTGCCGCCGGACGTGTTCCTCGCCCGCTGGCTGCTGATCACCGCCGTCCTGTTCGGCGGCTCCGCGCTGCTGCTGGCGCTGCGGCTGGCGCGGCCGCGCAGGGCGGCGAAGCGCCGTCCGCCGGCCGTCCGCTGACGACGTCCACCAGGGCGGTCCGGGCCGTCGGGCGTCCGGTGCGGAGACCGGCGGGGAGTTCAGCTCGGTGACCCGGGTGAGTCGGCTCCCGTGACCGCCGTGAACCGGGCCAGCCGTGCCGCGAAGCGGCTGTGCGGGGCCAGGGCGGCGACGGCGTGGGCGTCGGCGGCGGTGTCGACGTCGCGCAGGCACGGCAGGTCGCGCACCCGCAGACCGGCGGTGACGAGCCGGTCCCGCTGGACCGTTCCCGTCACGGGCGTCGACATGGGCACGCCCCGCAGCAGGGCGGGATCCGGGCGCGCCAGGCCGAGGGCCCAGAAGCCGCCGTCCTCGGCGGGGCCGAAGCAGGCGTCGTAGCCGGCGAAGTCCACGGTGAGCAGCTCCGGCGTCACCTGCGGGGTGTCCATACCGATGAGCAGGGCCGGGCCGGCGCAGCCGGCGAAGGCGTCCGCAAGCCGCTCGTCCAGCCCGCCCGCGCACTGCGGTACGACGTCGAAGCCGGGCGGCAGCCACGGGCCGGAGGTGCCGTCGAGGACGAGGACGCGCCGGGAGGCGGGCGTGGCCGCCACGGCGTGCAGGGTGTCCGCGAGAGCCGCCTCGGCCAGCTCCGCCGCCTGCACGGGCGTGAACGGCGGGGTGAGCCGGGTCTTGACCCGGCCCGGCAGCGGCTCCTTGGCGATGACGAGGAGCGTGGTCGACGCACGCGACGCACTCGGCGCACTCGGCGTACTCGACGAGCTTGACGCACTTGACGGACTCAACGGACGGTTCCTCCTCCGTGCGCGGGTGGCTCGCTCAACACGCGGCTCATGTCCCGTACGGCCTGCCAGGTGCCGCGCCAGGTGCCCGTCACCTTCGACGCCCCGGTACGCGGCAGGTACGGCACGTCGTGTTCGGCGATCCGCCAGCCGGCGTCGGCCGCGCGGACGACCATCTGGAGCGGATAGCCGCTGCGCCGGTCGGTGAGGCCGAGGGCGAGCAACGGCTCGCGGCGGGCGGCGCGCAAGGGACCGAGGTCGTGCAGGCGCAGCCCGGTGCGGCGGCGCAGCATCCGCGCCAGCGCGAGGTTGCCGACGCGGGCGTGCGCGGGCCACGCGCCCCGGCCCTGCGGACGCCGTCGGCCGAGCACCAGGTCGGCCTCGCCGCCGCGTACTTCGCGTACGAAGGGCACGAGCAGCGACGGATCGAGGGAGCCGTCGCAGTCGCAGAAGCACACCACGTCGGCGGTGGCGGCGGTCAGCCCGGCGTGGCAGGCGGCGCCGAAGCCCCGGCGCGGCTCGTGCACGACGGTCGCGCCGCGTGCGCGGGCGACCCGGGCCGAGCCGTCGGTGGAACCGTTGTCGACGACGAGCGCGCGCCAGCCCGGCGGAATCCGTTCGAGCACCCAGGGAAGGGCCTCGGCCTCGTTCAGGCAGGGCAGCACCACATCGACGTCCGAAGGTGTCGTCGTCACGGGCTCACCACCGCGGCCTCACACGCCCCGCATGCCGGCCCGCGCGAACTCCGCCATGCCGTCCGCGAATCCGACCCCAGGCCTCCACCCCAGCTCGGCCCGCAGGCGCGACGAGTCCGCGGTGATGTGCCGGACGTCCCCCAGCCGGTACTCGCCGGTGACGACGGGCTCGGGCCCGCCGTACGCGGCGGCCAGCGCCCGCGCCATCTCGCCGACGGTGTGCGGCTCACCGCTGCCGGTGTTGTACGGCGTGAGCACACCCCGCGCGGCCTCCGCCTCCAACGCCAGCGCGTTGGCCGCCGCCACGTCCCGGACGTGCACGAAGTCCCTCCGCTGCCGCCCGTCCTCGAACACGCGCGGTGCCGCGCCCCGGGCGAGCGCTGATCGGAACAAGGAGGCGACACCGGCGTACGGGGTGTCGCGCGGCATTCCGGGCCCGTACACGTTGTGGTAGCGCAGCGACACCGCCGATCCGCCGGTGCAGCGGGCCCAGGCGGCGGCCAGGTGCTCCTGGGCGAGCTTGGTCGTCGCGTACACGTTCCGGGGATCGGCCGGGGCGTCCTCGCCGACGAGGCCGGGGGAGAGGTCGTTCCCGCACACCGGGCAGGTGGGCTCGAACCGGCCCGCGTCGAGATCGGCGACGGCCCGCGGCCCGGGCCGTACGACCCCGTGCCGCGGGCACTCGTACCGCCCCTCCCCGTAGACGACCATCGACCCGGCCAGCACGAGGCGCGTGACTCCCGCCTCCGCCATGGCGGCGAGCAGCACGGCGGTGCCCAGGTCGTTGCGCGAGACGTACTCCGCCGCGTCGGCGACCCCGTCGCCGAGCCCGACCATCGCCGCCTGGTGGCACACGGCGTCCACACCCGACAGCGCCCGGCCGACGGCCGCCGCGTCCCGCACATCGGCGCCGGGATCCTCCCGGACGTCGAACACGACCGGCTCGTGCCCGCGCGCCGCGAGCACCTCGACCACATGGGACCCGATGAACCCGGCACCGCCGGTGACCAGTACCCGCATACGGCCCCGCCGGGCCCGCGCCGACACCGCGCCACACACGCCGACCGCCGGGAACCGGGCCTCGTCCCTACGCCGGCGCCTGCTCGGCGACGGCCCCGTGGCGCACCGAGCAGTGCAGCGAGTCCTCCCGTACGTCGGCGACGATCGTGTCCCCGGGGTCCGCCTCGCCGCCGAGGAGCAGGGAGGCGACGCGGTTGTCGAGTTCCGCCTGGATGGTGCGACGCAGCGGACGGGCCCCGAACTCCGGCTGGTAACCGTGGGCGACCAGCAGCTTCCTGGCCGCCTCGGTGACCTCCAGCTCCATGCCCTGGGCATGGACGCGGTGCCTGCTCTGGTCCAGGAGATGTTCGACGATCCGGGTGAGATCCCGCTCGCTGAGACGGTGGAAGACGATGATGTCGTCGATCCGGTTGAGGAACTCCGGCAGGAACCGCCCGCGCAGATCCTCCATCAGCTCGTCCTTCAGCCCGGCCGCGTCGCCCTGGTGGGCGAGGATGCGATGGGCACCGATGTTGGACGTCATGATGACGACGCAGTGGCGGAAGTCGACCGTGCGGCCCTGTGCGTCGGTGAGCCGGCCGTCGTCGAGGATCTGGAGCAGCGTGTTGAAGACGTCCGGGTGCGCCTTCTCCACCTCGTCGAACAGCACCACGCTGTACGGCCGGCGCCGGACCTGCTCGGTGAGCTGGCCGGCCTCCTCGTAGCCGACGTAGCCGGGAGGCGCGCCGACCAGCCGGGCCACCGTGTGCTTCTCCTGGAACTCGCTCATGTCGAACCGGATCATGCGGCTCTCGTCCCCGAACAGCAGCTCGGCGAGCGTCTTGGCGAGTTCCGTCTTGCCCACGCCCGTGGGCCCGAGGAAGAGGAAGGAACCGACGGGGCGGTCCGGGTCGCCCATGCCCGCGCGGCTGCGGCGTACCGCCTGCGAGACCGCGGTGACCGCCTCGTCCTGGCCGACGATCCTGGCGTGCATCTCCTCCTCCAGCCTCAGCAGCCGTTCCCTCTCGCTGGCGGTGAGCTGGGAGACCGGGATGCCCGTGCGCCGCGAGACGATGTCGGCGATGTCGGAGGCCGTGACCGAGACGACCCCCTCCCGCCGCTCCTCGATGCCCGCCAGCTCCTCCTCCACCTCGGCGATCTGCTGCTTCAGCTCCGACGCCCGCTCGAACTCCTCGTTCGTGACCGCCTGGTCCTTCTCGCGCCGCAGCTTCGCCAGCCGGTCCTCGAGACCGACCACCTCGGTGGACCGGGCCGCGCCGCGCAGCCGTACCCGGGCGCCGGCCTGGTCCATGAGGTCGATGGCCTTGTCGGGCAGGAACCGGTCGCTGATGTAGCGGTCCGACAGTTCCGCCGCGGCCGTCAGCGCCCCGTCGGCGAAGCGCACCTGATGGTGTGCCTCGTACGCGTCCCGCAGCCCCTCGAGGATCTGCACCGTCTCCTCGACCGTCGGCTCGGGGACCAGCACGGGCTGGAAGCGGCGTTCGAGCGCGGCGTCCTTCTCGATGTACCTGCGGTACTCGTCGATCGTCGTCGCGCCGACCACATGCAGCTCCCCGCGGGCGAGGGCGGGCTTGAGCATGTTGCCCGCGTCCATCGAGCCCTCGCCGGCCGCGCCGGCGCCCACCACCGTGTGCAGTTCGTCGATGAAGAGGACGATGCCCCCGCCGGCCTCCCTGACGTCCTCGATGACCTTCTTCAGCCGTTCCTCGAACTGCCCGCGGTACTGCGCGCCGGCCACCATGCCGGACAGGTCCAGCGAGACCACCCGCTTGCCCTTCAGGACGTCGGGCACCTCGCCCGCCACGATGCGCTGGGCCAGCCCCTCGACGATGGCGGTCTTCCCGACGCCGGGTTCGCCGATGAGCACGGGGTTGTTCTTGGTGCGCCGCGACAGGATCTCGATGGTCTGCTCGATCTCCTCGGCCCGCCCGACCACCGGGTCGAGCCGGCCCGCCCTCGCCTCCTCGGTCAGGTCCCTGCCGAACTCGTCGAGGGTCGTGGCCGGCTCCCGCACGGCGGGGGACCTGCCCTCCGGGCGGGCCGCCTGGTCCGTGAGGCCGCGCAACTGCCGTACATCCAGGTCTTCGGCGCGCAGCAGACGACCGGCGCCGGAGTCGGGGTCGCCGAGGAGCGCGCCGAGGATGTGCTCGGGTCCGATGTAGGAGACCCCGGCCGCCCGCGAGGTGGCGTAGGCCGCCGCGAGCGTGCGCTTCGCCGCCGGGGTGAGACCGGGTTCCGCGGCCGGCTCGCCCGACTCCGTGGGGAGCACCTTGGCGATCCGGGCCGCGAGTGCCTCGGGGTCGACGCCGCCCTCGGCCAGCAGCCTGCGGGCCGGGTCGACCTGCGTGGCCGCCCAGAGCAGATGCTCGGTGTCGAGGTCGGACGTGCCGTCCTCGGCCGCCTTCCGGGCGGCCAGGCCGAGGAGTTCGTGCGACGACTCGGTCAGCAGCCGCCCGATCGGCACCCGCTGCACGGCCGGGGGAGACGACGCCGGCGACATTCCGAAGAACCGGTTCAGGAGATCGCTGAACGGATCGGACGAACCAAAGGGCGAACCGAACGCCATCGACATGTGAGCTCTCCGTGGATCAGCGGTGACCCTGCCCAGCCTGGAGGACAGGGCGTCGACCGGCCCGTCCTGTGTGGCGTAAGGGTGACGGCTGCTCTTACGCGCTCACCGCCCCCCACCCTGAACGCCGAGCGGGGCGCTTGAACGCGTACGGAAGCCAGGCCCGCCGGTGAGGCGCTCCTCGGGTGCACCGGATGCTTCATCGGCCACCGCACGCACGGCTTGCCCGTCCGGACGCTCGGAAAGGCTGTCGGCAGCATCCGGCAGCCCGGCCGTGCCGCTGCCGTACCGACGAGGAAGGGACCCCGCGATGACCACCGACGAAGGACAGCTGTTCGACGCCCTCCGTGAGCTGCTGGCCGCCACGGTCGAGGACCTGTCCGCCGAGGACGTCCGGCTCGACAGCTCGCTGAAGGACGACCTGGGCGTCGACTCGCTGGCCAGGCTGGAACTGGTCGCGGCCATCGAGGACCACTGGCAGATCGAGGTGCCCACGGAGGAGGCCGAGCAGCTCGCCACGGTGCGTCAGATCGTCGCCCATCTGGCGACCGTCCTGCCCGCCCCTGCCGGGGACCTCGCATGAGCCCGCGGCACCACCCGCTCGATCCGGCCGACGGGACCGCCGTGGCGGCTGTCACCGGTCTGGGGGCGACCACGCCCCTGGGCGGTGACGTGCCCTCCACGTGGACGGCCCTGCTGGCCGGGGAGTGCGGCATCGACTGCCTCGACTTCGGGGGGCCCTCCGGACCCGCGCAGGTGCATCTCGCGGCGCCGGCGGCGGTCGATCCCCGGACGGTGCTGTCCACCGCGAAGGCCTCGCACTGCGACCGTGCCGCACAACTCGCCCTCGTGGCCGCCCGGGAGGCGCTGCGCGACGCGGGACTCGCGACGGCGCTCTCCGAGGCCGGCACCCGCGTGGCCGTGATCGTGGGGGTGGGCCTCGGCGGACTCGGCAGCATCCTCGAACAGCACCGCCGACTGGAGTCGGGCGGCGTCGGCCGGGTCAGCCCACGGGCGATCCCGATGATGCTGCCCAACCAGGCCGCCGCCGAAGTGGGGCTGATGGTCGGCGCCAAGGCCCGGGTGCACGCCCCGGTCAGCGCCTGCGCCTCGGGCGCCGAGGCCCTCGCCCAGGCTCTCTCCCTCATCCGTGACGGACAGGCCGACATCGTCGTCGCGGGAGGCGCCGAGGCCGCCCTCGTCCCCGTCGCCCTCGCCGGCTTCGCCCGTCTCCAGGCCCTGTCCCGGCGTCACGACGACCCCAAGCGGGCCTCCCGCCCCTTCGACGCCGACCGGGACGGATTCGTCATGGGCGAGGGCGCGGGCATGCTCGTCCTGGAGAGCCCGGCGCACGCAGCGGCCCGCGGCGCCCGCGTCCACGGCCACCTGACCGGCGCCGCCATCACCAACGACAGCCACCACATCGCCCAGCCCGCGCCCGGCGGCACCGGCTGCGCCGCCGCGGTCACGGCCGCCCTGCACGACGCGGGGCTGGCCGCCGAGCAGATCCGGCACGTCAACGCCCACGCCACGTCGACGCCGGTCGGAGATCTCTGCGAGGCCCAGGCGCTGCGCAGCGCGTTCGGGGAGGCGCTGCGCGACATCGTGGTCAGCGCGCCCAAGGCCGCCCTGGGACACACCCTGGGCGCCGCGGGAGCCATCGAGGCCGTCCTCACCGTGCTCGCCCTGCGCGAGCGCGTCGCACCGCCCGTGTCCACCCTCGACCGCCTGGACCCGGCGATCGCACTCGACGTCGCGGGCCCCGATCCCCGCCCGCTGCCCGCCGGGCCCCTGGCGGCGGTCAGCACCAGCATGGGGTTCGGCGGCCACAATGTGGCGCTGGCCTTCACCACCGCCTCATGACCCGCGCCGAGCCCGCCTCCGCCGGCGGTTCACCGGGCACCGTGCTGATGTGCCCGGGACAGGGCGCCTACCTCCCGGGCGCCCTCCGCCACCTGCGGGATATCCCCGCCGTACGGACCGTCCTGGACACCGTCGACACCCTCTGCCCCGACGGCCCCGCACCACCGGTGAGCACGCTCCTCACCGACGAGAGCGCGCCGGGCCCCGACGACCTGGTGGCCCGGCATCCGCTCGCCTTCGACCTGGCCACCTACGCCGCCGTCGTCGCCTCGGCCGCTGTC
Source organism: Streptomyces sp. NPDC030838 (assembly GCF_055572035.1). Lineage (NCBI taxonomy): Bacteria > Bacillati > Actinomycetota > Actinomycetes > Kitasatosporales > Streptomycetaceae > Streptomyces > Streptomyces sp. NPDC030838. The sequence goes on along the minus strand of NZ_JBVIED010000010.1, from coordinate 175,379 downwards.
CTGCTCAGGTCCCTGCACACCCCCGTCGACGCCGTCCTCGGGCACAGCATCGGCGACCTGGCGGCACTCACCGTCGCCGGGGCCATCACCGTGCGGCAGGGCGCCTGGCTGCTGCACGTCCGCGACCGGATGCTGCGCGACGCCGGGCTGCCCTCGGCGGGCCTGCTGGCCACCGACATGACCACCGACCAGACGGCCGGCCTGCTCGACGCCTGCGGCCTGCGACAGGTACGGATCGCCGCCCACAACGCCCCCGCCCAGACGGTCCTCTCCGGACCCGACGGCGACCTCGCCCTCGCCCGGCAGGCCGCCCGCGACCGCGGCCATCGCGCCACCCCGCTCACCAGCCGTACGGCCTTCCACCATCCGCTGCTCACCGACGTGCACCGCGCCTACCGCCGCCTGCTGCGGACACAGCGGCTGCACCCGCCCGCCCTCACCGTCTACACCGCGGCGTCCGGCCGGCCCGCCCGCAGCCCGGCCCAGCTCCGCAGCGCCGCGGCCGCCCACCTCACCGCGCCCCTGTCCTTCGTCCGCACCCTGCACACGATGCGCCGGGCCGGCTACACCACCTTCATCGACAGCGGGCCCCGCGCCCTGCTGAGCACCCTGGCCAAGGCCACCCTGCCCGGCTGCCGCACCGCCGCACCGTTGCGCACCCCCGTCGACGTCACCCGCGTACGCGAGCGGCTCACCCGAGCCCTGGACGGCGGCCCGGTCCACCGCCCCGTCGGCCTGCCCTCCCTGAGGAGCGCGCGCAGCTGACGGAAGTGCTCTTCAACTCGTGGGACCGAGGCTCCTGAAGGCGCCGGGCGGGGGCACCGTCGCGTCCCCGCCCGGCGGGCTCGGTCAGATGCCGAAGGCCGCGGCGTAGCGGACGGTGCCGCCGGGCAGCGGATGCTCGGCGTCGAGGGCGAGGGCCATGAGCGCCTCGTCCGGGACGTCGATGCTCAGCTTGATGCCGTACGCGGAGGCGCGGGTAAAGCCGAACCTCGGGTAGTACGTCGGGTGCCCGAGGACGACGACGTACCGCTCGCCCGCCTCCCTGGCCGCCCGCAGGGCGGCGCGGATGGCCGCCGAGCCGGCACCGGTGCGCTGCCGTTCGGGCCGTACGGCGCACGGGGCCAGGCACAGGGCCGGGACCTCGCCGATGTGACAGCGCGTCAGCAGCGCGAGGGCGACGACCTCGCCGTGCTCGTCCGCGGCGACGACGGACAGCCCGTCGAGCCACGCGGCGGGGTCGGCGCGCAGGGCGTCGACCAGGTCGGCCTCTTCCGCGGTGGGGAAGGCGGCGAGGAGGATCTCACGGACGGCGGTGCGGTCGCCGGGAGTCTCGGCGCGCGTGATCCAGGTGTTGCTCATGACAGATACGGATCCGTTCCGTAGAAGCGTTCGTGTGACGATCCCTCGCGAGCTCACGCTCCCGGCGAGGAAGGACAGGACGAGATCAGGCCACGACCCGGGACGTGAGGGGGACCCGGGCGCCGGACGCGGTGGCCTCGAGCGCGGTCATCAACCTCACCTTCCTGCTCTGCTCGTCGCTTGTGCCGGTCACGATCGACACGAACGGTCCCACCGTACAGAGCAGCGCCTCAGCCGCCAAGCGGTTTCACGCGGGCCGCGACCGGCAGGTGGTCGCTGCCGGTGGCGGGCAGGGCGCGGATGTCGGCGACCGTCGCGGAGCGGGCCATGACCTGGTCGATCCGGGCCAGCGGAAAGGCCGCGGGGAAGCTGAAGGCGAAGCCCCGTCGCGGCACGTTCATCCGCGAGGTGAGCGGAGCCAGTCCACGGTCGTCGACCGTGCCGTTGAGGTCGCCGAGCACCACCACCGTCCGCAGCTTCTCGGCGGCGACGGCCTCGCCCAGCAACCGGGCACTCTCGTCCCGCCGGGCGGACGCGAGGCCGCTCGCCCGGACGCGGACCGACGGCAGATGGGCGACGTACGCGGCGATCTCGCCCCGCGGCGCGCGGACGACGGCCCGCAGCGCGCGGTTCCACGGCTCCGTGATCCCCCGGGGTTTGATGTCCAGCGGCCGGACGTCGCGCAGCGGATACCTCGACCAGAGCCCGACGGTGCCCCGGACGGCGTGGAAGGGGTAGTCCGGGGCCAGGATCTCTTCGTAGACCGCCAGCGCCGGCGGAACCAGCTCCTCCAGCGCTATGAGGTCGGGCCGGACACGGGCCAGCGCGCGGGCCGTACCCGCCGGATTGGTGTTCTCGTCGCTGACGTTGTGCTGCACCACGAGCAGGTCTTCCCCACCGGCCCCGGCCCGGGGCAGCAGCAGCCCGCCGAAGAGATACGTCCAGGCCGCCGCCGGGAGAAGCAGCGCCACCAGCGCGAGGGGCGAGCGGCGCAGCAGCGCGAGACAGAGCAACACGACGACCGCCGGACCGAGCCACGGCAGGAACGTCTCCAGCAGGCTGCCCAGACGGCCGACGGAGTTGGGTATCGCACGGTGCCAGACCAGCAGGCCGGCCGTGAGTACGGCGAGCGCGGCGAGGAGCCGCCCCCGCGCCCACACCGACGGGCCGCCGTGCGCGTCCCCGTTCCCGCCGTCGTCCGAAAAGCGCCACCGCACCGTGCGTTCCCCCCGTTCCACCACCGCCGGGCTACGATCCCTCGGTGCCGTCCTGCTCCGGCTCCCGAGCCCTCCGCTGGACCTCCGCCTCCACCTTGCTCCGCGGGACGCCCTCGGCCTCCGCGTGCTCGGTGACGGCCAGTTGCACCTGGCGGGAGAGGTCGCTCCAGGCCCGCCAGGCGGTCTCCCACTCGGTGTGCTGCTCGGCGGCCCACCTCCCCTCGGTGGGCTTGCCGAAAGCGTCCCGGAGGCGCTGCATCTCGGCGTGTGCGGCATTGGCTGCCCGCTGCAGTTCCACGAGCTCGTCGATGGTGTGTGCCACGCCCGGATCCTATGGCGATCACGGGGCGGGTCCCGCCGCGACACGGGGACGATCCGACCGGGCCCGTGGACGGCGTCTAGGATCACCTCGCTTGCGAACTCGCTTGCGACTGGCTTGCTGAGGCTCAGGGGAGAGGCGGTCACCACGTGCGCGGTGGGGGACGGACGGTCGGGCGGGCGCGCCGCGCGGTGGTGCTCGCGGTCGCGGTCGCCCTCGTCGCGGCATGCGGTGACGGCCGGGGCGACCCACCCCCGCGTCCGACGGCCGGGCCGGCGATCGGTCCGTGTGTGACGCCGTCCGGCGGCCTCGTCGCCGACTTCGACGGCGACGGTACGGCCGACCGTGCCTCGAACGCCGACCTCACCGGCGCCGGTCTCACCCTCACCTTCGGCGCCAAGGACGGTGAGGGCACAACGGTCGGACCCAGGGACCTCGTCGGGGACCGCGGCGAGGACGCGGAGGATGTGCTCGCGGTCGTCGCCGACTTCGACCGCGACGGCTGGACCGATCTGTTCGTCGCCGCCACCGACGAGTTCCGGGGCGACGATCCGATCGAGCCGGACGTCTCCGAACTGCGGCTCGGGCCGTTCTCGGCACGCGGGCGCGGCCAGAGCGACCACCACGTCGACCTGAACGAACCGCGCGCTGTCGCCGTCGCCGACTACGACCGGGACCGGTATCCGGACCTCGCCGCCTACCGCCACCAAGGCGACGGCGTGTACGCGACCGAGGCCCGCCTCGGCGGCGACAAGGGCCTCGACCGGAAGCTGGACGCCGGGAACCGGCGGTACGTCGTCGTCGCCGAGGAGACCGACAACCCGACTCCCACGACCATGCCGCACGCGGACCTGACGGTATTTCACCCGGCTTGCGGGAGGAAAGAGCTGCCATGATCGCCCCATGGATGTAGAGATCACTCAGGCCGGCATAGCCGACTTCCACCGGGTCGTGGCCGAGCACTCCCGTTACTGGGGCGAACGCGACCTTCGCTCACTGCATCTCGTCACCCTGGTGCACGAATTCCCTTCGACCTGCCTCGTGGCCCGCGCCGATGACGGCATCCGCGGATATCTCATCGGCTTCGTCACCCCCGACGCGACCGGCTACGTGCATCTGATCGCCACCCGGGACGACGCCCGGGGCGCGGGCCTCGGACGCCGTCTCTACGCGGCGTTCGAACAGGCCGCGCGACGGCAGGGCGCACGGCGACTGAAGGCGATCACCTCCGTCGGGAACACCACCTCCGTCGCCTTCCACCGCAGCCTCGGCTTCGACGCCCGGACCGTCGAGGACTACGACGGCCCCGGCCGCACCATGGTGGTCTTCGAACGGGCCCTGCCCGCAGCGGGCTGACTCCGCCAACAGTGCGGACAGCGCCGGTGGGCGGCTGAACCGCTCGTCGCGACACAACCGTTGCGGAACACCGGTGCCGCACTCGCGCCGCAGGTCACGCACCTTCCGGCCATCTCCCGACGGCGCCTCGCCCCGTATCCGGCGTCGTCGAGCGGGAGCGTACCCGCGGCAAGGGCCTTGACGCGGACTTCCCACGGCCCTTTAACTCACGGCATAAATTAAGTCGGCGCGGTGGCCTGTCGCGGGGCGCTCGCCGTGCCGGTTCCCTCATGCCATCCCCCGGAAGGGTCCCAGGAGCATGCGCAGATTCAGAGCCGCACTCACCGGTGCCGTCACCTTGTCCCTCGCGCTCGCCGCCTCGGCGTGCGGCGGTGGTTCGGCGACCGGCGGAGGATCGAACGACTCGCCGAGGACTCTCACGTACTGGGCCTCCAACCAGGGGGCGAACATCGAGGTCGACAAGAAGGTCCTCCAGCCGGAGCTCGACAAGTTCGAGAAGCGGACCGGCATCGAGGTGAAGCTGGAGGTCGTGCCCTGGTCCGACCTGCTGAACCGGATCCTCACCGCCACCACCTCCGGCCAGGGCCCCGACGTCCTCAACATCGGCAACACCTGGTCGGCCTCGCTCCAGGCCAGTGGCGCGCTGCTGCCCTGGGACGAGCGGAACCTCGACAGGATCGGCGGCAGGGACCGCTTCGTGGAGTCCGCGCTCGGCTCGACCGGCGTCCAGGGGCAGGACCCGGCGGCCGTACCGCTGTACTCGATGGCGTACGCCCTCTACTACAACAAGAAGCTGTTCGCGGAAGCCGGCATCGAGAAGCCGCCGGCCACCTGGGACGAGGTCGTCGCCGCCGGCAAGAAGCTCACCGCCAAGGGCAAGAACGGCATCGGCGTCGAGGGCGCCAACCTGTCCAACAACATCCACCAGGTCTTCGTCCTCGGCAAACAGCACGGCGCCGACTTCTTCACCCCCGACGGCAAGCCGGACTTCACCTCCGACGGCGCGGTCGCCGCGGTCAAGCAGTACGTCGACCTGATGGCCAAGCACAAGATCGTCGCGCCGGGCAACGCGGAGTACGCCCAGAACCAGTCCCTGAGCGACTTCTCCAAGGGCAGGACCGGCATGGTGCTGTGGCAGACCGCCTCGGCCACGTTCAAGGCCCAGGGCATGAAGGACGAGGACTGGGGCGTCGCCCCCGCCCCCGTCCCGTCCGGCGAGCCGGGCCCGGGCACGGCCGTCAACTCGATGGTCGCCGGCATCAACATGGCGGTGTTCAAGAACACCGACAACCTCGACGGCGCCCTGAGGTTCGTGGAGTTCATGACCAGCGACGAGGAGCAGAAGGTCCTCAACAAGGCCTACGGCTCCATCCCGCCGGTCAAGAGCGCCCAGTCCGACCCCGCGTTCAGCACCCCGGCGGTAGCCGTGCTGCGCGAAACCCTCGCCACCAGCGCCGCCGCCCTGCCGCAGGTGCCGGAGGAGTCCCAGTTCGAGACCGTCGTCGGCACCGCCGTCAAGGACCTCTTCGCCGACGCCGCCGCCGGCCGTCCCGTCACCACGGAGTCGGTGCGGCGGAAACTCGAAGAGGCCCAGCAGCAGATGCCCGAGAAGTAGGCGCGGGCCTGCCATGACCACGACCGTCGCATCCCGCCACCACGAGCCGGGGCCGAAGACGGCGGGGCGGCACAACCGTCCCGGAGCGCGGCGGAAGCCCCGCCGCTCCGGGCGGCCGCACCACATCGGACTGCCCTACCTGCTGCTCCTGCCCGCCCTCGTCCTCGAACTCCTCGTCCACCTCGTGCCGATGCTCATGGGCATCGTCATGAGCTTCAAGGAACTCACCCAGTTCCACATCTCCAACTGGTCCTCGGCCCCCTGGTCCGGCCTCGGCAACTTCCGGATGGCCGTCGACTTCAACGCCCCCGTCGGCCAGGCACTGCTGAAGTCCTTCCTGACCACCTGCCTGTTCACCGTCTGCTCGGTCGGCCTGTGCTGGCTGATCGGCACCGCCGCCGCGATCTTCCTGCAGGAGCGGTTCCGCGGCCGCGGCCTGCTGCGCACCCTCTTCCTCGTCCCGTACGCGCTGCCCGTCTACGCCGCCGTCATCACCTGGGTGTTCATGTTCCAGCGCGACAACGGCCTGGTGAACCACGTCCTCCACGACCAGTTGGGCATCGGCGACGCCCCGGCTTTCTGGCTCGTCGGCGACAACGCCTTCTGGGCGCTGCTGACCGTCTCCGTGTGGAAGGGCTGGCCGTTCGCCTTCCTGACCCTGATGGCCGGGCTGCAGAACATCCCCCGGGACCTGTACGAGGCCGCCGCCCTGGACGGCGCCGGCATCTGGAAGCAGGTCCGGCACATCACCCTGCCGTCGCTGCGCCCGGTCAACCAGGTGCTCGTGCTCGTGCTGTTCCTGTGGACGTTCAACGACTTCAACACGCCGTTCGTGCTCTTCGGGAAGGCCGCCCCCGAGTCCGCCGACCTGATCTCGCTGCACATCTACCAGACCTCGTTCCAGACCTGGAACTTCGGCACCGGCTCGGCCATGTCCGTCCTGCTGCTGCTGTTCCTGCTCGTCGTGACCGGGATCTATCTGCTCGTCACCGACCGGGGAAGGAAGGCCCGTGCCTGACACCTCGCAGCGGCGGCCCCCGCGCTCGCCGATGTCCGCCCCGCGGTCCTTCCTCTGGACCCGGCGGATCTTCCTCACCGCGCTGACCGCGTTCGTCCTGCTGCCTGTGTACGTGATGGTCTCCAGCTCGCTCAAACCGCTGGCGGACGTCTCGGGGAAGTTCCAGTGGATCCCCTCGGGGCTCACCGTCCGGCCGTACTTCGACATCTGGCAGACCGTCCCGCTCGCCCGCTACTTCACCAACTCCCTGATCGTCGCGGGTGCCGCCACCGTCTGCTCGGTGGTCATCGCGGTGTTCGCCGCCTACGCCGTCAGCCGCTACGACTTCCGCGGCAAACGCGTCTTCACCGTCACGGTCCTGTCGACGCAGATGTTCCCCGGCATCCTCTTCCTGCTGCCGCTGTTCCTCCTCTACGTCAACATCGGCAACGCCACCGGCATCGCCCTCTTCGGCTCGCGCGGCGCGCTGATCCTCACCTACCTGACGTTCTCGCTGCCGTTCTCCATCTGGATGCTCATCGGGTACTTCGACTCCATCCCGCGTGACCTGGACGAGGCCGCCAGGGTCGACGGGTGCGGTCCGGTCGGCGCGCTGTTCTGGGTGATCGTCCCGGCGGCCGTGCCCGGCATCGTCGCGGTCGCCGTGTACGCCTTCATGACCGCCTGGGGCGAAGTCCTCTTCGCCTCCGTCATGACCAACGACACCACCCGCACCCTCGCCGTCGGCCTCCAGGGCTACTCCACGCTCAACGACGTGTACTGGAACCAGATCATGGCCGCCTCCCTGGTGGTGAGCGTGCCGGTCGTCGCCGGCTTCCTGCTCCTCCAGCGCTACCTGATCACCGGCCTGACCGCCGGCGCCGTGAAGTAGCGCCCGCTCCCGCACGTCCGTCTGCCTCCCTTCCCGAAAGGTTCCCCGTGTCCGAATCCGCAGCCCCGCACGCCCTCGACCTGGCGGCCTTCCCGGCCGACTTCACCTGGGGCACCGCGACCTCCGCGTACCAGATCGAGGGAGCGGTGGCCGAGGACGGCCGTGCCCCGTCCATCTGGGACACCTTCAGCCACACGCCCGGCCGGGTGGACAACGACGACCACGGCGACATCGCCTGCGACCACTACCACCGCTGGCCCGAGGACATCGTCCTGATGAAGGAGCTGGGCACCGACGGCTACCGGATGTCCGTGGCCTGGCCCCGGGTCGTGCCCGGCGGTGACGGGCCCGTCAACCCCGCGGGCCTCGACTTCTACGACCGGCTCGTCGACGGACTGCTCGCCGCCGGCATCACCCCGTCCGTCACCCTCTACCACTGGGACCTGCCGCAGGCCCTCCAGGACCGCGGCGGCTGGACCGAACGCGACACCGCGGAACACCTCGCCGCCTACGCCTCCGTCGTCGCCGCCCGGCTCGGCGACCGGGTCACCCAGTGGGCCACCCTCAACGAGCCGCTGTGCTCCGGCTGGATCGGCCATCTGGAGGGCCGTATGGCCCCGGGCCTGACCGACCTCACCGCCGCCGTACGGGCCTCCTACCACCTGCTCCTCGCCCACGGCCTTACGGTCCAGGCGGTCCGCGCCGCCGCGCCCGGCGCGCGGATCGGCCTGGTCACCAACCACTCCACCGTCGAACCGGCCTCCGCCCGCCCCGAGGACGCGGCCGCCGCCGTCCGCCTGGACGGACACACCAACCGCTGGTGGCTCGACCCGGTCCACGGCCGCGGCTTCCCCGCCGACATGCGCGAGCTGTACGGCGTCGAACTGCCCGAACGCCCCGGCGACCTCGAGGTGATGGCGACCCCGACGGACTGGCACGGTCTCAACTACTACTTCCCGGCGGTCGTCGTCGACGACCCCGACGGCCCCGTGCCGTACGCCCGCGAGGTCAGGGTGCCCGGCGTGCCGCGCTCCGGCATGGACTGGCCCGTCGACGCGGCGGGCCTGGAGAGCATGCTGATGCGGCTGACCGACGACTACGGGGTGCGCCGCATCTACGTCACCGAGAACGGCTCCGCCTACCCGGACACCGTCGCCCCCGACGGCACCGTCCACGACCCCGAGCGCACCCGCTACCTGGAGGACCACCTCGCCGCCTGCGCCCGCGCCCTGCGCAAGGGCGCCCCGCTGGCCGGCTATTACGCGTGGTCCCTGCTGGACAACTTCGAGTGGGCGTACGGCTACGACAAGCGCTTCGGCCTGGTCCACGTGGAATACGCGACGCAGAAGCGCACCGTCAAGAGCAGCGGGCGCCGGTACGCGGAGATCATCCGGGCTCACCGCGACGCCGTGTCCTGAGCCGTCGGCGGGTGCCGCGCTCTCCCACACTCTTCTCCCTTCATCCAGTCCAGCCAACCCAAGAGGAGCCCCCATGCCTCCAGTCGGGATACCGCCGGCCTTCCGGCGCTCCGCCCCCGCAGCCAGACGCGCCACCGCCGGCGCTCTGGTCTCCTCCCTGATCGGAACCCTGCTGGCGCTCGTACCGGCCACCGTGACCCATGCCGAGCCCGTGCCGCTCTCGCAGGGCAGGACGGCGACCGCGTCGTCGACCGAGGGCGCCGCCTTCGCCGCCTCCGCGGCCGTCGACGGCAACCTCACCGGCACGCGCTGGGCGAGCCAGTGGAGCGACGACCAGTGGCTCCAGGTGGACCTGGGCAGGAGCGCCGACATCAGCCGTGTCGTGCTCACCTGGGAGGCCGCCTACGGCAGGGCGTACGACATCCAGCTCTCGGCCGACGGCACCGACTGGCGCACCGTGAAGTCGGTGATGTCTGGCGACGGCGGCACCGACGACCTCGCCGTCACCGGCACCGGCCGCTACGTCCGCGTCCAGGGCGTGACCCGAGCCACCGGCTACGGCTACTCCCTCTGGGAGTTCCAGGTCTACGGCACCGGCGACACGACCCCACTGCCGGGCGGCGGCGACCTGGGCCCGAACGTGCACGTCATCGACCCGTCGACCCCCGACATCCAGGGCAAGCTCGACGCGGTGTTCAAGCAGCAGGAGTCCGCGCAGTTCGGCAGCGGCCGGCACGCGTTCCTCTTCAAGCCGGGCACCTATCACAACCTCAACGCCCAGATCGGCTTCTACACCCAGATCGCGGGCCTCGGCCTGAAGCCCGACGACACCCTGATCAACGGGGACATCACCGTCGACGCGGGCTGGTTCAACGGCAACGCCACGCAGAACTTCTGGCGCGCCGCGGAGAACCTCGCGGTCAATCCGGTCAGCGGCACCAACCGGTGGGCGGTCTCCCAGGCCTCGTCCTTCCGCCGGATGCACGTGAAGGGCGGTCTCAACCTCGCCCCGAACGGCTACGGCTGGGCCAGCGGCGGCTACATCGCCGACTCGAAGATCGACGGGCAGATCGGCAACTACTCGCAGCAGCAGTGGTACACGCGCGACAGCGCCATCGGCGGCTGGTCGAACTCCGTGTGGAACCAGGTCTTCTCCGGCGTCGAGGGCGCCCCGGCGAACAGCTTCCCCGAACCGCGCTACACCACCCTGGCGAACACCCCGATCTCGCGCGAGAAGCCGTTCCTCTACCTGGACGGCGCCGAGTACAAGGTGTTCGCACCGGCCAAGCGCACCAACGCCCGCGGCACCACATGGGCGAGCGGCTCTCCGCAGGGTCAGTCCATCCCCCTCAGCCGCTTCTACGTGGTCAAGCCCGGCACCACCGCGGCCACCATCAACCAGGCCCTGGCCCAGGGCCTGCACCTGCTCTTCACACCCGGGGTCTACCACGTCGACCGGACCATCGAGATCAACCGGCCCGACACCATCGTGCTCGGCCTGGGCCTGGCCACGATCATCCCGGACAACGGCGTGACCGCCATGCGCGTCGCCGACGTCGACGGCGTACGCCTGGCGGGCTTCCTGATCGACGCCGGACCGGTCAGCTCCCCGACCCTGCTGGAGGTCGGCCCGCAGAACGCCTCCGCCGACCACTCCGCCAACCCCACCACCGTCCAGGACGTGTACCTCCGCATCGGCGGGGCGGGCGCCGGCAAGGCCACCACCAGCATGGTCGTGAACAACGACGACACCGTCATCGACCACACCTGGGTGTGGCGCGCCGACCACGGCGAGGGCGTCGGCTGGGAGACCAACCGCGCCGACTACGGCGTACGCGTCAACGGTGACGACGTGCTGGCCACGGGTCTGTTCGTGGAGCACTTCAACAAGTACGACGTGGAGTGGTACGGCGAGCGCGGCCGCACGATCTTCTTCCAGAACGAGAAGGCGTACGACGCCCCGAACCAGGCCGCCATCCAGAACGGCACCACCAAGGGCTACGCGGCCTACCGGGTCGACGACTCGGTCGACACCCACGAGGGCTGGGGCATGGGCAGCTACTGCTATTACAACGTCGACCCGACGATCCGCCAGGACCACGGCTTCAAGGCCCCGGTGAAGCCCGGCGTGAAGTTCCACAGCCTGCTCACCGTCTCACTCGGCGGCAACGGCCACTTCGACCACGTCATCAACGACACGGGTGCCCCCACGGAGGGCACCGCGACCATCCCGTCGACGGTCGTCTCCTACCCCTGACGGCCTGATGGCCTGACGGTCCATCGAACCGAACTCACCGCCCGCCGCGTACGCGCGGCGGGCGGCGTGCCGGGCGGGGTCAGCCGTGGTACGTGATGTAGCCGTTGCCGTCCCGGTCGTGGTCACGCTTGGTGTACGAGTGCACGTCGGCGCGGGCGCCGGACGGCTTGTACAGGTAGATGGTGTCCTTGTCGTTGTTCCACATGAAGTTGCAGTTCTGGCGGTAGGCGACGTTGTACCGGTCGGATTCCGTTCCGCGCCCGCCGCGCAACTTCACATAGTCGCCGGGCTCCAGCTTGTGGTCGGCGGTGAAGGCGTACTTGTTGCCTGCGGCGTCCTTGACGACGTAACCCTTGAGGTTGACGGTCGTGCTGCGCGAGTAGTTCTTGATCGTCAGGTACTCGTCCTTGGTGTTGCCGCCGTTGCACCGGTTGTCGTCCCGGCCCGGCGCGTCGTACTGGATGCCCTTGATCTTCAGGGCCGACGAGTACTCGGCCGCCTGGGCGGGAGTGGCGGCAACGGCGGCCAGCAGACCGGCGGAAGCCGCCGCGGTGGATATCGCGTAGCGCTTGCGCATGAGGTAGGTCCCCCCTCAGTGGTGCGAATGGTGCGCCAGGAGCCTACCGAAGGTGATGGAAATGTGTGGGCAGTGTGCGTGAATTGTGGGGCCGTGAGGGTGTTCGGCGTACGCGAGGGCCCGGTTCGCCGGAGGTGCGCTGAGTCCGAGGATTTTGCAGGCTCTGCATGTTTGCGTACCATGCAAAATGTGGCGAAGGAGAGTGCCCCGCAGAGCGGGCTGCGTGAGCGTAAGAAGAGGGCGACGCGTGCCGCCCTCGTCGAAGCGGCGGTCCGGCTGGCGGCGGAGCACGGGGCGGAGAACGTCACCGTGGAGGCGATCAGCGAGGCGGCAGGGGTGTCACCCCGGACGTTCTTCAACTACTTCGACTCCCGTGACGACGCCTTCGTCATGATCGGCGCGGAGTCCGGCGCCCGGATCCGCCGCGCGGTCCTCGACGCCCCCTCGGACCTCACCCCGCTCCAGGCGCTGCGCCGGGCCATGGCGGAGGAGTTGGCGGAGGTCGAGCAGCAGCACGAGCTGTGGCAGCTCCACGCTGCGGTGCTGCGCCGGTCGCCCCGGCTGCTCGCCCGCAGCCTCAGCGTCTACGCCGCCGACGAACTCGAGCTGGCGGAGACACTCGCCGGACGGACCGGCGCGGGCGGCCGTGCCGCACCGTCCGCCGAGGAGGAGAGCCGCAGGCGCGCCCTGGACCTGTATCCCCGTCTGCTGGCCGCCGTCGCCGTGACCGCCGTCCGGGTCGCCTTCGAGCACTGGTGCGTGCGGCAGGAGGAACGGGCCTTCGCGGACGTCTTCCAGGAGGCGTTCGACCACCTCGCCGCCGGGCTGTCCACGCCGCCCCGGACGGCCGGAGAGCGCTGAGGACAGGCATCGCATCCGACGACCCGTCAGGTCGATGCTCTTCCCCCTGTATGTACCCGGCGCGCCGCGCGCGAACGGCCCCTGTCCGGACGTATGCGCACCGCCACCCAACCCGAAAGAGACCTCGTGAACGCGACACCGGCGCCGGAACAGGCGTCACCCACCGCCATGTCCGACCGGCAGATACTCCAGGCGATGTCCGGGCTGATGGCCGGCATGTTCGTCGCCATCCTGGCGGGCACCGTGGTGTCCAACGCGCTGCCCCGGATCATCGCCGACCTGGGGGCCAGTCAGTCCTCCTACACCTGGGTCGTCACCGCGGAACTGCTGGCCATGACGGCGACCGTGCCGCTGTGGGGCAAGCTGTCCGACCTCTACAACCAGAAACTGCTGCTCCAGCTCTCCCTGGGAATGTTCGTGGTCGGTTCGCTGCTGGCCGGGTTCTCCCACGAGGTGGGCCTGCTCATCTTCAGCCGGGTGGCGCAGGGCATCGGCGCGGGCGGTCTCACCGCTCTGGCCCAGGTCGTGATGGCGGCCATCATCCCGCCCCGGCGGCTGGGCAAGTACTCCGGCATCTTCGGCGCCGTGTTCGCCGTCGGCACCGTGGCCGGGCCGCTGATCGGCGGCGTGCTGGTGGACACCTCCTGGCTTGGCTGGCGCTGGTGCTTCTTCATCGGCGTCCCGTTCGCGCTGCTGGCCATCGTGCTGCTCCAGCGCACTCTGAAGCTGCCGACCGTACGGCGCGGGGACGTGAAGATCGACTTCCTGGGCGCCTTCCTGATCGTCGCGGGGGTCTGCGCGCTGCTCATCTGGGTCTCGCTGGCGGGCAACCGGTTCGACTGGGCCTCCTGGCAGACCGCTGCGCTGACCGGTACGGGTGTGGTCCTGCTGGCCGCCGCGGTCTACGTCGAGTCGCGGGCCGCCGAGCCGGTCATCCCGCTGGGCATCTTCCGCAACCGCACCATCACGCTGACCACCGTCGCCAGCCTGCTGGTCGGTGTGGCGATGTTCGGCGGCACCGTCTTCCTCTCCCAGTACTTCCAGGTCTCCCTGGGCAAGTCCGCGACCGTAGCGGGCCTGATGAGCCTGCCCATGGTCCTGGGCCTGCTGGTGTCCTCCACGATCGCCGGACAGATCATCAGCGCGACCGGCAGGTGGAAGGTGTACCTGGTCGCGGGCGCCGCCGTGATGACGGCCGGTCTGGCCCTGCTCTCGACGATCGACACCGACACGCACTTCGCCCTGCTGAGCCTCTACATGGCGGTCCTCGGCATCGGCGTCGGCATGCTGATGCAGAACCTGGTGCTGGCCGCCCAGAACGATGTCCCGGCCGCCGAACTGGGCGCCGCGACCTCCGTGTTGTCCTTCTTCCGCAGCATGGGCGGCACCATCGGCACCAGTGTGCTCGGCGCGATCCTGGCCAACCGCGTCACCGACGAGATCACCAAGAGCATGGCGGAGGCGGGCGCCTCCGCCGGGACCGGACAGGCCGCCGGGCACGGCGTCCCGGACATGACCACACTGCCGGCGCCGATGCGCGCCATCGTGGAACACGCCTACGGGGTCGCCACCGCCGATCTGTTCCTCGTCGCCACGCCGTTCGCGCTGCTCGCTCTCGTCGCCGTCCTCTTCATCAAGGAGAAGCCGCTCAAGACCACCAGCGGCATGGAACGGCTCGCCGAGGAGTCCGCGTCGGCCGCCACCGCGGGCCCGCGACAGCCGGCCGACCAGGTCAACTGAGGGATTCCTGCCCCGCGGAACACGTAAGCGTGCGGTGCCGCCGCCCATGGGACGGGCGGCGGCACCGTTTTCGCTATCCGGCGTAGGTCTCGTACTCCGCGACCTGCGGTGTGCCGTTCGAACCGGTGATCTCGAAGGTGATCTTGCTCAGTGTGGTCCGGGGAACGGTGATGACGCCCGCTCCGCTGCCGGAGGTGAGGACGGCCCCGGTGTCGGCGTTGAGGACCCGCCAGGAGCCGATGCGGCCCGCGGCCGCCGATGTCTCCCGAATGTTGATCTTGGACACCGTGGTGGGCGAGCCCCACTTGATGGAGACGGAGCCGGTCGAGCCGGCCGGCGACCAGTAGGTGCTCATGTCGCCGTCCCGCACATTGCCGTAGCTCGTGCCGTCCGCCTTGCTGGAGCCGTCCGAGCCTGCTCCGATGCTGAGGTTGGTCCCGGCGGGCGGGGTGGGCGTCGGTGCGGGGGTGGTCGGGGTCGGCGTGGGCGTCGGAGTGGGGCTGGTCGGTGCCGGGGTCGGTGTCTGCGGCGTGCAGTTGCCGTCCGACACCCGAAGTCCCTTGTTGGCGCCCGCCGTCTGGCTCACGACGCCCGGCACGCAACTCGCGGTGTCGAGGCGGTAGGAGTACGGGATGCTCACGGTGGTGTTGGACTGCGGGTTCGGCCCGGCCGGGTGGTTCTCGCTGCCGGGGGCGGACCAGGTCACGTTGTCGAAGACGTTGCCGCTGACCTGCCAGTAACCGGCCGCGTCGGTGTAGAAGGTGCCGAGGACGTCCTTGGAGTCCTCGAAGTAGTTGTTGTCCACCTTGGCGCGGGCGCCGGCCCGGGAGTTGATCCCGGACTCGTTGAGGCGCACGTAGTGGTTGTTGTACATGTGCGCGATGCCGCCGCGGAGCAGGGGCGCGCGGGAGTCGATGTTCTCGTACAGGTTGTGGTGGTACGTGATGAAGCCGTTCGAGAGGTCGCTCTCGCTGGACCCGACGAGGCCGCCCCGGCCCGAGTTGCGCAGGATGCTGTAGGACAGGGTCACGTACTGGGTGTTGTCCTTCATGTCGAAGAGGCCGTCGAACCCCTCCGACTCTCCGCCCGACGCCTCCAGGGTGACGTGATCGACCCAGACGTTGCGGACGTCGCTCTCCATGCCGATGGCGTCACCGCCGTTGGACGTGGGCGAGCCGGACTTCTTGACGTTCCGGACGGTCACGTTCTGGATGATGATGTTCCTGGACTCGCGTATGTGGATGCCCAGTTGGTCGAAGACGGCACCACTGCCGACTCCGACGATCGTGACGTTGCTGATCTGCTTGAGCTCGATCACCCCGTCCGCCGTGTTGCAGCTGGCGCCCGACACCTTGCTGGTGTTGCCGTGGTTGATGGTGCCCTCGACCTCGATGGTGATCGGGGTGCTGCTGCTGGCCCGGCCGCACAGGGCCTGGTGGATGGCGGTGCCGGTGGTGGCCCGCACGGTCTGCCCGCCCGCGCCGCCGGTGGTGCCGCCGTTCTGGGTCGCATAGCCAGTCGCGCTGCCGGTGGCCGCCGCCGACGCCTCCGGCGCCGACAGCACCGCACCGGTCGCCGCCGCCAGGGCCATCGTGCCCAGTGCCGCGTAGAGTCGCAGGGCCGCTGGTCGTCTCATCCTCGTCTCCCCATTCGTCATGCGTCGTCGAATGCCGGGTGTCGCCCGTACGCACCGCTGTGCTCGTACGCACTGCCGTGCTCGCTTCGACAGCGGCCCCGCACGCCACTGGGAAAGCGCTTTCTGGGCGGCGAGAATAGGGGGTGGCCGATGCAGTGGCAATATCCGTGCACGGGTGCGCTCCACGGCGCCGGGGAGGCGCGGGTCCATCGGAGGTGGCCGTCACGGACGCGTCCAGGGAGCGTGAAAACCAGGTGCGTTGCTCCGCCGCCCGACGGTAGCTTCGCTGTCGTGCAGGTGCGCAGGCTGCGGATACTTCGCCTTCCAAGCGGGTAACGCGGGTTCGAATCCCGCCGCCGGCTCGTGCCGGTGTCGTCCAGTGGCCCAGGACGCCTCAAGTTCTCCGCTGCCGACTCTGATCTCTGCACACCCGGCTTGTCCGGCCGCCGCTGAGGCGCGCGGTGTGACCAGGCCCGACTCGTAGGCGATGACTACGAGTTGGGCGTGGTCGCGGCCGCCGAGTTTGGTCGTCGCCCGGTTGACGTGGGTCTTCGCGGTCATCGGGCTGATGACCATGCGGTCTGCGATCTCGTCATCGGACAGACCCTGCGCGACCAGGACGACGGCCTCGCGTTTGCGATTGGTCAGTTCCTCCAGCGCCCCGCCCGGCGACCCCGGCCCGCACTCGCCGTGGGCAGCGCATACCCCGGACGCAGGGGCAGGCGTCAGTCGTCCGTGCCGCAGCAGTGCGGCGGTTGCGAATCCGTGGTCGGCGCGGTCGTGTCGGTGCGGCAGAAGCAGGACGCCTCGACGGGGACGTCCGCCAGGGCGGTCGCGACCTTCAGCTGCTGGGCGACGATTCGCGCCTCGGCGGTCCTGCCCTGCCGGACCAGGCACTCGTGGAAACCGTGCAGGGACCAGACGTTGTTGGGGTGCCGGCAGGGGCGCGGCAGGGTGTCGTCCAGTCCCAGGTCGGCCCGGTAGACCGCCTCGGCCTCGGCGACCCGCCCCTGCTCCAGCAGCAGCGCACCATAGGCGTGCCGGGTGGGTTGCATCCAGCCCCACGGCTCGTCGTACGGGAGGCTGTCGTCCAGGGCGACGGACCGCTCCAGAGCGGCGAAGGCGGCGTCGAAGTCGCCTTTGCGGTAGGCGAGTTCACCATCGAGCATGGCGGAGGCGACCGCCAGGATGTCGACGCACGTGTTGTTGAACAGCATGCGCGTCCCGGGCACCCGGTCGACCGCCGCGCGGAACAGTTCCCGCTCCGCCTCCGCCTCGGCGACCCGGCCGGTCGCGGCGAGGGCGACGCCCCGGGCGTAGTGCAGCATCGCCGTGGTCACGCAGTACAGTTCGCGGTCCTCGGGCAGCGGCAGGCCGAGGATGTCGGCCCAGCGGCCGAACCGGATCAGCACGTGCACGCGCATGGCGAGGAAGCCCTCCAGCCAGTCGGCCATGGGCGGGCTCTGCACCCGCAGCAGCTCCTCCGGGATGGACGCCTCCAACCGGGCCGCCGTCTCCAGGGCGATCTCGGACCGGCCGAGGAACATCGCGCCGTAGATCTTGAAGTGGTAGTTGTGCGACCGGTACAGCGTGTAGAAGTTCATCGCCCCGGCCCGCGCGTGGAACTTCTCGTCGGCGGCGATCGCCGCGCTGTTGTCCGACACGACCCGCCGGTAGTCGCCGCACAGCACCTCGATGTGCGAGGGCATGTGCTGGAGGTGGCCGGCGTCCGGGACCAGGTCGCGCAGCCGGTCGGCGACCGGCAGTGCCGCCTCCGGCGTCGGGGACATCTCCATCAGGTGGAGGTACATGTGCAGGACGCCCGGGTGGGCGCGCCCGCCCCGCGTGCCGAGCGCCCGTTCGAGGACCGCCTTGGCGTCGAGCGTGCGGGCGCCCTCGGCGGGTTCGCCGGTGGGCAGGTCCCACAGCTGCCAGGGTGTCAGGTTCATCAGGGCGTCGGCGTACAGGGTGGCGACGTCCAGGTCGTCGGGGTCGAGGTCGTAGACCGCGCGCATGCTGTCGGCGTACGGCGCGTTCCACACCGCACAGTCCTCGGCCGGCCGGGACTGCGGGTAGCGGGCACGCAGCGCGCCGATCAGCGCGCGCTCGACGGGCGTGGCACCGGCCGCCTTCTCGTGCGCCCGCTCGACGGCGGCGTGGGTGCGTTCGACGGTCCGGGTGAGGTCCTTCTCGTCGAAGAACTCCCACGGCTTGTTGTAGTTGGGGCCGAGGGCGTAGGCGATGCCCCAGTACGCCATGGCGCACCCGGGGTCGGCCGCGGCGGCCGCCTCGAAGCAGCGGACGGCCTCTTCGTGGTGGAAGGCGTACGTCCAGACCAGGCCTCGGTTGAACCAGAGCTGTGCCTCGGCGGACGTGGTCGTCACCGGACGGGTGTGCGTGCCGAGATCGTAGTAGTCCATGGGTGCCTCCCGAACCGTCGCGCTCGCCGCCCGCCGCCCGCCGCTCGCCGCCCGGCCCTGAGGTCCGTCGGCCCGCCGGTGCGCCGCGCCGGGCATCCGATACCCAGCGTAGCGGCGATCTCACGGAGCCCGGCAGTACGCGCCCCGCGAGGCCCGGTGTGTGGCCGCGTCTGCCGAGCCGGGAGACGGCTCCCCCCCCCCGACTGTCGGCGCACCGTCGGTGACCGCCGGGGGCCTGCCGTCCTCGGTACCGGCCTGTACGCGGTGCGTCGCAAGAGGTCGGCGGTGGGCGCGGGCTGACCCATGCCGGACGCGATGGCCGCCACGGCCGCCACGCGCGCGCCGCGTGGCCGCCCGGCCGGCTCTCCCGCTACACCGTCGACCGTTTTCCCCGGCCCGAACCGGACAGGGTGACATGTTCCACGTGAAACGTACCGACGCGCGCACCGCGCTCTTCGCACTCTTCCCGCACCTCGCCTGAGCCGGGCCGCCTCACGCCGGCCGACTCAACGCAGCGCGGCAGCCACCAGCCCGCGCACCTCCTCCTCGGCGACCCGCCCACCGTTGACCAACCGGTCGAAGACCATTCCGTCCACGCACGTCAGCAGGGTGACGGTCCGTCCCTCGACGTCCCGGGCGCCCTGGGCGGCGAGGAAGTCGCGCACGGCGGCGTGCGCCGCGTTCTCGCGCGGGACGAGGATCTCCCGCAGCTCGGGATGGTGCACGCTCTCGATGGCGCACGCGTAGCGGGCCAGGGAGCGCCGCCGGCCGTCACCGGTGAGCCGGCGCTCGGCGAAAGCGGCGATACGCGCCGCCAGTTCCCCGGCGTCACGTGGCACCGGCATGGCACTGCCGGCTTCCTGGAGTTCGGCCTGGTCGAGGTCGACCAGACGCCGGACCAGCGCGGTGAGCAGGGCTTGACGGGTGCGGAAGTACGCGGACGTGGTCCCGGACGGAAGGTTCGCCGCCTGGTCCACGGCGCGATGGGTCAGTCCTCGTATCCCCGCCTCGGCGAGCACGGTGATGGCGGCGTCGGCGAGGAGGGTGCGTCGATCGGTGGGCACCCCCTATTTCTACACCTGTAGAGAGCGTCGAGTACGCTTCTTCTACATCTGTAGAAAGCCTGCGTGGGGCGGACGAAGGGGGCCGGGCATGGGCACCAGCGCTGTGGTGGTCGGGGGAGGCATCGGAGGGCTGGCCGCTGCCGTCGGCCTGCGGCTGATCGGCTGGGAGGTCACGGTCGTCGAACGCGCCGCTGCCCTCGATGACGTGGGCGCGGGCATCTCCTTGCACGCGAACGGAGTACGCGCCCTTGACGCCCTCGGTGTCGGCGAGGCGCTGCGCGCGGCGGCACGCCCGCAGTACACCGGAGGCACCCGCACCCCGAAGGGCCGCAGACTGGCCCGGATGGACGGAGCCGCCCTCGAACGTGCGCTGGGCACCTCCATCGTCGGCATCCCACGAGCCGCCCTGCACCGCCTGCTGCGCGAGGCGCTGCCGCCCGAGTGCCTGCTCGTCGGCGCCGAGGCGACGTCGGTCGACCGCGGCGCACCCGACCGGGTCGGCGTGACCACCCGGGACAAGGTGCTGGAGGCGGACCTGGTCGTGGCGGCCGACGGAGTCAACAGCCGCCTGCGCGCCCAGCTCTTCCCGCACCACCCCGGCCCCGCCTACAGCGGCTCGACGGTCCTGCGCGCCATCACCGAGCACCCCGTCGACCTGGCGGACGACTTCGAGCTCACCTGGGGCAGGGGCGCCGAATTCGGCCACGTCACCTTCACCGACGGCCGGGCGGAATGGCACGCCGTACTCAACTCACCGCCCGGCATACGGCACACCGACCCCCTGGACGCCCTGCGCCGCCGCTTCGCGGGCTGGCACGACCCGATCCCCGCACTGCTCGACGCGACCCGGCCCGAAGCCGTCCTGCACCACGACATCCACGAACTGGCCATCCCCCTGCCCACGTTCACCACCGGCCGGATCGCGCTCCTCGGTGACGCCGCCCACGCGATGACCCCGAACCTCGGCCAGGGTGCCTGCCAGGCCCTGGAGGACGCCGTCACCCTGACCGCCGCCCTCGCCGCCGAACCCACCGTCCCCTCCGCGCTTGCCCGCTACGACGCCGAACGCCGCCCGCGCAGCCAGTCCGTGGCGCGCGCCGCCCGCCAGGCCGGCCGCATGGGCCAGCAACTGGCCCACCCGCTGGCCGTCGCCCTGCGCAACACGGCCCTGATCATGACCCCGTCCCGGGCCATGATCAGGGCCATCACGCGCCACGCCGACTGGACCCCACCGGCGCTCGCCCTCGGCCATCGAGCGCCTTAGCCGGTCGGCCGTACGGGCCTCAGCGCGGAGCGACCGCCAGGAGGCGGGTCAGGGCTCCGTCGGGCCGGGAGGTGAGTTCCTCCCAGGTGCCTTCCTCCGCGATACGGCCCTCTTCGAGTACGGCGATACGGTCGGCCCGGCGGATGGTGGCCGGGCGGTGGGCGATGACGATGGTGGTGCGCCGCTCGTGTCTTCGGGCCAGGGCGGCGGCGAGTTCGGCGTCGCCGGTGTTGTCCAGATGGGCGGTGGTCTCGTCCAGGACGAGGACCCGGGGCTCGGCGAGCAACGCCCGGGTGAGGGCGATCCGGGCGCGCTGGCCGCCGGAGAGGGTGGCGCCGCGTTCGCCGACCAGGGTGTCCAGGGAGGCGACGCGGTCGACGCCGCACAGCGCCGCCGCTTCGGCGAGCCGGTCGTCGTCGGCATCGGGCGCGGCCAGGCGGAGGTTCTCGGCGAGGGTGCCGTGGAAGAGGGGGGTGTCCTGGCCGACGACGGCGACGGCACGGCGGAGGTCGGCGTCGGCGAGGTCCCGAAGGTCGACGGGGTCGCCGGAGTCCGGGACCAGCTGGACGGCGCCGGCGGTGGGATCCCAGAAGCGTGCCAGCAGGTGGGCGCAGGTGGACTTGCCCGCGCCCGAGGCGCCCACGAGGGCGAGGGTCTGCCCGGCCGGGACGGTGAGTTCGAGGTTCCGGAGAACCGCACGGTCGCCGTAGGCGAAGGTCAGGTCGTGCAGCCGGACGCCCAGCGGGCCGGGCGGCAGGGGCCGGGCCGTGGTGGGCTCGGGGGCGAGGGTGGGGGCCTTCATGCCCGCGTCGACGCGGGCCGCGGCGGCGCGCAGGCCCATGGCCTGGCTCAGCGACCTGGCCGACTCGGCGACCGGGCCCAGCACGGACAGCGCCAGCGCCATCGCCGCCGGGGCCCAGGCGCCGTGCAGCCGCCCGGCGGTCACGGCCTGGGCCGCCGCGGCCACCACGCCGAGGACGGCGAGGACGATGAGCAGATCGCGCCCGGCGGCGGCCACCGCCTCCCAGGTGACCTCGGCCCGCTGGGCCTCCCCGAGCCGCTTCCCCTTGGCGCCGAGCCGGGTCCGGCGCTCGCCGAGCCTGCCGAAGGCCAGCAGTTCGCGCAGGCCGTCGACCGTCTCCACGGTGTCGGCCGACAGCTCGGCGGCGGCCTGCCGGGTGCGGGCGCCCCGGGCCGTGCGACCGCGCGCCTCGGCGAAGGGCGCCGCGGCCAGCAGCACGGCGACCGGCAGCAGGGCGGCGAGCAGCCAGGGCTCCACCGTGGCGAGGACCGCCGCGCCGCCGGTGAACACCGCGCCCGACGCGAGGAGTTGGGCCGTGGTGTGGGCGTAGAAGAATTCCAGCGCCTCGACGTCGGCCATGGCGGTGGCGGCCAGGTCGCCGCTGCGCCGGCCCGCCACCCGGGCGGGCGCGCTGCGGGCGAGCCCGTCGAAGACCCGTACCCGCAGCTCGGCCAGGACGCGGTAGGCCAGGTCGTGCGAGAGGTCCATCTCCCGCCAGGTCATCAGGGCGCGCAGCACGACGAGGGCGGCCAGCGCGGCGACGGTCGCGGCCGAGGGCGCGCGCCCGGTGCTGATCGCGCTGCCGACCGTGTGCGCTGCCAGCGTGACCAGCGTGACCAGCGAGCCCTGCTCGACGAGGGCGGCGGCACAGGTGCGGACGATCATGGCGCGGTGCCCGGCGAGTGCGGGCAGCAGCGCGCGCAGCGCACCCCGTGCGGGGAGTGCGGTGTCGGCTGTGGTCGTGCGGCGTCCGGGAAGCGCGGTGTCGGCGGTGCTCATGCGGCGAGCCCCTTCTCGTGCGTACGGCCCGCCGCGGCGAGCTCGGCGTACAGTCCCCCCGCGGCGACGAGGGAGTCGTGGTCGCCGACGGCGTCCACGCGGCCGTCGGCGAGGACGACGATGCGGTCGGCGTGCCGCACGGCGGCCAGCCGGTGGGCGACGACGAGGACGGTCCGTCCGCGCGCCGCCGCCGTCAGATCGCGGACGATGTCCGCCTCGCGGCGTTCGTCGACGGCGCTGGTGGCCTCGTCGAGGACGAGGACGGGCGCGTCGGCCAGCAGGGCGCGGGCGAGCGCGAGGCGTTGCCGCTGGCCTCCGGAGAGGGTCGCGCCGCGCTCGCCGAGGACGGTGGCGTAGCCGTCGGTGAGCGCGGCGATCTCGTCGTGGATCCCGGCGGCGCGGGCGGCGCGCTCCAGGTCCTCGTCGGTGGCGTCGGCCCGGGCCAGGCGCAGGTTGTCGGCGATCGTGGCGTGGAAGAGGTACGTCTCCTGGGAGACGACGGCAATACCGCGCCGCAGGGAGTCGAGGGCGTACCCGGCCGTGTCGCGGCCGTCGACGGTGATCCGGCCGTGCTGCGGATCGTGGTGGCGCAGCAGCAGGGCGAGCAGCGTGGACTTGCCCGCGCCGGAGGGGCCGACGATCGCGGTGGTGCGTCCGGCCTCGGCGGTGAAGGTGACACCGCGGAGCGTGGGTCCGTCGGCGCCCGGGTAGGTGAACTCGACGTCCGAGAAGGACAGTCGGGGTGCCGCGGGCCAGTCGGCCGGCTCCCGTCCGGTGTCCGGGACGGCGGGTGCGGCGGTGCGCAGGGACGCGAGTCCGTCGGCGGCGGACACGCCGAGATAACCGGCGTGCCACTCCCGGGCCAGGTCGCGGACGGGCCGGAAGCACTCGCCGGCCAGGAGCAGCACCAGGTAGGTGCCGGTGGGCGTGGTGGCACCGGTCACCGCCGACCAGCAGGCCAGCAGTGCGGCCGCCGCGGTCCCGCCCTGGATGGCCAGGTCGGTGATGCCCGTGTCGACCAGGGAGATACGGAGCTTGGCGACGGTCGCCCGGTGCAGCTGGGCCGACCGCTCCTCCAGCCGCCGCCGGGTGCGGCCGACGGCGCCCGCGGCGCGCAGCGCGGGCATGCCCTGGAGCGCTTCCAGGTAGTCGGCGCCCAGCCCTTCGTAGGTGTCCCAGTGTTCCTTGCCGCGCTGGGCGAGCAGCCGGTCCCACGCCCGCGGCCCGGCGAGGGCCAGGAGCAGGGCAGGGACGAGTCCGAGAAGGGCCCGCGGCTCGATCACGGCCACGGCGACGAGCAGCAGGGGCGGTGCGACGAGGGTGACAATCAGCTGAGGCAGGTACCGGGAGACGTAGGCGTCGACGCCCTCCACACCGTCGACGAGGGTGGTGCGTACGGCCCCGGTCCGGGCGGTGGTGAGATGCGCGGGGCCGAGCCGGCCGAGGTGGGCGAGGAGTTCGTCGCGCAGCCGGATCCGGACGCGTGCGCCGGCGCGGGCGGCGGTGCGCCGCTGTGCGCAGCCGAGCCCGGCGCGGACGGCCACGACGGCGACGATCGCCGTGAGCAGCACGGGCAGTGAGCCGGTCGTGCCGCGCGCGATGGCGGCGAGTGCCTGGGCGAGCAGCACGGCCTGGGCGAGCCAGCTGAGCGTGACGGCTCCCTGGAGGAGGGTGGCCGCGAGCAGCGTGCGCCGCGCGTGCCGTGCCGCGTGGCGCAGCTCCGGGTGGACGATCACGAGGTCCTCTTCTCGGGTCGGCCGGACCCGAGGGCCAGGCCGTGGACGATCCAGTTCTGTTCGGGCTCGCCGCCCAGCGCCGCGCCCAGGTCGGCCCGCTGCCAGGAGCCGACAGGTCGGGCGGCCAGTCCGCGCCGTACGGCGGTGAGCTGGGCGCACCCCACGGCGTATCCGGCGTGCAGATGGTCGCGGCGGATGCGTGCGGCGTCGGCGTCGGACGGGCAGCCGTACCCGAGCAGGACGGCGCCCGCGTCGGCGATCCAGCGCTGCCCGGCCGCCCAGACGGCGAGGGTGGGCCGGGCCTCCCCGGCGGCGAGCCGCCGCAGGGTGCCGTCGGGCGCCGTCTCGACGAGCTCCGGCTCGGGCTCGCCGACGGCCACGCACCACCGCAGCTGCCCGGCCCCCGCCGCCCGCGCGGTGGCGAGTACGGCGCGCAGGTCGCCGCGCGCGGGCGTGCCGGCCAGGGGCGGCGGGGCGCTGCGCCGGGCCGCCAGGTCGGCCGGTGCGGGGGTGTCCCGCTCCTCCACAGGGCGGGCGTGCGGCGGTATGTGGACGGCGGCCAGCGGCCGTTCGGTGCTGCCGTCGAGGCGGAGCGCCGACGGGGCGGTGCCGAGGGCGAGCGCGGCGAGCCGCAGTGCGGCGGCGGCGTGCCCGGTGTCGAGCAGCAGCAGGGGCCAGGCGCGGTGGCCGTAGTGGCTCGCCGTGCGCCGCGCGGTGACGGTCAGCTCGACGGTCGCCCCGGCCGGGGTGCCGCTCGGTGCCGGGCCCAGGTGGTGGACCCGGTGGCGCAGCGGGTCGTAGCCGTACCTCCCGGGCGGCAGGGAGCAGCCCTCGCCCACGACGAGGCAGGCGTCGACCGGGTGCAGCGCGCCCGCGGACGGGACGGGCCGCAGCCGCCCGGCGGGGTCGGCGGCGGCCAGCGACAGACGCAGCAGCCGGCCCAGATCGAGCCGTCCGGGCCCGGCCGGGGGCAGCTCACGTGCGGGGCCCGGCCAGTCCGGGACCGCGGGGCCCGCGGGGGTGTCGGGGCCGGGCTTCTCGGCGCTGCGGGCCCGGGCGAGGGCGGTCACCAGATCCACGGCGCGGCTCACATGTGCGGCGGAGGAGCGAGCGTGAAGTCCTCCGGCGCGTGCGGCGCGGCGCCGCGCCAGCCGCGGGCCACGGCGGCGTCGGCGAGGCGCGGACAGCCGAAGTACCCGAAGGCGGCGGGGGCGTTGGGCAGCAGTCCGGAGACCAGGACGCGGGCGACCCGCAGTGCTGTCTCGGCGACGTCCTCCGTCGTCAGGTCGAAGGCCATCACCCGGTGGCCGTCCCGCTCCAGCGCACGCTCCATCAGCTCCCGGCTGCCGGGGGCGACGGCG
This sequence comes from Streptomyces sp. NPDC030838, assembly GCF_055572035.1. Taxonomy (NCBI): domain Bacteria; kingdom Bacillati; phylum Actinomycetota; class Actinomycetes; order Kitasatosporales; family Streptomycetaceae; genus Streptomyces; species Streptomyces sp. NPDC030838. The sequence goes on along the minus strand of NZ_JBVIED010000010.1, from coordinate 149,486 downwards.
CCGACGGGAACCACCCCGAGCGCGGGGTCGGTGAACCGCCGGGCCTCGGACGCCATCCGCGGGTCGAGCCACACCTGGACGTGCGCGCCCAGGTCCCTGACGTGCTCGAAGTGCGCGCCGCACGCGTCGAGGTAGCGGCGGTCCTCCCGGTGGTCGAGATAGAGGCCCTTGGCGAGCAGCCCGGCGTCGACGGCCTGGAAGACCCAGCCGTCGGGGCCGGTCAGACCCTGGGTGAAGACCCAGGTGTGCACGGCCTCCAGTACGGCCTTCCGGGCGGCCTCGGCCGGGTCGTACTTGCAGGCGAACCCGGCGGCGTACAGGCCGAGTCGCGGGTCGTGGACGAGGGCCGCCACGCAGGGGGCGAACTCGGAGGGCATCTCGACGAGCCACACACGGAGCCCGGACCCGGCGAGGTCGTCGGCGAGACCGGGCACGCTGTCCGGGTCGATGCCGCGGGCGGGCCCGTCGAGGTGCCACCACAGCTCCAGCGCGTCGCGCTCCACGATCTCCAGCAGACCGCGCTCGACGGCGTCGTCGAAACCCTGGCCGGTGGCGATGCCCGCGTAGTTGAGGTGGTGGGTGCGCGGCAGGGAACGCAGCTCGCCCTGCCGCCAGTTGAGGTGGGTGAGCGACACGGGCGCCCACACCTCGGCGGTCTCCCCGCCGGGCAGCCGTTCCGTGCCGCGGGTCCACAGCGCGGGCGTGTCCTCGGTGAAGGGGCGGTAGGGGAACTTCTGGCGGGCGTACTGCCAGTCGGCGTACGCCGGGAGCTCCTCCGGCCCGTACCGCCGCAGGCCCTTGCGGGCCAGTTCGGCGGCGGTGGCGCGCAGCGGCGCCTCGGGGTGGCCGGGCGGCGGGACGCGGTTGCCGCAGTAGCGTTCGACCCCCTCGGCTATGGCGGCTATACGGGCGGTGTCGGGGTCGCCGAAGGCGGTGCCGAGCGAGACCCGGTCGGCGGGCCACAGACCGAGCTTGCGGGCGTCGGCGACTTCGGCGGTCATCGCCGTGTAGCGGGGTGGGGCACCCGCCGGGTGTTCGACGGGCTTCACCTTGCGGACGATGCCGCAGACCGGGTCTACCAGGGCTTCCAACGGCAGCGGCGTCATCGCAGAATCTCCTCCGCGGGATCGATCGGGGTGGGGCGGGCGGGGAGCACACTCAGCCGGAGTCCGAGGCGGGCCGGGTCCACCTCCCGTGCGGAGGCGGTGAGCCGGGTGGCCGTGAGCGGGTCCTCGCCGGTGTGCGGATTGCGGGCGTGGGCCGGGAAGTGATGCCCGGCGATCTCCAGCCGGAGCCGGGACCCGGCGCGCAGCCGCCGGGCGAGCCGGCCCAGCGGGACGGTGAACTCGACTTGTTCTCCAGGGGTTTCACCGCGCCGGACGACCCCGACGGCGAGCCGTTCGGCATGCCCGTCGGGGGTGAGCAAGGCGAGCCGGGCGACCCAGTCGGCGGACGGAGTGCCGGCGCGTGCGCGGAGCCGCACCCGGGCGGGGCCGAGGAGGTCCAGCGGACGCGGCAGGGGAGCGGTGACGAGCACGCAGCGGTCGGGCTCTCCGTCGACCGGGACTGTCAAGTCGACTGAGGACACCGGGAGTTCGGGGTCGGCGGTGAAGGCGGCCCCGCGCAGCAGGGTCAGGTGGGGCACGTACGGCTCGCCCTCGGTGTCCGCCGCCGTCCACAGCGGGCTGCCGCCGAGCGCCACCGCGCCGGCCCGTCCGCCGACGAGGCGCCCGGCGAGGGCGGCGTGCGCCCAGCGTGCGTAGAGGTCGCCGAGGCGGATGCGGTGGGCGGGGTCGGCGTCGGGCCCGGGGGCGGCGACGAGGCCGTGTCCCCACGGTCCCATCAGCAGGCGGGCCGAGGGGCCGCCCCAGTGACGCCACAACTCCACGGTGTCCTCGGCGAAGTGGTCGTGGTGGCCGCCCACGGCGAGCAGCGGCACCTCGGCCTCGGCGGATCGGGCGATCAGCCGTCCCCGGTCGCGGCGGCGCCACACCTCCGGCCAGGAGGGCAGGTCCCGGCCGAGCCGCTGGGGGAGGCCCAGCAGCGGCAGGTGCTCCAGCAATCCCGGGTCCGTGGCGAGGGCCTTGTCCAGCGCGCTGTCGTCCGAGTCCGGCCGGTCGCCGTGCGCCGCCCACCATCCGGCCCGGGCCAGCAGCCGCTCCACGCCCGAGGGTTCGCGGGCGGTGTCGGCGGTGCCGAGGGCGGGCACGGCGGCGATGACGGCGTCCGGGCGGGCGTCCTCGGGCGCCTCCAGGGCGAGGGCGACGGCACAGTGGGCGGCGTAGGAGGCGCCGGACGCCACCAGGCGCCCGTCGCTCCAGGGCCGGCTGCGGATCCAGCGCGCGGTGTGCGCGCCGTCCGTGGCCTCATGCTCGTAGGGCCGCCACTCACCGGGCGAGGCGTACCGTCCGCGCACGTCCTGCGCCACGGCGGCGAACCCCCGGCGCGCCCAGCCACGCAGCTCGGCGTGGTGGGCCCGGCGGTCGTACGGGGTGCGGATCAGGACGGCCGGGAAGGGGCCGGGGCCGTCCGGGACGTGGACGTCGGTGGCCAGGCCGCGCACGGCCGTCGTGTACGTCGTCACCTGGCGGCCACCGGCATCCGCGCGACGTCGGGGACGGGCAGGACCGGGTGTTCGGTCACGGTCAGGGTGCGCAGGTCGACGCGGCGCAGGCGGCGGCGGGCGGGCAGGGCCCCGGTGTCCGGGGCGTCGGTGGCCCACCGGGTGAGGTCGTCGGCGAGCAGCGCGGCGAGGAGTGCCGCCGCCGGGGCGGTGATGTGTACGGGTGCGCCGGTCGTGCGGGGTCCGCTCCAGTAGGCGGCCAGTTCGCGGTGGGCCGGGGTGGCGGCGAGGCGGCGGGCGCGCAGATCGGCGGAGGTGACGTCTCCGGCGGTGGCCGCCACCGGTTCGACGTACGCCTGCCAGCCCTCACGGTGGCAGCGCAGCCAGGCGACACCCCGCTCGGGCAGCCGGTCGGCGTCGTCCCACAGACCGTCGGGCACGGGCCCGTCGAGGCACCAGACGACGGCGGCGACGTCCGGGGCGACGGACTCCTCGGGCGTGCCGGTCCGGGGCTCGGCGCCCGCGGCCCGCAGCAGCCGGGCGAGCGGATCGGTGAGAACCGGATCGCCCAGCAGCAGGACACCGCGGCGCTCGGTGGGCCATGGGACGGCTCCTCCGGCCTCCGTGGCGCCGGTCAGATAGCCGGCCTCGCCGAACGCCGTGACGAGCCGGTCCAGTTCGGCGTCCGTGCCGGGCACGTCCGCCCCCGCCAGCCGGGAGCGGAGCGCGTCTTCGTCCGCGCCGCCCGTCCGGACCTGGAGGAACTCGCCGTCGGCCGTGCGGACGGCCAGCCCGCGCCCGTCTACGGCGACGACCTCGACACCTGGTGCGAGCTGGCTGCGGGACACGTGGATTCTCCTACGGGGCCGAGAGACGGGAGGGGGAGCGGTACGGGGCCGAAGAGACGGGAAGTCGGAGCGGGCCCGCCCTGGGAGGACGGGCCCGCGAGTGAGGGGAGAGCCCTCGCTTACTCCTCGGTGTCGTCGAAGGGGTTCTCGACGAGGGCGTTGGAGTGGGACGCCGAGTCGTGGGCCAGCTGACCCGGGTCGGCGATCGGCGCGAAGACCTGCTCGTTCTCCACGAACGTTCCTCCTTCACAAGGGGTTTGCGGCGTTCTGCTGAGCGCCACGTGAGGAACACTAATGAATATGATTATCGTTTTGCTAGCTGGAGAGCGGGTGATCTGGGTAACACACCGGCCAGTCCCCCTCGGGATCCCGGCCCACCCGGCCCGCGACCCGCAGCACGTCCGCGAGGAAACCGGGTGTGACCACCTCCTTGGGCGCCCCGTCGGCCACCACGCGCCCGTCCCGCAGCGCCACGATCCGCTCGGCGAAGCGAGCGGCGTGGGCGAGGTCGTGCAGCACCATGACGACGGTCAGGCCGCGTTCCGCACGCAGCCGCACCACGGTCTGGAGCACGTCGAGTTGGTGGTGCAGGTCGAGGTAGGTGGTCGGCTCGTCGAGCAGCAGGACGCGGGTGTCCTGCGCGAGCGCCATGGCCAGCCGCACCCGCTGCCGCTCGCCGCCGGAGAGCGCCTCCACCGGGCGGTCGGCCCAGTGCGCCACGCCGACGTCCTCCAGCGCGCGCCGCACCACCGCGTCGTCGCCCTCGCGCAGCATGCCGAGCGGGCCGCGCGCGGCGTACCGCCCCTGACGTACGAGCTGACGCACCGTCATTCCGGGGACGGCCGGCGCGGACTGGTGCAGCAGGGCCACATGGCGGGCGGCGGCCCGCCGGGAGAGCCGGGCCAGGTCGTGTCCGCCCAGCAGCACACGTCCCTCGCCGGGCCGCAGCAGCCCGGCCGCGAGCCGCAGCAGGGTCGACTTCCCACAGCCGTTCAGCCCGACCAGGGCGGTCAGTTCGCCCGGCTCGACGACCAGGTCGACGCCGCGCAGCACGGGCCGGCCGGGGTATCCGAAGTGGACCCCCTCGACCCGGATGCCGACGGGTTCGCTCATGCCATGTCCTTTACGTCCTTATCGCGTCCGGCGGATCCGCCGCGACTAGAAACTCGCGCTCGGCGTGCGGCGCACGACGATCAGCAGCAGCACCGCACCGGCGCAGGTGGTGAGCGCTCCGACGGGCAGCGTGAGCCGGTCGGCGTCGCCCACCGACGCCAGCAGCCGTGACGCCGCCTGTGCCGCCGCGTCCGCCCCGCACACCACGACGGCGCCCAACAGCGCGGCGCCCGGCAGCGCGACGCGCAGATCGGCTCCGAACACCGCCACCGCGACATGCGGAACCAGCAGCCCCACGAAGCCCAGCGCGCCCACCGAGGCCACCGCGCCCGCCGTCAGCGCCACCGCGCACAGCAGGGCGAGCGTCCGGGCACGGGCGGCCGACAGCCCGGCCGCGGCGGCGAGTTCGTCCCCGCAGCGCAGCAGAGTCAGCGGCCCGGACAGCAGCCACGCCATGACCAGCCAGGGCAACGCCCACGGCCACAGCAGATGCCAGTGCTCCCACACCCGGCCCTCGGTGCTGCCGACCAGCCACTGCACGACACTGCCCAGTTCGCCCGGCGCGACCAGCAGCACCATTGCGGTGAGCCCGCCGAGCACCGCCGAGACCAGGACGCCGTGCACCGCGGTCTGCGCCGGATCGCTCCGGCCGCGCCCGGTCAGCAGCCAGAGCAGCCCCGCCCCGGCGCAGCCGCCCGCGCACGCGGCGACGACCACGGCGAACGGCGACTGCCACCCCGCGAGGCCGAGCCCCGTCGCGGTGACCGCGCCCAGCACCGCGCCCGGCGTCACGCCCGTGACCTCGGGACCGGCGAGCGGGTTGCGCAGGGCCGACTGGAGCACCAGACCGGCCACCCCGAGGCAGGCACCCGCGCCGAGGGACACCAGCAGGCGCGGCAGCCGCAGCTGGAACAGCACATGGCGGTCCAGGGGGCCGCCCCCGCCGGTCAGCACCTCCCAGACCACGCCCGGGGACATGGCCCGCCCGGCCAGCAGCGAGGCGGCCGCGGCCAGCAGGAGCAGCGCGGCCAACACGCCGTAGCGCAGAGTGTGCCGTGCCCTCGTGGGCCTCCCGGTGGGTTCGGATCCGTGAGGGGCCATACCGAATGTCCTGCTCATCGCGCCCTCCGCAGCAGTGCCACCCCGGCCGGGACGCCGAGCAGCGCGGTCCAGGCGCCGGCGGGTGTCTCCACGGGCGCCAGGGCGAGCCGGGCCGGTACGTCGGCGACGGCCACCACGGCCGCACCCCACGCCGCCGACCAGGGCAGCCAGCCCACCGCGTCGGAGCGGGGGTTGAGACGCCGGGTCAGGTGCGGGGCGAGGAAGCCGACCCAGGCCACCGGGCCGCACACGGCGGTCACCGGGGCGATCAGGACGACGGCGACGGCGAGCGCCGTGAACCGCGCTCGCCGCACCCGCACGCCCAGCGCCTCGGCGTCGTCGTCACCCAGCCGCAGCACCGCGAGCACCGGGGCGCACAGCACGAGCGCGGGGACCGCGACCAGCAGCCACGGCCACAGCCCCGTCACGTCCTCCCAGGTGCGGGCGGAGAGCGAGCCGAGCAGATAGCGGTAGATGAGCTGGAGGTCGAGCTGGTCGGCCATGACCATGAGCACGAGCAGCGCGGCCTGCAACGCGGCGGCGACCGCGGCTCCGGTGAGCAGTACGGCGGAGGGGCTGCGCCCGAGTCCGGCCGCCAGCAGGGTCAGTCCGCCGCCGAGCGCGGCCCCGCCGACGGCGAGCAGCGGCTGGACGGCGGCGGGCACCGCCACCGCCAGCACCAGGGGCGCGGCGACACCGAGGGCCGCCCCCGACGACACGCCCAGCATCTCGGGGACGGCCAGCGGATTGCGCAGGGCCTCCTGGAGCACCAGTCCCGCCGCGCCCAGGCAGGCGCCGGCGACGAGCGCGAGCACCAGCCGGGGCACCCGCAGCTCGGTGACGACGACCCGGGTGATCTCGTCGCCGCCGAACAGCCGGTGGAGGGGGACGTAAGGCGTGCCGAGGCACAGCGCGCACCACGACGCCACGACGAGGAGGACGGCCAGGGCCGCGAGTTGTGCCCCGGACCGTGCTCCCGGCCGCCGCCGTTCCGGCGCACCGGCGGAGCGGACCTCCGCCGGTGCGGCTGTCTCGGTGGGCGTGCTCACCGCAGTGCGGCCACGGCCTCGTCGAGGACGATGCCCAGCGAGCGGGTGCCGCGCCCCTTGGCCCACACCTCGGAGTTCACCTCGTGGACGTCGCCGTTCTCGACGGCCGGGATCTTGCCCCACAGCGGGTTCTTCGCCAGCTTCTCCGACAGCTTGCCGTCCGGTTCGCCGAAGCTCATCGTCTCGACGAACAGCACGTCCACGTCCTGGGCGAGGATCTCCTCGAGGCTGTAACTGCCCTCGACGCCACGGGACTTCCAGGGGTACTCGGCGAGCTTGGGGAACAGACCGGCGGCCACGTCGGTGCCGGGGGTGGCGACACCGAAGTTCTCGTCGCTGCCGTAGATGATCAGCGCGGTCTTGTCGCTCTTCTTCCGCTCGGCCTCGGCGAGCTTGGTGCGGAAGGTCTTCTCCGCCTTCTCGCCCTCCGCCGTACGGCCGGTGAGGGCCGCGACGTCGCGCAGATAGCCGACGCTGTCCTCCCACTTGGTGGGCTGCATGGGCCAGAACGTGGTGGCGCCCTTCAGTGCGGGGGCGAGCTTGCCGTGAGTGTCCTCGAGACCGATCACCAGGTCGGGCTTGTGGGAGAGGATGGCCTCTACCTCGGGGGCGATGAACCCGCCGGGGATCACCGCGACCTTCTTCGCCTTCTCGGCCCCCAGGAAGCCCGGCTGGGCGAGGAGTTGGCTGTTGGTGGCCACGGGCACGATGCCCAGCTCGGTGAGGATGTCGTCGCAGAGCGCCACCAGGCAGACGATGCGCTCCGGCTTGTCCTTGAGGGAGACGGTGACGCCGCGCGCGTCCGTCAACCGCCGTGTCTCCTTGATGGGCTTCACCGTGACATCGGTGACGGCGGCCTTCGCGTCGCCGGCGCCCGCCCCGCTCCCGGTCGAGGTGTCGGCGGAGGCGCCGCACGCGACCAGGACGGAACCCAGGATCACAGCGGCCAGTGCGCGGCGTATGGCGCGCAAGGGTGAGCGCAGCATCGGTGCCCTCGTTTCTTCTCGTGGTCCGGAAACGCACCGACCATACATGATAATCATTTTCATCCATGCCTCAATGTGCCGACGGAGGACCGCCGATGACGACGACCGAACCGCTGCTCCTGGTCTCCGACCACGTGGACGGGTGCGTCCACCTCCTGACCGTGCCGGACGGCGCCGAGGCGGGTCGGCTGCCGGGCCGTCACCTCTCCGAGCACGCCGGCTTCCTGGCCCTGCCGGGGGAGCGGGTGGCCTGCGTCGACGACCGCCGGGGCGAGCTGCTCGTCCTCGACCCGTACGGCCGGGGACCGGTCGCGGCCGCGATACCCGTGGCGGTACCGGCCGAGCACCTCGCCGCCGACCCCTCCGGCCGGTGGGTGGCCGTCACGACCGGACTCGGCAAGAACTCCGCCCCGTGGTCGGACCTGGTCACCCTCGTGGATCTGGCCACGGGGGACGCCGTCCGGGTGCGCACCCGCGCGGGCGAGCCCGGCGTCACGGTGCTCGGTCCGGACGAGCCGCTCGTCGTCCTCCGGCACCGGGAGCCGGGCGCCCTGGCCGTACACCGCCTCGCCGATCTCCTCGCCGCACCGCCCGGCTGCCCGCCCGTCACCCCCGACGCCCGCCTGCCCCTGCCCGACGACGGGCACGGTGACGCCCAGGACCCGCGCGCCGCACGGATATTCGCGGCCACGGGCGAAGGGGTGCACCGGGCGCGGCGGGAGGGCGACACCCTGGTCGCCGAGCCGGTGATCCCCTGGGGCGCACCCGCCCGCGGCTGGTACCTACGGCTGGATCCGCGACGGCGCGCCCTGTGGTCCACCCTGCGCGGCGGCCCGGCGGACCCGCTGCGCTGGCCGGAATGGACCAACCAGGCGTGGCGCCACGACCTGGACGCGCATACCACGACCGTCACGGAACTCGGCCCCGGACTCGTCTTCCGGCTGGCCCTGTCCCGGAGTCACACCGCGTTCGCCCGCATCCACCCCGACGGCGACGAGCTGATCCTGCTCGACACCGAGGGAGCCGCGTCGCGCGTCCCCCTCCCCGCCATGGACGGGGCACCCCGGCGCGGCAACACCCCCTGGGAGGGCGTCCAACGCCGGGCGGTGGCCGCGTCGCCGGGCGCCGACTGGGTGGCCGTGACCCGCGGCGGCCACGGCGAGGTCCACCTCGTCGACGCCCGCTCCGGCCACGAGGTCAACCGCCTCAAACTGGACACCCCGCTCCATCACGGCGGCCACGCGACTCTCCTGCCACGGACGGACGGCCCGGAGCGTGACCTGGTGGGGCGGTGACGGGGCGTAAGTCCCGCGTATAGCCCTGCCCGTACAACTCCTGCCCATACGACCCCCGGCCCATACGACCCCTATAGAGTCCACTCTCATGTCACATCCCCGGGTCACCGGACCGGCCGATCTCGTCCTCACGGGCGGACCCGTGCACACCGTCGATCCCGCCCGCAGCCGCGCCACCGCCGTGGCCGTGCGCGGCGGACGCGTCGTCGCCGTCGGGCACGACGAGGTGCACGAGCTGATCGGGCCGCGCACCGAAGTCGTCGACCTCGCCGGGAAGCTGCTGCTGCCCGGCTTCCAGGACGCCCATGTCCACCCGCAGGGCGCGGGCCTGGAACTCGGCCTGTGCCATCTCGGCGACACCGCCGACCCGGCCGAGTACCTGCGCAGGATCAGGGCGTACGCCGACGAGCACCCGGACGTCGAGTGGATCACCGGCGGAGGCTGGTCCCTGGAGGCGTTCCCCGGCGGCTCTCCCTCCGCCGCCGCCCTCGACGCGATCGTCCCGGACCGCCCCGTCTTCCTGCCCAACCGCGACCACCACGGCGCCTGGGTCAACAGCCGGGCCCTGGAGCGCGCGGGCATCGACGCCCGTACGCCCGACCCCGCCGACGGCCGCATCGAGCGCGACGCCGACGGCAACCCCACCGGCATGCTCCAGGAGGGCGCGGTTCACCTCGTCGGCCGGCTGGTGCCCGATCCCACACCGGAGGAACAACTCGCCGCCCTGCTGCGGGCCCAGGCCGTGCTGCACTCCCACGGCGTCACCGCCTGGCAGGACGCCATCGTCGGCACGTACACCAACATGACCGACCCGGCACCCGCCTACCGCGCCGCCCTCGACCGGGGCCTGCTCACCGCCCGCGTGGTCGGCGCTTTGTGGTGGGACCGCGAGCGCGGCGCCGAGCAGATCCCGGAACTCGTCGCGCGTCGCGAGGAGTTGAGCTGGGGCCGGTTCCGCGCGTCCACCGTGAAGATCATGCAGGACGGCATCGCCGAGAACCACACCGCCGCCCTGCTCGACCCGTACCTGACCGCCTGCGGCTGTGCCTCGGACAGCAGCGGCATCAGCTTCGTCGAGCCGGGCGAGCTGCGGAAGTACGTCACCGAACTCGACGCGCTCGGCTTCCAGGTCCACTTCCACGCGCTCGGCGACCGCGCGGTGCGCGAGGCGCTCGACGCCGTGGAGGCCGCCCGCACGGCCAACGGATGGCGGGACACGCGGCACCACCTCGCACACCTCCAGGTCGTGCACCCCGACGATGTCCCCCGGTTCCGCACCCTGGGCGCGACCGCCAACCTCCAGATGCTGTGGGCCGCCCACGAACCGCAGATGGACGAACTGACCCTGCCCTTCCTCGGCGCCGAACGCGGCGCACGGCAGTACCCCTTCGGCGCGCTGCTGCGCGCCGGCGCGACGCTCGCCGCGGGCAGCGACTGGCCGGTCAGCAGCCCCGATCCGCTCCAGGCCCTCCATGTCGCCGTCAACCGCATCGCGCCCGACGCGCCCGAGGGCACCCCCGCCTTCCTCCCGGAGCAGCGACTCGACCTCGGCACCGCCATCGCCGCGTACACGGCGGGCAGCGCCTACGTGAACCACCTCGACGGCACCACCGGCAGCATCACCGTCGGCAAGTCGGCCGATCTCGTGGTCCTCGACCGGGACCCGTTCGCGGGCCCGACCGAGGAGATCGCCGCCACCCGCGTGCTGGAGACCTTCGTCGAGGGACGACGCGTCCACGCGGCACCCGACGCCTGAGCAGGCCATCCGGTCTTGCTGCCGCGGCCCGGTTCACTGCTGTGGCAGCGTGGAACCGCTCCGCACCGGGTGCTTGCTCATGATCGAGACCCGGTTGAAGGCGTTCATGGTGATCGCGGCCCAGATCACCGCGGAGATCTCGTCGTCGGACAGCGTGGACCGGGCGTCGTCGTACGCCGTGGCCTGCGCCGTCGCGTCCGCGGGGTGCGTGGTGGCTTCGGCGAGCGCCAGTGCGGCGCGCTCCCGGGGGCTGAAGAGTTCGGTGTCGCGCCAGGCCGCCAGCACGCCCAGTCGCTGGGTGGACTCGCCCGCCCGCAATGCCGCCCGGGTGTGCAGGCTGAGGCAGTACGCACAGGCGTTGAGCTGGGACACGCGCAGATTGATCAGTTCGACGAGGATCCGGTCCAGCCCCGCCGCCGCGGCCACGCCCCTCACGGCCTCCGCGGTGGCGGTCAGCGCGCGATACGCCTCGGGGCTCTGCTTGTCGACGAAGACCCGGCTGCCGGGCCTCACCGCCGCCGTCTCTGTCACACCGTCTCCTTCATCGAGCGATCACGTGTTCCTCCTCCTATCATCAACGAGTGAATGTTGAAAGTCGAACTTGTTCGGCTGTCAGCCGCCACGGCGGTTCGTCCAGCGTCCGGCCAGCCAGGCGAGCCGGCCGGTCATGCGTCCGGTCGCCTGCGGCCGGGTCGTCCGGAGCGGATCCGCCCGTGAGGTGAAACCGCTGCCGGTGCCCCCGTCAGCGGCGACGTCCCGTATCCCGGAGACGTACGGGTCGTGTCGTGGCGATTGTTCCGTCGGGAAGGCCGCCTCCCGGAGGGCGGCGCACCAGCGGCAGTCGTCGGTGTGGGCGTCCCCGGACGCGGTGTGATCGCTCTTGCTCCGGGCTCCCGAGATGTAGGGATCGTGTCGTGGCGTGTCCGTGTCGTCGGGCATGAATGGCTCCACCTTGGGGGATGGGGTCACGGGCGACTGGCGGCGGCCGGCACGGCGAGGGCGGAGGTCGCCTCGCGCAGGGCCAGTTCCACGCGCCCCGGGTCGTGCAGGACGCCGGTGCCGTCGGGCGGGATCAGCCATTCCAGGCGGTCGGCGGCCCGGTAGGGCGGGGGTACCGCGACCCAGGATCCCCGGCCGGCGTGGCGTACCCCCGCACCCGTCCACAGGCCGACCGGGTCCGGTGGGAGGAAGAAACCGATTCTGCGGGCCGCGCAGTCCACCAGGGTGGGCCCGGGGGCGGGCAGCGGAACACGGCTGATCAGATCCAGGGCGCACAGACCGAGTTCCTCGGGGACGCTGAGCACGTCCCAGAACCGGCCCGCCTGTAGCAGCGCCGTCCCCGGTGGCTGATCCCACTGCCGTTTGCAGGCCCGAGGATCCGTGGCAGCCGCGGCGAGCCACTCGATGGCCTGCGTCGACGTGCGGATCGGCATCTCCACCCCCAGTGCGCCCGTTCAGGGCCCCTCATGCTGGTGCATATATGCAGGGTCCGGAAGGGGTGGCGCGGCCTGGCGTTTCGGTCGCGCGTGTTCGGGACTCACGCACGTGTTCGCCGTCGAGGACGACCGCTGAGCCGGGGCCGTCAAAGTCCCGTCAAAGCCGAGGGCGGCGGCGTAAGAGAGCTGTCAACGGACGGTCCTTTCCGGCCACGGAGGGCTTTGCTGTGATCGTCCGTTTGCACCGCACCTCACTCCAGGAGTTCGCGATGGCCGATCTGGCCTTCGTCGTCACCACGCTCGCGGTCTTCGCCGTCGTGGTTCTCGTCGCCAAGGGGGTGACGAAGCTGTGACCGCCGAGAACGTCGTCGGCCTGATCGTGGCCGTCGCCCTGCTGGGCTATCTCGTCCTCGCCCTGATCTTCCCGGAGAGGTTCTGACGGTGACATCAGCCGTTACCGCGGCGGGCAGCATGGGTCCCGTAACCGCCGGCGTGCTCCAACTGCTCGCCCTCCTCGGCGCACTGGCGCTCGTCCACCTCCCCCTCGGCGACTACATGGCCAGGGTGTACTCCTCCGGCAAGCACTGGCGTGTCGAGAAGTGGATCTACCGGGGCATCGGTGCCGACCCCGACACCGAGATGCGCTGGCCCGCGTACCTGCGCGGCGTACTGGCCTTCTCCCTGATCGGTGTCCTGTTCCTCTACGCCCTGCAGCGGCTCCAGGGCGTGCTGCCCGGCTCGCTGGGCTTCGCCTCGATCGACCCGGACCAGGCGTTCAACACCGCGGTGTCGTTCGCGACGAACACGAACTGGCAGTCGTACTACGGCGAGCAGGCCATGGGCCACGTCGTGCAGACCGCCGGCCTGGCCGTGCAGAACTTCGTGTCCGCCGCGGTGGGGATGGCGGTGGCCGTCGCGCTCGTGCGCGGCTTCGCCCGGTCCCGGTCCGGAGAACTCGGCAACTTCTGGTCGGACCTGGTGCGCGGCACGGTCCGCGTCCTCGTGCCGCTGGCCGCCGTCGGCGCGGTCGTCCTCGTCGCCTGCGGCGCGATCCAGAACTTCTCCGGCATCCACGAGGTCGGCCAGTTCATGGGCGGCCCGCAGGAGTGGAACGGCGGGGCGGTCGCCTCGCAGGAGGCCATCAAGGAACTGGGCACCAACGGCGGCGGCTACTTCAACGCCAACTCCGCGCACCCCTTCGAGAATCCGACGCCGTTCTCCAACCTCTTCGAGATCTTCCTGATCCTGGTGATCCCGTTCTCCCTCACCCGGACCTTCGGCGTGATGGTCGGCTCGGTCCGGCAGGGTTACGCGATCCTGGCCACGATGGGCATCATCTGGCTGGGCTTCGTCGCCCTGATGATGTGGACCGAGTTCGCCCACCACGGCCCGGCCCTGGAGTCGGCGCACGGTGCCATGGAGGGCAAGGAGGTCCGCTTCGGCATCGGCGGCTCCTCGATCTTCGCGGTGTCGACCACGCTCACCTCCACCGGCGCGGTGGACTCCTTCCACTCGTCCTTCACCGGACTCGGCGGCGGCATCACGATGCTCGGCATGATGCTGGGCGAGATCGCGCCCGGCGGTGTCGGCTCCGGCCTCTACGGCATGCTGATCATGGCGGTCATCGCGGTGTTCATCGCGGGCCTGATGGTCGGCCGTACACCCGAGTACCTGGGCAAGAAGATCGGCACCCGCGAGATCAAGCTGGCGGCCTGCCACATCCTCGTCACCCCGGCCCTGGTGCTCGTCCTCACCGCCTTCGCGATGGCCCTGCCGACGCCGCCGCACTCCATGACCAACAGCGGGGCGCACGGATTCTCCGAGATCCTCTACGCCTACACCTCCGCCTCGAACAACAACGGCTCCGCCTTCGCCGGTCTGAACGCGGACACCCAGTGGTTCAACACCACACTCGGCATCGCGATGCTGCTGGGCCGCTTCCTGCCGATGGTGTTCGTCCTCGCGCTCGCCGGTTCGCTCGCCGGGCAGCAGCCGGTTCCGGTCACGGCGGGCACCCTGCGCACCGAGAAGCCGCTGTTCACCGGCCTGTTGGTCGGCGCCATCCTGATCATCACCGGTCTGACGTACTTCCCCGCCCTCGCGCTGGGCCCGCTCGCCGAGGGGCTGGCGGCATGACCACCGACATCGAGCACTCGACCACCGACATCAAGCACACGACCACCGACATCGAGAACCAGAAGGACGCCGTGTCCACTCCCACTCTCGCGCCTCACCAGGACGCACCGACCGGGAACAAGCCCCCGGAAGGCCGTGTCGGCGCGGGCCTCTTCGACCCCACGCAGCTGGTCAGGTCGCTGCCGGACGCCTTCCGCAAGCTCGACCCGCGGGTGCAGGCCAAGTCACCGGTGATGTTCGTGGTCTGGATCGGCTCGGTCCTGACGACGATCTTCTCCTTCACCGACCCGGGGGACTGGTTCGGCTGGACGATCAGCGCCTGGCTGTGGCTGACCGTCGTCTTCGCCAACCTGGCGGAGGCCGTGGCGGAGGGCCGCGGCAAGGCGCAGGCGGACACCCTGCGCCAGGCCAAGACCGACACGGTCGCCCGCCGCCTCGTGGGGGACCGCGAAGAGCGGGTGCCGGGCACAGACCTGAGGATCGGCGACCTGGTGGTGTGCGAGGCGGGAGACGTCATCCCCGGCGACGGTGACGTCGTCGAGGGCGTCGCCTCCGTCGACGAGTCCGCTATCACCGGCGAGTCGGCGCCGGTCATCCGGGAGTCCGGCGGCGACCGCAGCGCCGTCACCGGCGGCACGAAGGTCCTCTCCGACCGGATCGTCGTCAGGATCACGACGAAGCCCGGTGAGACCTTCATCGACCGCATGATCAACCTGGTGGAGGGCGCGGCGCGGCAGAAGACGCCCAACGAGGTCGCGCTCAACATCCTGCTGGCATCCCTGACGATCGTGTTCCTGCTGGCGGTGGCCACCCTGCCGCCGTTCGCCGCCTACGCCGGCACGCACCTGACGATGGTCGTGCTGGTGGCGCTGCTGGTCTGCCTGATCCCCACCACGATCGGCGCGCTGCTCTCCGCGATCGGCATCGCGGGCATGGACCGGCTCGTCCAGCGCAATGTGCTGGCGATGTCCGGGCGGGCGGTCGAGGCCGCCGGTGACGTCTCGACGCTGCTGCTGGACAAGACCGGCACGATCACGCTGGGCAACCGGCAGGCGGCGGAGTTCGTACCGGTGCGCGGGACCACGGAGGACGAACTGGCCGACGCCGCCCAGCTGTCGTCGCTGGCCGACGAGACACCCGAGGGCCGCTCCGTCGTCGTACTCGCCAAGGAGAAGTACGGGTTGCGCGCACGGCACCAGGGCGAACTGGCGGGTGCCGAATGGATCGAGTTCACCGCGCAGACCCGGATGTCCGGCGTCGACGTGGACGGCCGGAGGATCCGCAAGGGCGCGGCCGGTTCCGTCATCGCCTGGGTCCGGGAGCGGGGCGGCACGGTCGCCGACGACGCGGACGGTATCGCCAACCGCATCTCCGCGGCGGGCGGTACGCCGCTCCTCGTCGCCGTCGAGGACTCGGCGGGCGCCCGCGTCCTGGGTGTCATCCACCTCAAGGACGTGGTCAAGGAGGGCATGCGGGAGCGGTTCGAGGAACTGCGCCGGATGGGCATCAGGACCGTCATGATCACGGGCGACAACCCGCTGACGGCGAAGGCGATCGCGGCGGAGGCGGGCGTCGACGACTTCCTCGCCGAGGCCACCCCCGAGGACAAGATGGCGCTGATCAAGCGCGAACAGGCGGGCGGCAAGCTGGTGGCGATGACCGGCGACGGCACCAACGACGCGCCGGCCCTGGCCCAGGCCGACGTCGGCGTGGCGATGAACACCGGCACGTCGGCCGCCAAGGAGGCCGGCAACATGGTCGACCTCGACTCCAACCCCACCAAGCTGATCGAGATCGTGGAGATCGGCAAACAGCTGCTCATCACCCGGGGCGCGCTGACGACGTTCTCCCTCGCCAACGATGTGGCGAAGTACTTCGCGATCATCCCCGCGCTGTTCACGGCGGTCTACCCCGGCCTCGACAAGCTCAACATCATGGGCCTGTCCTCGCCGGACTCCGCGATCCTCTCCGCGGTCATCTTCAACGCACTCGTCATCGTCGCGCTCGTGCCGCTGTCCCTGAAGGGCGTGCGGTACCGGCCGGTCAGCGCCGACAAGATGCTGCGCCGCAACCTCGCCGTCTACGGCATCGGCGGGCTGATCGCCCCCTTCATCGGCATCAAACTCATCGACCTGCTTCTCTCCCTCATCCCCGGAATCGGCTGACCGTCATGAACAACTCCCTCACCAACACGGCCCGGTTGCTCGGTGCCGGTCTGCGCGCCCTCCTGGCGCTGACCCTGGTGACCGGCGTCATCTACCCGCTGGTCGTCACCGGCATCGCCCAGGGACTGTTCCCCGACAAGGCGAACGGCTCCGAGATCGAGGCGAACGGAAAGGTCGTCGGCTCGTCCCTGATCGGCCAGCAGGGCTACAGCCTGGACTACTTCCAGCCACGCCCCGCCAACGGGCTGGGCGAGAACTCGATCAACACCCGATACCGGCTCATCCTGTCCGGGGCCACCAACCGCAGCGCGGACAACCCCGAACTCATCACCTGGGTCAAGGAGGCCAAGGCCAAGGTCGTGAGGGACAACTCGGTGCCCGGATACACGGTCAGGCCGTCCCAGGTCCCCGCCGACGCGGTCACCTCCTCCGGCTCCGGACTCGACCCGCACATCTCCCCGCAGTACGCCGACCTCCAGGTGCACCGGGTCGCCCTCCGGAACCAGCTGCCCGTCGCCGAGGTACGCAAGCTCGTCGAGGAACACACCGAAGGCCGCACCCTCGGCTTCATCGGCGAGCCCCGGGTGAATGTCCTGGAACTGAACATCGCGCTCAGGGACCTCGTGGCGAAGCGGTGACGGCCTCGCGCGCCCCGCACGGGAGTCGGTGACCCGGAAGGCATATCCGCTTGTCCGCCCTTCCGGCACCGCACTACCGTGCCGACGTGGATCTCTTCTCACGCTCGTGGACGGCGCTGCGCACGGCGGTCGCGGAGCTCTCGGACGAGGACTTCGCACAGCCGTCCGGCTGTACGGGTTGGCTCGTGCGGGACCTGGTGTGCCACCTGGTCATCGACGCGCAGGACGTCCTGATCACCCTGGTGACCCCCGCCGATACGGAACCGACCCGTGACGCGGTGACCTACTGGGAGGTCGCGGAGACACCGCCGACCGGTGACGACCCGCTCGACGCGCTGATCGTACGGCTGGCCGCCGCGTACCAGGAGCCGTGGCTGCTGAAGTTCCACCTCGACGACGTCGGCTCCGCCGCCGGTCGCGCGGCCGGACTCGCCGACCCGGGCCTCCGGGTCGGCACCCGCGGCGAAGTCCTCACCGCCGGCGACTACCTCTCCGCGTACGTCCTGGAGTGGACGCTGCACCACCTCGACCTGACCGCGTACCTCCCGCACGTCGCGGGACCACCCGCGGAAGGGCTCGCCCGGTCACGCGAGATGCTGGAGAAGATCGCCGGGGCCGCGTTCCCCGCGTCGTTCTCCGACCGGGACGCCCTGCTGGTCGGCACCGGGCGGCGTGTCCCGACCGACGCGGAGCAGACCGAACTCGGCGAACTGGCCGCGAGACTGCCACTCGTCCTCGGCTGAGCCATCTCCCACGCCCGCGCCCGCGCTCAGGCCGCCGCGTTCCCCCGAGGCCCCGACAAGAAGGCCAGGACGTGAGGCACCGCCTCACGCAGTTCCGTGAAGTGGCGATGCACGCCCTCCACGGCGGCAGCGGTGTTCACGCCCCACACCGTCATCCCGGCCCGCAACCCGGACTCCACCCCGGACGGGGCGTCCTCGACGACCAGGCAGTCCTCCGGCGCGGCACCCAGCCGCGCGGCGGCGCGCAGATACGGGACGGGCGAGGGCTTGCCCTCCTCGACCGCGGCCGCGTCCACGATCACCTCCGGCATCGGCAGACCCGTCCGCAGGAAGCGGCCGCGCACCCGGTGCTCGTAGTTCGAGGTCACCAGCGCCCACGAACCCGGAGGCAGCCGGTGCAGCAACTCCGCCGCGCCGTCGAAGGCCCCGTAGACGCCGGACCGGACGTCCTCGTCCTCCAACTCGTGCAGCGCGGCCAGGCATTCACGCGGATCGTGCTCCGCGGCGACCTGAGCGAACGTCTCCATCGGCCGGGTCCGCAGAGCCACCCGGTAGACCTGGTCGGCATCCAGCCCGTACCGCTGCGCCCACGTCCGCCACACGCGGCGCTGGTTGTCCACCGCGTCGATCAACGTGCCGTCGACATCGAACAGGACATACCTCGTACGGATCGGCAGCGCCGTTTCAGTGATCACGCGCTGATCATGCCAGGCGGCAGGAGGGACAGCCGGAGGTTTTACCTGACGGTCGACCAACACCGCGCCCCCCTGTCATAACGTCACCGCATTCCTTGATCACGACCAGGAGGCATGCCATGAAGGTTGTCGACCTACGGAAGACAGCGGCCGACCTGCCCGAGGCCTGGAGTTCACTCCTGCTCGGGCAGGTCGGACGTACGGGGCTGAAGGTGCTGCGCATGGACGGACGCCCGTTGGAACCGGAATCCCATGACACGGCGGAGGCACTGCTGGTGCTGGACGGCACACTGCGTCTGCTGGCCAACGGCACTGAGATCGAACTGCGTGCGGGGGAGATGTACGTCGTCGAGGCGGGCGTGGAGCATGCCGTGCGCTCCGGCAGCCAGGGCACGCTCGTCATCGTCGAGCAGGTTTCACCTGTGGAGCCAAACCTCGGCGACGGCCCGGAGTTGCCATGCCCATGCGGCGATAGCATCGCGATCATGGCGGACTGGGCGATACGGCCGGCTTCGGCCGCGGACGTCGAGGCGGTGGCCGAGCTGCGGGCCGTGGTGCTGAAGGCGGATCTGGAACGTCTTGGACGGTACGACGAGCAGCGCGTCCGGCAGCGGCTGCGGGACGGGTTTACCCCGGCTCACACCTGGGTGATCGAGGTGGACGGCGCTCTGGCCGGCTGCGTGGCACTGCGGCCGGCGGAAGACGCCCAGTGGCTGGAGCACTTCTACCTGGACCCGGGCCTCCAGGGCAGGGGCATCGGTTCCGCTGTCCTGACCATGCTGCTGGAGCGCTGCGACCGCACCGACACCCCGGTCCGGTTGAACGTCCTGCAGGGCAGCCCGGCCCGGCGGCTGTACGAGCGGCACGGGTTCAGCGTGGAGACCGAGGACCCGGTGGACGTGTTCATGGTCCGCGCGCCACACACTGAGCGTCACGGACGCCGGTCTCGGCCGGAGTGAGGGTTCCCCTTCGCGTCGCACGGCAGGCGGGCGCCGGGGTGGTCGTGGCGGAAGTCGGCGGTGATGTCGGCGGCGGCCTCGCTCATCGCCGCGTCCGTGATGCGGATCTGGCCGTCGAAGGGCCGATCGATGTCCTGGATCAGCAGCAGGGAGCCGGTGAAGAGGACGGTGAGGGCGGACAGCAGGACCAGGTGGCCGCGGGTACGGGAGGCGGGCAGGCCGAATGCGAAGGCACCGATGGTCGCGGCCAGGGAGATCACCATGAACCAGTACACGACGGGTGGGATCGCCGGCGTGGCCTCCCCGATACGGGCGTGGCGGGCCTTGGACCGGTCGTCGTCGGCTCTGACGAGGAGCTGGAACCGGTCGTCGGGAAGGGCGGCCAGCTCCTTGAAGTGGGCACGGAACCGGGAGGACCACACCGACACTTCGGGGGACGCGCCACCGCCCTCGGTCATCAGCGGCCATTCGTGGGCGCGTACCGCGCGGGTGTAGCAGATCGCGGCGGCCTGGATGTGCCGGCGCTCGGGTTCGGGGGCGTAGTCGGCGACCTCGTACAGGTGGTCGATCCGGCTGGCTTCGGTGTCGGCGGCCTGACGGGCCGTTCCGTAGGATTCGGCGGCGACGACGATGACGAAGGCGACCAGCACCACCGCCAGCGTCTCCAGGGGGCTGATCAGGTCACTGACCGAGCTGTCGTCCCCGTCGCCGGCGGCCCGTCGGTGACGGTAGCCGTGGGCGACCAGGCCGGCGAGGAAGGCTGCGGCCATCACCGCGACGGTCAGTGCCTGGACCATGGGCGGATCTCCCAGCGTGCGAGCGGGCGTCCACCAGGAGGCTATGAATCATGGTGGGTCCGCTCCAGGGGCGGGCAGCCCGTTCGCGGGGGCGTGAGGACGGACGCCGCGGGCGCGCGGCGGACCGAGCGGTGCCACGACTCCGGCTGGATGCGCTGGTCTTGACGGGCTGGGAGAACCTCTGGCACCCGCACCTCCGGTGCGGCACCGCGTATCCCGCAGGACCGCAGGGTGCCGCACCACGTATGTCCCGGACGGCCGTCCGTCAGGCGCGGATCGGGGCCCGCCGGGGGAGACGGAGACCGTCCCAGAGTCCGCGTGTCCCGGCCGAGGGGTCGTCGTGCACGGCAGGTGCGCCGTCGCCCAGCCGCATGACGGACCGCCGTTCGGCATACGCCGGCCAGGGCGGCAGCGAACCGCCGGACGCGGCGCTCCCGCCGGGGCGGCCGGTCCGGGCGAAGGAGATCCACGCCTCGCGCATCCGGTCGGACAGCTCCTGCGGGGCGTCGGAACCGAGCAGCGGATCGGAGAGATTGCCGAACACGAAGCCCACGTCCACGAGATGGCAGGAGCCGAGGGCACCGTCCAGGGCGGGCGACGGCCACGCGAACTCGTACACGAACGTCTCCGCCCCGCACGCGGCCCGCGCCTCGGCCACCCGCAGGGCGGGGATCCGGTACGCGTGGTCGGTCATGGCCGCGGAGAGCAGATCGCCGGGGGCGGCGCCGGGACACGCGGCGCCGTAGACGCGACGGGCCTCGGCGGGGTCGAGCCCGAGCCCGGCGAGGAAGCCGTGCAGCACCTCGTCCGTGATGTGCGGGGCAATACCCAGGGGGACGAGGAAGAGACGGAACTCCTCGGTCGTCGTGCCGGTGAGGAGATCGATGTCCCCGCCGGTTCCGCCGGCGATGGCGTCGATCGGCCGCTGCGGGAGCGTGATCCCGTCCACCACGGGCAGCACCGTGGTGCCGCCGCCCGCCGACTCGCCCCACTGCCCGGGGTCCTCCGCCTGCGCGATCTCCCGGCCCAGCGCGCGCTCGGCGGCGACGAGCCGCTCGGGCGGTACGGCGGCCAGCCCCTCACCCGTCGGCTCGGCGCCGGCGAGGGCCGCCAGCCGCTCGGTGACACGCCGGGCGATGTCCTCGGGGTGACTGTGGTGCCCGGCACCGCTCTGCGTGATCGCGCGGCGGAACAGCCCGCGGGCCCTCGGCATGGTCATGAGCGCGGTGATGCTGATGGCACCCGCGGACTGGCCGAAGACGGTGACGTTGTCCGGGTCGCCGCCGAAGCCGGCGATGTTGTCCCGGACCCACTCCAGCGCGGCGATCTGGTCCAGCAGACCGAGGTTGGACGTACCGTCGGGCAGCAGCAGGAAACCCTCCGCGCCGAGCCGGTAGTTGAGGGTGACGCACACGACGCCGTCGGCGGCCAGCCGCGCCCCGTCGTACGCGGGCAGCGAACCGGCTCCGTTGCGGAACGCCCCGCCGTGGATCCACACCATCACCGGAAGCCGCCCGCCGGTACGGCCCGGGGCAGGTGTCCACACATTGAGGTTCAGACAGTCCTCACCCTGCTCCTCGGCCTCCGCGAGGAGAGCGGCCATCGCGGGAAGGTAACCGGGCTGGGGCGCGGACGGGCCGTAGCCGAAGGCGTCCCGCACCCCCGACCACGGCTCCGGAGGCTCGGGCGGCTGCAGCCGCCGCGGTCCGAACGGCGGGGCCGCGTACGGGATCCCGGCGAACACCGTGACGTCTCCCGTCCGGCGCCCGCGGACCGGGCCTGCTGTGGTGGGCACGGTGACGTGCATGGATGGGCCCTCACGAGGTTGACGATCTTTCGGGCCCATCCTCATCAGGCCTCCGACGGCGGGCAACCTAATTCTCGGGTACGGACGCCGGACGCCCTTCCTGCGCACCGGCCTGTGACGCCGGGCTGCTCAAGGCGTCGTGGGCGCCTCAGCCTGGGACTCCTGCTCAGCCTTCTCGGGGGCCGTGTAGAACACGGAGTTGCCCTGCTTGGTGCGCTGTGCCTGGCCTTTGGCGACGAGCCCTTCGAGGGTCGTGCGGACGACGGTCGTCTTGATGCTCCGCTCGGGATGGGCCTGTTCGAGCGCGGAGGCGACCTCCGCGGCCGAGCGGGGTTCGCTCAGTCCGGTGAGGTGGCTGCGCACGAGGTCGACCAGCGTGGGCTTGTCCGCCTTCTCGGCGGCGACGGCGGGAGCCTTGCGGGTGGCCTGCTTGCCGGACTTGCCCTTGCCGGGCGCGGCCGTGGTGGTCTTCTTCGCTCGCGTCTGCTTGGCCGTCCGGCCGGAAGCGGAGCCCCTCTTACGGGGAGCGGGTACCACGGGCGCGTCGGCGGTCGGCGCGGTCTCGGTGAGCGCGGGCGTGAGGCCGAGCGCCTGCTGCATGTTCATCAGTACGGTGTGGTCGCGCTGAAGTCCGGCCAACTGCTCCTGCAGGGCTGCGATTTCACCGCTGATGCGTTCCTGCTCTTTGACATTGCGCTCGAGGTCGGTGGTCACCTGAGCGGCGTACTGCGATGCCAGGTTGCTGGAATCCGTGGTGTTTTCGGGCATGACGTTCGAACCTTTCCTCAGGCCGGTTGGCCGCACATGCTGCCATGCTGTGTGAGATAGCGATAGTACGGCTGAATGCGGTCAGTTCGGACGCCGAACCGGATGGGGGTGTGTGCGCAGGGGTTGGGTCACCGTCCCGGATCCGGCGGCGCGACCGTGGTGACGGAAAGCGAAGGACTGGCCTACTTCCAGTGCGACGGGCCGTTCGAGCATGACTGTCACGCCTCTTGATGAACCGGGCGCAGCAGGTCGATGTCATGGGGCAGCGTCACCACGCCGCCCACGGCCGCTGCACAGATGGAGAAGTGA
The DNA here is from genome assembly GCF_055572035.1 of Streptomyces sp. NPDC030838. Taxonomy (NCBI): domain Bacteria; kingdom Bacillati; phylum Actinomycetota; class Actinomycetes; order Kitasatosporales; family Streptomycetaceae; genus Streptomyces; species Streptomyces sp. NPDC030838. Next base: position 126,322 of record NZ_JBVIED010000010.1, on the reverse strand, counting down.
AGACGCTGACCACTGACCATTTCGGCACCGCCCTCCTCTTCCGGTAGCACCGCGATGTCCGCAACGAAGCCGTCGTGTGCCTCGATCGAACCCGGCGCCGCGAGCACCTGCTCTCGCTCAACCGCCCCCGTGGCCACACCTCCCAGCACGAGGCCCACGTTCATGCCCGCCCTGGCCTCGTCGACGCGCAGACCGCCCGCGTCGATGTCGGTGACCTGAGCCACCAGGTCGCTGCCGAAGCCGACGAGTTCCACCTCGTCGCCTCGGCCAACTCGCCCACGTGCGATCCGGCCCGCCGCGACGACCACCTTGCCGTGGCTCTGGGCGAAGCCGTCCTCGACGGACATCAGAAACGGCTCGTGCACGGCACCCACCAACCCACGCTCCCAAGGCATACAGCTGTCATGTCCCGCCGGATCAGACCTGGCGGTGATCCTGTCCGGCGGGAAAGGCCATACTCCCCGCCTCTGGCACCAGCGTCGCCATCACGGAGACAGGCAGGGACGGGTTGGCGGCCGCCGCTTGGGCCACTTGCCCGTCATTGTCGCCGAGCAGCTCGACAATGGTCTGCGGCGGCAGTGTGGGGTGTCCGGCGGCTATGGGCCTGGCCCGGTCGTCCGTGAGGCAGGCGAGCAGTGCCGTGGCCGTCGCGTTACGGTGCCGGGCGATTGCGCGGAGCGCCTTCTTCACCGGGGGTTGGCGACGAGACAGGTCTTCGAGCAGTGCGGGCGACGCGTCCGGGTTGGCCGCCACCCTGGCGACGACCTGTGACCCATGCCGGTCCACCATGGCGCGCAGCCGGGCGTCGGACAGTCCCGGGTGCGGTGCCACGGACTTGACGACTTTCGCGTCAGGATCGGCGGCGAGCGCGTCGCGGATCTCGGCCGGCAGATCACGGCGGGCTGCCACGAGCATGCGCACAGCCGGGTTCCGTGACGCGGCCGGCTCCGCGATCTCCACCGCAGAGGCGGCGGCGACGCGTGGCAGCAGTGTCGGGCCGATCCGGGTGACACCGGCCAGGCGGGTGAGTACGTCCAGCGGGACATGCGGGTTGTGCGCCAGGTGACGCTGCACGTCGGGGCCCTGGTCGTCGGCCAGTGCGCGCATGAGGGCATCGTCGATGAACGGATTCTCGGCGAGGGTGGCGCGGACGCCCGGAATCGGATCACCGGCGAGGCGTCCGGCGACGTGCGGCGGCAGGTCGGGCCGGGCGGCGAGTTCGGTGCGCAACAGCGCCGAGGGGTGGTCGGCGAAGCGCACGACGGCCTCGGTCGGTGTGGCCGGGTTCCGCAGCGCCATCTGCTGTGTCTCATACACGGTGGACTGGTGGGAGCCGTCGCAGGAGGCGCCCGCACGGAGGTCGCAGTCGAGCCGCGGACAGTGGGGATCGTGCACGAACGGCGTCTCTTCGCGGTCGCAGACCAGACACCGTCGGGCAGGAGCGAGTCCTTCTCCGGTGATCAGCATGCCCAGTACGGCCGGCGGTGTCGCCTCGTTCGCCGCCACCGCCCGCCGGACCTCTGCGTGAGGATGCCCTGCGAGCCGCGCGCTGACGTCGGGCGTCGTCCACAACGCGAGCTCCGCGACGACGCGTACGTCCGGGTCGGCGGCGAGGGTCTCCACCACATCGGCCGGCAGGGCACGGCAGGCGGCCAGCTTCTCCCGGCGACCGATGTCCGGATCCGACGCGAACATACGCGCCCACTCGGCCGGGCCCGCACCCACATCGAGAAGGGCGAGTGCGGCGTGCGGCCGCGTCAGGGGGTCGATGTCGGCGGCCGTCAGCCGACCCTCGTACGCGAGTTGTACGGCGGCCTCCTCGCTCCCCGCAGCCAGGGCACACACCTGCGCGCGCGTGAGGTCCGGGCGAGCGGCGAGGTCGGCGGCGAGGTCGGCGTCCGCGAGGTCGATCAGCCGGTCGATCAGCCGGGACGGAAGGGACGGGTTGGCGGCGAGTCCGCACAGGACATGGTTCACAAGGCCATCCTGTACGGCCGAAGCCTCCAACGGCTCCTGGATTACGCACAGGACCGGCAGTCCGTGTTCACCGCAGTCGGGACCCCTGATCGGTCGGCAGTTGTGGCCGCCCCGTAGGGTCAGGGCATGGTGAGTGGATTCAGCGACCCGTTCCTCCTGGAGGCCGAACGGCATGCCGCCTGGGGCGCGGCACAACTCGACGCCCTGACCGAGTTCCTGCCCGAAGGCCCGTGGACCGCCGACCTGTCGTCCTGCCTGTACCGGCAGGGAGGCCTGGAACTGCGCGTGGCCGTGCTGGGCACGTACGACATGGACGAGCAGTCCTGGATGTGGGGCTGGGCCAACCCGGGCCTTCAGGGCACCGAAGTCGTCGCCCTGGCCGGCGCGGTCGAGCGATACGGGCGGGCGCAGGGGATCCCCGAGCTGACCCAGGAGGTCCTGCCGCTGTCCGGCTTCGACGACCCGCGGCACGCGGCGGAGCTGCTCGCCTTCACCGGGATGGGAGTGGCCGAAGCACCCGGGTACATCGGCGTTCCGGCGGGACCGGCCACGCAGGTCTACTTCCTGCCCGACGACACACGGGTGCCGCGCACCGGCCTGGATCCCGTGTCACTGCCGCGGACGCTGCTCACCGGTGCCGGACTGATCGGGTACGCGGCTCGGCAGGTCGTCGGCGGGTACTTCGACCACCACGGCGTGCCCCAGCGCGTCGAGGGCGACCGTATCGTCGCCGAGCTGCCCGGCGGCGACGCGATCGAGGTGGACTTCGACGCGCAAGGACGGATCGCCGGCATCGCGACGAAGGTCGGCCACTGACGTCGAGGGGTCTCTCACGCGTGGCGCTGCTCACCGGTCACGGCGTGACCGTGGCGTTCCGGCGCAGGATCGTCGCCGCGTCCTCGACCATCCGCCGTACGATCTCGGCGGCCGGAAGGATGTCGTGGACGAGGGCCGCGGACTGCCCGGTGAACGGCACGAACTCGTGCCCCCGTCCGGTGAGCAAGGCCTCCACGATGCGGGGACCCACCTCGGCGGGTCGCACCTGCTCGGGATGTTCCTCGACGTCTTCGAGGAACGGCGTACGCAGCGACCGGGGGAAGCCGTAGGCGTCGGGCCGGGAGAACGGCGGCATGAACCTGTCGCTGTGGGCCACCTTGATCGTGTCGCGTGCGTCGGCGGCGACGATCCGGGTCTTCCACTCCTCGGCGATCCCCATCTCCACCGAGGCGAGCAGGCGGGTGCCGATGGCCACGCCCTGCGCGCCCAGGGCGAGCGCGGCCGCCAGCCCCCGGCCGTCGGCGATCCCGCCGGCGGCGACGACGGGCGTCTCGCCCGCAACGTCCACGACCTGCGGAACCAGCACCATGGTGGCCACCTCGCCGCCCTGGCCTCCCGCCTCGCCGCCCTGGGCGATGATGACGTCCACGCCCGCGCGTACGGCCTGTTCGGCCTGCTGGACGTCCATGACCTGCTGGATCCACAGGATGCCCGCGTCGTGCGCGCGCCGGACCAGATCGGCGGGCACCCCGAGATGGAAGGAGACGGCAGCCGGACGCTCGTCGAGCGTCGCCTGGAACGCCTCCTCGTTCAGCGGCCGGAGGGTGTGGTTGATCGCGAAGGGCCGGTCGGTCAGTTCCCGCATACGGGCCCACTGGCGCCGCAGATCGGCCACCGGGCGCAACGCCGTGCCCAGGCTGCCGAGGCCTCCCGCCCCACACACGGCCGCGGCGAGGTCGACCTGTTCATAGGGCCCGTACGGTGCACCGATGACGGGCACCTCGATACCGAGTACGTCGCACAGCCGTGTCCGAAGCATGGTCGTCTCCTTCCGGCGCCGCGACCGGGCTGAGCGGAGCCGCTCGACCATGCTGCCCCGGGACCGCACCGGCGCACGGGCCGACGCGCCGTCAGTCCACCCAGGCCCGGGTCAGTCTCCTCCGCCGCCTCCGCAGGAGGAGCCACCCCCGCAGGACCAGCCGCCGCCCCCACAGCCGTGTCCGCCGCTGTCGCCGCCTCCCCAGGACCGCTTCCGCGAGGACCGGCGGCCGCCCCGTGCCGATGAGACGACCACCGCGATGAGGACGATGACCACGATCGTCACGAACTCCATGATGTGCACCCCCGTTTGTCGTGCGTTTGTCGTGCGTGTGTTCCGTGCGTGGGGGATGCCCCGTGTGATCACCGTGCCAAGCGTCAATTGAGGAACTTCAGAGCTTGGCGCCATTACAGGCAGGTCAACCCTGCCCTCACCAGGCCGGCGGCCGGGATGGATCGCCGTCGGTCTCCTCCGGCCAGTCGATGGGGTGGCCGTCCGTTCTGTGGAGGACTCCGGGGTCGGGGGGAAACTCGTCGTTGTGCGGTCCGTTCCAGTAGGCCCGCCGGGTCCGGGGAAGGGGGATCTCCACCAGCTTGCCGTCGTGGATCATCCACAACCCGAAGCAGTCGTCCTCCTCGTCATGGATCAGCACCTGCACCGTCTCCGGGCGAGGCCACGGCAGCGACTCCAGGTGTCTCAGCAGCCCGGACCTGCCGCGCATCGACACGAACTCCGCGCCCCAGCCGAACCCCCAGTTTCCGCCCGGCCGCATCTCGAAGAAGACGCCGCTCCAGGTGCGGGTGTCGTCGCGCCGTGTCAGCGGCTCCATGACCTCGTCCGCGTCCTGCGCCAGCACGATGACCTCAGCGATTCTGCTCATGCCGGAGTATCACCACGAACCGACGGACGAACCAACCGAGTTCTGTCATGGCCCATCCGAGGTGGGCCGGGGGCAGGCGGTCAGGGCAGGATCGAGTCGACGTATCCGCCGTCGACACGAAGGGCTCCTCCCGTCGTGGCCGATGCCTGCTCGGAGCTGAGGTACACGACCATGTGGGCGATCTCCTCCGGCTCGATCAGCCGTTGGAGCAGGGACTGCGGGCGGTGCCGGCGCATGAACGTACGCTGCGCCTCGTCCCAGGGCAGGTCCCGGTCGACGAGTTCGTAGACGAAGTCCTCGACGCCGCCGGTATGCGTGGGTCCCGCGATGACGGAGTTCACCGTCACGCCCGTGCCCGCCGCCTTCTTGGCGAATCCGCGGCTCACCGCCAGCAGCGCGGTCTTGGACATCCCGTAATGGATCATCTCCGCGGGGATGACGATCGCCGAGTCGCTGGCGACGTACTGGACGCGGCCCCAGCCGCGCTCGGTCATGCCCGGCAGATACAGCCGGGTCAGCCGTACGGCGGCGAGCACGTTCACCTCGAAGTAGCGCCGCCACTCGTCGTCGGAGATCTCCAACGGGTCGGCGGCACCGAAGACACCCAGGTTGTTGACCAGGATGTCCACCTGCGGGAGCACCTCCACCACCCGGGCCGCGCCTGCATCCGTGGTGACATCGGCGGCCACCGGCACCAGGTCGGCGCCGGGCGCTTCCCCGGCCAACGACTCGACGCTGCCGGCCAGCCGCTGCTCGTCGCGGCCGTTGACGCCCACGCGGGCCCCGGCCCTGGCGAGGGCGACGGCGATGGCCGCGCCGATGCCCTGTGTGGAGCCGGTGACCAGTGCGGTGCGTCCTGTCAGGTCGATGTGCATGGGCGGGCGAGTCCCTTCGTACGCGAGTGGATACCGCGGTTCGTCAAGTGTGGCGTCCGAGGGCATCGGAGAGGCGCAGGGCGCGAGCGTGCTCGGCCCAATGGGAGCAATCGCTCACGCGGTGAGCAGGGAGTCGTCCTCGGGGCGGGCGCCGGGCAGCTGGTGGCGGGCGGCGATGAGAGCGGCGTCGACGTCACGGGTGCCGGTCGCCACGCACAACGTGTAGGCGAGGTCGTCCATCCTCTGGCGCACCTGAGGGCTTCCCTCCTCGGCATGCAGGATGCGCAGGGTCTCGTACTGTGCGATCAGGTTCTTCAGCACCGCAGGGTGTGCCATGAGCATCGTGAGCCTCCCTCGTCACTGTCATTCACATGAGCCATACGGCGATTCGTGTGCCCCGGGCTCCGGCCACCATTCCTGCCACCCGGCCCTCCATTACCTGACAGGTCATCGACCCCGCCCTGTCCGAATGGGCAAGGTTGCCCGTGCAAGAGCCCGACCGACTCGGAGGACGACATGACCGCCTACGCCATAGCCCACCTTCAGGACGCCGCCCCGCATGCGGAGATCGCCGAGTACATCGAGCGCATCACCGGCACCTTCGAGCCGTACGGCGGACGCTTCCTGGTGCACGGCACGCGGCACGAGACGAAGGAGGGCGACTGGCCCGGGGCGGTCGTGGTGATCGGCTTCCCCTCGATCACCGAGGCGCGGGCGTGGTGGGACTCACCCGCCTACCAGGACATCGCACCGCTGCGTTCCCGGCACATCATGGGCGACATCATCCTGGTGGAAGGGGTTCCCGACGGGTACGACCCGACCACCACCGCACGGGCCATACGGGAGGCCCTGCCGCCGCGGCAGAGTTGACGGGAGAGCCACCGCGGAGACCGCCGCACCAGCGAGTCAGGTCCGCGGCTCCGACGACGACCTCGCGGAGCCAGAGGTGTGCGGGGTCGTCGGTCGCCGCGCCGTGCCACAGGGCGGCGACCGTGTACTCGGGCACGGGCAGCGGCGGTTCGGTGGTCGTCAGGTCCAGGGCGGCGGCGTAGACGGCGGCCGCGTGGGCGGGCAGGGTGGCGAGCGCCGGAACGGTTCCGAGGCGGAGCGCGGCGTCGGCGAAGTGGGTGATGACCTGCAATCAACGAACCACCACCGCGGGCGCGGGGGTTGCTTCTCCGCGAGGTGCCGGGACGGGAGGTTGGGCCGCCCGCTGAGTTGCTCAGGCGGTAGCGTCTGCGTGGTCTCCGTTGCCGAACCACCACTCAACCTCATCAACGCCCGCGGCCCAGGCATCCATGACCCGCTCAATCGTGGGTATGCCCACCGCGCGGGCGATAGTGACGACGCATCCTTGACGCGGCGCTGCGCCGCCTCCTGCCTGAGGAAGTGCCGGCGGCGTGGCACCCGCCGTCTCGCCTTCCGCACCGCCGGACCGGAGTGATGACCGCCGTCATCCGTCACCGAGGTGCGGGCAGCTGCGCGTCGAGGAGCTGTTCCGCCAGCTGGATCATGTGGTCGCCGGGGGCGTCGGTCGCCATGGCCGCTGCGAGGACTTGGGCGCCGTCGAGGATGACCAGGAGCTTGCCGGCGGTGTCGTCGGGGTCCGCGTCGCCGGCTTCGCGGAGCTGTTCGCTGAGCCAGGTCTGCACCTCGGCCTTGTGCGCGACGGCTGCGGCGTGGGCGGGATGGTCCGCGTCGGGGAACTCGCTGGTGATATTGAGTGTGGCGCAGCCTCGGTAGCCGGGCGTGGCCATGTCCTGACGGGTGAGGTCGAACAGGGCCTTGATGCGGGCACGGGGATCCGGCGCCGCTGCCGCCGCCTCGTGGAGCCGCTCCCACCAGTGCTCGTTGCGGGTGACCAGGTAGGCGGTGACCAGTTCGTCCTTGTTGGCGAACTGGCGGTAGAGGGTGGCGTTGGCCACGCCTGCCGTGCCGATCACCAGGTCCATGCCGACGGCGCGGACACCACGGGAGTAGAACAGGTCGCCGGCCACGTCCAGGATGTGCCGTCGCGTCTCCTCGGCCGATCGTCGCACCTGGGGCCTCCTGTTCGGTGAGCGAAAGTCCTCCGACCCATTATGAGACGGATCGTTCTTTTCAGCAACGGCTTGACAGAGAGAACGTTCCGTCTCATTCTCGGAGAGAACGATCCGTCTCATCGGTCGGGTCGCCGGGCGCTGCCGGTTCGGGGCGCCGCACTACCAAGGGAAGACTCATGCAGATCGACTTCACCGGCCGTACCGCCCTGGTCACCGGCTCGACGCTGGGCATCGGCCTGGCCACCGCGGAAGCCTTCGCCCGGGCGGGGGCCCGCACCGTTCTCAACGGGCGCGACGAGGGCCGGCTCAAGGCGGCCGCTGACGGCATACGCGCCCGGGTGCCGGGTGCGGACATCGTCACCGCCGCCGCCGACGTCTCTACCGCCGAGGGCGCTCAGACGCTTCTGGAGGCGGTACCGGAGGTTGACGTCCTGGTCAACAACACCGGCATCTTCGCTTCCACCCCGGTCCTGGAGATCCAGGACGAGGAGTGGCGTCGCTTCTTCGAGGTCAACGTCCTGAGCGGTGTCCGGCTAGCGCGCCAGTACATGCCCGGGATGATGGAGCGCGGGTTCGGCCGCATCGTGTTCGTCTCGAGCGAGACGGCCATCGACACACCGCTCGACATGGTCCACTACGGCATGACCAAGACGGCCCTGCTGGCAGTTGCCAGCGGCCTGGCCAAGGCCGCCGCCGGCACCGGTGTCACCGTCAACTCCGTACTTCCCGGCCCCACGCACACGGAAGGCATCGAGGAGTACATCACCGCCCTCATCCCCGAGGCGGAGACATTCGACGCCGCGCAGCGCGAGTTCATCGCCCGGTTCCGGCCGACGTCGCTGATCCAGCGCCTTATCCAGCCGTCCGAGGTCGCCGATCTGATCCTGTTCACCAGCTCCGTCCGCGCCTCGGCGACCACGGGCGCGGCCCTGAAGGTCGAAGGAGGCACTCTCACCTCCCTCACGCCGTGACGCGAGTCCAGCGCCACCGCCGGCTCAGAGCCCTCCCCAACCAGCTGCCGCGTCAGTGAGCCGCTCGCGCACGACGGTGAGGGCCGGGTTGGTCGGCGCGCCGCGGCGTACCGCGAGGTAGATGGTGTTGAGCGGAGGCGCCTCGGGGTGGTGGAGCTGGGTGATGCGGCCTGCGGCCAGGGCGGGTTCGGCCACGTAGCGCGGTAGCGCGGAGATCCCGGCGCCCGCTTCGACGGCCGCCAGGACCGCACGCAGGTCGGGGGCGACGAGCGCGACGGGGTTGGCGGGGCGGTGACCGAACTCGCTGCGCCAGTAACGGCGCAGGATCGGCAACTCTTCTCCGTAGGTGACCAGCGGCAGTGCGGCCAGGGCGTCGGCCGGGGCGGTGCGCAGCCGGTCGTCGTCCACGGTGCGGGCCATGGACGGCGGGCCGACGAGGAGGAACTCCTCGTCGACCAGGGGGACGGCGAAGAGCTCCTGGTGTGGGGGCCGGATGGCGGAGACGACCAGGTCGAGCCGGTCTGCGGCCAGTTCGGTGAGGAGATCCTGGGCCAGGCCGAACGCCGCACGCAGGTGCAGTCCGCGGCCGGTGAGCGGGGCGAGCGCGGGCAGCACCCGGAGGGTCATGATCTCGGCCGCGCCACCGATGCGTACCGTTCCGCGCAGTGCCGGCTCGGTCTCCGTTGAGCCCAGGGCGTCACGGAGACCGTCCAGGTGCAGGCTCACGCGGGCCGCGAGGGCCGCGGCGCGCGGTGTGGGGGTGACGCCCTTGCGGGAGCGGATGAAGAGCGGCTCCCCGATCTGGTCCTCCAGGCGGGCGAGCTGGCCGGTGACGGCGGGCTGGGTCACGCCCAGCCTCTGCGCGGCTGCGGAGAGGGAGCCTGCCCGGTAGATCTCCAGGAATGTGGCCAGCAGGTCCAGGCTCGGCACGCGTTCTTCCTTCTTTCGTTGCCCGCGGCGCCCGCCACCGGTACGCGAGGTGCGGCAGCTCAGTGTAGGGACGACCTCCCGCTGCCCGTGGTGGGTGTGGGCTGGAGTGGGTTGCTCTTGTCAGCGGTGGGCGTCCGGATAGAGCCAGTTCCGGAAGAGCCTGCTGAGGCAGGGCATGATCAGGAAGGTCAGCAGCGGGGCCGCCACGAGAGGGAAGGCCAGCGCGCGCAGGGGTAGGGGCCAGTCCGTGATCTGCGGGGCGAGGAGCCAGTTGATGCCGAAGGCCACGGGGTAGGCGCCGAGCATCGTCACGAGCGTGGCCTTCCACTTCGGTGGCGCCTTGACCGATTGGTCGGGCAGGCTGAACCAGGTCTCGGTTCCCGTGGTCTGCGGGGGTGATGCGGACACTTCGTGAGCGATGTCGTGGACGCGCTGCAGCCATTCCTGACGCTGAGGCAGGCGGACCCACTGCGTGAGACGTTCCTCGTCGGTGAAGCGAAGGACGCTGTGGTAGATCCCCCGGCCTGCAGGAGGGCGCAACCACGTGACGCCGTCGTGGCCGCAGAACTGGCGCGCGTGGGCCGCGATCTCGTGAGTAAGGGCTTCGAACTGCTCTTCCTTGCCTGGGTCGACGGCCCAGCTGATGACGAGTGTGACGCCTCGAGGGTGCGGGGGCGTGGGCGTGGGCGTCGGGATCGGGGAGGCCGGTCGTTGCGTCATCTGGCCGTCCTTCCGGTACGTGAAGAGGTGCGGTTCACTCGTGCGCGAGCCGCACCCGGTGTTCGTGGTGTGTGGCTGGTGGCCCGGCGTCTCGATCGTCGACGCCGGGCCGCCGGGCCGCCGTGCCGTCAGGCCGCAGGGCCGGTCAGCAGGGTGTAGCGGACGTCTGGGCGCGGATGAGGCCGTCGCGGAAGACGAAGGTGTCCACGCCGTCCTCGACGCGCGCTTCGCCCGCGGTCGCTGCCCATTCGAGGAACAGGACGTCGTCGGCGAAGAGCGGCGCCTTGGGGCTCCACTGCGCGTCCGGGAGATCGGCCAGGACGGCGCCGATGCCCTGCTTGACACCGTCGCGTCCGTGCAGGACGCCGTCAGGAGTGACGAAGACGGCGTCGGGTGTGAAGTTCGCGGCGGTCGCGTCGAGGTCGCCGGAGTCGAGCGCCCGGACGTGGTCACGGAAGGTCTCCTGGGGACTGCGAGTCATCGAAGCGTGCTCCGTTCGGTGAGAGCTGCGGGCGCGTCAGGGGAGGTAGGCGATGCCGTGGGCGCCTTGCGTGGTGTCGGGGTCCCCCGGGTCGATGTCCAGGACCGTTCGCACGGAGCCATCGGCGAGATCGACGACGTGCACGGTGCCCGAGCGGAGGTTGGCGACGAACGCGCGGTCGCCGTCCGGGGTGGTGCGGATCGTGATCGGGACCCGGCCCACGGGCGCGGTGACCAGCGGGGCGAGCCCGTCGGCGGACAGGACCGTCAGCTGCCCGGCCTCGGGCTCTCCCCCGGGGCCGGTGGGTGCGAGGCCGATCAGGACACGGCCGTCCGCGGCGACGTGCACCGGGCATCCGGGAGCGGCCAGCGGTGCGTGTGCGACGACACGGTCGCCGGCGGTGTCGATGACGAGCAGCGTGGCCGGGGCGGAGGCGTGTGCGTCGTAGCGGTGCAGTGCCATGCCGGCCGCGTAGGCGCGGTGGCCGTCAGGCGAGACCGTGACCTCCTCCGTCCCATACGGTGCGGAGATCCGCCCGGCCAGGGTCCGTTCGGCGAGGTCGATCACGGAGATGAACGGGTCGGCCTTGTTGGTCGCGTAGCCTTTTGCGCCGTCCGGCGTGATGGCGAACCAGTGAGGGCCCCGGGCACCGACCTCGATCCGGTCGACCTGCTTGCGGGTGGCGGTGTCGATCACCGCGATCGCTCCGCCGCCGGCGGCCCCGGCTTCGACGGTCGCGTACAGCAGTCCGCGGTCCTGGTCGAGGGCGAGGCCGTGCGGCGCCACCTCCGGTGCGAGCGACACCACCCCCACGACCTTGCGCTCGTGAGGGTCGACGACGGAGATCTCGTGGGCCTTCTCGCCCGGGTCGGTGTAGACCCCGGAGCGGTAGGTGTGCGAGACGTACAGGACGCCGGCCCCCGCGTCGACGGCGATCTCGTGCGGCTGGGCCAGGACGGGAAGGTCGCCCAGCGGGTCGTAGGTCAGGCCGTCGAAGAAACGCAGCGCCGCCCCGGTGGAGGTGACCACGGCCAGGACGGGCCGCTCCCGCTCTCCGCCGTTCATCGCCGGCTGCCCTCGCCGGTCTCCCGGTCGATGAACTCGATCACCTCGTCGTTCGGACCGTAGACGAAAGCGGCCTGGAAGCTCATCGGGTACGGGGCGTCGGTCGTTATCTTCATCGGTCCGGCGAACGGGCGGGCGCCGGCGGCGAGCGCACGCTCGAAGAGGGCGGGGGCGTCGTCCGTACGGATGGCGAAGTGGACCAGCGCGGCCACACGGCCACGCTCGGCGTCGGTGGGCCGGTGCGCGGGATCAAGCGGCTGCGACGCCCCACCGGGCGGGGTGGAGCCTGCGTCGAACAGCTCGATGAGACGGTCGTCACCGGCATCGAGGAACGCGACGCGGGTCGCGCCGCCGCCGAGAGTCCACTCCCGGACGAAGCGGAAACCCAGCCCCTCGGTGTAGAAGGCGACGGAGGCATCCAGGTCGTAGGCGCGGATGGCGATGTGGTCAAGGCCCCGGTTGAGGACAGGAATTGGCACGGGCTTCCCTCTTTCGCAGGCGGGACTGGCGCTGGGTGCGCGGTGCTGGTGGAACTGATCCGACGGCCGGGAGCGGCGGTGGCTCCCGGCCGTCGGATCGGGCTCAGCGCCCTGGTTCAGGCGGAGAGGGCCTTGAGGACGGACTCGGCCGTCGCCGTGCTCGACTGCGGGTTCTGGCCCGTGATGAGGTTGCCGTCGACGACGACCGTGTTGCTCCAGGCGGCACCCGTGCGCGGGACCGCTCCCCGCTCGCGCAGCCGGGACTCGACGAAGAACGGCGTGTTCTCGCCGAGGCCGCCCTGGCGCTCCTCCTCGTCGGTGAACGAGGTCAGGTCACGGCCGGCGAACGTGAAGCTGCCGTCAGCCTTGGACGCGCTCAGCAGACCGGCGACACCGTGGCACAGGGCGGCCACGGTCCTGCCCTGGGCGTCTGCTTCGTTCAGGAGCCGGCCCAGGTCGGCATCCCGAGCGAGATCGGCCATCGGGGCGTGCCCGCCCGGGATGTAGATCGCGTCGTAGTCGCCGATGGTGACGTCGGAGAGGGCCAGCGGTGTGGCGAGTTCATTCGCGATGCCGGCGAGGTACGCCTCGAACTCCTCCGCGTCCGCGGCGGAGACGCCGCCCTGCTCGCTGAGGCTGAGCGCGTCGACGGTGGGCTTCACGCCGCCCGGGGTGGCGATGTCCACCTCCACGCCGGCGGCCTTGAGGACGCGGTGGGAGGCGGCGACCTCCTCGGCCCAGAAGCCGGTGGGGTGAGTTGACCCGTCAGCCAGCTGCAGGGTGGTGGCGGCGGAGATGACCATAAGGATCTTCGACATGGATGTGCCTGACCTTGTCGTGGGGAACGGGATGTCACGCGGCGAGCCGCGTGCCGCCGGGATCCGGCGGCTGTGGGGACAACCCCAGAATCCATCACCAATCATCCAGGCACATCTCGAGCGCCATAAGAATTGTTATGACTCGGGGTGTGCGAATGCCCAGTGGGTCCGGCTGGAGCCACGCCTGCCGACGTCGGGACGACACCGTGGCGGGACCTTCCCGAGCGTTTCGGCAGCTGGAAGACCGTCTATGAACGGCATCGGCGCTGGTCGGCGGCCGGCACGTGGGACCGGATCCTGCATGCCGTCCAGGCCGACGCCGACCTCGCGGGCCGGATCGACCGGAGCATGGTGAGCGTCGACTCGACGTCCTGCCGTGCCCATCAGTATGCGGCGGGGGCACGTAAGAAGAAGCCGCGCGTCCCGAGAAAAGGTCGGCGCCCGGCACCACCGCCCTGACGAAGACCACCTCGGTGGCGACAAGGCATACAGCTCATGCCGCAACCGCCGCCACCTGCGAAGACGCCAGATCAAGCACACCATCCCCGAACCGAAGGACCAGCGGCCAACCGCAAACGGCGCGGCAGCAAGGGGGGCCGGCCCACCGGCTTCGACAGCGAGATCTACAAACGCCGCAACGAGGTCGAGCGAACGATTAACCGGCTCAAGAACTCCCGGGCCATCGCAACCCGCTACGACAAGAGGGCCGGGCGATGCGAAGCCGAAGCTCATCCACGGCCTGCCGCAGTCGGACGTCATCGTCGTCATCATGGTCAGCCGGATGATGCCCCGCTCATCTCCCTGCGCCACAGCAGCTCGCACACGCGCTGCACACCGTGCGCCAGGTGCCGCCGATAGGTGCTGTAAGGCAGGCCGAGCCGCTGTGCGGACGCCTCCTGGGTGCGTGGCCGTTCCAGGAAGGTCGTCACCATTGCCCTGTGCGCTTTGGCGCCACGGGGTTCGTCGAGGAGCCCGGCGACCGCCTCGGTGAGCAGGCGCCTCAGCGCGTCCACCGGATCGGTGTTTCCGTACTCGGCCTCGACGGCGACCGTGCGGCAGGAAAGCAGCGGGTTGGCGCGCAGGTCGTCGGGGTGGTGCAGGGCGCGCAGGGCGTCGCGGACCGCCCGGTCGAAGTCGGCCCGGGCGAGGGTCTCTCCGGCCGGCCGGTCGGTGGCCGGCGTCACGGGCGTGTCGGAGAGGGCCCCCGGCTGGGTGCGGTCGAACCAGATCTCCAGCGGGGTGACCCGCCAGTCGCAGGCGAACATCGTGAAGGTGCGCTCGCGGTCCCACGGTGTGTCGAAGACCGGACGGTGCCCCAGGTGGGACATCAGGGGAGACCACAGCGTGGCGTCGGGGCTGAGGATGAAGGACCAGCCCAGCCCCTGGGACCTGATCCAGTCGACGCAGATACGCAGTTGCATGAGGTGGCCGACGTGGGAGATCCCGCCGTACGTCTCCGGGTCCACCATGAAGCGGCAGAGCAGGAGATGCTCGCCCGGGCGCAGCGGGGCGTTGCGCTCGACGTGGTCCCAGGCCGCCGACACCACCGGGTCGGCGTCGGCCTCCTCACCCCGCCGGGTCAGCCGCAGCCAGGTCATGAAGGCGACGGTCGCGCCGGTGTCGGTCCGCCGGTACACCAGGAACGCCGAGGGCTGGTGCGCCAGCCAGTGGTCCACGATCCGGGCCGAGCGCTCGCCCTCGACCTCCTCGGCCATCCTGACCAGGGTGTCGTGGTCCTCGGGGCGCAGGGTGTCCTCGTAGACGTCCCCTTCCTGGTCCAGGTCCTGGAAGTAGGGCGCCATCGGGCCGTACCGCTTGAGGTAGGTGAGCGCTCGCACCGCGCTCATCACCTCGGAGCCGGACGACGTGCGGACCTGGGCCAGCAGATGGTGGCCGGCCCGCCGGTGCATCTGCTCGTAGCCCTGCGGGTCGCGCCAGCGCAGGTCGCGGTCGAGCACCTCGCGGACGAGGTCGTGGAGGAAGAGTCCGCGGCGGCCGTACTGGGCGAACGGCAGGCCGCGCAGCCAGGTGAACATCGGTCCGGCGTCCGCCTCGCCGATCACCGCCTTCAGCAGTCCCTCGGTCGTCGTCATGGTGTGGGCGGCCGTCTCCAGCGCCATGCGGTGCGTGGGGGAGGGCAGATCACCCACCAGCGCGGCGAGCAGGGCCGCGATGACATCCGGGGTCGGCTCCCACGTCGCCCGCGGGCCGGCGTCGCTGACGGCGACCGATGCCGCGAGGGTCAGTGCCAGGGGGTGGCCGCCGGCGAAGGACAGCACCGGTGCGCGCAGGGCGGTGGCCACCCCCTTGCGCTCCAGCAGGGCTGCGGAGGCGGCCGGGTCGAGTGGTGCGAGCGGGAGGACTTCCAGGGCCTCGCTCCAGGCGAGGTCGACCGTCCACGCCGTACTCGGTGGCAGTCGGCCCGCGATCACCACGACGGCACGCTCGGGCAGGCGCGGCAGGAACCTGTCCCGAAGCCAGCCCTCCAGACCCTGACACCGCTCGAACGCGTCGACGAGGAGGACGATGTCGTCCCCGGGCTCCGCGCCGGCCGCCCTCGCCGCCTCGAACTCGAAGCCGAGCGGCGAGGGGTCGATGAGCCGGCCGTCGACCTCGACGACGATGCGGGCCGCGTCGCGGGCCTCATCGGCGAAACGCCTCAGCAGCGCCGACTTGCCGACTCCTCCGGGACCGTGCACGTAGAGGACGGCCCCCGCGCCCGGCTCCCGCCGCAGCGCGGCCCGGAAGCGTGCCAGCTCGGCCGACCGTCCGACGAACGCCCTGTCCCGCGCGGAGATCAGCCGCTCCGCCAGACTTCCCGGCACCCGCTCCATCGCCATCGCCCTGAAACCCCCTGTGTCCTGGCGTACTTGTGCGTCGGCACGACAAGACACACCGTACGTCGACACGCGGGCGTACCACCGGGCACAGGCGAGCACCACTGAGCAGGAGTGAGCACCTGACCGGTCTGGGGACGCTCCCCGAACCGGAACAGCATGGGCCTTGCCGACGCGGCGGTTCGGGGAAGCCTCGATCGGGGCGGCTGTCCGGTCGGCGGCAGCACGAAAGGTCGTCATGCCCGCTCCCACACACGTGCCGTACGCACCCGCGCGCCGCGCCGGTGCCGCCCTCGCCCTGTTCACCTCGGCACAGTTCCTCGTAGTCCTCAACACGTCCGTCGTGAACGTGGCGTTGCCCGCCGTCGGACGCGATCTCGGCGCCGGGCAGACCGGACTGACCTGGGTCGTGAACGCCTATCTCCTCGCCTTCGGCGCGCTGCTGCCGGTGGGCGGACGGCTGGCCGACCTGTTCGGCCGTCGCAGGGTCTTCGTCGCCGGGCTCGTCCTGTTCACCGCCGGATCACTCGCGGCGGGCATTCCCTCGGGGACCGGTGCGCTCATCGCCGCGCGGGCGGTACAGGGTGCCGGCGCCGCCGTTCTGTCACCGGCCGCCCTGGCGCTCCTGCTGGCGCAGTCCCCGCCGGGTCCGGTCCGCGGCCGGGCACTCGGCCTGTGGGGAGCGGCCTCGGCGGCGGGCGGTGCGGCGGGCGTCCTGCTCGGTGGGGTGCTGACCGATGCCCTGGGCTGGTGGTCGGTCTTCGCGGTGAGCGCGGTCGCCGCCGTCCCCGTTCTGCTGTCCGTGCCGAGCCTCGTCCCCCGTGACGCCCGCGACCGCACCGGTTCGCTCGATCTGCCGGGCGCCCTGGCCATGACCACCGGTCTGCTCCTGCTCGTGTACGGCTTCGGCTCACGGGACGGGTCCGTCGTGCGCGATCTGGTGCCGGCGGCCGGGATCTTCCTGCTGCTGACCCTTGTCTCGATCGAACGCCGTGCGGAGGACCCGCTGATACCTCCCGTGCTCCTGCGCAACCGGTCGGTCGTGGCGGGCAACCTGCTCATGCTGCCGCTCGGCACGGTGTGGGTCGGCACGTTCTTCTTCCTGCCGCTCTACCAGCAGAAGGTCCTCGGCTACGGGCCGCTGACGGCCGGGCTCACCCAACTGCCCCTGGCCGGAGCACTCATGGCGGCCTCCACCCTGGCCGGACGGCTGCGCGGAACGCTCGTGCCCGGCCTCGTCGTCCTCGCCGCGGGACTGTTCTGGCTGGCCCGCCTCCCTCTCGACGGTGCCTTCCTGACCGATCTGCTCGGCCCGACCGTCCTGATCGGCCTCGGCCTGGGCCTCGCCTTCGTGCCGCTGACCGCGCTCGGCGTGACTGGCGTGGACGCGACGCACACGGGGGTGGCGGGCGGGCTCGTCAACACCACGCGACAGGTCGGCGGGGCACTGGGCCTCGCCGTCCTCGCCTCCCTCGCCGCACCGGCGGCCGGCACGGCCGCCGGTCCGGCAGCACTGGCGCACGGCTACCGCCGTGCCCTCGTCGGCGCGGCCCTCATCGCCGTACTGACCGCCATCGGTGCCGGCGTCCATCACAGGATCGGCGCCCGCAAAACGACCGGCGCCCCCCAGGGCGCCGGAGAAAGGGAACCCTCATGAAGCCCTACCTGACCGGCCACTACACCCCGCACGTCGACGAGATCACCGCCCATGACCTGCGCGTCGAGGGACATCTGCCCCCCGAACTGTCCGGGCGGTTGATACGCAACGGCCACAACCCCAAGCCGGGTGTCACCCCCACCCACTGGTTCAAGGGCAGCGGTATGGTGCACGGCATTCGGCTGCGCGAGGGGCGCGCCGAGTGGTACCGCAACCGCTGGGTCCGCACACCGGCCCTGGACGGAGCGCCCTACATGACCGAGAAGGGCCCCGACCTGACGGCCAGCACCGCCGGTACCCACGTCATCGAGCACGCCGGGCGGCTGCTGGCGCTGTGCGAATCCAACCTCCCCTTCGAGCTGACGCCGCGGCTGGAGACGGTCGGGCCGTACGACTTCGACGGCAAGCTGACCAACGTCATGACCGCCCACCCCAAGCAGGACCCGGTCAGCGGCGAACTGCACTTCTTCAGCTCGTCCCCCTTCCCGCCGTACCTGACGTACCACGTCGCCTCGGAGAAGGGAGAACTGCTGCACAGCGAGGACGTCCCGGATGCCGGACCGTCGCTCAAGCACGATTTCGCCGTCACCGAGCGGTACGTGGTGTTCGTCGAGGGAACGGTGACCTTCGACCCGACCGAGACCTCGGGCATCCCTTACGCCTGGAAGGACGAGCAGCCGGCCCGGATCGGGGTGCTGCCGCGCGGGGCGGGCGGGGCCGCGAAGGTCCGGTGGTTCGGCATCGAACCCGGATCGATGCTGCACGCGGCCAACGCCTACGAGGACGAACGGGGGCGCATCGTGCTGGAGGGCCCCACCGTGGACCGGGAGGGCTTCCGGCGGTCGTGGAACTGGTGGGTGGGCTCACCGGAGCGCGGGGCCACCCCCAACTCCCGTTCCCTCAACCGACAGTGGGTCGTCGACCTGACCGCCGGCACCGTGCGCGAAGAGAACGTCGACGACCTGGTCGTGGAGTTCCCCACCATCAACGAGGAACTGGCCGGCCGCAGGCACCGCTACCAGTACGCGATCGCCTTCCCGGACGACCGCGGTGCCGGCAACTTCGGCGTTGTCAAGTACGACCGGATCACCGGTGCCCGTTCCCTCCTGAACGTCGGCGACGGGCGGCTGCCCAGCGAGGCGGTCTTCGTCCCCGCCGAGCACGGCACCTCGGAGGACGACGGCTATCTGCTGACCGTCGTCAGCGACCTGCACGCGGACGCCTCCCAGCTCCTCGTCCTGGACGCCACCGACATCACGGCCGCTCCCGTCGCCACCGTGCACCTGCCGCGCCGGGTCGCCGCCGGAATCCACGGCTCATGGGTCGCCGACCGGGACTGACCCCTCGCAGGACCCGCACCCCCCCCCGCAGAACCGACGTACAGAGAAGGAAGTCGTGAAGGACATCGACCGCTCGGCCCCCGTCGTCGTCGAGCTGACCACCACCATCGAGGCCACTCCCGAAACACTCTGGGCGTTGCACACCGACGTCGACGCCTGGCCGGACTGGCACGAGGGCATCGACAAAGCCCGCCTGACCGGGGACTTCTCCGAGGGCGCCGTCTTCGACTGGGAGACGGCCGGCATGAGCATCAGCTCACGCGTGCTGGAAGTACGACCCCTGCGCCGCACCGTGTGGGGCGGCCCCGCCCACGGCATCGACGGCATCCACGTCTGGACCTTCGAGCCCACCGCCGACGGCACGGCCGTCACCACCCTCGAATCCTGGGCGGGCGCACCGGTGGAAGCCGACCCGGAGGGGATGCGCGCGGCCCTGGAGGGGTCCCTCGTCGCATGGCTGGAGGCCCTGAGGGCCGCCGCCGCGCGCTGCGATGACCGAGCCGGGACGGCCAGGTCTTAGACCGGGACGGCCAGGCCTTAGACCCGTCGCCCGTCGCACGCACGAGGGCCCGTCGGTTTGCCGACGGGCCCTTCGCGATGTGAGTCTTCCGTTGATCGGAAGAGGGGGGCCATGAGCGGCGACGGAACCACCAGGGTTGGGGACCGGGTACAGCGGGCGCGGGACCGGCTCTTCGCGGGGAGAGCGGCCGAGCTGGGCGTCTTCCGCTCCGCGCTGTCCGGTGACGCGAAGGCACCCGCGGTGCTGTACGTGCACGGGCCCGGCGGCATCGGGAAGTCCATGCTGCTGCGCCGCTTCGCGGCCGAGGCGCGGGCGGCGGGACGCGACGTGGTCGAGGTGGACGGCCGGCTCGTCGAGCCCACGCCCGAGGCGTTCGAGAAGGAGGCCGGGGCGGTGCTCGCCGAAGAGCGGGCCGTCCTGCTCGTCGACACCTTCGAGCGCTGCCAGGGCCTCGAGGGCTGGCTACGGGACCGGTTCCTGGTCCGGTTGCCGGCCGGCGCACTCGTGGTCATCGCCGGGCGACAGCCACCGGACGCCGGGTGGACGTCCGACCCGGGGTGGCTGGAGCTGCTGCGCACAGTGGCCCTGCGCAACCTCACCCCGGACGAGGCGACCGCCTTCCTGCGAGCCCGTGGCGTGCCGCGGGAGACACGGCCCGCCCTGCTCGCCTTCACCGGCGGACATCCCCTCGCCCTGGCACTCGCCGCGGCGGTGGCGGAGCGGGACGCGACCGGATCGGCCGGCTGGGAACCCGGCCGGGACGCGATCGCCACCCTGCTTCCACGACTGGTCGGTGAGGTCCCGTCACCGGTGCACCGCCGGGCCCTGGAAGTGTGCGCCCACGCGTACCTGACCACGGAGACGCTGCTGCGTGCCGTACTGGGGGACGAAGCGGCGCCGATGTTCGCCTGGCTGCGTGGCCTGCCCTTCGTCGAGTCCGCCCGCAGCGGCCTGTTCCCGCACGATGTGGTGCGTGCGGTGCTGGAGGCGGACCTGCGCTGGCGAGACCCCGAAGGGTACGCCGAGTTGCACAACCGACTCAGCCGCCACCTGTTCGAACAGATCCGGACAGCTCCCGAGAGCGGGATGCTCGCCGCCGTGGGCGCGTTCATGTACCTGTACCGGACCGACCGGCACATGGCCGCCTACAACAGCTGGCGCGGCGAGGGCGAGGTGCAACTGACCGCCTGCGAACCGGCCGACCACCACACGGTCCTGGGCCTCGCGACCGAGGTCGAAGGGCCCTCGTCGGCGGCCGTCGCGCGGTTCTGGCTGGACAGGCAGCCGGAGGCGTTCCGGGTCTGCCGGTCCACGCGGGACGGCCGAATCGTGGGTTTCTCGGCCTGGCTGCGGCTGGCCGAGCCCTGCGGCGAGGAGGTCGACCCCGTGGTCGCGGCGGCCTGGGAGCACGCCCGGAGCACGGCCGCCCTGCGCTCCGGCGAGCATCTGGCCGTGGCCCGCTTCTCCGTGACCTCGCCGGACCACCCGAAGATCTCGCCGGTCGAGGATCTCCACCAGTGGCGGGCCCTGGCCGAGGTCGCCCGCTCCGACGGAGGGCTGGCCTGGTCGTACGTCGCCATACGGTCCGGAGACTTTTGGCGGCCCTACCTGACGAGCCTCGGACTGACGCCGATCGAGGACCGACCGCGGGTCGGCCGGCTCACGTACGACCTGTACACGAGCGACTGGCGGGCGCAATCGATCCGTGCCTGGGCGGAGGAGAAGACCCGGCTGATGCTGTCGGGCGTGCCCGGAGTGCCCGAACCGGCGACGCCCGGGCCGGGCACCGAGTTCGCCGTACTGTCCCGGCCGGAGTTCGACGCGGCGGTACGGGACGCGCTGCGCGGGCTGTCCCGGGCGGAGAACCTCTCGATGAACCCGCTCGCCCGCAGCAGGGTGGCCGCCGGGCAGGGGATCGAGCTGCGGGAACTGCTGACCCGGGCCGTCGACGCGCTGCGCGCGGAGCGGGGCGGCGAGAAGTACCACCGGGCGGTGGCGGCGACCTATCTGCACGGTGCGCCCACCCAGGAGGCGGTCGCCGCACGACTGGGGCTGCCCTTCAGCACCTACCGCAGGCACCTGGGCACCGGCATCACGCGGATGTGCGACGCGCTGTGGCGCCGGGAGATCCACGGGACGGGCACCCGCTGACACCGGTCACCAAAGTGAGCACAAGCGAGCAGTCGCGGGCACCGGACCTGTCTGGTGGGTGAGCGCCGCGCGGACCGAGGGTGGCTCCTGTCGCTGAATCGATACCAGGAGGCACTGAGATGGACACAGTCGTGGTGGGAGCCGGACCCGTCGGCCTGACGGCCGCGATGCTGCTGGCCCGGGAGGGGCACCGGGTCACCGTGCTCGACCGGGACCCGGGCGCTCCCGAGGGCGGCCCGGAACGGGCGTGGGACGCGTGGGAGCGGCACGGGGTCAACCAGTTCCGGCATCCGCACATCCTGCTGCCGGCGGCGTTCCGGACACTGGCGGACGAACTTCCGGAGGTGGTCTCCGAGTTGACGGCGCTGGGTGGGGTGCCGTGCAATCTGCTCGCCGGCGCCTGGGAGCTGGACGCGATCGGCGGCCGGCGCCCGGGCGACGAGCGGTTCGCCATGATGGCCGCACGCCGCCCGGTCGTCGAGGCCGCGCTCACCGCCGTGGCCGCCCGCGTCCCAGGGCTGACCGTCCGCCGCGACACGGCCGTCTCCGCCCTGCTGGCCGGCCAGGAGCGGGTGCCGGGACGGCCGCATGTCGCCGGGGTGCTCACCCGGGGCGGTGACGTCGTGCACGCCGACCTGGTCGTCGACGCGGGCGGCCGGAACTCGCCTGTGGGCCGGATGCTCCGGGACCTCGGCGCTCCCGGGCCGGTGGAGGAGCGGGCCGAGACCGGATTCCTCGCCTACACCCGGTACTTCCGGTCCGCCGACGGCAGGCTGCCGAAGTGGCCGGTGTGGCGGGTGGCGCACTACGACACCGTGTCGACCGTCGCCATCGAGGGCGACTCCGGAACGTGGGCGGTCTCCCTGGGGGTGTCCGGAGGCGATCGCGCACTGCGGGCCCTGCGCGAACCCGGCGCCTGGCACCGGACGGTGGCGCTCTTCCCCGACATCGCCCACCTGGCCGAGGAGGGCGAGCCGATGAGCGGGATCATGGCCATGTCCGGCATGGAGACCAGGCACCGGCAGTTCGTGATCGACGGTCTGCCGGCGGCGACCGGCCTGCTGAGCATCGGTGACGCCTGGGCGACCACCAACCCCCTCTTCGGCCTGGGCATGTCCATGGGTGCCCTGCACGCCACCCTCCTGCGCGACCTCCTGCGCACGGAGGGCACCGGCGACCCGGAGAAGCTCGCCCTCCGGTTCGACGAGATCACCCGGGCCTCGCTGTCCCCGATGCAGCAGGGCCTGGCGGAGTGGGACCGGCACCGGCTCGCCGAGATCGACGCCGCGATACGCGACGTCCCCGCCCCGTACGAGACCAGGGACCGCGACTGGCACTTCAAGAGGGCGCTGGACACCGCGAAGCTGCGGGATCCGGACCTGCTGCGCGCCTTCGCGGACACGGGCACGCTGCTGGCCACCGCCGAGGAGACGTTCACCGACCCCGCCCTGGCGGAAAAGGTCGCCGAACTCGGCCGCAAGGCACCGCACTACTCCGATCCGGGCCCCTCCCGCGCCGAACTCCTGACCGCCATCGCGGGCACGGCCGCGTGAGCCTCCCGGCACTCCGGCGGCGGTTCGTGCCCTGAGCCGGGTCGCGGTGGCGCGGGGCGCAGACGCCGTCGGCGGACGGCCGGCCCGCGTGGGGCCCGGGCGCGGACGGTCCGCACGGCCGGCAGGCCGTGGGGTGACCGGGGTTCGGCTCGGCACGGAAGGGTGGTCGACGTCCTACGCGCTGACCGGCCCGAGACGCAGCCGCTCGACCCCGGCCTCAAGGTCGAGCACGAGGGCGCGTTCGATGTGGGCGCGTCCTCCCGGCAGGTGACGGTGGTGACGGTGGTGACGGGGATGGCGCTTTGCTGCGGCAGCGCACCTCCCGACACAGCACGGCTTTCTGGGGCCAATGACGAAAAAAGGGGCCCACCGTCCCCGGGAGGCGCCGGCCCTCGCAGCGAGGGAGGCGCCGGTGAGACGATGGCGGCAGCCCCGTGGTTCCGTCCCCGCCGGCCCGCGGGGGTTGCTCGAGGTGGTTTCACGGACAATGTCGCCAAAAGCCATCTCTACTTCTGTTGCGGTGCGACGGCCTTGAGCCAGTCCTCGACGGCGAGGACATCTGCCCACTGCGGGAACAGCTTCTCGGTGAGTACTTGGTGCACCTCGGGGTCGGTGTCGAGGCAGGCATCCGCCAGGACGGTGAGGCCGAAGTCCAGGTCGATGGCGTGCCACAGGGTGGACAGCACTACAGCGCTGGTGGCGATGCCGGTGAGAACGAGGCTGTCGATATCTCGGGCTCGGAGTACCAGGTCGAGGTCGCTGCCCGAGAACGCGCTCCCCCGCCTCTTGGTAACCACCACGTCACCCTGCTGGGGCGCAACGTCGTCATGAATCTCGGTGCCAGGGGCGCCCTCGGTGAACAGGCCGGCCCGCACGGCGTTTGTCATCACCTTGTTGCGAGGGCTGACTTCTGGGTCACCCGGCCGTAACCGGAGCACCACGTAGATCACGGGGATGCCGGCAGCCCGGGCACCGTCGATCGCCCTGCGCAAGCGCGGAAGATATCCGGAACCGTCGTCTGCGACGGCCACGACGTCCCGTTGGACGTCCATAACCAGAAGTGCGCTGTTCGCCATGCTTGCCGTCCCTTCTCCGTTCGTGAACACGAGCAAGTCTGGTGGATCAACCGAGCTGCGGTGGAGGTTTCGGAGATCGTCATCAGCGTCGCGCCGCAGTGCGCCCATGACCGGTGTGTACAAGGCCGTGCGGGTCTGCGGCGGTGGCCATGAGGCGAGCGGGAGTGGGCAGCAGCACGCCTGTCCTGGCCTTCACCGCCGCGATCCTTGTGGCCGCGACCGTGTTCTACACCGGATGGGACCTGCTCGGCGCTCGGGAACTCAAACCCGAGCGACGTATCGACTCGAAGACGCTGTTCGACCTGGTGAAGCTGTCCTTCGGTGTGGTCGCCGGTGCTGGCGCCCTGGTCGCCCTGGCGCGAGGCCGACCGCCCGGCGGTCGAGGACCTGCTGGGCCGCGAGGGCGCCGAAGTCGCCCGGCTCGAAGGGCTGCTCAGGCAGGCCCGCAGCCGCCGCCGCACGGCGCTGGTGCGCGTGCTGTCCTGGTCCGAGCACCGCAGCGACCGCGACCTGGGGGCCATCGCCTCGATGTCCCACACCGCCGTCGGCGAGCTGCGCAACGCCCCCAATGCCGGAAACCCCCTCGCATCACATACGCGACCGCTACTGAAGCATCCCCTTGACCACGTCACCCTCCACGACCGTGGCCCCGGAGGTCGTCACCCCCGACGACGAACCCCGCAGCACCACCGAGCCGTAACCACCCTCGACGTGCAGGTCCGCCTTGCCGTCCCGGTTGGTGTCGCGCAGCCGCACCGTGCTGCCGAAGAAGTCGTCCATCTTCAAGTCGCCCGGAACGCCTGCGGTGTTGCGGGCGAACCACTGCGAACCCGTGGCCGAGAGGCCGGAGGCCCGCCCGTACAGGACGTGGACCCCGCCCGCGTACTCCTGGCCGCCGAGGGCCTCCCCGTAGACGCCGATCGCCAGATCCCGGTAGCCGTCGCCGTTGATGTCGCCGGCCGAGATCGAGTCGCCGAGGGAGTCGTACGTCTCCGGGGTGCCCTCGATGCCGGAGGTGGCCTGGGTGAAGCGGGCGTTCCTGTCCGGGCCGGAGGACGTGCCGTACCAGACCGTGACGCGGCCCTTCCACTTGTCATACAGCGGTGTGCCGATGGCGATGTCGCCGTAGCCGTCCTTGTTGAAGTCGTTGATGACGCCGTCGCCGCCCCGGTCGGACTCGCCGCCGTTGCCGTCCTGGCGCTCCAGGCGGAGCGTCTTGCCGGGGTAGAGCTTGGTCTGGCCGCCCGAGATGAACCAGGCGTCCGAGGCGATGTACGTGTCGGTGACGACGTCGCCGATGATGACGAGGTCGGTCTTGCCGTCGCCGTTCACCTTGCCCGCGATCACGGCCGTCGAGTAGAAGCTGGACGATTCCTTGTCCAGGGCCGAGACCGATCCGTACACGCCCGACTTGCTGATCGCGCCGCGGTAGACGTACGTCTTGTGCGCGTTGACGAGGGCCAGGTCCGTCTTGCCGTCGCCGTTGAAGTCGCCGGTGGCGAGGTCGGATCCCATGCGGGCGTACGACTGCCTGGGGCCCTTGTTGGGGATCGCGAGGCCGCCGGAGAGGCCGCTCGCGCCGCCCCAGAGGACGGTGACGGCGCCCTGGTCCTCGCGGCCGTCGACGTTCTCGCCGGTGGCGGCCACCGCGAGGTCGCCGTAGCCGTCCTTGTTGAAGTCGGCGGCGGTGCGGACCTCGCCGAAGAGGTCGTCCGTCTCGTCGGCGCCGGGGACGCCGGGGCTCGCCTGGTCGATGAACTGGGTCTTCGTGCCGGGACCGTTGGCCGTGCCGAAGGTGACCAGGACGCCGCCGCCCTTGCTGGTGTGGTCCGGGCCGTACGAGAAGACGGCGTAGTCGCGGTAGCCGTCGCCGTTGAAGTCGTCGGCGTACTTGGCCGCGGCGGCCGAGGCCGGGGTGGTGAGGGTCAGTGGTGTGACCGTCGCCGCCAGGAGGGCGGCGAGGGCCGTTACCGTGCGCTTGCGCATGAAGATGTCCTCTGTCGGAGATGCAAACAGGTGAGAGAGGGAAGAGGGCTCAGCTGCCCAGCGTCGTGCCGAACGCCGGGGCGCCCGAGGTGGAGACGCCGGTGGCGGACGGGCCGAACACCGAACCGTTCGTCAGGCCCTTGAAGAACCAGACCGCGCCGTCACCCCCGTCCTCGCCCGGGCCCGCGACCGTGAGGTGCGCCTTGCCGTCCTTGACCGTGTCGGCGAGCAGGACGCGGCCGCCGAAGCGGTCGTTGTCCTCCGAGGTGCCGGGGACGCCTGACGTGGACTGGGAGAGGGTGAGCGCGCCGGTTGCCGAGAATCCGGTCTTGCTGCCGTGGAGGATCGTCACCGTGCCGGTGTCCTCCGAGGTGCCGAAGGACTCGTACGTCGCCCCGACGGCGAGGTCCGCGTGTCCGTCGCCGTTGATGTCGCCGAGCGAGACACCTCCGCCGAAGCCGTCGCCGGACTCCGAGGTGCCGGGGACGCCCGTCGTGGCCTGGGTGTACGAGGCGGTCTTGCGGGTCTCGGTGAACTGGGCCTCCGGAGCGCCGTACACGAGGGTGACCTTGCCGCCGAGTGCGCCCGAGGGATCGGCCGCGCTCTCCCGGTGGTTGCCGGCCACGATGTCGGCGTAACCGTCCTTGTTGACGTCGGCGACCGAGGAGACGTAGCCGCCCGGGAGGTACTCCAGCCAGTCGGTGAAGTTGGTGATCCGGCCGTCGGCCCAGGCCGTGATCGCGTCGTCGGTGCCCTTGGCGCGGCCGTGGACGATGAGACTGTCGAAGCCGGCGCCCAGCACGTCGCCCGAGGACAGGTACTCGACGCCGTACGTGTCGTCGAACGGCCGCGACCCGTGGCCCATGCCCGCGGACGTGGAACCGCTCATATGCTCGCCGGACCGGGCGAACGGGCCCTTCATGATCTGGATGTTGGAGTTCCCTGTGGCGCCCACCGCGACGTCGTCGTCCCCGTCGCCGTCGAAGTCCCCGGCGGTCAGGGCCTGTCCGTAGTGGTCGCGGTCGTTGGAGATGATGTTCTCGACGGTCGAGGCGCCGGACAGGCCCGCCGAGCCGCCCCAGACGATCACGACCGTGCCGTCGTCGGGGTCGGGATTGACCTCGTAGCCGATGTCCTCGCCCGGGGCGCCGACGACCAGGTCCGCGTAGCCGTCGCGGTCCAGGTCCGCCGACGTGACCGCCTTGCCGAAGGCGTCCGAGGTCTCCGCGCTGCCGGGGACACCGGTCGAGTTCTGGGTGATGGTCTGGTACTTCGTCGTCCTCAGGCCGGTGGACGAGCCGTAGACGACGGACACCGCCCCCGCCTTCGTCTTGCCGCCGACCGTGGCACCCGGCGCGCCGACCGCGAGGTCGCGGTACCCGTCGCCGTTGAAGTCGTACGGAGCCGCTGGGTTCGCCGCGTGGGCGGCGGGCACCGCCAGGGCGAGCGGAGTCAGGCCGCAGGCGAGAAGGCAAGCGGCCATCAGGAGCGGACGTGTGCGCAAGGCGTCTCCAGGAGGGAGGAGGGCCCGCGCCGAGTGGGGCGCGCGCCCCACTGCCGTAAGGGTGTGCGAGCAGGAGACCACTGGAGGGGCCGGAGGGTTGTACGGGAGTTCGGCGAACTTTTGCGGTGTGGGGCTGGTGTGTCGTTACCTCGGCGATGCCTGCCGTCGTGATGCCCGCCTTGGAGAGCTGCCAGATCGCCGGAGCGGACTGTTCCCGGTTCCGCCCGCGCGGCTCTTGGGTGCGCCACCAGCCTTCGCCCGGAACCGGCATCGTGAAACCATCAAGCGGTGACCGAGACGAGCAGCGACGACGGCCGCACCTTCCGGCGCGAGATCGAGCGGGTTGTCAACGAGATCGTCCAAGGACGCCGCACGTTGGACGCTGGTGTGGGCTGGTTCTCCGGCCTCGCCCCGACACGTCAGCAGGAGGTACTGCAGGAAGTCGCCGGCTATGCGATGCAGGCGCACATGACAGCTGCGGACGGCCGTGCGGGGGTGGCGCGGTCCGGTGTGAAGACCACGGCCAACCCCTCGGCGTCATGGCGACGGGCGGCCGTCCCTCACCGGTGCCCGGCGCTCCCGCCTGACCCGGGTGTCAAGGGGCTCGGGAGTTGAGGATCAGCCAGTCCTTGTCGGCCCATGTCACGCCTTTCGGGATGCGTCGTCCGTAGTCGGCGTCGGACTGGACGCGCAGCCTTACGCTCTCGTGCACCTCGGCGTCGTCGGGGACACGGCGGTGCCGGTAGGTGAGCAGGGCCCAGACCGCTCCCATGCGGTGCACCTCGCCGAGCGCGTGGCCGGAGTCGAACGTGAGGTGTTTCGCGTACGCCCCCTTTTTGAGCAGGAGTTCGGCGTCGAGCGCGCCGTCCACGACCCACTTCAGGGCGATGGTGGACAGCTTGGGGTCGTCCTCGAAGGTGCCGCCCACGTCGGAGTGGACTCCGGCGAACCAGACCTCCTCGATCACCGGGCCGGGATCCCCGGGCTTCTTCGGGGGCAGGACGAGGTAGTCCTCGTAGGGCCGGCGTTTCTCGTCGATGGAGACGGCGTGCCGGACGCGGCCGGCGTTGGGGATGCGCCTGGTGTAGAGCCACCGCAGGTTCCAGCGCAGCAGTCCGGCGGCCTTCACCGAGTCCCACAGCCCCATGAAGTGGACGGGGATGCCGGTCCGTTTGTCGACCTTCCTGCTGAACGCTCCGGCGAACTGGTGCAGTTGCCTCCAGTCGTCGTCGGTCCAGTCCCGGTTCTTGGTGTAGACGGCGATGGCGTACGGGACGAGGTTCTCCGAGCCGGGGCGGAGCAGGCCGACGGCCTTGAGCATGCCCGCGAGAGCCCGGGCGGTGTAGGCGCCGCGGCTGAAGCCGAAGAGGTAGATGCGGTCGCCGGGTTCGTAATGGTGCATCAGGTAGGTGTAGGCCTCGGCGAGGTTCGCCTTGAGCCCGGAGCCGAAGGCGAGCCCGAACAGTTTGGAGAGCTTGCGGGCGGGGAGTGACCAGGCGCCTACGGCGGAGAAGGTGCCGACGCCCGGGTCGTAGTAGGCGATCTGTGTGGCGGGGTCGTGCAGATCGAGCATCTGGTAGAGCTTGACGACGTTGGTGTTGCCGCGGGCCTTGAGCTGATTGCCCGTCCCGTCCAGGCACACCACGATGTTCTTGCCCATCACCGTCTCCGGGGGCATTTCCGGCATTCATTCCCATAATAGGAAGAAAGGTCCCCGTTGGCTCGGCGAGCCATCGGGGGCCATCGCAACCCGAGCACCTGTGACGGACACGTCGTTGAACACGCGACCACCGACGACGATCCTGGCCGCCGTCCTGGTCGGCCGCTCGTCGGCCGACCAGGACATCGGGTTCAGGAGAGGTCGAACCGGTCGAGGTTCATCACCTTGTTCCACGCGGCCACGAAGTCACGCACGAACTTCTCTCCCGCGTCCTGCGACGCGTAGACCTCTGCGATCCCCCGCAGCTGGGAGTGCGCACCGAAGACGAGGTCGACGGCGGTGGCGGTCCACTTGACCTCGCCCGTGGCGCGGTCCAGGCCTTCGTAGACGTTCTCGTCCGAGGCCGACGCCTTCCACTCCGTGCCCATGTCGAGCAGGTTGACGAAGAAGTCGGTGGTCAGGGTCTCCGGCCGGTGGGTGAAGACGCCGTGGCGGGCCCCCTTGAAGCCGGTGTTCAGGGCCCGCATGCCGCCGATCAGCACCGTCATCTCGGGGGCGGTCAGGGTCAGCAGGTTGGCCCGGTCCAGCATGAGGGTCTCCGGCGACAGCTTCTCTCCCGCCCGGAGATAGTTGCGGAACGCGTCCGCCTTGGGTTCGAGCACGGCGAACGACGCCACGTCGGTCTGCTCCTGCGAGGCGTCCGTCCGCCCCGGTGCGACCGGGACCGTGATGTCGTGCCCGGCGTTCCGCGCGGCCTGCTCGACGGCAGCACACCCGCCCAGGACGATCAGGTCCGCGAGGGAGACCTTCTTCCTGCCGGTCTGTGACTGGTTGAACTCCTGCTGGATCCCCTCGAGGGCTCGCACCGTCTCGGCCACCTCGGGAAGGTTGTTGATTTCCCAGTCCTTCTGCGGCGCGAGCCGGATCCGGGCCCCGTTGGCCCCGCCCCGCTTGTCGGTGCCGCGGAAGCTCGCCGCCGCCGCCCAGGCGGTGGTGACCAGCTGCGGGATGGACAGCCCCGAGGCGAGGATCCTGCTCTTGAGGCTGGCGATGTCGTCATCGGCGATCAGTTCGTGGTCGACCGCGGGGACGGGGTCCTGCCACAGCTGCGGCTCGGGAATCCACGGGCCGAGGTAGCGCGAGACCGGACCCATGTCGCGGTGCAACAGCTTGTACCACGCCTTGCCGAACGCCACCGCGAGCTCGTCCGGGTTCTCGTGGAACCTCTTGGCGATCGGCGCGTAGACCGGGTCCACCTTCAGCGCTAGGTCTGTCGTCAGCATCATGGGGGCGTGCCGCTTCGACGGATCATGGGCATCGGGCACGGTGTCCCGGGCCGCCGGATCCTTGGGCGTCCACTGCTTCGCGCCGGCGGGGCTCGTCGTCAGCTCCCAGTCGTACCTGAACAGGTTGTCCAGGTACCCGTTGTCCCACCTCGTCGGCTCGTTGGTCCACGCGCCCTCGAGCCCGCTGGTGAGCGCGTCGGGGCCCTTGCCGCTGCCGTAGGTGTTCCGCCAGCCGATGCCCTGCTGCTCGAGGGGGGCGGCCTCGGGTTCCGGGCCGATGTAGCTGGCGTCGACCGCACCATGGCATTTGCCGAAGGTGTGGCCGCCGACGATGAGCGCGACCGTCTCCTCGTCGTTCATCGCCATACGGCCGAATGTCTCGCGAATGTCCCGGGCGGCCGCCACCGGATCCGGGTTGCCGTTGGGCCCCTCCGGATTGACGTAGATGAGTCCCATCTGCACGGCACCGAAAGGCGGGGCGAGTTCCCTGTCACCGCTGTAGCGCTCATCTCCGAGCCAGATGTCCTCGGGCCCCCAGAAGATTTCCTCGGGTTCCCAGATGTCCTCTCGCCCGAAGCCGAAACCGAACGTCTTGAACCCCATTGATTCCATGGCGCAGTTGCCGGCGAACACCAGAAGATCGGCCCAGGAGATTTTCCGGCCGTACTTCTGCTTCACCGGCCAGAGCAGCCGGCGGGCCTTGTCGAGGCTCGCGTTGTCCGGCCAGCTGTTGAGGGGCGCGAAGCGCTGGGCGCCGCTGCCGCCGCCGCCCCGGCCGTCGGCGACGCGGTACGTTCCCGCCGCGTGCCAGCTCATCCGGATGAAGAGCGGCCCGTAGTGGCCGTAGTCGGCGGGCCACCAGTCCTGGGACGCGGTCATCACCTCGAAGACGTCCCGCTTCAGCGCCTCGACGTCGAGGGTCGCGAATTCCCTCGGATAGTCGAAATCCTCGTCCATCGGATTGGCGTGGGGCGAGTGCTGGTGGAGAACCTGAAGGTCCAGCTGATTCGGCCACCAGTCCCGGTTCGTCTTGGGCCGAGTCGGGGTGGGGGTCGGCGAGGGGATTGCTGGGTTCTCGCTTTCGCTGCCGGACATGCCCGTCCTTCTTCCTGTCTCGGTCTTTCTTTCTGCCGGTCGGCGTCCGTATGGTCGCGCACCGCAGACCGCACCGCTACGAAACACGCAGAGCATCCCGTATAACAAAGGCGCGAAAAGGGTGGCTCTTTTTCACCCGCTGGGAGCAGCGGGGCGGCCGGAGGCTGATGGACCAGGCCGGAAGTGTGCGGGAAGGAAAGCGATGTTGTCAGGGCCATGTTCAGAACGCGTGGCGCCCTCTACCCTCTGCACCACCGCGTCCATGGCCACCTGCCGTCACACAGCCGACAGGGGCCGCAGAATCTGGGGGGATCTGCCATGTGGCGTTTCTCAGGTGCCTTACGCACGGCGAAGCACAGACCCCGCACCGCCCTCGCGGCGCTCGCCGTCGCTTCCCTGGCCGTGACGCTGTGCCAGCCGACGGCGGCGGCCGGGACCGACGACCACGCTCCGGGCTCCGCGCTCGACAAGCAGGCCGCGCCGTTCGCGCCGCCCGCCCCGGCCGCGTACGAGCAACCGGCCTACGACCCCGCACCGCGCACCACCGCCGAGGAGCCTCCGCCGACCCCGGAGCCGGAGTCGTACGAGGACTTCGCACCCGGCGTCCGGCTGATGCTCGAGGACCTGCGATCCGGGCGCCTCAACGAGGAGGCGTTCGTCAACCACGCCTACGCCAAGCTCGGTTACCAAGGCGGAGTGCCCGCCCGCTACCGGGACAAGGACCTGCCGGAGGAACAGCGCACCATCCTCGCCATGACCCTCGGGCGTGAACTGGACCGGCTCGAGCATCCGGTGCGGCGCAGTATCCAGAACCGCATGGCCCACGCCGACGTACTGGCACCGCTGATCGCGAGGCAGCCGCAGGACGCGTCCGCCGAGGCGGATCGTCAGCAGGCCGCGCTCGCCCCGCTCACCGAGTGCGGGCGGAAGGGTCAGTTGCCGGGCGAGTTCGAGTGCGTGCACCAGACGGCCAACTTCTCGGTGTTCTACAGCGTCGGCGGCGAGCACAACGTGAACCCGTACGACGGGGCCGGCACACCCGCCCAGGGAGACGTCCAGGACAACGGCGTCCCCAACTACGTGGACCGGATGTCCCGTTCGCTGGAACAGGCGTGGAGCACGTACACGTCGATGGGCTACAAGCCTCGCGAGGACACCGACAAGAAGGTCGCCGTCTTCCTCGGTTCGACC
This sequence comes from Streptomyces sp. NPDC030838, assembly GCF_055572035.1. Classification (NCBI taxonomy): domain Bacteria; kingdom Bacillati; phylum Actinomycetota; class Actinomycetes; order Kitasatosporales; family Streptomycetaceae; genus Streptomyces; species Streptomyces sp. NPDC030838. Next base: position 93,412 of record NZ_JBVIED010000010.1, on the reverse strand, counting down.
CATGTCGAGCCGAACGTCGGCTTCGTCCAGCCCTTCGAGCTCGCCGACGCGAACATCATCCACATCGGGACGAAGTTCAGCACGGGCCAGGAGGCGGAGGAGTTCTATCTGCCGCGGCACGAACTGTTCCACTCGATGCAGTACAAGTACATCGGCTGGCGGCTCGTCTTCAACATGCGCAGTCTCAACGCCTGGATGGAGGCCACCGCGGAGTGGGGTGCCCACCAGGCGCTCGCGGCCGACCCCGCGGTCCCGGTCTCCAGCCGTTACGACTACGCCCACGCTCTGCCCGAGTTCTTCGAGCGGCCCGAGGAGGAACTGACCCAGCAGGACGGCTTCGGCACGGGACGCCAGTACGGCGCCTTCATCTTCGCCGAGTTCCTCGACGAGCGGTTCGGCCAGGACGCGATCAGGCACTCGTGGGAGCGGATCGACGACGCCTGGTTCCCCGACGGCGCGACCGAGATCCGAGACATGATCACCGACGACTACCACCGCGACGTCCACGAGGAGTTCCGCGTCTTCGGCGTCGCCAACTACCACCTGTGCGGCGGCGGCACGGCCGCGGACCACGGCTCGTACTGGCGCTACCAGGATGGAGACGTGTCCCAGTGGTGCGGTGCCCTCGGCGGCTCCGGCTCGGACGCCACCTTCCCGGTGGCCCGCCCCGACCACGAGACCATCACCCTGCCGGCCGACGGCAAGGCCTCGGGGAAGTGGACGGTCGAGGGCGGCGGAGTGCACTACGTCGACCTCGTCGGCCAGGCCGATCCGGCCAAGCTGTGGAACATGGCCGTACGCACCATGCAGGACGACGACAAGCGGCTGACCTTCACCGTCGTCAACTGGGAGACGATTCCCCGGCGGTGCTTCGCCGACGACAAGAGCGCGCGGGAAGAGGACAAGACCCTCGACACCCGGATCGGCGGCGCCTGCAACGTGGTCACGCTGATGATCAGCCACGGCCGCCCGGGCGACGACGAGGAGGAGGGTCGCTGGGAGACCGAGTACACCTCGCTGTTCGGTGGTTCGGTCGGTGCCAGTGACGTGCGGATCGGCGTACAGCCCGGCGGGAACCTCATCACCCCGGGCGGCACGCCCAGCGCCGGCACCCGGACCACCCAGGTGGGCCTGCGGCACAGGCCCACCGACTACGAGGCCGTCTCCGCCGTCGCCTGCCACTGCGAGGGATGGGGCGTCCAGGTCACCCCGCCGGGAGGCGTCGGCCAGTGGAGCGGCTGGTCCCACGGGGTCCACGGACTGTCGGCGAACGCCGAGGTGACCGAGTTCACCACTACGCCGACCACCGCCAGGTCGACCGTGCGGCTGGCCGGCACCGACCACCCGGTGTACGTCACGCACGAGTACAAGCCCTCGGCACGTCCCGAGCTGTACGACGTCTCCGTCACGGTGACGTCACTGGCACCGCCCGGCGAGCAGCCGCACATCACCTACCGGCGGGTCGTCGACTGGGACGTGGAACCGACCGCGACCAAGGAGTACGTCACTCTCCAGGCGGACCACCCCAACGTGGAGTTCGCCAGCGACTACGGACTGGCCGGACCCGACCCGGGCTCCGGGCGGCCCAAGCTCCACCATGAGGGATCCTTCACCGACGCCGGTCCCTACGACCAGGGGACGGTCCTCGACGTCCACGTCCCGGTGGAGCCCGTACCCGGTGATCCCGGCGCCGGGCTCGTGGGAGAGTTCCACCTCTACTACGGAGCGGCGGCGGGAGAGGCCAAGGCGCTGGACGCACTGCGGGCGGTGAACGCCCCGGTGTACTCCCTCGCCAAGCCGAGCACTCCGGGCAACCCGGGCAGCGGCCTGCCGGCCACGTTCGTCCTCGGGTACAAGCCGGTGAGCTGACGGCAACGCGTCTCCGGACCCGCCGCACCCGCGGCGGGTCACTCGTCCTTCAGGCCCAGACGGGCATGGAGCCGGCGCAGCGGCCCGGGAGCCCACCAGTTCCGGTGGCCGAGCAGCCGCATGGCGGCCGGGACCAGCAGGCCGCGGACGATCGTCGCGTCCACGAGGACGGCCAGGGCAAGCCCGACGCCGAGGAGTTTGAGGACCGCCAGTTCCGATGTGGCCATGGCCCCCAGCACGGTCGCCACGATCAGCGCCGCCGCGGTGATGAGCCGGCCGCTGCGTTCCATGCCGAACGCCACCGCACGGGTGTTGTCGCCGGTCGCCGCGTACTCCTCCCTGATCCGGGCGAGCAGGAAGACGCTGTAGTCCATGGCCAGGCCGAAGGCCACGCAGAACATCAGGAGCGGGACGGTCAGCTCCAGCCATCCGGTGTGGACGAAGTCGCCGACGAGCCACTTCAGCCGTCCTTCCTGGAAGACGAAGACCATGGCCCCGAAGGAGGCGGTCAGGCTCAGCAGGTTGAGGACGAGCTGTTTGACGGGGATCACCACGCTGCCGGAGAACAGGAAGAGCAGGATCAGCATGCTGGCGGTGATGATCAGCAGGGCCCAGGGGAGCCGGTCGGCCAGGACGTCCTTGGTGTCCGTCAGGGTCGCCGCGTCGCCGCCCACCAGCGCGGTGCCCGGTGCCGCGAGGGCGCGGACGGCACGGATCTGACGCTCGGCGGCCAAGGAGTTGGGGTCCGCCGTGGAGCGCAGGGAGAGCCAGGCGTCGGCCCCGTTCCGGAAGCCCTCCCGTGGCGGTGCGACCTGCCGGCCGCCGGCGAAGGAGCCGACAGCGGTGTCGACCCGTTCCGTGTGCGCGAGGCGGGAGAGCCGTCGCGCGTAGTCGGTCAGGTCGGTGTCCGCCCGGGAGGTGTCGAGTCCGGTGACGGTGATCACGACCGGGGAGACGCGTGCGTCGGCGAACTCGCGCCGTACCGTGTCGGCGGCGACCTGTGCGGGACTGTCGCGGGGGAGGACCCGGTCGTCCATGAGCCCGAACTTCGCCTGGGTGAAGGGGATCGCCAGGGCGATCAGTACGACCGAGGCGGCGGTGCCGACCGCGACGGGGCGGCGCATCACCCCGAGGGCGAGCCGGTGCCACAGGCCTCCGCCCGTCCGGCGGCGCAGTCGGGCCAAGGGGTCCAGCCGGTCGAGCCGGCCGCCGATGAGGGCGAGCAACGGGGGCATGACCAGCAGGGTGGCGAGCGCCGAGAGGGCGACGACGGCGATTCCGGCGTAGGCGAGCGACCGCAGGAAGTACAAGGGGAACACGAGCAGCGCGGCCAGCGAGAGCATGACGGTCAGCGCCGAGAACGCGACCGTACGGCCCGCGGTACGCAGGCTCACCACGATCGCCTCGGTGGTGCCGAGCCCGCGGGCGAGTTCCTCGCGGTACCGGTTCACGACGAAGAGGCTGTAGTCGACGGCCAGGCCGAACCCGAGGGCGGTGGTGAGGTTCATCGCGAAGACGGAGACCGGAGTGACCTCGGTGAGCAGCCGCAGCACGGCCAGGGTGCCGGTCACGGAGACCACTCCGACGAGCACCGGCAGCGCGGCCGTCGTCAGCGATCCGAACGCGATGAGAAGGATGAGGAGGGTGAGCGGGGCGGCGATCAGTTCCGCTCGGGTCAGGTCCTCCGCGCTCTGCCGCTCGACCTCCGCGTTGACCCTGGCGGAGCCGGTCGCCTCGACGCTCAGCGGCCCCTGTCGCCCTGTCAGACGGGGGACGAGACGCTGCGCGGCGTGGTGGACGCTGTCCTCGTCGCCGCCGAGCCGGATCAGCACGAGCCCGGTACGGCCGTGCTCGGCCCGCAGCGCCGGATCGCCGCTGTGCCACGGCGACTGGACGGAGACGACGTCGGGCGAGCGCGTGACGCGTGCGACGAGGGTCCGCCCCGCCGCGGCCGTCGCGGGGCGCGCGAGGTCGGTGTCGGCCCGGACCACCAGGACCAGATTGGGGGAGCCGGCGCCGAATCGTTCGGCCAGCAGGCGGTCGGCGCGGACCGACGCGAAGGCGTCATCGGTGTAGCCGCCGTACGACAGATGCTTCTCCAGCCCCGAACCGAGCAGCCCGGCGGCGATCGTGAGCAGCGCGGTCACGGCCAGGACGGCGCGGTGCGGGCGGACGAGCCGGCGTGCGAGGGAGTCGAGCAGCATGAGACCCATTTTCGCTAGAGTGAAACTCTAGTGAGATTCCCACTAGAGTCGGTGACCAGTCACGAAGGAACGGGCGGCGGATGGCTACGGGAAACTCGGGAAATGCGGGAAAGCCGGGGAATTCCGGGAAGAAGACGGGGACGCGGCTCGCCAGGACCGCGGCGAACCGGGCGCGCATGCTGGCCGCGGCGCGGGATCTGTTCACCGCGCACGGCTATACGGCGACCACCATGAAGGCCATCGCGGAGCGGGCCGGGATGGCGGTGCAGACGCTCTACTTCACCTTCGCCACGAAACGGGCGATCCTCTCCGAGCTCCTTGACATCGAGATCGCCGGTGACACCGAGCCCGTCGCGACGCTCGACCGCCCGTGGGTGGCCGAGGCGCTGGCCGCGCCTCCCGCCGAGCAGGTACGGCTCCAAGTGGCCGGTGCCGCGCTGATCCTGGCGCGGGTCGCCCCGCTGCTGGAGGTGGTCCGGTCGGCCGCGGCGACCGATCCGGAGATCGCCGAGCTGTGGCGCACCAACATCGAACAGCGCCGCACCGTGCAGCTCCGCTTCGCCGAAGCGCTCGACGCGAAGTCGGCGCTCCGGCCCGGCACGGACCCGGATCGCGCCGCCGACATCGCGCTCGCCGTACTCGCCCCCGAGACGTACACCCTCCTGGTCCACGAGCGGGGATGGGCGCCGGAGGAGTGGCGGGAGTGGGCCGCCGACTCCCTCGTGCGCCAACTCCTCACGCCCTGAAGAGCTTGCGTCAGCCTTCGATCACCTGTGTGTTCTGGGCCGCTGCGATCCGCCAGCCGGCGTCGCCCCTGGCCAGGATGTAGAACGGCCGGCCCTCGGGCTGGTCGGCGAGCGGGCGGCCGTCGTGACCGACGGGCCGTTGCCGCACGTTGACGGCGGCCACATCGGGCCGTATGAACAGCACGCGTTCGATGTCGTACGTGGCGGTGGACCGCGCCGCCGCGCCAGGAAGCACCTGGTGGGTGAAGGTGCTGATCTCGTCCCACCCCGACAGGCGCCTGCCGTGGGCCGTGGTCCACACCGGGTCCTCCGTACCGAAGAGGCCCATGAACTCCTCGGCCAGTCCGGCCTGTTGGGTGCGCTCCACCTCCGCCACCAGCCGGGTGATCGCGTCGATCTCCCGCGGAACGTCGTCGACGCCCCCGAACACCTCGAAGCTCCGATACGACCCGTGGCGGAGGTCGGTGACCGCGCCGATGCGGCGGGGCTCCCAGCCGAGCGCCTCGCGGGCGGCGTCGCCGCTGACGCTCTGGTCCAGGGCGAGCGCCTCCGCGAAGTCGTCGCCCAGGGAGGCGGCGGCCTCGTCCCTCGCCCACAGGCGCGGGGGCGCTTCGACACCGGCCGCGCGCCCCGCGGCGGCGGCCATGTCGCGGACGGGGACGGCGGGTTCCGCGACGCCGTGCCAGACGGTGCCGCCGTCGGCGCGCTCCACGGCGAGGACGAACAGGTCGGCCAGATCGTCCATGTGCACCATCGGCCAGCGGACACCGTCGTCCCCGACGTACCGGGGGCCCTCGTGCTTGCGCGCGAGATCCACCAGCAGGGCCGGGATCCCGCCGCCGCGGCCGTGCACGATGCCCGGGCGGATCACGACCGCCCGCACGCCGTCGCCCGCGGTGTCCCGCACCTGCCGCTCGATGCGCGGACGGTACCCGACGATGGGCAGCGGATCGGTGGGCGCGTCCTCGGCGACGGCGACGGGCCCCGTGGCGCCGAGGACCCAGACCCCGCTGGTATAGACGAAGGTCCGCCCGGTCCCGCGCAGCGGCGACGTCAGCGCGTCCACGGCCGCGGCGTCCACGGCGGCGTCACCGGTCGGCGTCGCCAGGTGGATCACCGCGTCGATGTCCGGAGTCACGGCCCGGGTCAGCGAGGAGGGCTGGGTCAGGTCGCCCGTACGCTGCTCCCGCTTCCGGCCCGCACGGCTCCCGGCGGCACGGACGAGCGCGACGACCTGATGCCCCGCCCGCTCCAGGTGATCGGCCACGGCGGAGCCGATGTAACCGTCGGCGCCGATGAGTAGAACCTTCATGAGCTCTCTTTCTGCGCGAAGTCGCGGGCCGTGCCGCGGTGTTGCAGCGGCCCCGGCACCGAAGGGGTACCGCCGCAACATTTCACTAGAGTCGGACTCTAGTCAACGCTGTTTGGAGAAGCCCATGGTGCGCCCTGTCCTCAGCCCTGCTCCCGCTCCACCGGAAGCCACAGCTCCGCGTCGGCCCGCGTCCCGTCCGGCGACAGGCGGGTACGCAGGATCTCCGGGCCGGGGCGGCCGCGGTACGGGTTGGACGGGAACCACTCCGTGAACACGTCGCGCCACAGCTCCTGGATGGCCTGCGGTGCGGGCCCGGAGGTGGTGAAGACGGCCCAGGTGCCGGCCGGGACGGCCAGGGCGGTCGTGCCCTCGGGGGCGGCCTCGGACGTGATCACGCCGTGGTAGTAGTCGAGCTCCGTGCCCTCGGCCCGGCTCGGATCCAGGTCGTCGCAGACCGCGACGATGCCCTGCGGCTCCTGGTCCGACAGCTTCTCCAGGCGCTCCACGGCCTGCGGTTCGATCCCGCGGACGAAATCGATGATCGCCTGGTTCGGCCCAATGTGCACCAGAGGCACCCGGGCCTTGAAACCGACGACGGTGAAGGCCGGCCGGTCGGATACGCGGTAACGCATGCTGCTGTTCCCTTCGACGGTGAGGCGGAAGGTGAGCCGGGGCTGGGAGACGAGCGCGGCGCCGGTACGGCGGGCCTCGCCCGGCCCGATGCCGTGCATGGCGCGGAACGCCCGCGCGAACGCCTCGCCCGAGCCGTAGCCGTACCGCACCGCGATATCCAGCAGCGCGTCACGTCCGCTGAGCACCTCGGCACCCGCGACGGTGAGCCGCCGGCGCCGGACGTACTCCGACAGCGGCATGCCCGCGAGTGCGGAGAACATCCGGCGCAGGTGATACTCCGAGGTGGCCGCGATCCGCGCCAGCACGGCCACGTCGACCGACTGGTCGAGGTGGTCCTCGATGTGCTCCATGACCTGGTTGAGCCGCTCCAGCATCCCCGGTCTCCTTCCTTTGTGCGATCACCAACGTAGGCACCGCACATCCGGCCGGGCCCGACATCCTGTGCCCGATGAAGTCGGGTGTGCAGGGCACTGATCACCGGCGGGGCCACCGGCGGGGTCAGTGTTTCGTGAGGGTGAAGGGCGTACGACCATCCGGCCGCCGCCCGCGTGGCGTGCGGTCGGACGGTGGCGCGCGGTGTGACCTGATAAGTCCACCGAGTCCACACGGTGCACACGGCTCACGCGAAGGAGATACACAGCATGCTCGGACAATCGCAGGCGTTCAGCAGCTTCTCGGTCGACGACCTCGGCGAGGCCCGCCGGTTCTACGGCGAGACGCTCGGCCTCCGGGTGGAGGAGGACCGGGAGGGGGACATGTCGACGCTGATCCTCAACCTCGGGGGCGGCGGGCGTGTCTTCGTGTACCCCAAGGACACGCACACCCCCGCGACGTTCACCGTCCTCAACTTCCCGGTGGACGACATCGAGACCGCCGTCGCCGATCTGGAGCGGCGCGGTGTGACCCTGGAGCGCTACCCCGGATTCGACCACGACGACAAGGGCATCGTGCGGGGCGACAACGGCCCCGCGGCGATCGCGTGGTTCACCGACCCCGCCGGGAACGTCCTCTCCGTGCTCCAGGAGGACTGACCGGCGCTCGAGTGACGACGGGGCGAAGCCGGTGTGGTCGACGAGGTGCGCGACCGTGACGAGGTCGTCGCGGACGCCGTCGACCTCCCACCAGTAGTTCATCGCGTCGATGACGAGTGTGCCGCCGCGCAGTGCACGCCGGCCTCCGCCGCGGCCTGCGTGGCGGTGACCGGAAAAGTCGCCCGGGGCAGTGGTGTCCATGTCGTCTTCTCCGTTCGCCGTGTCAGCCGGCGAGGATGTCGCGGACCATCGGGATCACCTTCGTGCCGATCTAGAGGGAGCCGTGCTCGATCTCGGCCACGTACTCCTCCTTGCGGACCGGCGGCCAGCCCCGCAGCGCGCCGATGCGGTCACGGATGACCTTGTAGTGCGGCCAGTGCAGCTCCCGGCGTCAGTCACACCCAATGATCTTGGCTCGATCCAGCGCGCTGAGTTGATGTGTCAACCATTGTCGGCCTAGGCTGAAGTTGATGCGTCAACCAGACGCCTCGTCTTGTCAGAACTTCTTAGACGGAACTCCTCAGACAGAAAGCAACTGCCATGAACGACAAGAAGGTCATCGCGGTCACCGGAGCCACGGGGGCGCAGGGCGGCAGCGTCGTACGGGCGATCCTCGCCGATCCCGACGCGGGCTTCTCGGTCCGCGCGCTCACCCGGAACCCCGCCTCGCCCGCCGCCGTGGAACTGGCCGAGCTCGGCGCCGAGGTCGTCCAGGCGGACTTCCACGACGAGCCGAGCGTGCACAAGGCGTTCGAGGGGGCCTACGGCGCCTTCCTCGTCACCAACTTCTGGGCACACGGCTCGGCCGAGAAGGAGACGGAGGAGATCAACGTCCTGGTGCGCGCCGCCAAGGCGACGGGCCTGCGCCACGTCGTCTGGTCGACGCTGGAGGACACCCGCGAACTGCTCCCGCTGGACGACGAGCGGATGCCCGTCCTGCAGGGCGAGTACAACGTCCCGCACTTCGACGCCAAGGGCGAGGGCAACAAGCTGTTCACGGAAGCCGGCGTGCCGACGACGTTCCTGAACACCACCTTCTTCTTCCAGGGCTTCCTGCAGACCTTCGCGCCCCGGCGCGCCGAGGACGGCGTACTGGCCCTCACCATGCCGTTCGAGGACGGCAAGCTCCTCTCCGGGGTGGACGTGGCCGACATCGGCCGGACGGCGTACGCGATCCTCAAGGGCGGCGAGCGCTTCATCGGCGAGACCGTCAGTCTGGCCGGCGACCACCTGACCGGTGCCCAGTACGCGGAGAAGCTGGGCGCCGTGCTCGGCGAGCCGGTCCGCTTCCAGTCCGTGCCGTACGACGTCTTCCGCACCCTCGACATCCCCGCGGCCGCGGAGATCGCCAACATGTTCCAGTACTACGGCGACTTCGACCGGGAGTTCACCGGCGCCCGCGACCTGACCCGGCTGCGGGAGATCAACCCGGCGCTGAAGAGCTTCGACGCCTGGCTGGCCGAGAACTCCTCGAAGATCGAGGTGGGTTGAGATGGGAGCGACGCGTACGCCGGCCGTCGAAGGCTTAGCCGGCACCACGAGCGGATCGCTCGACGGCAGGGTCGCCCTGGTCCGTCCGCGCGTCGGTCACCGGCACCGTGGAGGCCTTCGGCCGCCTGGACATTCTGGTGAACAACGCCGGGACCGGGTCGCTCGGACCGATAGGGGACCTCACTGACGAGGACTTCGACCGGGTCGTCGCCACCTGCGCTCGGTGTGGGTGGCCACGCAGGAGGCACTGCGGCACATGGGCGACGGCGGGAGGATCATCTCGATCGGCAGCGTCTTCGCCGAGCGGATGCCCCTTCCGTACGGCACGACGTACTCCCTCACCAAAGCGGCCATCGGCGGCTTCACCCGAGCGCTCGCCCGGGAACCGGGACCGAGGGCGATCACGGTGAACAACGTCCAGCCCGGCCCGGTGGCGACCGACGCCACCGCGTCGGACGACCTCGTCGCGCTGATGACCCGGCTCACTCCGGCCGGCCGCTTCGCCTCCCCCGAGGAGCTGACCGGACTCATCGCCTACCTCGCCGGCCCCGAGTCCGCCTTCCTGAAGGGCGCGACGATCAAGTGAGTCGTCCGCGGCGCATGAGGCAGCGACCGGGGGTCAGCCCGTCAGCTGCGGGCCGGGCCGATCGGCGTGGGACGCGCCGGGGAACCGGTGGCCGCCTGCGCGGCGACCGACGGGTAGTCCTCCGCCAGCGCCCGGTCGAGCTGCTGCGTGCGGAAGCCGCTGCGCTGGGACCACCAGTAGGCGGCCAGGGAGACGGCCAGCAGGATGAGGAGGTCGTACGGGTCCTGGACGCCGGGCGTGCCGAGCGGGCCGAACTCGCCGTAGTAGGAGAGGGCGAGGACGGCGAGCAGGGTCGCGATGAGCCAGACGCCCGCGTCCAGGTGCCGGCGCCCCTCGCGGGTACTGGCCACCCGCAGCGCGACGACGTAGAGCCCGATCGCCGCGGTCATCGTGGTGAAGTACAGCGGGAAGCCCCAACCGCCCTCCCGTGCGCTGTCGGTGACGTTCATGAACCATCCGCCGCGCACCGTGATGAGGATCCACGCGATGAGGAAGGCCAGCGAGAGGGCCTGTCCGGTGCGGCGCGGCAGCCAGCCGTTGACGACAGAGGTGTACGCGCCGTAGACGGCGCAGCCCGCGAAGGTGATGACCAGCAGCTGGACGAGCGAGGTGAAGCCGCAGGCGTAGACGATGAACAGGCCCGCGGCGAAGCCGGTGGGTGCCCAGAGGCCGATTGGCGGGCAGCCGCCAGGTGCGGGGGACGGCGGGGGAGGTGCGGCGCAGGACGGGGGTGACGGCGCTGCCCATGAGGTAGCTGAGCGCCAGGCTGGCGGAGATGACCGAGACGAGCTGGTACCAGCTGGGGAAGGGCAGCAGGAACACGGCGCTGATGACGAGGGCGATGGTGAGGGAGATCCAGGGGATGCCGTGCTTGTTGATGCGGCTCAGCGCGGGCGGGGCGTAGCCTTCCGCGGCGAAGGCGTAGGAGGCGCGGGCGGCACTGCCGAGGGTGACCCAGCCGTTGCCCGCGGGCGAGACGGCCGCGTCGATGAGCAGCACGGTCGCGAAGGCACCGAATCCGGCGGCGCCCAGGGCCGAGAAGAACGGGGAGGAGGCCCAGTCGCTGGTGGTCAGGCCGGCCCAGTCGCCGGGGGTGACACCGGCGTCGCGCCAGTCGAGGGCGCCGAGGAAGCCGATCTGCAGGCGCCTGCTTCCGCAGGGACCCGGACTGTGGCAAGGGGCTCCACAGCTCAAAGGTGGCTCCAGAGTTCGAGGGGCTCCAGAGCTCTAGAGGGCGTAGACCTGCCCGGTATGCGCTCCCTCGACGGAACGGACGTACGCCTGCGCCACGTCGGCGACGTCGACGGGCGGCATGCCCGGGAAGAAGTCCCCGTACGTGGCGAGGCTCTCGGTGAACACCGTCGGACTGACCGCGTTGATCCGCTGCGGGGCGATCTCGATCGCCGCGGCGCGTACGAACGCCTCCACCGCGCCGTTGGCCATGGAGGCGGCGGACCCCGTCGGGATGGGCTCCCTCGCCAGTACGCCCGTGATCAGGGTGAACGAGCCCCGCTCGGCGATCCGGGGAATCCCCTGCCGCACCAGGTCGATCTGGCTGAGCACCTTGCCGTGGAAGGCGGCCAGGTAGTCCTCGGGGGTCAGCTCGGTGACCGGTTTGTACGGCGTGGAACCCGCGGCGCTGACCACGGCGTCCACGCGGCCGGCCCGCTCGTAGAGTTCGGCGGTCTGTGCCGGGTCGGTGAAGTCGTGGCGGAGGTCACCACTCTTGCGGCCCACCGTGAGGATCTCGTGCCCGCGTGCGCTCAAGGCCTTGTGGACGGCGGTGCCGAGGGTGCCGCCGGCGCCGATGAGCAGAATCTTCAGAGGCTTCATGGCCGCGACGTTATGCCCGGCCCACCGGGCGGGAGAAATGCCTTCTGGGGAGCATTTATGCTCCAGAGTTACGCGGCCTTCCTGCGTACGGCGCCTTCCCCGGACGCCGGCCTTGAGGTGCGGCCGCTGTACCGGGAGCGGCGCCTGGTCGCGGTGCCCGAAGGCGATCCGCTCGCCCGCCGCGCGGTGGTGCGGCTGGCCGACCTCGCCGACCGGCCGGTCGTCCTGTGTGCCACCGCCGCCACCACGACCGGCCTCTGGCCCGACGGGCAGCGGCCCCCCACGTTCGAGGTGGCCAACGTCGACGAGTGGCTCACCGTGATCGCCACGGGAGACGCGGTCGGCGTCACCGCGGAAGCCACCGAACACAGCCATCCACACCCAGGCGTCCGCTATCTGCCCCTGGCGGACGCGCCCCCGGTCACCGTCCGCCTGGCCTGGCCACGCATCGCCACGCATCCCGCCACCCGCACGTTTCTCGACCACGTCCGGGGCATGACCGACCACGTGGGCGCACAGCCGTAGTCGTCGCCGTCGCCTTCGGGACTCCGTACGCGTGTCTCCTAGAATGCGGTCTGACAATCTGCGGAGGATTCATGAGCGAGCGCGCCGCCCGGCCCGCCGGCCCGAGGCCGGTCACCACCCAGACCCGCCGGGACGCGGTGGTGGACGAACTGCGCAGGGCGATCGTGGCCGGGGAGCTCCAGGCCGGTCAGCCCCTGCGCGAGGTTCACATCGCTCAGCAGCTGGGTGTCAGCCGCCCCACCCTGCGTGAGGCCATCTACCAGCTCATCCACGAAGGGCTCCTGGAACAGCAGCCGTACCGCGGCGTCGTCGTCACCGCGATCGACGAGAAGTTCATCACCGACACGGCGGCCGTCCGGGTCGCCCTGGAGACCCTCGCCGCGCGGGGACTCGCCGACGATCCCGACGGCTCCCGGACGGCGAAACTGAAGAGCGCCTGGCAGGAGTACCGGGCCGCGCACCGGGCGCGGGACTCCGGCCGCCTTCACCAGGCCCACATCGCCCTGCACCGCACCATCTGGGACGCCTCCGACAACGTCATGCTGAAGCGGATCTGGCCCACCGTGGAAGCGCAGATCAACATCGCCATCACCGTCGACGAGAGCACCCGGTCCGACCCCGACCGGGCCCAGCACGTCCACGAACGGCTGATCGACGCGATCCTCGGCGGCGACCCCGACGCCATCGCGACCGAGGTGGAACGCCACACCCGGGCGAGCGCCGACGAACTCCTCGAACTGCTCGCCGAGCGCAGGCGCACCACGGAGGACGGGCGGGCCTGATGGCCCCTGGCCTTGTCGAGGGGGTTCAGCGCGCGAGGACGCCAACGTCGTGGGTGCTGTCCTGAACAGCGGGTTCAGGACGTGTGCGGGAGGTGCTGGGCGGGGACGACGCCCAGGCGGCCCGCCTCGTAGTCCGCGAAGGCCTGCCGGACCTCTTCGCGGGTGTTCATCACGAACGGCCCGTAGTGGAAGACCGGTTCCCGCAGGGGGAGGCCGCCCAGCACGAACAGCTCCAGCTTGGGGGAGCGGGACTCCTGGACCCGGTCGGCGGTGAGACGCAGCGCGTCCCCCGCACCGAAGGTGGCGAGCCGGCCCTCCCGGATCGGACGGGCTTCGGCGCCGACGGTGCCGTGACCCGCCAGGGCGTAGACCAGCGCGTTGTACGCGGGGTTCCACGGCAGGTCGACCTGGGCACCGGGCTCGACAGTGAGGTGGGCGACGGTGATCGGGGTGTGGGTGACGCCCGGGCCGGTTTGCCCGGCGATCTCCCCGGCGATCACCCGGATCAGCGCGCCGCCGTCGGGGGTGGTGACCAGTCCGGTGCGCTTGCCGCGGATGTCCTGGTAGCGCGGCGGGCTCATCTTCTGGGCCCGCGGCAGGTTGACCCACAGCTGGACGCCGTGGAACACCCCGCCGCTCATGACCAGGTGCTCCGGAGGCTGCTCGATGTGCAGGATCCCGGAGCCCGCGGTCATCCACTGGGTGTCTCCGTCGGAGAGCCGTCCGCCGCCACCGTTGGAGTCCTGGTGCTCCAGAGCGCCGTCCATGAGGTAGGTGACGGTCTCGAAACCGCGGTGCGGGTGCCACGGGGTGCCCATGGGCTCTCCCGGCGCCTGCTCGACCTCGCCCACGTGGTCCATGTGCACGAACGGATCCAGCTCCGGCAAGGGCACCCCGGCGAAGGCGCGGCGCACCGGGAAGCCCTCGCCCTCGAAGCCGTGTTGTGCCGTTGTCAGGCGGCGGACGGGCCGGTGGACCGTGCCGGCAGGGTCCGGCTTCGGCAGGCGCGGCAGGACGAGCACGTCGTCCACGGTGATCGCGGGCATGGGTTTCTCCCGTCTCTCTGCGGTGGCTGTCAGAAGGCGTGCGGTCCGAAGCGGCCCCAGGCCACGAAGACGGTCAGGGCGAGCAGGATCGCGTTCACGACGACCGACTGGGCCTCCCCGCGCCGGCCGTGCGTGATCGCGGCGCCGAACATGGTCAGCGCGAGGCCGGAAGCGGCCAGCGGGACGAGGTCCGGGGCTATGTCCACCGCCGCGGGCAGGATCAGCCCGATCGCGGCGAGCACCTCCAGGAGACCGATCGTCTTGATCAGCCCGGGCGGGAAGGCCTCGGCCCAGCCCATGGACGGGGAGGCGAGGAGCTTCTCCTTCGACTGGGCGAGCTTGGCGGCGCCGGAAGCGAGGAAGACCAGGGCGAGCAGGGCCGCGACAGCCCACAGGGCGACGTTCACAGATACCTCTTGGGATGGGGTGTGCGGTCCTTCTGAGGGGTCCCGCAGTCAGTGATTGATACGTCATCCAACCTAGGTCAGTGAAAGATGACGCGTCAACTTACCGCTTGGCTTCGATCGTCCCCTCGGCGTGGGTCGCTTCGGCTGGCTTTGGAGGATTTAGGTGATCCGTCAACGACGTTTACACTTTCCGTATGGAGAAGTCGGTGCGGTGGTTGACGTCGGAGGAACAGCACGCGTGGCGGAGCTTCGTCCGCTTGCACGAGAAGCTCGGGGGCCGGTTGTCACGTCTGCTGCAGACGGAGTCGAACCTGTCGGCTGCCGACTTCGCGGTGCTGGTCCACCTGACGGACGTGCCCGAGGGGCGGCAGCGTTATCAGGATCTGGCCCGCGCGCTGGAGTGGGAGAAGAGCCGGATGTCCCACCACATCGCGCGGATGGCCGGGCGGGGGCTGGTCGTGCGCGAGGAGTGCCTGGAGGACGCCCGTGGCGCCTTCGTCGTCATCACCGAGGCGGGTCGTGCGGCGATCGAGGCGGCCGCTCCGCTCCACGTCGAGGCGGTGCGTTCGCTGTTCCTCGACCATGTGACTCCGGCGGAACTGCGGACGCTGGGTGAGATCTCCGAGCGTGTGGTCGCGAAGCTGGAGGAGGACCAGCCCTGAGTCGGCTTCCGGCCGCCGTGGGGCGGTCGGCAAGTCTTCACGGAACCGGCGCGGCCGCGCCCGCCGTGGCGTTCGCCGCAGCGTCATGCCATGATGGTTGATGTGACAACCAAATTGGGTCGGAGGTGCTCGCGGTGAGCAATGTGGAAACCGAGCCCGCGACGGTGCGATGCGGCGCGCCGGTCGACGAGAGGCGGCCGGCGGAGGTGCCGCGCGTCGACGTGGTCTCCGCGCGCGAGGTACCCCTGGGCGGCCCGCGCGCGATGACCGTTCGCCGCACCCTGCCGCACCGTACGCGCCCCCTGATCGGCGCATGGTGCTTCGCCGATCACTACGGTCCGACCGACGTCGCCACGACGAGCGGCATGGACGTTCCACCGCATCCGCACACCGGCCTGCAGACCGTGAGCTGGCTGTTCAGCGGGGAGATCGAGCACCTCGACAGCCTCGGGACCCGCGCCCTCATCCGGCCCGGCGAGATGAACCTCATGACCGGCGGTTACGGCATCGCCCACGCCGAGGTCTCCACCCCGCGCACCGACATCCTCCACGGCGTCCAGCTGTGGGTGGCACTGCCCGAGGAACACCGGAACACCGAACGCGCCTTCCAGCACCACGTCCCCGAGCCCCTGCGGGTCGACGGGGCCGAGATCAGGGTCTTCCTGGGCTCACTCGCCGGCGACACCTCCCCGGTGCGGACCTTCACACCGCTGCTCGGTGCCGAGGTCGTCCTCGCGCCGCGTGCGACGATCACCCTCGCCGTGGACCCCGCCTTCGAGCACGGCGTCCTGGTGGACAGCGGGGACGTCCGCGTGGCCGACACCGCGCTGCACCCGGCGGAGCTGGGGTACGTCCACCCCGGCGCCGACGCTCTGACGCTGGTGAACGAGTCGGACGGTCCGGCGCGGACGATCCTGCTCGGCGGCACTCCGTTCGAGGAGGAGATCGTCATGTGGTGGAACTTCGTCGGCCGCAGCCACGAGGACATCGTCCGGGCCCGGGAGGACTGGGAGGCCTCCTCCGATCGCTTCGGCGTCGTCGAGGGCTATCCCGGGGGCCGCCTTCCCGCGCCTGCCCTGCCGAACGCCACCATCAGGCCGCGCAAAAACCCTCCGCGTCACTGAAGCCCGGGCACATGAACGAACAACCACCAAGGTGGCTCACCCCCGTCGAGCGCGACTGCTGGCGAAGCATGATGCGCGTGTGGGAGAAGCTCGGCGGCCGGCTGTCCCGGTGCTTGCAGTCGGAGTCCTGTCTGTCCGCCGCCGACTACACCCCGCAGGGACGGGAGGTGATCGCGGAGGCCGCGCCCCGCCATGTGGCGCGGTGCGCCGCCTGTTCATCGAGCCCTTGACTCCCGAGGAACTCCGCACCTTCGCCTCTGTGGCGGACCGCATTGTCGAGCACCTGGAGAAGCAGGCCTCGTAGTCCACCCGCTCCCCGGACGCGCCAGCCTGCGACCGGCCCGAGTGTACGTTCGTACGCTCCGGAGCGTACGAACGTACGCATGCTGACGGACCACTTCGCGAACGACCCGCGTACGAACCTGGAACGCATGCTCGCGGGCGACCTCAACATCGCCGACGATCCCGAGATCGCCCGCCGCCAGCAGCAGGCCGTCCGCCTGGCCACCCGCTATCAGGCCGCCTACGCCGAGGACGCCGACGCCGCCCGGCCGCTCCTCGTCGAACTGCTCGGTTTGCTGGGGGAGGAGGCGCATGTGCGACCGCCGCTGTACGTCGACTACGGCAGCAACATCACGATCGGCGCGCGCACCTTCGTCAACTACCACCTCACCGCGCTGGACGTCGCGGCCATCACCATCGGCGAGGACTGCCAGATCGGCCCCAACGTCCAACTGCTCACCCCCACCCACCCCCTCGAGCCGCAGCCGCGCCGCGACAAGCTGGAGGCCGCCCAGCCGATCACGATCGGCGACAACGTCTGGATCGGCGGCGGCGCCATCGTCCTGCCCGGCGTGACCATCGGCGACAACTCCGTCGTCGGCGCGGGCGCCGTCGTCACCAAGGACGTCCCCGCGAACGTCGTCGCCGTCGGCAACCCCGCCCGGCCGGTCCGGAATCTGTGACGGTGCTGCCATGGCCACCGGACGCACCGACCCCCAGCGCCGCGCACGCATCGTCGCCGCCACCCTCGACCTCATCACCGACGACGGCGTCGCCGGAGTCTCCCACCGCAAGATCGCCGCACGCGCCGGTGTGCCCCTGGGCTCGATGACCTACCACTTCAGCGGCATCGACGACCTGCTCCGCGAGGCGTTCCGCCACTTCACCGACCACATCGTCGCGCTGTTCGACGCCCACCTCGCGCCGCCGGCCGACCGCGACCAGGCCAGAGCGGCGGTGGCCGACCTCATCCACACGCTGTCCGAGGGAAGCCAGCGCGACCTCATCCTCACCCAGGAGCTCTACACACTCGCCGCACGCCAACCCTCCTACCGGGAACTCACCCAGGAATGGATGGCGAGCAGCCGCACCCACCTGGAAAAGCCTTCGACCCCGACACGGCTCGCCAACTGGACGCACTCATCGAGGGTCTGACCCTGCATCGCGCCCTGTCCCCGGCCCCCCCACGACCGCGCCCTCACCCTCGAGGCCGTCACCCGCGTCACCACCACCGGCCGGCGGGCCCACTAGCCGCCCGTGCGGCACAGACCTGACCGCTGTGCCGCACGGGCTCACGCGTTTCTGTATGTCGAAACTTTCGAGATGAATGGCGAGCGTTGTGTCGGCACATCGATGCCGCGCGCGTCGTCACCTGTCAGCCGCAAGGCATCGCGCTCGGCGCGGCTCCAAAACACCTGCGCTTCAGATGCGCCTGGTAGCGGTTCAAGTCCGCCTACCAGCGCGCATTCAAGCCGCCGACGCTTCCACTCAAGCAGTCCGAATTATTTCGAGCGATGACCTGGATGATCGCCAACGAACATTCGGAGAAGTTTCGGAAACAGACTCATTGACCGCCCTTCCGAGCCGGGCTCATACTCTCCAGCGATCGGCCTCGCGTAACGGTTGCACCGCGCCGGCATGGCGCGGACATCTCCTCATCCAGCCCTCACCAGGAGGAAGCATGGACAACGCCCTCGATCGCCCCATGAGCCGCAGGGGCTTCATCGGCCGCGCCGGAGCCCTGACGCTGGCCACGTCCGCGTCCGGTCTGCTGCTGCCCGCCACCGCCCACGCGGACACGACCATCACCACCAACCAGACCGGCATGAACAACGGCTTCTACTACTCGTTCTGGACCGACGGCGGCGGGTCGGTCTCCATGACCCTGGCATCCGGAGGCAGCTACCGCACCAACTGGACCAACTGCGGGAACTTCGTGGCCGGCAAGGGCTGGAGCAACGGCGGACGCAGGACGGTCCGCTACTCGGGCGGCTTCGCACCGTCCGGCAACGGCTACCTGACGCTCTACGGCTGGACGGCGAACCCGCTCGTGGAGTACTACATCGTCGACAACTGGGGCACCTACCGGCCGACCGGAACGTACAAGGGCACCGTCACCAGCGACGGCGGCACGTACGACATCTACCAGACCACGCGGTACAACGCCCCCTCCGTGGAAGGCATCAAGACCTTCAACCAGTACTGGAGCGTCCGGCAGTCGAAGCGGACGGGCGGAACCATCACCACCGGCAACCACTTCGACGCCTGGGCCCGCGCCGGAATGAGGCTGGGCAGCTTCAGCTACTACATGATCCTCGCCACCGAGGGCTACCAGAGCAGCGGAAGCTCCAACATCACTGTGAGCGGGTGAACTTCCCGTCCCACACGCCGACAGCCGAAACCCCTCGGAGAGGACCGACCCGCATGCGCACCGCACCCCGCTCCCTGGCCATGGGACTGGCCGTCGCCGCGACGGCCGTGGCGAGCACGGTCACGTCCGCCGTGGACGCCACCCCGGCGCACGCGGCCGCCTGCACCGGGTACGTCGGGCTCACCTTCGACGACGGCCCGTCCAACACCCACACCCCGGCCCTGCTCAACGCGCTCAGGCAGCACGGGTTGCGAGCCACGATGTTCAACCAGGGCCAGTACGCCGCCGCCTACCCCGCCCAGGTCCGGGCCCAGGTCAACGCCGGCATGTGGGTCGGCAACCACAGCTACACCCACCCGCACCTGACCCAGCTGAGCCAGTGGCAGATCGACTCCGAGATCTCCCGGACCCAGCAGGCCATCGCGGCAGCGGGCGGCGGCACGCCGAACCTGTTCCGTCCGCCTTACGGTGAGACCAACACCACGGTACGGACGGTCGCGGCCAAGTACGGCCTGACCCAGGTGCTTTGGGACGTCGACTCCCAGGACTGGAACGGCGCCGGCACCGACGCCATCGTGCAGGCGGCCGCCCGGCTGACCAACGGGCAGACCATCCTCATGCACGAGTGGTCCGCGAACACGCTCGCCGCGATCCCGCGCATCGCGCAGACACTGGCGAGCAAGGGCCTGTGCACCGGCAGGATCTCCCCGCAGACCGGCCGCGCGGTGGCCCCCTGACAGCGGATCCGTCGCCCGCCCCCCACTTGAGGCCTGGACCGGAGATGTGGACCGGCCTGTGACCTGGCTGATAAACGGGGGCGGGCGCACCACAGTCGACGTACTGTCGCTGCATGATCTTTCGTTCCATCACCGAAGCGGAAGCCGGCCGGGTGGCAGCCATACCGGTCGACGACGCCGTCGGCTCGATCCCCGCCGAGCGCTACCTCGATGAGCTGCACCAGGGCATGTACCGGCCGGAGTGGACCTGGATCGCCGAGGAAGGCGACCAGGTGGTGGCACGTGCCCTGTGGTGGGGCCGCCCGGCCGATGAGCATCCCGTCGCCCTGGACTGCCTGCAGGTGGACACCCGGGTCACCGACCGTGCGGCGGTCGGGGCCGAGCTGCTGAAGGCGGGTCAGAAGACCTTTGCCGCGCAGGGTGCACCCGCTCCGCCGCTCTACAACCTGACGCTGCCCGTCGGCTGGCGCGACGACGCGGCCGCCGTGGCCGCCCTGGCCTGGCGGCGCGACGCCGCACTGGCCGCCGGGCTCACCGACGAGGTGGAGCGGTGGCGCCTGGAGTGGACGCCCGAGGCCGGCGTCCCGGCCGCCAGTGGCCGTCTGGTCTTCACCGAAGGCACCGACGAGGAGTTTCTGCGGGTCTTCCGGCAGGTCGCGGTGGGCAGTCTGGACCACGAGACCCGCAGAAAGCTCGCCGCGATGGGCGCCGAGGCCACCGCGCGGGAGGAAATGGACTTCTACCTCGGCTGCCCCGGCGAGCGCGCGTGGT
The DNA here is from genome assembly GCF_055572035.1 of Streptomyces sp. NPDC030838. Classification (NCBI taxonomy): domain Bacteria; kingdom Bacillati; phylum Actinomycetota; class Actinomycetes; order Kitasatosporales; family Streptomycetaceae; genus Streptomyces; species Streptomyces sp. NPDC030838. The sequence goes on along the minus strand of NZ_JBVIED010000010.1, from coordinate 73,000 downwards.
GGCGCCTGGCCCGCACGCTTGACGGGAAGGTCGCGGGGCTGGCCGTCCCCTCGGCGACCCCCTACCACCGTAACGTCGGCTACCTGGGCGTCGTCCCCGAGTTCCGCGGCCACGGTTATGTCGACGACCTGCTGGCGGAGATCACCCGCGTGCACGCGCGGTCGGGCGCCGAGTTGATCACCGCTACGACGGACACGGGCAACGCGCCCATGGCGGCGGCCTTCACCCGCGCCGGTTACCGGACCGCGCAGGTTCGCGTGATCTACTCGTCGCCCACGTCGTGATCCGCGATCCATTCATGGCCCGGCACCGCGTCGGCAACGTCGTCGCCGCGGAGCGGGAAGTTTCGTAGATTCACCTGGTGACCTATGACATAACGCTCGTGCGGGTTCAGCCGGGCCTGACGCTTCACGAGACGCTCGACCGCCTCAACGCCGGCTTCGATCCCGATGCCGACCTGCCCCGGCTCCGACTCACCGACGCACAGCGGGCCGAGTGGGAACGCATCCTGGACCGGGTGTCGCGGGAGACCGGACCCGTCGAGTCCGAGGAGTACCTCTACAGCCTGACCCTGGAGACGGTCGGTCCGCCGGGACGCGTGCAGCTTGACTACTGTGGGGACACAGCCAACATCGAGGTCGCCTACCGCCACTCGGGGACGGCGGCGTCGGCGGTGATGGAACTGGCCTACCGCATCGCTCGCATCGTCGAGGAAGAGAGCGGCCTGACCGGCCATGACTTCGAGGTGGACCAACCTACGGCAACGGGCGACCCCGCCCGTGCTGCCGCCCGGCTGAGCGGCGTCTCCGATTGGGCGCAGCACCACTTGCGCTAGGTAGCGTCTTGGTGATCACATGTGGAGCCGGATGCGGGTGCTGGCCAGGGTGATGGCGGCGAGGTAGCGGCCGGGCTGCTTCTGATAGCGGGTAGCGATGCCTCGCCACTGCCTGAGATGGTGGAAGCAGCGTTCGACGACGTTGCGGCGCCGGTAGAAGGCCCGAGCCGGAGGCGCTCGAGCAGGTGAGGACCCGGATCGGCGAACCGTAGGCGGTCTATGCATCGTGCCAGTGCATGGACGCGGCCCGGGTCTTCCTCTGCCGGGTTACGGCCTGCGCGCGGCTGGTGCGAACAGGCCCTCCGGGTCGTACGTGGCGCGGGTGCGCTGGAGCCGCTCCTCGTGCGAGCCGAAGACCGCGCCCCGCAGCTCGCTCGCGTCCTCGCCGAGCCCGGCGAAGTTGACGTACGTCCCGCCGCTCGAGAACGGCTTCATCGCGTCCCATGCCGAGCGCGCCCACCCGATCGCGGCCTCGTCCAGGGCGGGGTCACGCCAGCCCGCGTCGATGCTCACGTTGTAGCGCGCGGACCGGTGCGCGAACGCGCTGTCATCGGGGCCCACGCGCGCCACAGCGCCGCCCAGGGTGCGGATGACGATCAGGCTCTCCGGAGTCGGCCGCCGGGAGTCCCAGTCCACCAGAGTCCGGATGGCCTCGTCCGTCAGTTCCTCCATGAAGTGCGACTTCATGAAGTAGCGTTCGCCGTCGGGAAACCGCCAGGTATTCGCGCTCTGCAGCGCGACGTACGGCACGGTTCCGCTCAGGTCCATGAGGGGCGGACCCAGTTCGCGCTGCGGCGCCAGCGCGGCGGTGGCGCCGTCACCCGGCGGGCCGCCGTACACGGCGCCGACCATCACGCAATTCGATCGGTGCAGTTCCTGCGGGATGTTGGGGTCGGCGGGGACGCTCCAGAGCAGGAGCTCCGGCGTGACCGTCTCCGGAGCGGTGTACGCAGCGTCCCGCCAGGCCCGCAGCACTTCCTCGGCGCGCTCGTAGGGGTGGAGAACCAGCACCCCGGTCACCTCCGGACCGAGCACATGAAGGCCAAACTCGAAGGACGTGACGACGCCCAGGCCCCGGCCCCCGCCGCGCGCCGCCCAGAACATGTCGGGCTCCTCCTCACGGCTCGCCGTGCGCACCATGCCGTCCGCGGTGACGATCTCCAGCGAGCGGACGCTGTCGCAGCTCAGCCCGAACGTCCGCATCACGAACCCGAAGCCGCCGCCGAGCGTGAGACCCGCGATCCCGGTCGCCGAAATCTCCCCGCCAGGCGTGACCAGCCCGTGCAGCTGGGTCTCACGGTCCAGTTCGCCCCAGGTCACGCCCGCCTGGGCGCGCGCGGTGCGGGCCGAGGGGTCGACGTGCACGCCCTTCATGTCCGACAAGTCGATCACCAGGCCGTCGTCGCACACACCGCTCCCCGCGACCTGGTGCCCGCCGCCGCGGATGCTCACGACCGGCCGGTGCTCGCGTGCGGCCTCCACAGCCTCGACGACGTCGGCCGTCCCGGCGCACCGGGCGATCACCGCGGGCCGGCGGTCGATCAGCCCGTTCCATACGGCCCGCGCCTCGTCGTAACCGGGGTGACGGCGGTCGATCACCTCGCCCCGCAGCGAGGACCGGAGCCGTTCGGCCAGGGCCCGTTCGCGTGCCTCTGTCTGCTCGCTCGGCATGGGCCTCACCTCTCCCGGGTGCGCGATGAGAGCTGGTCCTCGTTCCACGCTATGCCGGAGCGGACGCCCCTGCATTTGCGGCAAGGTCCGGCTCGATCGCACCTCGTCGCCGCTTGCTTCCCAAAACGGCGAGCACGTGCTGTCCGTTCTCGTGTTCTGGCTCAGCTTGTTGGTGTGGCCACGCTGGGTGATCAGCGCATGCCTGGGGGTGCTGCGTGCCCCTGAGTCAGAACGGTGGGTCTTCGGAGTAGCCGCCTGTCCCGTCGGCCGCCCACCAGGAATCACGTTCCGCCTTGAGACGGGCGTAACGCTCGCGGGCTGCGATGTCGTCCGCGGTCTCGGTTGTAGCGGTCGGTGCTGGTGGCCAGCAGACGACGGGCGTGGCCGACCAGCTCGACCCGGTGCGCGGTGAGGACGGGATGCTCTGCGAGGGGGATCGCCGCGACCAGGGCCGCGTCGCGTACGTCCGCGTTGTCGTGGCTGAGAAGGGGATGAACAGCGGAGAAGATCGCCGGGCGCAGGTCTCGGAACTCGCGCATCTCCCCGTACTCGTCGAGGAACGCCTTGCCAAAGTGGCGTTCGCCGATGGCGGCGCACTCGTCGTCGGCGTCGTACGCGGTGTCGCTGAGCCACTTGAGCAGTCTCACGAGGGTGGGGCGGTGGCTGCCGGCATCGTGGCCGAAGTCGTCTGCCGCGATGGCCGGGTGGTTGAGGATGGCGGCGGCGTAGAGCGCTACGGGCACGGTGGCTTCGTAGATGGTGTTCTGGTGGGTCACTTCCCTGAGCGCGTTGTCGGTGGCGGCCGCCCTGACGACGGGGTCGGGGCTGAGGATGCGTGCCAGCGTTGTCGGCAGGGATTCGCCTGTCCCGCGCGCGGTGGCGAGGGACGCCCAATCTGTACCGTTCAGAAGCGCTTGATAGTGAGGTAGCTCGTGGGGGCGGGGATTCTCGATCCGGCTGCGGCTGTTGGTCACAGGCGGAGGCTATGGCCTCTATGAGCCAGTGTGGCGCGGGGTGTTATCGGATCGGGTGGTGGCCGACAAGGGCTACTCGGCCCGCACCTTCCGCGCCTACCTACGCAGACGGGGAATCACGGCGACCATTCCCGAGCGTGTCGACCAGCTCGCGGGCCGACGACGGCGCCGCGAACGACCCCGCGGCTTCGACAGGGCCTTCTACCGGCGCCGCAACGTCGTCGAACGCTGCTTCCACCGTCTCAAGCAGTGGCGAGGCATCGCTGCCCGCTATCAGAAGCAGCCCGGCCGCTATCTCGCCGTCGTCACCCTGGCCAGCACCCGCATCCGGCTCCACATGTGATCGCCAAGACGCTACCTAGCCCCTGTCGGCGCCGGCAGCGTCGTCGGCCGAGGGTGTTCGGGGAGCCCAGTGCGGTGGAAGGGCGGCACTGGGCTCCACTGTCTGGGTCAGCCCGTGTGGACCTTCAGCGCCGTCCGGACGGCGGACTCGAGGGCGCCTTCGATCCAGGCGGGCTTGATGGAGGTGTGGTCGCCCGCGAAATGGAGCGGACCTTCCGAGGTGGGGATGTCGGGGAACAGCTCCGCGTGCTGGCCGGGGAAGAGCACGGACGCCTCACCGTAGGCGTAGTGGTCGCGCATCCACGACTGGGTCCGGCACTTGGTGGTGAAGAAGACCTCGCAGCGCCGGCCGAAGACGGCCTGGACTCCGGCGAGCGCGCGCAGATAGCGCTCCTCGTCGGCGTACGCGTCCCACTTGAGGGCGTCGTCGGACCAGCTGTAGGAGGCGAGCATGACGCCTCCCTCGCTGCCCTCCATGGGGTGGGCGTGCTCGAAGTACATGAAGCGGTTGGCGTTGTCGCTCACGGAGCCACCGCCGCGGACGTGAGCGGCTTCGGGCTCGCTGCTCATGGCGGGGCGGAAGGCCGCGAAGCACTTCTTGTATTCGTCGGAGATCGTGACCCCAAGGTCCTTCACGGACCGGTGCGCGCCGAGATACGTGCCGTCGTCGACCTTGCCCGCCTCGTACCTGTGGTAGAGGCCGTCCTCGATGGAGTTCAGCGCTTCCTTCCACTGCTCCTCGGTGAACTCCCACCAGCGGCGGGAGAACTCCAGCAGCACCTTGGTCGCGGCATCGTAGTGCAGCTCCGTGATGGCCCGGCGCTTGCCGTAGCTCAGCGGGGGATCGAAGGCCACATGGCGCAGGCCGGAGAAGGGAACGGTGATGATCGCCTCGTCGCCCTCGAAGACTTCCGTGACACCCCCGTGGCCGGTCTGGCAGTCCTCGGAGACGGTGTGCACTCTCACCTTGCCGCCGCCGTGATCGACGCGTACGGCGCGCCGGTCGAGCCGTACCTTGCCCTTCACGGGCGCGTACAGCGCGTCGACGAGCGCCGCGGTGCCGCCCTTGATCTCCCAGAACTTGGTCTTGGGGTCGATCAGCGCGCTGGACAGGAAGCTGTGCAGGAACGAGAGGTGCAGCCGTGAGGTCAGGTTCTGGATCGTGCCGACCAGGTCGATGGTCCGGGTGTCGAGCTTGGCGACTTCGGTGAGGTACCGGTACATGGACCAGTGGCCGTACCTCTGGAGGACCTCGACCCAACCGTTGACGAGGGCCGTTCCCTCCTTGCCCCGGATGAGTCGGTGGGCGGGTTCGAGGGCCTCCGCGAGGATGGCGGAGGCGGTCTTCGTGCGGTTGGGGCCCGTGACGCCGAAGGTGTCGTTGACCTTCTCGGGGTTCTTCTCGTAGTCGGCCCGGCGCACGTGCACGCCGTTGACGTGGATCCAGGTGCGGTTGGCCCGCTTCGTCGGGTTCTCGACTTCCACGTCCACCAGGAGGAACTCCTGGCGCGGCAGGTCGAACTTCTCGAGCAGCGTCATGAGGAGCGGATGGCTGTCGGGCAGCCGCATGGCCCCGGCTTCGGCGTACTGCTTGGGGTCGGCGAAGGGCTGCGTCCCGTTCTCGTGGCCGCCCTTGCGGAAGGTCTTGATGCGGCCGCCGACGCGGTTGCCGTTGGCCTCGATCACGACGACATCGTGACCCGCGCGGTTGAGCAGGTCGGCGGCGAGCAGACCCGCCGGTCCGGCGCCGACGATCAGGACCCGCTTCGTCGCCTTCCCCCGGCTCGGGGGCAGGCCGTTCTCGATCGCCTTCACATAGGTCGGGACGAGCGATGTGTCGTGCTCGTCGTAGACGGTGATGGCGCGGGCGACCGTGGTGAGCGCCTGGCTGCCGACGCCGGGTGGCACCGCGGCCGGCACTGTCGAGGGGGCGGTGGCCGGGCTCAGCGCGGTCGCGGGTGCGGCGGAGGCGGCGGTGAGCCCGGCGGCGATCGCGGAGGCACCGGCGACCGTGACCACGGAACGCCGCGAGGGCCGTGCGCGGTCCGATGGGGGCGAGGGGAGAAAGGTGTGTGAAGCATCGACGTGGAGTTGCTCTTCGCTCGATGCGTGCGCGTTCTTCGTGGCCGGCGTGCTGACGTCTGAGGTGCTGATGTCCTGTGTGCTCATCGCGGACCACTGTTGGCGTACGCCCCAGGCCCAGGAAGTGCCTTCACACGGACGAGGACCGTAAACCCCTCGACCGGTGTGAACGCGGCGCCTTCTCTTGACGGCTCTTGCGGGCTCTTGACCTGGCCGGCGGCAGCCCGCTGTCGCCATCGGGCGGCGGAAAGTGCACAAAGCTAAAATTCCAGACATGCCAGACGCGGCAGAGCGGTCTGCAACGCCGCCCCCGCCGGAACTCGTGCTCGGGACCGAGGGGGACGCCCTGGTCGTGGCCCCGGGCCGGGTGCGTCACATCGGACGCGACCCCTCGTGGCGTCACGAGTCCGCGATCATGCGGAAGTAACGGAAGCGGAAGACATGGCCACCTCCGACGTCGGCTTCCTGCCGACCCATGTCGTACCGAGCGACGGACTGGACGCCTGGGAGGCTCCGGACGTGTCCCGGCCGACCGTGCCGCTCGACCCGCTTCTCCCCGTCCAGCTGGTCGAACGGCGCGGTGACTGGGGTCGCATCGTGTGCCACAACGGCTGGTCGGCCTGGGTCGACGGCCGGCTGCTGGTCGCCGTGCCGCAGACCCCGCCCATGGCCGGAGCACCGCCCGACCGTACGGCCGACCCGCGCCCGCTGCTGGCCCGGGTGAAGGACTTGCTCGACCGCTACGCGCTGGCCGTGGGTGACATAGCGGCGGGAAAGACGGACGGCGAAGCCTTCCGGCGGCGGACATACGGGCTGCGGGCCGGATTGGTGATCGACGGGGAGACGGCGTGGCTGTACGACGCCGAGCAGGAGCGCTGGGTGTACTGCGACGGCGCACGGATCGGAACCTACGCCGTCACGTCCGACCCGTCCGCCGAGAAGGCCCCGTCGACGCCGCCGGCACATCCCGCCGGCGAGACCCCGCCGCCGACGCGACCGGCCGCCCGGGACACCCCGGCGCCGACGGAGATCGTGGACTGGCCGGGGGAACACCACTGACCCGGCGCTGACCCGGTGCGCGTGCGCCTCCGGGTGGGCGAAATGTGTTGGCCGGATCAGAAGCGCACAATGGTCTAAAGGGGTGAAACCCAGACAAAGTGCCATGAAGCTGTCGTGAGGCTTCCTAGTACGCGATCCCTACGCCCGGCGGGAGGGGAAGCCGTGAGTTCCGAACCGTTGTCAGAGCGTCCCACCGGGCCTCCGTCCGGCCCTCTCGCCGGGCGCACTCCGACCGGACCGGGCGGACCTCCGCCGCCCCCGCCACCCAGCGGCGGCAGGCCGCGCGGACCAGGTGGTCCGGGCGGGCCGGGCGGCCCGAAGCAGCGACCTGGCGGAGGAGGGCACGGCCCCTGGTGGCGCTCCGTGCCGCGGATCACCGGGATCATCATCCTGGTCGTCGGTGTCGTCCTGGCCATCGCCCTCATCCGCCCGGGCGGCGGACCGGCCCAGGCCAGCGAGGTCATCCTGCAGCCCACAGACTCGAGCGGGCCGGACCCGTTCACCCCGTCGACCGCGAACACGACCTCGTCGATGCCGGCCGCCGCGCCCAGCGAACCTCCCACCGAGAGCAACGCCCTCCGCAGCGTGGCGGGGTCGGAACCCGGCCTCTACGGCGGGACCCAGAACACCGCCAGCTGCGACGTGGAGAAGCAGATCCGTTATCTGAGCGCCGACCAGGCCAGGAACAAGGCCTTCGCCTCGGTTCTGGGCATCAAGGAGTCCGCGGTCGCCGACCATCTGCAGTCGCTGACGCCCGTACAGCTGCGGTCCGACACCCGGATCACCAACCACGGATACCGCGACGGCGCCCCCACCAGCTACCAGGCCGTGCTCCAGGCCGGTACGGCCGTCCTCGTCGACGGCCACGGAGAGCCGCAGGTGCGCTGCGCCTGTGGCAACCCGCTCACCGGGGCGGTCGCCCAGAAGGGCACGCCCAAGCAGAAGGGGGACGCCTGGTCCGGATACCAGCCGCAGAACGTGGTCGTCGTCAACCGCTCGACCACTGAGGTCAAGGAATTCGTGATCTTCGACCAGGAGGACCGGGACTGGGTCCGCCGCCCCTCGGGTGACCATGGCGACAGCGACAAGAAGACCACTCCGCCGGAGAAGCACTGGCCACTGCCGCCTGCGAACGAGCCGCAGGAACCCAAGCCCGACACCGGCTCGCGGGACCACAAGCCGGATGACGGCAAGCCTGGCGATGGGAAGCCGGACGACGGCAAGCCGGGTGACGGCAAGGACGAAGGCAAGCCGGGCGATGGCAAGGGGGACGGGAAGGACGGCAAGGACGGGAAGGACGGCAAGGACGGGAAGGACGGGAAGGACGGCAAGGACGGCAAGGACGAAGGCAAGCCGGGCGATGGCAAGGGCGACGGCAAGGAAGGTGAGGACGGCAAGGGCGACGGCAAGGACGGGACGGATGGCAAGGGCGACGGCAAGGACGGGAAGGACGGCGAGGACGGCAAGGGCGACGGCAAGGACGGGACGGATGGCAAGGGCGACGGCAAGGACGGGAAGGACGGCAAGGGCGACGGCAAGGACGGTGAGGACGGCAAGGGCGACGGCGAGGACGGTGAGGACGGCAAGGGCGACGGCGAGGACGGGACGGACGGCGAGGACGGCAAGGGCGACGGCGAGGACGTCAAGCCGGGCGATGGCCAGGATGAGGGCGAGCCGGGTGACGGTGGCGAGCCGGACCCTGCCGACCCCATCGACCCTGACGGCGACCCGGGCACCAACGACGGCGATCCCAACGTCAACCCCAACGACCCCGCACCGCAGCCCAACACCGAAGACGACTCCGACGTCGACGACAACCCCAACCTCAACCCAAACGACCCCGCACCGAAGCCCGACACCGGCGACGATCCCGCACCGAACCTGAACCCTGAGGACACCACACCCGACACAGACCCGGCTGACCCCAACCCGAACCCCAACCCGAACCCCAACCCGAACCCCAACCCGAACCCGAACCCCGCCGACCCGGCACCGAAGCCCAACGAGAACGGCGACCCCGCCCCGAACCTCAACCCTGACGAACCCGCGCCCGCGCCGAACAATGACGTCCCCGCGCCCAACGAGAACCCCAACCCGGGAGAGCCGAACCCGGTCGAACCCGACCCGGTCGAGCCCAACCCCGGCGACCCCAACCCGGCGGAGGGCCCCGCGGGCCCCGCTTGATATGCGATCTGGGGCAGGGCGAAGGAGCGGTCGGCGCGGACGACCCCGCACAGCACAAAGAGACGCCGGAGAGGCTGTGAGCCTCTCCGGCGTCTGCTGTGTCGGGGCTGTCAACCCGCCCCTCACTTGCCGAGCTTCGCCTTAAGATCCTTCTTGAACTGCTCCTTGATCTCCTTCTTGTCGACCGTGCCACCCTTGCCGGTACCGTCACCGCCCACGGCGGTGGCGTCACCCTGGTTGATGGCGTCGGCGCTGGCGCTCCCGCCGGTGGCGTTACCGGTGGTGATGGTGCACTTGCCCTTGCACTCGCCGACGCCGGAGTTGGCAGCACCGCCGGTGGCGGTCCCGCCGACGGTCGTATTCTCGGCATTGGCGCCGCCGCCGGTGCCGATGCCGTCGGCGCTGTCGGCCGGAGTGAGGGCGACGGCCTGCGTCGGGGCGGGGGCGGCCATGGCGGTCGCCGGCAGTGCGATACCGCCACCCACCAGCGCCACGGAAGCTCCGGCCAGAACCATGCGACGGGTCCAGATACGCTCGATCATGGGAATTCTCCAATTCAGTGTCTGAATGATTTTTTGAACCACCCCGCGGAATGTCCTCGGGGTAATTTCTCCGCCTCGCGTTCTCCGGGATTCCCCGGTGAGGAGGTACTTCCAATAAACCCTGTGGGAGAACGTGCGTCACGCCACTCGAATACGTGGCTTGACGCAGAGAGCCGATCTTGATAAAAGTCGCCGCCGACCGGCTCAGGGCGTGTGACATACGGCGCGGCCTTCGGCCGTATGGGGTGGCAGGCCGGGGGGAGAACACGCCGCACTTCACAAGATCCGGCTCGCGGCATGATCCGCACGTTAATGTCAACCTCGCATCAGCCCTCAGGGGATCCACCGGCGCCGGCACTCAACCGGACGTATCCGACCGACTGCCTCGGCGCCCACCCGCTCGGCGCGGGCGAAGACTTCGCACACGAATCCCGGAGAATTCCGATGAACAAGCGTTCCTGGGCCCGTCGTATCGTGCTGGCCACGGCTTCCGTGGCACTGGCCGGCGGCATGGCCCTCCCTGCGACCGCGATGGCCGCACCGGCAGTGCCTCAGTACGGCATCACCACCCTCGCCCACAGCAGTTACCTCCATACGGCCCACCACTCAGGCGGATGTCTCGGCATCTGCTCCGGCAGCACCAACACCGCCGTGGGTCACGGCGTCTCGGCCGACTGCCTGGGCCTCTGTGAGAACAGCACCAACACCGCCGTGGGCAACCGTGCCTCCGGCGTGTGCGAGGGCCTGTGTGGCGGCAGCGTGAACACCGCTGTCGGAGGCGGCGCGTTCAGCGAGTGCACGGGCCTCTGCGGCCTCAGCACCAACACCGCTGTCGGGGACGGTGCCTTCAACGGCTGCGCCGGTCTGTGCGACGGCAGTGTCAACACGGTCCGGACCGAGGACGTGCTGAGGTCCTCCAGCTTCGGGCCCGTGACGCTGGTCGGGCAGAGCGCGACGGCCGAAGACGACAAGGGCGAGGGCAAGGACGGCGGTTCCGGCGGCGACGCCACCGCCATCAGCGGCGATGCCAACGCCGAGAACAACACCGTCGGCGGCGAAGCCACCTCCGGCTCCGCCGACACCGGCATCGGCACCTGCATCGGCCGGTGCACCACGGGCAACGCGACAAGCGGCGATGCCTCCGCCGACGCCATCAACCAGGGTGACGCGACCGCCGTGACCGGTGACGCGACAGCCACGGGCGGCCAGGCCTGAGAAAGGCCTCAGCAGGACGCGGTGAGCGTCAGGAGCACAGCACAGACGCCGGAGAGGCCATGGGCCTCTCCGGCGTCTGCTGTGTCGGGGCTGTCAGCCAGCCCTCTCACTTGCCGAGCTTCGCCTTCAGATCCTTCTTGACCTGGTCCTTGATCTCCTGCTTGGTCACCTTGCCGCCCGTGCCGGTACCGTCACCGCCCACGGCGGTGGCATCACCCTGGTTGATGGCGTCGGCACTGGCGTTCCCGCCGGTGGCGTTACCGGTCTTGATCTCGCACTTGCCCTTGCAGCTGCCGACACCGCTGTTGGCAGCACCGCCGGTGGCCTCACCGCCGACGGTCGTATTCTCGGCATTGGCGTCACCGCCGGTGCCGATGCCGTCGGCGCTGTCGGCCGGAGTGAGGGCGACGGCCTGCGTCGGGGCGGGGGCGGCCATGGCGGTCGCCGGCAGTGCGATACCGCCACCCACCAGCGCCACGGAAGCTCCGGCCAGAACCATGCGACGGGTCCAGATACGCTCGATCATGGGAATTCTCCAATTCAGTGTCTGAGTGATTTTTTGAACCACCCCGTGGAATGTCCTCGGGGCAATTTCTCCGCCTCGTGTTCTCCGGGGGTTCCCGGTGAGGGCGTGCTTCCAATAAACCCTGCCGGGCAACGTGGGTCACGCCACTCGAATACGTGGCTTGACGCAGAGAACCGATCTTGGTAAAAGCTGTCGCCGCGCCGGAGTGAGGCCTTCCGAGCCGATACATCGGCCCTTGTCAAGTAACGAATTGCCGGGACTACGGCCTGATCCATCCACCTGCGCACGGTGGCAATCGACCGTCCTGCACAAGAGCAGGACCGAAACGCCATCCGGATCGGAGGCCTCTATGCCTCGTCGTGCAGGGGGATTCGTGACCCGTCGTCCCCGACTCGTCCTCCTCGCCGCGCTCGCGTTCCTCGTGCTGTCCGTTGTGTTCGGCGCGGAAGCGACAGGCCGGCTGAAGACGCAGGGATACGACGATCCCCGCTCCGAGTCCAGCCGTGCCGCGGCCGTGGCGGCCGAGCACTCGGGAGCGTCCGCCAACCTGGTCGTCGTCGCCCAGGCCCGCAGCGGTTCCGTCGACGACCCGGCCGTCCGCAGCGCGGGCGAGGACCTGACCAGACGCCTCGCCGCCCAGCCGCATGTCAGCGCCGTGACCTCGTACTGGACCGACGGCGCGGCGGAGCTGCGCAGCCGGGACGGCCGGGCGGCCATGCTGGTCGCGCACGTGGACGGCGAGGGCGAACAGCTCGGAGCGCGGGCCGAGCGGCTGAGCGAGGAGCTGACCACGCCGACCGCGGCCCAGTCGCCCCTGACAGTCCATGTGGGAGGGACGGCGCTCGTCGACGCCGAGCTCCAGGACCTCTCGGAGTCCGACCTGAAGCGGGCCGAGGCCGTCGTCCTGCCCGGCACACTGATCCTGCTGGTCCTGGTGTTCGGGAGCGTGGTGGCCGCGGCTCTGCCCCTGCTGATCGGGGTGCTGGCCGTCGCCGGGACGCTGCTGGTCCTGAACGTTCTCGGCAGCGTCACCGATGTGTCCGTGTTCGCGCTGAACCTCACCACGGCACTCGGCCTGGGGCTGGGCATCGACTACGGCCTGCTGGTCGTCTCGCGGTTCCGTGAGGAACTCGCCGGCGGACACATCCCGCGCGACGCCGCCCTGCGCACCGTACGCACCGCGGGCCACACGATCGCCTTCAGCGCCGCGACCGTCTCCGCCGCGCTGGCGACGCTGCTGGTGTTCCCGCCGTACTTCCTGCGCTCCTTCGCCTACGCGGGCATCGCCGTGGTGGCGATCGCGGCGGTGAGCGCCGTGACCGTACTGCCGGCTCTGCTCGCGCTGCTCGGACAGCGCGTGAACGCGTGGTCGGTGCCCTGGCGCCGTCGAGTCCACACCGGCTCACGGTCACGCTTCTGGGAGGGGCTGGCGCGGGTCGTCGTACGCCGCCCGCTGATCGCGGCGCTGCCGGTGATCGGCCTGCTCGTGGTGCTCGCCGGACCGTTCACGCAGGCCGGTTTCGCCACCCCCGACGACCGTGCACTGCCGGTGAGCGCGGCCGCCCGCCAGACCGGAGACCTGGTGCGCGGCGAGTTCGACGCCAAGGGCTCCGGCGCGCTCACGGTCGTCACCACGGGTACGGCATCCCCGTCGGCGCAGCAGGACTACGCCCGCCGGCTGTCCGCGCTCCCGGACGTCGCCCAGGTCGTGGGCCCCGACGGCACCTTCCGGCACGGCGAGCGGGCGGCGGTCCCCGCCTCTGCCGGGTCCGTGGCCAGGCCCGCCGGCGACGGCCCGGTCCGGCTCTCCGTGGTGCCCCTGGTCGACCCCCAGTCCCGGGCCGCTCAGCAGCTCGTGCACGAGATCCGCGCGACCCCCGCTCCGGCGGGTACCGACGTCCTCGTCGGCGGACCGAGCGCGGTACTGGTCGACGCCAAGGACACGGTGAAGGACCGGATTCCGCTCGCTCTCTCCCTGATCACCCTCACCACGTTCCTGCTGCTGTTCGGCTTCACCCGCAGCCTTCTCCTGCCACTGAAGGCGATCGCGCTCAACGCGCTGAGCCTCGCGGCGGTCCTCGGAGCGATGGTGTGGATCTTCCAACTGGGCCATCTGCACGACCTGCTCGGCTTCACGCCCGGACCCCTCAGTACGACCATGCCGGTCCTGCTGTTCTGCATCGTCTTCGGGCTCTCGGTGGACTACGAGGTGTTCGTCCTCGCGCGCATCAAGGAGGCGCACGACGCCGGGCAGGACAACGCCCGCTCGATCGTCACGGGCATCGCCCGCACGGGCGGCATCGTCACGACCGCCGGCGCCCTGCTCGCGTTCACCCTCCTCAGCTTCGGCACCTCGCAGGTCTCCCTCCTGCAGTTCTTCGGGATCGGCGCGGGTCTCGGCGTTCTGCTCGACGCCACGCTCGTGCGGGGCGTCCTCGTACCGGCCCTCATGCGCCTGGCGGGCGGCCTGAACTGGTGGGCGCCGCGGCCGCTCGGACGCAGGACGCCGCGCCGGCCCGCCCACCCTCCGCCCGCACCACCACCTTCCATACCCCCGCCCCCACGCGGCCCTGACCACCAGCCCGCACGTCCCGTCCCCGTCGCCCCCGTCCCCACCGCCCCGGTCGCCGTCTGCCCAGGGCCCGTCGACTTCGACAAGGAAGACCCGTCATGACCGACATCGCCATCGTCGGACTCGGCTGCCGCTTTCCCGGCGCCCCCGACATCCGCTCGTACTGGAAGCTCCTGATGAGCGGTGAACGGCAGTTCGCCGCCGTGCCGGGGGAGCGGTGGAACCACGAGACCTTCCACGCACCCGGAAACCGGTCGGCCCACAACGCCGCGTACACCGACCAGGTCGCCTTCCTGGACGACGTGGACCGCTTCGACGCCCTGCACTACGGGATACCGCCCGCTCGCGCCCGTGCCATGGACCCGCAGCACCGGCTGATGCTCGACATCACCCGCGAGGCACTCGACGACGCGGGGCTGGGCCGCGGCGACTTCGACCGGGAGAACACCGGGGTCTTCTTCGGACTGTCGGTGTCCGACTACAAGGACCTCATGACGGCCCCCGTCCGGGCCCTCGCCCTGGCCGACGAGGCGCGGCGGGCCCCGGACCACCCCGGCGGACTCGACGCCGTCAGGGAAGAAGCAGGGCGGCTCGGCGCCATCCAGACCTTCACCCTGCCCGGGAGCCTGCTCAACATGGCGGCCGGCACCGTCAGTCGGCAGTTCGGCCTCGGCGGCCCCAGCTTCGCCGTCGACGCCGCCTGCTCCGGCTCACTCGTCGCCCTCGACCAGGCGATCGCCCATCTGCGCCAGGGCACCTGCCGGATCGCCATCGTCGGCGGCGTGTACCTCAACCTCACCCCGGACAGCCTGATCGGCTTCTCCAAGCTCCGCGCGCTGTCGGCCACCGGGGTGTGCCGCCCCTTCGACGAGCGGGCCGACGGCTTCGTCCTCGGCGAGGGTGCGGGTGCCGTCGTCATACGGCCGCTGCCCGACGCGCTCGCCGACGGTGACCGCGTCTACGCCGTGATCAAGGGCATCGGCTCGGCCAACGACGGCGCGTCCCCCGGACCCCTGGTCCCCACCCCCGAAGGCCAACTGCGCGCCATGCGCCGGGCTTACGCCGACGCCGGAGTTCCGCCCTCCGCCGTGGGTTTCCTCGAGGCCCACGGGACCGGCACCGCCGCCGGCGACCGCGCCGAGGTCGAGGCGCTGCGCCGACTGCGCACCGACTACCCCGACGAGGACCCCGCTCTGTGCTACCTCGCCTCCGGCAAGGCGCTCATCGGGCACTCCCTGTCCGCGGCGGGCATCGCGGCACTGATCAAGACGGCCCTGGTCGTCCACCACCGCACGATCGTGCCGCAGCCGGAGACCACACCCCGCCCGGACCTGGACATCTCCGCGGCGGGCCTGCGCTTCGCCCACACCGCCCGGCCATGGCCGAGCGCGGGCACCCCGCGGCGTGCCGCCGTCAGCTCGTTCGGTTTCGGCGGCACGAACGTCCATGTCGTGCTGGAGGAGCGGCCCGCCCCAGCCGCCGGGCGCGGCTCTGAACGTACCGAACCTCACCTCGTCCTGCTCTCGGCCGGCAACCCCGAGCTGCTGGACCGGCACATCGGCGACGTACTCGACACGGTGGACCGCGCGCCCGGCATGCCGATCGCGGCACTGGCCCACACTCTCGGCGCGCGTGAGCCGCTGACGGCCCGGCTCGCGATCGTGGCCGCCGGCACGGACGAGTTCACCCAGCGGCTGCGCCGGGCCCGCCGGCAGCTCGCCGACGGCGCCCGGGGCGACCTCGGCGACGGGGCGTACGCCGCCGACGCCCCTCTGCCGGACGCCCAGCGCCGCATCGCCTTCCTCTTCCCCGGTCAGGGCAGTCAGCGACCGGGCATGCTGCGGGACCTCCACGACAGGTTCACCGGCTACCGGGCGGCCGTCGACGCCCTCGGTGCCGTGGCCCACCGGGACAGCGGCGTCGACCCCGCCGACCTGCTGTACGGCAAGGCCGCGAGCGCACTTGGCGACGATGAGGCGCTCCGGCAGCGGCTCGCCGCCACCGAGGTGTGCCAGCCACTGCTCGGCACCGTCCAGATCGCCGTCACCCGCCTCCTCGCCGACTGCGGCATCACCCCCGACCTCACCCTCGGCCACAGCGTCGGAGAGTTCGCCGCGGCCGCCGCTGCCGGAGCCCTCACCGACGAGGACACCATCCGGCTGCTGGCCCACCGGGGCGCGGCCCTCCGGCGGGCCGAGACCGGCCCGCGGGGCGGCATGATGGCCGTGCAGAGCGACAAGGAGACCTGCCGCCGGCTCCTCGACGGCATCGACGACGTCTGGCCGGCCTGCTTCAACGGGCCGCGGCAGGTCGTGGTCAGCGGCACGCCGCAGGGCCTGGCCGCCATGCGGCACGCCTGCGCCGAGGCGGGGATCGTCACCGTGGCGCTCGAGGTGTCGAACGCCTTCCACTCGCCGCGGCTCGCCTCCGCCGAGAAGACCATGCGCGCGGACCTCGCCGACCGCCCCATCGGCAGCCCCGTCCTGCCCTTCGTCTCGTCCGTGAACGCGCAGGTCTGCACCCACCCCGACCTGCTGCGCGAGCTGTGGGCCCGGCACGCCTCCGCGCCGGTCCACTTCGACGACGCGGTCCGCACGGCCTACGACGCGGGCGCCCGCGTCTTCCTCCAGGTGACCGGGGGCGGCTCGCTCCTCACCTCGGTCCGCCGCAGTCTCACCGGCCACGACGACGTACACCTCGTCTCCGCCGACGGGTCGGCGCCCGACAGCGGACGTGGCTTCGTCCGGGCCCTCGCCCGGCTCGCCGTCCTGGGCGCCCCGGTCGACCCGCGGGCCCTGGTTCCCAAGGAAGACCGCCGTCTGCTGGACCTTCCGGTGGCCAGGCTCGACACCCGGTCCTACTGGGTCTCGGCCCGGCGCCCCACGACCGAGAACACCTCCACCGCCTCCCTCCCGCCGCAGCCCGCAGCACACGAGGAGACCCCCGTGAACGACCCGCTGAACGAAATGCTCCGGCTGGTGCGGCAGCAGACGACGCTGCTCGCCCGCCTCACCGAGGCGCTCCCCGCGCAGCACCCCGCTGCCCCCGCCGACTCCGCCTCGCGGGCACCAGCCGACGAGGAGCCTTCACCGACCGGAGACATCGACGAGGTCACCGGCACCGTGCTCGCCCACGTGGCCCGGATCAGCGCGTTCCCGGTGAGCCATCTGCGCGACGACCAGCTGCTGATCGACGACCTCGGCTTCGACTCGTTGATGCTGACCGACCTGTTCACCTCCCTCAAACGGCAGTGGCCACGGTGGACGTTCGACGAAACGGCCGCCGACCGGCCGACCATCGGGAGCATCGCCGCGATGATCGCGCGTGACTCCGCGGACGCCGTACCGGCAGCCGTCGCCGGACGCCGCGCCGCCGACGACGATGCCGAACCGTCGCCGCCGACCCGCCTGCACGCGGCCCCCACGCCCGCCGACCCGCGCCCGGCCCCACCCGCACCGGCCGCCTCGCCACCGGAAGAGCAGACGCGGATCGAGTGCTTCCCGGAAGTCACCGCCCACAGCGAGCGCATCGGCACGCTCGCGCGGATGGGGCTGCGCAATCCGTACTTCGTCGTCCACGACCGCGGCATGGCGGACACGACCGTCGTCGACGGCCGGGAACTGCTCTCCTTCTCCAGCTACAACTACCTGGGCATGGCGACGCACCCCGAGGTGACCCGGGCCGCCCAGGAGGCGATCGACCGCTACGGCACATCGGTGTCCGCCAGCCGGCTGCTGTCCGGCAGCCGGGGGCTCCACGTGGAGCTCGAGGCCGAAGTCGCCGATCTGCTCGGCTGCGAGGCCGCGATCACTCTGGCCAACGGCCATGCCACCAACGTCACCGTGATCGGGCACCTGGTGGGACCGGGGGACCTCGTCGTCCACGACTCCCTCGCCCACGACAGCATCCTGCAGGGGTGCAAGCTCTCCGGCGCGACCCGGCGGCCCTTCCCGCACAACGACGCGGCCGCTCTCGACGCCCTGCTCACCCAGGTCCGCCACCAGTACCGGCGCGTGCTCGTCGTCATCGAGGGCGTGTACAGCATGGACGGCGACATCGCCGATCTGCCCGCCCTCGTCGAGGTCAAGCGCCGGCACGGCGCGCTGCTGATGATCGACGAGGCGCACAGCATCGGCGCGATCGGCGCGACGGGACGCGGCATCGGCGAGTACTTCGGCATCGACTCCTCGGCCGTCGACCTGTGGTCGGGCACGCTGTCCAAGGCACTGGCGAGCTGCGGTGGCTATGTCGCCGCGACCCGCTCGGTCGTCGAGTACCTCCGGTACACCGTTCCGGGCTTCGTCTACAGCGCCGGCATGACCCCGGCCGACACCGCCGCGTCCCTGACCGCCGTGCGGCTGCTGCGTGCGGAGCCGCAGCGCGTGGCGCGGCTCTCCGCCAACTCCGCGCTTTTCGCCGGCCTCGCGCGGCAGGCCGGCGTCGACACCGGGGACAGCCACGACACACCGATCGTCCCGTGCATCGTCGGGGACTCGTCGCGGACACTGCGCCTCGCGGAGGCCCTCTTCCAGCAGGGCATCAGCGTCAACCCCATCCTCTATCCGGCCGTACCCGAGGAACTGGCCCGGTTGCGCTTCTTCATCACCCGCGACCACTCGCCCGACCAGATCCGTCGCACGGTGACCGCGCTCGCGCACGAGTTGCGGCACCCGGACCTGGCCTCCGCCGCCTGACCCCGCCGCCATGCACACAACCTTCGAGGCGATCGCGCCGGGCCAGGTCCACCGATGGGGCGGAGCCGGAGTCATCGTGGTCCGGCGCGCCGACCTCCACCAGGCACCGAAACCGCCGCTGTCCCCGGCCGAGCAGCACGTGCTCCACGCGCTGCCGGCCTGGCGGCGGGCCGAGTGGACGGCCGGCCGGCTGCTCGCCAAGCGCCTGGTCGGCGAGGCCGGCGCCGCGCCGGCGAGCGACGTGGAGATCCTCCCGCGTGCCGACGGCAGCCCGCACGTCGTGGTCGGCGGCAGCGCGGTGCCCGCCGTGCACGTCTCCATCAGCCACACCGCCCGCCACATCGCCGCGGCCCTCGCACCGGAACCGGTCGGCGTGGACCTGTGCGAGATCAACGCGGCCGCCGCGGTACGCCGGGCCGCGGACCACATCCTCTCGCCCGGGGAACGCCGCCTTGTCGACACGGAATACGGTGCCGACCGGCCCGAGGCCATGGCCGCCGCCTGGGCCCTGAAGGAAGCCGCGGTCAAGGCCGACAGAAGCGGCCTCTTCGGCTCCGCGCCGCGCCGCATCCTGATCCACGGCCTTCGGCCGACCGTCCTCGGCGGACGGCGCCGCGCGATGGTGCGGCAGGCGGGAGACGCGGTCCTCGCCCTGGTCCTCGCGCCCCCGCGGGCGGACGGCCGCACTCTCGGGACGCCCTCGTGACAGCACTGCGTTGGTGCTCCCGGGCCCGCCGGATCATGCTGGTAGTGGAGTCCTTTGCCGTGCCGGTTCCCAGGGACAGCGGCGAAGGAACTAGAGAGGGCGAGATGAGCGGCGATGGAACGACTTCCCATCTCTCCTGGAGAGCGGCCGGAGGAGACGACCACCTCCCGTGAGCCGGCGGACACCGCCACGGCCACCATCAACGAGCAGGGCATCGTGACCGGGTGGAGCGAGGGTGCCCGCCGACTGCTCGGCTATGTGAGCTCCGAGGTCATCGGGCTGCCCGCCGCCCGTCTGCTCGCCGGTGCCGTCACCGACACGGCATGGTCGGCCCCGCCCGGACAGGAGCGGTGGAGCGGCACCGTGCCGCTGCGGCACCGGGACGGCCACCGGCTGGACGTGGGACTGCTCGCGCACCACTGGACGTCCACCGGCGGCGCCGGAAAGTGGCTCGTGGTGTCACCCGTGCCAGGCGGGCCGCGTACGCCCTGGGACGAGCCGATGAGGGAATGGGTGTTCACCCAGTCCCCCTGCTTCCTGGCGGTCTTCGACGCGGACCTGCGACTGGTGCGGGCGAACGCCGGCATGGAGCGCGCGCTGTCCCTCCCGGAGGCCGCGATGCGCGGGCTGCGGCTGCCGGACATCGCGCCGGATCCCGTGAGCGACGAGACGGAACGGAGGATGCGCCTGGCGCTGGAGACCGGCGAGCCGCAGCATGTGGCGGCCTTCGTCCGTCCCACGGGTACGAGCACGGAGCAGGAGTGGGCGACCTCGCTGGCCCCCTTGCGGGACCAGGACGGCCGGGTGCGCGGCGTGTGCCTGGCCGCGCACGACAGGACCGGACTCGAGCGGACCCAGCGGCAGACGTCCCTGCTGAACGATGCCGACGCCCGCATCGGCACCACCCCGGACAGCGCCCGCACCGCGCAGGAACTTTCCGAGGTCGCCGTCCCGCGGCTCGCCGACTTCGTGGCCGTCGACCTGCTCGTCCCCGCGCCACGCGGTGACGAGCCGCCTCCCGGGGCGCCGGGGCCGGTCACCGTGCGCCGTACCGCCGTGCGGTCGGTCCTGGAGGGTAGCCCGGAGTTCCCGGTCGGGGCCGGAGGGACGACCGTCCATCCGCCGCTGTCCCCTCCCGCCGAGTGTCTGATGGCCGGCCGTGGCGCTGTGTACGGGCCGAACGACCCGGCCGTCGCCCGATGGGTGGACCAGGACCCCGAGGCCGCCTGGATCCGCCAGTACGGGACCCACTCGATGATGGTGGTGCCGCTGCGTGCCGGCGGTGTCGCGCTCGGTATGGCCATCTTCGGCCGTCACCAGCGCCGGGAGCCCTTCGAGCCGGAAGACCTGTGGCTGGCCGAGGAACTCACGACCCGGGCGGCCGTCAGCATTCACAACGCGCGCCGCCACAGCCGGGAGCGCACCAACACCATGACCCTGCAGCGCAGCCTGCTCCCGCAGACGCTCCCCGCTCAGACGGCCCTCGAGATCGCCTCCCGCTACCTGCCCGCCAGCACCGAGTCCGGCGTGGGCGGCGACTGGTTCGACGTGATCCCGCTGTCGGGAGCGCGGGTGGCCCTGGTGGTGGGTGACGTCGTCGGCCACGGTATGCGGGCCGCCGCCACCATGGGCCGGCTGCGCACCGCCGTACGCACCCTGGCCGACGTCGACCTGCCGCCCGACGAGCTGCTCACCCACCTCGACGACCTCATCATCCATCTGTCCGCCGACGAGGCCGGCATGGAAGACGCGGGGGAGGCCGCCGGGGGCATCGGCACCACCTGCCTGTACGTGGTCTACGACCCGGTCTCCCGCAGCTGCACGCTCGCCCGGGCCGGCCATCCGCCGCCCGCCGTGGTCTCGCCCGAGGGCTCCGTGTACCTCCTCGACGCCCCGGTCGGCCCGCCGCTGGGCCTGGGGGGTCTGCCCTTCGAGACCCTCGAGACCGAACTTCCGGAGGGCAGCATCCTCGCCCTGTACACGGACGGTCTGCTGCAGGCCCGCGACCACGACATCGACGAGGCCCTGGACGAGATGTTCGCGGCTCTCTCCCGCCCCTTCTCCACGCTGGACACCGTCTGCGACCGGGTCCTGACAGGTCTGCTGACCCACCGTCCCGAAGACGACGTCGCCTTGCTCGTCGCCCGCACCAGGGTCCTCCACGCCGACCGGGTCGCCGTCTGGGACCTGCCGTCCGACCCTTCCGTCGTCTCCGAGGCCCGTCGGCGCAGCACCGACCAGCTGGCGGCCTGGGGACTCGAGGACGCCGGCTTCGTCACCGAGCTGATGGTCAGCGAACTGGTCACCAACGCCATCCGCTACGGCCGGCCGCCCATCCAGCTGCGGCTGATCCACGAGGACAGCACCCTGATCTGCGAAGTCTCCGACTCGAGCAGTACCGCCCCGCACATGCGGCGGGCCCGGACCTTCGACGAGGGAGGGCGCGGGCTGCTGCTGGTCGCCCAGCTCGCCCAGCGCTGGGGCACCCGGCACGCCCCCGTCGGCAAGACCATCTGGGCCGAGCAGTCCCTCGTCGCGTACTGAGGACGGGGCCTCTGTGACACGCCTGTGACAGTCCGCGGACGCCGTCATGAAGTCCCGAGGGCAGGCTTTTGAACAAGAGGACAAATTGCGACATTCCGGCATATGTCTCCCACGCTTCCGAGGCCGTGAGCAGGGACGACAGAGCCGGGCCCTCGGAGAGATTTCCATGAGCCTCACCCTGACCACTCCGCACGTCACCCCGCACGTCGAAGCCCCCGCACCCGAGCTGGCCCCGCGCGAACGGGAGACCCTGCGGCACATCGCCGCCGGACGCACCTACCTGCAGACGGCCCGCCACATGGGGCTCTCCAAGCACACGGTCGACGCCTACCTCCGCCGCATCCGGGCGAAGCTGAACATCAACAGCACGGCGGAACTGACCCGGCTGGCCATCTCCCTGGGCCTGTGACGCCCGGCCACCATGTCCGGTGACATCTGGCACCCCCCCGCGACACCGGAGCCGAAGCGGCCTACGGACCACCGTGCGGGCCGCGGAAAACCGGCCGGGCCCAGGCCGGAGGCTCCGGTGGCGGCCCGAGGCTCCGCACGATGGCGGAAGGCCGGGGAGCCGCCCGAGAGGGTGCGCGCTCGCCGGCGCCGCTCCGGGTGGCGACGCGGAGGGCGGACACGAATTCCAGGCAGGAGCCGTAGCGGTCCTCGGGGATCTTCGCCAGGGCCTTCGCCATGACCTCGTCGGCGGCGGGCGCGATCTCCGGGCGCCGCTCGGTCAGCGGAGGCGGCTGGTCGTACTGGTGCGCCCACAGCAGCGCGATGTCCTCGTCGCGCTGGAAGAGCGGCCCCCCGGTGAGGCATTCGTAGACCACACACGCGAGGCTGTAGAGATCGCACCTGCCGTCCACCGGCCGACCTGAGATCTGTTCCGGCGCCATGTAGTCGACCGTGCCGACGAACTCGCCGGCGGTGGTGAACCCGGTGAGCGACTGCGCCTTCTTCGTCAGTCCGAAGTCCGTGAGATAGACGTGTTCGGGGTGGTCGCTGTCGGTACCCGCGGCCACCAGGATGTTGCCGGGCTTGACATCCCGGTGCACCAGATCGTGCTCGTGGGCCGCGTCGAGTGCGGATGCCACCTGGGCGGCGATGCGCAGGGCGGTCGCGACGGGGAGCGCACCCTCGCGGTCCAGCATGGCCCGCAGATCCTGACCGGAGACGTATCGCATGGCGATGTAGAGGACGCCGTTGGTCTCACCGGCTTCGTAGATCGGCACGATGTGCGGGTGGTCGATCGCCGCGGCCACCCGTGACTCGTGCGTGAAGCGGCGCCGGAAGGTGTCGTCGCGGGCGCGCTCCGGGGCGATCAGCTTGAGCGCCACCGTACGGTCCAGGCGCAGGTCCCTCGCACGGTAGACGACGGCCATGCCACCGCGGCCGATCACACGCTCGATCCGGTAACTCGCGATCTGCGTCCCGATCAGGCCGGAGGGCCGACCCGTGTACACGCTCATGTCATTCGGTGCCATCCCGATCAGGCACCCCCTCACCGGGCCGACCCGGCGACGAATCGAACACCGGGCGGTGCCCGTGGGCGGAAGGTGCCGACCCTATGCGCCAGGCTGCTCTTCCTACCCGCGATTCTATCCACTCTCTCCACCGCGAGCCCTCCCTTCACGCGTCGCGGAGGCACTGCTCGTAGCCCTGAGCGGCGATCCGGTCGCGCACCGCGGCCGGACTCGTCAGGGCCGGGTCGCAGGGGCGCGGCGGGGGAGTGGGTGAAGCGCAGTCGGCCCACCCCACCACCGGTGTACGCACCACCGCACCGAGGAACCTGCTCGACAGATTCCTCGGCCGCGCCTGCTCGTGCCTTGGCCTCAGGAGGTCGCGAACTCAGTGCCGTTCGGGCAGATCGCGCTCGGCGGGCAGCGACACGGTGGCACGCGCGGACGGCGTGGCGGCGCGGGCGGACGGCGCGGCCGTCGGCTTCTTCCCGCAGAACGCCGCCTCCAGCGTCCCGCCGAGCACCGTGTTGACCTCGCCGCGGTTGGAGGTGTTCGCCAGCGCCGAGAGGCTGCGGCTTCCGTCGCGGGTCGAGAAGGCGTACGTGTAGTAACCCTGCACCGTGCCGGTGTGGCCGTACACCTGCGTACCGCAGGACAGGTCGTAACGCCGCAGACCGAGCCCGTAGAACCGGGTGTTGGTCGTATCCGTCGGCGTCACCGTCGTCATGGCCTCCAGCATGGCCGGGGACAGCAGCCGGCCGCGCATGAGCGCGCTGGTGAAGGTGTTGAGGTCGGCGGGGCTGGAGATGAACGCCCCGGCGGACTGGGCCCAGGACACGGTCTGCTGGGTGGAGTCCACGAGCGGCGCGCCCGCCTCGTCGGGGTGCAGGTAGCCCCGTACGTGCATGCCCCTGATACGCGTGTCCGGGTGCACGTACGAGGTGTGGCGCAGCCCCAGCGGCTTGATGATGCGCTGCTGGTACGCCTCGGCGACCGGACGCCCCGTCAGCTTCTCGATGAGCATGCCGACCACCACGAAGTTGGTGTTCGAGTACTTGTACGCGGCGCCGGGCTCGGTGGTCCGGGGCTCGGCGAGGGACAGGTCGACGAGCTCCTGGTAGCTGAACACCCGGTTGCGCACGGCTTCGAAGCCGGGCACCGTCTGGTTGAACATGGCGTTCGTGTAGTCGGCCAAGCCGCTGCGGTGCGTGAGCAGATGACGGACCGTGATGCGGTTGTCGGGCAGCAGCCCGGGCAGGTACTGATTGACCGAACGGTCCAGCTCCAGCTTGCCCTCGTCCACCAGCTGCAGCAGCACGACAGACGAGAACGTCTTGCTGACACTGCCGATCCTGAACCGCGCGTGGATGTCCATGGGCGCCCCCGAGACTCTGTCGCGGACACCGACGGCACGGCTCTGGACCCCGTCGGGCCCGGAGTAGCGCGCCATGGCGCCCGGCGCGCCCTTGGCCATCGCCGCGTTCAGCGCGGTGACGACTCCCTCCATGTCGGGAGCGGGAGCGGCCGACGCGTTGGCGGTGCCTGCGGTGGCGTGGATGTCACGGGGCGCGACGGGAGCGGCCGACGCACTCGCGACCGGCGCGAGTCCCCCGGTGAGCGCTGCGATGACGGTGACGCTCACAGCCAGACGTCGGTGCTGGAACAGGGACACGATGATTCCTCGATCTCTTCTTCGACTGGTTCGGCACAGCGCACGGCGGTGGTCAGCCGCGGGCACTCATGGAGTGTGAGTGCCGAACATCACGATCGGTTCCAGGCACGCGGGGCGAGTTGGGAAACCGCCGCTACGACCGAGACCGCATGAGGGACAGCCTGGCTCGGGAGGGCCGCGAGGCGGGCGAACTCCCACGGGTCGTGTGCGCTGAAGACGGTGACCTCTTCCGTCCGGTCGCGGCGCAGGCCGCGCAGTCGGTCGCGGGTGGCGACGCGAGCCGTGACGTCGGTCTGTGCGCCCTGCTGGACCGGCTCGAGGGCGGGGTGGGAGAGAGACGGGGCTTGCTCGATCTCGCCGTGGTACATGTACGCGTCGCCCGCGTGCACCAGCCACTTTCCGGCGCCGTCGCGCACGGCCACGCCCGCGTGTCCCGCCGAGTGGCCGGGCAGCGGCACCAGCAGCAGCTCGTACGCCATCCCCTGCGGCCGTGCCACGCCCGGGAAGCCGAACCACTCCGTACGCCCGTCCACGAGGGCGGGCGTCAGCAGCGGGCCGTGCGCCCGGTGCGCCGGCATGAAGCGGTCGAGGCTGTGCCGGTGGTGCGGTGCCGTGGGGTCGGTGACGGCCCGGTACTCGTCGGGGTGCACATGCACGCGTGCGTGCGGGAAGTCCGGAAGACCTCCCGTGTGGTCGCGATGCAGGTGGGTGAGGACGATGTGCCGCACGTCCCGCGGCGCGTATCCGAGGCGTACGACCTGCCGCAGCGCGCTCTCCCCGGGGTCCAGCGCGGGCTGGGCGTAGGCCACCCAGTCCGCGCCCAGCGACCGGTCGGGGTGCTGTAAGTCGGCGGTGCCGAGGCCGGTGTCCACCAGGACCAGCCCGTCCGAGTCCGTCTCGATGAGCAGGCAATGGCAGACGACGGCCAGTTCACGGCTCGCGGCGCCTGCCGAACGTTCCGTGAGTCCTTCGCCGAGCGGTGGAATCCTGCGAAGAGAACCGCAGTTGAGGTGATGGATGCGCACAAGGCCCCCTGGCGGGAAACGGGCGGGCTGTTCGCGACGGACGTTAGGAGGGGCCTTCGTGACTCACCAAACGGTTGGCCACGCACCGGTGGACGACCGGGACGGACCGCTGGCGGACTGTCCGGACAGCGCTCTCGTCCCGCCGCGCGACGAACCGCGCTGCCCCGTCGACATCACCCTCGCCACGCTGAGCGGCCGGTGGACACCGCTGGTACTGCGCGAGTTCCTGCGCCGAGGTCAGGCCACATACTCCGAACTGTCCGCCGCCCTGCCCGCCCTCTCCGACAAGGTCCTCTCCGACCGGCTGGCCCAGTTGACCAGCACGGGCGTCATCGAACGCCACCGCACCCCCGGTTGGCCTCCCCGCGTCCGCTACGTCCTGACCAGCCAGGGCCGGGCGCTGGAACCGGTGGTGCGCAGCATGTGGGAGTGGGGTACGGCGCGACGGGACGCGCTCGGCCGGTCCCCAGATCCGTCGAGCTTGTGAGCGGGTGAACATCGCCTAGCCTGCTCCGTATGCCCGACAACACCACGCACGCGAAACGCGACGACAGGCCCGAAGAGTCCCGGCGCGTGCGCCTGAGCCGGACGTTCGACGAAGACGCGGAGCTGTACGACCGAGCCAGGCCCGGATATCCGCCGGAGCTGTACGACGACCTCGTGGAGCTCGCGGGTGCCTGCCCCGGCAGCCGCTTGCTGGAGGTGGGCTGCGGGACCGGCCAGGCGACGGTGCCTCTGGCCGGGCGGGGCTGCCGGATCACGGCCGTCGAGGCGGGACCGCGCATGGCCGCGGTCGCCCGCCGTAACCTGGCCGGGACCACGGCGGTGGAGGTGGTGACGGCGGAGTTCGAGAGCTGGCCACTACCGGAGGAGCCGTTCGACGCGGTTCTCTCGGCCTCGGCGTTCCACTGGATCGACCCGGCGGTGCGGATGGCCAAGGCCGCCGATGCGCTGCGTCCGGGCGGAGCGCTCGCTGTGGTGCGCAGCCAGCATGTGAGGGGCGGCACCGAGGAGTTCTTCATCGAGGTCCAGCGCTGCTACGAGCGCTTCGACCCGGAGACGCCGCCCGGGCTGCGGCCTCCCGCGGCCGCCGACGTCCACGGCTCGGACCATGAGGAGGAGGTGACGCGAAGCGGTCGGTTCGGCCCCACGGTCTTCCGTCGCCACGAGCAGGATCTCACCTACACCACGTCGGAGTATCTGGAGCTGTTGCGGACCTACTCCGGCCACCGAGCTCTCCCGGACGCCGCCAGGAACGGACTGCTGGGGTCCATCGCGGGCCTGATCGACGGGCGGTACGGCGGCCGGGTGACCAAGCGCTGTCTCATCGAGTTGGCAGTGTCACACCGGCGGTGACGCCGTCCGACGGACCGTGCCGCCGCCCGCTTACAGGGGAGTTGGGCCGGCGGGCGAGACATGGAGGGACCACACGTCACCTGTCTGGTGCTCGTCCGGGTCGTCCGGATCGTGGCCGCCGGAGTCGTACGGGTCGGGGTCGGCGATGACGTAGACGCGGACACCGGATCCGGTCACCGAGTAGCGGTGCACATGGCCGGATGGGTCCTGGGGCCGGACGGTGCGGCCCGTCGACAGGATGGCGGCTCGCAGCTCCTCGTACCTCACCCGCGGCTGGAAGATTCCGTACTCGCGCGCGAGACGCGCGGGCACCGTGTCGGGGGACTGGTCGTGGATGAGGCGGTGCGTCTGCACGGCGAACCCCGTGCAGGACAGGGCACCGTCCACCGTGGGCGAGAACGTGACCTCCACGAGACCGTAGTCCCGCCGCAGCAGCCCGCCGGAGGGAACATCGAGGTGGTCGGGGCCGAGAGCGGCCTCCCAGTGGCCTGGAGAGGAGCCGATTCCCGCCCCGAGAACATCGCGGTGGGCGGCGACGTGGGCGTAGAAGTCCAGATCGGACACGTGTCACTCCGCCCTCGTCGTGGACCGGGGTGCCTGCGGGGCCTCCGACAGGTTCCACGCGACCGCGCCGATGTCGGGCTCCGCGGAGGCGATCTCGTACGTCACCGCGCCACGTGGCCGCTTGACGGACACCAGCTCGTTGCCCGTGTTGCAGGGCAGTCGGCGCGTGGCTGTCGTGCCGTCGACCGTGAGTCGGAGCGTGATCGCCGTGCCGCGCCCGGAGCAGGCGACCGACAGGAAGTAGTCGGTCCCGGAATCGAGTGCGGAGACGCTGCGGCGGATTCGTCCGGGGAGGTCGGCCGTGCCCTCGTCCGCGTGGGCGTCCGGCTCGCGGTCCAGGTTCACGTCCGTGTACAGGCCGTTCAGAGCAGCCTGTCGGTACAGGTTCAGGGGCGAGGTGCTCTTCAGCAGGCGCTGGACGTCGCGCGCGGTTCTCGGGTTGTACGTCTCACCGATGGCGAACTCGGCCACCGCGTCCTCGGGCAGGTCCCGGACGGCCCTGCGGTACGCGTTCGGGCTGACGGGGCGGCCCTCGAACTCCCCGCGGCCGAAGGTCGCGGCGTCGTAGGGCAGGGCCGCGTCGTCACCGATCAGTTCGACTCCGCTCTCCAGGCCGGTGACGGCGACGAGGTAGGTGTGGCCCGGCTCCAGGCGGGGCGCCCCCTCGCGCGCGGCCTCCTCCCGGCCGCCCCAGGAGGTGGTGTACCAGCCCTTCGCCCGCAGGGTGATCTCTTCGGGCAGCCGTGGCGCTCCCGGCCTCGACCAGATGACCTGGGTGACGGTCGCGATGACCGTTCGGGGGATGTAGTCGCCGTCCCTCGGACCGGGGTCGGCCGCGGCTTCGCGGGTGACGCGGATGACGGCGGCGTGGTCACCGTGGGCGACCCACTCCTGCGCGGCGGCCGAACCGCGCAGCGGGTCGTGTCCGTCACGGGGCAACAGCCGCCGGCCATCGTCCCCCGCGATGGCCACCGCGCATCCGACGGCCGTCACCAGGGCCAGTGCCGCGGCGACGCCGATCGCCACACGCCTCCTCGATGCCACAGCACTCCCTCCGATGCCCGGGTTCCCCTGCGCCCTCAACAAGGGACGGCTCGGACGGCTGTTCGGTTGCGTGGGCGGGTTCGGCCCGACCGGATGGAGAAATTTCTGTTGACGCGCCCCTGACAAGCAGGTCTTTTCCGTGGCACGCTGCCTCACGCACGTCTATCCGCACCGCTCTTCGTACCCCCACCCTGCCCGGACGCGGACGTCAGGGCACGGCAGAAGGAGACATGCGTGAGACGCCATCGCACTGCCGCGGGCACTCTGCTGGCTGTCGCAGCCCTGTTCACCGGCGGCCTCGTCGAGGCCGGCGCGGCCAACGCCGACACCAAGGCGACCGAGACCAACACGGCCAACACCGCATCGACCCAGGCCACTTCGGAACACGCCATACCGGCCCGTACCCCCTCCGTCGCCGAACAGCACACGTCCCGCACCTTCTGGACCGCCGAGCGCATGCGCGGCGCCACCCCGCTCGATCTGCTGGTGACCCCGCAGGCCGCCAAGCGGCTCGCGGCCCCCAAAGCCACCGGCGCACGGACGACGACCGTCGAGCCCACGGCCGCCCCTGCCGCCTTCCCGCAGGCCGGTGGCCCATGGACCTCCGGCGGCGCGGTCGTGAAGACGTCGGGCCGGGTGTTCTTCACGTTCCAGGGCCGCACCGCTTCCTGCTCCGGCAACGCCGTGACCAGCCAGAACGCCAGTACCGTCATCACCGCCGGACACTGCGTCAAGTACCAGGGCAGCTGGCACACCAACTGGGTCTTCGTGCCTGCCTACGACAACGGCAACGCGCCCTACGGCCAGTGGACCGCGACCAAGACGCTCACCACCCCGCAGTGGGAGGCGAGCGAGGACATCAACCACGACGTCGGCGCCGCGGTCGTCGCGCCCCTGAACGGCCGGACGCTCACCTCGGTCGTCGGCGCGCAGGGCATCCAGTTCAACGGCGGCTACAACAAGCCGATGTACGCCTTCGGGTTCCCGGCCGCCTCCCCGTACGACGGGACGAAGCTGATCTACTGCAGCGGCAACAGCTCGAAGGACTTCCTCTTCTCGCAGGACCACAGCCTCGCCTGCAACATGACGGGCGGCTCCAGCGGCGGCCCGTGGTTCACCGGCTTCAACGAGGCGACCGGCGCGGGCCTGCAGGTCTCGGTGAACAGCTTCGGCTACACGTTCCTGCCGAACCGCATGTTCGGCCCGTACTTCGGCAACGACGCGAAGGCCCTGTACGACAAGGCCCAGACCTCCTAGCCGACAGCGGGGCGAGGTGGGGCGCCTGACCCGGCCGGCATCCGCCAGGCGCCCCGTGCCAAGCGTGGGATCAGCCGTAGGCCAGCAGAGCCGAGGCGGGAATCTGCAGCGGATGCGGTCCCTCGTTGTTGACGACCACGTAGGTCGAAGGAGGAATGTCCGTCAGGAGCTCGCTCATCATCGCTTCGGACAACCGCGCCCCCTCATCGAAGTTCAGCACCTCGGTCGAGGCGTACGCACGCGAGCTGTAGACGAAGACGGCCTGACGCCCGTCGTACATCTGCGCGATGCTGAGGTTCCGGCGGTCGCCGCCTGCCGTGATGTACCAGACGCGGCTTCTGCGGAGGGCGGCCGCGAGCAGCCCGAGGACGGGCTCACCGTCGGCGTACCGGGCGCACAGCCGGGCGATGTCGTCCTCCGCGGCGCCGGGCGGGGGAGCGGTCGGAGGTGGCGGCGGGGGAGGAGGAGCGGTCGGAGGTGGCGGCGGGGGAGGGGGCGCCGTGCGGGGCGGCCCCTCGCCCGCCGCGTCTTCCGGGCCTCCCCGGACGGCCCGGTCGAAGCGATAACCGACCGGGGAGGCGGGGTTGATGTGGATCACCGCGTCCACCGGGAGCGACGCCAGCAGGTCCTCGCCGGACACCAGGGCGGTCGCGATCCCCTCGGGAACGTGGCCGGGCGCGGTGAAGACCTGTGTCTCCCGGGCTGCCGTCTCGGCAGGGATCCCTTCGGCCACCGCGACCGTGGCCGACCTGAGCGCACGTTCCAAGGCCGCTGCGGAACCGTAGCCGGTCACGGCCAGCTGGACGGCCTCGTCCACGGCATCCGTGGGCGCCGGAAAGCCCAGCGCGACGGGCGAGGGACGGTAGCGTTCGTTGGCCTCGAAGCCGGTGATCTCGCCGTCGACGTCGACATGGAACGCGCCGTGGATCCCGTGGCCGGGCACCTCGCCCTGTGGATCGAAGGCGGGGTCGATGGCGTACAGATACCCACCGGGCATCCGCCGGGCCGCGGCCCTCAACTCCTCGGTCACCGGCGGGATCTCGGCCCTGACCTCCGCCGCTGTGCGCACGGTGGGACGGGGTGGCGGGTCCTCCCGGGGATTCAGGTATCGGGCGCGCACCGCCTGGGCCCGTGCGTCGTCTCCCGTCCGGCGCAGGGCCAGCGAGAGGTTGTGTGCCGTGGCCCTGATGTCGTCGGCCGCACCGTCGAGACGGGTCCCGTGCGCCTCCTTGAGGACCAGCGCCTCCTCGAGAAGGTTCACCGCCCGCGCAGGGTCGCCCAACTCGTCGTACACGGCACCGAGATTGGTCAGCGCGCCCGCCAGTTCACGCGTCACGGCGGGCCCGCCGCGCATTCCGCGCAGCGTGCCGACGGCCTCCTCCAAGTGGTCACGCGCCGTCTCGGTAGAGCCCGTCTCGGCCAGTAAGGCCCCCAGCAGGTTGAGCGCGGCCGCGAGGCCCACGGTGGCGTCGAGGTCGTCCGCGGCCAGTGAGCGCTGAAGTGCCACGGCCTCCTCGGCACGGGCGATCGCCTGGCTCGTCCGCCCGAGATCACGCAGGACCGCCGCGTACGCGCGCAGCACCTGCACCAGTCCGTGGCGGATGCCTGGCCTGTCGCCGGCCGCGAGGTGCCGCCGGTAGGCGGCGAGAGCGCCGGCGAGATGAGGCTCCGCCTGTCGTGGACGCTGTGCCGCCCGCAGCTTCATGCCGTAGTCGGCCTGCGCACCGGTCAGCTCCAGTTCGTGGTGACCGGGCTTCCGCTCCGCCGCCTCGCCGTACAGCGCCAGCGCTTCCGCGGAGCAACCGGCGGCGGCGTGCGCCTCCCCGACGGCGTACAGCCGCTGTGCCTGCCTGCTGAGGATCGCCGCTCGCTCCGCGGCGCCCAGGGGATCGGGTGAGGACAGCGACGCCCAGGCACCGTCCACGGCGGCGGAACTGATCTCGAGCGCAGCGTCGTCCATGCCGGCCGCCGCCAGTTCGACGCTCGCCTGTGACAGTCGCTGCGCGATACGTCCGTTGACCGCGGCGTCACCGCTCTCCCGCATCCGGCGCGCCAGCGTCACCGCCTCGCTCGCCGCGCGAGAGGCGCCCCGGAGGTCATCGGTCCGCCGCAGCGCACGGGCGTACCGGACGAGTTTCATCAGCCGGTCGCTCGCCTGCCAGGGGCCGGTGCCCTGCCATGGTTCCGGCGCGGCATGGACGAGACGTTCGCAGACCGCGACGGCGATCCTGGCCCGGCTGTCGCTGCCCGCCGTGGAGCCGAGAAGGAGGTCGAGCGCCTCGATCTCCCCCACGCCCAGCCGGGACGCGGGAGCAGCGGTGCCGCGCCCGGTGACCGCTGCGCGGATCTGCCGCTCGAACCGGTCCGCGGCCGTCTCCAGTGCGGTGGGCACATAGCCCCGCGGGTGCTCGAGGATCAGCGTGCTCACGGCCCCGCCGATGCGCTGGGAGACCGTCGTCGAGGCGGCCGGGTCCTCGTCCGCCGTCGCCAGGGCTCTGATCAGGACGCGGGCGCAGTCCCTGCCTTCGAACCAGTCGTCCGTCGCACACAGGGTCCGCAACAGCCGCTCGGCGTCGGTGTCCGAGCGGCCGGCGGCCGCCAGCGCGTGCAGCACCGCGTCGGCCAGGCGGTCCGGCCCGGGCGCCCGCCACAGCGACCGGTCACCGCTCGGGTAGAGGGCCTGCAACTGCCTCGCCTGCCTGGCGAGTTCGTCGTCCGTCGCGGTCGTCTCGATACGCCGCAGCGTCCGCAGCGCGGCCGGCTCGTCCGGCGGGGCGTACAGGCAGACCAGCGCGAGGAGCAGGCGCGCGCGGTCATGGCCGACGGGCACCCCGGCGGAGCCGAACACCCCGGCCACGTAACGCTGTTCGTGCTCGATCAGCCCGGTGATCGGGTGATCCCGGTGTTCCAGCGACGCGGCCCGGCCTTCCACGGCGTCGAGGACGCGCAGGAGCGCGGCGGCGTACAGATCCAGGGTGGTGCGTACGACGGTGGGGCGGCCGTCGCCGGCCGAGCGCGCCGATCCGGGGGAGAGGCGCATGCCCGCCTGCTCCGCGGCCCGGATGAACCCCGAGGTCGCGTCCCGCCACGTCTCGTCCAGCTCGGCGGTGCCCATCCCCTCCGTGACGGGCGCCAGCCGCGTGACACGCCGCTCGATCCAGTGATGGCGGTGGCTGCCGACGGAGAGTTCCTCCCACCATTCCCCGGTGTCCCGGGCGAGCAGGAGCAGCTTCACCGGGGGGACGTCCTGCTCGGCGGGGAGTTCGGTCACCGTACGGATCAGCTCCTCGATCCGCGACCGGTGGACTTCGGCGGAGTCGACCACGAGCAGTGCCCGTCCGGACAGGCGGGGAAGAGCCGCGACGGCGGCGAGTTGACGGTCCCAGCGCCGGGCCGACCGGGCGAGTGACCCGGCCATCGCTTCCGGGCCGGCGCCATGGGCAGCCGGGAGTCGCTCCAGGTCCAGGACACCGGCGGTCCATCCCAGCTCACGCAGCCGCGCACAGACTTGCCGGGCCAGGGTGGTCTTGCCCTGACCGGAGGCGGCGCAGACGAGTCGCAACGCGGTTCCACGGCCGTCGCGTGCCCATGCGACCAGATCGGCTTCCTCGGGCCGGCGCACGAGGGGATGCAGTCCCGCCTCGGGGGTCAGCCAGGTCCATGGCCGTGAGGTCGGCGCGGCCGGCTCCGGCCCGAACAGCAGCCGCTCGGCCTCGGTGCGGGAGGCGGGAGCGACGGGTTCGGCATGTCCGCCGTCGGCGTAGTAGATGACGATGTTCCCGTCACCGGTCACCACGACCGAGTCGATGATGCGCTCGGCCGCCACCCAGCGGTCGCCTCGGTCGCCCGAGGGAGAGACGCCGGACGTCACCTGCTGATCCGGTTGTTGTCCCCGGTGACCACGATGCCGCCGGTCATGTGCCCGACACCCACGGAACGCTCACCCTGAGCCGTGACGCGTACGCCCGACTGGGCCAACAGCGCCCCGAGTTCGGCGGCCAGCTCGGAGTCCGCTTCCAGGATCCGGCGCAACCGGCCGCGCAGACCAGCCTGGAGGTCGGGGTCCTGAGGATCCTCCGCGACGGCGCGGACCGCGGACTCCAGCTCCTGCCGATGCCGGCTCCGCCGCGCGAACCGCTGAAGGATCTCCCTCCCGAGCGACACCGTGGCGTCCGCCGCCTGATCCCTGGCCCGAGTGAGCACCGCGGTCCCGTAGGCACCGATCGCGGTCACGGCGTAGGGAGTGATCTCTGCTGCGGTCGGACTGGCATCCATAGGGCGACCCCCGCTCCACTCGGCCGGCGTCGCCCGGAGCGGCGCGCGCCGGTGCTCACAGGCCAACGGTAACGGTGACGACGATGAGACGGGAGCCGCCGGATCCACAAGCGAAGAGGCCCGCCTCGACTTGATAGGCAAGCGAAAGGTTGCCTATTCTGAGGGTGTGGCCGACGACGTTTTCAAAGCCTTGGCCGACCCCACCCGCCGCACCATCCTCGATGAGCTCGCGGAGAAGTCCGGACAGACCCTGTTCGAGATCTGCGCACGCCTGAGCATGAAGCACCAGCTCGGCATATCCCGCCAGGCGATCTCCCAGCACCTCGCCGTGCTGGAGGCCGCCGGGCTCGTCGAGACCAGGCGGGAGGGCCGCTACAAGTTCCACGACCTGAACACGGCCCCGCTGCGGCGGATAACCGAGCGATGGCTCGCGCCGGAGGCGTCCGGACCGAAGGAGAGCACCCCATGAAGATCCACCTGACCAGCGTCTTCGTCGACGACCAGGCCAAGGCCGAGCACTTCTACACCGAGATCCTCGGCTTCGTGAAGAAGTACGACGTCCCGGTGGGCGAGAAGGACCGCTGGCTGACCGTCGTCTCCCCCGAGGAGCCCGAGGGCACCGAACTCCTCCTCGAGCCCGCCGGCCACCCGGCCGTCAAGACCTACCGCGACGCGCTCATCGCGGACGGTATCCCGCTCGCCCAGTTCGCCGTCGACGACGTGCAGGCGGAGTACGAGCGCCTCCGCGACCTCGGTGTCCGCTTCACCCAGGAACCCCTGGAGATGGGCCCCGTCACCACCGCCGTCTTCGACGACACCTGCGGCAACCTGATCCAGATCGCGACAAAGCCCCGGTAGGCGGCCGCCTGCCGTCGGTATGCCTGCGGCCGCCTGCGGAGCCCCCGGCAACCGGTCAGCTGAAGACCACGGATGATCGGTCCTTCGTCCAGGTCGGCGGTGACGTAGTGAGCAGTGGCGCCGACGAGTTTCACCCCGCGGCGGTGGGCCTGGTGGTAGGGCTTGGCTCCGGCGAAGCTCGCCTTGGTGTCGGGAGTGACCGGGATGTGCTCGAACGGTACGCCCTGGGCCGCGGCCAGCGGCTGAAGGTCGGGATGGTTGGAGACCACCAGGACGATCTCGGCGTCCAGGGCGCCGCTGCGCCACCGGTAGAGCAGGTCGGCCAGGCAGTGGTCGGACTTCGACACCATCACCAGGACGCGCGGCTTGAGAGCGCTGTCCCTGAGCTGCCATTCCATCCCGAACTCCGCGGCCACGGGTGCGAAGGCGTCCCGCAGACGGTCCACGGCGGTCCCCGCGTCGAGGGCGGTGAAGCCGGTGCGCAGGAACACGATGCCGTGGTCGGTGTCGTCGAACTGCTGGTGTTCGGTGATGTCACATCCGTGCCGGAGCAGAAACGACGTCACGGCGTGCAGGATGCCGGGTCGTTCGGGACAGCTGAGGGTGAGGACGAACTCGCGGGTCATGAACGGCTCCACAGCACTCGACGACGTTGAGGGCGAGCGACGCTGATGCTCATCCGGCGCTTCCCCGGTATTCGGTGCAGGCGTCGACGAGCCAGGTGGCCAGGTAGGACGCGAACGAGGAGCGGACCAGCAGCCAGACGCTGGAGGCGGCCTCGCCCCGCACCACCAGCGTGACCGGGGCCTGTGCCAGCAGCGTGTTCAGACACGAGCCGACGGGCGTCACCCGCGGGTCCAGATCGATGGCACAGCCGTGGGCCAGCACCGTGCGGACCAGGCTCCCGGACAGCGCCAGCGTCGTGCGCTGGGCCGAGACGTCGGTGACGGTGGCGAACTCGTCCCCGATGGCCGACCGCAGTCGTGCCGGCAGGTCGTCCCGCCGGCCGTCGGGGGCCACCAGCAGCCATTCGTCCGGGCCCATCCACAGCACCTTGACGTCGCCGGACATCTCGGCGCTCACCGGGCCCGGCAGTGTGCTGCCCAGCACGGCCTCGACGGCCTTCGCCGCAGTGCTGCCGGGCCGCACCCGCAGGGTGAGCTGGGTCAGGAAGGGCAGTTCCCGCACCCGCACCCCGGTGGGCAGCTGCGCCAGGCTGTCCTGCCAAGCGGCCAGCGGGCTGAAGCGAGTGGGCGTCTCAACCGTCACGGCGAGCTCCCTCCTTGTCGAAGAGCACGGGGTCGGTCACGGTCACCGGGACGGTCCGGCCGTCCAGCGGGACGTAGAGGGTTTCGCCGATGCGCTCGGTTCCGGAGCGCACCAGGGCCAGCGCGAACGTCCGCCGCAGGGCGTCGCTGCGGTAGCTGGAGGTGACGTGGCCCAGCATGGGCACCGGCGGTTCCGGGATGCTTCTGGTGGCGATGATCTGGGCGCCCTCGGGCAGCAGGACCCCCTCGTCGGTCGGCAGCAGGCCCACCAGCTGCTTGTGGTCGGCGCGCCGGTTCTCCTCGCGGGAGAAGGACCGCTTGCCGACGAAGTCCGGCTTCTTCTTGGACACGACCCACGACATCCCCAGGTCCTGCGGGGTGACGGTGCCGTCGGTGTCCTGCCCGATGATCGGGTACGCCTTCTCCGCGCGCAGCACGTGCATGGTCTCGGTGCCGTACGGGGTGAGGCCGAACGGGTTGCCGGCCTCGTACAGGGCTCTCCACACGCTGATGCCGTGCCAGGCGGGGACGTTGATCTCGTAGGCGAGTTCACCGGAGAAGCTGATGCGGCACACCCGCGCCGGGATGCCCGCGACGGTGGCGTCGCGCCAGGACATGAACGGGAAAGCGTCGTTGTCGACGTCCAGATCGGGAGCGACCAAGGCCAGCACCTCGCGGGAGCGGGGCCCGACCAGGGGGATGGTCACCCAGTGCTCGGTGACGGAGGTGAGGTGCACGCGCAGGTCGGGCCACTCCGTCTGGAGCCACTCCTCCATTGATCACTACCGGCTCCCTGCGCCACAGCCGGGCCGCCGTCGCCGCCCTTCCTCCCGGTGCGGGCCGTCCCCACGCGCCGTACGGTAGCCGGGTGGGGAACCAATTCGGTTACGGAGAACAGTGTCTGTCCCTGTCCAACGGCGGCACAGAGGTGTTCATCAACGTGCTGATGCTGGCCGTCTCCGATCTTGCGGACGAGGTGTGGGACTACCGCTTCGCGGCCTTTCTGACACTGCAGGACCAGAACGTGATGGGGCGAGGAGCTGTCGGATTCGACC
Source organism: Streptomyces sp. NPDC030838 (assembly GCF_055572035.1). Classification (NCBI taxonomy): domain Bacteria; kingdom Bacillati; phylum Actinomycetota; class Actinomycetes; order Kitasatosporales; family Streptomycetaceae; genus Streptomyces; species Streptomyces sp. NPDC030838. Next base: position 35,226 of record NZ_JBVIED010000010.1, on the reverse strand, counting down.
TGCGGGAGATCGACTGGGGCGTAACTCCGCAGGAACGCGCCCGGTCGAAGGACTTCGTGCTGCGGGCCACCGAACTCGCGTTGAGCCGCCACCGTTGGAGCGAGCTGGGTTACAACCCTCCCTTCGCACAGGACTACCTGCGCCAGTTCAAGGCCCTGGTCGAGTCCTTCGTGCCGACGGAGGACCCTCACCTCGCGGGAGGCTTCCCCGCACCGGACGAACGCGCGGTGGCCTCCTGCGCACGGCATCGCATCCTCAGCGCGCTCCCGCACTGGGAGGGGTGCTTCCTGTGCACCGCCCGCGGCACCGGTTCGCCGTACGATTGTCGCTCGCTGTCTTCCTGATGGGTGACCTGAGGCGGACGGACGGCCGATGAGCGTTTCCCTGCGGCGGCGGCAGTCGTTGGGCCAAACATGATCAAGAAGTTCGCCTGTGTCTCCGTCATGGCCGTTGCCCTCCTCGCGCCCGCCCCCGCCGCCCAGGCCGCTGCGCCCCCTGCCCCGTCCACCGGGGCACCCGGCGCGCCCCTCGTCGACGGCCTCCTCGGATCGTTCGAAGTAGGACATCCGGTCACTTCGCTTCGGACGCTCCTTCCCACCGGCGTCGCCGGCAGGTAAAGGCCCTCTCCTGACAACGACTGCCAGGGGCCCCGCACAGGCCCTGGCAGTCGAGTGCATATGGGGGGGCGAGCCTCTGATGATCCTCAAGTCCCTTGCCGCGCAGGCGACAGGACAGTCAGGGTGATCCACATGGCACCATTCGCAGCACTGAACAGCAAGCACAACCACGTGCTGGTCATCCGGGACGTGGACATGGCCGCAGCGGCCCTCCGTCAGGCGCTGGCCGAGGCATCGCCCGAGGAGCGCCCGGGCCTCGAACGCGCCGCCGCACTCGTCGAGAACACCGCCGAGGCCACCGAAGCCGAGGTGCGCGCCCGTTGGGTCCGCGACCGGCTGACCGCTGTCGGCTTCGACGGCGACATCGCCTCGGTCGCGGCGGTGAAGGCGCTTCGCCAGGCGGAGCCGAAGCTGAGTCTGCTGGCGGCGGTGCAGCTCCAGAAGGAAGCAGTCGCCCACCCGGAGTGACGCGGTAGGCGCCGAGGAGCGTCCCCTCCTGGCCGGGCCCGCCCGGGAGCAGGTCAAGCTTGCGCCCCGGTCCCGGGCGGACCGGTCGTCAGCCGCCCGAGCAGACGGTGCCGTTGAGGCGGAAGACCGTGGGATCGGGGTTGGGTCCGTCGTTGGCGCCGACGAATCCGAACGAGGCCGTAGAACCGGCGTCCGGGGCCAGCGGCCCCGCGCCCTCGGGGGCGGTCACCCGGACGTGCCGACCGGTCTGGTGGAACGTGGCGTTCCAGCCGGAGGACACCGATTGACGGTCGGTCGGCCAGTCCCAGTCCACCGTCCAGCCGGTGATCGGGGTGTCCGAGAGGTTGCGGACGGTGACCGTGGCCACGAAGCCGTTGCCCCAGCTCGTGTCGCGGTGGTAAGTCACCGCGCAGGTGGCGTCCAGCGGTGTCCCGGTGGTGAAGGTCAGCGGACTGGACGGAGCGGAGAGCCGCCCCGAGGCGTCGGCGGCCAGGACATTGACGGTGTGGGTGCTGCCCGGGGGCAGGTTCCGCAGGGTCACGGACGTGCCGGTGGTCTCGCCGATCACGCGGGTGTGCGCGCCGTCGCGCTCCTGGACCAGGTAGCGGGCGGCTCCCTGCGCGCCCTCCCAGGACAGATGTGCGGTGGTGTCGGTCACCGCCTCCAGTTTCGGGGTGCCCGGGGTTCCGGCGTCCGAGGCGGCGGGCCCGGTGCCCGCTTGCGGGGTGAGGGTGACGGTGAGCATCGCGTAGGGCGGCACGGTGACTTGGGAGGCGGATGCCTCGCCACCGGTCACGTCGGTGATGTCGCTGTCGCCGCGCGCGTAGCGGCTCACCTCGGGTGCGGCGGCGGATGGGGTGAAGCCCGCGTACTCGAGGTCCACGGTCCGTGCGGCGTCCGCGTTCTTGTTGATGAGCAGGACGCTCAGGCGTCCGTCGCGACGGTGCACGGCATGTGCGGAGACGTCCTGCTCCGAGGACGCGGCGGCGACCATGGTGTCGCCCGCGGTGCCCAGTTCGCTGGTCATCTTCATGCCGTAGTAGGGGTGGAACGGCGTGTTCGGCGCCGGTTCGCAGACGTCACCGGTGCAGGAGCCGCTGGAGAGCATCCCCATGTCGCCGTAGTCCGTCTCGCCGTCGACGGTGGTGATCTGGCCCGGGCCGTTGTGGGTGTTCCACCAGTCGACGGTGAAGACGCCGTTCTCCAGTGCCGTCATGAACGCGTCGGCGGCGAAGAGGCCGTTGGGGCGGGCGGTGAGCCGGGCGCCGCCGGTGTTGGTGTTGATCTCGGTGAGGGCGATGCCGATGCGCGGTGAGTCGGCGCCCGCGTACCGGTCGAGCTGGTTGCGCACCTCGCGCAGTTCACCGGGCAGTCTGGTCAGCCGGGTCATGGCGTCCTCGGCGGTGGTGGCGGAGCCGCCCGCGTACCAGTGGACGCTCACGAAGTCGATCACGTCGGTGACTTGGGAGAGCACGGTGTGGTTCCAGTCGCCCGCATCGCCTTCGCCGACGACGCCGTCCGGCCAGTGGCCAGGGGTCGTGAGCACCGCGCCGATCTTGATGGTCGGGTCGACGGCCTTCATGGCCGTGGCATAGGCGCGGACCTGGCGGGCGTACTCCCGGGGGCTCTTGTCCTCGTGCTCGTCGTGCTCCCAGCCGCTGCCGTAGTGGCCGTTGCCGTAGATCTCGTTGCCTATCTCCCAGTACTTCGCGTCGTAGTCCTTGGTGACGTTCGCGTACCGGACCCAGCCGGCCGCCTCCTCGGGCGTGCCCGAGCCATAGTTGGCGATCAGGATCGGCTGCGCTCCGGTGGCGCGGACGGTGCCCATGAAGGCGTCGAAGCCGGTGCCCGGGGCGACGTACCCTCCGGGCGCGGTGTGCGTCTCCCAGTGGTAGATGTCCGCGTACGAGCCGCCCGGGTAGCGCATCGCCCCCACGTCGGCCGCCTCCATCAGGCTGGCGACCTCGGGGTCGTTCATGTGCGAGTCCCAGATGGCGGCGTTGACGCCGCGAGCGACGTCGGAGAGCCGGCCCAGGGCCGCCTGCGTGTTGACCCGGACGACGGCGTCCGCGGCGGTGGCCGCCTGCGGCTCGGCGGAGGCGGGACCGGTGGCGCCCAGCGGGGACAGCAGGGCGAGCGCGGCGACGAGAACGGTCGCGGTACGCGCGAAGGGGCGACGGCCGGCAGCGGCCGGCCGCCCGGGTCTGTGCGGTAAGGGCATGGGAGTCCTCCCTCGGGGTCCGGCGGCACGGGGCGGGGCAGCGCGTGCCGCCCAACCATGCCGCCGGACGGGCGAAGTGCCGACGCGGCAGCAGGACGTTCCGCGCCGGTGGCAGGGAAAACGGTGCGCGGCCGGATGCCGCGGATGGGAGCGCTCCCATGATGGAAGTGGTGTGACGTTCTGTCAACGCATGCACCGGGACTGGCTGGCTCGAGAGGGCTTGATCACGCGCGAGGTCATACGACGTCCGGCACGTTCGGCCACCGCCGGCCGTCGGCGGAGACACTCGCCGCCAGACGCACGCCCTACTCCCGCCCCGCAGCGGCCCCGTGATCGACATTGCGGTACCCGGCGCAGGTTCGGCGTAGGCCCGGCGTAGGCCAGCCCGGCGTAGGCCCCAAGGGCCGCGCCCGCCGGCGGACCGCACAACTGCAGGGGCGCATGATGCCGCTGGCGGGACCAGCCCGCCACCCGGGGGCTTGGGTTGGAACCCGTTAGGGGCCGAGTTCACCCATTCGGACCATCTCGGCACCGCTCCGACGCGCGTGGAACGTCTTTACTCGAGAAGAGGGCGGGGCCTGCACTCACCGAGGTCTGCAAGCCCCGAGCGTGACCAGACACGGCAGTCCACTGTCCCGACGTCCCACCGCACCGAGAAGAGTTCACCTGCGCTTGGAGGCCACACATGGTGCACATCCACCACCTGCGCGCGGCGGCCCTCGCCTTCGCCGGCGCCCTCGCGATCACGGCGGCCTCGGCCCTGGGCGCCACTCAGCCCTCAACTGCACAGCCGGCTACGTGCCGCACCACCAACCTCGACCTGGACTGGACCTCTGGCGGATCGGCACAACCGGGTGGCAGGGACACCGCAGGACGCCAGGTAGACGCCTTTGTGTCGATGAAGAACACCGGATCACACGCCTGCACGCTGCGGGGCTACCCAGAGGTGACCCTGAAGATGGGGACGGAAACCCAGGGCGTGATAACCGAGACGCTCTTCGAACAGAGGTCGGAGAAGCCCAAGACCGTCAAGCTCAACCCCGGGGCCACCGCGCGGTTCACGGTGACATTCCTCTCCGCGGATGAGAGCGACGGCAACATCATCGACCCCGGGGTCGTGGCCATCACTCCACCCGGCAGCAAGAAGGCCAAGGAACTTCGCTGGTGGTGGGGGCCGGTCCAACAGCAGGAAGCGGCCACACACCCCGGCAACTACGTCAGCCCCGTGTTCCGCTGAGATCCCACACCACAGCCCAAGCCACACCATCCCCAGGGGGGCCACTGCGCCAGCACTGCCGCGAGGGCATGGAGGACCACTCGGCGCGCTCGGCCTGGCCCTGAACGCCTTGTTGCCGAACCGTCAGAAACCGACACAGGCCTGTCGTACGCCCTTCTCCGGGCTCAGGACCGAGTCTTGGTCCGGGTTCGGGGACCGACCAGTCCCGGGATGAGGACGGCTGCCACGGTCAGGTGCATCAGTGCCAGCGACGTACGGGTTCCGCCGGCCATTCCGGACCCCGTCAGGGGGAGTAAGGACACGGCGAGGACAGTGGACGCCGTAGCAATCCAGATTACGCGCGCTCGCGGCGTGAACCGCTCCAGGACGGCCAGTAGAAGCGGTCGGCGATCAGCCAGACGAGCACGGCGGCGAGGACCGGGCCGGAAGCGTGGAGCGCCCCCGCCACTGCCCCCATGCGTGCCAGATGGGCCTGCAGGGCATCAGCGGCCTCGACCAGACGGTCGGCCAGGGGGGGTAGCGGCGTTCAGGAATCGACCGATTCCGAACAAGATCGGAAAGTGGGCAGTCCACGACCGGATCGGCGCCGGATGGTGCGTCAGAGGCGGTGGCAAAAAGTCGGCACGCTCGAGAACTTGAACCCCGCCGGTGTCGACTGGGCGCCTGCCCTACGATTCCGTAATCCGGTTATGCAGCCAGGAGTTGACGCCGCTGAGCGCCGTCCTGGCCATTGCCGTGGGGTGGCTGGTGAAGCCGTGGGGTGACTCGGGGTAGACCCGGAGCTCGACGTCATTGCCGGCCGCTGACAACCGACCTGCCAGCGCCAGGTTGTCTTCCAGTAACACGTCTGCGCTTCCGACGATCAGCAGCGTTGGGGGAAGCCCGCGAAGGACGCCGTAGATGGGAGAGATATCGGGAAGAGTGCGGTCTTCCACATGGCCGGCGTACGCCTGGATGAAGTATTCGTCCGCGATGCGGCGACCGGCCGGGGTCCGTGCGCTCAAGTCGTAGGTGCCGAATTGGAGTGCAGCGCCGGTGAATCGGCCCACGGCACCTCTGTCTCTCAGCCGGAGCAGGGTCGCCAGGGCGAGTGTGGCTCCCGCGGAGCTCCCGCCGATCGCAAGTCGGGACGTTCCGAAGCGGGCATCGGCTTCTTCGACGAGCCAGAGTGCCGCTGCTTCGCAGTCGTCGGGTGCCGCCGGCCAGGGGTGCTCAGGGGCCAGCCGATAGTCGACGCTGACAATGGCGAGTTGCAGGGCGTCTGCGAGCTCGCGGTTGCGCTTGTCTCCTCGCGCTGCGGAGTCCATGTAGAAGCCGCCGCCGTGTATGTCCAGGTAGACGCCCCGCGGCGGACCGCCGACAGGCGTGAAGATCCTGACAGGGACGCGCGCTTCCGCGGCTTCGATCGTCTCCTCGACGGCAGGCGGATCGGCGGCAGAAACCACAGACCTCCTCGCTCGAGCCTCCTTCAGCTCCTCCAGTGTGCTGGGGCCACGGCCTGCCGCCCTCGACTTGTAGAAGTCACGAGCTTCATCGATCTGCTCCGCGGGCACGTCGGCGAACAGTGCGTCCAGCGCGAATCGCACGCGCCCTCCTCATCACTCGGGTCTCAACTCCACGCTATCGCCAACGTGCGGCGCCGGAAGGTCGAGGGTGTCCTGGTCGTCGGTTCGGTGCATCCACAAGCGGGTGATGCCGTTCGAGGACCAGTACCCGGTCTCGGTTCTGCCTTGGTAGCCGCCGCCGTTGGTCATCACCCCCGCGCGCGTCGAGGCCCGTGTCCGCCGTCAGCAAGCGCAGCGCTGACCTCCGAGCGAAAAGCACAGCAGAGCGGCCATTGGGAGTGGCCAGACGCCGGCGCCGCGGTGCCCGCCTCGGACGGCTTGCGCCGGAGCGGCTCGACTGCGTCTGAGCAGCGCCCGGATCGGTGTCCAGGCTTCTGCCCTGCCGCGCAGGACGGAGGCCCCGCGTCAACCGAAGTCGATGGTGTCGAACGCTTCCTGCCCGGCATGCAGCGCCCGGCCCTTGTCGCTGTGGCGGGCGGGCGGGGGCGCACGGACGGCCCGCCGCCGGTGGTGATGGCGCACCGGAGCCGTGGTGATATGGGAAGCCTAGACCGATTTTTCTGACGGTGACTTGGGTCCCGAACTGCTGCTGTCAGACCTCCGTGGTGAACTGTTCTTGATCCAGAGAACAACCATTGGGGGAGACACGTCATGGGAGCCCGTTCGTACGACGCACCGTACGAGGAGGTCCACAGAGCGGCGGTGGCCGCAATTGACCTCCTGCGTCGCCTGGCGGCCGAACAGAACGAGGGCGCCCCTCCGCTGCCCACGGATCTCGAGGTCGTGCGCTTTCTGGGGCGTACGCATCCGAACCGGTACCCCCGGTCCGTCGGCCGCCCCGAATGGCTGGCCGAGGCATGGCGCCGCTGCGACCTGCCAACGGACGCCCATGTGCTCCACCCGACTCCTCCAGCTGACGGAGTCGAGGCACTCGAGCAGCTGCGGCGCGACGTAGCGGCCGACCAACTCGCCCCCGACCGCCGCTGGGCTCACGTCCGCCGGCTGTCGGCGGCCTACGAGGCCGGGACGCTCAAGGCAGCGGACGTCATCGAGGCGTACCCAGCACGCTGGACGATGCCGATGCGGGTGCATTCCGACTACAGCCGGGCATGCCGCGTCTTCGAGCGGCATCTCCGGACGCACCTCACGAGCTCACTGGGGACGAACCCGACGGCTTGGCTCAAGCTGCTCACCACGGTGGACGCCCTCTGTCGGCCCGGCGTCCAAGGCCCGGACGCACTGCTCAGCTGGCCTGCGCTGGTGCAACGGTCCCAGGACACAGTGGCGGTCGCCCCCGCCCGTCTGCTGCCGGACCGCAAACCGACGGGCCGGAAAATCGAGGACCAGCTGTTCGACGCTCGGTGGTGGTGGCCGACGGGCGAGGTGCTGCTGCGCTGCGACGCCGATGTCCTGGACGCCCTGATGCCTGAACTGCCGCCCGGCACGGGCACTCTGCTGGCGCAGTACGTCGTCGCCATACGCCACGGCACACCCAGAGCCGTCCTGGAGCATCTCCTGCGCAGCCAGAACCGTGAGGCCCTGCTGGTGATCGCCCGCGGTATCGACCTGACCCGGGGCACCGCGCTGCGGCTCCTGGCATGCGGCGATCCGGAGATTCACCTCGCCGTCCTGGACCTCCACTTCTACGTCTGTGCCGAGGAACGCCGCGCAGCCCTAACCGACCCATCGGTGCGGCTCGCACCACACGTCGACCGCATCCCGTGGAGTGCGCTCCCCGACTGCCTCCACGCCGTCGAGCCGGAACTCATAGAGGCGGCGTTCGCCAGCACCCACCGGTCGAAGTTCAAAATGCCGGAGCAACTGACAGGCTGCCTCAACCTGCTGCGGCACGCGGGACCGGCCCGGTTGTCTGCACTGCTCGCCACCGGACTCGTGAGCCCGGCGGTCACCCGCATCTGCGAGAAGGCGCTGACCGCCGCCGACCCGCTCGCGGCCCTTCGCGCCCGGGCCGACAAGGAGCTGACCACGCAGAAGCTCGCCTCACGCCTGCGCCGCCTCGGCCCACAGGCCGGCGCGGACGCCGCCGACCGGTTGATGGAAATCTTCCCGAACCCCGACTGGGACCACCTGGAAGCAGAGCACACCCGTGAACCCTTCCGGTACTGGCCACAGATGGTCAACCGTCCCGGCACACCGCCCGACGTCGCGGCCCGCCACATCGACGCGATACGCCGCGACTACCGCAGGCACCGCTCCTACGCGAGGAACTGGATCACGGACGGGGGCACGCTGCGGGCCGGGCTGGGGTACAGCGCCGATCAGGAGAAGACGACCGGTCACCTCGATGATCTGCTCACGGAGGGCCTCATCACCCCCGAGGACCTTCTGCGGCGCGTGGGTCAGGGCCCGTGCGTGCTGCGCCACCTCGGTGACGCCCGGTGCCGATCGGACGCTCCTCCGCAGATCGGGGAAGCGGTGGAGCAGCTCACGGCCCTGGTCCGTACGCACCTGCCGACGACGGACGAAGATGCCTGGCAGCGGCTGTACGGGCGGCTGGCGGGCCGCGACCCGCACCACCCAGAGCGCGGCACGATAGAGGAGCTCCTGACTGCGAAGTGAAGGTCACGCCCTGAGGGCTGCCCCGTAACTGCTGGTCACGCAAGGACGCCGTGCCGGACCACAGTCATCGCGGACGGTGGCTATCGGGGCACCGGCCTGGTCATCCCGCACCACCGCGAACGCGGCCAGACCGAACTGGGCCTGCTTGGAAGGAGGAGCACGACACCTCCCACCGCAAGATCCGGGCCCGCGTCGAGCACGACCTCGCGCGGATGAAGACCTGGAAGATCCTTCGCGACCGCCGCCTGAAGGGCGACGGCATTCTTTGAGAGAGGCCGGGAGGAAGCTCAGTCGAGACAGAACTCGTTGCCCTCGATGTCCTGCATCACGATGCACGAATCATGGCCGTCATACAGCAGTCGCACCCGTACCGCGCCGAGCGCGACCAGTCGTGCGCACTCGGCCTCAAGCGCGGCCAGGCGCTCTTCACCCACAAGCCCGGTGCCGACCCGCACGTCGAGATGCAGCCGATTCTTGACGACCTTCCCTTCGGGAACGCGCTGAAAGAACAGTCGCGGGCCCACACCCGAGGGATCACTGCATGCGAACCACGAACCCTGATCCTCAGGCGGCCGCGAGCGATCGAAATCGTCCCAAGTAGCAAACCCCTTCGGCGGCGGCGATACGACGTACCCCAACACCTCGCACCAAAAACGAGCGACGCGCTCCGGTTCTGCGCAGTCGAAGGTGACTTGAAACTGCTTGATCGACGACATCGACGCACCCTAGCAGGAGGTCTCTGTTGCTCATCTCCCGGTAGGCATCCGCACGTTGCCGGGGGCCTGGCCAGCCGCTGCAGTGTCCGCGAGTCCGGCATGTTCCCAGCGGCATCCCCTAAGGGTTCGTGTGTGGTGCGTTCCAGTAGGCGTGTCCTGGCCGGGGTTTGTGAGGGGCGAACAGCTGGGTGACGGTGACGGGGGTGAGGCCGCGTTCGCGGAGACCGTCGATGATCGCGGGGACGGCCGGGACGGTGCCGGGGTAGACGTCGTGCAGCAGGATGATCCCGTGGCGCCCGGCGCCTGCCAGTACGCGCTGTGTGATGACCTGCGGGTCGTGGTCGCGGTAGTCGTTGGCAGTGACGGTCCACATGATCTGCGCGAGGCCGAGTGAGCGGCTGACAGCCGCCACCCGCTGGTCGGTGCGTCCCTGCGGCGGGCGCATGAGGGAGGGTGCGCGGCCCGTGAGCTGTTCGATCTTCTCCTGGACGAGGGTGAGCTGGCGGCGGATCTCGGCTTCCGGGAGTCCGGTGAGGCGGGGGTGGGTCCAGGTGTGGTTGGCCAGTTCGTGTCCTTCCGCTGCCTGCCTGCGTACGAGGTCGGGGTGGCGGACCACGCCGGACTTGCCGAGCAGGAAGAAGGTCGCATTGACGCGTTTGGCTTTGAGGATGTCCAGCAGGCGGGCCGTGTAGCGGTCGGGGCCGGCGTCGAAGGTCAGCGCCACGCACCTGGCCTTGCGGCAGTCCACCGGGTGGGGCTTGGCCCAGGACGGCGACGGACTCGGTGACGGGCTCGGCGACGGTTTTGGCTTCGCGGGGGCCGCCGCTGTGCCGCAGGCGGTCAGAACGGTAGCTGCGGCGAGGGCGCAGGCCGTGTGCAGCAGGGCGCGGTGTGTGATCACAGAGGGGATCTGTAGCAGGGCTGGGGCGTGCCGCTGCGCTGACACGGTGGCCGGCCACGCAGTGCAAACGGACGGAGCAATCAAGCGAGCGAGCCATTGCGACGACGGCCGCAAAGACCGCAAGGAGGGCGGAGAGCATGGCGTGGCAGGCCGGCGACGCGATCGCCGCACGTCTCGCCCCGTTACTTCCAGCAGTGGATCTCCAACGGGCAACGCAGAGGCCAGGCTGTCCTTGCGCTCCCTTGAGCCTGATCCCTTCCAAGCCTTCGCCGACCGGACCGTAGTGGGCCAAGGACTGCGCGGGATGGTCGACAGGGTGTTGCCCATCGGCGTCTTCGTCGGCCTTGGGGGTGGAGTCGTGGGGCTGGCCCCCTTCCGAGAGGGCAACGGCCGGCCTGCGGCTGGTCCGCCGGAGGACTTCGAGGCCGGTGAGGAGATCGCCGTCGTCGTCACGGACATCGAGCGGCCACATCGGCGGGTCTTCCTCGCCAGGCCTGCGAATGTGAAGCACGAGGGTGGGAGCGGCCCATGTGACCACCATCCCAGGGCGAGACGCCGCGGGGGAGCCCCTGTGCCCGCGCTGCGGGCCTGGTGTACACGTTGGATCGCTGCCGCCGGCTCGAGCGCTCCAACCTGTCTCGCCGTCTGGCTGCGGATTTGATCGACCGGACAGGTCGTAGCCGGTGATGGTGCCGGCCGGTTGATGCTCTGGCGGGCGGTCCGCGCCCCGGTGCCCGGCGGCGGGTGCAGGGTGCACGATGGTGGCGCGGATTTCTCGGCCGACGCCGGGCGGTCGGAGCAGTCGGCGCGTGGTGTGCCTGGCACTCCAGGACAGCCGTGCAAGGGTGACTGATCATGCCGGTCGGCGCCTGGTCCATGAGGCTGGCCTGCTCAGATGCGGACCCTCGTGGTCCAGGCCATGGATTCCGGGCATGTGGTGAGCCGGCCGGGGCAGGCGTCGCGGCCGGCGGCGATGGCGCGCCAGGCCGGCTCGACGCGACGACTGCCCAACGTTCCCGCAGGGAAGGTTCGGCGGCCGTGATATCCCAGGCCCGCTCAGCTCAGGGGTGGCCTGCCGCGTTCATGAACTGATCGGGGACCTTGTCCCTGAAGAAGGCATCGGTGATCTCTGGGACGGTGTTCCCTGTGCGGGGCATATCGGATTCCCGGTCGTCAGGGGGGTCGCTCTCGTCGGTTGGTTCGGCCTGGTCATCGGCCGTGGGGTGGGCGGCGTCGACCGTGACCGCGTGTGGTGTCTCCGGGGTAGCGGCGAATGCGCCGGTGGGCATCAGTGCGCATCCTGCGACCATGGCCGCCGAGGCGGTGAAAAGGACGAAGCGCCGCGCCTGGAAGGGGTGGGACATGACAGTTCTCCTCTGGAGGGGATGGTGGAGGGGCGTTGAACGGCCCTGTCGGTTCACGGCCCCTGACGGCACATGTCCATCGAGCCACTCGGCCGGGGGCCGTGGTCCGGCGGGCCGTTGATGGGCGTGAGCCCGCATCCAGTAAGCCCTGGGAATCGGATGGCGTAACGCCCCGGGATCGCGTGGCTTGACAGACGGCAGCACGCCTGTTGCGGGGCTTGGCCGCCTGATGGCGCGCGTCGCATCCCGAACCTTTTCAGGTCGGTGGGCAGGCCGCGGCCGACAAGCTGCGGGGACTACGGCACGTCGGCCTTCTTGCCGATCATGTTCGGTGTGTCGGCGCCTGGGTGCTGCGGTCCGCCGCCGCGCTGCCGGGGATCGGAGGGGTCGGGAGCGCCGCCCGGACCGGCGTCCATCGCCTCCGCGGCGGTCGGCGATCACTGTCAGGAGGAGACGTTCGGCGCCGGGACGAGCCCGGTGTGCCGCACCGATCGGAAGGCGCCCGCGCGCACTCGCAGGCGCTTGGCGGCCTGGCCTCGCCCGTTCGCCCCGAAGCTGCGGAAGTACATGACAATACCGACATAAAGCTCCCATACTCCTGCGCCGGGTCATCCGCGAGGAGCGGGCGGACATCGGCCCGCTCATGCCAGTTGGAGGACGAGCAGGCCGAGCGATCCCCGGATGTAGGGTCTCGCGATCCGTGGCACAGGCTGTGCTCGCTGACCAGCGGTGCTTCCGCTGTCTCAGGTCGGTGGCACAGCCGCTCAGTCTCACGAACGTGGCACTTCCTCACGGTCTCGGCCGAGCCGGATGGAACGGGCGAGCAATGGGGTTGACTCGGCGGGCTATGGGCTCAGGGGTGGGGAGCGGCGTTGGCCGGCGACATGGGGGTCAGAACGGTCTTGCCGGCCAGTTCTCCGGCGGCAGCCGGGGCGCGGACCGCGGCGGCCTGGTCGGCACGCAGTCGTTCGGCCAGGTCTCCGCCCTCGACCTGGGCGGCCAGCTCGGCGATGCGGGCGAACCGGCCGGCGGCGCGGGCGTGGACCGTGGCCAGGTCGGCCAGCGACAGCCGCTGGGCCACCTCGATCTTCAGATCTCCGGCGTCGACGCGGGCGACTAGGCCGGCGAGCTGGGTGGCGTCGCTGCGCACGAACACGTGCACCGTGCGCACCCCGCGCCCGGCATCCTGTGGGCCGGGAGTGGTGACGCTGACGAAGGCTCCGCCGTCGGCGACCAGGTCTACCAGCTGCGCGTTTTCCTCAGGGCTGGCGGGAGCCAGCTGCAGCACCACGTCGAAGTGCTGCCCGGTCAGCGCCTGCACGACGGGGGTCACGGCGTAGTCGACGACCCGGTCCGCGCCGTAGGAGCGGACTCGGTCGCGGCTGCGCGCACCGGCGGTCGCGGTCACGGTGGCACCGGTCTGCGCGGCGAGCTGGACGGCGTACCCGCCCACCGCGCTGCCTGCCCCGTTGATCAGGATGTTCTGCCCGGGCTTGAGGCCGGCGTGTTCGAACAGGGCCTGCCATGCCGTCAGCCCGACGAGGGGCAGGGCAGCGGCGTCGGCCAGCTCGACGGTGCGGGGAGCGCGGGCCAGCGCCTCGGCGGGTGCGGCGACGTATTCGGCTGCCGCGCCGGGCGCGTCCGCCGGCAGGAGCGCGACCACCGCGTCCCCCACGCTCCAGTCGGGCACGCCCTCGCCGACCTCGGTGATGACTCCGGACAGGTCGAGGCCGGGAATGTGCGGGAAGGCCAGGGGGAGCAGGTCCTGTCGCAAGCCCGCGCGGAGGCCGGAGTCCGCGTCGTTGTACGAGGTGCCGGCCACCTGCACCACTACGTGGCCCACACCCGCCACCGGCCGGTCTGCCTCCTCGTAGACGAGGACGCCGCTGCCGCCGTAGGAGTGGTAGCGCACTGCCTTCATGACTTCTCCCTTTCGCTCGCTTGCATGGCTCATCGGATATCTCTCCGGGTCCCCTGGGCAGAGGGGCCTTGGAAGGGCTGATCTCCGCCCGTCGGGGGCCGGTGGTGTTCAGCGCAGGGTGAGCGGGGTCGCGGAAGTGACGTGCGAGAGTTTCTCGGGGTTGCGGACGTAGTAGAGGCCGGTGATGAGGCCGTCCTCGACACTGATCGCCATGACACCGTCGATCTCGCCGCCCATGCGCACGAGCAGGGCCGGGTGGCCGTTGACCAGCGTCGGCTCGGTGGTGAACTTGCCTTCGAACTTGCCCATGCCGCCGGCGAACATACGGACCACCCGCTCGGCGCCGGTGACCGGCCGCAGCGCAGCGTGCTTGAAACCGCCGCCGTCGCTCATCAGGACGACCTCGGGGGCGAGCACCCCAAGGAGGGCTTGCGGGTCCCCGGTCTCCACGGCACGCCGGAACGACTCCAGGACCGCCTGGCCCTCGTGCGAGGAGACCACCTGGCGGGGGCGCCGGGCATCGACGTGCCGGCGGGCGCGGTGGGCGATCTGGCGTACGGCCGCGGGGCTCTTGTCGACGGCGGCCGCGATCTCGTCGTAGCCGATGTCGAACACCTCGCGCAGTACGAAGACGGCCCGCTCGGTCGGCGACAGCGTCTCCAGGACGAGCATCAGCGCCATCGACACGCTCTCGGCAAGCTCGACGTCCTCGGCCACGTCCGGCGCGGTGAGCAGCGGCTCGGGCAGCCAGGGGCCGACGTATGCCTCCCGGTGGCGCTTGATGGTGCGCAGCCGGTTGAGCGCCTGGCGGGTGGTGATCCGGACCAGGAAGGCGCGCCGGTCGCGCACCTGCCCCCGGTCGGCCTTGACCCATTGCAGCCAGCTCTCCTGGAGGACGTCCTCGGCGTCGGCCGCCGATCCGAGCACCTCGTAGGCGACCGTGAACAGGAGGCTGCGGTGGGCGAGGAACGCCTCGGTCATCGGGGCGGTGGCGTCGTCGCTCAACTCTCGTCCCTTCTCGTCGTCCTTCGCGTGCGGCCTTGGCGGCCGACCGCGTTCGCGTGCGTCCACAGCGGGACCCTCGCGGCACGCACCGGTCAGGCCGTCCGGTCAGGGGCGGCCGGTGCCTTGGCCTGGTGGGCGCCGTTGGCGTGCAGCAGCTGCCGGCGCTTGGCGACGCCTCCGGGCGCGCGGTGCAGGCGGAACGAACCGGGCTTGTGTGCCTCTCCGGACAGGTGCCCGGGGATGCTCTTGCAGACCATCTCCTTGATCATTGCGCCCAGACCTTCGTTGATGTGCAGCCACACGGCGACGTCCGACCGGTTGGCGAACTGGTAGATGCCGGCGCTCCGGCCGAGGCTGATGCACTGGGCGTAGAACCCCTGGTGGATGGGCTCCGGCTGCTCGCCCGAGAGTCGGCTCAGCACCGTGTCGGCAGCCCGCGCGCCCAGCGGCGTCGCGTTCAGGCAACTCATCCGCAGCGGCTGGTTCGACGGTGCTGCCGAGTCCCCGGCCGCGAGGATCCGCTCGTCGTCCACGCTCGTCAGCGTTTCGTCCGTGAGCAGGCGGCCCACGGAGTCGGTGCTCAGCCCGCTGCGCGCGGCCAGGTCGGGAACGCCGAAGCCGGCGGTCCAGACGGTGACCTCGCTCGGCAGCTCACGGCCGTTCGCGAGCCGCACGCTGCCGCGGGACACGGCCGTCACCTTCGTGTCAGAGCCGTCGATCACCGTCACACCGAGCTTGGCCAGCCGCTTGGCGACCGAACGCCGGCCCCGGGTGTGCAGGTACGGCCCGAGAACGCCGCCGCACACCAAGGTCACCCGGCGGCCGGTCTCCGCCAGCTCGGCGGCGGTCTCGATGCCGGTGGGACCGGCGCCGACCACCGTCACCGGGGCCGTCGCGGGCACGGCGTCGAGGACCGCCCGCAGCCGCTGGGCCTCCTCCAGGGTGGCGAGCGGGTAGGCGAACTCAGCCGCTCCGGGCACGCTCGGTTCGGCGCTGCCGCTGCCTACGGCGTAGATCAGGTAGTCGTAGTCGAGTGTGCCGCCGACCGCGAGCGTCACGTTGCGCTCGGCTGCGCCGATCCGGGTCACCGTGTCGACCACCAGCCGGACGCGTTCGGCCAGGACGTCCTGGTAGGCGACGACCGCGTCGTCGGACCCGCCCACCAGCTGGTGCAGGCGGACCCGGTGGACGAGGTCCGGGCGCGGGTTGACCAGCGTCACGGTCACGTCGTCGCGCTGCGTCAGCCGGTTCGCGGCCATCACGCCCGCATATCCGCCACCGATCACGACTACATGCATGTTCCCTGTCATGGTGCCTCCTCCGTTTTCAGGTGCTCGGCCTTAAGTCACCGCGCCATCGGCGGCTGTGACAGGACGGAGTGGGCTGTGAGTCAGATCACTTCACTGGGCGCTGCCAGAGCTGTGACCACGGCGGTGTGCGGTTTCGAGGGGCAGGCGACGGTGGCCCCGATCGCGGTTCCGGCGACTTCGGGGCCCGCGTCCGCGAGCACCGACGGCCAGCAGGCTGCTGTGGTGGGGGGCGGGACGCCGTCTGGCGCGGTCGAGGTACGCCGAGGAACCCGGCCGTGGAGCAGTCGCCGGTCCGCGGGCGAGACCACGCGCTGACACGCGTACCGCCTCGGTCGTCTTCTTCTGTCCCGTCTCATCAGATCTTGCAGGGGCGAGGCGGATGACCTGCGGGGTGACAGGTTCGACCGCGACTTGCTGGGGGCAGTGACGAGGCGTCGCGAAGACGTGTGGGCGGTGCGGTTGGCGCGTCTCATGGATCATGGCGAGGGTGATGCCGCCTGAGCAGGACCTTGTCAGGCTGGCGAGACACTTGACAGCCGGTTTCGCATTGAAGATGGCACTTTCCTGGTCGGAAGCCGCAGCGGTGGACGTGGTCAGGAAGAGAGGTGCCGCTGACGATCCTGAAGCTCACCGCGGGCGGTCGACCAAACGATCTCGAACTCATCGGCCGACAACGCCTGCGGGTCGTGCCCTTCCCACTCGGAGATGGGTGGTTCCGCGGTCAGACCGTAGACGCTCTCGTATTCAGCTGACCGGCCGTCTCTTTGGGCTTCTTGCCACTCGGCCAGCGAGGCAGCGGCCAGAGCCTTGCTTCGGGGCTCCTGCAACTCGACTTGCCGGATCACATAGCCATCGGCGTCCAACTCGAAGTAGAACCAGACGTCTTCCTCGTCCCAGAGGCAGCGAACCCAGGTCGTCACGGGTTCACCGCGTCGAAGGGCTCGTCGTGCCAGCGCCAGCCCGGCGGTGCCGTCGTCGTGGATGTGCAGCATGAACTCGGCGACCGGTTCGCCGTCGGGAAATGTCATGGTGAGCGCACTGCGGATCTGGGTGTAGCAGGCGTCGGCCCGCTCCTCGCCGGGCCATCGGGTGGACGCAGTGGTCCGCTGCCCGATTCCAGCGCCGTCCGCAGCATCCCCCGCCCGGCCGTGCAGTCGCTGCGGGGCCTGTAGAGCTCCATCGCCAGGTGGCGCGCCCGTTGCGCGACGAGCACGGCGGCGCCTCGCTGGGCGGCCTGGAGGCGTGGGCCCGACACCACCGCCACAAGTCTCGTGCGTACCTCTTGCTGGAAGCAGCGGGGCAAGCCGACGGAGCGGCCAGACTGCTCATGTCTGGAGAGGCGCTGGGGCCCCAGCGCGGACAATTCGCGCTGAGGCCGCTTCGCTCCCGTCGATCTCTGCTGTCAGGGGTGGACCTTCCAGGTCAGAGTCGTCCGTAGCGTCTTGGCGATGGCAGGATCGCGGACCGATTCGGTTGGGTCAGTGACCACCGCCGTCAGGTGGTGCGGTTGCGAGTGGCGTCTGTCGAGTCGCAGTTCGGGAACCTGCATCGCGTCATCCCTCGCCGGTGTCTTCAGTAGCTCGCCGTCGAGGTACCACCGCACCTCCAGAGGACGTGCGTCCGACCCTGTGGGGTGGGTCAGGAGGATGCGCGCACGGTCCCCGGGGCGCAGCGGCCGCTCGGTCGGCGTGAGGGCGCGCGCGGCGGTGGCATGCCGGTGGAAACCGGCGATCATCGCCTCGACTCCGGGCAGATTGAAGGGCTTGCCATTGAAGCGCATCAGCGAGCCGTCCGTCGGCCGGTTGAGGCCGGTCACGTAGTACCCGCCGCCTATATACGCACCGACCACACCGCCGTCCGGCGAAGTCTCGCCGAGCCAGCGGTACCACTTGGTGCGGGCTCTGTGCATCTGCGCGGCGGTCAGTCTCGAGATGTTGGACTCGTGAGGCTCGGGCCCGGTATAGCGCTCGTAGCCGGGGGTGTCGGGATAGAAGTACTCGTCCGCGAGCTTGCCGAGTGAGTGGCCTGTCTCGTGGACGGCGACCTGACCGGACAGGGCGTTGCGGGCGGAGGATGTGGCGATGCCCTCGTAACCGAGCGTCGGACTCGGTGTGTTGTAGCCGGCGCCGCCGTACTTGCTGCTGTTCGCGAGCATCATCACCAGGTCGACGTCGGGGGCGTTGTCGACGTACGAGTCGACCTTGGCCTGGTCGACGCAGAGCAGCCGTTCGTAGTTGGCGCACCAGAAGTAGGCGCCAAGGGCCGTGTCCCGCACCACGTCCGCACTCGGATCGCCGGAGACACCGGACTGGCGTGATACCGCGTCCACCGCCCACACATTGAAAAGACCCGTGTACGTCCTGTACGGCTCGACAGCCGCGATTTCCGCCCAGCGTGCCCTGACGTCCGCGTGGAATTGCGCCAGTTCGCCCGCGGTGTACCCGTCGCCTACGAAGACGATGTCGAGGCGGTACGCGGTGGGGCCGTTGTCGACGACCTTGGTGACGGCGCCGTCGGCCAGCGTCTCGGCCGACGAGAGGTCGCGCGACGGCTTGGTCTGCTTGCCCTGCCGGGGAACCCAGGCGTACCCGGCTCCGGCCTCGACGTGCGCCTGGGAGAGCGGCTCTGGCCCGGAGTGCTCCGGGCCGGGTATCTCCACTTGGACCTGGTCGGGGGTCGGCTGCGCCGCGGCATTGCCGGATGGGGCGGCGAGAACGCACACGAAGGCAGCGGCCGCAGCGGTTATCGCCCACGGTCTGCGGATGGATGTGCTGGATCTGCGCAAGGGATCCTCCTTGACGCCAGAGGGATTAAGTGCGGACTTAAGTGAAGGTAACTTCGCACTTAAGTTAGGGGACTTGGTGATGCCGCACAACGCCTCAGGGTGGGGGAGTGGCGTGAAGGAGAGAGCATGATGGACGATCCGGACAAGACACGGGGCGCCGGGTTCGACAGTAGCGCAGGCTAATTGACGTTGCGTCAGCCCGTAACTTGGTCCGCGATTGAGGTCTGGGCGTGCCGGCCTGGCCGGACGGCTGGTGGTTGATCAGCAGGCGGCCTGCCGGGCGAGCACGAGCTCGGTGCTCGGCTTGCGGCGGGTCGGTCGGCGAGCCGAACGGTCCGAAACCAGCGAAGCGATCGCCGGGTGGGTCTCGGCGTGGTCCTCGCGTGGGCCGGTGTAGCGCTGGAGCGGGCGCCACTGCCGCAATTCGGCGTGGCGTGCTCGACGCAGATCCGCTCTGAGGACTGCCGTCGGCGCATCTCCCGCCAGACGTACCGCTGGCCGAGCGGCGCGTCCCCTTCGGCTTCTTCGACGGGGCGCTGATCTGGTCGGGGAACCCGTTGGCCAGCCCTCGGTAGCCCTCGTCTGCTTCTTCTCGCCGGAGACAAAGGCCCGCCGTCCGGGCCTGCCTGCCTTCGGGCGGCGAACCTGGGTCTCGGCGCCATCGATCCGCAACCGGATCCCCGCGGCCTCGGCGTAGGAGAACACGTCCGCCAGGGTCCGAAGTCGTACGCGGGAGTCGTCGGGGACTGCGAAGCCACGCACGGCCAACGACGGGCGGATCTCCCCGATGGCGCGGGAGATCGTGGAGCGGGCGATGCCGTACAGCTCGGTGGGCGCGGCGTGCGGGAGCCCGGTGCGTGGGTCACGCTCGAAGAACCCGTGCGGCCACCGCCACGTCACGGCTGCCCGCCGATGATCAATGGTGTGGCTCTTCTGCGGGAACTGTCCGAACTGGGAACCTCCCTGCAGAAGAGCCAACGCAGCCGGCGAAGCATCGGCCCGAGCATCAGGGCCTCAGCAGTCCGCCCACCCACCAGTCGTGCGGCTTGCCATCGTTGGCGATGCCGCGATTGCGCAGTGTCCCTTCGACGGTGAAGCCAAGTTTCTCGGCGACGGCACGCGAGCCGGTGTTCCCGGCCATGGCCCACCACTCGATGCGGTGCACGTCGAGCGTGGCCCAGCCCCAGTCGCACAGGGCCCGAGCGGCCTCCACCGAGTACCCGCGGCCGCGCTGCTCCTTGACCGCCCAGTAGCCGAGCTCCCAGACGCCGCGGCTGATGAGGGTCAGGCAGTACGAGCCGACCAGGGCGCCGGTGTCCTTGCGGAACGCGCCGAGGGTGTAGTCCCTGTCCTCGGCCCACTGAGCGGGCAGCTTCTCGCCGACGAGCTTCTCCGCGTCCGCACGCCGGTACGGCACCGGCACCGGGGTGTAGAACTGGATGTCCTCGTCCTGGCAGGCTTCGTACACCGCATCCACGTCGGCAGGTGTGAAGGCCCGTAGCACCAGACGGTCGGTCTCAAGAGTCACCGGATCCATTGCGGCAGTATGAACACCACCAGCAAGCGGCGACCAGCGAATATCCTGAGCACCGCACATCAAACACCCCGGGCTGATCAACGGTCGTCGCAACACCCGCTTCGCCCCACTACGCACGCGCCCACAGCCGCCTGACCGGGTCCGTATCAGGCTCAACGGCCAACAGTAAATGACGATTGACACCTGCTCAGACACCCCGGACGCGCACAGCGGCGGCATTTGGCGGCCGGGGATGGCGAGGCGGCAGGGCCGTTCCCCGCAGAGGGCAGGGGAGGGCGGTGGTCTCGCCATGGACCGACGTGCAGCCGACGTCCCGTGCACGGCATCGGCAGCCCTGCACGGTGCACGAACAACCCTCTCCCGCCGCGGTGTTCGGTCGCCCCCCCGGCCCCCGGTCCAGGCTCCTCGCGGCAGTCCGAGATCACCGCCGCTGTTGGGACTGCGGAGCATCGTGTTGGCGTGCAGGGCGGTGAAGGCGCCGCTGAACTGGGCTTTCCAGAGCGGGGCGGGGTGTTCGCGGCCGTCCGGGATCCGGTTGAGCACGCTTCGCCTACGTGGATAACTGGCGGGTCACCTCCTTGGGTTCGGCAACTACACGACGCTCAATGGCCAGGCTCGGGACGCAGCAGGTGACTGGTGCTCGCGCGACGGGCTCTGTTTGACCTTGACACGGTGACAGGGTCTTCACTGTGTGCCGAGGAGGTGGTCTTGATGACGATCACGAGACAGGACACGGATGCGGTTCGAGCGCTCCACGGGCTGGAGGACGGCCGCGCGTCCGTGCGCCTGCGGGCTACTCTGGCGGTCGGCACGGCGCCTGACCCGCGCTTCGTCGGCAAGCTCATCGAGCGATGCGCGGTCGAGCCTGAATTCTTCGTCCGTGACATGCTGACCTGGGCGCTCACTCGCCACCCGGTGTCCGTGACGCTTCCGGGGCTGCTCCGCGAAGTCCGCTCGGAGTGTGCGCAGGCACGGAGCCAGGCGCTGCACACGCTGTCCAAGATCGGGGACCGGCAGGCGTGGCCGGCGATCACACGGACGCTTCTGTCCGACGCCGACGACGAGGTCGCGCGGAGCGCCTGGCGGGCCGCCGTCGTGCTCGTACCGGAAGGTGAGGAGGCCGCGTTGGCCACGGTGCTGGTGACGCAGCTCGGGCGTGGTGGGCGGGAGACGCAGCTGAGTCTGAGCCGGGCGCTGGTCGCGCTGGGTGAAGTGAGTGTGCCGGCTCTGCTTGCTGCGGCGACGGCTCCTGACCTGCGCATACGCGCGCACGCGCTCGCGACGCAACGGCTGCTGCGCGACCCGGACGCCGGATTCGGGTTCGCGATCGAGGAGGCGAAGCGCGTCGTGGCCCTCGGCGGGTCCGGCCGGGAGGGACGATAGGGCGTGCTGATTGGCGAGGTGGCGCGACGGTCCGGGGTCAGTGCCCGCATGCTGCGGCATTATGAGTCGCTCGGTCTGGTGCGACCTTCGGGTCGTACGGGCTCCGGCTATCGGGAGTACTCCGGGGAGGACATCCAGCGGATCTTCCATATCGAGAGCCTGCGGTCGCTCGGGCTGTCGCTGCGTGAGATCGGATGTGCGCTTGACGATCCCGGCTTCACGCCCTCGACGCTCGTCGGCGACCTCATCCGTCAGACGCGCGAACGCATCGCTGCGGAGACCGACCTGCTCACGCGGCTGCGCCGGATCGATGCCGCAGACCCCGCCGGCTGGGAGGACGTCCTCCAGGTCGTTGCGCTGCTGCAGGCACTGGAGTCGAAGAGCGCCGACGCGCGCCAGCGTGCGGCCCTTTCCTCGGTCGACACGGTTCCGGTGCCGGTGGAGGCGCTGGTCGAGGCGGTACTGAGCGAGACAGACCCGAACGTGGCCGGAGCCCTTCGATGGGCGCTGGCGCGATTGGGTGATGGCGCCACGGCACTGCTGGCGGAGGGCCTCGGCTCACCGGTGGCCGCGGTGCGGGAACATGCCGTTCAGTGCCTGGTGGAGATGCCGGGCGGGGAGGCTGCCGCGCAGCTGCGGGATGCCCTCGCGCACCCCGACGTCGTGGTCCGTGGGTATGCGGCTGTGGCGCTCGGGACACGTGGTGTGGCCGATGCGGTCCCGACGCTCATCGACATGATCGTGGAGGGCAGGAACGACACCGATGCAGCCGATGCACTGAGCGTCCTGGTGAGCGACACCGCGGCGGCGGATGAGATCGCGAGCAGGCTCGTCGACCGCCTCGCCCACGACACTACAGAAGCGCCTGCACGCGGACGGCTGACCCAGGCGCTGGCGGGCATCCCGGGGACGAGGGCGTCACGTGCCCTGGTCGAGCTGTCGCATGATGTCGACCGTGCTGTTGCGCTGACTGCGGCGTACCTTCTTCTGCTACGCGACGCACGGTGACAAGGGCGTAGAAGGTGACAAGGGCATAGAACCCGTCAGCCACATCTGGATCAACGACGTGCTCGGCATCCCCAGCGCCGCCTCCGCGAGGACCACCTCCTTCACGAAGCCGAGGCCACCGGAGGCAATCCCCGCCGCATCTGCGACCTGTTCGCACTGACCATCGGCGCGGCCCTCCCTACACCACCACCGACGACCAGGCCGGCCTCGCCGAATACAACCTCCGCAACACCGGGCCACGCCCGAGAACCCGAGTCGACGACAACGGCTGAACAGCGACGAACCGCTCCGCCGAATGGATCGGCATCCACCACGATCCGATGCCTGGCCGCTGCTGACCTTGGAAGGCCTCACCCCGTCTCGCCCTCGCGCCACGCCCGCCGTGGACCCGGACACCGCGAAACGGCTCACCCAGGCTCATCCACGAGAGCCAAAAAAATCGCCACGGCGATGTCGAGAACCCATGACTGGCTCCGTCCCCGAGGTGAACGCGACCACAATGGGTCGCACCAGCACCGAGGAGACACACGATGGCCAAGTACCTGCTGCTCAAGCACTACCGCGGTGCCCCGGCTCCGGTGAACGACGTCCCCATGGACCAGTGGACGCCGGAGGAGATCTCCGCCCACGTGCAGTACATGAACGACTTCGCGGCCCGGCTGGAGAAGACCGGCGAATTCGTCGACGGCCAGGCGCTCGCCCCCGAGGGGACATGGGTCCGCTACGACGGCGAGGGCCGCCCGCCGGTCACCGACGGACCCTTCGCCGAGACCAAGGACCTCATCGCCGGCTGGATGGTGATCGACGTCGACAGCTACGAGCGCGCCATCGAACTGGCCGGGGAACTGTCGGCCGCCCCCGGAGCGGGCGGCAAGCCCATCCACGAATGGCTCGAAGTGCGCCCCTTCCTCACCGCCTCGCCCACCACCACGGAGTGCCCCCACCGATGAACGAGGCCCTGCTCCGCAGCCTCACACCGAGCGTGCTCACCATCCTCGTCCGCCGCGGAGCCGACTTCGCGGCGGCCGAGGACGCCGTACAGGACGCGCTTCTCGAGGCGGTCCGCGTCTGGCCCGCCGACCCGCCGCGAGACGCCAAGGGCTGGCTGGTCACCGTGGCCTGGCGCAAGTTCCTCGACCAGGCCCGCTCCGACGCTGCCCGCCGCCGCCGTGAGGACCTCGTCGACGAGCAGCCGGCGCCCGGAGCCGGACCCTCAGCGGACGACACGCTCCAGCTCTACTTCCTGTGTGCCCACCCGTCACTGACCCCGGCGTCCGCCATCGCACTCACCCTGCGCGCCGTCGGCGGGCTCACCACCCGCCAGATCGCCCAGGCCTACCTGGTGCCCGAGGCCACCATGGCCCAGCGCATCAGCCGTGCCAAGCGCACCGTGGCCGGCGTGCGCTTCGACCAGCCCGGCGACGTCGCCACCGTGCTGCGCGTCCTCTACCTGGTCTTCAACGAGGGTTACTCCGGCGACGTCGACCTCGCCGCCGAAGCCATCCGCCTCACCCGGCAGCTCGCCACCCAGATCGGCCACCCCGAGGTGGCCGGACTGCTCGCCCTCATGCTCCTCCACCACGCCCGGCGCGCCGCCCGCACCGCACCCGACGGCAGCCTGGTCCCCCTCGCCGAACAGGACCGCAGCCGGTGGGACACCAACCTGATCGCCGAGGGCATCGAGATCCTGCAGGCCGCCCTCGCGCGCGACCGGCTGGGCGAGTTTCAGGCCCAGGCCGCCATCGCCGCCCTCCACGCCGACGCCCCAACCGCCGACGAGACCGACTGGGTACAGATCGTCGAGTGGTACGACGAACTCGCACGCCTGACCGACAGCCCGGTCGTCCGCCTCAACCGCGCCGTCGCCGTCGGCGAAGCCGACGGACCACGCGCCGGCCTGGCCGCGCTCGCGGCCCTGGACGCCTCACTGCCCCGCCACGCCGCGGTGGCCGCCTACCTCCACGAGCGCGACGGCGACCTGGCGACAGCGGCACGGCTCTACGCCGAGGCGGCCCGAAAGGCCCCCAACCTCGCCGAACGCGACCACCTGACACGCCAGGCCGCCCGGCTCAACGCCCAACGACGCCGCTGACAGCTCCCGCCCGGAACTCCCCGCAGCACACGACGCGGCCCAATGGCCACAGCGGCGTGCAGCGCGTTCATCGGAAACGACGCTGCCTGCGGGTAGCCGACTCCCGCGGGTTACGCGGTGACCGAGGCGGCCGGGACCACGACGTAGGGCCTGTAGCCGCCGTGACCGCCGTGATGATTGCCGACCACAGCGACGACAACGTCTCCCACCGGCAGCGGGAAGCCATCCGGCAGGTCGGGGCCGGGCTCATCGAGCGTGCTGGCGACGTCCATGCCGGGGATGAACAGCGGCACGAGTTCCTTGGACCGGTCAGCGAGCAAACCGTCGCGCAGCGTGACGTCGGCCGGGTTCACACCGCCAGCGCGCACTCGGACGCGGACCTCGCCCGCCGCGGGCCGCCACCGCCACCCGGTCCGCTACTCCGCCTGCGGAACGACCTCAACTCGACCAGGTGCCCTCATCCGAAGGCTGAGCAGTCTCCGCTTCTCTGCCCAGTGTCTCGACGCCGACGACCTACACGGAGCCGTCCGCTCAGGGGGCCGGAATCGAAAACGCATGACACAACCTGGTCGAAGAGAACGCCTTCTCGTTGCTCCAGCGTCAGTTCGTTCACGCCCTCTACTTCTTCAGCCCAAGCCGCCGCGCACTCGTCGTTCAGCACGAGCAAGCCAGCGCCGCCGCACTGGTCGAGAGCGCAGCCGAGGGGGAGGGCCGGCGAGGTTGCCGTCGGCGGGCCCCGGTGCCGTGGGTGGCGACGCCGTCGGCGCAGGCGCCGGTGTGATGGCTGGCGCGGGAGGTGCCGAAGGCGGGGAGCCGATCGGCAGGATGCCACCGGCCGCGGCAGGGGCGGCTGTGGCGAGGGCGGTGCCCGGGGGGAGGGCCGTGGCCGTGGTGCGTCGATTGAGCATGCCCCGTGAACGACCGGCCACGATCGGTGTCACCGCACGTCCGGTGCCCCTGACCGCGCACAGCCCAGAGCCGGACCCTGCCCACCCGGCGAGCGGAGCCCGGCGCGCAGGCTGCACTCAAGCGTGTGCGGGTGGGGCGGCGGGCCGCCCATCGCACCAGACCGCCCGGCAGCACGGACACCCCCGCTCGTAACGGTCGACGAACTCAACAGACTCCCCCAGGCCCAGCGCCTTGGCCGGCCGTACCTGTGGCAGGGACAGCAGATGGTGTCTGTCCAACACCCAGTCGTGTCCTGCCCGGTGCTGCCCGTCAAGCACGTCCAGCACGCCTCATCCACCCTCCCGTCGGCGCGCCGGACCCGCAGGGGACTCCAAGGCCACCGCCAGTGGTTGGTTCAGGAGTATCGGTCAGGGAGATGGAGAAGAAACACGCGGATGGCTTCGTTGATGTCAGGAAGCCTGCTGGCGACCTCATGGACCACGGGCGTCGAAACGGTGACCCACCAGAACTCAACCTTGCGCTGCATGAAGCCGCGGGGGCGCAAGGCGGACACGCTTAGGACCCCGACAGGGAGTCCCCGGTCGTTGGGAGCGTACTTGAGGCCGTCATTCCAGTACACGTCGAAGTAGTCCCTCCTGTCTGCCCGCTCGTGGAGGGAGAGTCTGCGAAGCTCCAACGTCTTCCTGAGGCGTGGTTCTATGCCGTCTAAATAGCCCATTCCGGCTCCCATCAATGGCGACAGCACAAGCGCAGCGGTCTATGCCCGACGACCGCGCTGCCAAGCCTATTTCCCACCCCCTCGCCAGCGGGCACGTTCATAGGATTTGTTCCGACTCCCCAACCAGGTCGGTCGCCTGCGGGCCCCGATCGCAGCGCCCTCGGCGAGGAAGGGGGGCGTGATCGCGGCACAACGTCGGCACCAGGCCGCTGCGCTAGCCAGGCTGGACGCCTCCTGGTCGGGCAGCAGATCGACGGGACGACGGGTTTCGACGTCCACCAGGACAGTGCCGCAGTGGCGTCCCTTGTGGGTGGCGTACTCGTCGACACCCACCACCCCCTGCCACGGGCACATCGGGCTTGCCGAAGAGCGTCGATCAGGCGAAGGACCGTGCTGCGGCTGACAGACACCCGATAACGCGGGCCGGGCGGGCGCCCGCCCGGCCCGCCAAGGCGAGCTCCACCGCGGCCAGGGGGGAACGCAGCCGCTCGGTCCGCTGACCGTGTCTGCGAGTCAGCCAGGTATCTGTTCGACGAAGGTACGACGCGCGCATGCGGTGTTCCAGCAGACGAAACCGACGCACCCACAGCCGGACGACAACGCTTCCTCCGCTGCTGGGTACATCAGTGGGAAACCGGAGGTAGAAGCCGCGAACACGACCGGACCACGCTCCGCACCCCGGACACTCGGCGCCCGCCGCGGCTGCGCGTCAACGCGCATCGCCCCGACGTTCGTGTCGACCGACAGCACCGCGATGTCCGCGACCGACGAGAAATTAACAGCTCCTCCAGCCGGAGCACGCTCTTCAACGGCCCAGTACTGTCGCCCCAACCGCCGTAGCCAACAGTCGTTTCCGGGCAACTTCCGTCACGTCCATCCGCCCTCAGCAAACAGTATGGACTCCGCAGCGCCGAGCGCTGCTCCCTTTCTCCCTGCCGCAGCCTGTTGGGGGCCGCCACTGCGTGGATGCAGGCAGGAGATAATACGGATCATGGACTACGGAGTGTGGGAACCAGCGCGGCTCGGGCAGACCCGACTGCTGGATGGTCGACTCCTGGGCTGGGCGGAATGGGGACCGGCCGACGGCACCCCGGTACTGGTGTGCCCAGGGGCGGCCACCAGCAGGTGGCTCGGTTTCGGCGGCGGTGTCGTGGACTCGGCCGGAATCCGGCTCATCAGCGTGGACCGGCCCGGCCTCGGCGCCTCCGACCCAGCACCTGCCCGAACTCTGACCAGCTGGGCCACCGACATCGGGCACCTCATCCAAAAGCGGGCCCTGCGAGCGCCGGCGGCGGTGGGCTTCTCGCAGGGAGCACCCTTCGCCCTCGCCCTGGCGGCCAACGATCTGGTGAACGCGGTGGCCGTGGTATCCGGCAGCGACGAACTCGCCCACCCTCGCTTCACCCACACGCTGAGCCCGCAGGTAAAGGACATGGTGGACACCGTCGCGGCCGACCCCGAAGCTGCTGAGGCCTCATTCGCCGACTTCGGCAGCGCCGACACACTATGGGATCTGATCACCACAACAAGCCCCGAGACAGATCGAGCCGTATACACCAACCCAGTCTTCCAGCACGCGTTCCGGCGCGCGATGGAGGAGGCATTCAGCCAGGGCCCGGCAGGCTATGCCCGCGACACGGTCCTGACGATGGACCGCTGGCCATTCGACCCCGCCGACATCGCCGTCCCGGTCGACCTCTGGTACGGACAGCAGGACACCAGCCCGGTCCACTCTCCGGATCTGGGTGAATCGCTCACTGAGATGATCCCGACGGCGACACGGCACCTGCTTCCCGCCGCCGCGGGATCCTTGCTCTGGACACACGCGGAGGCCGTCCTGCGCACCCTGCTGGCCCACATCCGGTGACGATGGCGAAATCGAGCAGCCCAGCTGCGACCAACCGGCTGGACCGGGAATCGAACAGCGCTCTGCGCCGGCGCCTCCTGAAGCTGTGAACATCCGCCGCTCAACTCTCATGAAGCCGATGTCTTCTTCCGCCGGGGCGACGACATCGAGCGAGTCGTCACCGCCCTGCGGGGCGATCAGCCCACGGTGACGGTGTACGGGCCGCCGGGCTGCGGCAAGTCCTCGCTCGCACTGGCCGGTGTGGTGCCCAGGATGAGAAAGGACGGCTACCGGATTCTGTCGGCGAACGCCACACGATTCTCGTCCCTGCCGGCAGCGCTCGCCACCGACACTGTTCGAGATGGCGACGTCGGGAGAGCACGGCCCATTGCGCACGCAGAACGTCGACCAAGTAGACCACCGCCTGGGCGAGTTAGGGCTCGCGGATGCCTTCCACCGGGTCACAGGGCGGCCGGCGGAACGGCTGCTGGTCGTACTCGACCAGGCCGAAGCACTGCTGAACCGCCCGGAACCCGAGATCCTCGATGCCCTCGAGCTACTGTTCCCGAAGCAGCGGCAGGCCGGTCTGCGGGTCCTCGTCACCCTGCGCGCCGACCTCATGGACGACGCACTGAGCCACCCGCACCTGGGCCCCGCGCTCAAGCGCGGCGCGACACTTCCGCTCACGCCCATGACCCAGGACCAGCTGCACGCCGTCATCACCGAACCGCTCAAGCCCCTCCGGCGGTTGAGTACGACCCCGGACTTGACCGGCGCTTCTTGGACGATGGGGGTGGAGGTGGGGGAGCACCGGTGAACTCCTCTTCGACGATTCCCACCGCGGCCGTGTCGGCCAGCGCGGGGGTCAGGAAATCGACCAGCTCCTGGCACGTGGTTTCGATGTCGAGGGTGGTGCCGATGCGCGTGGCCGCGGCATCCAGCAGGCAAGCCGCTGATGCGCCGTCTCCAGGTCGTCCAGGTAGCGGCGCAGGCTACTGATCTCCACGCTGATCCCGCACAGACACGCATCCTGTCCCGGAAGATCCACTCGGTGGTAGACCGCTCGCCAGAGCCTCTGCCCCAGCGGCGAGGAGACCCTCGTCGTTCCGGCGATGGTTGCCTCCCGAGGTTGCCCGTCCGCGAGTACCTCGTACGGGGCGTCGTCCGGGCTCTGGAGGTCCGGCAGTACTTCCCCGAGCGTTCGTCCCAGGAACGCGGTGGCGGGCACGCCACTGACCCGGACCCATGCCGGGTTCACATACAGATGGCGCAGCTGCGCGTCGAGAACGACGATGAGGGCCAAGGTCCCCTCGACAAGCTGCCGCGCCCCTCGATGGCGTGACCTCTCATGTGAGGCTGAGCGTCAGCCACGAGGTTGAGACAGCGGGGCACATCGCAGGCCTTGAGGCCTGCGGGGCCTCACCCAGCCTCCGTCTGTCCGGCCGCTCACGAATCGGCGCCCAACCTTCGCTGAGAATGCTCAACCTTCGATGCGAGAGATCACATTACGAAGCGGCTTCGGCTTCGGTTACCGACCTCCCCAACCTTGATTACAAAGCTGAGGGAAAATTCAAGGTCAAATCAAGCGCAAATCTAAGGGTAAGTTGCGGTAGGGTCCAGATGGAGGTGGAGCATGCCGACGGAAGATGAGCTGTTCGCAGCCGTGGACGCACTGCTCGCGGGAGAGCCGGAGCTGCCCGAGCCCGCCGAGCGGACACGACTGCGCGAAGCGGCAGGAGTCACTCAGGCCCGGCTCGCGCAGGCACTGCAGACGACAACGCAGACCGTGAAGAACTGGGAGGCCGGCCGCTCCGAGCCGCGCCCCCCGCGCCGCCAGGCATACCAGCGACTCCTCGACGCCTGGGCGGAGCGATTCCCCGTCGACGCCAACCCCGCCCAGCCCGCGCAGGACACGGCGGTGCCCGAGACGCTCACCAGCACAGCAGCCCCGGCACCACAAGCGCGGACTCTGTCCACAGGGCAGACGTCCGAGGCCGCGGCCATGACTACTGCTGAGACCACCCAATCCCGTCCCGCCGCCGTTCCCGCCCCGGCCGCTGCGGCGGGTCCGGCACACACCACCAGGTCGTCCAGCTCGTCATCGACGTCGCGCCGCGCGAGCGCGAAGAAGGTCCCCGCCGGCACCCCGGCGCGCGGCACCGACCCCCGCTTCGCCAACGGGCCGCTCGCGGTCATCGACGTCGACGCCGACGGCCAGGTCCTGGCGTACTGCACCGGCGGCCTTGTCCTGGACGTGCCCGCCAAGAGCATCCCGGCCCTGGTGGAGTGGACGCTCACCGAGGCCAAGCTCGGGCAGCCGAAGCTGTCCGGCCCGGGCAAGGACGCCGACCCGCTGCTCGTACTCACCGAGGCCGCGCTGAAGCGCTACGGCCTGCCGGTCGCCCTCACCGACGAGGAGCGGCTCGCCGGGCGAATCCCGGAGGGCCACAAGGTCGTCAAGCAACTGGCACGCGCCGACTGGAAGCTGACGAAGCGCGGGTTCGGGCCGTGGGCGCGGATCTACCGCCCGGCCACCGGCTCGGAGCGTTCCTGCGTGCAGTTGTGCATCCCGTCCTGGCACGCGCTCGACTCCCGCCACTGGGGCAACGCCGCACAGCTCCCGTCGGTGGAACTCGCCCGGCTCCTGGGCGTGTACGCGTACCGGGTGATCACTCCGCGCGGCTCCACCGCCGTCACCGGCCTGGAGCTGATGACCGCGCTGCACCCGCCGACCCGCGCCTCCGAGCCCGACGCCGACGGCCGACGGCACTCCGAGCACAACCCCGGCTCGCTGGGCAAGGACCCGGTGGACTGCGCCCCCTGCGAGGCCCCCGACGGCCACCCGCTCCTGGCGGACCTGCCGCGCTTCCACGTCCGCGGCCCCGGCGAGAAGCTGTTCGAGGAGGCGTACGACTGGGCGCGGCCGATGACCGACGGCGAGTGCACCCTGCGGCACCTGGTCGGCATCGACGTGAACATGGCCTTCGCCGCCGGCGCCAACGGCCTCATCGTCGGTCTCGGCGCGCCCACCCACGTCGAGAACCCCGTGTTCGACCCGAAGCTGCCCGGGTCGTGGCTGGTGGACCTGTCCCACGTCGACCTGTCCCGCGTGAAGGCCGGCAAAGAGTGGGTGGGGCTGGACGGCTCGCTGCTGCCCAGCCCGTTCACCCCGACCGGCGAGCGCCCCGAGGGCCCGGCCTGGTACGCCACGCCGACGGTCGCGTACGCGGTGGAGCTGGGCTACGACGTCGCGCCGATCGCGGCGTACGTCCGCTACGAGAACGGCCGCTACCTGGACGGCTGGTACAACCGGCTGCGCGACGCCTACCTAGCCACGATGGCCGACCTCGGCGTGCACGCGGATATGGCGCCGGCCGACTTCCTGGCGGCGATGGACGGCTATAAGGAGCGTGACCCGCAGCTGGCGATCGTAGTCTCGGCGATCAAGGCGACGGTCAAGGGTGGCCTGGGCAAGCTGCGCGAGCGCCCGCGCGGCGAGGGCTGGCGGCCGGGCGAGCCGTGGCGGGCGCTGTCCCGGCCGACGTGGCGGCCGGACATCCGCGCGGCGGTCATCTCGCGCACGCGGGTCAACCTGCACCGCAAGATCGTGCGCCACGCGGCGTTCACCGGCCAGTACCCGATCGCGATCCTGTCCGACTGCGTCGTGTACGCGGCCAACGGCGAATCGCCGCTGGACTTCCTGCCGTACCGGGACGGCAAGCCGCTGCCCGGCGGCTTCAAGCTCGGAGTGAACCCGGGCCTGGTGAAGTGGGAGGGCACCCAGACCGTCCTGTGGGGTGAAGAGGTCCGCGAGCGGTTCAACGCCCCGGAGCTCAACCTCGCCCGGTACATCAAGGACGGCACCGTCACCGGCGTCGACAACGGGGAGTAGGAGAGGGCGATGGACCTGTTCGGGGACGGCCTGGACGCCGCGGTGCAGAAGGCGTTCACTCGCCCGGCGCCCAAGAGCGCGGGTGCCCAGATGAGGTACCTGGTCAAGCAGTTGAAGGGCACCAAGCCGGTCGCCCAGATGCTGCGCATCTCCCAGCGCACCGTCGAACGGTACGTGAAGAACCAGATCAAGAAGCCGCGCCCGGACCTCGCCGCGCGCCTGGAGCGTGAGGTGAGGAAGCGGTGGCAGCCGCAGATCCGCGCCAGGGCGCGGCAGAAGGCGGCGACGACCGGCGGCATCGTCATCGACACCTTCGCCCGGATCGGCTACACCGCGCCGGTCGGCACGACGGACGACGCCCGACTCCGCCATCTCACGGTGGCGCTGCCGCCGCGGTTCGCCGCCCGCCTCTTCGATGCCCACGAGGCCGACGCCAGCGAACAAGAACTCAAGAAGATCGCCGCCGAAGCGCTCAAGGAGATCTACTTCCAGGACAACGGCCGCCGCGCAGGCCAACTGGAGGAGGTCCGCTTCACGGACATCGAGCACCTGGAGTTCGAGCTGTAGCGGGCGTGCCCCGAACAGCCTGCGAGCCCGGTGTGACTGATTCCCAATGATGCTTGTCAACGGGCGGGCGTCAGGTTCCGCGCATGAAATCGTTGATCACGGCCGTCCGCGAGCAGGAGAAGGCTGCCCGTTTCCTCGCTTGGCCGGGCGATTTCGACCTGCACCGAGGCGACCATATCGAGGAGGTCCCCCTCGCCTCGGGCGCCGCGCTAGAGGGATTCGCCGGCGACGGCGCCGGGGGCACCTTCTTCTTCTGCGGCGAAGGTGGCGAGGAACGTCCTGTCCTGTACGCGGACTCCGAAGGAAGTGCGGCGCTGATCGCGATCGGCCTGCCCGAACTCCTGCGGCTCCTGCTGGTCGCCCCATGGTGGCGCGGCTGCCAAGCGTTCACCGCGGAGGAGAGTCGCAAGCTCGCAGCCGAGTACCTGGAGGACATGCCAGACCTCGTGGCCCGACGGGACCGTGCCGCCGCGGCCCTTGGCCTTGCCCTTGCCACCGAAGAGGACGTCTTGGCCCGCTTGCGGGAGGTGGTGCTCGGAATCGGAAAGGACTTCGTCCTCATCTTCACGCCGCAGGGCGAGCCCTACGATCCTCTCTTCAAGGGCTGAGACGCGTCATGGTGGCAGCCGACAGGAGTCCTTCACGACAGCAGGATCAGCAGGCAGCGAGATGGTGCCGAGGTGGCTGGGCCGCGAAGGTCTGTTGATCACGGATGAGGCCCACAGGACATCGAGGCGGCGGCGAGCAAGGGCGAGGACAACCTGCTTGCGGCTCTTGCCTTCGGCTCTTTGCGGTCGTGGCCGCCTCCGGTCCCGGCCGGTGGCCTCGGTGGCTGTCCATTGGGCGCCGAGGCTGTGCAGGGCGCGCTCGGCGGCTTGGTGCCAGTCGCGGTCGGTCCAGCGGTCGTCGGTGGCGTCGTCGGCGCTGCGGATCAGGCCGTGCAGCTGATAGGGGCCCCAGCCCGAAGGGGTTCTCGCGGACGAAGGGCCGCTCGATCAGCCGCTGGACGGGGGCCTCGTGGACGAGGCCGGCGGTGGCGAGGGTCAGGTCGAAGGAGTCCAGCAGGCTGATCGAGCGCAGCACGTGCCGCTCCGCGGGGGTGAGGTCGGAGAGGGTGCGGGCGATCAGCGCGCCGAAACCGTGGACGAAGTCGGCCGGGACCGGCTCGCGGCTGCGGCGGATCTCCAGGAAGCGGAACACGGACAGGTCGAAGGTGGTGACGACCACGACTCGGGTGGTGGCGGCGAGTTGGCGGGTGACTTCGAGGCCGTCGAGGCGTGGCATGCGGATGTCGGCGAGGACGATGTCGGGGCGCAGGGTACGGGCGAGGCTGATGGCGGTGGCGCCGTCGGCGGCCACGGACCGCCGTTGGCGGCTTCGCCGACGACGGTCATGTCGGGTTGTGAGTTGAGGATCAGCCGGAAGCCGCTGCGGATGTCGTCCTGGTCGTCGGCGATCAGGATGCGGGTGGTGGTCATGCCGTGTCTCCGGTGGCGGGGAGGGTGACGGTGAGGCGCCAGGTGCCGTGACGCCGGGTGGTGTGGAGGGTTCCGTTCATGACGCGGACGCGTTCGGTGACGGCGAATAGTCCCGTTCCGCCGGTTCTGCCGGTCTGGCCGGTCCTGCTGTGTTGGCGTGTGCGGGTATGGTTGCGGCCGGTGTTGTTGGTGACGCTGAGCTGGACGGTCTTGTCGGCGAGTGTGAGGGCTACTTCGACGCGGGTTGCGTCGGGGGCGTGGCGGCGGACGTTCGTGAGTGCTTCCGTCACGACGCGGTGGACGGTGGCGGCGGTCTCGCGGGACAGGGCGGTCTCTGCTTCGGGGGCGATGTGGATGCGGGCCCGGGTGTGGCCGGTCTCGTCGAACCGCCTTACGAGTTCGGTGAGTTGGCCCGTGCTTGGGAGGGATGTGCCGCCGGCCTCGTGGCCCGAGTCCCGCAGCATGTGGATCGTGCGGTCGATGGAAGCCAGTGCTGCGAGGCCGGCCCGTTCGATCCGTTCCAGTGCCCCGGTCACCGCCTGCGGATGCTGTTCGGCCACGAAGCGGGCGGCCTGGGCCTGTGCCACGATGCCGCTGATGTCGTGGGCGACGAAGTCGTGGAGGTCGTGGGCGAGTTCGAGCTGCTGGCTGTGGCGGGCTTCCCGGACGGCCTGGCGTCTGCGGTGTTCCATCAGCCGGGGGTATCCGCCCACGGCGGCTGCTCCCAGGGTGGGCAGGAACCAGAAGGCGCCCATGCCGACCCGTTCGTAGATCGACGCGGCGGGCACCAGCGGCTGGGGCCACAGCGTGAGCGCCACCGCCGCAAGGCCGATGCCCACGGCCGCTTCCCGGCGCGGCGCCCACCGGAACGCGGCGGCCTGCAGCACCACGAGTGCCGTCGCCGCCGCGAAGAGCGGGACGGACTCGTCCTGCGTGGCGCCCGGGCCCCATCCGAAGGTGACAGCGATCAGTACGGCCGCGGCCAGCGCGGCCGCCCGCCCCGCCCAGGCGCCTCCGACGGTGAGCAAGGCGCCGCGTTCGAGGGTCGGATCGATTGCCTTCTGACCGGCGGTCCGGTCGCTACCGCCGCCGGGGTCATCTTGCGC
>NZ_JBVIED010000009.1:331918-334912 GCF_055572035.1 Streptomyces sp. NPDC030838 | reverse complement strand
GTCAAACTCGGCATCCTCATCGAGGCTGACACCGGCAGCTTCGCCAGGAAGCAGTAGTCGACGAACACGGTGACCAGCGGCCCTGTCCCAGCCCCATCCAGAAAGGGGCATCAGCTCACGAACCGCCCTCTTAGAGTCGTTTTCCTTTGGCTGAGGTCCATGCTATTGACCGGCCAGGTGGGTGTCAGTGCGATGTGAGAGCCTCCGGGGCATTGAGTTACGACCTGGCTGTCCGGGAAGGCGAGAGGCCGGCGGATGACAAGACCGCCGGCCGGGTCTTCAACGACTTGTACGACCGCTACATCGACGGCCAGGTGCAAGAGCCCCCATCCGAACGCATTGCGGCTTACGTGGCCGCGCTGCTTGAGCGGTGGTGCGACCTCACCGAGGACGATGAGGACGCCTCGCCCTGGTCGACCGGCCCGCTGATCGGCGAGGCCAGTGGCCCGCTGATCTACTTCCCCGTGCGGTGGAGCATGGCCGAGGAGGCATCGGCCTACGCGGCAGCCGTGGCGGAGTCCATGGGACTCGTCTGTTTCGACGTGCAGCAGAACCGGCTCAGGCCGTGACCAGGGCCGCCAATCGGCGGTAGCCGATGAGTGCTGCGGCTATACCGACGAAGGCAAGGAAGTGTTCGGCTGCGTGAGGCGCTCGAGGTCGTCGTGCACCGACTCCTGTTCCTCCGCGGTGAGGTGGACTGCGGTGGCCGCGGCAATCGCGGACGTCGCGGTCTATTTGTCGCCTGGCGGCGTCTGCACGCAGTACGAGAAGACGAAGCAGTTGCACAGGCGTGGGCCGCTCGTCCTGTAGGCAGCGCCCGGTCGATGATCTCCGCGGTCGGTACATCCCGTATGCCGCCTCCACGACGGCGTCCTGGCCGGCCCGCGCTGGGTTGCGGCCGGTCAGGGTCCTGAGAATGTGGGTCAGGGGTTGGGGTTGACCCAGACCCCGTAGTCGATGTCGTCGCGGGGCCCGGGCTTCTGGGCGGGCGGGGTCCCCTCTGTCGGCTGGGAGAGCGGAAGCACGAACACCCAAGCCTGATTGTCCATGACATGACAGGTCCATTCCTGAAGGCGGGCCTCTGCCGGGGGCGGAGTCATCGCCGTCGGGTTGCGTATGTCAAGGCAGCGCATCGCACCTGTTCCCTGCCGGATTCTGAAGAAGCCTCTCGGGTGAGGTTCGATCTCCCAGAACTGGCTGCCCGTCTCTTCACACGGATTCGTGTGAACTCCATCTCCGTTCCTCTGCCCTGCCTCCAGGCACATTGGCGTGCCGGGTACGGGCGGTGGCGTCTTGGGGCGGACCTGAATCTGGTACACGGGGCCGCTGAAGCCGTCGGCGTCGCGGCTCTTCAAGAAGCGGAAGAGCTGGGTTTCCCGGTCGCTGCGCGGCCGGACCCTGAAGCCACCGGCGTTCTCCTCCGCGACCAGATTGTCAGTCCGCGCGCTTTTGATGTTCCACCACAGGTCACCGAATTCAGGCGGTTTCCGGGGATCCGAGAACAGTGGACAGATCCCACCCGGGAACTGATCACAGTCTGCGGCAGAGGCGCTGGAGGGCACCAGCGTGCCCCCTGCCGCGAGAGCGCCGACGGCGGCAAGCAACACCAACCGCCGGGGCCAGGTGGCATGGATCATGGCTGTTCTCCTCACTTTGCGAAACGCCGATGGACGCGACGGGTCGCCGTCTTCGGACGCCCGCCGGATCTCAGCCCGTGTCTTTCATTGCGCCCCGGAAAACGAACGGCGTCATGTCCCTCGAGTTCGGGGCTTGACACCCGGCGCTGGCCGTGTAGGTGAGGGTCGGCAACGTATGTCGCTGAGTGTCGGCGCTGAGGCCAGAGGTCGACTTCGGGGACATCACGGTCAAGCTGGCCGACGAGCTGGTGACCTGCTACCTGTTCGCCTTCCGACTTTCGTACTCGGGCAAGGCCATCCACCGCGTCTTCGCCTGGCGGGGCAGAGGCGTTCTTCGAGGGCCACGTCCACGCTCTCAACGTGCTGGGCAGAGTGCCGGCCGGGAAGGTCCGCTGCGACTGCCCGATCACTTCGGATGGAACCAGCCCCCTCTCCGACTGACTGGCCGATCAGAAGCGGCTGGCTGTCCACGGACCACCGCGTACTGATCACGAGGCGGCAGACGAGACGCTGCCGGGCAATGCGTCCGGGCGTCGAGTTCATCGCAGACGTCCCTTTCCGAACGGCGTCGTGAGGGGAGTCCGCCCGGCCGGTGGCCTCGGAACCGGTGGCCTGGGCAGGACTCCCCCGTTCTCGTGTCTGGGTGCCGGGTCAGCGGCCTGCGCTGAACTCCTCCAGCCGGGCGACCAGCTGCCGGTCGGGCCAGGCGACGATGACGGACGAGCGCGGCGTGCGGGCGGCGAGCCGGTCAACCTCGCTCTCCAGGCCTCCGGTGGGAGCCTTGCACAGGGCCACGGCGCGGGCGTGACCTGCTTGGGGGCTGGCCTGCTGCTCGCGCAACTGCTCCAGGGTGCGCTTCCGGGCGGTGCCGGCGGCTTCCTCGTCGGCGCGGACAAGAAGCCCCCGGGCCTGGTCATTGGCTCGAATGGTGGCGGCCTGTCCTATGTCATGTCACCTTTCCGGGTGTCGCCACAATCAATACCGCCCGGCGCCCGATGAACACATCAGCACCTGGCCCGCCGACGAGAGGCAGCGCAGTTCGATCCGCCCCGGGCGCCGCCGAGTTCAGCTGGTGGGCA
Source organism: Streptomyces sp. NPDC030838 (assembly GCF_055572035.1). NCBI lineage: Bacteria > Bacillati > Actinomycetota > Actinomycetes > Kitasatosporales > Streptomycetaceae > Streptomyces > Streptomyces sp. NPDC030838. The sequence continues at coordinate 332,196 of NZ_JBVIED010000009.1, read as the reverse complement.
CCCAGTGGCCGGAGGGGAGAAGCGGCAGCGCCCCACCGGGGCACGTGCGGGGCGCGGGCTCATGCACGTGAGGACCGGTCCCGTGCCGGAGCCGGTCCTCGTGTCCGCCCACCACGCGTCACCGCGGTCGACGGAAGGGGGGTCCCTGCGTCGCGTGTCGGTTTGCGGCCAGTAGCGGGTCAGGGGCCCGGGGGTCGGTGCTGGGGGGGGGGGGGGGGAGGGGAGGAGGTGGGGTAATAGAAGAAGGACCAACCACAAAAAACGGAGGAGACAACCCA
>NZ_JBVIED010000009.1:42951-331908 GCF_055572035.1 Streptomyces sp. NPDC030838 | reverse complement strand
TCCGGGGGGTGGCTCTCTTTCTTTCTTTGTGTTTGCGGGACACGGGCGAGGTTGGGTTTTTTGGGTGTCCTTCCTGCCCCCCCCCCCCCCCCCTCCCCCCCCCCCCCCCCCCCCCCCAGCGCCGACGACCGGGTCGTGACGCAGCCTCATGCTTGAAGGTCCGGCGAGCAAGGCAGGCTGGAACAGGGGCGGGCCGGGGGCACCGGGGGCTTGGCGGACAACGCGCTGGTCGCGGCCGGGGGAAGCGAGCGGGCGGGCAGGGGGCCGACCCGAGGCGTACCTGGAACACCCACGGACCGGGAAACGGACATCACGGCCTCTTCGGAGTTTTCCGGGTGCGCGGGGCGGGGGCGGGGCATGCCATCCTCTTCGTCACCGGAGGGGCAGCAGCCGTCAACTGCCGTCCCGCGTCGCCGGTTTGCGGCCAGTAGCCATCTCGCACGCCCTGACCGCCGGACCCGTTCAGGGACCCGGCGGCCGGGCCGAGCCCGTCAGGGAGGATCCCTCCTCGTGTCCACGCACCACCCCGTCGCCAGCGCGCCCGAGTCCGAGCCGGCTCGCAGTGCGGCCCGCCCGCTCACGCCCGCCCAGGTCTGCGGCATCACCGTCTTCCCGTTCGTGGGCGCCGGTCTCGCCCTCGCGGGCATGCCCGTCTCCGACGTGCTCACCCTGCTCGCGGGGTGCGGCGCGATCGGCGCGGGCACCATCGCCGCCGCGGGCGGTGGACGGCGCCTGCTCACCGCGCTCGCCTCCGCCGCCGTACGCGCGGCCGCTGGCACCGAGACCGGCCCCAAGTAGGAGGCGATGACGATGACTTCGCCCCACCCGATGGGTCTCGACCGCGGCGCACGCCGCGCCGGCCGCCGTCACACCGCCCTCGTCCTCTTCCTGACCGCCCTCAAGGACAGCTGCGGTCTCTCCTTCACCGCGCTCGCCGCGCGTACTGCTGGGCCGGGGGCAGCCGTCGCCGTCTCCGCGAGCACCCTGAAACGCGCCGTCAGCCTGAACGCCGTGCCGCAGGAACATGTCGTGGCTGCCTTCGCCCGCGCCTGCGACGCCACCACCGAACAGGAGCGCCAGGCGCTGGCGCTGCGGCAGGCTGCCCGCGCCGAGGACCGCGGCATCCTCGCCACCCTGCAGGCCCCGTCCGTGACCAACATCCGCACCCTCCAGGACCTCACCGCTGCCCTCGCCGCCGCCTACGAACGCGCCGGCGCCCCGTCCCTGCGCCTTGTGCAGGAACGCGCCACCACCGCCCAGGCTGACGGCGCCCTGCTGCTGCCGCTCACCACCCTCTGGCGCATCACCCGCCGCGAGGGCCGCGGCCCCGCCACCTGGGACCAGTGCGAGGCCTACCTGCGCGGCCTGGGCGTCGCCCACCCCCTGCGCATGCGCCTGTGGCACGAGGCCTTCACTCGCGCCCGCAACCCCGTGGCCGCCGATCCAAAGGACCTCGGCACAATCACCCGCGTCATGAACGAAGGCCGCCTGGCCAACCTGCACTACTCCACCAAGATCAACAAACGGTTCAGGGAGCTGCTGAACCGCATGACACGCCAGGAGGTCGAGACCGCCCTCACCGTCGGCACCGCCTACCTCACCACCGAGAACCTCCGCCCTGCCACCACACCCACTACCTATGACCACATCGAGGGCGTCGGCCGGGAACTGTTCCTGCCTCCCGCCCCGGACGTCCCCGCCCGCACCACCGACCAGCCCGGCAACCCGGAACGCAGCGCCGTGGCGCCCGCCCGCCAGGCCAAGACGGCCACACCGGCGCCGGACGGCCCCAGCACTGCTGACCGGAAGACGTTCCTCTCCCTGCCCCTCACCCACTTTCTCCGCGTCGAGGCTTGCCGTAACGGCACCGGCCCCGACGCTGTCTCCGTCCGCGACAGCACCCTCAGCGTCATCGAGACCTAGCGCCACGCCGCAACCGCTCCAGAACCACCCGCCGCTGACAGCGCACCCGCCAGGCCGCGCCCTCCCGGCCCCGGCGGCTCCCCCGGCCGCGCTCGCCGCACCCAGCAGCGTGCACGGGCCTCCCTTGACCGCGGTCTGATGGCCGCCGGTGGCGAGCGTGGTCAAGACATCTCAGGGGGCCAAGAAGTCAAGCGGCCTGTTCGGCAGTCCGATTGACGCCATGGGCCGCTCGGCCAAGCCCGGCTCCGCGGTTTCTGCGTCAGCTTTCGCGGACACGGGCGTGTAGATGCATGTCGTGCCAGCCGTCGGCGTGGAGCAGTGCCCGACGCCGTACTCCTTCCAGGGCGAAGCCTGTCTTCTCAGCGATGCGGCATGATGCGACGTTCGCCGTGGAGTGGCCGAGCTCTAGTCGGTTGAAGCCGACCTCTTCAAGTGCCCAGCTGGACACTCGGGCTACTGCCCGGGAACAGACGCCCTTGCCGCGGGCTTCCGGGGCGGTCCAGTAGGAGATCTCTGCCTGGCCGCCGGCCATGATGATGGACTGGAGGGAGACCCGTCCGAGGAGTTTGTCGTTGCCGGCATCGACCACGGCCCAGTGGCAGGCGGTCTCGCTCTCCCAGGCGCCGTGCCACTGCTTGATCCACTCTCGGGCTTCGCCTTCGGAGTCCGCCCTGCGCAAGTGCCAGTGCTGGATCCTCGGGTCCTGGAACACTCGCGTGACAGCGGCTGCGTCGGAAGGCACCCAGGGCCGTAGCAGCAAGTCGCCGTCGATCGGCAGTGTCGGCTGGCCAGAGGTGCTGAGGCTGCCTGGAGTCAGGACGGGGGTGACCAGAGAAGGCATGATCGACATCATGGCAAGCCCGCCTCTGGTTCGTGCTGTCGGGCCTGGACGCCTCCGCCTGGCAGTGGTCGCGGGCCGCCGTGGAGGCAACGGACACGGAGGCGATCCAAGCGGCACTCCCCCGCGAGCCGATCCCGGGCAGCGGCGCCGCGGACCGGATCGCGGACGCGCTCGGCACCTGGAACCCGACCGCCTGCGGCGAGAAGGCGAACGTGACCGCCTTCGTGGTCCGCCGGCTCATCGCACAAGGCCTGCTGACGGATCTCAGCGGCAACCCCGAGGGGTCACTCGTCAACCCGACCAGGTCGACGGCGTGTGCCAGCGCGAGGACCTGGCCGACCTGGTCGCCACCGTCTGACATTGCCGGCCAAGACCTCTGGTCAAGACAGCTCCGAGAATCCGCCAACCCGCTGGTCGTTGTCAGACCGTGTCTGAAGGCGCCATACCACAAGGACGCCCGTCTCGCCGGGAGCTTCCGGCCCATCGGGCACCCGCACGCGCTCAACCTCAGTGAAGCCCAAACGGCGGGCAATGGCGGCACTCGCGGAATTGGCCTCGTCATGGTGGATTTCGATGCGATCGATGTCCGGCAACTCCCGTCCCGCCTGCACCAGGGCAGCCGCGGCCATGGTGGCCAGCCCCTTCCCCGTCCACGCGTGATGGAGCCAATACCCGATGTCCAGACCGCCAGGTCCAATCCGGCGGTGCAGTCCGCAGCTCCCGACCACCACTCCCCCCGAGGTGATCGCGTAGTTGTATGCCTCCCCCGAGGCCCACTGCTCCTCGGAGTGGGCCAGAAACCCTTCCCCCTGCTTCCGGTCGTGAGTGGCCGCAAAGGGCATCCACGGCAGCAGGTGATCACGCGACTCGGTGATCACCCGGTGCAGGGTTTGTATGTCGTCGACACGCCACCGGCGCAGCTCGACCTGGTCAAAGCGAAGCACATCAGCAGGCTGTCCCATCACCGGGATGCTGCCTCAGCCTCACCAGATCGACAACGCAATTACCAGCACCGAACCTACAGCCGTCCCGGTGCTGGATACCTACCCCGCCAGCAGGTTCCCGCCGCTTCAACCGGCGGTTGTCGACAGGTGGGACATCAGCCGATGAGGTCGCGGAGTACGGGAATGCTGGCGCCGCCCCCAGCCAGGCCCGCGAGGACTGCCCCGGCCACGGTGCCGCCGCTGAGGAAGACCAGGCCTCCTACGATCAGGCCGATGACGAGTGCCGTCAGGAGGATGACGGCCGTGTGCACCGTCATGAACGGACCAGGCTCGGGTGGGCTCGGCGGCGTGGGGGCGGACGGGTAACTCACAGGAATCTCCCGGACGGTTGTTGATTCTGGCGCCCGCTCATACGTTGCTACCGCCCGCGCACCCCAAGGACCAGTTCCACTCTTCCCGGCCTACAAAGAATCTTGAAAGATTCCGTGGGGTCCCGGCGAGGGCCGCACGTACAAGTGGTCGTCTACCGAGTGACCGCCCCGGTGTTTTGCGGGCGCGACGTGGGCGACAACCGGAAGGGGAAAGCGATGCAGGGCGACGACGAGATCGCGGACGGGCAATCCGCGGCCGCTCCCGCCCGGGACCTACAACCTTCCGTTCAGCCCCACGCAAGAAAAGCCCGCCAGCAGGAGATCATCGACCGACGGTTCGCCGACCAGCGGATGGTCCAGCTGCTGGCCGAGGACGGCTTCGCCGGCCCGCGTTACGCGCGGTTCGAGGAGGAACTGGCCCGGTACGGAATCTCGGTGCTGCGCGGCTGGATGTATTCCGGGTACGTGTTCCAGCTCGTCGCTGAGAAGGGTTTCAGTCTCAACCCCGATGAGCGGGAGCTCGCAGAGTTGGTCCGTGACAGCGATCTGCGGGAGGCACTGGCGACGATGACCGTGGCTCGCACGCTGCCCCGGTTCCGCAAGGATGCCCTGGAGGGCGGCGGGTGGAGAGCAGCTGGCGGCGCCACCATAACGACGTACTTCATGGGCGCATGCCTCTACGAATTCCCCAACGAGTACCGCCGACATCGCAGCAGCGAGGAGAGATGGCGCCGCGGCAGGGACCGAAGCGAGGCAACAACTGAGACCAGTACGGACGGTGTCACCACGGTGGTCCTGGGCAAGCTGCGGGTCCTTGACCACCTCAGCGACATCGACGACCCGCGGAAGCGGGCAGCGGTTGCCCTGACCCTCGACGGCTACACGCACCAAGAGATCGCGGAGATCCTGGATACGTCGGTCCGCTCCGTCGAGGGACTGGTTCACCGGTGGAGAACGAAAGCCAAGCAGGCGGAAGAAGGTGACCAGCATGCATAACCAGGATGACGCGGCCGCGCGTCGGCTGGCCCCCACCGACGATCCCGCACTGTTCGCCTTCGAAGAACTGATGGAACAGTCATCCCTGGGCACCGAAGGCGCCCGGCAGCTCCGCGAGCGCACCCCGCGTGCTTGGCGCCCGCACCTGGAGCTCAAGTCGCTCCTGGGGGCGTGGGCGCTGTCCATGTGCTCCTACGAGGAGACAACGGCCGTCGACGAGCATCTCGGCACGTGCGAGGAGTGCGCGGACGAGGCGCTGCGGCTGCGCGACGCGGTCGGCCTGCTGCGGCACCTGGAGGAGCCACCACTCGATCCGATGCTGCGCAACCGGGTTCTGGAGGGCTGCCTCGGCCGGCGGCCCGCGCGGATTCCGGTGCCCGAGTGGGCCGCTCCGTACGATGCCGAGACGGCGCGGCTGGATGCGCTGCTGCAGCACATTGGCGAGTCGCAGTGGCATACGCCAGTGCACCTGCGTTGGTTCGCGAACGACGGGCCGGAGAGCCGTGAGACGACGGTTGCTGGGGTCCTCGAGCATCTGATGGTGGTTGACACGCTGGTGGCGCGCGCGCTGCCCAACATGGATGGCGAGGCGTCCCAGGCGGGGCCGTCGGAGCTGACAGAGGAATACTGGCGTGCTTCACCCCGTCCGTCTGCCGGCGAAGTACGGACACTGTGGCGTGGGCAGACCCAGGCGCTCGTCGGCAGGGTGTCGTTCGCCGACCGTAGGGTGGCCGAGCTGCCAGTGTCGTACGACGGCTTCGACCTGCCGCTGCGCGACGCCATGCTCGACCGCGCCTTCGAGTGCTGGGTGCACGCGGAGGACATCGCGGGCGCCGTGGATTACCCGTACGAGCCGCCCTCCCCACGCCACCTGCATCAGATGATCGACCTGTGGGCGCGGCGCCTCCCGACGGCGCTGGCGGCGCGCCGTCGCGCCGGGCTCGTAAGCCCGCCCAGCCGCCCGGTCGCCGCGGGTGCGCGGGAGCGCAGCGTACGGCTGGAGGTCGAGGGGGCTGGAGGTGGTGAGTGGTTCATCGCCCTCGACTCCCCGAAAGCGGTCGGCTCAGCCGAGCATGAGGTGGCCCACATCGCACTGAACAACCTCGATTTCTGCCAGCTGGTCGCGGGCCATGTCTCCCCCGGAGAAGCAGCGGCGGGCCAGAGTGGCGATCGCGAGGCCATCAAGGAAGTGCTGTTCGCGACGGCATCTCTGAGCCGGATGTAGGTGCTGCGCCACGGACTGCAGAACCACGGCGTCACGGATCACCACCGAAGAAGCCCTGAGCGCCTGACCGCTGCGCGTGAGATCTTCTCCCCCTCCTGACCTTGTCGGGACACTGCATCACCCGCGGGGAGAACTCCCGGCGGGTCTGCGGAAGGAGCCGAAGACGGCCCGCTACGGCCGCGTCGACCTGCTCTGCATCGACGGACTCACCTGCGGCCGTCAGGGCCAACCTGCCACCCGACAAGCGGCCCCTGCCCGGCGCTGATCCGCAAGCCCGGTGCCCTGCCCGGCGCCACCGCCCTCGGCCAGGCCCGGGCCGCCGGCCGGTTCACCCCCATGCACGACGCCTGGACCAAGACCTTTACCGACCCCAGACTCTGCGCGGCCATCGTCGACCGCCTCACCTTCGGTGGCAACATCATCGAGACCGGCACCGACTCCTACCGCCTCGCCACCACCCGAGCCCGAGCCGAACAGCAAGCAGTCGTCTGACTGCCTCATTTTCGAAAAGAGCAGTCGTGAGGTGGCCCAGATGGGGGGTGTCACACGGTGAGGGCGCCCCCGACGAAGGTGCGTTCTGGCGGTGACGCCACGAGTTCGACCATCGTGCCGGCGCGGAGGTCATCGCCGACGACGCGCGTGACCGCGTCGGTGAGCACGGTACCAAGGCGCGCCGTGATCTGGGCAGCGTCGGGGCGGTCGAAGACGCCAGCGCGAACACCCAAGACCACCGAGGCGTTTGTGTCCACGGCCTTGCCACCTTGCGCGAAACGGCCTGCGGGGACTCCGGCCAGGCGGATGGTCACGAGGTCGCGGGCCCATTCGCCATAGACGTCGACAATAGCGTCGGTCAGTGCGGCGACGAGCATGGGTTCGTTGCCGGTCAGCCTGTTCTCTGGAAGGTGGACGGTCAGATGCGGCATAGTGGGCCTCGTTCCCTTTGAATCCAAAGCCTTTGTTTTTAAAAGTATCTGGAAGAGGTCGCTGATGTCCACGGAATCGGACGGTCCAGCCGTCGATGAGGCCGTCCGTACCCTGCTGCTGCTCATGCCACGGCTCGTCGGCCGGGCCAAGCGCCTGCCCATCCCTCCGGCCCTCCAGGGCCTGGACCTGGCACCGCGACATCTCGCGCTGCTGGCCCACCTGGAGTACGACGGTCCCACCAGCATCAACGAGCTGGCCGCCCGGCTGGAGGTGGCCCCGACGACCGTCAGCCTCATGGTCAGCGAGCTGTCACGGCCGGGCGTCCTGCAGCGCACTGCCGATCCCGCCGACCGCCGCCGCCGCATCATCGCCATCGCCCCCGCCTACGCCGCACCAATCAGCGAGTGGCTTTCTGGCAGCGCCTCTGCCTGGGAATGCGTCATGAGCGGTCTCGACCCCGCGGAACGCGCCACAGTCATCACCGCCCTGCACGCCTACGAGGCCGCCCTGGAGCAGACGGCCGACCAGCATCGGAACGCGCAGCCGCGTTAGCGGGCTTGGCGAAGTCGGCATAGCGCGGCCTGCGGCCACAGCCGCTCTCGCTTCTCACCAACATCTTCCCGCCTCAAGATCACTGACCGTTGCCCGAACCACCCGACAAACGTTGCTGCTTTTCGCCAACGAAGCCAGCACGGCAGCCGCCCGGCTCGGACCGGCGACTGCCGCCGCGCGCGTGGTTGGCACCCGCGAGGGCCTCCAGCTCTCCGTGCTGATGACGATGACCACCCCGCCACCCCCCACCGAACCGACGACGCGCAGCAAGGCGCCGACCACCGTCAACCCGGCAACGCGCCCGGACCGCCCAGGCACCATCACCCGGCAGGCGCAGGTGACGGTCACGGCGACGGTCACCGTGGTTGAGGCGCTCAGGCGTCGGGGCTTCGGATCGGGCAGCGGGCGGCTGACCCGTGCCCGGTGCGGAAGCGGGAGAGCCAGGTGCCGCCGGCCTTCTGCTCCTCACGGGGCCACGCTATGCCTGCGGGCCGTCCTGCCAGCCATCCGCGTCGGTGTAGCGCGAATCAGGGACTTGCAACACCAGTCGAGGGGGTGGGGGCGTCCCTTCACGCCGGATTTCCGGGACAACGGGCCTCTGTTCGAGTTCAGCCTGGTCCGTAACCGAGATGGAGCGCAGCCAGTCGCGGCAGATGTCGGCGCATCTGCCGAGCATCGCCGAAGTCGAACGGCTCGCCCATGCCCTCGTTGTCCTCCTCTTCGGTCGAGGTACAAGCGCCGGCGTAGGCCTCCCATGCCTCCCAGAAGGCATCCGAGTCACCGGTCAGTCGCTCATATGCCCTGGACGCGACGAAGTTGAAGTAGTCGAAGATTACGTCCTGGTCTCCGGCAGCTGCTGCGGTACGTACAGCAGGGTGATCGGCGAGGGCGTCTGGGCAGGCAGCTGCCCGTTCGTACCACTCACGTCCGAGCGCCACCAGACCCGCCGTGAAGTCGCTGAACCGGTCATCGGAGCAGCCCCCGCCGATAAGAAAGGCGGCTGCCCATACGTCCCAGCGGTAGACCGCGTCGCGCAGACGGGAAAAGCAATGCTCGAAGGCGAGGACCTCTTCCGCGGGTACGGCCGATAGATGATCGACGACGGCGACGCCGAGCGGCTTGTCACTGTCCTTCGCGGTGTCGACCACGCGCCAGAACGCTTCGGTGTCCATGGCGGGCAGTCTGCCAGGGCGCTACGACAGCCTCCTTTGCACGGGCCTGGAGGCTAAAACTCAAGCTGAGCGCCGCTTCAATCATGGGCATCCCCGGTGACCCACCGTATGGCGCAAGAAGAGGAACTGCGCAGCATCACAGTCGGTCTCTCGGCGGCAGCTCAGAGGCCTGTCCCAGGAAGGTTCTAAGGCGGTCCCGCGTGGCGTGCGAACGGTACGCAGGACCGCCAGGCCCCGCCGTCTTGTCCGAGCTGGGCAATCCGCACCGTATCTGCCACGCATAAAAGACGCATGTTCTCCGCTACGGACGGGTGACCACCGTTCACCACGACGCGCCCGTCACCACCTGGTGCCGGGTTTCCGAGGAACTCGGGGGCCTGCTCGCCACGCACGCCACCCGGACCACCGTCACCTACCTCAGCCCGGCCCAGCCCCGGACCTCGCCTGAACCGTAGGCATGAACGGCCTGTCCCCGCGGGAATACCGGAACAGCGCGCCCATGAACGGGCGTATGGGGGGTGGCCAGTTGGATGGGGAGGGAGCGGACTCATGCGGGCGACCGTGCTAGACGTGGTACGGGAAGTCGTCGAGCGACACGCGCCGGACGAACGGCAGTTGGTCGAGGACCTTGCGGTCCTGGACTACGGCCTGGTGGTACGGCGGATGCGGCAGGCGTCCTCCGGCCGACGCGGCGACCCCCTGGGCTTCGGCCTCGACGACATCGCGACCATGGTCACGCCCTTGGTGCTGATGGTGGTCGACGAGGCATGCCGGGCCGCCGTGGCGGACGCGACCGGCCGGCTGATGAACCGGGCCACCTCGGCCCTCGGGCGGTTACGCCCCTCCGCCCGCCGCCAGATCACCCCGCCCGAGGTGCCCGACCTCGACCGGGGCCAACTGGCGTCCGTACGGCGGCGGGTGCGTGAGGAGGCCATCCGGCGCGGCCTCTCCGACGCCGACGCGGACGCCCTCGCCGACAGTGTGGTCGCGCGACTGGCCCTGGCGGGGACGGAGGAGCCGGGGAGTGACGGGAGCGACGGGGCCTCGGGGGCTTCGGGGGACGCGCCGAGCATGCAGCCTGATCAGGCCGATCAGGCCGGTCAACCTGGACAGCCCGGTCCGCCCGGTCCGCCCGGTCAGTCCGGTCAGTCCGGTCAGTCCGATCAACCTGGCCAGCCGGGCAGCGATGACGCTCCCCGGGAGGACGGGGCGGGCCGGTGACCGGGGTCACGGAGGCGGCTACGCCCCGCCCGGCCCCCGTCCCCCCGGCCCCGGACCCGGGCGCGCTGCCCGCCGGAACCACTCTGCGCTTCCTCGTCCTGGTCGTCGCGATGGCGGCGGCCACGGTCGACATGCTTCGCGGCCTCCTGCGGCCGTTCCCCGCCCAGGATGTCGCGTTCCTGTGCGAGTTCGCCGCGGGGTACGACCCGGCGGGCAACGTGACCGAGAACGCGGCGCGGAGCATCGCGCAGGCGGAGGCGATCAAGGAGTGCGCCGAGGGTGCCTCCGTGACGCCGGAGTGGTACGGCCCGGTCGGCAGCCTCGTCGTCCTGCTGGTGGCCGGGGCGCTGTATCTGCTGCTACCGCGCTGGAAGCGGAGGCGGCGCGGGTTGGTGCCGCTGCACGAGCGGGACCCTCGGGGCGAGGTCCGGGCCGACGTCGCCCGGCTGGCGGGGATCGCCGGCGTGCGCGCCCTGCCCGACCTCGTGGTGGACATCGCCGACTTCGACCGCGCCGCGGTGGTCTTCGGCCGGGCCGGCCGGCGCACCCTCTGCCTCTACAACGGCCTGCTGCAAGTCCGCCGCTCCGACCCGGCCGCCTTCGAGGCCGTGGTCCTGCACGAACTGGCCCATCTGCGCCACCGGGACGTGGACATCGCCTACGCCGTGACGGCGCTCTGGCGGGCCTTCCTCGCGCTGGCCGTGATCCCGTACACCCTGCTCGTCGGGGGGAGCCTCGTCGCGGCGCAGTTCTTCGGCTGGTTCATGGCCGCCGACGCCGTCTTCTGGCCCGCCGCCCGCCCGTTCATGCTCAGGGAGATCGGGACGGCGGCGTTCCTGTTCCTGCTGGTCGTCCTTGCCCGCGCCGACACGCTGCGGCACCGGGAGCTGTACGCCGACCTGGGTGCGGTGGCCCTGGGCGCCGACCTCAGGATCTGGCGGGACCGGGCCGAGGGGGCGGCGTCGCGGAAGCGCACGGCGCGGAACGTCTCGGTTCTGTGGGGCAGTCACCCGTCCTGGGAGGAGCGGTGGCGCGTGCTGCGGGATCCGGCGGGCCTGTTCGCTCTGGCGGACGTCCCGTTGTTCCTGCTCGGCGCGGTCACCCTGGTCACCGGGAACACCCTGAGTCTCGCATGGGACGATCGTCCGGCCTCCTGGATCGTCGGGTCCCTCGCGGCGGCCTTGCTGACGGTCTCGGTGTGGCGCGCGGCCCTGTACGCCGTCCACCGGGGCACCTCCGGACCGACGGGCCTGCGGGCGGGGCTCGCGCTCGGACTCGGCCTGGTGTGCGGGGAGTTGCTGTCCGGGTTGACCATCGGTGCCGACTGGCGGCCGGCTCACCTGGAACCGCTGCTCTTTCCGCTCCTCGGCGCCGTGGTCTACGTCTGCTGGGTGGCCCAGTGCGCCCGGCTGCGCCTGCGGGACACCCCGGGCACCTCGCTCGCGTTACGCCGGGCGGTGCTCGTCGCGGCCCTCGCGGGGTCGGTGGTGGCGGCGGCCGGCCTCGGCTGGTGGCTGGGCGAGGGCCAGTTATGGATGAGTGGGGACGTTTACCAGGCGGGCGGTCTGCGGGAGAAACTCCGCGAGGCCATCCCCGGGCCCTGGGACCAGGAGCGGTACGCGACGGCCCTGCCCTGGATCGCCACCGTGCTCATGAGCGCGAGCGTCGCGGGCGCGACACCCGTGATCGCCGCCGGTGGACTGGTGCTGTGGGTGTATCCGGCGGTCCTGCTGCTCAGGCGGCCCCGGGCGACGGGACTGCGGTCCTCGGTCCTCGCGGGGCTTGCCGGGGGTGTGTTCGGTATCGCCGCGGTGGCGGTGGCGATGGCGTACGTCCACTCCTGGCGCCCGCCCCTGCACGAGCGCGAACTCGCGTTCGGGATGGTCTCCCTGTGGTGGCGGTCGGTCGCCCTGTGGACCGGCGTGGCCGTGACGGCGGCCGTCGTCGCCGCGACCGCCCGCACCCACCGGCTGCCCCGCGCCCTGGCCGCCGCGGGAATCGCCCAAGTCGTGGCCATGGCCGGTCAGTTCACGCTCCAGGCCACCGACGGCTGCATCGGCCCGCTGCGCGTCATGGCCGACTCCTGCCACTGGCTGCCCAGCGCTTCCTGGGCGCTGTCCGAGCCGCTGGCCCAGACGCTGACACCGGCGATGTTCGGCGCCGCCCTCGCCGCGACGGCCCTGGCCCAACTGCCCCGCACCGAACGGCCGTCAGCGCCCGCCGCCACCGTACGGGGGTCCTGGCCGACCTGGATCGCCGTGGGCACCGTGGGCACCGTGGCCGCCTTGGCCATCGCCTCCGCCGTCGTCGCCGAGCGGTCCGTGTCGTCGGGCGACGGCGGTACGGCCCTGGCAGTCCCCCACCGGCCCCCGTCTGCCGACACCGACGAGAAGGTGCGCAGCTTCCAGTTGCTGGCCTGGTTCAAGGCGAGTGGCCAGGCCGACATCGTGGCCCTGTCCTCCCGCTACTCGGACCTCGAGGAGTGGTTCAAGGAGTCGACGAACGCCGAGACTGGTGCCTTCGACGGCGACGCCCTGCGCCCCGTGTGCAGCGGCCTCACCCGCGACACGGCCACCGCCCGGCGCCATCTGGGCGTACCCGACCCCGACCTGGGCCGGGAGTGGTCCGTCCTGCTGACCAAGAGCCGGGACGCGGCCCGCGAGTGCACAGCAGTCCTCAGCTCGGAGGCGGACGACGTGGAACGCAACACCGAGATGCTGGAACAGCTCTTCGCCGCCCACGCTCACGCGGTGAAGACGCTGACGCCACTGGTGGACCGGGTCAGTGCCGCGCTGGAACAGTGGCCGCAGTGGAAGGCCGACTGACCGTCATATCACTGGGGCCCGCGTTGTCCGTCCGGTCGGCCTGGCTGGAGAAGTTGTTCAGGAAGACGTCGTACCGGCCGTCGGGGCGCTCGCCGAGGGTGGCGCCGTCCTTCCAGATGCCGTTCTCCTGCCACCACTGGGAGCCGGCCGGGTCACCCTGGTTCTGGTGGATGTTGTGCATGCCGAAGTCGCCTTCGGCGTCGTCGGTGAACGGCTCCCCGAACACGAGGACGCGCCGCCCGGTCTTGAAGGAGCCGAGCTCTTCGGGAAGGTCGCGCCAGGGCGAGCAAGTGCGGTACTTCCACGCGATGGCCTCGAGTGTTCGGCGGTGATCGGCCCACCGCCTCCCACGGACCGGATCGGCCAGGCTGACCATCGCCGGACGCGCCCGGCCTCTCGACGACCTCACCCTGAAGCTCCTGACGGACTGGCTGGACCACCGGCGACGCCGGTGGCCGAGCACCGCCAACCTCCACCTGCTGATCAACAACCAGACCGCCAACACGACCGGCCGGGCCAGCAACCACTGGATCAGTGCTCCGATGCGAGGACAGGACGCTACCTTGGAGCGGCTTCGCGTTGACCGGCAACTCGAAGAAGCCCTGACCCACGGGCCTGACCCACTCCATCTCGCGGAGGTCTTCGGGCTCGACGAGAAGACCGCGATGCGCTACGCGGACTCCGCACGAGCCCTGCTGGAACAGGCCGCCGAGTCGGGGTTCAGCCGAGATACGCGGCAAGGGGGCAATGAGTAGATCCTTATGCGGCTTTACGCGTGGTCAGCACAGTGACGCCGCAGTAAATGCGTACATCTCGCTTCCTGGAAGCCGGAACGGTCCGCCGCAGGTCGCGACGACCACGGCCAGGGCTCCGTCACAGTAAATCCGGTATTTACTACGGTAGTTGGGAATACGTCTCCGCGACCGCCCAACTGTCCGAATGCGGGTCTGCTGTGAGGGCTTGAGGGGAGGAGACTGTCAGTGCGCGACGCCGACCAGGCCTGGCACCAGCATGTTTGCCTGGGTCATGCCCCCAGGTCCTCCGTCACGGGCAGGCACTCGGCGAGCAGGTCGACGACGTCGCGCCAGGCTCGCTGTGCGTGCTGTGGGTGGTAGCCGACGCCGGGGACCACGGGGTGGTCGACCGGCGGGTGGTGGAAGGCGTGCAAGGCTCCGCCGTAGACCGTGAGGCGCCAGTCGACGCCCGCGGCCTGCATCTCAGCGGTGAACGCGTTCCGTTGCGCGGGCGGCATGATCGGGTCTTCCGACCCGACCCCGGCCCACACCGGGCAGCGAATGCGCGCCGCCTCGCCCGGTCGGCCCGTGGTCAGTGCGTTGACTGTCCCGATCGCGCGCAGGTTGACGCCATCGCGCCCGAGTTCCAGCCCGACGGCGCCCCCGGTTCCGCAGCCGACGGCGGCGATCCGGTCGGGGTCGGTCCTCGGTTCGGCGCGCAACACGTCGAGCGCCGCATGGCCGATCCCCCGCATCCGGTCGGGATCAGCGAGCAGTGGCATGCAACGGGCCAGCATCTCCTCGGGGTCACCCAAATAGCGCCCGCCATGAAGGTCGAAGGCCAGCGCTACGTAACCCAGCTCGGCGAGAGCATCGGCCCGGCGGCGCTCGACGTCGCTGAGCCCCATGCCCTCTGGTCCGAGCAACACCGCGGGCCGGCGGTCGACACCGGCCGGGAGCGCGAGGTGCCCGATCATCGTCAAACCGTCGGCCGGGTACTCGACCGTACGCGTCGTAATCGCCGTCATGAGACTGGACTGTAGTGATCGTCGAGCCCGGCCCGGCCGGTGTTCTGCCGCTGGCAGAACAGCGTAGGTGTCCCTCTGAAATACGGGACGGGCCCGGCGCTCAGGACTTCAAGATCATCCCGTTGCCCCTTTGGCGCGCATCTCGGTCACACCCCGAGTCCGGCCCAGCGGGTTGACCACGAACCCGCGGGCCCAACCGCCAGAATCAGGAGATCCACCCGTGCGTTCGCGGTGAACAACCTTCAGTTTCTCTGAACCCACGGACCTCTCCGGCCTCGGGGAACATCGGAACAGCGGTTATCGATGAGATTGATCATGGTGCTGAGCTGAGGGTTCTCGCCGTCCAGCGTGGGCCTTGGCGCTCGACGGCGACGAAAACGGCGCGCTGCTGTTTGGCCTGCCGGTAGGCCGTGTTGAAGGCGTCCGTGCCGGTCGCGTCCGGGACCAGGTCGGCGGGGCAGGGGATCGGCAGCGGTTCCATGAAGCATGTTCCCGTTCGGTGGCAGGCGCTGTGCGTCAAGACCCGGAGCGTGTCCTTCTCGGCTGGGAGGCGTTGGGGTCGGTGACGCGTGCACTGGTACGGACGCCCCCACGTCGGGCCGGTGCAGTCCGCGGCCCCCGATTCCGCGCTCTGGCGTCGGGGTCGCGTCAGCCCTGGTCTCCCCCCTCGGGACCGGGGCTTCGTGCTGCCGGGCGCCTTGCGTGCGCCCCGGCCTGGGGTGGTGGACTGGTGGGGCTGCCGGAGCGGTGGGCCCAACCACGGTGTGCCGGTCCGGCACCCCGGGGCGCGGCGCCGTACGGCGCCGGCGGGCTCCTTGGGGGTGCGGTGCGGGTGGCGGTGGGGGCCGTGCCCGCACCGCGCGGTCAGCGGCCGGGCCAGGGGTAGCGGCGGGCGAGGATCGTCCACTCCTCGTCCGGCCGGCCGGGCACGGCCCGGCCAGCGTGGGCGCGGGCCTGGTCGGCGTCTAGGAGCAGGGCGAACTCGCGGAAGGCGATGTCCATGACCGCGTCGGGGGTGGCCCGCTGGCCTTCGGCTGCGCGGCGGGTGGCGAGCATGGGAGGCGCCGCGGGCCAGGATCTTCTCGCGCTCGGTGTCGTCGAGGGTGTCGTCGTTGAGCGCGGCCAGGACCTGCCGCCACAGCGTCACCGCTCGCTCCCATCCGTGCGCGCGGGCACCGCGGCGACCGGCTCCTCGGTGCCCGCGTCGGTGTCGTCGTCCTCGCCCGGCGCGGGCCGGCGGCCGAAGGCACAGTCCTGCCCGGGAAGGGCACCGAGCATGGGGGCGTCCTTGGCTCGGTGCGGTGCGTAGATCATGCGCTCATGCTCCCCGCCAACTGCCCCGGGATGCTCCCGGCGCTCTGGAGCGCGGCGAAGTCGGCGTGCGCCTGCTCGACGGCCTCCGGGTACGCCTGCCGCTTCTCGTACTCGGCCAGAGCCCGGTAGATGCTCGACAGGCTGGGGCTGTGCCCCTTGCGCTTGCTGGCGGGGATGATCAGGTCGGGCTGGGTCTGCTCGACCGTCTCGCCGTTCGCGCGGCGGCGCAGCACGGTGTGGAGCATGTCGTCGGTAATGACCGGGGGCCGGCCGCGATGCTTGCCCTTGCGGGCCGCGGTGTCGAGTCCCTCCAAGGTGGACTCGCGGATGTTCTCCCGCTCGGTCTCCGCCATCGCGGCGAAGAAGGCGAACAGCAGCCGTCCGTGCCCGGTGGGGTCGTAGATCCCGGCCCCAGGCGCTTCATGCGACTCGAATTAGAGTCAGGCGAGAGCCTTCAGAAATCCCACAGGGGAAGAACCCGGGCCCCGGATCATCCGGTTCAGCCGCGGCGAAGACGCTGACTCGCCCAAGTGTCACAGAATGCCAGCTGCCGACACTTGGGCGAGTCAGCGCAACCCGCCAGCCGACGGGAGCAGGCCGCCGCTGACGGACGGTGCTCAGACCGCATGGACGGCCGACCGCATCAGTGCTGAACGGAGAGGAGGTCGTCCGTGGCGCCGGACGAGGCAGAATCCGGCCCGCTCGCCTCCATGCAACCTTCCAAACATGCCAAAATGCCTATCAGTTGGACTGGGAGACCGACCATCGCAGTATGCTCGAGGCCAAACCCAGGGATCAGGTCAGCCTGAGGTGCTCGCCCCCTGGAAGTCGCTGGTGCCCCAGATGTCGTTACCGTCCTTACGGGCGTAGCCGGCGAAGACGAGCACGTCGTTCTCCTCCATCTGGGACGAGAACCCGCAGTACTGCCAGCCGACGTCGGCGCCGCCGTTGTTGTAGCACCAGAACGTGTCACCCGCCTGCGCGGTCTCTGCCCACGTGTAGATGCCAGCGCCGTCCGCCTTGGTGTCCTTGATCCAGAACTTGTCCCCGTAGTGAGCGAAGCACGCCCTACCGACGGGGTCGCCCGAGTGGCGGATGGTCACGCACCAGGCGTCGTTCGGCGGGGACGACGAGGTGACGGTGGCGGTCTTGGAGTAGCTCGCGGCGTTCGCCGGCGTAGTGGAGAGCACAGCCATACCCAGTGCGGCCACCGGCACCAGGAACAGGGATACCTTACGGTTCATGCGCGTCCTTTCGGATCCGTCGCCTTGGCGCAGTTTTCATCTAGGTGCAGCGCACATTAGGGCCGCAGCGGCCTCAAACAAACCTCGAATCTTCGAGGTTGCTGTGACGGTGGCTGTTCAGGTATTGCGTCCCAGGCCTCAAGGCCGCCCACGACATGCCGTTACTCACAGAACGTTACTGATCGGTGGATATGACACAGCTTCGCAGCGTTCCATGACCCAGGGCGACTACTCACAGTGGAATTCCAACGGGTCGCTGTCACCCACTCGGCGTTCGTCAGATCACCCCGCCCCATGCGGAGAACGACGAGCCAATAAGCCGACAGTCACATGATCCGCCCGACGGGACCTTTCTAATACTCCAGCCGTAGATCGTGATCTCTATGGTGAGGGGCGTCGAGGCGGCAGGTGTCCAGCGTGGATCATCTCGCCCGAGATCGCCCATGCCTTCGCGGGCGTCGGCTCCTTCTCCGTCTACCCGAGTTCACCGCGACGGAGGGCGTCCCTTATCTCGCTGAGCTTCGCGGTCGTTGCCGGGGTCCGCTCCTGTGCTTGTTCAGCGAGTCGGAGGGCATCGTCGATCTCGCTGAGCTTCCTGGAGGACAGGACGGCCGCCCGCTCTATCAGGTCGTCCCGGGACACGGTGGTCAGCCACGTGCACGGGGTGAAGCCTGGACGCGGGAACGCGAGCCGCAGCACGCCTTCGAGCGGCAGCCCTTCACCGGCGCCGACCGTCACTTCGATGCCCAGACCGCTGATGTCGAGGCCCGCCGGAGCGACGACCTGCATCACCTGGAACCCGGACGCGTCGTCTCCTGACAGCAGTACGACCAACCTCCGCTCGTCGAACTGGACCCACCAGACTTCGCCACGTTGCACAAGCCCTCCGATACACAGGACGACAGGACGCTGCGCGACCTGACGCGGTGTGGAGACGGTGCGGCCACCGTTGATCATCGGTGTGTGAAGACAAACGATCATGCGGTGGCCGCAGGTCACAGCGTAGACCCTGCCTGCTGGCAGGAGGCGTTCGAGGGCCTGATGAGCCGGATAGCGGGACGCTTCACACGGGTCGAATCCCGACGCCGGGCACGGAAGTTGGTACTCGGCCTGTTGTCGGACCTGCCGCGCAAGAACTGCTGGACCATCGCCGAGTGGGCCGGGGACAGGACCCCGGACGGCATGCAGCACCTGCTCGGGAGGGCGAAGTGGGATGCCGACCAGGTCCGCGACGAGGTGGGTGACTACGTGGTGGAGCATCTGCACGACGACGAGGCGGTGCTGGTGGTCGACGAGACCGGCGACGTGAAGAAAGGCACCGACACCGTTGGAGTCCAGCGGCAGTACACCGGCACCGCGGGCAGGATCGAGAACGCCCAGGTCGCCGTCTACCTGGTCTACGCCGGCCGCCGCGGGCACGCCGCAGTGGACCGGGAACTCTATGTTCCGCGTTCCTGGACCTCCGATCCCGACCGCTGCCCGACCGCCGGCCTCGGTGACAATACGGAGTTCGCGACCAGGCCGGAGCTGGCCGCTCGCATGGTCACCCGATTCCTCGACGCCGGCCATCGGGCCGCCTGGGTCGCGGGAGACGAGGTCTACCGCGGCAACCCGAGGCTGCGCACCGCGCTGGAGGAACGCGGCACCGGCTACGTCCTCGCGGTGGCCTGCTCGCACGAAGTCACCACAGGCGCCGGGAGGTTTCGCGCCGACATGTTGGCCAGGAAGGTGCCCAAGAGGGCCTGGCAAAAGCTGTCCGCAGGGGCCGGAGCCAAGGGCCACCGCTTCTACGACTGGGCCGTCATCGACCTCACCGATCCCCGGCCCGGGAGCCGGCAGCTGCTGATCCGCCGCAACCGCAGCACCGGCGAACGTGCCTACTACCGCTGCTACTCGCCTGCCGCAGTGCCGCTGACCACCCTGGTGCGCGTCGCTGGATCAAGGGTGGCGGGTCGAGGAGTTTTTCCAGTCCGGCAAGGGCCTGGCGGCCCTGGACGAGCACCAGGTCCGCCGCTACCCGTCCTGGTCCCGCTGGGTCACCCTGGCCATGCTCGCGCATGCCTTCCTCGCTGTCCTCCGCGCGAACGAACACGAGGGTCATCCCTCGCCCGACGAGCTGATACCGCTCACTTGTGACGAGATCCAACGACTGTTCATCACGCTCGTCAACCGGACCGTCTTTGACCCTGTCCACCGACTTCGCTGGTCCGTCTGGCGACGCCGCCACCAGGCCCGAATCCCAGACCAGCCACTACCGGAGTCAAGCCGCTCAAGCATGAAGATCACGATCTACGGCTGGAGTACTAGGACATCGACGCCTTCCTGGCCGACGCCCTGCACGACGGCCCGGTCATCTGCGACCCGCACCGCCCCCGCTACTACGCCCTGGTCCCGGGCAGCGTCACCACCACCTGGCGGGAGGCCGTGAACGAGTGGCGAGCCACCGTCGAGGTCGACTTCCTCGGCTGTGACGCCTGCCTCGGCGTCCCCCCACTGAGCGCCGACGAGACCGGCCTGGCGGTGCCCCCCCACTGGTCCGTCCCCCCGCCGTCCGCAGGCGTCCTCTGTACGCCGCTGAGCGTGGCCCGCCTGATCGCGGCCAGCCGATACAGGCTCGCGCAGTCGGCACTCGACCCCTCGCCAGCCAACCCGTCCCTCACCTCCCGCTCCCGGTGGCGCCGCCGCGCCGTCGCGAGCGGGACAGACGCCGAAGCCCGAGTAGCCGTAGCCGGAAAAACCGGTTCGAGTCCCGTCACTCACCGTCCGGAGGTCACGTCCGCCCCCCGAGCATCTCCCTCAGCAGTGAGGCATCCTGCCGTCGTATGGGACGGCGCATCCCGGGCATTCGGACAGCAGAATATCTTCTCCTCCCCGAGGAGGGACGAACATGCTGGCGATCATCTCCGCGATCCTCTTCTTCATCGCCTTCATCATCGGTGCGGCGGACATCGGGACCAACGACCTCTTCAGCGCCACCAACCTCATGCTGCTCGGCCTCACCCTGCTGGCCCTTCACCTCGCGGGCCTGGGCGCAGGGTGGTCGGCCTTCGGCCGCAGGCGCTGACCGGGCGGCGGCGCCGTCGGACCGCCGAACCTCTACCCGAGCGTGAGCATCGCCTCGGCGACCTCGCCGACCGCCGCATCGGGGATCGCGGTGGCGGCTTCCTCGAGGACGAGCAGTCGTGCCCGGGGGATCTCGCGCGCGATCGCCCCGCCGTTGCCGACGGGGAAGAACCGGTTGCGGCGGCCGTGGACGACGAGGGTGGGGACCTCGATCTCGGGCAGGCGCTCGCGCCAGCGGGGTGTGCAGTCGAGCCTGGAAAACACCATGCCCATCTGGTTGGCCATCTGGACCGGTGGTGCGGTACCGGGCGTGCGGTCCCAAATGCGCGCAGCGATCGCGCGCGCGGCGACAGGGTCGTCGCCGAAGATCTCCGCGCTGCCGGCGGCGAACTCCGCCACCGCCTCGCGGTCGGTCCAATCGGGCATCGGACGCGCGAACAGCCGGCTCATCGTCGCCTGGTCATGGTCGGGGAGGTCATCGTCGGGCGGGCCAGGGGCGACCGCGCGGGTGCCGACCAGGGTGAGCGCCGAGAACGCGCCCGGATGGTCGAGCACGGCCACCTGGGCGACCATCCCGCCGACGCCGATCCCCGCGAGGTGCGCGGGCCCGCCGCCGAGCGCGTCGGCAAGGGCTGCCGCGTCGGCGGCGAGGTCGCGCAGGGTGTAGGCGGGCGCCTGCGGATCCGTCGTCGTCGACGCCCCGCTGTCGCGCAGGTCGTAGCGCACCACACGGCGCCCGCCGGCGGCGAGGCGCTCGCACAGCGCGTCGGGCCAGGAGAGCATCGTCGTCCCGCCCGCGAGCAGGACGAGTGGCGCGTCGTCGTCACCGAACGACTCGATGCCCAAGGCGATCTCATTGGCGTTGACAGTGGTCATCGGATCACCGGCAGACGTCGTAGGTCAGGTGCGTCGCGGTCGATGTCGAGATCACGCTCCGCTGCACCAGCGTGCGCAGCGCTCCGCCGGTGAACAGTGGTGTCCCGGAGCCCAGCACGACGGGCGCGAGGTGCAGCGTCAGCGCGTCGACCAGCCCGGCGTCGAGCGCCGAGCGGATCGTGGCGCCGCCGCCCATGAGGATGACGTCGAGGTCCTTGCCGCTGTCCGACGACGCCGCCTCGGCTCGCTCGCGGGCGGCGGTGACGGCGTCGGGCAGACCGGTGGTGACGAACGTCCAGTCGAGGTCGGTTGTCCGCACCGACTCCGGCGGCGAGCTCGTCACGACGACGAAGGCGGGCTTGCCGACCTCGCCGGCGCCGTAGCCGGACGTGTCGTCCCAGCCTTTCGGCCCGTCGACCACGTCGAAGAGGCGGCGGCCGAGGACGACGGCGCCCGAGCGGGCGGTCGCCTCGCGCAGAACCCGGCGGTCGTCGGGGTCGTCGGAGAAAGCCCACGTGTGCAGGGCCTCGCCGCCGATACCCAGGCCGTTGTCCGGGCCGGGGTCGGGTCCGGTGACGAAGCCGTCGAGAGAGACCGAGATGTCGGCGATGATGCGAGTCATGCCAGGGCAGACTTGATCCGCCGCCCAAACTCATCGCTCACGCACGAAGCGTGTGCTGGACGCGACGGGCGCCGCCCGGTGGCCTGGTGATGGAGGCCAAGAGTGGCGGCTTTCGTGCCCTCCTCTTCGCCCGGCCCGGCGAGGTGATGGTGCAGTCCCGGCAGGGTGCGGACCTGACGCCGGCGTTCCCGGGCATCGCCGCGGCGGCTGCCGGGCTCAACCTGGTCCTGGACGGCGAGCTGGTCGTGCCCGCCCACGGGCGGCTGGACTACGGGGAGCTTTGCGGTGGCCCGCCTCTGTCAACCCCAACCTGCTGGTCAGCCAGAAGACCGCGGTCGACCCGAGCACCCGGCCGTCATCATCGGCCTTCTGAGCCGGGGGCCTTCCCCGCGGGCTGACACTGAGCCGTCTGCGCCAGGACCGCATCCTCAACGAGGTGGCCGAAAGGGCCGATCCACTCCGACTGATGCGCTTGTTCGGCATCACCGAGCAGAGGCCATGCGCTACGTCACCGCCGCCCACCCCGAGCGCACAGCCAAGCTGCCCAAGTGAACTCAGATGTCAGGGCCCTCTTCGGCTCGCGGCCGGGTGGCACCGCAGCGACCACCTGCCCCCCGTAGGGGCAGGTGGCTACGCCTACAAGGGATCAGCGTGGCCCCCGATGTTGATCCGCGCCGTCAGGCCCAGCCCGGCACCAGCACCGCGTTCTGTCCCCCGAAGCCGAAGGACGACGACATGGCCGTCTCCATCGTGCTGACCTGGCGCGGCTGCCGCTGGACGACGTCGACTTCGTATCCGGGGTCCTGACTGGTCAGATTGGCCGTGGGCGGAAGGCTCCGGTGCTCCGGGGCGAGCACCGTCACCGCCGCCTCGACGGCCCCGGCCGCGCCCAGACTGTGCCCGAGGACGCCTTTTGGTGCGGTGATGGGTGGCGGTGCTCCGTCGAACAGCCGTAGCAGCGCCCGCGCTTCGGCGGCGTCCCCGGCCCGATTGGCGGTGCCGTGCGCCATTGACATGGTCCACGTCGGCGGGTGAGCACCCGGCGTCGGCAAGAGCGGCGCGCATGGCCTGCTCCGCCCCCGCCCCCTCCGGGTGTGGTGTGACCGGGTGGTGGGCGTCGGCGCTGGCGCCATGGCCGAGCAGCCGGGCCCGGTTGTGCGCCCCGCGCCGTGCGGCGTGCTCCGGCGCTTCCAGGACGAGCACGGCGGCGGCCTCGGACAGGACCAGCCCGTCGCGCCCGGTGTCGAAGGGGCGGCATGCCTCTTCGGGACATCCGGTGTGGCGTGAGAGGGCCTGCATCTGCGCGAAGCAGGTGGCCGTCATCCTGGACAGGCCCGACTCGCTGCCGCCGGCGAGGACGACGTCGCAGGTGCCGGCGGCCACGAGGTCGCGGGCCAGACCCAGAGCGGTGGCGCCGGAGGCACAGGCGGTGGAGACGGTGAAGTTGGGACCCCGGGCGCCGAGGTCGAGGGCGACCTGGGCCCCCCGGCCGCCATGTTGGGGACGCTGCGCGGCAGGGCCATGGGGGAGACGTGGGTGGGCCGGCCCTCGCCGAGGCGGGTGAACTCCCGGAGGTAGGTGTGGAGGTTGTTGCTTCCCACGCCCAGGACCACGCCGACGCGGGTGCAGTCCCAGGTGTCGGGATCGAGCTTGGCATCGGTCACGGCATGGCGAGCGGCGACGACGGCCATCTGGGCAAACCGGTCCAGCCGCCGGGCAAGGGGTCGCCCCAGCTTGGCGAACGCGTCGAAGTCGGGCACGCGGCAGCCGATGTCGACGGGAAGTCCGACCAGCTCCGGGTCCCGCCGGGCCAGGCCCCGTTCAGCGAGCCAAGGTGCCGCCCGGCAACGACAGTCCCGCGGGCGCCCGGGGCTCCAGACGTCATTTCTGGGGGTCGTGGCGTTCCTCGCCGGTCCGAGGGTGCTCCGCGGGGATCAGATGCGCCTGATGGGTTCCGGTGTCGATGAGGATCTGTGCGGCCTGGGTGGCGTTGTCGGCCCGGACGGCCCTGGCCATCGCGGCACGGGCGGCGTCGGGTGTCGCGTGGGGCGGGACCACAAGAAGGGAGAAGTAGTCCCGGTCGCCCCGAGTGATCAGGACGGTGTCGTCACCGACCGGGAAGGAGTCGATATGGACGACCCGGTCGTCAATGACCAGGCGCGTGGGAAGTTCGTCCCATGCGGTGGCGTCAAGGCCGACACGCGTGATGGGGCCGAGGTGCCCGGCCAGCACGTGGATGAGGTCGGGCAGCTCGGCGCCGATGTCGCGGGACCGTGGCCACCACGCGCCGTCGAGGTTGCCTTCCCGGGCTTGTGTCGTCTCCAGCCTCAGAAGAACCGTCCCGGGTTTCGCGGCCCGATGGATCGCGTCGGGCAGGAGCCCGGGCGTCCGAGGGATGTCGGATTCGGTCATGGTGCGTCCGCCTGTCTGCGGGATTCGGTTTCGCCGCCGAACGCGGCACCTCCTCCTCTCACCGTATGTCGTGCGCTGCCGCACCGGCTGCGCGCCGGCGGTGCCGGACTCGTTGCCTCTCGGTGAAATGCCTGCTCACGAGCGCGTCCCGGGGCCTGGGAGCGGCGTAGAGTGAAAGGACCGGGAGTACTTCGCACACCGGCCACCATGTCGGTGCCGTTCCCGGTGAACGACAACGCCGGCCTCCCGGACGAGGCCCGGGGACAGGTCCGCGTGATGACCGTGACCATCGAACCTACGATCATCAAAGAGCAGCTGGCTTCGGCGTCGGCCCGGTTGTCCCTGGCCCCGACCGGCCCGGTTCCAGGTCTCCTGGACGGTGCCTGGTGGCCCCGCTCCCGTGATCTCCTCCAGGAGATACCCACGCTCACGGACGTGCTGGACGCGTGCTGGGGCCGGATCACCCGCGTCACCGTGAACCCGGCCCACTGGCCCGTCATCCCCCGTAAGGTCCCCGTCACGGGGCACACGGTGCATGTCGGCTGGTTCGCCGACGAGCAGGACCCGAACAAAGTGATCCTCCTCTCCTACACGGTGGGCCGCCTGGACCTGCTGGTGATCCCTCCGGAGACGGAGCCGTCCGCCGCTGCCCGGCTGATGGCAGCGGCAGCCGTTCCGGAAGGCATCCGCACCGCCAGCGGTCTGATGGCCCATGAGGCCATGGCCCACGACGCGGCAGACACTCGGAACCGGGAAGAGGAATGGGAGACCGACGGCGGAGCCGCGACCGGGATCCTGGATTCCGCCGTGAAGAGGTGAGGACGTGGAGGCAGCCGTCACCGTCGGCGTGATCATTTTTGTGATCATCGTGGGAATGGTCCTGATCCACCGGCTCAACGCGCAGCATACGCAAAGGATCAGGGCGTTCCGCTACAGCGATGCCCTTCCGGGAGTCGGTCGGCGGAACCGGAGGAGTCCACGTGCGGCCGCACCGCTCAAGGCTCCTCCTGCCGACGCCACACGCCGCGAGGATCGCGAGGGGAACGGCTGAGACACAGACCCGCTTCCAGCTCGGGGCGGGCATGGGCGACGTCACACCCACCGTCACGTCGCCCGGTGTACGTCGTCCTGAAGGAGCAAGGGGTCACCATGAAGTCACCGGAACTGCCGTCGGCCGGGCACGCGGAGGTTCGTATCGTCGCTGCGGACCCGGAGGCGGCTCGCCATGTCGCGGAGATTATCCGCCGTTGCTTCGCCGCCACGGAAGCACGCAGCTACCCCGCAGGCGCTGACGGCGGAACACGCCTCCACCTCACCGTGGACACCACGCGCATGACGGAGCCGGTGCGCTCCTGGCTGTCGACCAGCCAGTCCTCCCGGGATGATCAAACACATCCGGACGAAATCTGAGGAGACTGCCCTCAGCGAGGGAAAGAGGGTTCCGCCCCAGACCTACGGATTTCCGGCCGTGCCGGCACGAGAGGCAGGCGGCCATGGCGACACTGCACGAGCGGCGGCACTACCGCGAGGCGATCATGAAGACCCTGTACGAGGCCATCGAGGGCAATCGTCTCCTCGGCCTCACGGGGGCACGGCTGCGTGAGGAGCTTTCCATGCCCGAGGAGGACCTGGCCGCCGCCTGCACGTACCTGGCGGCCGAGGGCCTGGTCCAGGTCGACTGGGCGAGAGGAAACACCCCCGCGATGGTCACACTGACGCACAAGGGCATCCGGGTTATGGAATCCGAGGAGGAGGACGGTGACTGACACGGCTCAGGCCGCCCTCAGGCTCCGGTCGGTCACATGACGGCCATGTCCACCCATATGACCGAAATGGCCTCCCGGGCATACGCTGGTGAGTGGGCCGGTGCACTCTCACGTGCAACGACCCGGAAGGGCGGCCCCGGTGTGTACACGCCGGGGCCGTTGCGTCACCGGCACATGCCACGGGGAGCGGATGTGATCCACTCGGCCGATCTCCACGAGTGACGCAGCTGCGATGTCGGGGACCCGAACGGCCGGGAGATGACCGCGCCGCCCGTGTGGACGGCGCACAACAACTGGCCCGCCGCTGACGCCAGGAGGCTGACGTGGTGCTGTTTCTTTTGCTGCTCGTCGTGGCGGCTGCGCTCGGCGTCATCGGGGCGCTCGGCAGCGACACGCTCCACCTGCCGATCATCGGGGTGATGGTGCTCATCGCCGACCTGGTCTTCCTCAGAACGCGAAGGGGGCGCGGCCGCAGGTCCCGCGTCCGGTAGGGCAGTCCGATCGGCCACCCGAACAGCCCTTCCGTTTGGAAGGGGCACGACAGGCCGCTTTACCCCTCGGAACGATGGTGACCGAAGATGACAGATACGGGACTGCGGAACCGGCCCGAGTCCCCGCGCGCGGGATCGTTGGGCGAGCGCGGTAGGAAAAGTGCGGGGGTTTCGCACGGAAGCGATCCGGGGTCGCGGGGCCGTACAACGATCGCCGACGGTGTGGTGGCGAAGATCGCCGGGATGGCGGCCCGGGATGTGCCGGGCGTCCATGCGATGGGCGGTGGGTTCGCCCGTGGCATGGGGGCCATGCGTGAACGTATGCCCGGTGCCGGCGGGAAGTCCGTCACCAGCGGGGTGAAAGTCGAGGTCGGCGAGGTACAGACCGCGGTCGACCTGGAGATCGTCGTCGAGTACGGCGTCTCCATCATCGAGGTCGCGGGCGACGTAAGGGAGAACGTGATCGCCGCCATCGAGCGGATGACCGGTCTGGAAGTCGTCGAGGTCAACATCGCGGTCGGCGATGTGCATGTGTCCGGCGAGGACGAGGAACAACCGGAGCGGCGGCTGGAGTAATCGCTTGCCGCAGCCAAGCCGAGCAAGGAGCCCGCGATGGGGATGGCCGCGGTTGGCCTGTTCATCGGGGATGGCGCTGTTTCGCCGGACACTTCGCCGGCTCCGGCGCGTTCTTGCTGGTGGAGGTCCTGCCATCCTGGGGACGGATCGCTCATCCATCAACCCCCGCCACTGGCCATTCTTTCCGGCAAGATCTTCGTCAACGGCCATGCAGTGAAGGTCGGTTGGTTCATGTCGGAGCAGGAGCCGGCCCGAATCCTGATGCTGTCCTTCATAGCGGCGCCGACACCTCCTGGTGCTGCGCCGCGGAAGTTCCGCCCATGGCCATCGGCTCGTTGACCGGGAATGGTGCTTGACGCTGATGATCGGCGTGTGCTGGAGGCACGGGTACGGGCTGATACCACGCCGCAGCGCGATGCCCGCCAGGCTCACATAGTCCTGCTCGCGGCCGGTGGCTGTCCGGCCTGGCGGATAGCGGAGATCGTCCGGGTAGATGTCTCGACGGTGGTGCGATGGCGGGACCGGTTCGCCCGGGAGGGAATGGCCGGACTGAAAGACCGGCCCCGCTCGGGCCGGCCGCCGGTCTATGGGCTGCAGGTGAGGCTGCGGGTCGTGGCGGCGGCCACCAGCACGCCGCCGCACCCCTATGACGGCTGGTCGCATCGGCTGATCGCCGATCATCTGGCGGACACGGGCATCTCCGCCTCCAGGTCGGACGCATCCTGGCCGAGCTGCAGCTCAAGCCGCACCGGGTCCGAGGCTGGCTGACCCGGCCCGCCGACCCGCAGTTCTTCGCCAAGGCGGCCGAGGTATGCGCCCTCTACCGCAACTGCCCGCCGGGCTCAATGGTGCTGTCAGTGGACGAGAAGACCGCGATGGCCGCCCGCTCGCGCAAGCAGCCCGGCCGGCCGCCGGGCCCGGGACGGGTGCGGCGGCGGGAGTTCGAGTACATCCGCCACGGCATCGTCTCGGTCACCGTCGCGCTGGACGTGCACACCAGTCAGGTGGTCATGGAGGAGCTGAAGCGCAACGACTCCGCGCACTTCATCCGGTTCCTGGCCCGGCTTCAGCGGTGCATTCCAGCCGGGCTGATGATCCATCTGATCCTGGACAACGGCTCCTCGCACACCTCCAAGGCCACCCTGGCCTGGCTGAAGCGGCACCCGCGGATCGTGCCGCACTACACCCCCAAGCACGCCTCCTGGCTGAACCAGGTGGAGATCTTCTTCTCCCTGCTGGCCCGCGCCGTACTGCGTCACGGCGACTTCTCCTCCCGCACCGACCTGCTTGAGAAGGTCAGCGACTTCGCCATCGCCCACAACGAGACGGCTTGTCCGTTCCGTTGGAACTACGACGGTCGACCCCGCCAGACCGGGGACGAGCCCGCCGCCGCGAAGGAAGAGTGCCATGCCCGCTGACTCCGTTCCGTCCTGCAGATCAAGGTCACCCTGGCCGACATCCACCCGCCGATCTGGCGGCGGCTGCAGGTCCCGGCCGACCTCAAACTCGCCCGTCTGCACCTGGCGATCCAGACCGCGATGGGCTGGGAGAACTACCACATGCACCTCTTCACCACCCCGGCCGGCGACTACGGGCTACGCGACAGCGAACCCGGTCACCGCGACGAGCGGAAGGCCCCGCTGGATACGGTCGCTCCCACCGCCGGCGACACGATCAGCTACACCTATGACTTCGGCGACGACTGGGTCCACCACATCGAGGTGGAGAAGGTCCTGTCCACCGCGCCAGGTACCACCTACCGCGCTGCCTGACCGGCCGTCGAGCCTGCCCACCCGAGGACCGCGGCGGCCCTTGGGGCTACGTGGACTACATCGCCGCGATCACCGACCCCCAGCACGAGCAGCACGAAGAACTCCTCGACTGGATCGGCGGCACCTTCGATCCCGACCACCTCGACATCAACGCCATCAACAAGCACCTCACCGTCCGAGAGCCATCGGCGGAACTTGTGCGGTGCAGCAACTAGGGTACGGCGTATGAGCCAGACTCCCGTCGACCCCGTCGCGCACAACCGCCTCGCCTGGGACCGCGAGGTGGAGAAGGGCAACGAGTGGTCACGCCCGGTCGGCCCCGAGGTGATCGCGAAGGCGCGGGCCGGCCAGTGGTCCATCGTCCTGATCGGGTACGAGCCGGTCGACCCGACCTGGTTCCCGCCGGAGATCGCCGGTCGCGACGTGCTCTGCCTCGCCTCCGGCGGCGGGCAGCAGGGTCCGGTGCTGGCCGCGGCGGGCGCGCGGGTGACCGTCTTCGACAACTCGCCCCGCCAGCTGGCGCAGGACGAGATGGTCGCGGCGCGGGAGGGGCTCGTCCTACGCACCGTGCTCGGCGACGCGCGCGACCTGAGCCCGTTCCCGGACGCCTCGTTCGACCTTGTCGTCCACCCGGTCTCCAACCTGTTCATCCCGGAGCTGGCGCCGGTCTGGCGCGAGTGCCACCGCGTGCTGCGCCCCGGCGGGACGCTGCTGTCCGGCTTCCTCAACCCGGACGTCTACCTCTTCGACGCCGAGTCCTTGGAGGCGCGCGGCGAGCTGGTGGTGCGCCACCGCCTGCCCTACAGCGACCTCACTCACCTGGAGCCTGCCGAGCGGGAACGGCTGTGGGGCCTCGATGCGCCGGTGGAGTACAGCCACACGCTCACCGAGCAGATCGGCGGGCAGATCGCGGCGGGCTTCGCCATCACCGGCTTCGCCGAGGCGCCGCACCACTCGGAGGCCACCGCCGGCTGGCTCTCCGGCTACTTCGCCACGAAAGCGGTCAAGGCTGGCGCCGGTCACTGACCCTCCACCGGCCGGGCCAGGTCAGCAGTGAGGCCGGCGGGCGGCTGGGTCAGGTGGGCAACGACCCTGCTGATACACAAACCGGGAACACCCTGGCCTCGGCAACCCCGCGTCGCTCATCGTGCTGGCAACCGTGGGGCACCTGCACCACGCATGACCGCCTCGACATCGACGCCATCAACAAACACCTCACCGCCCGATAGCCATCGGCGGAACTTGTGCGGTGCAGCACTAGGGCGTGTATCGAGTCGTGATCAATCTGCGGGATTTGCCTTCGCGGCGGGGCCTGATCCGTAGTTCGTTTTGCGTGACGCGAGTGCAACTGACAGATGCGGAGTGGGATTTCATCGGCCCGTACCTACCGATCGGCGAGTACGGGCCGTACCCCGAGCGGCTGCGGCAGCAGTTCGAGGGTGTGATCTGACGGTTCAGGACAGGCGGGCAGTGGCGGGAGATGCCGCAGGAGTTCGGTGCCTGGTCGACCGTTTCCAACCGCTTCCGGCAGTGGCGTGACGCGGGTGTTCGAGGCCCTGATGGAAGGGCTGATCGCGGAGGCTACGAGGCGGGGCGAGGTGGACCTGTCGCTGGTCAGCATCGACTCCACCACCGCGCGGGCCCACCACGACGCCGCCGGGATGCACCTGGACCAGGACGTCATCACCGCGCTCGAGGAGGCTGCCGCCGAGGAAGGGAAGGTCGGGTCAAAGGGGGCAGCCGCGAAGAACAAAGCGGGCAGGACGCCGAAGCCGATCCCGAGCGGGACGAGCGACGACGCATCCGGCGTCGGCAAAAGCGCCGACTGAAGGCCGCCCTCCTCGGACGTTCCAGGGGCGGGCAGACCAGCAAGGTCCACCTCGCCGTCGACCGCAAGTGCCGCCCGCTGGCGTTCGTCCTGACCGCTGGACAAGCCGCTGACAGCCCGCAGTTCATCCCAGTGCTGGGAAGGATCCGCGTCCGCGGTCCTGTCGGCCGGCCCCGCACCCGGCCGGACGCGGTCGCCGGGGACAAGACCTACTCGTCCCGCGGCAACCGGGCCCACCTGCGCAAACGCCATATCAAGGCAGTCATCCGGGAGAAGTCGGACCAGGCCGCCAACCGGAAGAGGAGGGGCTCCAGGGGCGGCCGGCCCGTCAGCCACGACGCCGACCTCTATAAGGAGAGGAACGTGGTCGAGCGCCTGCTCAACAAGCTCAAGTCCTGGCGGGGCATCGCCACCCGATACGACAAGGCCCCGGACAGCTACCTCGCCGGACTGCACCTGCGCGCCTCGATGATCTGGATCAAAGACCTCACCCGAGGCACCCCTTGATCACAGCCCTGTCGCGCCCTAAGGGCGGACGTAAGGCCGAGTCATGACCTCCATGTTGTGACCGTCCGGGTCGTCGAAGTAAGCGCCGCGACCACCGAACAGACGGTTGATCTGGCCGGGTTCGGTGTGGCTGGGGTCGGCGTAGTAGGTGACCCCGACCACCTCCAGACGGGTGATAACGGCGTCGAACTGCTCGTCAGGGACGAGGAAGGCGTAGTGCTGCGACTGGATCGGCTCGTCCCTCTTCTCGTAGTAGTCGAGCGTCACGCCGTTGCCAAGGTCGACGGGCAGGAACGGCCCAAACGGGGCGCCGACCTTCAAGCCCAGGACCGCGGCGAGGAACTCGGCAGACAGGTGCCGGTCGCTTGCGTAGATGGCAATGTGGTTCAGCTGGACGCCGGCCGCCGACAGCTCGGATTCTTGCGGGTACTGCTGGTCATAGGACATCAGTGGTGTGTCTCCGGTCTTGGGATCCGCTGGAATGGGGCGCCGCATGCGGGCGCCGGGAGCTAAGACGCGGAGAAGGGGGCGGGCCTCTTGCCCGCCTCGTGCTCACGCCGAGGCCGGGAACCTCACTCGTGCGTGGCCCATGGCCGACCCGGCAGTCACCCGACCGAGCTTAGTGACCTTCACAGGCGGGGGCAACATCGTTTCTTGGCCGTGCCCGGTCGCGGATCGAGCCGCCGTTGCGTCATGGCGGGTCGTCGCGGGTCTGCTGATCACGACTCGCTACGCGCCCTAGAAGAGCTGGCCAAGGACCCCCTGCCAGGTACTGACAGCCTGAGCGAGTTGGGACGACGTGCCGGCGGCGGTGGTGATCGCGGCCATGGCCGCTCTGCCGCGGCTGAGTGCGCGGGGCCCGTCCGGTGCGGCCGCCGCGTCGGCGACGTCGGCGACGTTGTCGAGGAGCTGGGCGCGCAGGTCCTCAGCGAGCTCAGGATCCTGCTCGATGGCCTCAGCCAGCGCACGGATGGCGTCCGCGGCGTCGGTCTGCCCGCGGTCGGCGACGGCCTGGATAGTCGCGCCGAGGCTGGTGACCGTGTCGGCTACGGAGACGTGGCTGTTGTGCACTTCTCCGATCGCGCCGATGTTGCGTGCGTGGATGGTGATCGGGTCGCGTCGCTTGCCTTGCCCGGAGTCCTCCGCGTACTTGGGCATGAGCTCCAGCACCTCCGCAAGGTAGTTGACCGCGATCGCAATATAGGCTGCATAGATCCGCGGATGAATCCTGACGGCAATCTCCCGATACATCGCTGATAAGACGCGATCGCTGCCGTTGACCGTCCCGCCGACCAGGAGTTCCGCATGCTTGATCCCCACTGGGGCGCGAGGAACATTGAGATTGAATTTCCCTCGTCCCGAAAGCGCAACGTTGAATCGGGTGAGGACGTCAGTTGTCAGGAATCCGCTGAAAGAATCCGCGAAGTTATCGTACAACGCGCATCCTGGCGGGAAATGGTTACTACCGCGCGCCAATGGGACCGACCCGGGCCAGCCGCCGTCCTTGGCCGCCTGGTACTGCTTGACGCCCTCGTCTATGAGCGTGGTGAGCCGCTCGGCGACCGTCTCCGCCACCGCATCCTCGCGGAGTCGGGCGAACGTGGGCGGATGCTGTGCAGGAAGCAAGGGTAGAGCTGGAGTTGACCTCGTCAGGCGGTCCGCTAGCGCGAGGAGACTCTCGTGGAGTTCACCGAGGATTGGCCTTAGCTCTCTCTCCGATGCGTCCCACAGCGTCCTGTTCGTCCGGCCCCCACCGGGCTTGTATCCCTTCCCTTTTCCCGCGTTCGCCCTCTCGAACCGATCCGTCGCCTCAATCGCCGGTCGGAGCGCTTCGCGGATGCCGAAGAAGTTCCCCCCGGTATCACCACGGAAGAACCCCTCGAGGATGCCCTCAGCAGCCTGGGCCCAGGAGCCGTACGAGTGGGGAGCTGCACCAATGCGGTTAATGAGGTCTGCCGCTTCCCTCGTCGATCTTCGCAGTCTTCCCCCTTCCAGGAGCAGGGATACGGCGTCTGCGTGGGTGCGCGCCTGCTTGGCGATTTGTGATCCAAGTTCCGAGACTGCCTCCCTGAGCTCCTGGCGTGCGGCGTCGGGATCGGGTAACCGAGTGTGGCCCATGTGGTCATCATGGCCCCGCGAAGCCTGACACGGCAACGAGCCCTGGGCGTCGGCAAACGATCGTTTGACGACATGCATCGCACGCGTCCAATGAACCCGGACATTCCGGGACTCCGGTCCGGCACCGATCCAATCGGATGACGGAGCAGCTGGGCTTCGCGTGGGAAATGCCGGATGCCTGCCCGTCGTCGCACGCGGGGCTTGTGCGGAACGAGAGGCAGCAGGTGGGGCCGGTCTCTTCCTCGCCGACGCGGCCGTCGCAGGCCTTCGCCGCTTCGATCTCTGCAGCGATCGCGGCGACCATGTCCTCGGGGAGGGGCTCGCTGGCCGCCTCATCCGGTCGCTCCCATAGTTCCTGGGCATCCATAACAGAAGTCATATTTCAGGGCGTTTAGTCGGGATTGCAACGAAACGGTGTTGGCTCGTGGACAGGGCGCACCACTCATACAAGAGCTCGGCGTTGCGTAGGACGGGCCGAGGCGTGCGCTTCGTTTGGCGTACGCCCGGCCGGCTGTGTCAGCGGAGTCGGGGGTGTGCTCGGCGTCGGGCCTGGTGGGTCGTGGGGTTGTCTGGGCTGATGAGGTGGTGAGCGGGTATCACGCTGGCGGGTCCGATGGCCGTATGAGAGTTGATCTGGCAGTGGCGGCCGATGGCGACACCGGGGCCGATGGTGATGGCGGTGCCGGTCTGTGTGTGGTCCCCGATGACAGCGCCGAAGCGTGGTGTGCGGCAGCGGTAGAGGCCGTCGGGCAGGCGGAGGATCACATCGCGGTCGGGGCGGGTCATGTCGCGGGTGAGGTGGATCGCGGCGACGGGGACGTTCGCTGAGAGGTGGACGCTGGTCCCGAGCAGGGTGCGGTTGATGCCGATGCGGTGCCCCAGCACGCTCCGCGGGCCGATGTAGGCGTTGGTGACCTCGCAGTTGAAGCCGACTGAGGCGTCCGCGCCGATGACGGTGTGGCCGCGGACGGTGGTGAACTCCCAGACCTTGGCTCCGGGCCCGATGATCACGTCGTCGCCGATGATCGCCGTGGGATGGATCCGGGCGGTCGGATGGATGCGATGCTCGACCTGGGCGAGGGCCTGTGCGTGCAGGTCGGTCCAGTGGGCCAACCACCAGGCCAAGTCGCGCAGGTCGAGGTCGGCGTATGCGGTGCCCGCCAGGTCGGCGTCGGCGGGTGCGCTGAGGTAGTCCCCCAAGCGCAGGAGTCGGACGTCGGGCATGGGTGTTCCTCCTGAACGGTGTGGCCGGGACGGGAGCTGGGGATCGCTAGGCTGCGGCCGTCGGAAAGTCGATGGGAGTTCACCTGTGAGTCACCCGCGTTTGGGAGTTGCCGTCCTGACCATGGGCAACCGGCCGGCCGAGCTGGCGGCGCTGCTGGAGTCGGTGGCCCGGCAGGATCTGCCCGCGGCACGGGTGGTGGTGGTCGGCAACGGCACGCCGC
Organism: Streptomyces sp. NPDC030838; assembly: GCF_055572035.1. Classification (NCBI taxonomy): domain Bacteria; kingdom Bacillati; phylum Actinomycetota; class Actinomycetes; order Kitasatosporales; family Streptomycetaceae; genus Streptomyces; species Streptomyces sp. NPDC030838. The sequence goes on along the minus strand of NZ_JBVIED010000009.1, from coordinate 297,118 downwards.
TCCCGGAGCTGCCGGCCGGGGTGGACGGGGTGGAACTCGAGGAGAACCTGGGGGTCTCCGGCGGGCGGAACGCGGCGATCGAGCATCTGCGCTCGTGCGGCGACGTCGATGTGGTGGTCGACCTGGACGACGACGGGCTGCTGGTCGACACGGACGTCTTCACGAAGGTGGCCGCGATGTACGCGGCGGACGACCGGCTGGGGGTCGTGTCGTTCCGGATCGCGGACGAGCACGGCCACACCCAGCGCCGGCATGTGCCGAGGCTGCGAGCGAAGGACCCGATGCGCGGCGGGGAGGTGACGACCTTCCTGGGCGGTGGGCACGCGCTGTCGATGTCCATGCTGAATCAGGTGGGCGACTGGCCGCAGGAGTTCTTCTTCGCGCATGAGGAGACCGATCTGGCGTGGCGGGCCCTGGATGCGGGCTGGCGGGTGGTGTACGAGCCGTCGCTGCTGCTGCAGCACCCCAGGACGTCCCCGGCCCGGCACGCGGTGTACTACCGGATGACGGCCCGCAACCGGGTGTGGCTGGCCAAGCGGCATCTGCCCGCGCTGCTGGTCCCCGCCTATCTGGGGGTGTGGACCGTTCTGACGCTGCTGCGGACCCGGTCGCGTGACGGGCTGCGGGCCTGGACGGGCGGCTTCTGGGAGGGCGTGCGCACGTCCGCCGGGCGCCGTCTGCCGATGCGGTGGGCGACCGTGGCCCGCATGACCCGTCTGGGCCGTCCCCCGGTGATCTAGACCGGCTTGGCCGCGGCGTCTTCGCGCAGCCACTGCGGGAGGGCGGCGGGGGTTGCGCGCAGCCAGCGCACGTACCGGGCGATGCCGTCCTCCAGCGAGATACCGGGCCGCCATCCCAGCACCCGCTCCATATGGGTGGTGCTGGCGCAGCCGCCGAGCGGGTCGCCGGGCGGCATCGGCGTCTCCCGCACGGGGGTGCCGGGGTAGTGGCCGGCGATGAGGTCGGCCACGCGGCGGATGGTGGTGGGCCGGCCGGTGCCGATGTTCACGATCTCGCCGTCGGCGGCCGGGCAGGCCAGAGCGTGCAGGGTGCCGTCGGCGATGTCGTCGACGTGGACCAGGTCCCGCACCTGGTGGCCGCCGCCGTTGAGTTGCAGGGGCAGGCCGAGCGCGGCCCGTGCCGCGAACCAGGCCACCACCCACGAGTGACTGCCCGGCTTGATGACCTGTGGTTCACCGTAGACGGAGAAGTAGCGCACCACCGTGTGGGAGGTGCCCACCGCGCCGAGCTGGAGCGCGGTCTGCACTTCTCCGAACGCCTTGGTGTTCGTATACGGACAGCGGGCGCAGCGGGGCGTGTTCGGCGAAGCGGGGAACGGTGCGGCCGTAGACGGCCTGCAGCAGTTCGCGGACCGTGCGGTGTTCGTCGTCGGGCCGGGCCCAGTCGTCGGGGTCGCCGTTGCCGTACACGGAGGCGGAGGAGACGAACACCAGGCGCTGCAGCCGGTTTGAGGCCGCCGCCGCGGTGAGCACGGTCTGGGTGCCGGTGATGTTGTGGTCGATGGCGTCCTGCGGCTGCCGGGTGCAGGCTGCGACATCCGCGAGGGCGGCCGCGTGGATGACGTAGTCGGCTCGGCGCATCACCCGCTGCACGAGGCCGGCGTCGCGCACGTCGCCGGTGATCACCTCTGGGCTGTCGGCGTCGATGCCGAACAGGGAGCGGTAGACGCTGGGCGGATAGGCGTCCAGGGAGCACAGCGCGAAGGGTGTGGCGCCAAGAGCCCGCAGGCCACGCACTATTCGTGAACCGATCAGACCGGCCCCGCCGGTGACGAGGACCGTCGCTCCGTGCAGGCGCGGCAGAGCAGAGGGCGGCGAGGACGGGGAAGCAGGCTGTGGATGCTGATGGCTCATGTGCGTGCCCCTTCGTGCCAGAACGCGGACCGGGAGACGGCTGCGCAGCCTGCTGTCGACGATGAGCGCACGCGGCGGGCAACAGCAGAGGTCCCCCAGGGGTCCCGTTCTGGCCACTTCGTCGCGGACCGTTGCCGGACGGTGACACGATGGCGGAGTGGATGACCGGGCTCCTCACCCCCTGGCCCTCGCCCGCCGGGCCCGCGGCATGTCGCAGAAGACCCTGGCGGCCCGGGTGCGGGCCGCTGCCGCCCGCCGCGGCCTGCGCTCGGGCACGGACACCTCCCGCGCGCGCAAAATGGGAGCGCGGAGTCCGCCCGGACGACGACTCCCAGATCTACATCGCCGAAGCCTTCGGCCTGCCCGCCGACATCGTCGACGGCCCGTGGCCCGGCTGGCTGCCCCTGACCGACACCGGCGTCGTCCCCTTCGGCCCCCACGCCACCGTGCCCGCCCTGAGAGAGGCCCTGCGACCCGTGGACCGCCGCACCTTCCTCACCATCTCCGCCACCGCCCTGACCGCACTCACCGCCGACTGGGCCACCGCCCACATCCCGCCCGCCTTAGCCCTCACACCACCGGACCCGGTCGACGGCGACCTGGTCGGCACCCTCCAGGCCGCCACCCAGCACCTCACCTCAGCCGACCCCCGCCACCACGCCCACACCACCCGCCTCCTCCACGCCCACCTGACCACCGTCACCGATCTCCTCGACAACGGCCGCCACTCCCCACCCACACGCGGCCGCCTGCACACCCTCGCAGCAGACATCGCCCAGACCCTCGCCTGGCGCCGCTTCGACACCGGCGACCACACCCACGCCGCCCAGTACTGGATCGCCGCCCTCCACAACAGCCGCGCCACCGGCGACACCGACCGCGGCGCCGGCCTCATCAGCGACCTCGCCTACCAAGCCGCCTGGCAGAACAACCACGCCCTCGCCCAGGACCTCCTCACCCACGCACTCACCCGCGCCACCCACCCAGCCGCCCGCAGCCTCCTCCAACTCCGCCTGGCCCGCACCCACGCCGCCCGCCAAGAGCAGCGCCCCGCACTGCGCGCTCTCGCGGCAGCCGAGAAGCATCTGAGCCAAGCCCGCGACGACCGGCCCGCCTGGTGCGCGTGGCTGTCCGACGCCGACCTCGCCGTGGACACCGGCCAGGCCCTCCTCGACCTCGGCGACACCACCCGGGCCCACCAGCTCATCACCGACGGCGAACGCCTGCTGCCCGCGGCCCGGGACAAAACCCGCAGCGTCTTCCTCGCCTACCGGGCCGCCAGTTACCTCGACCTCAAAGAGCCCGAACCCGCCGCGGCCGCCGCCACCCAGTCGCTTCTGCTGGCACGCCGCACCGGAGCACCCCGCTGCGTCCGCCTCGTCGACGACCTCCTCCCCCGCTTCCACTCCTTCCCGACCGCCCCAGGCGTGCCGGAACTCCTGCACCTTGCCGCCGCTTGGCACCGAGCATCTGCCTGAAGCCAGGCGCACCGGGGGTTGCTCCGGCTTCGGGGAACAACGGAACAGTCATTAGCGCTAAGCAGTTGATCTTGAGCGGCCCCGGGGATCAATGGAACCGTCGTTGGCGCTGAGATTGATCAAGACCGTCGCCGGTCCTTGACGCGCCTAGGATGGCGAGAGTGAGGGCACGAACCAGTGACATCGAGAAGGCGGCCGGTGTGCTGCGCGCCGGGGGCCTGGTGGCCCTCCCGACCGAGACCGTCTACGGACTGGGCGCCAACGCCGAGGACCCCGCCGCCATCTCGCGTATCTTCCAGGTCAAGGGGCGCCCGCCCTCGCACCCGCTGATCGTCCACATCGGCGGCGCGGAGCACCTGGACGACTGGGTCCAGGAGGTACCCGCGACGGCCCGCCTGCTGGCCGAACGCTTCTGGCCGGGGCCACTCACGATGGTCCTGCGGCGCGGTCGCCGGGTGCCCCTGGAAGCGACCGGTGGCTTGGAGACGGTGGCCGTGCGTGTGCCCGACCACCCCGTGGCACTCGCGCTGCTGTCGGCCTTCGGTGGCGGTGTCACGGCCCCGTCCGCCAACCGCTTCGGCTCGGTGAGCCCCACGACCGCGGACGACGTCCGTGCCGAGCTCGGCGACGCCGTCGACTTCGTGCTGGACGGCGGCCCCTGTGAGGTCGGTGTCGAGTCGACCATCGTCGACGCCACCGGCGAGATCCCGACCATCCTGCGGCCCGGCGGGGTGACGCGCGAGGACCTCGAAGCGGTGCTGGGGCGCCCGCTCGCGGTCCCCTCGACCAGCCCCATCCGGGTGCCGGGCCAGCATCCGTCGCACTACGCGCCTCGTGCTCGGGTCGTCCTGGTCGAGCCGGAGAAGGTCGTCGCCGAGGCGGAGCTGGCACAGGAACTGGGGCACCGGGTCGGCGTCTTTCTTCCTGCCGCCTTCGCCGACGCTGAGGTGAAGGCGCACGCGGTGGTGCAGGTCCCCGGTTCGATGGCCGCCTACGCGCGCGGGCTGTACGGGTTCCTGCGCGAGCTCGACCGGCAAGGGTGCGACCTCATCGTCGCATCACTGCCGGCGGAGGAGGGGCTGGGACTGGCGATCGCCAACCGGCTCCGCCGCGCCGCGGGGCCCCGGACCACCGTGTGACCAGCGCCGACGCCGCGCCCTTACCGCTCCCGGGTGCGAGGGCCGGGCGGATTCGCGGCGGATTCGGCTGAGCTTCCGCCGGTCTGGCAGGCCGGGCACAGCTCGTGCCGCCCGTCGTCGGTGACGACCGTTCCCCATCCCGGCACACCTCGCAGCCCGCGGCCCGCGCCAGGTCGGCGCGGGGGGGGTGCTGGGCACGTGGTCGGCTCCGTTAGCCATCGGGCGGTGCCCTTCGGGGGGTGATCGAGCGGTGAACCCGGTGGGTTTCCCCCTCCACGTATACGGGCCTCCTCCGACCCGGGCAAATCACGTAGGGGCAGCCACGGGCGGGATGGTCAGGACGCGGCAGGGACCGCCGCATCGAGGCCGCGAGAGGCGACGAGCTGTGCACTGCCGTCGGCCAGCCGGTAGGACAGCCCCACCACACCGAGGCGGCCGGCGGCCACCCGCTCGGCCAGGACGCGGGAGCGTTCGAGCAGCAGGTCCACGGTGTGCTCGATGTGCTCGGCCAGGATCTCGTCGGCCTGGTCGCGTCCGGCGGCGCGGGCTGCCAGCACGCTCGGGGTCACCCGTTCGACAACGTCACGGACGAAGCCGCCGGGCACCCTGCCACCGTCGGCTGCGGCGCGGGCGGCTGCGATGGCCCCGCACGAGTCGTGGCCGAGCACGACGACGAGCGGGGCGTCGAGCACGCTCACGCCGTACTCGACGGAACCGAGGACCTCTGCACCGGCGACATGTCCCGCGGTGCGCACCACGAACAGGTCGCCCAGGCCGCGGTCGAAGATGATCTCGGCGGCCAGCCGGGAGTCGGAGCACCCGAACAGCACCGCGAAGGGCTGCTGGGACGGTGCGATCTCGGTGCGGCGTATGGCGTCCTGGTTCGGGTGCTCGGGGGTGCCTGAGACGAAGCGCTGGTTACCGGCCATGAGCAGGTCGAAGGCGTCGCGGGGCGTCGGGCTTTGGATCTCGGTCATGGCGGCAGCCTACGAGTCGGCACCAGCCGTCGCACCGCCTGGGCCCGCCGGAGCTCACCAGGTCGGGCCCCACCGACGGCCTTGCATCACCTGCAGGCGCCGGGCGAGGGCGGCCTTGGTACGGAACCGTAGCGCGCGACGGTGCTGCCCCTCTGGATGCGCGTAGCGGATGGGTTTGCCGAGGCTGCGGGCGTATGCGATCTCGCTGCGGGTGCTGACGCCGATGCAGCCGTTGGCTGACGACGAGGACTTCGTCAGCGAGGGCGATCTTGCTGACATGCAGCGCGTCGTCGTCGCCGGGCAGGCCGACTCGCCCGCAGCCGCCAGAGCTTTGCCGCCCTGGGCCAGAACGAGTCGGGGCCCCTGGCTCTTCCCTGGCGGCCGGGCCGGCCAGCACATGAGCGCCAGCCATGCCTCAAGGTTCTTTGGCTCCACGAGGAGAACAAGGCGACGCGGGCCTGGCTGATGGTGTACTCGCCGTATGGCCCCCTAAACACACCAAGGCCCGTACTTCCCGCGCGGTGTGCGTCGCGGGAAGTACGGGCCTTGGTGTCAGGCCGCCCAGGTTGCGGGCGCGCCGAGGTCGGGGTTGGGGAGGCTGGCGGTGGCCGCCGGTGCGGCGGGGTGCCGCATGGAGCCCGCCCAACGGCCCTCACCGGCCCCGGCGGCTCACCGGCAGCGCGGTCAGCAGCGTTCGTAGCTGCCCCCGCCCGCCAGGTGGTCGTCGTAGATCCACCCGTAGTAGCGGCGCTCGTTGACGCTCTTGAAGGACACGTACGTCCAGGTGTGGCCGTAGTCGTTCGACACGTAGCAGTCGATGTCGACGAAGTACCCGCCCTGAAGCGTGATGACAGGGGCGCACTCGCCGTAGGGCCCCTTGCGGATGGGCGCCGTCCTGCCGTCGTCCTTGACCTCGTCGTAGCTCTCGAACGTGCCCTCGTTCTGCCACCCGCTGCAGGTGACGGCGGACGTGGAGGCGGACGCGGGCGCGACGGCAAGGCCGGCGCCGAGAACGGCGGCCGCGGTGGCACCGAGAACGGAACGTCGCCATCTCATTTGTTTTCCCCTCGTTTCCCCTGGTCGGGTGTGGTCTTGAACCGGCCTAACCGGCCTGCGGACGACGTGTCGCTACGTGTCGTCCGTGACCCACGTGCTGCACACCGCGGCGGGCATGGTGCAGACGCGCAGGGTGATCTTGCTGTTCTCGCGCATGTCGTAGTTGCAGGTCGTTCCCCCCGTGGCGGCGCCCACCGAGCACTCACCCTCGCGGCCGTAGTTCGTGTACCACTCCACGTAGCTGTAGGAGCCCTCGTAGTGCTCCACCCAGACCTTGTCCCCGTAGCTGATGAACCCGCCCTCGGCGTAGCCGTTGTAGACGATCGAGTCGGCGTGCGCGGGAACGGCCGTCGCCAGAACGGCGGCGCTCGCTCCCGCGACCGCGGTCATGAGCGTGCGCCCTCGCCAGTCCCTCATGTTCACTTCCTCCCTCCGGAATTGCCTCGTGCTCCGCCCCTGTGATGGCCGGACGGACAGACCGTCGACCGCCGGCAACAGCCGGCAGGTCATGACTCAGCGGCACTGGACCCAGAGTTGGTAACCCCCGCTCACCCTGGGGCACATCCAGCTCGTACGCCCCGGGACCTCTGGCGCGGCGCCGGCCGCCTCACGGCTGCCCGGTCGCCGTGAGAGAAGATGCTCCGTTCGCCGGACGAGTACAAGATCCGCCGCTTGTCCCGGACAGGGCCCGGGCTGTCCGGCCTGGTCAGGTCCTTGTCCGGGTTTCTGTCCGGACACCGGATGGGCGGCGTGAGCCACCCGAACCACCCCGTCGCTCAGAAGCGGGTCGAGTGGCCACGGATCAGGCGTCAGAGCGAGGACGACTCCCGAAGATTGATCACGACTCGATGCGTGCCCTAACTGGGGCCGGATGAAGTCGCCTTGCGGGGCCGGCCGTCGCTCGCCGGGCGTCGACGCACAGGTGAACGCGATCTGTCGCCGACCCCCGGGCGGATGGCGCCCCGCCCAGCTCACCAGGTCTTACCGGCCTGCTCCCGGATCGTGCGGTTGATCCGGTTGAAGAAGTTGGTCATCGCGACCTCCAGGATGATCGCGGACAGCTGCTCCTCACTGAAGTGGTCGGCGACGGCGTCCCAGATCTCGTCGGTCACCCCCGCCGCACCGTCCTGAATCCGGGTGGCGGCCTCGGTCAGCGCAAGCGCCGCCCGCTCCTCATCGGTGAAGAAGGGCGTCTCGCGCCACGCGACCACGTTGTGCAGCCGCTCCTCCGTCTCACCGGCCTTCTTCGCCGCCTCGATCGAGGCGTAGACGCACGGGCTGCAGCCGTTGATCTGGCTGGCCCGCAGGTGGACCAGCGACAGCAGGCGCTGGTCCACGCCCCCGGCGGCAATCGCCTTGTAGAGGTGCTGGATCGCAGTGCCCAGGTCCGGGTTCATCGCGCCCTTCATACGTGCTTCCATCGGCTGTGCTCCTTCATCGGTTACCTGCGCCCGTCCGGGCCCGTCATCCCCATGACGGAGCGAAACCGAGGAAGGTAACAACATGTCCGACACCAGCCCGACGCACCCGATGGCCGAGGCGTTCGAGGCCCAGCGCGACCGGCTGCGCGCGGTCGCCCACCGCATGCTCGGATCGCATGCCGACGCCGAAGACGTGGTCCAGGAGGCATGGCTGCGGCTCTCCCGCCAGGACACCGCGACCATCCACAACCTCGCCGGCTGGCTGACCACGGTGGTCGGCCGGATCAGCCTCGACGTCCTGCGATCGCGTCAGTCCCACCCTCAGGCGTCCTACGACGACCGGCTGCCCGAGCTTGTAGTGACGGTCGACGACGGTCCTGAACCGGAGGACGACGTGGTGCTCGCCGACTCGGTCGGGCTCGCGCTCCTCGTTGTCCTGGAGTCGCTCGGGCCGAGTGAGCGGCTGGCGTTCGTGCTGCACGATCTGTTCGCGGTGCCGTTCGACGAGATCGGCCAGATCCTCGGCAAGTCCACCAACGCCACCAAGATGCTCGCGAGCCGCGCCCGCAGGAAGGTGCAGGCGAGGGAATCGCCGACGGCCGTCGGACGGGAGCAGCGAGAGGTGGTCCAAGCCTTCCTGGCGGCAGCTCGCCGCGGCGACTTCGAAGGGCTGCTGCGCGTGCTCGACCCCGAGGTGAGGCTGACCGTCGACACCCCCGACGGCGTGATCATCACCCTGGGCGCCACCCAGGTCGCCGCCGGCGCGCAGCTGTCCGCCGACGCAGCCGCGCGGGGGCGGGCGGTTCTTGTCAACGGCCTTCCCGGTATCGTGTCGTGGCGCGAGGACGGCTCCCCGCTCTCGGTCATCGCATTCACCGTCGTCGACGGCCGGATCGCCAGCATCGCTGTCGTCGTCGACCCGGCAAGGCTCGCGTCGATGGACCTGCCGGATCCTCGGTGAGTCACTGCTGAGGCAGTCGCCTTGACGGGGTTGCCCCTCGCCGACCTCGCAAGATCAGCGATAGAGCCCGCTTCATTCCTTGTCCGCGACGACTACTGCTGGTCCGAGGACCCGGCTAAGAGGTCGTTGCATTTGGTGGCATCGGTAGCCTGCAGCCATGGAGTTTATGGCCGAGACGGTGTGCCGGGTCTGCGGACTGGACGTGGGCGATGTGCGCTTCGATGAGTTCGGCTGCTCGCTCCACGTCGTCTGTGACTGTTGCGGGACAGAGTCGGGATATGGCGACGAGAAGGTGAACCAGGTACGTCATCTGCGCCGAAGCTGGCTCGACCGTGGGGCTCAATGGCACCGGCCGAAGTCTCGGCCTCTCACCTGGCCCCTGCACCAGCAGCTGGCTGGCATACCGTCGCAGTGGCTCTGACTCAGGCCTGGCTTCGTAGGTGAAAACGGACACCGTCTGTATCCGAGTTTGGGACACCACTTGTCGATCACAGAGCCCCGAAAATGTCGGTGAGAAGTAACACCACTGCGAAGTGGACGGAGCCGGCTTATTCGGCGGGTTCGGCGATCAGCGCCGTACCGATCTTGCGGAAGCCGAGTCGGGCGTAGACCCGCGCAACGTCGTCGTCACTTGCCGACAGGAAGACGGTTGCCGCACCCCGCGATCGGGCGTCGGCCACCAGTGCCGCGGTGACCGCGAGTGCGAGACCGCGACGGCGAGCTGCGGGGAGTGTTCCGACGCCGACGATCTCGCTGACTCCTGCGAGTGGTTGGTGTTGGCCTGCGGACAGCGCTGATCCATGCTCGACAGCTGCGGCGACCGCCGTCAGACCTGCCCGGATACGCACGATCGTGCGTTCCACCGATCCGTCGGCGACGCGGGCGTCGATCGCTTCCGCCAGTTGTGGTGCTCCCGCGTGACCAACGTGGGTTCCAGGCTCGGCGAAGGCGAGGTGAGGAACGGCCAGGGCGCTGGGCAGTATCGGATCGTCCGCACCTACGATTCGCACGGATATGTTGCCGGACAACTCCTCCAATGGAGTTGCGGGAGTACCGGGATCGAGCGCCATCAGCGGATGTTCGTGGACCACGAGTCCCGACTCCTCGACTGCTGCCCGCAGCGTGGGCGTGATCTCCGCGACCCATTCGAAACTCTCCGGGATCCCCAGCTCCCGCTGGCGGGCACGGACCTTCTGCACGTCGGTGGCCTCCAGCGGTCCGCTCCATCCCCGTGCGGGACGTGCGTAGAACGGCCAGCCCTGGCCCTCCCGCACGAACAGGGTCAGCGGCCCGTGGTCCTCAACTCGGGCGCCGTGGCGCGGGACCGCGTCGTAGTACTCCTCGAGCCGGTCCAGCAATGCCCGCTCAGGATGATCGTCAAAATCAGCAGAAGTCACGCTGGGCATCCAAGCAACAGGGCACCAGCGACGCCACTTCATTTCAAACCGTCTGCGGGGGTTCTCGGCCGGATACCGCTGCCGAGATCGTTAACCGGTGGCGTCCTGAGCAGCGGCCCGGGCCTGGGTAAGAGCCAGGCGGTAGGATTCGGTGCCGGTCCGGATGAGGTTGCCGCCGAAGGTGAGCCGGTCGACGATGGCCGCGCAGAGCCGGGGGTCGGTGAAGGCTTTGGTCCAGCCGCTGAAACTCTCGTTCGAGGCAATGGCGACGCTGTTCTTCTCCTCGCGCTCGGTCAGCACTTGGAACAGCAGCTCAGCGCCCCTGCGGTCCAGCTCCATATAGCCCAGCTCGTCGATGCAGAGAAGATCGACTCGGCCGTAGCAGGCGATGGTCTTGGTCAGCACCTTCTCGTCCGCAGCCTCGACCAGCTCGTTGACGAGTTTGGTGGCGAGTGTGTAGCGGACCCGGTAGCCGGCCATCGCGGCTTCGGTGCCCAGCGCGATCAGCAGGTGCGACTTTCACTCGATGGTCATCACCGTGCCCACCGCCGACGACGACCAGGCGCTGTACTCCTTCATCCTTGAGCGCGCCGACGAGGACTGGGCGGCCACCATGGACAACCCCACCATGGACGGCGACGCCATCGCCCGCTTCCGCCGAATCTCGAACTCCAACAAGCTTGCGGTCACGGGCGCTACCGCGTACGTCCTGGACCTCTTGAAGCAAGGCGACGTCGAGCAGGCCGCTCTTGCCTGGGACCACCTGACTGCCGCGCGCGAGGAGTGGAGGGAACACCCCGACTACCTCCCTGTCTGGGAGAACGCACAGCGCGCGGAGATTCGCCAGCGGCTCGGGAGCTGACTCGGTGAAGGACGAAGAGGTGGAGGTCGTCGACGCAGAGCTGGTGGACGACCTCCATCTGCCCGCACTCCACCAGGCCGCCGCCGTGCCCGCGCGGCCCGCCATCGACCGGCACACCAACCTCCGCCCTGGAGCACTCCCCACTCTCCAACGCCCCCAGTACTCCGAGCGGGACTTCTATGTCTCCGAAGAGACCGCCCGCCGCATGGACGAGGTCTCGGCGCTGAGGAACACCGACCGCAACTACCGCTCCCAACGCGGCATGTTCCAGCGCTGGTGCAACGAGATGGGCCGCGTTGCCCTCCCCTGCACCACCGCCACCTACGTCGAGTACATCGCCAGCCTCATCGCCCGCGGCTACTCCCCGAACACCATCAAGGCCCACAAGTCCGCGATCCGCTCCTGGCAACCCGAAGACGCCAAGCCCGGCACCGCCGTGGTCAACGGAATGATCAAGGAGTACGCCAAGGAGTGGAGCAAGCGGAACCAGGTGAAGAAGGCGCCGGCCATCACCGACGCGATGTTCCGGGCCATGGTCGCCTCCTGCGACACCCGCCACCCCATCGGTATCCGCGACCGCTGCGCCCTTGTCCTACATCTTCGCCCAGGTCGACGTCGAAGACGACGGCGTGGCCGTCTGGGTCGCCAATGTCCAAGAACGATCAGGAGGCCCGCGGCGAGGAGTCGTTCATCCCGGCCGTACCCGACGACCTCCTGATCTGCCCGGTCGATGCCACACGCGCGTGGTGCAACATGCTCCACCGGCTCGGCGTCCGCGAAGGAGCTTTCTTCCGCGCCCTCACCTCCGCTGGCACTCTTCAGAACCGGGGTGGATGCGGCTGCTTATCGGCAAGCGCGTCATGCCGAGCGCCAGGACCAAGCCCACTCCCGCCAGGACGCGGACCGCCAGGCCCGGCTGGTCGCATGGCACCGCTGGGGCGGTCACCGCCGGCATGGGCGGCGGCACGAGGGCCGAGCTGCGCCCGGAGTCGGTGAGGAGCCCCGCCTGCGTCAGCTGCTCGACGGTGGCGGTGACGATTCGCTCGACGTCGCCGGGAACGCCCTCCGCCCGCATCTGCTTGATCAGCTCCGGCACGGTGCCGGACAGGGTCGCCGACCAGATCCGCTCCGTGGCCGTGTTCATCCACTGCCATGTGCCGTCGGCCGTGTTCAGTGCGACCACGGCGCCGTCGCCGAGGCTGGCCCGGTGGACGCCGGGCGGTACGAGCAGCGTCACCAGACACCTCCCTCCGGGACGAGCTGGGCCATCGTGCGGGCGAGCCACCAGGAGATGATGAAGAACGCCTCCAGCGCGGGCAGCGGCGGCCGGCCGACGCCCGCGGTCGCCGCGTCCAGCGCCGTGTGCACAGCCGCGGCGTCGATCAGCCCGCAGGAGACGAGCACCCGCCGGATCACCACCTGGATCATGCAGAGCCCGGAGAGCCTGACCGACAGCCAGCGCGATCAGCTTGACCGCATTCTGGATGCCTGCCCCGACCTGGCCACCGCCCGTGACCTCGCCCACGAGTTCAGCACTATCGCCCGCGAACGCCGAGGCCATAACCCCACCCGCTGGATGACCCGCGCCCTCGACCAGGGGCCACAGCCGCTCCAGGGCTTCGCCGCCTTCCTCCAAAACGACTGGGACGCCGTCGTCAACGGCCTCACGCTGTCCAGGAGCTCCGGCGCCGTCGAAGGCCAGGTCACACGCATCAAGCTCATCAAACGCCGGTCAAACGGGCGAGCATCCTTCGCTCTCCTACGCACGCTGGTCCTCGCCCAGCCGCCGTGAGCGTCAGAACGGCGGAACGCACTCGCGATCGTCGACCGCCTCGGTTACCGGAGGGCCTGCGGGCGGCCAGGCGCCGGGAATGACTTCAACTGCACGTTGGACATCAGCCGCCGCCCTGCCGGTGACAACCAGATCCATCCCCTCCAAGCCGGGCTCCAGGCAGAGCAGCAAGCCAGCGGCAGAGAACCAGCGAACGGGCGGTCCCATGGGCTCGAACCACGCCGGATACGGCGGCAAAGCAACCTGCGCGAACTGCTCCTCCAGACAGGCAACCGCCTCGGGCGTTGCCTGACAGGTCCGGCCCTCGGTCCAATTGGCCGTGGCGGCTTCGCTCAGGACGGTTTCCACACAGGCCAGCGACAAGCGGTCGAGGAAGTCGAGTCGGCCGGAACCGGGCACGCGATCACCGAATAGGGCGACCGGCGGATCCTCACGGGAAAGATCGGCCAGGGCCACACCCCACCCGGCGCAACCCTGGTTCTCGCTGCGGAACACCAGCAGTTCGCCGGAAGGGTCGAGCAGCAGCTCGTCCGGCTCCAGCAACGGATTCTGCTGCGCAACCAGGTCACGCCGTCGACCGAACAACGCATACGCCTCCCTGAGAGCCACCGGCAGACGCAACCCGAGACGCTCCTCAGCTCGCTGCACATCAGCCGATGTGAACCCGTCAGTCGGCGACACCGGGGTGGACCAGGCAGCAGCAAAGCCTTGGATGAATGCCCATGCATCCGCCCGATCCGGGCATCGGCCAGCCAGTGCCCCAGCTATGTCGAACCTGTCAGCCATGGCGCTGACCCTACGCGGCGGCCCTCGGCGCCGGACGGCACGGTGACCGTCACGAAATGTCCGCCACAGCCTTAAAAGCGGCCGGAGTCGCTCCTCGCCTCGCTTGGTTGGTCCTTGAAGCGAGTGGGGAGGGTGGGGAGCGAAGAAAAGGTCTTGATCGCATGCGGTTAGGCTCGGGCCATGACCGGTAATTGGCGGATGGACCGGATCGGGGCTGCTCTGCGGGGCGAGAATCCGACCGTGCTGCGGCGGCTTGAGTCTGGCTTCGCGGTGATCGGCGACATTCAGTTCCTGCCCGGGTACTCAGTTCTCCTCGCGGACGAGCCGGGTGTTCAACGGCTGTCTGACCTGCCGAGGGCCAAGCGGCTGGCGTTTCTGTCCGACATGGACAAACTCGGAGAAGCGGTTGAGCGGGCCTGTCGGCGGCTGGACCCCGATTTCCGCCGGGTCAACCTGGAGATCCTCGGCAACACGGACCCGTACCTGCATGCCCATGTCTGGCCGCGGTTCGAGTGGGAGCCGGCCGAGCTGGTGGGCAAGCCGGTGTGGCTGTATCCGCGTGATCGGTGGAGTGACGAGCAGTTCAAGCTCGGCCCGCAGCACGATGTGCTGCGGGATGCCATCGGCAGCGAACTGGACCGGTTGCGTTCGATGGCCTGACGGTGTGGGCCCGCCGGCCGTCAGGTCGGCGGGCCCGGTGATCAGTGACGGTCAGTGGGCCTCACGGGTCCTTCGCAGCGGAACAACGTGCACCCTTGCCCCCGCCGCGCTCGTTCCCCCCAACCACTTGGCAGCGCCAGGAGGCCGAGAGCAGCAAGTCGGCCTTAAGCGGGGCGCGGTCACGGCCCCAGAACAAGCCCTACCTTGGCGAGGCGCTGCGCCCGCGGCGCGTACCGCCGTGACCACGGCAGGGGCGGGCGGCCTACTGTGTGAGGCGTACTGCCAGCCATCCGACCGGCAAGGAGCAGCAGGCCGTGAACGTCGAGATTGACCCGCTTGTACGCGACACCGCCTCCCGGTTAGGGGCCGGCGTTCCCTACGCGCTGAAGGTCCTGGCTGGCCAGCTGGCCGACGACCCGGACATGGGCCGACCCTCGAATCTGCCCGGCATCCTCACCGTGACGGTCGACGGTGACCTGTTCGAGGACTGCCCCGACCTGTCCGTCGGCTACATCCGCGAGCCGGACCGGATCGAGATCCGGTACGTGAACCCGAGTTTCGATGAACTCGTCGCCGCTCTCGGTCTCGACTTCGGTGAGCCAGGCGTCGGCCAGTGGCGCGCCGATGGCACCCAAGTGCGCTCCGTCGGTGGCGGGATAGGCGGCGGTGAGGATGTCGTCGATCGCGGCCGGCTGGCGGGCGTCGGGCGGGGCGGTGATCCCGTAGCCGCGGTGGTGGGCATGAAGGCAGCTCGAACGGCCACGGACACGCCCATCCACAGGTTCGCCGGCCACTGGAGCTGGTCGGCGACTTGCCGCAGACGTCGCGTCCGCTTCGTCAGCACCTGGTAGGTGTGCTGCGGGGTCTCAGCGATCACGTCGAAGACGCGGCGCACGTAGAGTCAGCCACTCAGCGCTGAGCCGCATCAACAGCCCATTTGGAGGGGCTGCCCGGCACGCTGACAGCGCTTGTGGTTCTTCATGCGGCCGATCACGTGCTCGACGCGCCCGGATCTTGCGGTGGGCGGCGTTGTCCTCTTGCCCAACCGACGCCCACGTCAGCCGCTGCGCACGGTCTCGGCCTCCGTGGTCGACGGACACAGCACCCGCGGGGCCGACAGGATGACCACGGCATCAGGCCCGGCGTGGCCCGCGCGGTGCCATGGGGACGGGCCGGAGCCCCGCAGGGGTTCCGGCCCGCCCTGTCTTCCCAGGAGGGTGCCGCGTCAGGCGTCAGCGGAAGCGGACCCGCACGCTGTCGCGTGCCGTCTCGGTGCCGCGTTCCACCAGACGTACGACGATGGTGCGGTGGCCGACGCCGTAGGAGGACGTGGTCAGCCGCAACGACCAGTGGGCAAGACCCTCGGCGGGACGCCAGGCGGCCGGGTCCAGGGGAGCGTTGCGGCTGACGACCTGCCACTCGACGCGGGCGTCCGCGACGACCCGGAAGCTCGTCCGTGTGGCCTGTGACGGGGTGCCGTCCCGCATCGCGCGGGCGTACAGCACGTGGTCGCCCACGGCGAGACGCCCGGCATCGACACGCCAGGTGCCGGTGGCCTCGTCAAGCTCCGCGGAGAGGGGGGAGGCGAAGTCGGTGTCGTCCACGGACACCTGCACCCGGCGGGTTTCCGGACGGCCGCCGATCCCCTCGGGGTCGGTGCCGGCGTCGGGGAAGGTGAACCGGCCGCCGGCCACGATCGTCTCCCCCTCGCGAACTTCGCCGCCGTCCGAGGGTGCCTCGATCGTGGCACCGGAGTCGACGCCGGAGGGCGGCAGCGCTGCCGGATCGACCGTGAGCCTCGTGGCGTGGTCGCCCTCATATCCCACCGCGAGCAACGCGGTGGTATCGGAGAGCAGTTGGAGGGTCAGCTGCTCCCCGGTGAAGGCGTGCCGGGCGGTCTCGAACTCGAGGGTGATTTTCGTCCAGATGCCGGTGACCGGCTGGGTCGTGGCCTTGCCGCGGCCGATCTCCCGGTCGGTGGCGAGCAGGACGACGGACGGGCCCACCAGGGCCGCCGGGGCCCGGGTCCGCACATACAGCTCGGCCCGCACCCGCGATCCCGCGGCCAGCGGTCCGTCCAGGGTGTCGGTCGACGGGTGAGCGGCCGTCGGCAAATACGGCGCCACGGAGGACAGGGTGTCGCCGACAGCGCAGCCGTCCGCGTCGCCCGCCCGGTCCGTGCGGTCCATGGTCCGCTCGCCCGCACAGTCGGGCCCCTGGTGCAGGTAGTAGCTGAACGACCTTTCCGAGGACGGAGCTTGGTGCTCACCCGCCTGCTGGGCGGCGAGGGTCCTGCGCAGGACGCCCAGCGTGCCGTCGAGCGTCGCCACGTCGTCGAGGCCCGCCGAGACGCCGCTCGGCAGCGGGGCGGGGTCCTCGGTTCCGTCCCCGTCCCGGTCGTAACCGCCCCAGATGCTGTCCCGTATGGCCCGGTCGGCGGCGAAGAAGTCGTCTTCGACGGGGCGTTCGGGCAGCAGGGCCCGGCCGAGCAGGACGTCCGTGGCACGGCGCGCGGTCTCGGGGGTGGCGGCGCCGTACCCCTCGAAGAGGACGTTGCCGGCCGTGTGCGGTGAGGCGAGCGGCCAGCCCGCGGACGGCAGGCTGTCCTCGCCGAGCGGGAAGGCGTTCTTCAGGACGGCCTCGCGCAGCTCACCCCGGGTGAGCCTGCCGTCCTTCAGGTACACGCTCTCGTCTAGCGCGGCGCCCTCGGCGACGACCTGGCCGCTCTTCTGCCCGGCCCGTCCGTCACCGATCGCCTCGCGCACCCGCTGCAGCGTCGTACCGAAAACACCGGCCGTGTACGGCGTCGCGGCCGAGGTGCCGCTGAACTGGTCCTGGCACAGCACACCGGTGTGGCAGGCCGAGGGCAGGCTTCCGATGCCCCAGGACGACAGGTGCACGGGGATGCCGTCGCCGACGACGGCCCTCTGGTCGTCGCGGCGCAGCGCGCCCACGGTGATGTTCCAGTCGGGTCCGGTCTGGTCCGAGTGCCAGGTGCTGACGGGCACGTCGAAGGCGTTGCCGACGCCGTTGCCCGCGGCGAAGAGGACGGTCTGGCCGCGCTCGACGGCCTCCTTGGTGACTTCCTCGCCGCTGAGCACGGGGCCGACGGGGGCGCCTCCCACGTACCCGAAGGAGTGCGAGGTGATGTCGGCCCAGGGGTACCTGGTGGCCACGGTCTCGTCGAGTCCCTCGACCATCACCAGCAGGCAGGTGGGGCAGTAGCCGTAGCGGTTGCCGGCCGAGACGGAGGCGGAGCCGGTGCCGTGGCCGTGGTCGTCGAGGACCGGATGCGCGCCGTCGACGCTCGACGAGTACGCCCCGATGATCTTCGTGCCGGGGATCCAGTGGAGTTGCCCGCCCTTGACCCGCTCGCCGGTCCACAGGTCCTTGTCCTCCTCGGGCAGATAACCCTTGCCGAGGGTGACGGGGATCGCGGGGGCGGAGGCCGGGTAGCCAGGGATGTATTCGGAGGGGTGCCGGGTGAAGTTCTTCGTCAGCGCCAGTACGTCCGGGTCGGGGTAGGTGCGGGCGGAGAACTCCAGGTGGTACGGGTTGATGCCGGTGTCGGCGATGCCGATGACGGTGACCGGCGGAGCCGCGTCCAGCCGGTCGGCAGCGCCGACGAGCACGGAGGTGGTCTCGCGCCGTTCCAGGCCCCGGGCGTCGGTCGCCTTGAGGGTGACGAGGTGCCGGCCGTCGGGCAGTTCCGGGGTGACGGTGGTGCCCGTACCGTCGTCGAAGCGGCCGTCACCGTCCAGGTCCCAGGCCGCCTCCACGGGGTCCGCGCCGCCGGTGGCCGTGCCGCTGAGCCGTTGCTCGGCGCCCGTCTCGAACTTGTACGGGCCCCCGGCCCTCACCTCGGGCCGCGGGTCGGCGGTGACCTTGCGGGCGACGACCCGCGCGGTCACGTCGGCCGCGACAGTGGCCCATTTGACGGCTACGACCTTCCAACTGCCCTCGACCGGCTCGGCCACGGACGTCTTCTCCGGATGCCCGGCCGATTCCGACTGCGCCACCACCTTCCCTGACGGGTCGGTGACGCGCAGGTCGTAGTCCTGCTCCGGCGTCGTCCAGGACAGGGTGACGTCCAGGGAGCGTACGCCGGACGGCACCTCGAAGGGGAATTCGACGCTCTGGTCGGCGGGGAAGACGCCGGGCGTCGGATCGTTCCTCGTCTCGTCGAGCAGTCCGCTGCTCGTCTCCTCGCCCACGACAGCCTTGACGGTGTCACTGGTGACGGAGCCCGCGGCATCGGTGACGGTGAGCCGGATGTCGTACGTGCCCGGGGCCAGCCCTGTCGTGTCGAAGGCGGGGCTCGCCGAGTCCGCCCCGGTGAGCGTGCCGTGCTCGGCGGTCCAGGCCCAGGTGTAGGGAGCGGTACCGCCGAAGGCGCTGCCCAGGAGCAGCGCCTTGTCACCTGCGACGACGAAGGGGCTGTCTCCCGCGTCGGCGTGCAGCGGCGTGGGATCGGCGGGCGGTTGCGGGGCACCGATACGGGCGGTGCCTGCCACGTCCACCATGCCGCTCACCGGCTGCCTGACCGTGCCGTCGCCGGTGACCGGCTGGCCGCCGACGGAGGAAACCGTGACGTCCGGGCCCTCCGCCGCACTGGCGGCCGTGAGAGGCGGCAGCGAGAGGGACAGGGCGAGTGAGGTGACGGCGGCCAGGCGCCGCAAGCGTATGCGGCCGCGTCTCATCAGCTCCGGCTCCACTTCTGCGCGCAGGTCTTCAGGTCGGCCTTGACGCGCTGGCCGCGGTCGACGACGACGGGCACGCGTTGCAGGACCTGCCCGTCCTTCTCACAGGTGAGTGTCCAGTTCTCGACGAGTCCGCTGACGTCCTCGGTGGTGACGTCGTAGAGGGAGGCGGTGAGCTCCCAGCTCGGCGCGGCGGAAGCCCAGTTCTCCACACGCAGCACGTAGTCGCCCTGCGCGGGCGAGTCGAGCAGCACGCGCTCCTTCTCACCGACGGAACCGGTGGACCTCCCGACCTCGGTCAGGCTGCCGTCCGCGTTCCTGCGCAGCACGTACAGGTCGAGATCGTCCGGCGTGGGCCAGTCGAGCCTCACCTCCAGGAGATCGGCGGCCCGGTCGACGGTGAACTCCCGCTCTGTGGGCTGCGCGGGCAACGTCGTGCCGGTGGAGGTCTCCCGCTTCAGCGGCTCGGAGCCGATCACCCGGATCTGACGCGCCTTGACGACGGGCCGGGTGGAGGGATTGACGTGCCAGGTGAAGCCACCGTCCGCCCCGACGGTCATCGTCGTATCCAGGGTGTCCGCGACGACGCCGGCCCAGGTGGGCGTGGCGAAGGTCTTCTTCAGCCGCAGCGTTGCTCCGGCGGGCGCCTTGCCGATGATGACCGAGTGCGCCCCCGGGTCGACGGCGTTCTCCAGCGCGAGCAGGAACGCCTCGCGGTTGCCCTTGCCCGCGTACGCGCCCGCGCCGAGGTATTCGTCGACGACCTCCGGGAACGGCGGGTGGAACTCATCGGGCCCGATCTCGAAGGTGTAGCCGTAGCCGCCGGTCGCGTTGTACGACCAGTCCTCGGTCGTTCCGGTCGTGTCGTACAGCTGCCAGCTGTGCTGGCTGGCGTAGCCGTTCTGCGCGGCCATCCGGTCACCGAGTTCCTTCATCGCGGCCTCGTCCGGCGGGTCGCCGAGGGGCAGCCCGTCGGGACCGGTGGTGTCGGGCGCGACGCCGTTCGGCCGCAGCACCAGATTCGAGAAGGTGTGATTGGTGATGAGCCCGGTGACCTGCCGCCCGCTGATCAGCTCGCGGACGTTCCGCGTCTCCGGCTCGGAGAAGGGCGCTGCTCCGCGGTAGGTGGCCTGCACCGGCTCGGCCGCCGCGCCCGGACCGCCCCAGAAGCCGCCGTAGTTGCGGTTGAGGTCGACGCCCGCGCCGAAGCCGCCGGGGCTGCTCGCCAGGGCACACTCTTTCGCGAGCGGGGCCAGGCCGTCGGCCATGCGGCAGTTCTTGCGCTTGTACGCGTTCCCGGGTGTGGCCAGGATGGACCCGGTGCCGCCCTCGTCGAGACTGCGCAAGTCGACCAACTGCCCGTCGTGGAACGACTTCTCGAAGCCGTCGACGTTGACCACCGGCACGACGAGCACCCGTGCCTTCTTCAGCAGAGAGGTGATGCGCTCGTCTCTGCCGTAGCCGCGTACCAGGTCGAAGGCGAACTCCATGGCGTGCTCGCCGGAGGGCCATTCACGGGCGTGGTGCAGCCCCATCATCAGGAAGACGGGCCGGCCGTCCTCGGGGGCGTCCACGGTATGCGCGATCTCCACCGCGTACACGGGCTTGCCCTCGAGGCTCTTGTGCGGAAGCGTGAACTTCCTGACGAGCCCGGCGTGTTCCTCGGCGAGGCGGTCCATGTCGGCGTTGTAGTCGGCGAGCCCGCGGTAGCCGTCCCGCCCGGAGGGCAGTGGGGAGGTCGCGGTGGTGGCGGCGTAGGCCCGGTTCGCCGCGTTGACGTCGGACTCGCGTCGCACGAGGTCCGGTATTCGAACGTCCCACTCGAAACCTGCACCCGCCAGCGCGAGGGCGTCGTCCGCACGGTGCAGGACGACCTCGACATAGTCGTGTCCAGCGTGCTCGGTCAGGTCGAGACCGAGCGCGACGAGGCGGTCCTTGTCGGCGCGCGTGGGAGTGCTCACTGTCGCCAGCTGCGGGCGGAAGCCCTCCGCCGCCGCCGCGGCCGGTGCGGGCGCGGTGGGCGCCGCCCCACCACCGACCACGGCAGCGGTCACCACCACGGCGCAGGAGATCAGTCTGTTTCTGCGAGATCGATGGGATGCGCCAACCACATGAACTCCTACTCGCCAGGAGACACGCCGGGTGTCCCGGACGCGCCTGGTGGGCGGCCGGTTCACCGGGCGTGGCCCGATCATGTGGGGGTGGCGGACAGAACCTACCCCTCCGGATACAGCCCGTACACAGGTTCGCGTGAACAGAAAGCCGGGATCTCGGCGCGCCGAGCGCGGCGGTCGCGACTGCACCCGGCTGACGGTTGACGGTCCGACCACGTTGCGGGTCGACTAGGGCCTGTCCGATGGGTCAGGCCCTAGTTGCGGGTGCCGGTCGGCGGGTGTCTCCTGAAGTTGCGAGAGGCTGTCCACACGGCTCCTGTGCAGTGCCGCGAGAACATACAGGACAGGTGGGGGCTCCAGTTACTGTGCGTATCCGATCAGTGACCGACTCAAAGTCGATCACGGTGATGAATGACAACGGAAGTCCAGGGCAGACGGATTTCCAGATCGAGCTCACCGAACAGGTGAGATGATGGCCATGAACATCACGGTGACACAGACCAACCCACTCTCCCTGACAATCCCGCACGTCGTGAACAATCCCGTGATCAAACCGGCGATGCAGGGTGATTTCCTCGAAGAGATACAACTGACCGCGACAATTCATGAATTCCTGTTCAAGGTCACCAAGGACAACCACGTGTTCTGGGTGGGTGTCGCGGTACCGTTCGGCACCACCGACTTCTCCCGGATCCAGGTCTTCTTCCACCCGACAGTCGTCCAGGGGCCACCGCCGGATCCCCCCGTCGTCCATGCCAAGGATGCTGACTACCCCACCTTCACCGGCGGCTGGGCCGGCAGCCTGCAGCGGTACATCGCGCTCCAGGGCGGCCAGTTGGCGTCCGTCCGGCGCGTTCCGCTGCTGGTCCCGTTCACGACCATGGCCGCACTTGGCGCCGACCGTGCGCAGAACATGTTCGCCATCGACCCAGTCGCGACCCTCAGCAATATCACGAAGGCTATTCAGGACTCGTTCGTCCCGTTCCTCCCGCCGCCGAACCTTACGGACGTCGGCGTCACCTCGTTCAGCTCCGGCATCAAGGCCATGCGGAAGTTCATCGACGCGATGAAACCCTCGGGGCTCATACGCGAAGTCATCGACTTCGACAGCCCCTTCATCCTCACCGAACCCGCGGAGCTGACCCCCTCCCCCGGCGCGGTGTCCAGCTGTTACACCCAGCGGTTCCGGCAAAACCCGCCAGCAGGCTACCGGTTCCTGCCGGCCAACAGCTTCTCGCAAGTGCCGAGCTTCCCCAAACCCAATGCAGGCGAGCACGCGCACGCCTGTATCGGCTTCATGATGTACCACACCGCCATGATCACCAGCAGCATCACCGCGTAGTCGGATACCCCGATACCCCACTAGGGCGTGTCCGAGGGGGCAACCACTTTGCATAGCTATTGATCCGGGACGCCGTGGAGAACCGGGCCACGTCCGAATTCACCATCCCCCGTCCACGGGACACAGCTGCTGAGGTTCTCCCCCCACCCCTATGGGCCGTCCGAGCCGCTTATGCCTCGGCGCTCTCCATGACCGTCGGGTTCATCCGGCTCCACGCGATCTGGGTGCTGGGTATTCCCCTCTGGGCGGACAAGCAAAAGTTCCGGGAGTGGTACGCGGTTGGCGGCGGGCCATGCCTTTTCGTACTCAGCGGCCTGGCCCTGCTGGCGGGCAGCCTGGCGTTGAGCTTGGTCCGGCCGTGGGGTCTGGAGTTCCCGAGCTGGGCCGGGCGCAGAGTTCCGCGCCGGACGCTGACCGCCACAGCCTTCGCGGTCTCGGCCTTCCTCCTCCTGTGCACCGTCTGGGCCGCTGCGCAGACGATCAACGACTTCAACGACGACGGCGTTTTCATCCCCTGGATCGTCGTCTACGGAATCCCGCAGTTCGTGTGGGGCAACGGCCCATCCATCGCCGCACACTCCTACCGCCACTGCACATCACCTGGGCACTAAGTTCTGCCCGGGGAGTCATGAGCGTAGCCAGAGGCGAAGGGCTGCGACGGTCACCGTGATCGTGCGCTCGACTTCGTTGCGACGCTTGTAGATCGCCCTTCGAAGTCTGTGGGTCGGCCGCCCGCGCTGCCACGGCGTCGGCGGTTGGCCCGCTGGTCCTTGCGCTCGGGAATGGTGTGCCTGATCTGCCGACGCCGCAGGTACCTACGATTCTGGCGGGACGAGTACGGCCGGACGCGGGACACGGATGCGTTCGAGGACCGGGATCAGTTGTGGAGCGTCACCCCACTGGCCTGGTGTGATGACGAACGCGAGCGGACGACGGCCGCCTTCACCTGCCAGATGGATCTTGCAGGTCAGCCCACCACGGGAGCGGCCCAGAGCCTCATCCGAACGATGCTGAACAGGCTGGCCGCGTCTCCCCGGGATACGCGGCTCACAGGCACGGGCACCGGCGGCGTGCTGATGGGCGCGGCAGGAAGTCGAGTCCACGCTGACCATGCTCCAGTCGATCCGCCCTTCAGCGTCGGCATCGGCCTGGACAGCCCGCAGGATCCTCTCCCATGCGCCGTCCGCTGACCACCTGCGATGCCTGTCATGCACGGTCTTCCAATTCCCGAATCGTGCTGGCAAATCGCGCGACGGGACCCCGGTTCGCTGCCGGAAGAGAATGCCGTTAATCACCCCGATGGTTCTTCCAACGCCCGCCGCGTCCCACGTTCTTCGGCAAGTGCCGCTCTAGCCGAGCCCGCTCCCGCTCCCGCTCCCGCTCCCGCTCCCGCTCCCGCTCCGACAGATCACCCCGCTCCACACCGGCTGAAACGACCTGCTCACCGGTTTGGTCACCCGACCCATCGGACACTGCTCGGTCAACTTGGCCAGCCGGACCTCGAGTTGCTTCCCCTCCCCCGGAACGAGCCGCACCCAACTCGATTTCCGTGGACGGCGCTTCCAAGGCGGCACCTTCACCCGGTACGAGGAGGCGGTGCGGGCCGAACAGGAAGCCACCGAGAGGAATGTCCGCAACGCGGAGCAGGAACCGAAGCGGGAGAGGCTGGGGACGCAGCAGGCCCGCGAGCGCGCCGAACGCCGGCAGAGCAACGCCCCCGCCATCTGAAGAACGCGGGTCTGCCCCGGATCTTCGCCGGCTACACGAAGAATCACCCTGAACCTGCCGGACATCCATGCGCCCGCCGGACGCAACCTGTCCCAGGGCGAGCAACTCCGCGTCCGCCTCGGGGACAAGGACGTCTTCGCCGACCAAGGCGTCGACCTGACGATCCGGGGCCCGGAGCGCATCGCTCCGACCGATCCCAACGGTGCCGGCAGCACTCTGCTGCGCCTGCTGGGCGGCGACCTGACACCACACGGCGGCGAGATCAAGCGGGCTGACGTCCGTTCGCCTACCTCTCGCAGCGCCTCGACCTGCTGGACCCGGGCCGTACGGTCGCCGAGAACTTCGCCAGCCACGCCCCGCAGCGGCCGGAGCCGAGCGGATGAACCTGCTCGTCCGCTTCCTCTTCCGGCCGGCCGGACGCTGAACGCTGAACGCCGAGTGAATGGCGATCTCTCGGGCAGCGTGCAAGCCTTGTACAAGGGACCGGGAAGTCCGCCGGAACCCGGAAGTCCGCGGGAAACCGGAACCGCGGGACGGACTCCCCATGGGAGGTCAGAGCCATGGCGGCCGTCGAACCCAAGGTTGTCCACGGGATGCTGGTGCTGGGGGAGGAAACCCCGTATCTGTCGCACCTGCCCATGTTCATGTTCCCTCATGACGTTCAGGCCCTGCTCGAAGTCACCTTCGACAACGAGGCACATGACGCGCACCAGGTCTACGTCGAGGATCGCCGGACGACCGGGACGGACGTCTACACGCTGAGCCCGGAACGGTTCCGCCTCTCGGATCTCGCCGGTGCCGGGGGACAGCCCGGGCTCACCTCGTTCACCGGGACCCTGTTCCGCGGCCACTTCGAGCGCGGCGGCACCGAGATCGTCAACCCGATCACGGTGACGGTCCGACGCCTCGTCCATTTCCGGCGCTTCGATCACCACGCCGAGCGCCCTCCGGCGCTCACCTACGTGGCCTTCGGCAAGGGCAGTGAGCTGTTCCTCGCGCACCTGATCAACCTGCCCCCGGACTTCGACCAGGCCATCGCGGTCCGGCAGTTCCGCACCGTGTCGGGCGTTCCACTCACCGACGATCTGCTGGGCAAGGCCCCACAGCTCAAGATAGTCGGGAGGTCCGACCGCGCGGAAGACAGACTGCGGGAGGGCGAGCAGGTGGCTGCGAGCTTTCTGGATGGCGGATCAGGCGGCGTCGACCTGCGGTTCTCGATGGGGCGGGAGTTCTACGAGGAGGAGGGGGAGCTGGCCGCAGGCCACGCCGTCCATGACCACTGATCGTTTCCGGGAGGGGGCACGGCCGCCGGCCGGTGAGTTGCGGCATACCGGCCACGATGCGACTCTGGAATGTGTAGACGGTGACGGCGACCCCAAAGGGCACGCCCATTCGAAGGGCCCGTACCTGGAAGGCCCCCCCCGCAGAGCGTACGCACATCTCTCGTCTCTCGCCCTCTTCCGGCACGGCGTTCGAAGGGGCGGCACACGCACAGTCGGCTGCCGGTGCCCCTGGGAGATGACCCATCATGGCGACCGAATTCTTCACCGAGGTCGTTGACGACTCCAACACCGCTCATGGGCAGGTGTCCCTGGTCGTCGATACGAGTGACACGCCCTGGCTCGCATACACCACGCCGTCCGGCGACGTCATGCTGGCCAGGAGGGGCGAGACGGAGTGGCAGCACGAGCGGCTGCCCACGGAACCGGCGGCGCTCGACGCCTACCGGATCGGTCTCGGGATCGACAGCGCGCTCAACCCGCATGTCGCCTACCAGAGCAGGGCCACCGATCACCTGATCTACGGGGTGAAGGGGGCCCAGTGGAGTTTCGAGGAGGTTCCCACCTCCGCCGGGCTCTTCCCCGACCGAATCCGGTTTGCCTCCATGACGGTCAATCTGGGTGTCTTCAGCGAGCCCCCGTTCAAGAACAGGCCGCACTTCGCCTACCAGTCCGGCCTCTCGCTCTGGCACGCGACCAAGGCACCACCGAAGACGGATCCGAGCAAGCCTCCGACGTGGAGGAAGAACGTCCATATGGTCGATTCGACGAATACGGCGGAGAAGGGGTGGTTCCCGGCGCTGACCTTCGATCGCCGTGACGAGACATTGCGGATCGCCTACTGCGACGACCTCACGCCGGCAGGGCAGCCCGACAGGAGACTGCGTGTGGCGACGATGATTCCGGGAACCGACTTCCCCGGTCAGCCGGACAGTTGGAGCGTTCAGGTCCTGCACGGCGGGCAGGTCTCCGCGGAGTGTCCGGCGATGGAGCACTCCATCACCGGGGAGAGCGTCGTCTCGTACTTCGAGAGCCGCGGGCGCACCCTCAACGTCTGTATCTTCGGCAACTTTCCCGAGTCGCCGGCTATCGAGGTGGTCACCGCCGACGTGGACGGCGACAGCCGGCACTCGGCCTGCGGCGTGGGACCGCCGGCGCAGATCTGTGTCGTTCATGGCTCCGGCGGCCGGCTGAGGTTCGCGAGGCGTACCGGCATCGGAACCTTCGACATCGAGGACGTGGAGGCCGGCGGCGCTTGGAGCGACCTGCGGTTCGACAGTGTGGGAACCGCCCATGTCGCGCACATCGCGGCGGGAACGCTGCGGTACGGCGTGGCGGACACGAGCAGCTGACGGCATGACATGCCTGACACCTGACGACATGGTTCCAGCGCGGGCACGCGGAGGGGCCGCCAGGGTGGACCGGTGCCGGGCGGTCCGCCTTGAAGCGGGTGATGACCTGTGGCAGCGCAGACCTTTCTGATCGTGCGGAGCGACGACTTCGTGGTCCTCGCCGTACGGTGGTCGGGGTTCGAGATCCGTGGTCAGGGGCCCTCCGCGCTTCCGCTGCTGGTGGCGTCGGACGACCGGGCGACCGTGACCGTGGGTCTTCCGCCGCAGGCGGTCCTGGAGCAGACGACGGTCTCCGGCTTCGACACGGCCGGTCTCGTGCACAGCGACTCGCGTCTGGCCGGCTCCGGGGAGCTGGAGTTCAGGGTTCCGGCGGGAACCGTGATCGAGTTGAGCGCGGCGGGGATCCTCGAGGCGCTCGCCGACCGCGCCCGTCTCGAGCCGACCTCGGGCATCGAGATGCCCTGGGGACTCACCGTCGTTCCGCTGGCCCGGACGCCGGGCGCCGAGGTGGTGGCCGAGCACACGGACCAGCCTGTCGTCGCCGCATCAGGCACGGTCGCTCTGTGGTCCATGATGCTGCGGGCGAGTGACGCGACACCGGGCGACGCCGGCCTGACGATCCGGCCCACACTCGTCACGGAGAAGAGCGGCATCCTCGCCGGTGGCCTCTTCCAGCCGCCTCCGCTGGAGGTGTGGCGGCAGAGCATCGTGACGTCCAGCCAGACCTTCTCGCTGCCGCGGGCCACCCGTTTCGAACTGACCGCACTGGGCGGCTCGCTCTCGGCCGCCGCGAAGTGGCCGACCGACTCGTGGTCCCACGAGATGGTTCTCGGACGTGACCAGAAGGTGGATGTCGCCACGCAGGGAACCCTGTGGCCCTTCGGCTTCGGCGCGGTCTACCAGGACTACACCACGCGGCAGTTCCTTCCCGTGAACAATCCCCAGGCACTCGGCTGCGTCGCGGGACTCCTGAGGAGACGGACTCTGGTGATCAGCCAGCCGCTCCTCACCGGGACCCGCACGCCGACCTTCCCGTTCGACCAGGTGGAGATCCTCGGGCGGGAATTCCCCCTCAGCACTGCGGCGGAACCGCAGGACCCGCACATGTTCATTCCCGGAGGACCCCTGACCCCCGTGCAGTTCCCGGTCCGCTGCCGCTCCGGGAACACGGACATCGAGTTCGTCCTGCCGCTGATCTTCTTCAGCGGCCCCAATCCGGCTCCCTCCCCGGCCGTGCTGGCCCAGTGGCAGCCCCATGCCACGGCCCGCATACCGGGCACCAGCCTCGACATGGTCGGCGCGGGCACCAGGCCCGGAGACGTCCTGGAGGTGCACACGCTCACGTTCGGCGCCCGGAACGACGGCGCGGGCCCGCATCCGGACGTCGTGAAGTTCGATGCCGTACTGCCCGCCCTGCGGGCCCTGCTCCCCGGAACAACGCTGGATCAGCCGCAGACCTTGCGGTACGCGCCTCAACTGCGCGGTCTGTCTGGGCCGTTGACGGAGACCGAGCGTGCTGCCGCCGTCCCCGACGTCCCCTTCCACTTCGAGGCACCGTCCGGTGTCCCGGTCAGCTTCGCCAAGAACGCCGACCGCTCGGGAGGCCTGGTGGCGCCCCGGTTCAACGCCGACGGGGTCTCCCGCGAACTCGGGCCCGTGCCGACCGGCGTGCTGCCGGGCGCCCCGGATTTCGAGGCCGCGCTGAACAAGGCGTTCAACGGCGCCACCCTGTTCGGCTTCCCCCTCGCCTCCCTCATCGAAGCCGCGCTCCAGCCGAAACCGCCCAGCATCGTTCAGACGCGGGTGAACGACGTGCTGGTCACGGAGATGAGGTGGGAGCGGGTGCGGCTGAAGGCGCACAGCGCCTTCCGGGCCAGGGAGACCGGGCCGCCGCCCGAACTGGACCTGTTCGCCGGCTACGCGCCGGCCACCCCGGGCACCGGCACGCCCGGCGCACTGGAGCCCATGACCACCTGTGCCTTGAGGAACTTCGCCCTGGCCCTCCCGCCGCCGCCGCTGCCGCTGCTGCTGAAGCTGTCCTTCGACGCAGTGACGTTCACCCGCACCGCCGGCCGCACACCGGCCGTCGCCGTCGACGGACTGAAGATCAAGTTCGCGGGTCCGCTGAAGCTGCTGCAGGAGCTGCAGTCGCAACTGGAGAAGCTCATCGGGGTGCGCGGACCGACCAGCGGTGTGTCGACGACGGGCGTCACCGTCGGCTACGAGGTCGGCATTCCGAAGGCCGCGGCGGGCCTGTTCGTGCTGCAGAACGTGACCGGGCGGGTGCGGGTGACCGTTCCCTTCGTCGAGAAGCCGGTGACCGTGGCGCTCGGGTTCGCCAGCCGTGAGCACCCCTTCGCCCTCTCGGTCGCCGCCTTCGGCGGCGGCGGGTACGCCGACGTCGAGATCGCGGGTGACAACGAACCGAGACTGGAGATCTCCCTGCAGTTCGGCGCGATGCTGGCCGTCGACTTCGTGGTCGCCAAGGCCGAGGTGCACGCCCTGGGAGGGGTGCGCTTCCAGCGCCGGCCGGACGGTCATGTGGAGCTGGAGGCGTTCATCCGGATCGGCGGCAGCGTGGAGCTGCTCGGCCTGGTGACCGTCGCCGTCGAGCTGCGGGTCTCGCTCACCTACCTGGACGACCCGCCGAGGCTCTTCGGCCGTGCGACCGTCGTGATCGAACTGGACCTGACGCTGTACTCGGAGACGGTGACCGTCGACAGCGGAACCTTCGAACTCATCGGGGGCAGCGCTCCCGCCCGGGGCCTGCGGGGCCTCACGGTCGCCGAACGTGACGACGCGGGCTTCGAGGCGTGGCAACGATACCGGAAGGCGTTCGCGTCATGAGTGACATGCTGTGGATCCCGGTGCCGGGCGGCTTCGAGGACGGCGGCCGGCTGCTGCGCGTGCTTGTCGTGCCACGACTCGACGGCGGGACTCCGGCCGGACACGGGATGGCCCAGTGGCCGCCCGCTGCCCTCACCGTGGGCACCGTACGGGTCGAACTGTTCGCCCCGGGCTCGGCCCCGCCGGCGCCCCCCGCCAGGCAGCTCGACCTCGCACCCCGCCTGCACGCCCAACCCGGCGTCTGGCAACGCCTCGTGGCAGACCTGCCCGTGGAGAGCGCCGGCAGCCGGCCGCCCGGGCAGGCCGACGACCCGCTCACCGTGCACGCCACCTCCAAGGACGCGGACGAGGTGGCGCGCACCTTCCGCGATGCGTCCAGGGCCGAGGTCAGCTCCCAACTCGGCGCAAAATCACCGGACTTCGCCGACAAGGCGCGTGACGCACTCGAACGTGGCCACTGGCTCCGCCCGGACGAGCCGACCCCCGGCACCACCACTCCCGGCCCGCCGCCGGACCGGCCGGGCTTCGGCCGGACCCTGTCGCTGCTGCGTGAACACCCCGCGGTGCTGCGGGCATTGGGCCTGATCTTCGAGCTCCCGCTCGGTCCGGGCGGCGTCGGCGACCCGTCGGCGGGAACGGTGCGGGTGCTGTGGCCCGGCCGCCCCGCCGCACTGCCGGAGATCGTGTCCCCCCGCACGGCGTTCGGCGGCGACTTCCGTCCGGCCACCACTGACCGGGTGGACGGGGGCATGGTCACCCTCGACCAACGGGACCGGAGCGGGAGCCCGCGCTGGCAGGTCGCGACCGTGGACGTGGACGTGGCCGCCCAGCGCATGCGCGAAGCCGCCCGCGCGCTCGCCGCGCGCCCCGACGAGCCGCCCGCCCTGCCCGCCCTGCGCTCGGACGGGCTGCAACTGGTGCTGCGCGGCAGGGGCGAGGACATGACGGAACGGCGCGAGAGAGGAGCGCGCAACCGAGGCGCGGAGCCGGACGTGCTCACCGCTGACGACCTGGTCCTCGGCTACCGCGTCGACGTCCTGCCCGAACTCGGCGGGGACGAATGGTTCTCGCTGCACCGGCGCAGGGCCACCTACCGGGCCCACGAGCGACTCCCCGACGGTGCCCTGTCCGACGACTTCACCGTCATCGGCACGGACGGGGAAGCGGGTCCGCCCGAGGAGGGCCACCTCAAGGCCAACGCCGCGATCCACGACCGCAGCGGCCTGCACGCCGACGAGATCGTGGCCGGCTGGCGAGGCTGGAGCCTGGCCGTGCCCCGACCGTCGTTCGACGGTACGCCCCCGCCGTCACCGCCCCCGGCACCCGGCATGAACCTCAGCATGTCCTTCGAGGCGGAGGAGGGCACGCTGCCCCGGCTGCGCTTCGGACGCCACTACTCCCTGCGGGCACGGGTGGCGGACGTCGCGGGCGGCGGGCTCGCGCCCGACGACCCGGCGGCCGACCGGCACACGACGGCCCCCGAGTTCTACGGACGCTACGAGCCGTTGTGCGCCCCCGAGATCTCGTACCCCGAGGGGACGGACCCGGCCCGCCCCGCCCCCGGGGAGTCGGTCGAACACGTGGTCATGCGCAGCGACCCCCTGATGGGACTCGACGTCCAGGAATTCGCAGCGCAGACGAACCACGCCCTCAACGACGAGCGGATGCTGCGCCCACCCGGCAGCACCCTCGCCGTCGCCGAGCAGCACGGGATGCTCGACCTCGGCACGCCCGATGCGGACCGTGTGACCTGGGAATGGGTCGGCCGCGCACTCGCCGCCGGGGACCCGGAGACGCCCGAAGGCGCCCGGCTGCTGCCCGACCCGGCCGCGGGCGGGATCGTGGCGGCGCGTACCGACCCGGGCGCCCCCATGCCGACGAGGGCCTGGGACGAGGAGTGGCCCGACCTCGCGGCCAAGACGCTACGGCTGACGACCCCGTCCGCCGGACGCCCCGTAGTGGGCTGGGAGGGCGAGCGGCTGGTGGTCCGCCTCGCACCGGCGGAACGGATCACGCTCGACCTGTCGACGTTCCCCCGCGAGGACATCGTCGACGACTTCGCCCTGCACGTCGCCGACCCCCCGGAGAACTCGGTGAAGGCCCTCCGCCAGGGCCGCCACCCGATGGTCACGCCCGCCCGCACCCTCACCCTGGTGCACGCCGTCCAGCACCCGCTCAGGCCTCCGGACACCGCCCTGACCGTCGTCCGCGACCCGAACTCGACGGTCGCTGGCTTCGTGCCGCAGTCCGACGTGTACGACCCGAGGAGCACGGCCCAACTGGAGGTCACCGCGAGCTGGCCGGACCAGTTGGACGACGAGCCGCACCAGGTCACCGACGTGCCCGTCGACACCCTCGCCGTCGCCGAGGACGGACCGGCACGCCCGCCGACCCTGTTCCGGCAGGAGTTCGGCGACACCCGCCACCGCACGGTGACCTACACGCTCCGGGCCGTCAGCCGCTTCCGCGACTACTTCCGCGACTCCGGGAGCCCCGACGACTTCGTCGTGACGAGACAACTGCCACCGGTCGTCGTGCGCAGCACCGCCCGCCCCGCACCCCCGGTGGTCCTCTTCACCCGTCCCGCGTTCCAGTGGAAGCGGACCGGGGACCTCGACGCGGTCACCCATGTACTCGTCCACGAGCGTCTCGGCAACCGCGTACGGGTGGCCCTTGCGCGGCCGTGGCACAGCACGGGCGCCGGTGAACTGCTGGCCGTGGTCGTACGCCCGGACGAGGAGGCCACCACGGAGGCGCTCGCACCCTTCGTCACCCAGGCGGGTCTCGACCCCCTCTATCCCTCCAAGGGCATCCGCATGGGCGCGCCGTTCGCCCGCCACATCACCGGCGCCGCCGGACCGGAGCAGCGACTGCGGCTCGACGAGGCCGGCAGGGACGTGGTGGTCGTACCGCACCAGCCGGAGTACCACCCCGACAGTGAGTGCTGGCTGTGCGACGTGGCCTTCACCGGGGCGGACAACACGTCCTTCAACTGCTCCCTCGTACGGCTCGCCGTCGCCCGGTACCAGCCGGACAGCCTCGACGGCCTCTCGCTGTCCCCGGTGGTAGGCACCGATCTGGTGCCCCTCCTCCCCGATCGGACGCTGCGCGTGACGCGCAAGGCCGACCGCGAGTACGAGGTCAAGCTGACCGGAACCGTCTCACCCGCCCCCGCCGTCAACAGGGTGGACATGATCCTGGAGCGCTGCACCCAGCCGGGCGGCGTCCCCGCCGACAAGGTGGACCTCGTCGGATTCGAGACGGTGACCGGCGTACCGGCTTGGCAGCGCCAGGGCTTTCCGCGCTCGCCGGAACCCAAGCGTGTCGGTCTCTCGCCCATCCTCAAGGAGTGGAAGTCGGAGTACTTCCTACCGCCGGACGCCGGCCCGTTCCGGGTACGGGTCCGCGAGGTGGAGTTCCTCCCCAACAAGGAACCCCGTCCCGGGGCGTTCCTGAAGTCGGGGACACCGGGGGAGGTAACGGAACGGACCGTGTTCACGGACACGGTGCTGTTGCCGGGGCCGTGATGCCGTTGTTCGTCATCGGTCAGCTCGGTCAGCTGGCGTCACCGGTCAGCCGGCAAGGAACTCCCACCCGAATTCCTCCATGAACCCGTCGTGCATCATGTCGCCGAGCGACGGTACGCCCCAGCCCATCAGTTTCTTGGACTCAATGAGGCTCAGGCCGGTGCCGGCGATGGAATTCGCCCCGGCGACCGCGGCGGCATGCGCCGACGCCCAGGCCTCCAGGGTCCCGTTCGCCGCCGCTGCGGCGGTGGCGAAGGAGGAGGCGAGGGTGCCACGCGCCGGCAGACTGTCGCTGAGTGTGGCGATGGCCGGCGCGTTCGCACGGGTGAGGAAGGCGTCGTCGATCCCGCTGCGGATCACACGGGCGAGCACCAGGGCGGTGAGTGCCGCCTGTCTCGGCTTCAGGTTGATCAGTCCGGCGGCGGGTACGTCGGCGCGGAGCTTGCCACCGTCGCGGGGTGTGCCACCGGGCTCGGTGACCTCGTAGGTGGTGATGTCGACGGCCGGGTTGGCGGCCCTGACCGCGTTGAGCATGCGCCAGGTGTTGCGGGGCGACGCGGTGGGCGGTACGGAGACGCCGGGCGGATTGGGCGGCGGTGCCGTGCCGCTCGGCAGCGGCGGTTCGTCTCCCCAGTACAGGGCGTCGAAGAAGATGAGTCGCTTGATGCTGCCGAGGTTGATGAACGCATTGTTGACCGTGCCGTTGACGCCCCGATAACCGGTGCTGTACCCGGCGACGGTGTCGATGGTCACCGTGCCCGTGAAGGTGGGCAGGGCAGCGGTGAGCAGCTCTCGGACCATGCTGTTGGTGATGCCGACTCCCCAGGCCTGGTTGGAGGTGCTCGAGTCGGCCTCGACTCCCGGTACGTAGACGAGGAGACGGTCCGAGCGGCCCTCGAAATAGGTGCGCAGGCCGTGGCGGTTGTACTCGTCGAACGCGCCGAACAGGAGAGACGCCTTGAGGTTCGCACCGGGTGTCAGACCGTGCACCAGCGCGGCCGGCGGAACGAAGAGCAGGTACTCGTGTTGCTTCCCCCGGTTGGAGGCCAGCATGTGGCTTTCCGGCTGTGGCCGCGGTACGGCCACCGTGGTTGAAGGGTCGAGCGGATTGCGCAGGTTCTTGACCACCGTCAGCGGTTGTGTGAAGGGGCTGGTGAATCTGCTGAAGTGCACGCCGCGCGGATGGGAGACCAAGGTGATCGGTGCCCACTCGTCCTTGAAGAACGCGTCCACGCGGGTGTCTCGCGGTGACGGCATGGTCGGCTCCCTGGTACGACCTGATCAGCCAGGTGCTCCTCCACCCCTCGGGAGAGGCCGCTGAGGATGGGGAATCAAGAGGACTCTGCGCGCTTCCACCAATTCCAGTGTGGCGCGCAAGGCTTGTGAGGGGCAACCGGAGGCGCTCTGTGGCGCATTCGGGTCAAATGCCCGCTCTGGCAGGCGTCGTGGTCTGCTCACTCGGTTCGTTCGCCGTGCAGAGCCTGACCGAGCGCCGAAAGCGGCCGATCACGCATCTGGATGCCCCTCGGTGACCTGGGCCTGGGGCCGGGCGGCGCGGTGCTGCCCGAGGACCCGCAGAAGCGGCTACGCGAGTACCAGTGGGAGGCCGCCCGGGAGGAAGCGGAGCGGCGCCGGGAGAGCGAAGCCCGCTCCACGCCCGCCGGGTCCGCGAGTCCCGCGAACGTGCGGCGCGGGCGTACCAGGACGCACCACCGCCTGCGCCCCGGCTGCCGATGCCGGCGGGCGGCCGACACGTGCCGGCGCGCCGACCACGAGAGCGCGCTGACCGCCTTTGCCGCGCGGGAATCGGCCGAGCGGATCCGGGACGAACGCCGCCCCAGCGCCCACCGCCGGCTCGTGGTCGATAAGAGGCCGAGGCCGAGGCGGAAGCCGTCCACGACACCGTGCTGCGCAGTTCCCGCGGACACCAGACCGCCCAGGCCGCCGCCGACGCCAGCCGCCGCACCGCCGAGTACCTGCTGCGCCAGACGGTCAGCCAGTTACAGGCCGTTCGTGCCCGAGCGGCGGCCGGTCGGCCTGCCAGGCGGTGACGGTGAGCAGCTGGCGAGGCGTCAGTTCACGGCATTGACCTGGTCGTCGATTCCACTGGCGTGGGGGTCCGAGCGGGTGCCAACCGCCACGAGCCTGGCTGGCGGCGAGGACGCGCGGCGAGAGCCGGCCGCACGTACGCTCCGGGTCGTCTCTCAAGCATCACCGTCTGGGTAACGCCGAATACACCAGTGTTCAATCATTTGGGTGTGGGCGACCTGTCGGCCTTTCGTCAGGGCCGCCTGCGGGTGCGCCCGCCCGTGAGTGGCGGTATATTACAAGTACTTGATTCATTGAGATGGCCGAGATCCGCCGCCGTCCCGTGAGCGCTCTCGGTCTTTCGACGTATCGAATCCGAGCACCCCGCCGGATCCATCCATGGGAGCGGATCATGACGCGAGCGGTCGAGGAACTACGGCAGATTCCGTTCGACATCCTCATCGGATCGCCTCTCAAGGCAGCGATCGAAGCACAGGGTCTGGCCGCTAAGACCACTATCGACTTCATCGAAAAGGTCGGGTTCATCCCGCCGGATCCGGACGCGGATCCCTTCTTCGTCGACGAGACGAAGGACGCCACCGGCGGAACCGTCCGTAATGTGACATTCAAGTACACCAAGCGTGACCAGGACGGAGTGGACCGGGAGATCGAGGTCACCGTCCCCATCCTCTCCATCGTCCCCATCCCGTATCTGCGGATCGACGAGATGACGATCGACTTCACCGCCAAGCTGACGGACGCCGTCGAGAGCACGGTGAAAAGCGGATTCAAGCTCGATTCCGAAGTGAAGGGGACCTACAAGGCCTTCTGGTCTCCGATCCGTCTGGACTTCCGTACTGCCGTCTCGTACCAGAACTCGCGGGAGGCGGCATCCCGCTACGCCCGCGAGTACCAGATGAAGGTGAATGTGCGGGCGATACAGGACGATGTGCCGGCCGGGCTGGAGCGCATCCTCGACCTGCTGGAGCAGAGCATCCGAGAAGAGCCCGTACCCGTAGCGCCGCCGCCATGACGCGTCCAGTGACCGAGGACGTCTCACTCGCCGCCGTCGTGCTGGGGCTACTCGACGACATCTGCCTGCGCCTGCCACGAGATGTCGCCGAGAACGCGCAGGGAGCAGAGCTCCACCCCGTGTGGCTGAGGCTCTCCGTGCCGTACACATCGACTACCGGTCCCCTGCCCGACCCGGACGCGCCGCTGACAGTGCGTCAGGCTCGGACCTTTCTCGCCGCTCATGACCGGCCCGTCCGGCTCGACACGGCCTCGCTGCTCGCCGTGCCCACGGATGCCCGCAGCCGGCTCGACCTACAGATCGCCCTGACCGCAGACGAAAGGACCCGCTGATGGCCGACCTCACCGATGTGTTGGGGGCCATACTCCGGGACATCGCCCGGGCCAGGGTGGTCAGCGACCTGTTCTCCCGCGACATCAGCAAGGAGTACGCTGCCGATCCCGTCCTGGGGGCCTTTCCGGTACCTCGTGCGGACATACGGCAGGCGTCGGTGGGGCTCGCCTTCGCAGTCGCAGCCGTCACCCCCAAGGCGGCACGACGCGAGGACGTGGTCGAGTCCCTCCCCAGAACCCTCGGCGCCGCCTTCGTCGAGAGGCTCCTCGGTGACCTGGTCGAGCCCGCGGGCCTCGACGGGGATGCCGTTCAGGCCGCTCTCGTGGAGGCGGTGGGTGCGGCTGTCAGTGGCGATCCGGAGGCTTTGGAGCAAGCACTGGGTGGGAACCCTGGACCTCTGACACAGCGCTTGACCAAGGCGGCGGCAGAGGTCCTGCTCGCGGATGAGGATGTGCGCCAGGCGCTGACCAGAGAGCGGTCACTCACCGAGGTGCGGGAGAAGATCGCTGCTGCCGCCACCGAATGCGCCGCCGGGCTCGGTACGGCTGCCGCGACGGTCTCGGCACGCGGGACCGCAGGCGCCGTCGACGTGTCCGTCACCCTGCGTGAACTGCTGGACGCGCCCGAGACGGTGCTCTCCCGGATCGAGCTCATCACGGAGATCCGCAACTACACATGGGTCGACGTCGGCGACGGGGAGCGGTCCGACCGCCGATTGCAGCCGGAGTGACCAGCCCCGGCACTCGACTGATGGCGGAGGTGCCTTATGGCCGATGGAAGAGGGAATCTGCGGGCGCTGCCGCTCGACGAGCTCATCGGAGCGGCGCTGTCCGCGGTGGTCCGCGCGGACACCCACGCCGCCCGCGCCACTTTGGACTTCATCGAACAGGTCGGGTTCGTGCGCTCGCCCGATGACGCCACCGCCGGCCGGCTGCGCATGGCCACGTTCGGCTACCGGAAGCGTAACGAGAACGGTGAACTGGCCGACTTCACTGCGCACATACCCGTTCTCTCCCTGCTGGCGATCCCGGCCATGGAAGTCGAGGACGCCCGGATCGCCTTCCGGGCCGCCATCGTCGAGACGGCGGCGAAAGGCAAGCAGCCGCTGGTCCCGCCCGACACAGGCTCGACGCCGCTGGTCGACCTGCTCCGCAGCCGGCAGATCGATCTGGTCGCGCGCCCCGCGTCGACCACCGGGCCGCACGGCCGCGAAGTGCGTGGCCCCTACCACCTGGACGTACAGCTGACGCTGAAGCAGGCGGACATCGGCGTGGGGCTGGAGAAGATCCTCAGCCTCATGGACCAGGCCATCGACGACACGACGGCCGACAAGCCGCCGAGGGGGTAGTGCCATGCCGAGATCGCACGGGTCGGCCCGCAGACGTCAACGGGGACACGTTCCTCCGCACGCCCGCAGTATTGCTGGTCACCCCCGTTCGCCCCGCCCGCCCGGCGAGGAGACTGCGCCTGCCGAGGTGCACGACACCATGGCGCGCTCGCTCGCGGCGACGTGCGAGGGCCTGGACCGGCTGCGCGGAGCGCTCTACGCGTCGGGATTCGCGGAGGCGGTGGATCCGTACCGGCGCATGCGCCAGGTTCTTCTCCAGCAGCGGAAGTGGGCGCTGGCGCACGACTGTCGCGACCTCGAACCGTACTGGCAGAACCTGGGAGCGACAGCACGCGCGATCCGCGGTGTGCTGACCGAGTTCAGCGCGGCGCTCGATGGTCTCGACCGTATCGACGAGATGGGCGGAGACGGGTCGTGACGTCCTTTCTGCTGTTCAACTTCGGTACGTTCCACGAAACGAACCGATTCAAAAAACGGGCGTTGGACGGAGCCCTGGTCGGCCAGGACCTGATGGACACCTTCCCGCCCCACGGACTCCTGGGGTCGGATGGCCTACGCCGCTCTAAGGCCGCGGGGGCGACCACGACCTCGTTCCACGGCCTGACGCTGGACACTTGGAAGAGCAGCATCGGTACCGGAGCAGCGCGCAGAAAATACTCGGACGCCTTCCAGGCGTGGATGCGTGACGTAGTGGGCGGTGCGCCGGACGTCGTATACCTCGCCGGGCATCAGAGCGGGCAGCGCATGTGGTGGCAGGACGAGGATCCGAACTGGGTAGCCGACTTCACGGACCTCGGTAAGGTCAGTTTTCAGGAGTACAACCATGCGGCAGACACCCGCTCCGAACAGGTGAGTGTCGACACGGCGCCCTTCAAGAAGCAGTGCAAGCTCGTCTTCGGTTTCGGCTGCAACATCTGCGCGGGCGGCAATCTGAGCCACTATCAAGAGTACTTCCACAACGGCTCGAAGAAGCCAGTGTTCCTCGGCTGGAACGGGAATATACGCATCCCGAGAACGGATTGGCCTTCGATCAACAAGGCGTTCTTCGACGCCTTGGACGCTCACGCGTCGGCCAAGGGCTCCGGCGCACCGGCCACTGACCGGATCGACTGGTTCTACGGCTCGAAACAGGCCGAGCTGATCAGCGCATGGGGGACGGCAGTGGCGTCCTATCGCGGCCACACTCAGAAGCGGCTCTGGGAGACCGCTCGTGCCGTCGCGAGCAACGGCGATGTGTTCAAGTTCAGCTTCGACAAGAAGACCAAAACGGTGGTGCCCATACCCGAGTGATATTCAGGGAGCTTTCGGTCAGGTCGAGAACCGTGGTGGTCGATGCCTTCCGAAAGCCCTGAAGAAGCGGGCGCATCGGCCGGCTGCCGGGGACTACGGTCGTGGCGTCGATCTTCAGCGCGGCCTGGGAACGTGGACCGGGGTGCGGCCCACCCTGACCGCCGGGACCTTCCTGCTGCTCGCCCCGCTTGTGGTCCTCGCCTGCTCCCCGCTGCGCATTACGGCTGTCCCGCATCGGCAGAGCCTCCGCGTTGGTGCCCGGAACGAACCCGGCCAGTGGGAGATGGCAGGCTTGTGGGGTGCTGATTGAGGGATATGACGGCGGCCCGCTGGTTGCCGGGGAGCCACTGGTGGCCCGTCCGGGCCTTTGGTCGAACCACTTGTGGGGCCCGTGTTGTCGTGATGCGGGTGCTGAGCCGGAGTGGTTCGGCGATGACGGGGCTGATGTCGATGCCATGTCCGAGGTGCTCATGGATCCCGAGCGGTGGCCGGTGTTCCGGGTGCCGGTTGAGGGCGGGTACGGGGTCGTGGTGGTCTACCGCAACCTTGTCGGCGACTACGGAGTCGACTACCTGCTCACCCATCCGAGCTGGAGCAGTGCCCAGCAAATTGCCAGCTGGGAAGGGGACTTGGTGGGTGGCACACTGACGTGGCGTGAACTAATCCGCATCGTCGACAGTCCGAGCCCCGTAGCTGAGGGGATCGAGGACCCAGCTGCCCGCCTCCTGCTGTTGCTTCCCCTGCTTACCGAGCATGCCCTACCGGACGAGGCAACGGCGACGCTCAGCGCCGCTCTGATTGCGGTAGGAGCTCCGCAGGACACCGCCCCGATCACGGCACAGCATCTGCTCGAGCACTCAGCGGGGAGCGCATGGCACGACCCCACGTGGGGCTCGCCGCTCAGTGGCAGCTCAGGCCCTCCCAGCCCTACTGGAAGCGGAGTCCTGGCGCGCCTGGGTATCACCTGACGGCAGACGATCCGTTCCTCCTCGCTTCACACGCTTCAAGAGCCGGCCCGTCTGGACTGACGGGTCCGCCGAGACCGACCATGCCCAGGGCAGTGGAGCCGAGTGGAATGATCACGGTGTGGCCGGTGTGATCACGGCGTCGGAAACGTCCTGGACAGCACCGTTCTCGGGACCCGCGTGTTGGCGCACCAACCTGACGCTTCGACAGCTCGCCCCGCTGTTCGGGATCTCCAAGTCGGCAGCCGGCCGCATCATCGGCCGCCTCGGGCCGCGTCTCGCGCTCCAGCCGCGCAAGCGGTTCCGCAAGGGCACGGTCCTCACCGTGGATGGCACCCTGGTGCCCAAGCGCGACCACAGCATCGCCGAGCAGTCCAAGAACCACCGGTACTCCACCAACCACCAGGTCGTCATCGATGCCGACAGCCGCCTCGTCGTCGCTATCGGGAAGCCGCCGCCCGGCAACCGCAACGACTGCAAGGCGTGGGAGGAATCGGGCGCGAAGGCTGCCGTCGGGAAGACCACCACGATCGCCGACGGCGGCTACCGGGGCACGGGCCTGGTCATCCCACACCGTCGCCACCGCGGCCAAGCGGAACTCCCGGCCTGGAAAAAGGCACACAATCGCTCGCACCGGCAGGTCCGTGCCCACGTCGAGCACGTCTTCGCCCGGATGAAGGGCTTTCCCAGAGATCAAACGGGCGATGCCGCGCGACCGGGCTTGACGCTCAGGCCACGACAGCAACAGCGAGTCAGCGCTCTGAGACCCTGATCACCTGGGCCGCCATCACCCTCATGACCCGCCGCCTGGCTCGGAAGGGGGGGCCACCCCCAGCTGGCCAAGGAAACCCGCATCGGCCACGAGTGCCTGACAGGCGTGGTCACCGTTCCCTGGCCAAGCGGATCCCCGCAGTTCGTGCCTCCGTCTGCTCTCTAGGCGGAGGCGGCGGCCACGAAGAACGGGATGGCGATGAGGAGGCGGTCGGCCTCGGCGCGTCGGCGCTGTTCGGCGAGCCACTCATCGGCCTGGTCACGGCCGACGGCGCCGCTCGTGCAGGCCGGCTCCGCGAGCCTGGTGAGCAGCGACAGCATCGCGGGATCGGTGAACACGCTGGTGTGCACCTCGACGGTGACGTCGTTGAAGCCGCCGTCCAGGAGCAGGTTGCGGTACTGGCGGCCGGCGCGGGGCGTGCCCAGGAGGTCGGCGCGGGCGTGCACGATCGTGCGGGTGAGCGCCGCGTCATCAGAGTCGACCAT
This sequence comes from Streptomyces sp. NPDC030838, assembly GCF_055572035.1. Taxonomy (NCBI): domain Bacteria; kingdom Bacillati; phylum Actinomycetota; class Actinomycetes; order Kitasatosporales; family Streptomycetaceae; genus Streptomyces; species Streptomyces sp. NPDC030838. The sequence goes on along the minus strand of NZ_JBVIED010000009.1, from coordinate 255,571 downwards.
GATGGTGTCCCAGTCCTGCCCTACCAGGACGATCCTGCCGCCCGGGCAGAGGACGCGCCGCGCTTCCGCCACCGCGCGCCCCGGCTCCTGAAGTACGTGGAAGACCTTGTCGGCACGGTAGCCGCGCACGCTTCCGTCGGCGAACGGCAGATCCTCCGCCCCCGCCTCCCAGAACTCGGCCCCCGACCACCGTTCCCGGGCCGCGGCCAGCATCCACGGATCGGGATCCACGCCCACCGCGTGGACACCACGCTCGGCCAGCTCGGCGACGGCGCGTCCGGCACCGCAGCCGACGTCCACGACAGTCGAGCTCGGGACGAGAGACAGCAGTTCGTAGGAGCGGGCCCGCAGCAGGCTGGCGCTCGGCATCTGGTCCGCCGCGTCGAGGACGGCGAGCAGGGCCTCGGTGTCGCGGTGCTTTTCCACCGCTTCCTGGTTCTTGGACATGGACGCCAGGCTGCGACTTAATGTCAACATGAAGTCAAGCGGAGACAACGGCGCGAGCACGATGAGCATCGGCGTTCTTGCGGCACGGTTCGGTCTCGCCACTCACGTCCTGCGGCATTGGGAGTCGATGGGCCTGCTGCACCCCGTACGGGACGCAGGCGGACGCCGCCGCTACGGCGCGGACGACCTCACCCGCGTGGCGACGATCCTCATATTCAAGGAGGCCGGCCTCAGCCTGGACACCATCAGGAGCCTGTCTGGCACCGTCGAGCGCGCTACCCGGCACGAGATCCTGCGTGCTGAGGCCGAAGAGCTCCGATCGAGAATTGCCGCGGCCCGGGCCTCATTGGAGCTCATCGAAGGCGGCCTGAACTGCGAGTACGACGACGTCACCCAGTGCCCGAACTACCGGCGGCTCATCGCTGAGCAGGTCGGCTCTCACATGCCGGCGCACGGGCGAGCGCGAGGCGGAAAGCCGCCTGCTTCGCGGGGCGATCGAGCACGACCCGGCCCGGGCCGGGCGAGGAGCGTACAGGACTGACCGACGACGAGTCGCAGCCGCCTGAGTTCACTCATGACAGTAACTACGGCACTGACACTCGCCGAGGATCAGAAATCTTCGTTGTCAGCCCGCCCGGGGCCGGCCGATCGCCTCGTGGGACGGGATCCCCCTTTTCGCGCCCCGGCCGCGTGCTGGTGAGCCCGCACGGGTCGTGGAGTCCACGCACACGATCGTCCAGTCCACGGCACCGACGGCGTCGGAATGCTGCTGGACGTGGGCCAGGAGCTGGTCCCAGGTGCCGTCGGCCGACCAGCGGCGGAAGCGCTCGTACACCGTCTTCCACGGCCCGCAACGTCCGGGCAGGTCCCGCCAGGCCGCCCCGGTGGACAGCTTCCACAAGATCCCGTTGACCACCTGACGGCGATCCCGCACAGCCTGCCCATCCGCGGCGGCGCCAGCAGCGGCCCGATCGCGCCGGTCCGCTCGTGCTCGGCATACAGCAGCCGCGCGAGGTTCATCTCGACGGCGGGTTCGCCCGGGTGCGGGAGCGCGACGGCGTCGCGGGCCAGGGAGACGGCTTCGACGAGCAGGCCGGGGTCGTGGGCCAGTTGGTAGAGCTTGTGGAGGTTCATGGCCAGGTTGGTCAGGTAGACGACCCGGACGACTTCGCCTACAAGCCGCTGCACAGCCGCTGGCACACCGTCCTGCAGGGCGGACTCGCCCCGGAGACCATCGGCGACGTCATCACCCGGCTCGGCGCGTGGGGCGAGCTGTCCTTCCGGCCCACCGGGCACTCCGCCCGCCGCGCCGGACACGACCGCAACACGATCAGCGCGCGCAGGGCGGCTGGGCCGCCAACAGCAAGGCGATGGGGGGCTACTTCCGGGGACACCTGCACGCTGGTGTCCGTCGAGGACTGGTGTGGCGGTCAGATCCTGGCCCCGGTGGACACCGGCATCATCGAGTCGGTTACCTGTGCAAGTTCAGCGATTCCGTGAGCAATTCCAGGGGTTATGAGCACCGGATGAGCGCTTCTGGGTGATCACGAACACTAGTCACGGCCGGTAGTTGCCAGGCGAGCGTGTCCGACGGCTCTCCCCCGCGCTGTCCCGCCAGGTCGCGATCAGGGCCAGCACCCCAAGTACGATCAGTCCTGGCGCGCCGGATACGGGATAGAGAATCTGCAGCGGCACACCGATGGCGAGCAGATACCAGCCCAGCTGTGCCGGGAGCCTGCCGGTGTCACGGACGATGCGCCCGCTTAGGGTGCCCAGGGCGAGGAGGCCGAACCCAGCGAGGAAGAACCACATCTCGTACTCGCGCTGCGGTTTTCCGGGGACAGCGTTCCAGAATCCGTCACGGGCGATGTCGCCGAAGGTGCTGGAGGCGATCAAAGCGACCGCGAAGTGCACTGCTGTCAGTCCGATCACCAGTCGGGGAATCAACCGGGTCATTGTCAACTTCCTCGATTCTTACGGCCTTTGAGTTTCCTGATGGCGTGGCGCCGGTCTTTTCGGGGAGGTCCCGGGTGCAGATGGCGAGGTAAGCCGTCAGCCCTCGAGCGTTAGACCCAGCGGGGAGTACAGCGCCAGGTCCCAGCGGGTGAAATCGGTCGGCCGACGGATCGGACGGGAGGGGACCAGACCTGCCACACCTCGCAGCAGCACACAGGCAACGCCCCCATATGCCGTGGCGTACCAAACGATGAGGCCCACCTGCGGAACCAACTCTGCCTGAGCCGCGGGTGCATGGGCTGCCGCCCCGGGCGCAGCCGCTACCACGGCCGTCAACTCCGGGGTGAGCAGATCAGCTTCGGCGACCCGACGACTGTGCGAGCGAAGCCGGCACGGTCGGCCAGCGGCCAGGGAGAGAAGGTCCAGATCCCGTGCAGCACCCCGGCCACACCGAAGCCGATCGCGGCCGTCCCACCAGCGAGTTTCGTCAGCGTCACGCTGCCTCCCCCCAATCCGTCCATACACCCCTGTATGGACGACCATACAGTACTGTACGGGCATGGCGAGAAGGCACCTCACACCCCAGGACTGGTCGACCGCCGCGCTGCATGCGATGGCACACGGCGGAGTCGCCGCTGTGTCGGTCAACGCACTCGCGGGCGAGCTGGGGACGACCCGGGGCAGCTTTTACTGGCACTTCAAGGATCGCGATGCACTGTTGACGGCCGCGCTGGAAGTGTGGGAAGAGGACAACACCACTGCCCTGATCTCAGAGTTGGCCGACATCACCGACCCCCGGCAGCGACTGACGGTCCTGTTCACCACCGCGCTGGGGCCGCAGGACATCAACGGCCTGGAGCCCGCGATCGTCGCCCACGCCGATCACCCCGCCGTCGCCCCGATCCTGCGCCGGGTCACCGACCGGCGGATCGCCTACCTCACCGACCTCTACACCGACCTGGGCCTGCCCCCCGCCCCAGCCCGGCGTCAGGCGGTCGCAACGTACGCCGCTTACCTCGGATGGCTCGAACTGCGCCGTTCTGCCAGCGACATCGTGCCCGAAGTCGCCACCACCGGCACCACCGCCACCGCCGCGCTGGAGCACCTGATCACCGAGCTAGCCCGATCCGGCGGGCACCAGGCGAAGCCAGAGTAGAGGACTCCACCACCCCCATACAGCCAGGCCGGTCACCCGTCCGGATCCTCCGTCTGCCGTCCGCTGTGGCTGACCGCCTTCACCGACGTGATCACCGGCGATGCCGCGATGGCAAAGACTGTTCGTGATCAGCCAACGTGACCTGCGCTCATTGAGCGCGGATTTCGGTGTTTCCGCAGCAAACAGTGCTCACGGATTCGCGGACCCTACAACCGGTGTAGCATCCGCGATTCGGTGAGCACTGCCGGCAGATCGCCGGGTGTCGTCAGCTTTCGCAGTTGATGGCGGTGTCGTTGCCCGGTCCGCCGTCGCAGGCGTCCGTTCCGGCGCCGCCGTCGAGGAAGTCGTTGTTGGGACCGCCCCGGAGGGTATCGCCCCCGCCGCCGCCGAAGATCCGGTCCACGCCGCCCACGGTGTTGATCGGGCCGTCGGGGCCGACGTTGTCGCCGGTGAGCGTATCGTTGCCGCCGCGCCCGGAGATGACGTCGTTCCCAGCGGTCAGCCCGGTGGGGTCGCCGACGCCACTGTCGCCGATGATCTCGATCTCGTCACCGCTTCCACCGGTGATCCGGTCGTTGCCGGAGCCGGTCGCGGTGCCTTGGGAGGCCGAGTGGTCTCCGACGGCGAGGAGGGCGCCGTCCAAGCCCAGGTCGATGATGTCGTCTCCGCCCCTGCCGCTGGCGTTCCCGGCGAAGGAAACACTGTCACCCGTCACGTCACCGAACTGGCCGGGGCCTTCCAGGAGCACGTCATCCCCGGCACCGTCGGCCGTGAAGAAGCCGAGCGAGTCACCGATGAGGCCGTCGTCACCGTCACCGCCGTGAAGACGGTCGTTCGCTCCACCGGTCACGTTGTCGCCTCGGCTGTCGCCGAGCATGGTGTCGTTGCCGGTCCCGCCGTATCCGGTGTCCGGAGACGCCCCTGTGGCCGTGCCCTGGACTGCCCAGTTGTCCCCCGTGATGCCGTCGTCGCCCGGGCCGCCGAGCAGCCGGTCGCTTCCGGTGGGAGCCGTCGCGTTTCCCGTCGGAGCGAAGGTGTCGCCGGTCAGGCCGTCGTCGCCGTCGCCGCCGTCGACCGCATCGTTGCCGGGGCCTCCGATGAGGCGGTCGTTTCCGTCCAGGCCGCAGATCAGGTCGTTTCCGCCCCTGCCGTCGAGCGTGTCCGCTCCTGAGGTGCCGATGATCACGTCCGACCCGGCGGTTCCGGTGGTGCTTCCGGGCTGCGTCGCCGGGCGGCCGAAGCACGTCGGCTGCGCAGCGCTCGCCCCCGCAGCTCCGAGAAAGACCATGGCAGCCGCCGCGAAGACGCTCGCCGAGACCGCCAGCGCGGTGCGTCTTCGCGGCCGCGTCCCCGACCGGCCCCGGCCCTCGCCGTCGTGCACCCATTGCTCCCTCATCGTCGTCACCCATCGATCCCTTGTCGGCCGGACTGTTGCTACGACTCATTACCGGACTGACAAGGCGATCCGTGGGCGCGGCGGCGACTCCGCCCGAAGGGACCACCGGCCTCACCCGATGCAGCGCCCCCGACGGGGGTCCCGTCGCTGGTCCCCCGGCAATGCCGGTTCGCTCGTACTCAACCATCTGAGCCAGTGCTCACCGATCGCGGATTCCGGCGATTCCGGCGATTCCGCAGGACGCGCTGCCAGCGAAGCCGCGGATCCCACAACCAGGGGGCCGGCAACAGCGGCTCCAGCACGGACCACTGCTCGTCAGAAAGATCCCCTCGCCCCACACCGAGTACTACGGCGCCGTCAGCGAAAACGGCGACCGCATCGACGACCCCTCCGAGGACGCGCTGTTCATGCTGATCAGCGGCCTCAACGACTCCGACAACACTTCGTGGTCATCCAACCCGAGGAAGACGACCCCGTGTGGTTCGGCTCAGTGGCCGTCCTGGACGGAAGCGGCTACGAGATCGTCAGCCGCGACACCATCCGCGACGAGCACGACGTCACCACCTCGACCAGCATCAACGACATCGCCCGCGACATCACCATCTGGTTGGCCACCCGCACCTTCCCCGGACAGCCAACCAGCCGGATCACCGACTTCCAAGGCACGGCCTAGGCGTCCGGTACAGCTCCCGGCACGCCGGTGCGCCCCGGCCTGGACGTGCGGGGCACGCCACCTGACTGCGTATCAGCCAGCTGCGGGCTTCCTGGCCCGCCCCGAACGGCGGGACGTCGTCCACGGCGACGTCCAGGCGCAGCCGGGCGAAGCGCACTGGGTGCCGCCACGCGCCCCGTTCCAGCGCCGTGTCCACCAGGATCTCCGCCACCGGCACCGGCTCGACCAAGACCACGTCCAGCGGCGTCCGCGACCCCCAAGAGGTGGTGAACCGCACGCCCTCCCACGGATGCCGGGGCGCCGCCGGCGTCAGCCGCTCGGCCAGGTCGCGCGCGGTGTCGGGCCGTGGAGGCGTGGTCCGGCCGACCGGTCGTAGCGTGCCCGCCTCGTCGAAGCGGCCCAGTACGAGCGTCTGCGGCCGCTGCACGGTGCCGGTGATCGCGCCGATCACCGCCTCGGTGGTGTCGCGGCGGTTCGGCGCACCTTGTAGAGCGCGCGGGCACCCGGCAGGTACCGCTGCCCGGTGCCCCAGATCACGAGGTCTCCGCACAGCCCCTCGTGATCTACCCACCCGACGCGGAGGACTGCCAGGTGGGGGGCGAACAGCGAGATCCTCGGCCGTGCGTACTGTCTCCCAGACGTCGCCGCGTTCCTGCGCCGAGCAGGCCTGGACGAGGCGGACGAGGGCCTGGGTGCGCTTCTCCGGCCTGATGGAGTGGCGCGGCGCAGCCCGGACCTCTCCATGACGGTGGCGAAGGCACCGGGCCTCGCCGCTCCCACGGGAGGCCTCTCGGGCCAGGCTGATCACAGGCGTTACCCGACGCCCAGTCACCGCCACGAAACCGTTGTGGACAGTGGCTCCAGTCTCAGAGCGAGCTCAATCGGAGGGCGGGACCGGGGACCGCAGGCCGAGCCACTGCTCAGCGTCCCAGGCCCGGAACCGCTCTACTTCGGTGAACCCCAGCTTCGCCGCGAGGCGCATCGAGCCGACGTTGGCGGTCTGGGTGGCGAGCACCACCGGCTCACCGGGGCGGACGCTTTCGAACCAGTCAAGTGCCGCCGCGCACGATTCGGCGGCATACCCGAATCCCCACGCCCGTGGCAGGAACAGGTAGCCGAGTTCGGCCTTCCCCGCGGCAGCCGGGCGATGGTGCTCCGGCGCTCTCCTGAGCAGGATCTGGCCGATCATCGCCCCGTCGAGATCCACGACGAAGCTCCCGGGCCACCGCTCGGGCACCTCGGGCAACTCGCGCTCAAGCTCGTCACGCGGGCGGGGTCCACCGAGGTAGGTGTGCACATCTGGCGACGCCAGCAGCTCGATGAACGCCACACGGTCCCGGGCCTCGGGCTCACGGAGCACGAGCCTCTCGGTCCTGATCGGTGCAGGCGGCCAGGCAACGGGTCCGAGATCAGTCATGTCGGCCAGCCAATCAGCAGGCTCAGCAGTGATCAAGACCCGGCAGTCTGAATTGAGGTTGCGTAGGCGCAGGCTTGGTTGGACCTTGCTCCACCCTCTCTTCGTCAACCTTCCTGGATCCGGGCGTGCACATGCATGTCGTGCCAGCCGTCGGCATGGAGCAGTGCCCGACGCCGTACGCCTTCCAGGGGCGAAGCCGGTCTTCTCAGCGATGCGGCAGGATGCGACGTTCGCCGTGGAGTGGCCGAGTTCGAGTCGGTTGAAGCCGACCTCTTCCAGTGCCCAGCTCGTCACTCGAGCCACTGCCCGGGAACAGACGCCCTTGCCGCGGGCCCCGGGGCAGTCCAGTAGGAGACTTCTGCTTGGCCGCCGACCATGATGATCGACTGGAGGGAGATCCGTCCGAGGAGCCTGTCGTCGCCGACACCGACCACGGCCCAGTGGCAGGCGGTCACGCTCTCCCAGGCGCCGCGCCACTGCTCGATCCACTCTCCGGCTTCCTCTTCGGAGTCCGCCCTGCGCAGGTGCCAGTGCTGGATTCTCGGGTCCTGGAACACGCACGCGACAGCGGCTGCGCTAGTAGGCAACCAGGGCCGCAGCAGCACGTCGCCGTCGATGGGCAGCGTCGGCTGAGTAGAGGTGTTGAGCTTGCCTGGAGGCATGACGGCGGTGACCAGCAGTGCTGTGCATCGCGATGCAGTGCACTCCGGCACGATGCGATGCACCTGCGAGGGCAGTGCGGACATCGTCGGTGCGCACCGCCGCATCGGGTCACTCATCGGCTGGCTTCTCGACCCTGGTGCGGCCCGGGCTGAGGGCGGTACCCCCGCTGGTCGTCCTCGCGCACCGGGTGTGGTCCCACCGCGTCCGCGGTCGGTGATGGGCCGATCACCGCAGAACCTTGGAGGCCATCGCATGGAAGTACCGGACCTGCTCGCCCTGGCGGGACCTGCCCGACGAGCTCGGCTCGTTCCAGACCGCCCACAAAAGGCTGATCAGATGGGCCGTGGACGGCACCTGGGAACGCATCCTCGCCACGGTCCTGGCAGCGGCCGAGGGCACTGACGACATCGGCTGGACCGTATCGGTGGACTCCACCGTCTGCAGAGCCCACCAGCACGCCGCCGGAGCCAGGAAAAGGGGGCTCCAGGCGGGGCCGAACCCGGCGACCACGCGCTCGGACGCTCTCGCGGCGGCCTGAGCACGAAGGTTCATCTCGCCAGCGACAGCCATGCACGGCCTTTGGCTCTTCGCGTCACCGCTGGCCAGGCGGGCGACGCCCCGGCCTTCGAGACCGTCATGGCTGGCATCCGTGTTCCGCGAAGCGGACCCGGAAGACCCAGGACCCGACCGGATGCCGTCCTGGCAGACCGCGCGTACTCGTTCCGCGCGATCCGAAATCACCTCCGTCGACGCGGAATCCGCGCTGTCATCCCCCCAGCCGTCCGACCAGATCCGCCACGGCCTGCGGCGAGGCCGTGCCGGCGGTCGCCCACCCGCTTTCGGCGCCGAGGCGTACAAGCGGCGCAACGCGGTCGAGCAATGCATCAACCGGCTCAAGCAGTGGCGCGGGCTGGCCATGCGAACGGACAAGCTCGCCATCGCCTACCAGGCCTCACTCCACCTCGCCGCCATCCTCATCTGGGCACGGCGATAGCCACTCAGCGATCGACCACCCAACGTGCGTTCGTCGGCCAGGATCCCGTGCCAACGATCTGCTTCACGAGCCTGAATGCCTCACGAATGGGGACGGTGTCCTCATCCCGGTACTCGTCGTCCTGGCCATTGAAGAGGACGAACCCGGCGCTCGCCCCCTGAGCCCCGGGGTCCACCGCATGCTCGCCGGGATCGCCCTCCTCTTCGAGCAGCATCACCATCGCACGCTCGGTATTCGTCACGAAGGCCAGCAACCGTCCGGACGAACTGGTCAGCCACGTCTCAAGCTGGCCGCTGTCGATCCTCGACCGAAGGGCCTCCAGCACCATCTCGGACGACACAGAGACAGGGCTGTCGTCATTGATCACCCAGGACTCGATCACGAGCACGACGATCTCACGGACGGATCCAAGAGACACCTAGGCCACCTTGCCCTCGCCGACCAGCTCCGTCCCGCTCCACCGCCGCGTCCAGCCATCCCCCAGCCGCAGATGGCCCCGCAGCGCAGCATCGCCGTCGTACGCAGCGACCAACTGCTCCAGCCCGCACCGATCCGACCGGATCACAGCCCTCGCCGAAGTGCTCACACACCCAGGGCAGCACCTCCGCTGTACCGGCGGAGCGGAACACCGGACTTGACCGCAACCAGACGCCCCGGTGATCACTCGGCGACGTGACGTTGCGGGGTGGTCAGCCAAAGGGAAGAAGCACCACCCAAGGTCGGGCAGTTCCCGGGATGCCAGGATGTCTTTCACCCAGCCCCTCGACCGTTCAGCCGACGTGGTGAGCCCGTGGCGCTGTCAGCCAGCACGGACGGACCTGGCACACGGCTTGTCAGGCTGTGCCTTGGTGTATCCCTTCCTTGCTCTTTGGCCTCAGCCAGCTTCAGCTGAGAACCGCAGCCTTCTTCAACTGGCGTCGGCGCTACGTTGATTGCGCGTCCTTGCCGGTGGGCCGTGTGCTGGGGGACGGTGAGCGAACCACTTCAGGTGATGGGGGACCACACACCTCTCAGCTCCTCTCGCACGACGTACCGGCGACTCGCGGATCCACCGCGTGCGCGTCGCGACAGCTCGCGATGGTCGCGGTCGCTGTCGAGAGGAGGTGGCCGATGTGCCGATCCCCGGAGCCGGACGACCCAGGCACGGACGCGGAGGGCGATGAGCACTCCTCAGCCGGGCTTGGAACGCCCAGGAGGTGGCATCCGCGGGATGGGAGCTCGTGGTGGACTGGATTGCGAGCTGTGCTTCTCGTAGTGGACACAGTGGCGGTCCTGAAGCAGCACGAGGCCCTCGCCCAATGGGCGAGGGCTCTCATCGCGGTTGGTGACATGATCGTCGACGCCGGCAAGCACGAGCGGTCATGAAACCAGGGGGGCCTGATCGTCGAAGGCGGTCAGGCCCTCTGCAACCAGGAGAACATGGACCGCGGACCCCAACCAAGGGTCGCTCTCCTAATTGCACCCAACACCGCGTCACAAAAGCAGGTTTCGTGTCATGCTCGCGGTCTGTCCGAAGAGGAGCCGTGTCATGGGGAAGGTAGAGGGTCAGTGCCGGGAGTGCGGTGGACCTCTGCCACCCGCTTCGGATACCGGTCGGCCACGCCAGTATTGCTCCGGCGTCTGCAGATCGGCCGCTCGGCGGTCCCGTAAACGGCAGAAGGAGTCTGAGAGCACCGCCGCTTCGCGACAGTGCTCGACGGACATCGCCGGCCGCCGATGCGACCGGAACGCACGGCACACCGTGACGGTGCAGGGCACCGAAAGCCAGGTCTGCGCCGAGTGCCTCGACATGACCATCTCGTTCCTGATCAAGAGCGGCGTGCCCGCATCGTCAGTGGAGGTTCGCCTCCTGCCCGACGAAGTGGACGAGCGCGAGGTTGACGACGGGCCGATGGCGGTGGCCCCGGCGCCGACCACCGCCGTCCGCCGGGCACGCATTCTCCTCATCGAAGATGATCCGCACGTCGCCCAGGCTATGACGGGAGTCCTGACCGCGCACCGCTACACCGTCAGCCATGAGGCATCTGGGTCTGCCGGCCTGCGTACGGCATATGCCCAACGGCCTGACTTGATACTGCTGGATCTCGGGCTCCCGGACATGGACGGCTACGAGATCCTGACCCGGCTTCGGGCCGTCAGCGACGTACCCGTCATCGTTGTGACAGCGCGTGATGACGTCCGGTCACGCCTGCAGGGCCTGAACCAGGGAGCGGACGATTACCTCGTGAAGCCCTACCACATTGCCGAACTCCTGGCTCGCATGGAGAGAGTGCTACACCGACGCACATCACCGGAACAGTGGGCGGAAGGCGTCTACGACGACGGCTTGGTACGGATCGACTCCCACACCTTCGAGATCAGCGTGGCCGATGTCCCGCTGAAACTGACGCCGACAGAGTTCCGCGTACTCGACCTGCTCGTGCGCAACGCGGGCGTCGTCCAGTCATTTCGCAAACTGCTCGCACGAGCTTGGGACGACCCCAACGGGCGGGACACCGAAAAGGTCAAGTTCACCATTTCACGCCTCCGAAGGAAACTGGACTCCACCGCTGCCGGCAGCGCATCGATCGTGTCGGCCCGAGGTATCGGCTACCTCTACCGAGCACCAGGGCCATCAACGGCGGACATCCCTGCACCACCCGGCTCTCCATCATCCCGGCCAGGCTACGGACACGCGGGCAATGTGCTCAGCATCCTGCAATCGCGGAACCCCGACAGTGACAGTGACAGTGACAAGACGGTCCTGATTCTGGGCGCCCTGCGCATCGAGCTGCTCACCCGGCAGGTCAGCCTGGGCGGCTCGGCCGTCGAACTCTCCCGCAAAGAGTTCGATCTACTCGCCCTGCTCGCCCAGCAACCAGGCGTCGTCATCCGTCGGGAACAGATCATCAGCGAGTGCTGGCCCACCGGTTGGCACGGGACCGAACGCGTCCTGGAGATATACGTCGCGTCCCTGCGCGCCAAGCTGGGCATGCCGGCCCTGATCGAGACCGTGCGTGGTGTCGGCTACCGTCTCGTCGCCCCGCCCGCATAGGAGAAGCGGTCGTTCCCTGGATCCCCCACACCACAGCAGTTCCCTCGGACGATGCGGACATATCCGCTCCGTCACCGTCCTATTGCAACGCAGCGTTGTCGCACCGAGCGCTTGAGTTGGCATGTCTGCTTCACCATCAGGCTCGCGGGATCGGAGGGTGAGCACTTCGCGCTGGCCTGCAGATCGCCGACGACAACGTGGTCAACGCCGCACCCAGCGCCTCGCTGTCGGTGCCCTGCACCCAGCGCAGCAGCTCCAGGCCGGTCATGGCCGCGAGGTCGGTGGTGGTCACCATCGTTGTCCTGGGTCGTTCGTCGGTGGGGTCTTGCTCGGGGTGTGCTGCGGGGTCAGCCCAGCGGGTTGATCGTGTCGCGCAGGGCGGTCAGGATCGGTGCGTACATGCGGGCCTTGATGGTGCCGAGGGTGTCGCCGGCCTTGGTCACCTGCGCCTGGGCGATCTCCAGGGCGGTGGCGCGTACGGCATCCGCGTGGACTGCGCGGTCGACGATGCCGGCTTCCTCCGCCCCCGTGCCTCCCTAGCGGCGGCCGGAGATCATGGTCTCCTGAGCGGTCTGCGGCGTCAGCCGGGCCTGGATGAGGCGGCCGTGCCAGGGGCGAAGGGGATGTTGATGTCCACTTCGGGCAGGCACCAGCCGCGGTCGGCGCGCATCACCCGGAAGTCGTGTGCGAGGGGCAGCATCGCGCTGGCCGCGAAGGCGTGTCCTTGCACGGCGGCCACGGTGATCATGGGCAGGGACAGCAGGCGCGCGTACAGCTGCTGGACGGAGATGATGTAGTCCCGGTGCTGCTCGGCGTGGGCGGACAGCCACTCCAGGTCCAGGCCGTTGGAGTAGAACTGGCCCGTGGCGGCGGTCACGACGGTCCGCGGGCCGTCGGCCTTCTTCACCGCCTCCAGCGCGGCATCGACGGCGGCGATCCAGTCGGGGTGGAAGCGGTTCTCGTCGTCGCCGAGGTCGAGGACGAAGACGTTGTCCTAGCGGTTGAGATGGGGCATGGCGGCTCCTTGAAGGTGCGGCTAGGCAGCACATACGAGGGTTACGGTCGGTTGCTCAGGGGCATGGACGAGTAGGTCGTGGATGTCCGCGGCGACGACGAGGGCGGCGAGCCTGCGGCTGCGGTTCTCGGGCAGGCCGTGCCGCCGGACCAGGGCCGTGAACGCCTCCTGCCAGCCGGCGAAGACCACGCCCGCGGACTGGGCCAGGTGCGGGGCCACGTCGTTGGTCTCCACGGCAACCGCCACGATCGGGCAGCCGGCCCGGAAACGGCCGCCCACGAGCTGGTCGCGCCACACCGTGAAGTACTTGTCGATGCCCTCCACCGGGTCGTCGGTCCACATGGCGGCGTCGATCACGCCGGCCATGAGGTTCCCGGCCGGCTTCACCGCCTCCTCGATCAGCTGCGTCCCCCCGCCGGGGAAGTGGTGGTAGACCGAGCCGCGCGGTGCGCCGCTGTGGGCGAGCACCCAGTCGATGCTGGTCGCGCTCGCGAGGTGACCCGCTCCCTGCCCTCGATGGCGCTGTTCGGCATGGCCTGCGCCGCCTCGGCGCGATCGCCCCGCGCCTCGCCGGCCTCACGGCACTGCTGATCCGCCGGCGCAGGGGCACACGCCGACCGGCCCGCACCGGTCTCCACCATGATCAGGAGCCTCGCGGCACGTGGCTCAGCGCACTCGCCTCGCCCCGCACCGGCTGTGTGGTATTGACATCGCCACCGTCGAGGCGGCGGCGCTCGTCACGCTACGCACTTCATCCCCGACATCCACCAGCAGACGCGATCCGCCCACGCCCAGAAACGCGACTCCCACCGCCATCGAGTCACACTGGCAGCAGGCGGAAACCGCGCAGGTGCCTTCCGTGGACCCCTCGGCACATTGGCTCCCCTGCAGGACCGCCTACCCCGGCCCGCGGGAGAAGGCCATGAACGGTTCGGTACGGATGGGACGCGTTCTCGGGGTGCCGCTGCGCATGCACTGGAGCGTGCCCCTGCTCGTGATGCTTTTCGGCTACAGCCTGGGAAGTCAGACGCTCCCCGCGAGGATCCCCGATCAGTCGAACGCCACCTACACCGTCGCCGGCCTGGCCGGGGCACTGCTGCTCATCGGGAGTCTGCTGGCTCACGAGGCCGCCCACGCGCTCGCGGCGCGCAGGAAGGGAATCCCGGTCCAGAGCATCACGCTGTGGGCCCTGGGCGGCATGACCGACATGAGCAGGCCACGTGGCGCCGGCGCTGCCTTCTGGGTGGCCGTGAGCGGGCCGCTCGCCAGTGGGGTCGTCGGCGGGGTGGCGCTCGGGGCGGGCCTCGGGCTCGACGCACTGACGGGCTGGGCCGTGCCCGCGGCCGTCCTGGTCTGGCTGGGATGGGTGAACTTCGTCCTCGCCGTGTTCAACCTGCTCCCGGCCGCGCCGCTCGACGGAGGACGCGTGGTGCAGGCGGTGATGTGGTGGCGTACCGGAGACCAGGACCGCGCCGAACGAGCGTCCGCACGGGCCGGACAGGCCCTCGGCGTCCTGCTGATCGTCCTCGGGTGGATCGCCCTCGTCCGCGGAATCCTGAGCGGTCTGTGGCTGTCCCTCATCGGCTTCTTCGTCATGGTGGTGGCCAGCGCGGAACACCAGCGCGCCAGGTTGGTCCCGGCGTTGCGCGGCATGCGGGCGGCGGATGCCATGTCGAGTCCGGTGGAAGCGTGTCACGACTGGCTGACCGTGCAGGGATGCATCGACGACGTGGTCCCGCGCGCCCGCCACTCCACACTGGTCCTGACCGACTTCGAGGGAAGCCCCAGCGGCCTGCTTCACCTCCCCCGGCTCGCGAGGGTTCCGGCACAGCAGCGGGAGACACTCCGCCTGCGTGATGTGGCGACTCCCGCGTCCCGGTGTACCACCTGTGCCCCGGACGACCTCCTGGAAGACGTACTCGAAAAGATCTCCCCCGCACAGGGCCTGCCCATCCTCGTCACGGACGGGCAGCACCTCGTCGGCATCATCACCGCTCGCGACATCTCACGGATCGTCGAACGCCACGCACTCCGCGGCATGGGGAGCCAATGACTCTCCCAGGAGCCGGAGCGGTTCCCGGCTAGCGATGGTGCACGCCCAGGTGGCGCAGACGCCGACGCGTGGCTCTGCGCAGCCACCGCAGGGGATGCACCGGAACGTCGTCGAGCGGGGACGGTTCACGTCGAGTGGCGAGCGGCGCATAGGGAAGGGGCTCGCGGCGGCCGTCGACCTCCCATAGGCAGAGAGGGACCACCCCACCCCTTTTCGACTGGCCGATGTAGACGGAGAAGGGTCGCGGTGGCTCGCCGGGCAACTCGGCGGCCAGCACGGTGACCTCCCTGTGGTGGCCGTGCCGAGATGCGACCACTTTGCCGTCGACCAGGAGTTCCACGGTGCCGGACGGCCGGCCCGTCTGAACCGTGACCGAATGCCCGTCCCGGTCGAGGTGGAAACGGTGGCTGCGGGCCATGAGGCACCTCCCGGGCCAGTCACCCAGATGCACTACTTCGAGTGTAGGTAGCCAATGCTCCTGGAGTGTCCTGACGATCAGCGGTGCGGGCGGCCTGTGCGCTGCCGAGAGGTCTCGCGGCGTTACAGGCGGATGACGACCAGAGCGATGTCATCGCGGGCGCCGCTGGTGACGCCGAGGCGGTCCAGCAGTGACTCCGCCAGTTGGCCGGGGGCGAGGGTGGTGTCCTGGGCGAGGGCTGAGGTCAGTCGGGCCAGGCTGGCATCGATGTCCTCGTCGTGGCGTTCGATGAGCCCGTCGGTGTAGAGCACGAGGGTGTCACCTGGGGTGTAGGGCAGGCCAGCCTGGGGGCGGGGGACGTGGTAGGGCCGGGCACCGAGCGGCGGATCGGTGGCCTGGTCCAGCAGCTCGCAGGTCCCGTCGGAGTGGAGCAGGACCGGGGGCAGGTGCCCGGCGCTGCTGTAGATGATCAGCTTGCTGCGGGTGTCGATGAGTACCTTGACCGCGGTCGCGGCCGTCGCGCCTTCGAGGGAGCGGGCGTACAGACCGAGGACTTCCAGGGCCTGGGCGGGGCTGGGGATGGCCCGGATGGCTGCGCTCAGGGCACTGCGGAGCATGCCCATGACGGCCGCGGCCTGCAGGCCGTGGCCGACGACGTCCCCGACCGCCGCGGTGTAGCGGTCCGGTGGGAGGTCGACGATGTCGTACCAGTCGCCGCACACGTTGAGTGATTTCGTCGCGGGCAGGTACCGCACGGCGATGTTGTCGTAGTGCTGGTCCAGGTCGGGGGCCTGGAGCATGGCTTCCTGCAGGGTGACGGCCACCTGGCGTTCGCGGGCGTGGGCCTCGCGCAGTTCCTGGTTCAGCCGGTGCAGCTCGCGGGCCCGCACATACAGCTCGGCTGCCATGCCCTTTTCCCGTTCGGTGAACTCCTCGGTGAGTTCGCGCGCCCGGCGTGAGTGGACGAAGGCGGTGACGTCCTCGGAGCGTTGGACGATCCACTGCACCTCGCCGTCCGGTCCGGGGATCGGGGTGTGGATGTCGGACCACCACCGCTCCTCGAAACCGCTCAGATGGTCAGGGGCGGGAATGTCATACCTCTGCAGCACCAGGGTGTCCGGGGCGCCGGTCTCCAGCACACGGCGCAGCGACGCCTTGAGGTTGCGTTCTACGTCGGCAGGCAAGCCGGGGTTCTCCGGCAGGGCATCGAAGAAGTACCTCCCGACCAGCTCTTCCCTGCTCCGCCGGGTGGCCTCCATGTATGCCCGGTTCGCGTAGCGGATCACCAGGTCCGTGTCCAGAACCAGGTACGGGCTCGGTGTGGCGTCGAAGAAGGCCGTGAAGTTGATGTCCGCTGCCATGGCGCGCTCTCTTCGGTCTCCGAGCGCGATTGCCCTCTACTCCAATCTACGAGCGGTCCAGCGACCGGGCGGTGTGGGAGCAGAAGCCGGATGCCGCGAGACGCCAACCCGGACGGCTGACGGATCTCATCCTCTACAGTCCCGGTGTGTCGAGTACCCCGGTGCGGCTGTTGCGGTTGTTGTCCCTGCTGTCCACGCGGCCGTCGTGAACGAACCGTGAGCTGGCCGAACGCATGGGGGTCAATGAGCGCACCGTGCGTCGGGACGTGGCCCGGCTGCGAGACCTCGGGTACGGGATCGAATCCGATCCGGGGCCGTGGGGCGGTTACCGCATGGCCCCGGGCAGCAGCGTCCCGCCGTTGAACCTGGACGACGACGAAGCTCTGGCTGTGGCGGTCGCGCTGCGGGAGACGGCCCTGCGCGGAGTGCTCGGCAGCGACCAGGCGGCACTGTCCGCGTTGTTCAAGCTTCAGCGGATCCTGCCGCGTCGGGTGGCCGATCGGCTCAGCGCGTTCGCCGATTCCGTCGTTCACACTCCTCAGGGGCCGGGCGATCCGGTGTCGACCGAAGTACTGCTGCAGCTGGCCGATGCCTGCCGTCACCGCCACCGCCTGCATCTCGTGTACTGCGACAGCGCGGGGCGTCGCACCAGCCGCGCGGCTGATCCCTACCGGCTTGTCCGTACCCGTAACCGCTGGTACCTGGTCGCGCTCGACGTCGAGCGCGGGCAGTGGCGGACTTTCCGAGCAGACCGTGTGGTGGAAGCGCGGCCCACCGGACAGCCGGTCCGGATCGAGAATCCACCGGATGCCGCGCGCATGGTCGCCGACATGCTGACCAGTCACTACCCGCTCTACGCGACCGTGGTGCTGCTGGTGCCTCTGGCGGAGGCGCAGCGGGCTCGTCCCGCCCGGATCGGGCATCCACGAGAGCACCGGGCCGGCTGCCACCCGCGTCACCCTCGGCGGCAGCGACCTGGACGAACTCGCCACCCGCCTCCTCGCACTGGCCGTCCCGCTCACCGTGGTCGCGCCCGACGAACTGCGCACCGTGCTGCGCACACGCCTCCGCGCCCAGCTCGACGCCCTCACCCCGGATGGCTCGACGCGTCGACAAGGCGGCCGGCACGCGGAGTAGTACGGGGAAGCTGTCGACCGACGTACGCGCCGCCGTACGGCTACATCTCATGGCTGACCAGGACAGGTTCTGACCTGGTTGGCTCCTAGGGTGAACTGCGCGCCCGGGGCCCACCTGGGCGAGAGAGCCGAGGTGTACGTCGTGGGGTGGGACGCGGCCGGGGTGATCGACGAGGTCGGCGAGGGGGTGCGGCCCGAGCTGGCTGTGGGCACTGAGGTGGCCGCCATTCTCAACCCGTACCTTGTTGGGCGGGGAGTGCAGGCGGAGTACGTGGTGGTCCCTGAGGAGTCGGTGGTGCGGGCGCCGAAGGGGGCCGACCTGACGGCGGCGTCGACTTTGCTGATGAATGCGCTGACCGCACGGACGGGCCTGGACGCGCTCCGACTGGCGCCGGGCGCGACGGTCGCGGTGACCGGCGCGGCGGGTGCGGTCGGCGGGTACGCCGTGGAACTGGCCAGGGCCGAGGGGCTGACGGTGGTCGCTGACGCGGCCGAGAAGGACCGGGATCTCGTCGCCGGCTTTGGCGTCGATCATGTACTTCCGCGCGGCGACGGCTTCGTCGGACGGGTCCGCGAGCTGTTTCCCGGCCGCGTGGACGGAGTCATCGACGCGGCGGGGATGGACGAGGCGGTGGCGCCGGCCGTGCGCGACGGTGGGGGCATCGTGACCTTCCGGGGGTTCTCCGGCGGTACCGACCGCGGCGTGCGCTGGAACCCTGTGTGGGTTTCCGACCGGCTTCACGACACGGCCGCTCTGGAGGAGCTTCGCGACCAGGCCGAGTCGGGCGTCCTCAGTCTTCGCGTTGCCGCGACTTTCCCCTTCGGGCAGGCGGCCGAGGCGCACCGCCTCCTGGAATCCGGTGGTGTGCGTGGGCGTCTCGTCCTGCATTTCTGAGCGAGGAATCCGACACCACCCGTAGGTTCGCCTGCCGCCCCCCCATCCCGGACGCCCTGACCGCGCTCGCCCCTGCGCTAGGGCGTGTTGCGGAAGTGCCGACCGCGATGCACAACGATGTCTGATTGCCGCCAGCAAGATACCCCTGTGGTGATCATGCTGGCGGCATGACGATGTCATCCACTACGGAGTCAGCAACAGTCCTCGCTGGCATGTATGCGGCTGAGGCGGAGTACCTGGCGGCAGGAGGCCCCGGCGAGGCTTCCTTCGACCTGCTCGCCCCCTTCTTCGCGCCGGATGTCGAGCTGCACCAAGCAGATGCTCTGCCCTATGGAGGCACTTGGCGTGGGCACAACGGCATGGAGCAGTTCTTCCTCCTGATGGGGCAGGTGTGGGAGTCGTTCGACATGGTGGAGCAGGAGTTTCTTGCCACCGGTGAGACTGCGGTCGTGCTCACACAGGTCCGTGCTCGCGCTCGTGCGACCGGCCGTGAACTCAGCTTCCCGATTCTGCAAGCGATCACGGTCAAGGACGGGCGCATCACCGAGGTCCGTCCGTTCTACTGGGACACGCGGGCCATCGCCGACGCCTGCGCCGTGCCAACACCGGCAGTCTGAGGCCGACAGCAAAGTGACTGGTCACAGCCACTCGTTGAGGACTGCGACCAGCACGGTCGCCTCGTAGCGGACGGCGAGTTTGTCGTACCTGGTGGCGACAGCGCGGAAGCGCTTGAGTCGATTGATACCGCACTCGACGGCGTGCCGCTGTTTGTAGTCGGTCATGTCGAACCTCGGCGGCCGACCGCCGAGGGAACCAAGGTTCCGCCGGTTTCGGACCCGGTCCGCAGGAACCGGGATCGTCGCCTTGATGCCGCGTCTGCGCAGGTAGGCGCGATTCTTGCGGGAGTCGTATGCCTTGTCGGCGCGGACTCGGTCCAGTCGCTTGCGTGGCCGTCCCAAGCCGATCCGGGGAGCTCGGATCGCTTCCAGGATCGGCTCGAACTGCGGCGAATCACCTCGCTGACCGGCTGTGATGACCACGGACAGCGGCTTCTGCCCCTGCTCGACAGCTAGGTGAATCTTGCTGGTCAGGCCGCCGCGCGATCGTCCAAGCCCATGGTCGGCCGGCTCGACGGCGATCCCGCCTGGCGGCTCCTTCTGGAGGTCCCCCTTTTCGACGCCCCGGCGGCGTGCTGATGAGCCCGGCTGACCGTCGAGTCGATGTTCACGTCCCAGGTGATCAGGCCCTTCGCGTCCGCCTCCGCCTGGAGCTGGGTAACGATCCGGGCCCAGGTGCCGTCCCGCTGCCAACGCCGGAAGAGGTCGTAGACGCGATCCCACGGGCCGTATCTGTCGGGCACGTCCCGCCACGGAGCACCAGTCCGGGTCCGCCACCGTATGCCGTCTATCAGCTGCCGCCGCGTCCACACTCTCGGGCGGCCCGGCTTGATGCCCTGCGGCAGCAGCGGCTCAAGACGGGCCCATTGGCGGTTTGTCAGATCTCCACGTCCCACGAGACGTGATCATCAACGAACAAGATCCACTTTCCCCTAGGCCCCCATCCCCCGACAGCACCGTCGGTTGGCCGAGTAACGGCCTGTGCGGCGGTGGGGGCTTCTGCCAGTCCCCCCCCACAGCCGGGACTCCCAGGTCACCGCCGCTTCCCGTTGCATGGTCAGTGCCCCCAAGCACACTGAACCAAAGGATCACAATGAAGATCGCTGTTCTGGGAACAGGCATGGCGGCTGGACGGCGATCATGGTCGCCTCCTTGGCGGTCACGCTCGCCGGCCTGGTCTTCTGGGCCGTCACCTGCCGGAGCCGCCTCGTGGACGCCAGGCCTCTGGAGGACCGCCCCGTGCCGCACGTCGAAGAATCGAAAGCATCGCGCTGAAGAGCGTTTTGTCCTTGCGGGGAGGGTGTGAGTCGCCCGTTCATGCCACCATCGACCGCGACAGCGTCGACTGGCAGCTCACCACCGCGCTGAACCACCTCATGTGACGGAAGAGACCGCATGCCATCCGCCGACGAGCTCATCGGCCGCCACACCGTTGAGAGCCTCCTGCACGCCATTCAGACCGCTGCTCCGGACGCCGAGCTCGGGTCACTGCGCGCAGCGCCACGGCAGATCGCCCCGCTGTCCCTCAGGGAACGCGCCGACCTGCTGCGGGACGCTCTGCTCACGGACCTGCCCGGCGACTACGCCGCTCTCGCCCGGACCGTACGCTCCGCCCGGGACCACGCCCCGCACTTCACCGGATGGCTGATCTGGCCGGTCACCAGTGCTCTCGCCACCCGCGCGGTCCAGGAAGGCAGCGCCGCCTCTTTCGACGATGCGATGGCGCTGCTCGCCGACCTCACCGGGCGTCTCACCTCGGAGTTCGCCATCAGGACACTGCTGCGGCACGACCTCGACCGGGCCCTCGGCATCATCGGCGACTGGACCGGCTCGGCCGACGCCGACGTGCGCAGGCTCGCCTCAGAAGGCACTCGCCCCTACCTTCCCTGGTCGGTGCGAGTGCCGGACCTCATGGCTCGCCCCGGAGCAACCGTGCCCATCCTGGACGCCCTCTATCGGGACGAGAGCGAACACGTACGCCGCTCGGTCGCCAACCATCTCAACGACCTCAGCCGTGACCACCCCGACCTCGTCATCGGCACAGCCCGCCGCTGGCTGGACGACCCCGACGCGGCCACTGAGCGGCTCGTGCGCCACGGGCTGCGCACGCTCGTCAAGCGTGGCCACCCCGGAGCGCTGGCACTGCTGGGCTTCGCTCCCGCGATGCTGGAGGTCGACGGACCTCATCTGGAGAGGAACACCGTTCCCTTCGGCGGCAGCCTCCGTTTCACCGCCTCGATCCGCAACACCGGTGACGCCCAGGCGCGGCTCACGATCGACTACATCGTGCACCACCGCAAGGCCAACGGCGGCCAGAACGGCAAGACCTTCAAACTCACCACCCGCACGCTCGCGCCGGGCGAACGGATCCAGGTGACGCGAGAGCACTCGTTCCGGCCGATCACGACCCGCCGCTACTACCCCGGAGAGCACGCGATCTCCCTGCAGATCAACGGAGTCGAGTCAGCCCGCGCCGGCTTCGAACTGGCCGACGCGGACACACCTTGACCGGTTCCGGCACGTACTGCGGGAGTCCCTGCCGTGAGGGGTACTGACAGGGACTCCCACCGGCCATCCTGTCTCCCTGCGCTGGAATCATGGACAACCGGGCCGAAGTCCGCATTCCTGAAGTCCCGCCGCGACAAGATCACGCCTGAGCAGGCGGGTCTGCCGGTGTACGGGCAGCGTCGGGTGCCCGGGCTGCGCCGCGGCGAGGTCGCGATGCTGGCCGGAGTGAGCGTCGAGTACTACACGCGTCTGGAACGCGGCAACCTCGGCGGGGTCTCCGACAGCGTCCTGGACGCGCTCGCCCAGACCCTGCGGCTCGACGACACCGAGCGCGATCACCTGCACGCCCTGGCCCGCGCGGCCACCGCCGGGCCGACCCGCGTCCGGCGCCGGCCCAAGAAGGCCACCGTGCGGCCCAGCGTGCTGCGCATCATCGAGGGCCTGCACGACCAGCCGGCGTACGTACGCAACAACTGCATGGACATCCTGGCGGCCAATCCGCTCGCCCGCGCCCTGCACTGCCAGGCCTTCGAGCATGAGCCGGTCAACCCCTGCCGATTCGTCTTCCTCGACCCTCGGGCGACCCGGTTCTACCGGGACTGGGAGCGCGTGGCCCACGACGGAGTGGGGGTGCTGCGCGTGGAGGCCGCCAAGAATCCCTACGACCGCGAGCTGCAAAACCTGATCGGTGAGCTGTCCACCCGCAGTGACGCCTTCCGCACCCTGTGGGGCGCGCACGACGTGCACGTCTACACCGAGGGAACCAAGCGGTTCCGGCATCCGGTGGTGGGCGATCTGGAACTGGTCCACGAGAGTCTTGACCTGCCCGGCGACCCGGGTCTGTCCATCACCGTCTACAACGCCGATCCCGGTACGCCCTCCGCCGACGCGTTGCAACTCCCCGCCAGCTGGGCAGCCACCCAGAACCAGGCCAAGGCCACCGCCCAGTCCGACGCCGAGCGTTGACACCAGGTCCGGGCCCTTCTCCGGGCTTCCGCCCCAGCGACGCCGCTCGCGTCGCCATCGCCGCCCACAACGCGTGACGCGGCCGGCGGCTCATGCCTTCGTCAGTGCTCACGCACGGCCCCGGCTCGAGGGGGTCCCTGCCATTACCCCTCACAAGCGTGACTGTCTGCGGGGCGCGGCCGCTGGTTTCGTGGACTTCGGCAGGCCCGATGGGCTCTGCCGCGCCTCCCATCGGCGCGCGTGCCGCCCGCCGGACGCCTCCCGGTGGCTGGGGCACGGGCTGCCCCTTTTCAGCGCAACTTCCGCACGGCGCGGGACAAGCGCAGGGCTGACACCGGCAAGGAAGCTCCCGCGGTCCCCGCCCGACACCCAGCCCTGACATGCGTACTCGACGCATACGTACTCGACCCTTGGAGACCATCATGGAACGCCGTCTGCTCGGCCGGACCGGCCTCTCCGTCAGCAAGATGTGCCTCGGCGCGATGATGTTCGGCCCGTGGGGCAACCCCGACCACGATGAGGCCACCCGGATCATCCATCGCGCCCTGGACGCCGGCATCACCTTCATCGACACCGCCGACGTCTACTCCCAGGGCGAGTCCGAGGAGATCGTCGGACAGGCGATCAAGAGCCGCCGGGACGACATCGTCCTGGCCACCAAGTTCCACCACCCGATGGGCGACGACCCCAACCAGCGCGGCAACTCCCGGCGCTGGATCATGCGCGCCGTCGAGGACTCGCTACGCCGGCTGGGAACCGACTACATCGACCTCTACCAGGTGCACCGGCCCTCCCCCGACACCGACATCGAAGAGACCCTGAGCGCCCTGTCGGACCTGGTCCGCCAGGGGAAGGTCCGCTACCTCGGATCCTCCACCTTCCCCGGCAGCCAGATCGTCGAGGCCCAGTGGGCCGCCCACGACCGGCACCTGGAGCGGTTCGTGTGCGAGCAGGCGCCGTACTCCATGCTCGTGCGGGGCATCGAGGCCGACGTGCTGCCCACCGCCGCCCGGCACGGCATGGGAGTGATCACCTACAGCCCGCTCGCAGGCGGCTGGCTCTCCGGCCGCTGGCGCCAGGACACCGGCCTGCCTACCCCCTCCCCGGCCCGGCAGCGGCTGGCCGACCGCTTCGACATGTCCCTGCCGGTCAACCAGCGCAAGCTGGAGGCGACCGAAGCCCTCGCCCAAGTGGCCGAGGACAACGGGATGACGCTGATCGAGATGGCCATCGCGTTCGCCCTCAACCATCCCACGGTCACCTCGGCCATCATCGGCCCGCGCACCCTGGCCCACCTGGACACGCAACTGCCCGCGGCCGACGTGGTCCTGGACCCGACGGTCCTGGACCGCATCGACGAGATCGTCACCCCCGGCACGGTCATCAACCCGGCCGACACCAGCTTCATCAACCCCGCCCTGGAGCCGGCGGCCGCCGACGCTGACCGGACACCCGTAAGCCATCAACCATCGACCATCACCCATCAACCGAAAAGAGCGATCATGCGGTACCGCAAACTCGGCAGCTCGGACCTGGAGGTCTCCGAGATCTCCCTCGGTTCCTGGCTGACCTACGCCGGCGGCATCGAGGCCGACGCGACCCGCGCCTGCACCGAGGCAGCGTTCGACGCGGGCATCAACTTCTTCGACACCGCCAACGTCTACGGGCAGGGAGCCGCCGAGATGGCCTGGGGCGAGGTCCTCTCCGCTCACCCCCGCGACTCCTACATCCTGGCCACCAAGGTCTACTTCCCGATGTCGGACGACCCGGCCGACCAGGGCCTGTCCCCCGCTTAGATCGCCAAGCAGATCGACGCCTCCCTCACCCGCCTGAAGACCGACTACGTCGACCTGTACCAGGCGCACCGCTTCGACCCCACCGTGCCGATCGAGGACACCATCGAGGCGTTCCGGAAGGTCGTCGAGCAGGGCAAGGCCCGCTACCTCGGATTCAGCGAGTGGACCCCCGAGCAGATCCAGGCCGCGATCGACAGCGCCGGCCCCGAGCTGTTCGTCTCCTCCCAGCCGCAATACTCAATGCTGTGGCAGGCCCCCGAGGCCGAGGTCTTCGGCCTGTGCGCGGCCAACGGCATCTCGCAGATCGTCTGGTCGCCGCTGGCCCAGGGCGTCCTGACCGGGAAGTACAAGCCCGGGCAGCCGGTCCCCGAGGGCAGCCGGTTCGCCTCCGCCGACATGGCGGTCTCGAAGGACCTCGTCTACAACGACGCCACTCTGGAGGCGGTCCAGCGTCTCGTCCCCATCGCCGAGGAGGCCGGGATGAGCATGTCCACCCTGGCGCTCGCCTGGATCCTGCGCCGCGGCGAGGTCGCCTCCGCGATCACCGGAGCTTCCCGCCCCGAACAGGTCCACGCCAACGCCGCCGCCTCCGGCGTGAAGCTCTCCGACGACCTGCTGACCGCGATCGACCAGGCCCTCGGCGACGTCCCCGTCACCGAACCCACCCTCGCCCCCGCCGCCCAGCCCGGGATCAGGCACCGCTGACCGCGCCCACGATCAGCACAGCCGACAGAAGCAGAAAGCCCAGCTCATGACCGCACAGATCCCCCAGGTCACCCTGAACAACGGTGTGCAGATGCCGATCCTCGGCTTCGGCGTGTACGCGATCGCACCCGAGCACACCGAACAGGCCGTCACCGACGCACTGGCCGCCGGGTACCGCCACATCGACACCGCCGCCGGCTACGAGAACGAGGAAGCCGTCGGCCGCGCCATCGCCAAGAGCGGCATCCCCCGCGACGAGCTGTTCATCACCACCAAGCTGTGGGTCCAGGACGCCGGCGAGGACAGCGCCAAGCGCGCGTTCGAGAGGTCCCTGCGCCGACTCGGCCTCGACCACCTCGACCTGTATCTCATCCACCAGCCGTTCGGGGACTACTACGGCGCTTGGCGGGCCATGCAGGACCTCAACCGCCAGGGCGCCGCCCGTGCCATCGGGGTCTCGAACTTCCACCCAGACCGGCTCGTCGATCTGATCGACCACAACGAGATCACCCCCGCGGTCAACCAGATCGAGACCCACCCGTACTTCCAGCGCACGGCCGACCAGGAGCTCATGCGCAAGCGCGGCGTGCAGATCGAATCCTGGGGGCCTCTCGCCCCAGGGCCGGGACGATCTGTTCACCAACCCGGTACTGAGCGAGATCGCCACCGGGCACGGCAAGACCGTCGCCCAGGTGGTCCTGCGCTGGCTCGTCCAGCGCGGCATCGCGGTCATCCCCAAGTCCGTCCGCCCCGAGCGTATGGCCGAGAACATCGACGTCTTCGACTTCCAGCTCACCGAGGCCGAGATGACCCGCATCGCCACGCTCGACACCGGCGCCAGCAGCATCTTCGATCACCGTGACCCCGAGTCCGTCGGCTGGCTGGGCAATGTACGTTTCGACACCTGACGCCGTGCCGCGCAAGTGATCCCCGAGGTCGACTGGGACCAGCTGCGCGCCGTGGAGAAGGGCCGGTGCTCGCCTTTCGCGAGGCGGGCCTGGGGCATGCTGCTCCGGTACCGGCCTTCGGGCGGGGCAGCAGCTCAAGCAGCTCGCTTTCCGGGCTGCCCGAAGGCCGTTCAGCACCCCTTACCGAGTCGTGATCGTCGCGCAGGGAGCGCCTTTGCGTGACAAACGGCGAGTTGGGCGGGCGGTTCGGCTGTGATGGATCGAAGCTGAAGGTGTGAGCATCAGCAGCAAGCGTCCGGTAAGCGTTGATCAGGTCTTTGCGGCGTTGGTTGCTCTGGGGGCTGCGCCGGTGGCGGATCCGGAGGTGCGGCCCGAGGGGCTGCGGGAAGGGGACCGTCTGCATCTGCTGGGCCGCTTGCTCGCGAAGGTCGAGCTGGAGATCACCGCCGCGACGCGTCTGCCCGCAGAGGATGAGATCGAGGACGTCCTCGGCACGCTGCTCGGCTGGTCGGAACAGGTAGGCCCTGACCCCGGCCTTGCGGCCAGCGTCCTGACGAACAGGTTGCAGCGCACTGCCCTGCAGGTCTCGGAGCCCGAGACGGAGGAACCGACACCAGGCCGAGAGGCATCCTTCGCCGCCGCGATGACGGCGGTGTATGCGCTCAGCGCCCACCTGCACGCGCAACGTGGTGATGCGGAGGGAACTCGACGGGCTCTGGGCGGGGCGGAGGAAGCCGTGATTGACACCCTGCAGGGCATGCATGACCTGCGTGTGGTTATCGGTGACGTGACCGGGCGGGAGGACGAAGGGGGCTGATCCGCTCAGTCGGCCGCGTTTGGCACGGCCGATAGATCATGTACGGAGCAGACGACCATGTCCCCGTCGAATCGCCGTGTCGCCGACCACCGGTGGTCAGCTGCAACAGTTGCAGCCGGGGCGGCAACCGCAGGTGTCGGCCTGGGAGCCAACGGCTGGTGTCGCTGCCGTGGTCGTGGGGACCGCGCAGCAGCCCTTGCCCTGCCAGGCGTCTCGGCCCTCCTTGACGGCAACGGCAGCGATGATGAGGGCGGCGATCGGGTCGGCCCACGACCAGCCGACGGTGGCGTTGAGGACCAGGCCGACCAGGAGCACGGCCGACAGGTAGGTGCACAGCAACGTCTGCTTGGAGTCAGCGACCACGCTCGCGGAGCCGAGTTCGCGGCCGGCGCGACGCTGGGCGGCGGACAGGACCGGCATGACCGCCAGGGAGAGGGCGGCGAGGACGATGCCGGGGATGGAGCGTTCGGCCTCGCCGGTTCCGGTCAGCGCGCGAACGGCGTCGACGGCGATGTAGGTGGCGAGGGCGAAGAACGAGATCGCGATGATCCGCAGGGTGTGCTGCTCGCGCGCCTCCCGTACGGCGTGGTCGGCTGCGGAGAACTGCCAGGCGACCGCGGCGGCGGAGGAGACTTCGATGATGGAGTCGAGCCCGAAGCCGATCAGGGCGGTGGAGGAGGCGATCGTGCCGGCGGTGATCGCGACGATCGCCTCGACGACGTTGTAGGCGATGGTCGCGGCGACCAGCAGCCGTATCCGCCGGGTGAGCGTGTCGCGGCGGGTGGGGCTCGGCCCGAGGGATATCGCGGTCATCAACAGCACCCCTTGATGTCGGCGTCGGGGCAGGTGCGGTCGGTCTCCACGGCGACCACGGCGGTGCGCAGGTCGTCCAGTGCGTGTCCGAGGCGGTCGTCGGCGAGTTCGTAGCGGGTGCGGCGCCCGTCCGGCACGGCGACGACCAGGCCGCAGTCGCGCAGGCAGGCCAGGTGGTTCGACAGCCGGGTCCGGGAGACGCCGATCATCTCGGCGAGGTCCGACGGGTAGGCGGGTGCCTTCCGCAGGGCCAGCAGCAGCTGGCAGCGAATGGGATCTGCGAGAGCGCGGCCGAAGCGGGCGAGCACTTCGACTTCGGGGGCGATGGTCAGCACCCTCTGAGAGTACAAAGGAACCTGAATTCATGAAAGCGTGAATCATCGACTTCCTGGTCAACGCGGAGACGGGAGGTCCTCTCGGGATGCGCGGGAGCGACGTAGTGCATGGCGGTCTTCTCGCCGACACGGCGTACCGGTCGGGATCGAGACCGCTCCAGTCGCGTTCGACGTTGAACAGCGCCGGCTGTCCGGCTCGCCACGGTCCTGTGAGCGCCGCCCGCGACGCCGGCCTTGCTCGTCGGCGCGCTGGGCGCCAGTTCGGCGGCGGTGACCAAGCGGTTCCTGGCCCCGATGGCGGTAGCCGGGGTGTGGACGCGTGCCGGGCCCGCGAGTTCGGGATCGAAGTGGGCGGTGCCTGGTGGTGGGGTCGGTTGCGGGAACTCTCGGAACGGGTGGGACTATCCGTCGAGGTACCGGTGTCTGCTGTCGGCCGGTGAGATGAAGAGTTGACCGTCGCGGACCTGCCACTCAGTCGTCCCATCGACTTCATGGCTGGCAAGGAACAGACCCTGGACGAGGTCTCCGTCGTCGTCGGAAGCGGGGATCCGAGCGATCTCTCTGATCTGGTCGACGAACCAGTCCAGGGCCGACTCACGGATGTCGGCGCCGTAGAAGATGTAGTGGGTCCAGTTGACGTGCCGGCGGGGTGAGCCCCATCCGTTGGTGTACTGACGGTCTTCGTGGGACGAGATGATCTCTTGGACGGCGACCAGTTGGGTCTCGTCGCACTCCAGCCATCCTCTGATCGACACGTAAACGCCCATTGGCGTGTCCTCTCTCTTGCAGTCGGTTCTGCCGTGACCGCCTTCGGCTGACGTGACGTCGGCCGCGTAGCCGCCCCCAGTCTCCGTCCTTCTCGTGCCGGCGGATCGGTTTCCCGCACCTGCCAAGATCCACCCGGAGCCGATACGATCGAGCACCGGCGAGACTCGGGGGAGGCCGCGTGTCGGGACAAGTCGTTGCACGGCGTAACACCTTGCTGGTGGCCGCTGCGACCGGTGTGGTCGCCGGACTGGGACTCACCGGCGACATCATCTTCGACGTCTTCGAAGGCCGCACCGCCTGGGCTGTCTGCGGCGGCGCGGCCCTGATCGCGGCCGGCCTGGGCGCGTACGGGACACTCGGAGCCCACCGCGCCGAGGAGTCGGCGCCTGCCCAGGAGGCGGCGCCCCAGGCGCTGCCGCCCCGCGAACTTCCCCTCAGGGAAACGCTGGCGGGCGACACCACTGCCCTGGATGGACTGCTCGCCTTTCTCCGAGACGTGCCCGCGCCCGGCAATCGCACGCTCCCGTCGAGCGGCGCCGAGAGCCAGTCGAAGCTCGTCGTCGTCCACGGTCAGCCCGGCGTGGGCAAGACGGCCCTGGCGCTCAACGCCGCGCACGAGGTGAAGGACGCCTACCCGGACGGCCAGATCTACCTCGACCTGCACGGTGACAAGGCGACTCCGAGAAGCAGCGCGGACGCTCTCGGCCACATGCTCCGCAGTCTGCATGTGGCGCGGGAGGACATGCCGGACTCCGTCGACGACCGGGCGGCGATGTTCCGGACGCTCACCGCCGACCAGAGACTGCTCGTCCTCCTGGACAACGCGCACAGTACGGACCAGATCGAGCCTCTGTTGCCCACCGGTGCCGGGTGCTCGGTACTGATCACCTCCCGGCGGGCGCTCTCCCTCAACAGCGTCACCCAGCGGGAGCCCGTCCCGGTACATCTGCCGGACGACCGCAACGCACTCGCCGTCCTCTCCCACTACGCGGGGCAGGAACGCGTTGCCGCCGAGATGGCGGCGGCCATGGACATCGTCCGCTTCTGCGGCAACCTCCCGCTGGCCCTGCGGCTGGTCGGCTGCAAGCTGAGGCAGCGCTCCGGTCCCAGTCTCGCCCGCATGCGCTCGCTCCTGGAGGACGAGAGAAGCCGTCTGGACCACCTGAAGTTCGAGAACCGCAGCCTGACCGCCTGCCTCATGTTCAGCTTCCAGGGCCTCACCCCGACCACTCGCTCCTCCTTCGCTCTGCTGGCCTCCCTGCCCGCAGGCCGGTTGACGGACTGGCACTTCGTCCGGCTGGCGGCCACCCGCGGGGCCGGCCTCGCGGCTGGCGACGAACTGGTCGACATCGCGATGATGGAGACGCTGGACGGGGAGGGGGGCGGCGACTCCGAAAGCAGCTACCGCATTCACGACCTGATCCGTGTCTTCGCCGCCCGCCAGTACGAGGAGCTGCCGCCGGAGGAACGGAACGCTCTGGAGGAACGCCTGGTCCGGGCCTACCGGGACGCCGTTGTCCACTGGGCGGCCCAGCGCGCCCCGGAACTGCGCGCCGAGGTCGATCCCGAGCGCGTGCCGGACCTCCGTGACTCTCCGACGCCGGCCGCAGAGTGGGTCGCCGAAGAGCAGGACCGTCTCCTCTGGGCGATCGACCGTGCGCGAAACCTCGGGCTGAACACGGTGGCGGCGGAGATCGGGGAGGCGTTGTCGTACTTCTTCGACGACATCGCTCTGGCCCCGAACTCCGCCGACTGGCTCTTCAACGCTCCCGGGGAGACGCGGTCGCGGGTGCTGGCCAGTCTCCGCAGGGCGCGGGCGAGGGCCGCCCTGGCCGAAGGCAACCCGGACAGGGTGCTTTCGCTCCTGGCCGCGGACAGCGACGACGCGGTGGAGAGCTCCGAGGACCGGGCCGCATCGGCTCGGGACGCGATGGTCGTCGCCCGGGCGCACTCCGTGAAGGGCGACTACCGCACTGCCCTCGACCGCATGACGAGCGCGGTGGACCGGCTCCGCGCGGCTGGCGACTCCTGGCACACCCTCGGTTCCCTCGAACTGCTGGGCGAGCTGCAGCGCTGGCGCGGCAGACCGGAGTTGGCCGAGCGGAGCCAGCGGGAGGCTTTGCGCATCGCCGAAGAGGCAGGCGACCTGAGGGCTCGGGCACGTGTGCGGCGCACCTTGGCCGAGACACTGGGCTATCTGCGCCGCCCGGCGGAGGCGGCCCCGCTGCTCGAGTCGGCCAGGGACGACTTCAGGCTCCTCGGCGACCGCCGCTGGGAAGGCGCCACCGAGTACGCTCTCGGCAAGATCTACCGGCTCCTCGGAGAGCGCCGGAAGGCACTCGACTGCTACAGCAGGGCGGAGGGCATCTTCGGCCCGATGGGCGAGCGGCTGTGGGTCGGCCGGGTGTACAACGCCCGCATCCGCGTCCTCGCCGGCATGGGGCAGCTCGATGACGCCGCCGCCACCGCCCGCGAGGCGATCGCGTTGTTCGAGCAGCTCGGCAACGAGATGTGGGTGGCGCACACCCAGCGGGACGTCGGCTGGCTGCATCTGCGTGCCGGACGTCCCCAGGACGCCGAGGCACCGCTCACTCACGCCGTGGAAGCCTGCGCCGCAGCCGGAGATGCCTACGCGGGCGCCATGGCACGTCACCTGCGCGGCGTGGCCTACCGTGAACTCGGCCGGTACCCGGAGGCCCATGCCGACTTCGAGGCCGCGCTTGAGGTCTACAGGGCCGGTTCGTACGAATGGAACGAGGCAGCGGTCGCCCACGACGTGATCCGCACGCTCCGAGCGGAAGGCCGCGCCGAGGAGGCCGACGTCATGGAACGGGACATCTCCGCCGCCAACCCGATCTTCGACCGTATGCACGGCCGGGACGGGGCGGTCGCGGTGCCGGACGAGGACTGAACCAGCCGGAGATTGACCTGCTGGTCTTACCGCGCGGCCATGGCGCGTGGGCCGGCCGTATGCGGTGCGCCCGTTCGCGGACATACGGCTGCGGAGCCGACGCAAGTCCGGTCACAGGTAGGGGGATTCGGCCCGCCGCTCTATACTCCCTGTGCTCTACCGGTGGGCCGGACGTGTAGACACGGGGGAAGCATGGCGGAGGCTGCGGACACGTCACTCGCGATGGACGTCCTGGCGGTGGTCGGCCCAGCGCTGGTGCTGCGAGCAGCAACGATCCCTCTGCTGACGCGTGCTCAGCGCGCCGTGCGAAGGCAGGCATCGGCGGACCCGTCCACGCCGCCACGGACTGTGCCGGCAGCGGCCGCGGGAGAGCTGGCCCTGGGAGTCACAGGCGGTATCGGCCTGTGGATGCTGATGAATCTGGACTCCTTCCATCGGCATCACTTCCTGCTGCACCCGGTCGTCCTGGACGATGGGACCTTCCTGTCGGAGTACTACAACTTGTCCCTGGCGATGGCGTGGACCCTGTACGTCGTCACCGTCGTCCTGGCAGCGGTGGGCTGGCCGCTGCTCTGGTTCCGGACGCAGCGCACCCTGCTGACCACCGGTGTGTCCGCGAGGTCGTGGACCTCGTCACGCGAGGGGCGGTTCCGGCTGGGTGGCCTCGTGGCTCTCCGAGGCGCACTGGGACTCTTCCTGCCGGCAGGTCTGGTGCTGGCGGCCGTCGCGTGCCAGGTCGTCGCGTACCTGGTGAGCCGGAAGTACGAGACCGGGGCCGGGGTTCCGGCGGACGGCGCTCCAGCCCCTGTCGCGCAGGCCGTCGCCGACGTGCCGACGGCGGGGCCCGGGTCCGCGACTCCCGCCCCGCATGTCGGTCCGCTCGCCCAGACTCCGCAGCCGGCCCAGCCCGACTCGTATGCGCCGACCCGGCCCGACACGGTCGCCGGCGGCGTGCCACCCATCGCCCACCGGCAACTGCGCCTGGGCGAGCCGCGGACAATCGGCGGCTACCAACTGCTGGGCCGCATCGGCGCCGGCGGGATTGGCACGGTCTACCTCGCCCGGCGGGAGGGGGCGGCGACGCAGGTCGCGCTGAAGACCATCCATCCCGAACTCCTCGGCAACGCGGATCTGTTGCGCCGATTCCAGCGTGAGTCGGAGGTGCTGTCCATGGTCTCCGGCGCCTACACGGCCCGCGTCCTCGACTCCGGCGTCGACGCGGGACGGCCGTACCTGGTCATGGAGTTGCTGGACGGGCGGCCCCTCGACGTACATCTGAAGGAGCAGGGGCCGATTCGCGCCCCCGACGCGCTGCGAGCGCTGGCGCTCGCGCTGGCCGTGGCACTGGCGGGGGTTCACCGGCTTGGCCTGGTCCACCGCGACCTCAAGCCCGCCAACATCATGCTGACCACGGCCGGCCCGCGCCTGCTCGACTTCGGCATCGCGGATCTGGTCGACGGCACCAGGCTCACCCGCACCGGCGCCGGACCGGGGACCCTGACGTACATGGCGCCGGAACAGTTCGGGGAGGAACGCGTCGGTCCGGCCGCCGACGTGTGGGCCTGGGCCTGCTGCGTGGTCTGCGCCGCGCACGGCACCAGCCCGTTCGCCGCGACCGGTCCCGGCGCGGTGATCCGCCGGATCGTGGACACCGGCCCCGAGCCGGCCGCGCTGGCGGCGGTGCACGCCCTCGCCCCGGAGCTCGCGGCCGCGGTCGAACAGGCACTCACCACCGACCCGGCGGGCCGCCCGGCGGACGGCGCGGCCCTGGTGGACCTGCTCACGTCCCAGGGACGCCCGCGTCACGAGCCGGCACAGCCGGACGCCGTCCGCGAGGAGATCACCCGGGGCTGGCGCACCCTGACCCTCTGACGGCCCCGCATCACGCGAGTGGCCTCCGGAGTAGCCTCCGTACTCGGTACTCGAAGACCCGCCCCTTCGCCATGACGACGGTGCGGTCGGCCACTCCTGCGTGCCGGCTCACGAGTCCGTGATGCCGTTGTGAAGCGCCGGCGCAGCGGGGTGGGCATCCGTATCGGTCGGCCGGTGAGCGGCGTGGGCCGGACGAACCGAGGCGAAGGCCGTCGCGAGCTGGTCGACCAGGGGCGCTGCGCAGGGGTGGGGGTCGCGACGTGGTGTGATCGTGTGGATGCCGCGGGTCGGGGGATCGACGAGGCCCACTGTGGTGACGTCGGTTCGCAGTGCGCGCGTCAGCACCCCGGGTATCAGCGCGATGGCGTGGCCGGTTGCGACCAGGGCCAGCTTGCCGGGCAGATCGGCCGCGGTGAGGTCGATGCGGGCGCTGACTCCGGCGCGGGCGGCGTGCTGGCGCAGGAGCACCGCCGAGCCGTCGTTGTCCTCGACCCAGGTCTGGTCGGCCAACGTCCGCATGTGCACCGGCCCGCGCCCGACCTGTGGATGGTCCACGGGCAGGGCGACGACCATGTCGTCCAGCCCGAGGAACCGGCGTTCGACCCGCGGATCATGGGGCAGCCCTGGCGGTGCGTCGGTGACGACGGCGATGTCGAGATCGCCGGCGATCACACGGTGGTGCAGTTCGGCGCTCAGGCCGGGGAGCAGGCTCCACCGGGTGGATCCGACCTCCTTCAGCACGGCCCGGATGGCCTCGGGGACGATCCCTGCGGCAAGAGAGGGTGTCGCGCCGACGGTCAGCGGCCGGTTGAACGCCCCGTCGCCGGCCTCGCGGGCCGCGCGAACGGCCCGGTCGGCCTCGTTGAGCGTGGCCAGAGCGTGGTGCCGGAACACCTCGCCGGCAGGCGTCGGACGGACACCGCGCGCATGGCGCTCCACCAGAGGCACGCCAAGCTGCCGCTCCAGCCCGGCGATCTGCCGGGAGACGGCCGACTGCGTGTGATGGAGCTCCGCGGCCGCAGCCGACAGCGACCCGAGCCGGCACACGGTCACGAAGGTTCGCCACACCGTCAGATCCATGGCGCCAGTATGCCCATCCGGTATGCGAGTTCCGCAGGGCTGTCCTGCGAAATCTGCGCTTGTCGCAGTCATCGCGCTGCACCACTCTGGCGTGCATGACCACACCGCACACGATCGCCGTCCTCGGCCTGGGGCGCATGGGCGACGCGATCGCGACACGACTGGCCGCCCAGGGCTGGGACGTCGTCGGCTGGACACGCTCCGGGCGCACGTCAGGCGCCGTCCCAACGACCGGCGATCCGAACGACGCCGTGGCGAAGGCCGATCTCGTGCTCCTGGCGTTGTTCGACGGCCCGGCCTGCCGGCAGGTCCTGGACGACGTCCGTGACGCGCTGCGAACGGACGCGATCGTGCTGAACACCAGCACCATCGCCCCCGCCGAAGCGTCGGAGCTGGCCCGGCGACTCGGCCCGTCCTACGTCCACGCGCCCGTGCTCGGCTCTGTACCCGCTGTCGCCGCCGGCGCCCTGCAGATTCTCGCCGCCGCCGACCAGGACGCGCTTGATCGAGTCCGCCCGGTTCTGGAGTCTCTGGGCACCGTGCGGCGTGTTGATGACGCCTCCACCGCCGCCGCGCTCAAGCTGATCGCCAACCACAGCCTCGTCGGCGCCGTACTCGCGCTGCGCGACTCACTACGGCAAGCCGACGCCCTCGACTTGCCTCGTGAACAAGTGCTGGACGTCCTCGAACTCGGCCAGCTCGGCGGGCTCGTGGCCCGCAAACGCTCCTTCCTCGCCGAGCAGCCGGGCGCTGTCACGGGCGACTTCACCATCGGTGCGCTGGCCAAGGACATGGCTCTGCTGGCCGCCGCGTCCGGCACTCCCTTGCGCAGCGCGGCCGGCCTGGCCGACACCCCTGCCGCCCCTGAGGCCGACATCGCCGTTGCCGCCACGGTCCCCGCCGTGGAGGACGCCGTACTCGAACCACTCCGCGCCTACATCCGCGGACACGCCACCGGCGACCCCACCCACTTCCGCGACGCGTTCCTGCCCACCGCTCACATCGAGGGGATCCGGGACGGCGTATTCGTCTCGTGGCGCCTGGACGAGTACTGCGCTCTCTTCCACGGCCGGCCGGCCCCGGACGAACCGACTCGCTCCCGCCGCATCGACGCCATCGACGTCCACGGCACCGTGGCGACCGCCACCATGACGCTCTACCACGGGCCGGACACGTTCACCGACGTCTTCCTGATCGTCCACGCCGACGACGGCTGGCGCATCGCCAACAAGGCTTATCACCGGCACCCTTGAGAGGGCGTCCCGGTCAGTCACGCGATCACGCGCAGCCGTCGTGATCGGCCTCGATCCAGTCGCCAGGGCGCGCCAGGCCGAAACGTCCGTTCGCCAGGGGGTTGACCGGTCATCATTCCCCATGACGGGAACTGCCCAGGGCAACGGATCAAGCAACGCTGGGAGGGCGCAACGTGGTGGTGGATGCCGGCATGCAGCAGGAGCGCGTCGCGGGGCGGGTGTGGACGGTGCGCCTGGACCCCTACGGCCGTCCCTCCGCCGGAACGGTCAGGGTCTCCTGCTCCCGACCGACCTGCCCCGAGCAGCGCTTTCCCGGCGGCGCCGCTGCGGGGCGCAAGGCCGCGGTCGAGCACGTCAACCTGCACCTGGCCCGCATCCGCGCGGGCGGCGGACCGTGCGGCGAGGCGTGGTGCGCCTGCCGCGCCGCCGACTGCGCGTGGCACACCTCCGATCCTGACCCCGTCGCCAGAGCGCGCGGCGGGGCGCGGCCGGCGGCTGGGTCGGTGCGGTGCGGCGGTCCGGTGGTCCTGACGGTGTACGCGGACCGTGCCGGAAGGGTGTGGAGAATCGCGGAGATGTGCGCACGCTGCGCCGCCGCCACTCCCGACTGCCGTGTCCTGGACACCGCTCCACCCCCGGCTCGCACCGCTCCGGCCGGGTCGGACCAGGCGGCTGGGAAGCCGGCCGCGGACCGGGAAACCGCAGCCGGCACGGACAGGCATGGCGTGGCGGCGATGTTCTCCGACCACCGCCCCTCCCCCGCAGCCGAGGCCTCGTCTGCAGCGGCCGCAGCACCGGCGGCAGTCCCCCGTGCCCGCGCCGCCGCCACACCGGCAGGGACGTCCCGGCGAGCGAAGCGGTTCGGGAAGATCGCGCAGCGGATCGTGCCACACGACCTCGAGCCCGACGTCCTGCGGATGGAACTCATCGAGCTCGGTGACGCGTTCCGCGCCTACCAGCAGCGCCCCGAGCCCGACCTCGCCCTTCTCGCCGAGCTCCACGAGCGCAAGGCCCGCGCCTTCCGCTTGTGGGCCGACGTCAGCGGCGACAGCTCCCTGCGCCACGAGGCACAGCGCGCCGAGAAGGCCGCGCAGACCACCCGCGAGATGCACGCCAACCGCACCGGCCAACCCATCGGGGACACAGCGGGCGGCGACCAGCCGGTGGTGGAACGGCTGCTGACTCGGCAACAGGCCGTGCACGCCCGTGCCGTACTGGACTACGTGGCCGGCCACGCACCGCACCCGGAGGCCGAGGTGCGCCTGGCGGTACTCATGCTCACCCTGCGGGCCGCGCGCGCCGGCACCGGGAACGTCACTGGCCAGGACATCACCAGCTGGCTCCCAGGCGATGCCGAGCGAGTGCTGGAACGGCTGGTCGCGGCCGACTGGCTGCGCCTGCCCGGCACCGTCGCCGACTTGATGGCCTCCCGTTCCGAGGACCCCACCGCGGTCACCGTCCCCGCGTTGCTGCCCGACCAGCCCCGCCCGTTCACCTTCGGCAAGACCACCCGCGCGCGGATCTCCGGCTGGGCCCAGAAAGTCGTAGGCGACCGGAAGATCCGTAAGAAGAAGCTGGGCGCAGCCACCCGCCTCCTGGCCCTGCACACCGCTGCCCACACCCGCCCCGACGGCCGCCTCGGACACGCCGAAGACGGCGGCCTCCACCTGGACCAGGCCGCCGCATTCTGCGCCCTGCCACCCGACCAAGTCGCCGAGCACGCCGAACTGCTGATCACCGCCGACTGGCTCGCCGAAGCCGACACCGCCGGAGGAAAGCTGCGCGGACAGCTCACCGAGCGCGTCCTTCCGCTGGGAGGGCTGCTGTAAGCGCGCTGGGCCTGACCGGTGGCGCGCTCGTCGGCGATGCCGTGCCACCCGGCAGGTCCGGCGCGCGGAGCCGACACTCTCCCGTCCGGGCGCCTGGAGTCTTGCAGGCCCGCCGTGGTTTCGGGACGCTTCAGCCACGCAGAGGCTGCTCGCGTCTCATCGCATCGGCCAACTGCCGGCGGGCCACATACAGCGCCGCGTCCAACTGGCGGGTGCCCGTGACCACACACAGTGTGTATGCGACGTCCTCAAGCTGGCGTCTGGTCTGCGCACTGCCACCGGACGCCAAGCCCCGCCTCAGCGTCTCGCAGCGCTCGACGAGATCCCGCAGAAGTGAAGGATGCGCCCTCAACATGGCGGCCGCCTCCGTCCTCCCCCGTTCGGACTACCCATCCACGGTCGCAGCCGTCGGCGCCGGCCGCACCCGGAAGCCGAGCGGTCCGCCGAGTCACGCTTCCAGGAGGCGGCCGGGAGCCAGATTGCGCCTTTGTGAATCACCGGTTCGCCGCGCACCCGGCGCATGGGCACTGGGCGGCTGCACCGCTGGGAGAACGGTGCAGCCAGGCGGGCGGTCCCGCAGGCTGCGCCGACGCCGTCGAGGAACCGGGCCCCGCGCACCGCCCGTCCGGACGATCACCTGCGGGCGCATCCGGTTGCCGGCCGGCCGGCGCGAGCCTGTGTCATCGCTCAGGCCGGCGTGACGTTCTCGGCCTGCGGTCCCTTCGGCCCCTGCGTGACGTCGAAGCGGACCTTCTGGCCCTCCTGCAGCTCCCGGTAGCCGCCGCCGGCAATGGCCGAATAATGGACGAACACGTCAGGCCCGCCGCCGTCCTGCTCGATGAAGCCGAAGCCCTTTTCCGCGTTGAA
Source organism: Streptomyces sp. NPDC030838 (assembly GCF_055572035.1). Classification (NCBI taxonomy): domain Bacteria; kingdom Bacillati; phylum Actinomycetota; class Actinomycetes; order Kitasatosporales; family Streptomycetaceae; genus Streptomyces; species Streptomyces sp. NPDC030838. The sequence continues at coordinate 216,912 of NZ_JBVIED010000009.1, read as the reverse complement.
CCACTTCACCGTGCCGGTGGCCATGTCGGTCTCCCTCATCCATGATCGGGCGGCGCAGCACTGTGCCACGCGGCCGTAGGTTGGATCATCGTGGACCACTCGGGCGCTGGAAAGGAGAAACGCCCAAGGACGGTCCACGCGCGGTCGAGGACGCCGCCGAGTGGGTCGCCGGGGCGGGTGAGCCGTCGGCGTCCGTGTCGGTCTGTCAGGTGCTCGCTCGGCCGGTCACCGGACGGCAGGCTGGAGCTGTGTGCGCCGCGGAGCGGGCATTTCGGGTACGGCGAAGTCGCGGGCGGCGGTGAGCCTGGTGCTGAGCCTCAGTGGTGTCCCCCGGTGCTGTCGGCCAGTACGGTGGCGGGCGGATCGGCCACGTCATGGAGGGTGGGCCGCTTGGGGGCGGCGGGGACCATCAGAGGCGTGCCGGTCTCCGGGTCGTCGATGATCCGGCAGGGCAGTCCGAAGACGTCCTCGACCAGCTCGGCGGTCATGACGGCCGTCGGGGGTCCCTCGGCGGCGATCGTGCCACCCGGCCGCATGACGATGAGGTGAGTGGCGTACCGGCAAGCCTGGTTGAGGTCGTGGAGGACGGCGACGACGGTGTGTCCCCTGCGGGCGTGCAGGGCCGCGCACAGGTCCAGCACCTCGACCTGGTGGGCGATGTCCAGGTAGGTCGTGGGTTCGTCGAGCAGCAGGATCGAGGTCTGCTGCGCCAGCACCATGGAGAGCCAGACGCGCTGGCGCTGGCCGCCGGAGAGGTCGTCGACGGGACGGTCGGCGAGTTCCAGCACGCCGGTCTGGCGCATCGCCTCGGTCACGGCCGCCTCGTCCTCGGCGGACCACTGCTTGAGCAGTCGCTGGTGCGGGTAGCGGCCTCGGGCCACCAGGTCGCCGACCGTGATGCCGCCCGGCGCGGTGGACGACTGCGGGAGGAGGCCGAGCCGGCGCGCGACCTCGCGGGAGCGGTAGGAGGCGATGGCGGCGCCGTCCAGGTACACCTGTCCGGCTTGCGGTGTGAGCATCCGCGCCAGCGCCTTGAGCAGGGTCGACTTGCCGCAGGCGTTCGGTCCGATGATCACCGTGAAGGAGCGGTCGGGGATGTCGACACCGAGGTCCGTGGTGACGGTCCGCCGGTCGTAGGCGAGCGTCAGGTTCTCGGCCCGCAGCCGGGACGTCCGGGTGGTCTCTTCGGTCATGCGCGGCTCTTTCGCGACTCGGTGACGAGCAGCCAGATGAGGTACAGCCCGCCGATGGTGCCGGTCGCCGTGCCCACCGGGAGGAGGGCGGGGGCGAACAGGCGCTGTACGGCGAGGTCGCTCAGGATCAGCAGCACGGCTCCCATGAGCGCCGACGACATGAGGGCCGGGCCGGACGACCGGGTCAGCCTGCGGGCGAGTTGAGGGGCGGCGAGGGCGACGAACAGGATGGGGCCGGTCACCGCGGTGGCGAAGGCGGCGAGGGCGACGCTGGTGACGAGGAGGACGGCGCGGGTGCGTCGCACGTCGACGCCGAGGGCCATGGCGGTGTCGTCGCCCATCTCCACCATGGAGAGCCGCCGGGCGAGGACGAAGGCGAGGGGAAGCAGGACCGCGACGGCGAGCAGGATGACGTACGCGTGGACCCACAGCCGATTGCCCAGGCTGCCCAGCAGCCACGACTGGGCCTCCAGGGCCTCCTGCCAGCTCGCCCGGGTGATCAGGTACGAGTTGACGGCGAGCAGCAGGGCACTGACGCCGATGCCGATGACGACGAGCCGGAATCCGTGCAGCCCCCGGCCCACCATGAGCAGGTACACGGTGGCGGCGGTGGCGAGGCCGCCGGCCAGTGCTCCGAGCGCGATCTGGGTCATGCTGCCGTTCAGGACGACGATGACCAGAAGAGCGCCGGTGGCGGACCCGTTGGTGAAGCCGATGATGTCGGGGCTGCCCAGCGAGTTGCCGGTCAGGCTCTGCAGGATCGCGCCGCTGACCGCGAGGGCGGCGCCGACGCACAGCGCGGTCAGCAGCCGGGGCATGCGCAGGGTGTTGACGATGAAGTCGGCGGCCTGGGAGCCCTGGCCGGTCAGCGCCTGGAGGACCTCGCCGACCGACAGAGCGAAGTCGCCGGTGGTGAGGGTGATGCCCATGACCACCACGAGGGAGACGAGCAGGACCGCCGTGACGGCCAGGGCGCGGCCCTGGACCCTGAGGGACAGAGATCGGGTGCGCAGCACCACGCCCGTGACGACTCGGGGATCAGTGGTGTCCGGGCCGGCGGCGGGCCCCGCGTCCCTGATGGCACTCACAGCATGACCAGCTTTCGGCGACGGCACAGCGCGATGAACAAGGGCGCGCCGAGGAACGCGGTGACGATGCCGACCTGGATCTCGCCCGGCGCGCCGAGCACGCGGCCCAGGACATCGGCTCCGATGAGCAGCACCGGCGCGAGCACCGTCGAGTAGGCCAGCACCCATCGTTGGTCGGCGCCGACCACGAACCGGGCGACGTGTGGGACGACCAGGCCCACGAAGCCGATGGGCCCGGCGGCGGCGGTGGCCGCGCCGCACAGCAGCATGACGGCGCCGGCGCCCAGGGCGCGGGTCCGGCCGACGTTCACGCCGAGGGCTCGTCCGACCTGGTCTCCCATGGCGAGGGCGTTCAGCGAGGGCGCGAGCGCCAGGGCGATGACCAGTCCCACCGCCACGAAGGGCAGGACGATGAGGACGATGTCCATGGTGCGGCCCGCCAGGGCGCCCACCGTCCAGAAGCGGAACTGGTCGAAGGCCCGGGGTTTGAGCAGCAGCACGGCCGAGTTGAAGGCGAACAGCACCGCGGTGACGGCCGCTCCCGCGACGACGAGCCGGTCCGGCGTGGCCACCTTCCGCCCGGAGGAGCCGAGGACGTAGACGACGGCGGAGGCGATGGCGGCGCCCGCGAAGGCGAACCACACGTAGCCGAGCGCCGTGCCGATCCCCAGGAAGCCCATGGCGAGGACGACGCCGGTGGAGGCGCCCAGGCTCACGCCGAGCAGTCCCGGGTCGGCGAGCGGGTTGCGCGTCAGGGCCTGCATCAGGGCGCCGGACAGGCCGAGCGCCATGCCCACGAGAAGTCCGAGGAGCGTGCGCGGGATCCGGTACTCGTGGACGATGACCGAGGTCTCCGACCCGTCGGGCCGCCACAGCACGTCCCAGGTGGAGCCGAACGGGATGCCTCTGGTGCCGACCCAGACTCCGAGCAGCCCGACCAGAAGCAGGGCCGCCAATGCCAGGAGCAGTCCCAGGCCCCGCAGTGCGGACGCCGTCCAGCGTGCTCGGGGCGCGTTCCTGGCCGGTTCTTTCCTCTCCGGCGCCGCCGTCTGGCTCTCGACCGACAAAGACAACCCCCTGGCCCCTGGCGGCAGTTCGCGTGTCCGGAAGAAGATGTGAGACGCGGCCGGCAGCTGCGACTTAGGTGAGGCTAACCGCACACGGATACCGGGTCAACGTACGAGAGGCAGTGCATGCTCGACGGACCACCGACGGGGGGCCGCGTCCTCCGCGCAGTGATCAGGGGCCAGCGTCGCCGGATCGCCACGGCGTCGTTGCTGGGGATGGCGCATCAGGGCTGCGAGGCCCTGGTGCCCGTCCTGATCGGCGTGATCATCGACGAGGCGGTGGCCACCGGTTCCTCGGCCGCCCTCCTGCGCCGGTTGCTGGTCCTCGCGGTTCTCTTCTTCGTCCTGTCGACCTGCTACCGGACGGCCGCCAGAATCACCGACGGGGCGGGCGAGCACGCCGCGCACCGAATCCGGCTCGATCTGGGTGCCAGAGTGCTCGATCCCCGGGGCGGTGCGGACCGCGGACGGCTGCCCGGCGAACTGACCGCCGTCGCCACCGGCGACGCCGCCCGGGTGGGTGCGGTCGCGGCGGCCGTGCCGTACGCGATGTCGGCGCTCGCCGGACTCACCGTCAGCGCCGTGGCGCTGCTCCGGGTCTCCGTGCCGCTCGGCCTGCTCGTGCTGCTCGGCGTGCCGCCCCTGCTGTGGCTCGGCCACCGGATCAGCCGCCCGCTGGAGCAGCGCAGCGAAGTGGAACAGGAGCGAGCCGCCCAGGCCTCCGGTGTCGCCGCCGACCTCGTCGCCGGCCTGCGCGTACTGAAGGGCATGGGGGCGGAGCGGGCAGCCGTGGCCCGCTACCGGCTCACCAGCCGGGAGTCGCTGGACGCCGCGCTGCGCGCCGCCCGCAGCAGGGCCTGGCACGACGGTGCCATCCTCGCGCTGACGGGCATCTTCATCGCGGTCATCGGTCTCGTGGGCGCGCATCTGGCGATCCGCGGATCCGTCAGTGTGGGCGACCTCGTCGCCGCCGTCGGCCTCGCCCAGTACCTGCTCGGCCCGTTCCAACTGCTCACCTACGTCAACGGCGAGCTGGCGCAGGGACGGGCGTCGGCCGGCCGGATCGCCGAGGTGCTCGGCTCCTCGCCCGCCGTGACGGCCGGGCCGGCCGATCTCCCACACCCGGTCGCGGGACGGCTCAGGCTCCACGGGGTCACCTACGGTGCCCTGCGCCATGTCGACCTGGACATCGCCCCGGGGACCGTGATCGGGATCGCCACGAAGGATCCGGCCGCTGCGAACGATCTGCTGCTCTGTCTGGGCCGTGAGGTCGACCCGGAGGAAGGCGTCGTCGAACTCGACGGGGTTCCGCTGACCGAACTGGACCCGGAGGCCGCCCGCCGGGCCGTCCTGGTCGCTCCCCACGACGCCGCCCTGTTCGAGAGCAGCCTGCTGGAGAACGTCCGGGCCGGAACCGACCGTTCCGCGAAGGCCGTCGAACGCGCCCTCGCCGCCGCGACGGCGGACGAGGTCGCGCGGGCGCTGCCGGACGGCGTCCACACCGTGCTCGCCGAACGCGGCCGGTCGCTGTCCGGCGGGCAGCGCCAGCGGGTCGCGCTCGCCCGGGCGCTGGCGGCCGATCCTCCCGTGCTGGTCGTCCACGACCCGACGACCGCCGTCGACTCGGTCACCGAGTCGCGGATCGCCGCACGGCTCAGGCAGCTGCGGCACGGCCGTACGACCGTCCTCGTGACCACGAGCCCCGCCCTGCTCGCCGGGACCGACCGGGTGGTGGTCCTGGAAGCGGGCACGGTGACCGCCGAGGGGTCCCACGCGGCGCTGATCGCCGGCGACGAGGCGTACCGCGCGGCGGTGCTGGCATGAGCGACCCCGACGTGAACCGGAACCCAGAGCGGAGCAGCATGAGCGAGCGTGCCCTCCTCCCCACCGCCACCGGAGCGCAGACCTTCGCCGCCCTCAGGGCACTTGTGCGCGGGCACCGGCTGCTGGCGGTCTCGTCGGTCACCGTGCTCGTCATCGGCACGGGCATCGGTCTGCTGACCGCCCCTCTGCTGGGCCGTATCGTCGACCTGGTCGTGGAACAGCGGGGTCCGGGCGCGCTGACCGTACCGACGGTGCTGCTGCTCGCCGTGGCCATGGCCCGCGGCGTCGCCACGGCGATCGGCACCTCCTTGGTCGCCCGCCTCGGCGAGACCGTTCTCGCGAACCTGCGCGAGCGGTTCGTCGCGCGGGCGCTGCGCCTGCCGCTGGAACGCGTCGAGCGGGCCGGCTCGGGCGACCTCACCTCCCGGGTGACCGGCGACGTCACCATCATCGGGAAGGCGGTGCGCCAGGCCCTGCCCGAGTTCGCCGGCGCGCTGCTCACCATCGCGCTGACCCTGGTCGGCCTGGCCGTCCTGGACTGGCGTTTCCTGCTCGCCGTGCTGCTGGCCGTGCCCGTCCACGTCCTCACCGTCCGCTGGTACATCCCGCGTGCCAACCGGGTGTACGCCGAACACCGGGTGGCGTCCGGCGCGTTGCAGCACCAGCTTCTCGACAGTGTGGGCGGCGTCCGCACCGTGCGCGCCTTCCGCCTGAACGGCAGCCACGCGGACCTGCTGGAACAGCGGTCCGGGGACGCCCGCGACCTCGCGCTGCGCGGCTTCCGACTGATCTCGGGCTTCTTCTCCCGGCTCAACGCGGCCGAGTTCATCGGCCTGACCGCCGTCCTGGTGACGGGCTTCCTGTTGGTGGACAACCGTTCGGTGAGCATCGGTACGGCGACCGCGGCCGCGCTGTACTTCCACAGCCTCTTCAATCCGGTCAACGCGGCGCTGTTCCTCATCGACGAGGCGCAGTCGGCGGGTGCGAGCCTCGCCCGCCTGGTGGGCGTCGCCGATCTGCCCACCGAGGCCGAGTCCCCGGCGGGAGGGCGGGCCGTACCGGTGGACGGTTCGATCAAGGTCTCCGCGCTCGGCCACGAGTACGTCGACGGCCACCCGGTTCTGACGGACGTCGACCTGGAGGTGCGCAGCGGGGAGCGGGTGGCGCTGGTCGGGGCCAGCGGAGCCGGCAAGACCACTCTGGCCAAGCTCGTCGCGGGCGTCCACCAGCCGCGCGGCGGATCCATATCCCTCGGCGGGGTGGACACCCGGGAACTGGGCCCCGCGGGGGTACGGCGCATGGTCACGCTGATCAGCCAGGAGGTGCACGTCTTCGCCGGCCCGCTCGCCGAGGACCTGCGGCTGGCCCGCCCGGAGGCCACGGACGAGGATCTGCGGGCGGCGCTGGCCCGCGTGGGTGCCCTGGACTGGGTCGAGGCGCTGCCCGACGGGCCGGCCACGGTGGTCGGCGAGGGCGGGCACCGGCTCACGGTGACGCAGGCCCAGCACCTGGCCCTGGCCCGCCTCGTCCTCGCCGATCCGCCGATCGCCCTGCTGGACGAGGCCACCGCCGACGCCGGCAGCGCGGGCGCCCGCGTGCTGGAGACCGCCGCCCTGCGGGCCCTGGAGGGCCGTACGGGTCTGATGGTGGCGCACCGGCTCCCCCAGGCCGCCACCGCGGACCGTGTCGTCGTCCTCGACCAGGGCCGCGTCGTCGAGACGGGCACGCACGACGAACTCGTCGCGGCGGGCGGCCACTACGCCGCGCTGTGGGCGGCCTGGTCGGACAGCCGCCGAACAGGTCCGGGTTCCCCGGACGAACCTTAGGGGTGTCGGCGTCAGCTCTGCTGGGCGATCAGGCTCGCGGGCCGCAGGTCGGTCCAGTGGGACTCGACGTATGCCAGGCACGCCTCGCGGGTGTCCTCGCCGAAGACGGTCCGCCACCCGGCCGGTATCCCGGCGAAGGACGGCCACAGCGAGTGCTGGTTCTCGTCGTTGACCAGGACCACGAAACGGCCCTGCGGGTCCTCGAACGGGTTGGTGGTCATGCGTCGTCACTCCTCGTGGACAGGGCGGTGAACAGCTCCGAGAGCGGCTGCTCCGGGTCTGCCGCGACGGTACGGAGAAGTCGCTGGAGTTCGCCGGCGAGTCGCCGGGCCTCGGCGCTGCCGAGGACGTCGGAGGCGTGGATCAGCTCGCAGTGCACGGGTCCCGCGCCGCGCGGCTCGTAGAAGCCGAGGGTCAGCTCCGCTGGCGCCGAGCCGGTCGGGATGGCGTGGAACGAGCCGATGCCGCCTTCCAGTTGCTCGATGTCGGCCTGTTCGTGGTGGACCACCATGACCTGCGGCCCCTCCGGCGGCAGCCCGGTGGCTCGGACCACCGCCTCGAAGGGGACGTCCTGCCGGTCCAGGGCGGCGAGCGTCGCCTCCCGTACCCGGGCCAGCAGCTGCGCGAACGTCGGGTCGCCCGCCGTGTCGGTGCGCAGCACGACGGTGTTGAGGAAACAGCCGACCAGGTCGGTCAGTCGCTCGTCGGCGCGGCCGGCGACCATCGTGCCGATGGGCAGGTCGGTGCCCGCGCCGTGCGCGCTGAGCAGGGCCGCCAGCGCCGAGTGCAGGACCATGAACATGCTGGTGCCCGTCCTCCGGGCCAGGTCGTCGACGGCGGCGTGCAGCTGCTCGTCCAGGGTGAAGTCCACATGGCCGACCTCGCGGGAGCGCCGCGGGCCGTCCGTCGGGAGGGCCAGCCGCCGTGGTACGTCCCTCAGCGTCTGCCGCCAGTAGGCCAGCTGCTGTCCGCCCCGGCTGTCCGGGTCGTCGAGGTCGCCAAGGACGTCACGCATCCAGTGGGTGTAGTCCGTGTACGTGACCGGCAGGGGTTCCCACCGGGGTGCGTGCCCGGCGAGCCGGGCGGTGTAGGCCGTGGTGAGGTCGCGGAACAGGGGCACCACCGACCATTCGTCCACCGCCAGGTAGTGCGTGGTGAGCAGCAGGGCCCGAGCGCCGTCCGGCGCGGTGAGCAGGTGGGCCCGCAGCGGGGGTTCCGTGGCCGGTTCCGGGGACTGGGCGGCCAGTTCCGCCAGCCGGGCGTCGAGATCGTCGCAGTCCTCCAGGGTGAGGGCCGGGGGCTCGGCCGGGCGCCGGAGCAGCAGGCCGTCCCGCTCGTCGAACGCCGTACGCAAGGGCTCGTGACGCCTCACCACATCGGCGAGCCCGGCCGCCAGCGCGTCCGCGTCCAGCCCGTCCGGCGAGCGGAGCACGAGCGCGTGGTCGAAGCCGGGGTTGCGGCGGTACGACGTCCACTGCCATCCCTGGGCGGGGGCGGCCACCGGGGGCTCGTCGCGGTCGCCGGCGGGACGCAGCGCCGGACGGGCGGCGACCGCTCCCTCCAGCGTGGCCGCGATGCCGGCGACCGTCGGCGCGTCGAAGACGTCCCGGATGCTCAGCTCGACACCGAACTCGGCGCGTATGCGCCCCAGGAGTCGCATCGAGGCCATGGAGTGGCCGCCGAGGGCGAAGAAGTTGTCGTGCACGCCGACGCCGTCCAGCTTCAGGACCTCGCAGAACAGCTCGGCGAGCCGGGCCTGTGTGCCGGTGGCCGGGCGGGCGTCGCCGGTCATGGCCGACCAGTCCGGTGCGGGCAGCGCCTTCCGGTCGAGCTTGCCGTTGGGCGTGAGCGGCAGCGGGCCGTCGAGCGGCACGATCAGGGACGGGACCATGTACTCGGGCAACAGCCCGGCCACATGGGCCCGCAGCTCCTGCGGAGTCGGCTCCCCCGCCTCGGACACGACGTAGCCGACCAGGCGGACGATGTCGCCGACGCGATCGGGCAGCACGGTCGCCTGGGCCACCGAGGGGTGCCCGGTGAGCGCCGCCTCGATCTCGCCCAGCTCGATCCGGAAGCCCCGGACCTTCACCTGTGTGTCGACGCGGCCGAGGAAGTCCAGGTTGCCGTCCGCGCGCCAGCGGGCGCGGTCGCCGGTGCGGTACATGCGGCTGCCGGGCGGGCCGTACGGGTCGGCGACGAACCGCTCGGACGTCAGTCCGGCCTTGCCGAGGTAACCGCGCGCGAGGCCGCGTCCGGAGACGTACAGCTCCCCCGCCACACCCGGCGGCACCGGGCGCAGATGCTCGTCGAGGACGTAGCAGCGGGTGTTGGGGTCGGGTCGGCCGATGGGCACCCGGCCGACGGGCCGTCCGCCGTGCTCCCGCGAGGGCCACAGCGTGGAGTTGACCGTCGCCTCGGTGAGTCCGTAAGCGCAGATGAGGTGGGCGGTGGTGCCGAACCGTTCGAACAGGTCCGGCGGCACCGTCTCGGTACCGACGAGGACGGTGGAGCCCTCCGGCAGCTCGCAGCCGGGCGGCAGCGCCGACACGAGGGACGGCGGCAGGATCATGTGGGTGATCCGCTGGTCCGCGAGGAAGTCGGTGAGCGCCGGTCCGGCCACCCGGGCCTCGTCGGTGATGAGCACCAGCCGTCCGCCGTGGCACAGGGCCATCGACAGCTCGAACGCGAACACGTCGAAGCCGATCGACGCGAACTGCAGTACGTGGCTGTCGCGTCGCAGACCCATGCGGTCGACGGCGGTGGCGACGAGGCTGGAGATGCCCTCGTGCGGCACGACCACGCCCTTGGGGCGGCCGGTGGAACCGGACGTGTAGATCACGTACGCGGCCTGGTCCAGGACGACCGGCCCGCCGCCCACCGCGGTCTCGGGCAGCGCGTCCAGCTCGGCCGCCGTCTCGGGAGCGTCGAGCAGCACGACGGGCACCCCGGGCACGTCCGGGATCTTCCCCGCGACCGGCTCGGTGCCGAGCACGAGGGCCGCCCGTGAGTCCTCGATCATGTACCGGAGGCGGTCGGCCGGGTGGGCCAGGTCGAGCGGGAGGAAGGCCGCGCCCAGTTTCAGCACGGCGAGCACGCCGGCGACCATGTCGACGGAGCGGGGCACGGCCACCCCCACCACGCTCTCGGCGCCCACGCCCCGCGCGGCGAGGAACCGGGCGATGCGGTTGGCGCGGGCGTCGAGCCGGTCGTACGTCACCGAGCGGGACCGGTCGACGACGGCGACCGCGTCCGGCTGTTCGGCGACGTGCCGCGCGAACAGGGCCGGCAGCGACGACTCCTCGACCACTCGGGCGGTGGTGTTGAAGCCCTCCAGGACCAGTCGCCGTTCTTCGGCGGTGAGGATCTCGGCCTGCGAGACAGGCCGCTCGGGGTCGGTGACGAGCGCCGTCACGAGTCGGCGGAGCCGGTCGCCCAGCCGTTCGACGGTTGCCCGGTCGAACAGTTCGGTGGCGAACTCCAGACGGCAGCTCAGCGACTCCTTGTCCGCGGACATGTGCTCGGTGAAGCTGAACACCAGGTCGAACTTGGCGGAGCGGATGCGGAAGGGCACCCACTCCGTCTGGAGTCCGGGCAGTTCCAGCTCGTCTCCGGTGCGGGCGTGGTAGCCGACCATCACCTGGAAGAGCGGGTTGCGGGACAGCGACCGCGTCGGGTTCAGCCTCTCGACGACGGCCTCGAACGGCACGTCGGCGTGGGAGAAGGCGGCCAGATCGGTCTCCCGGACCCGGGCCAGCAGTTCCGTGAAGCTCGGGTCGCCGCCGAGGTCGGTGCGCAGCACGAGCGTGTTGACGAAGAAGCCGACCAGGTCGTCCAGTGCCTCGTCGCCGCGTCCGGCGATGGGCGCGCCGAGCGGGATGTCGGTGCCGGCGCCCATGCGGTGCAGCAGGGCGGCGACGGCCGCGTGGACCACCATGAACATGCTGGCGCCGGTCTCCCTGGCCAGCCGCTTCAGCCCCGCGTGGATCTCGGGGTCGAACGCGATGTCCAGTTCCGCACCGGAGAACGCCGGCCGGGCCGGGCGCGGCCGGTCCGTGGGCAGTTCCAGCTCCTCGGGGGCGCCGTCCAGCGTCGTACGCCAGTACTCCAGCTGGCGGGCGGCCAGGCTGCCCGGGTCGGTGGGGTCGCCGAGCAGCCGCTGCTGCCACAGGGCGTAGTCGGCGTACTGGACGGGCAGCGGCTCCCAGTCGGGGGCCTTGCCGGTGTCGCGGCGGGCCGCGTAGGCGGTGGCCAGGTCCCGGAGGAAGGGGCGGTCCGACCATTCGTCGGTGGTGATGTGGTGCAGCAGGAGAATGACGATGTGGTCCTCGGGCCCCGACTCGACGACGGTCGCCCGCAGGGGCGGTTCGGTGGCGAGGTCGAACGGCCGGTTGACGGCCGCGTCGACCAGGTCGGCTACCTGGTCCTCGGTGGCGCGGACGTGCTCCACCACGGGCCGCGCCTCCTCGGCGGGCAGGACCCGCTGGTACGCCTGTCCGTCGCGTTCGGCGAAGACCGTGCGCAGGGCCTCGTGACGGGCGGTCACATCGGCCAGCGCCAGGCCCCAGGCGTCCACGTCGAGAGCCCCGCGCAGCCGCATGACCAGCGGGAAGTTGTACGCGGCCGAGGTGCATTCGATCTGCTGGATGACCCACAGCCGCTGCTGGGCGTGGGACAGCGGCAGTTCGGCGGGCCGCTCGCCGGCCGTCAGCGCCGGGCGGGCGGCCTCGCCGGAGCGGTCCACGCGCTCGACGAGCTCGGCGACGGTGGGCGCCTCGAACAGGTCCCGGATCGCCAGCTCGGTGCGCAGGGCTGTGCGGGCTCGGCTGACCAGTCGGGTGGCGAGCAGTGAGTGACCGCCCAGGTCGAAGAAGTCGCTGTCGATGCCGACGCCGCCCTCGGGCAGGCCGAGCACCTCGGCGAAGAGCGCGCACAGTGTCTCCTCCCGCGGGGTGCGGGGTGCGCGGCTGGTGCCCGTGGCGCCGAAGTCGGGGGCGGGGAGGGCCTTGACGTCGAGTTTGCCGTTGACGGTGAGCGGCAGGGTGTCCACGGCGACGAGCGCGGACGGCACCATGTAGTCGGGCAGAACGGCCTTGAGGTGGTCGCGCAGACGCCGCTCCAGCGACTCACCGTGGCCTTCTTCCGCCACGAAGTAGCCGACCAGGCGCTTCGTCCCGGCGTTCTCCGCCACGACGACCGCCGCGTGTGCGACCTCCGGGTGCGTGGACAGGGCCGTGGATATCTCGCCCAGCTCGACGCGGTAGCCGCGGATCTTCACCTGGTCGTCCGTGCGGCCGAGGAAGTCCAGCAGGCCGTCGGGCCGGTGCCGTACGAGGTCGCCCGTGCGGTACATGCGCTCGCCGGGCTCGCCGAACGGATCCGCGACGAACCGCTCGGCGGTCAGGCCGGGCCGGTCGTGGTAGCCGCGTGCCAGGCCGGTGCCGGCGATGTACAGCTCGCCGGGGCAGCCCGGCGGGACCGGCCGGAGCATGGTGTCCAGCACGTAGGCGCGGGTGTTGCGGATGGGCCGGCCGACCGTGGGCGTCGAGCTGTCGAGGGTGGAGCCGCCCAGCGTGTTGATCGTGTACTCGGTGGGCCCGTACAGGTTGTAGCCGTAGGTGCCCTCGGTGTCGCGCAGCCTGCCCCACACCGTGTCGGAGACGGCCTCGCCGCCGAGCAGGACGAGGGCGGGCCGGTGCTTCCCGGCCGCCTCGTCGTGGTCGAGCAGGCCCTCCTCGACGAGGAGTTGGGCGTACGTGGGGGTCACGTTGACCACGTCGACGCGGTGCCGGTCGCAGTAGGCGACCAGGGCCTCGGCGTCCCGGCGCAGTTCCTCGTCGCAGACGTGGACCTCGTGTCCCTCGACGAGCCAGAGCAGCTCCTCCCAGGACATGTCGAAGGCGAAGGACACGGTGTGGGCGATGCGCAGCCGCCGTCCGCCGGCCGAGGCGATCGCCGGGTCGAAGATCTCCCGCTGGTGGTTGAGCTGCATGTTGGTCAGGCCCCGGTAGGGGGTGACGACGCCCTTGGGCCTGCCGGTCGAGCCGGAGGTGTAGATGACGTACGCCGGGTACTCCAGGCGGTCGGGAACGTCGCGGGCGAACGCGGGCCGCTCGGCGTCCGTGATCTCCCCGGCGGGCAGGGCGGCCAGTTCGGCGGCCACCGTCTCGTCGTCCAGGAGGAGTTCGGGCGCCGCGGGGCCGGTCCCGCCGCGGAGGGTCGGGGCTACGGCGGTCATGGACACCAGGCACAGGGGTCCGGTGTCCTCGATCATCAGCCGCAGCCGGTCGGCGGGGTGGTCGAGGTCCAGCGGCAGGTAGGCGGCGCCGGTGCGCAGGACGGCGAACAGGGCGGCCACCATCTCGATGGACCGGGGCAGCGCGAGCGCCACGACTTTCTCGGGTCCGGCGCCCCGGGCGAGCAGCAGCCGGGCGAGTCGGTTGATCTGGGAGTCCAGTTCGGCGTACGTCAGGGCACGCTCGCCGAAGACCAGCGCCACGGCGTCCGGGGTGCGGGCGACCTGGGCGGCGAGCAGGTCCGCGATGGTCTCGTTCGGTACCGGTTCCCGGCTTGCCGCCCACTGTGACGTCAGCGCCGCCCGTTCCCCGGGCAGCAGCAGGCCGAGGGCGCCGACTCGGGCGGTGAGGTCGCCGACGATCCGCTCCACGAGGGCACCGAAGCGGTCGAGCGTGGCCGCGGCCTGCTCGTCGTCGATCAGGTCCGGACGGTACTCCAGCTTGACCTGGACGGTTTCGGCCGGGTTGACGATGAGCGTCATCGGGTAGTGGGTGGCGTCCACGCTTCCCACGCCCGTGATGCCGTGCCGCTCGGTGAGCCTCCGGAAGGCACCTTCGTCGGCGAAGTTCTGGAGGACGTACAGGGTGTCGAAGAGGGTGGAGTGCCCTGCCGCGCGCTGGAGTTCGGCGAGGCCCAGGTACTCGTGGTCCATCAGGGCGACCCGCTCCGACTGGACGCGGCGCAGCACGTCGCCGACCGTCTCGGCCGGGTCGAGGGTGATCCGCTGGGGCACGGTGTTGAGGAACATGCCGATCGTTGTGTCGACGCCCGGTACGTCCGTGGGGCGCCCGGCGACGGTGGCGCCGAACACCACGTCGGCGCGACCGACCGTGGCGGACAGGACGAGCGCCCACGCGGCGGACAGCACCGTGTTGACCGTCAGGCCGTGCTCGCGGGCCGACGACCGCAGACGGTCGCTCAGCGCACGGCTCAGGTCGAGGGTGCGGCGGCGTGGGATGGTCGGCTCGCCGCCGCGCTCGCGGGCGACGAGGGTGGGCTCGTCGAGCCCGGCGAGGGCCCGCCGCCAGGTCTCCCGGGCCGTGTCGAAGTCCTGCTCGGCCAGCCAGCTCAGGTAGTCCCGGTAGCTGCCTGGGACGGGCATGCCGCTGTCGTCGCCGGCCGTCGCGTACAGCTCCAGCAGCTCGTCGAGGAAGAGGGACTGGGACCAGCCGTCCCAGGCGACCAGGTGGTGGCTGAGCATGAGCCGGTCGGTGGTGTCGGTGAGCCGGATCAGCGTGAGCCGGAACAGCGGGGGCGCGGCCAGGTCGAACCGTCGCCGCCGGTCGGCGTCGGACATCTCGGTGAGCCTGGCCCGCCGCTCGGGTTCGGTCAGGCCGGTCAGGTCGACCTCGGTGAGCGGTACGGGCAGGTCGTCGGCCCGGCACACGAACTGGACCGGCTGGGGCAGGCCGTCGCCGGTGATCCCGGCGCACAGGCTCGGATGGCGGCGCAGGAGGGTCGCGCAGGCGGCGCGGAGGCGGTCGGCGTCGAGCCGGTGGTCGAAGTCGAAGGTGTCCTGCGCGGTGTAGACGTCGAGGGCCGAGGTGTCGTAGCCGGCGTGGAAGTGGATGCCCTCCTGGAGTGGCGACAGCGGCCAGATGTCGGCGAGCGGTGCCGGGGCGGCCTCCTCGACGAGGTCGATGTGGGCCTGGGTGAGGCGCACCAGTGGTACGTCCGTCGGCGCGCGGGACGGCAGGGCGCCCGGTGTGCCCGTGCGGGCGATCAGCTCGCGCAGCGCGTCCGTCCAGCCGCGGGCGAGGGCCTGCACGTCCTCGGCCGTGAGCACGTCGCCCTCCGGCCAGGTCCAGGTCGCGCGCAGCTCGGGGCCCTGCGGGGTGTCCGCGCAGACGGCGTTGACCTGAAGGGGGTACGGCATGGCCAGGTCGGCGTCGGGTTCGACGCGCAGGGCGTCGGACTCGACGGCGGGAGCCCAGTCGCGGGTCTGTCCGGCGGGGAGCCGACCGAAGTAGTTGAACAGCACCTGGGCGGTGGCGAGTTGGGCGAACACCGGGGCGAGCTGCGGGTTGAGGTGGCGCAGCATGCCGTATCCGACGCCGGAGTCCGGTGCGGACCGGACGGACTCCTTGACCTGCCTGAGCGCCTCGAGCGGATCGCCGACGGCGGGCAGACGGACGGGGTGCAGGCCGGTGAACCAGCCGACGGTGCGCGACAGATCGGCGTCGGTGCCGGTGCGGCCGTGCCGCTCCAGGTCGACCAGCAGGTCGCCGTCCGTGGGTGTGCCGGTGTCCGCGCGCCGGCGCGTGACGGCCAGCCGCAGCGCGGTGAGCAGGACCTCGGTGACGTCGGCGGTGGCGAGCAGCGCCCGGGTCTCCTCGGTGGGCAGGGTGACGAGGTGTTCCCGTGCGGTGCCGGCCGTTCCGGTCCGGGTCGCCCCCGGCACCAGGTCGGCGCCGGGCGCCAGCGTCTCGGCCCAGTGGGGCAGTTCCGCCTGACGCCGCGGCGAGGTGGCCTGCTCGGCGACGTCCCGGGCGAACCGGCGCAGGGAGGTGGGCACCGGCTCCAGGGCGGGCTTCTCACCGCGTACGACGGCGTCCCAGGCGGTGGCGAGGTCACCGAGGAGGACGCGCCAGGACACCCCGTCGACGACCAGGTGGTGGACGACCAGCAGCAGTCTTCCGGGCCGCTCCGGACCGGCGTCGAACCACACCGCCTGGACCATGACGCCGCTGTCGGGGTCGAGGCGGCCGGCCGCCGCGTCGGACTCCGCTCCGATGGCCGCACGGAGAGCGGCGTCGTCGAGGTTCCGTATGTCGACGCGGCGCAGCAGCGTGGCGGCGTCGACCGAGCCCGGGGTGGTCGTCCGCGCGGACCAGAGAGCCGGGATCGCCGGACCGAGGTCCGTGCGGGTGAGCACGAGCCGCAGCCCGTCGTGATGGTCGAGCACCGCCTGGAGGACCCGGATCAGCCGCCCGGCGTCGGCCCCGGCGGGCGCCTGGAGCAGCATCGACAGGTTGAAGCGGCTGACCGTGCCGCCGTCCTCGCGGAGCTGGTGGACGATCGGGAGCAGCGGCACGTCACCGACGCCGTCGGAGTCCGCGACCAGCGCCGGGGCCGCGTCCCGCGCGCCGCCGAGGGCGGCCGCCAGGGCGGCCGGGGTGCGGCGCTCGAAGACATCGCGGGGGCTGATGGCCAGTCCGGCCCTGCGGGCGCGGCCGGCGACGGCCATGGACAGGATGCTGTCGCCGCCCAGGGCGAAGAAGTCCTCGTCCGCGTCGACCTCGTCGATGCCGAGGACGTCGGCGAAGACGGCGCAGAGCTGCCGCTCGTGGCCCTCCCGTGCGGTGCGGCTCGCGCGGCTGCGGATCTCAGGCGCGGGCAGGGCGGTGTGGTCGACCTTCCCTCCGGGGGTGAGCGGCAGGGCGTCCAGCCGTACGAAGTGGGTGGGCACCATCGGCGCGGGCAGCACTCCGCTCACCGCACGGCGTACGGCCTCCACGTCCAGGTCTCGCGTACCGGCGGCCGGGACGAGGTAGGCCACCAGCTGCTTGGCTCCCCGCTCGTCGTCGCGGGCCACGACCACGACGTCGCCGACGGCCGACTGCTCGCGCAGCCGGGCCTCTATCTCGCCGAGTTCCACCCGGTTACCCCTGATCTTGACCTGGTGGTCGGTGCGCCCGAGGTAGGTGAGCACCCCGTCTCCACCGAACTGGACCATGTCTCCGGTGCGGTACATCCGCTCGCCCGGACCACCGAACGGATCTGCGACGAACCGTTCCGCCGTCAGCGCGGGGCGCCCGTGATAGCCGCGGGCCGGCTGCGCGCCCGCGATGTAGAGCTCGCCCGGTTCGCCCGCCGCGACCGGACGGAGGTGGCGGTCGAGGACGTAGAGGCGGGTGTTCCAGACCGGTCGCCCGATGGGGACCGTGCGGGCCCCCTCGGGTTCGGCGCCCGCTTCCCAGCTGGTGACCTGGATGACGGCCTCGGTGGGGCCGTACACGTTGAACAGCGGAACGCCGGTGCGCTCCCGCCAGCGCCGGGCGAGGGATGCCGGCAGGGCCTCGCCGCCGCTGAAGGCCCGGCGCAGGGTCGCCCACCACTCCCCCGCGTCGTCCTCCGCGAGCAGCGCGCCGTAGAGGGAGGGGACGAGGTCGATGCCGGTGACCCGCTCGCGGCGGACCAGCTCGATCAGGTAGGCCGGGTCCCGGTGCCCGTCCGGGCGGGCGATCACCACGGAGCCGCCGGTGAGCAGGGGGGCGAACAGTTCCAGCACGGAGGGGTCGAAGCCGGTGGAGTACTGGTGCAGGACGCGCTCGTCGGGCCCGTATCCGAACTGCTCGACGGTCCAGGCCAGTTGGGCCACGACGGCGCGATGGGGCACGACCACGCCCTTGGGCCGGCCGGTGGAGCCGGAGGTGTACATCACGTAGGCGGCGCTGTCGGGGTGGAGTGGCACGGCCACGGGGGTGTCCGGCGCGGGGGTCTCCGCGGGTCCGAGCACGACGTGGGTGACATCGTCGAGTTCGGGGAGCCGCGCCACCGACTCCTCCGTGACCACGATCGTCCGCGCGCCGGAGTCGGCCAGCAAGTACCGCACCCGGTCCGCCGGGTGGTCGACGTCCACCGGCAGGTAGGCCGCGCCCGCCTTGAGCACGCCCAGCAGGGCGACCGGCGTCTCGGCGGAGCGGGGCACGGCGACGGCGACGACGGACTCGGGCGTCACTCCCTGCCCCAGCAGCCGGTGCGCCAGCGCCTCGGCGCGTGCGTCGAGTTCGGCGTACGTCGTCTGCCCCGCCTCGTGCACCAGCGCGATCGCATCGGGGGTCCGGCGGGCCTGCCGGGCGACGGCCGCGTGCACGGTGTCGGCGGGCAGCTCTCGCTCTGGCCCGGTCAGCCGGTCGCGGGCGGCACGCTGCTCGTCGGCCGGGACCATGGCCAGCCGCGCGACCGGACGCCGCGGATCGGCGACGAACTGGTGGAGCACGGCGAGCAGCCGGTCGGCGAACCGGCGGGCCGCGGCGGCGTCCAGGCGGGCCGGGTCGTGGTCGAGGCGCAGCCGAAGCCGCTCCCCAGGCAGGACGGTGAGCGCCAGCGGGTAGTGGACGGCGTCACGGATGGCCGAGCCCGTGACGCGGACGCGTCCCGTCGGGTCGGACGGCTCGCCCGCGTCGGGCAGGTTCTCGATGACGACCAGTGCCTCGAACAGGTCGCCGTGCCCCAGGGCGCGCTGGATGTCCGAGAGCCCCACGTGCTGGTGGTCCAGCAGTTCCGCCTGCTCCTCCTGGAACCGCGCGAGAACGTCCACGAGGGACTGCTCGGGACGCCACCGCAGCCGCGCCGGGAGCGTGTTGATCAGGAGACCGACCAGGGTTTCGACACCGCCGACAGGGGCGTGTCGTCCGGAGACGGTGGTGCCGAAGACCACGTCGTGGGCGCCGACGACATCGCCGAGCAGCAGCCCGAAACCGCCCTGGACCACGCTGCTCAGGGTCAGCCCGAGCTCCCGGGCCCGTGTGGTGAGCGCGGTGGTGTCCGTCTCGGGCAGCTCCACGGTGATCGTGTCCGAGCGTCGTTCCGCCGGTCCGCGTACGGGCAGCCGGGAGGGCCCGTCGTAGCCGGTGAGGGCGTCGCGCCAGGCCTCCAGCGCGCCGTCCCGGTCACAGGTGGCGAGCCAGCCCGCGTACGCGCGGTACGTCAGGTCTTGTTCAGGCCTCTCGGCCTCTGTGCCGTGCCGGTATCCGTTCAGCAGTTCCCGCATGAGGAGCGAGACCGACCAGCCGTCCACGACGATGTGATGCAGCGTCAGCACGAGCTGGGACCGCTCCGCGCCGTGCCGGATGAGCGCGGCCCGCAACAGGGGCGGGACGGCGAGATCGAATCCGGCCGCCCTCTCCTCCTCCGCCACGCTCTCGGCGGCGCGGGACCGCTGCTCGGCATCCAGGCCGGACAGGTCGGCGTAGCGCCAGGGCAGCTCGGCGCGCTCGCCGATCAGCTGCACGATCCTGCCGTCCGGGAGCTGGTGGAAGGCGGCGCGCAGCAGTGGGTGCCGGTCGAGAAGCCTCTGGGCGGCGGACCGCAGGGCCTCGGGGTCGACGTCACCGGAGAGTTCGACGGTGTCCTGAACGGCGTAGCCGTCGGCGCCCTTCTCGTCGACGGCGGCGTGGAAGAGGAAGCCCTCCTGGAGAGGTGCGGCCGGCACGGCGTCGACGAGGTCGGGGACGGCGGCGAGACACTCGGCGCGGTCGGTCTCGCCGAGGGGGACGAGGAAGTACGGGGCGGGCAGGGCCTGGTCGGCGGCCGGCGCGTCTCCGGCGAGGCGGGCCAGTGCGGCGACCGTACGATGCCGGAACACGTCGCGCGGGGTGATGGTGAGACCGGCGTCGCGGGCACGGTTGACGAGCTGGATGGCCACGATGCTGTCGCCGCCCAGCTCGAAGAAGCTGTCGTGGACGCCCACGGACGGCAGGCCGAGCACGTCGGCGAACAGACCGGCCAGCGCGGCCTCCGCGGGCGTGGTGGGCGAGTCGTCGCCGCCCATCGCCGTCCAGCGGGGCACCGGCAGGGCGCGGCGGTCGAGCTTGCCGTTCGGCGTCAGGGGCAGCGGGCCGTCGAGGCGTACGAGGGCGGACGGGACCATGTGGTCGGGCAGGGTCTCCGCCATGCGGGTCCGGGCCTCGGCCACCGAGGCGTCGGCGTCCGCACCGGGCTCGGCCACGAGGTAGGCCACGAGCCGTTTCACGCGCCGGTGGTCCTCGCGGACGAGAACGGCGGCCTGGGCGATGCCGGGGCAGGCCATGAAGGCGCTCTCGATCTCGCCGGGTTCGACGCGGTGGCCCCGGATCTTGATCTGGCCGTCCGCGCGGCCGAGGAACTCCAGGTTGCCGTCGCCGCCCCAGCGCACCCGGTCGCCGGTCCGGTACATACGGGCACCCGGTTCGGCGGCGAACGGATCGGCGACGAAGCGTTCCGCGGTGAGCCCCGGTCTGCCCAGGTAGCCGCGGGCGAGGCCGCGCCCGGCGACGTACAGCTCGCCCTCGGCGCCGACCGGCACCGGGCGCAGAGCGGAGTCGAGGACGTAGGCGCGGGTGTTGGGGTCGGGTCGGCCGATCGGTGCGGGGCCGGGCCGGTCCGGGTCGGCGAGCCACAGGGTGGAGTTGACGGTCGCCTCGGTGAGTCCGTAAGCGACGACCACTTGGAGCCGTCCGGACCAGCGTGCGATCAGCTCGCCGGGTACCGCCTCGGTGCCGACGATCAGCACGGCGCCGTCGGGCAGCTCGCATTCCTGCGGCAGTGCCGAGACGAGCGACGGCGGCAGGATCATATGGGTGGCGCGGTGGCGCGTGATGTAGTCGGTGAGGGCGGGCCCGGCGACGCGGCGCTCGGTGG
This sequence comes from Streptomyces sp. NPDC030838, assembly GCF_055572035.1. Taxonomy (NCBI): domain Bacteria; kingdom Bacillati; phylum Actinomycetota; class Actinomycetes; order Kitasatosporales; family Streptomycetaceae; genus Streptomyces; species Streptomyces sp. NPDC030838. Next base: position 196,276 of record NZ_JBVIED010000009.1, on the reverse strand, counting down.
GAACGACGATGATCCGGCCGCCGACGCACAGCGACATGATCAGATCCCAGACCGTGACGTCGAAGCCGACGGACGCGAACTGCACGACGCGGCTGTCGGCGGTGATGCCGATCCGGTCGGTGGCGGTGGCGACGAGGCTGCCGACGCCGTCGTGCGAGACCACGACGCCTTTGGGGCGACCGGTGGAGCCGGAGGTGTAGATGACGTACGCGGCCTGATCGAGGGGGACCGGGAGTCCGAGATCGGACGAGTCATGGGCGCCGCACTCGGCGGTCACGCTCGGCTCGTCGAGCAGCAGCTGCTCGACGCCGGGCACGGCCGGCAGCTCGGCGGACAGTTCACGCGTGGTCACGACCACGCGAGCGCCGGCGTCGGCCAGCATGTAGGCGATGCGGTCCCGCGGGTGATCGGCGTCCAGCGGCAGATACGCGGCGCCCGCCTTCATCACGGCCAGCAGACAGCTCACGAGCTCCGGTGAGCGGGGCAGCGCGACGGCCACGATGTCCTCAGCGCCGACGCCTCGGGAGGCGAGCAGCCGGGCGAGGCGGTTCGCGGTGGCGTTCAGCTCGGCGTACGACAACTCCTGGTCCTCGTACACCAGGGCGACGGCGTCCGGCCTGCGCCGCACCTGCTCTTCGAAGGCGGCGGGCCAGGATGTCTCCGGGACCGCGCGGGGTGCCACCCCGAACTCGCCGAGCAGCCGGGCGTGTTCCTCGCCGGAGGTCAGCTCCGTGTGCGCGAGGGGGCGGGAGAGGTCGTCGGCGAAGGCGTGGAGCAGGCGGAGGAAGCGCTGCTCGTGCTCCCCCAGTGTCCGCTCGTCGCATACGTCGGCGTCCGCGTCGAGGAGGATGCGGAGGCCGTGTCCGGCCTGGAGGTCGCCGATGGTGATCGCCAGGTCGCTGACCGGGCCGAGCCACAGCGGGACGAGGTCGGTGTCGAGCCCGTCGAAGCGGATCCCTTCGGCGCGCGGCAGGACGTTGACCGTGGGGCCGACGAGCTCCCGCACGCCGTCGACCACCCCGAGGTCCCGGGCAAGGTCCTCGGCACGGTAGCGGCTGTGGGCGACGGTCTCGGAGATCGCCGTACGGACGGTGGCCACGAGCTCGGCGCCGGTCATGTCGGGGCGCACGGTCAGGCGCAGCGGGAGGATGTTGGAGACCATGCCGGGGATGTCCCGGGTGCCGGGGTCCTGCCGGGTGGTGACGGGCAGGCCGAGGACGAGGTCCTGTTCGCCGGTGACGCGGTGCAGGTAGGCGGCGACGGCCGCGACGAGGAGGCGGGACGGCCTGACGCCGGCGTCCTGCGCGGCGGTGCGCAGCCGGGCGACGGCGGGTGCGGGAAGCTCCGTCGTGCGGCGGACGCGCCGCCTCATCGGCGCGGTGGCGCGCTCGACGAGGCGGACCGGCTCGGGCCGGTCGGCCATCCGCTCCTGCCAGTAGGCGCGGTCCCGCGTGTACTGCTGCGAGGCGCGGTACGCGATGTCCGCGTCGACCAGCCGGGACAGCGACCAGTCGGGGGCCGGGATCTGCTCGTCGGCCGTGTAGAGGTCGCCGGCGCGGCGGTTGATCCGGGCGATCCCCACACCGTCGATGAGGATGTGGTGATAGCGCTGGTACCACCAGACCTGGTCGTCCGCGAGCCGGAGCAGGGCGTGCGCGAAGAGCGGGCCGGCCGCGAGTTCGGCGGGGCGGTCGCGGTCGGCCTCCATCCACCGGTGCGCCGCCTCCCGCGGGTCCGCCTCGCCGCGCACGTCGACGACGGGAACGTCGTGGGGGAAACGGGTGGGCACCTGGCGAGGCGCGCCGTTCTCGGCGACGACCCGGACGTGCAGGCTCTCGGCTTCCTCGGTGGTCCGCCGTACGGCGGCCGTCAGGCGGTCCAGGTCGATGTCACCGCGCAGGCGCAGGACGAACGAGACGTTGTAGGCCGAGCCGTCCGGCTCGATCTGCTGGGCAAGCCAGACGCCGGACTGCCCGCCGGTGAGAGGTGATCCAGAAGGGGCTGTCCGGTCCGACTCGGCGTCAAACATCGTTGAGTGGGGCCCTTCCCTGGTGAAACGTCAGCGAGGGATCGTCGGAGTGCGGGACGCTCCCGCCCGGTGGAGCTCCACCACCGGGCGGGAGCCGGTGGGCGATGCCCGGGCGGGCCTACTCGATGGCCTCCAGCTTCGGCACGACCTGGTCGATGGCGTACGGGATCGACAGGACCGTGTTGAAGGAGAGCGCGGCGCCGATGTCCGGGCTGTCGTACGGCAGGAAGAGGTCCCGCTTCTCCTGGTGGACCTTGGTCTTCCGGTACAGCGGGTCGGCCTTCAGGGCCTTCTCCGTCTCGGGGGTGCCCAGCCACACGGTCCGGTCGGCCTCCATGACGTCGAGGCGCTCGACGCTGAGGTCGGCGATGGTCTGCTTGCCCAGAGCCTTTCGGAACGTCTCGGAGGTGGTGAAGCCCATCTCCGTGAGGAAGACGACCTTGGGGTCGTTGGGCGAGAAGGCGGCGAACTTGCCCGGCTCGTAGGGCTCGCCGACGGCGACGGTCTTGCCCTTCCACTCCGGGTGCTCGTCACGGACGGCCTTGAAGCGGGCGTCGATGTCGTCGATCAGCTTCTCGGTCTCGTCCTCTTTGCCCAGCGCCTTGCCGATCTGCCGGGTCATGTCCTGCCAGGGCGCCTGGTAGTCCTCGTGGCCCTTCGGCTGGGCGACGACCTTGGTGAACTGGGAGAGGGTGTCGTACTGCTCCTTCTTCATGCCCGAGTACTGGGCGATGACCAGGTCGGGCTTCAGCGCGGCGATCTTCTCGATGTTGTACTCGTCGCGCTCACCGACGATCTCGGGTGGCGTGGATCCCCACTTGTCCTTGGTCCACGGCCACTTGCCGTACGGCTGCTCCTTGAACCAGTCCACCGCGCCGACCGGCTTGAGGCCGAGGGCCAGTACGGCGTCCTGGTCGGACAGGCCGAGGGTGACGATCCGCTTCGGTTCCCTGTCGATCGTCGTGCTGCCGTACTTGTGGTCGACGGTCACCGGGAAGACGGCGGACTCCGCGCCGGCGCCGTCCGAGGGCTTGGTCCCGGTGTCCTCGGAGCCGCCCCCACAGGCGGTCAGGGCGAGCGCGGCGACGGCGGCGACGGCCACGCGAGGGAGTTGTCTGACGAGCCGCGTCAGCGCGGGGCGTGTACCAGTGGACACGGTTGTTCCTTTCACGGGGTTGCACGGTGCGTGCCGCTTCCGCCGTGTACGACGGCGCGAGCGGCGGGCGGGGCTGAGTGGGGGGCGGCGCGGTGGGTTCCTGCTCTAGTGGGCGGGGGTGCCGATTCCGTCGGCGACAGGCCGCGCCTCGTCGGAGACGGACTTGAGGCCTCGGGCGAGGATCGAGTCCAGGATCTCGCCGACGCGGACGGCGGTGTTGGAGAGCAGGGAGGACGTGATGCCGTGGGTGTGCTCGGTCCCGCCCTGCAGGTAGATGCCGCAGCGCAGCTCCGGGTCGGTCGCCACCCGGTAGTCGCGCTCGACTCGGGCGCGCCCCTCGTCGTCGCGATGGCAGTGCTCCGCGACCTCGCCGAGGAGACCGAAGGGGTCGACAGGGCGGTAGCCGGTGGCGAAGACCACGACGTCGGCGTCCAGGCAGGTCTCCTCGTCCGTGATCTGGGACCTGACGGTGGCGCGGACCTTGTCGGGTGTCTCGACGACCTCGGTGAGCCGGGACACATTGAGGAAGCGCAGGCGCTCGGTGCCGAGGACCTTCTCCTGGTACATCCGGCGATAGAGATCGTCGATCAGGTCGATGTCCACCACGGAGTAGTTGGTGTTGCCGTGGTAGTCCATCAGTCCGCGCTTGACGTTCTCCGGCGCGGTGAAGAACTCGTCGACCGCGGCCGGGTCGAAGATCCGGTTGGCGAAGCCGCTGTCGTCGGCGGGGCTGTAGCCGTAGCGGGAGAAGACGGCGCAGACCTCGGCCTCGGGGAAGCGGCGGTGCAGGTAGGCGACGTTCTCGGCGGCGCTCTGCCCCGCGCCCACCACGATGAAACGGGAGGGGTCAGTGCCCTCCAGGCCGTCGACCTTGGCCAGCAGTTCGGAGTTGTGCCAGACGCGGTGGCCGCGCTCCACGCCCTCCGGCAGTCGGGGCCGCAGCCCGGTGCCGATGACGAGGTTGCGCGCCCGGTGGACGACCAGCTCGGTCCCGGACCGCGCGGTCACGTCCAGGTACTCGACGATTCCGTCGCGGACGACCGGGGTGACGGCGACGACCTCGTGGCCGTAGGAGACCATGTCGTCGACCTTGGCCGCGGCCCATTCGAAGTAGTCGTGGAACTCCGCCCGCAGCGGGAACAGATTCTTGTGGTTGATGAAGTCGATCAGCCGTCCTTTGCTCTTCAGGTAGCAGAGGAAGCTGTACTCACTCGCCGGGTTGCGAAGCGTCACCAGGTCTTTGAGAAAGGACACTTGCATCGTCGCATCGTCGATCAGCATGCCGCGGTGCCAGCCGAAGCGCGGCTGCCGCTCGAAGAAGTGAGCGGTGATCGCCTCCTGCCTGCCGACGCCGGCGTTGTACTCGCTGAGCGCGATCGCCATGGCCACGTTGGAGGGTCCGAAGCCGATGCCTATGAGGTCGTGGATCAGTGGGTCCTCGTCAGCAGGAAGAGCCTGTGACATGTCACTCCCATCCGTGCGGTGCGCCCGGGCTGTCAGGCGTGGGGTAGCCGTGAGGAGTTACGAGGGGAGGGCGCACCGAGGGAACGGCGAACCCGCAAACTTAGGAGAGGCTAAGCTCATCTTGTGCGCCTGTCGACGGACAAAACGGGCAGCCGGGGGCGCGAAGGGCGCCAACTCGGCCTCACATACACACCGTTGCACTCTTAGGTAAGCCTTGCTTTACTGACGCCGCCAACTCCCTGCCCTGAGGAGGAACCCCATGCGGGTTGTCATGTTCGGCTATCAGACCTGGGGGCACCGGACCCTGCAGGCCCTCCTGGATTCCGAGCACGACGTGGTGATGGTCGTGACGCACCCGAAGAGCGAGCACGTCTACGAGAAGATCTGGAGCGACTCCGTCGCCGATCTCGCCGAGGAGCACGGCGTCCCCGTCACCATCCGCAACCGCCCCGACGACGAGGAGCTGTTCGAGCGGCTCAAGGAGGCCGACCCGGACATCATCGTCGCCAACAACTGGCGGACCTGGATCCCGCCGCACATCTTCAGCCTGCCCCGCCACGGCACGCTGAACGTCCACGACTCCCTGCTGCCGAAATACGCCGGCTTCTCCCCGCTGATCTGGGCCCTCATCAACGGCGAATCCGAAGTCGGCGTCACCGCCCACATGATGGACGAGGAACTCGACGCCGGCGACATCGTCCTCCAGCGGGCGGTCACCGTGGAGCCGACCGACACGGCCACCGACCTGTTCCACAAGACCGTCGACCTCATCGCCCCGGTCACCACGGGCGCCCTGGACCTGATCGCCTCGGGCAAGGCCGAGTTCACCAAGCAGGACCGCTCCCAGGCCAGCTTCTTCCACAAGCGGTCCATCGAGGACAGCCGCATCGACTGGAACTGGCCCGCAGAGAACCTGGAACGCCTGGTCCGCGCCCAGTCCGCCCCCTACCCGAGCGCCTTCACCTTCCACAAGGGCAAGCGACTGGAGGTCCTCTCCGCCGTCGTCTCCCAGGGCCGCTACGGCGGCACACCCGGCCGTATCTTCTACCGCGAGGGCGACGGCGTGGTGATCGTCGCCGGCGCCGACGCCCGCACGGGGCGCAACCACGGCCTGGCCATCACGCGCGTACGGACGGAGGACGGCCGTGAGCTGCCCGCGACCGAGTACTTCACGTCGATGGGCGGCTACCTGACGAGCCGTCCCTGACGGCTAACTGGTTGATGCCGTGGTGTCCGGAGTGGAGTGCGGCAGCGACTGGAGGCGGGAGTTCCTGCGGCTGTAGAGCAGGTAGACGGTCAAGGAGAGGGCGAGCCAGCCGCCGAAGAGAAGGTAGGTGTCGAGGGGGAGTTCGTAGATCAGGTAGCCGCAGGCGAGCAGGGAGAGGATCGGGACGGCCGGGTAGCCGGGGACGCGGAAGCCCCGGTCGAGGTGCGGGGCCGTGCGGCGCAGGATCAGTACGCCGAGGGACACCACGGCGAAGGCCGCGAGCGTACCCATGCTGGTGAGATCGGCGAGCAGGTCGAGCGGGAAGACCGCTGCCATGACCGCCACGAAGCCGCCGGTCAGCACGGTGGAGAACACCGGTGTGCCGCTGCGCGGGCTCACGCGGTGGAAGGCGGCGGGCAGCATGCCGTCGCGGCCCATGGTGTAGAGGATGCGGCTCTGTCCGTACAGGACGACGAGGGTGACGCTGACGATGGACAGCACCGCACCCGCGGACAGGAGCACGGCGGGCCACTGGGCTCCCGTGATGTCGCCGAGAATGACGGACAGGCCCGCCTCCTGTCCGGCGAAGGCCGTCCAGGGCTGGGCGCCGACCCCGACCACGGCGACGAGGATGTAGAGGGTGGTAACCACGGCCAGGGCCCCCACGATGGCGAGCGGCAGAGTGCGCCTGGGGTCGCGGACTTCGTCGCCGGCAGTGGAGACCGCGTCCAGGCCGATGAACGCGAAGAAGACGGTGGCCGCGGCCGTGCCGACTCCTGCGACTCCCATGGGCGCGAACGGCTGCAGGTTGCCGGAGTCGAAGCCGGTGACACCCACGACCACGAACAGCACGAGCACACCGAGCTTGAGCAGCACCATCACCGTGTTGACGACGGCGGACTCCTTGGCGCCCCGGACGAGCAGCAGGCAGCACAGGGCCACGAGGACGACCCCCGGCAGATTGATCACTCCGCCCGATCCGGGCGGGGCGGAGATCGCCTCCGGCATCCGGAAGCCGAAGAGCCGTTCGGTGAAGTCGTTGAGGTACTGCCCCCAGCTCACGGCGATCGCCGCGCCGGAGACGGCGTACTCCAGCAGCAGGCACCAGCCCACGGCCCAGGCCGCGAACTCGCCGAGGGTGGCGTACGCGTACGAGTACGAGGAGCCGGACACCGGCACGGCCGAGGCGAGTTCGGCGTAACAGAGCGCGGTGAGCGCCGCGGCCACCGCCGCCACGGCGAAGGACACGATCACCGCCGGACCTGCCTCGGGCACCGCGGTGCCGAGCAGGAAGAAGATGCCGGTGCCGATGGTGGCGCCGATCCCGATCATGGTGAGCTGGAAGGGGCCGACGGTGCGGCGCAGGCCTTGGTCGCCCGGGTCCGTCGTGAAGGTGTGCAGGGGCTTGCGTCTGAGCAGCTGCTGACGCAGCGTCGGCTGAACGGTCATCTGTCGTCTCCTGGGTGAGGGCCGGGACAAGGGCTCAAGGGAGGTCGCGTCGTCGCAGGTCGCCGTAGGTCTCCCGGCGCACCACAGCCCGTGCCTCGCCGTCCCGGCAGAAGACGACGGGCGGCCGCAGCGCGCCGTTGTAGTTGTTGCCGAGGGAGAAGCAGTACGCGCCGGTGACCGGCACCGCGATCAGGTCGCCGGGCCGGGGGTCGGGCAGTGGTACGCCCGTGCTGACCGCGTCGCCGGACTCGCAGTGCCGGCCGACGAGGTGGCAGGGTTCACCGCCGCCCACGCGGGTGGCGACGGCGGCCTCGAAGCGCTGTCCGTACAGGGCGACTTCGAGGTTGTCGCCCATGCCGCCGTCGACGGCGACGAACACCGGCTCGCCGTGCTTGACGGTGACGACCCGGTAGAGCGTCACGCCGGCCTCGGCCACCATGGACCGGCCGGGCTCGATGATGATCTCCGCGTCGGAGGGCAGGACCCTGCGCGCCGCTCCGACCAGCGCGTCCAGGTACTCCTCGACGCTCGGCGGGTGGTCGTCGTAGGTGTAGCGGGCACCGAGGCCACCGCCGAGGTCGTAGACGGCGAAGGCGCCGAGTTCCGCCACCGCCTCGACGGATCGGGCGAACGGCTCGGTGTCGAGGATCTGGGATCCGATGTGGACGTGGACGCCGTCGAGCCGCAGTCGGCTGCTTCCGCGCAGTCGGGCGATTGCCTGCCGTGCCTGGGGCAGAGGCAGGCCGAACTTCGAGCCCTCCTGCCCGGTCGCGACGGCGGCATGGGTGTCGGGGCGGATTCCGGGCGTGACCCGGACCAGGACGGCCTGCTCGCCGGAAGCCGGAACGATCCGTTCCAGGCGGTCGATGTCATCGGCGTTGTCGATGACGATCAGTCCGGCACCGGCCTCGACGGCCATGCGCAGTTCGCCGTCGGTCTTGGCGTTGCCGTGGACCACGAGCGAAGCCGGGTCGACACCTCCGGCCAGGGCGAGGGACAGCTCACCGCCGCTCGCGACATCGATGCTCAGCCCCTCCTCGGCCAGCAGCCGGTACACGGCCGTGCAGGGGAAGGCCTTGGACGCGAACGCCACCCGGGACTTGGGCCAGCGGGCGGCGAGCCCGTCCGCGTACCGGCGGGCGCGGGCGCGCAGTGCCGCCTCGTCGACGACGAGCGCCGGGGTGCCGAAACGCTCCGCCAGGTCGGTGGCCGAACAGCCGCCGATCACCAGCGCGCCGTCCGGACCCAGCTCCGTGCCTGGTGGGAACAGGCCGAGCAGCGCTTCCTGCGACGCCGGGGCGATCGCTTGCGGGGCTGTCGGCGCGACCGGGACGGCCATGGGCTTCCTCCATGCGGTGTGGGAGCGACGTGCGATCCGGCGTACGTGCCATGGCAGCGGCCGGTCCCCTTATGTTCGGGGCCGCCCGCCCTCGGGGCTTTGTCGAGATCGTCTACGCTTCGGCCATGACTTCGTCGGCATCGCCAAGCGGGGACACCGGAGACGGCACGGTGGAGGAGCTCTTCGCCCTCGCCGACGCCATCGCCGCGGTCGTCGGCGGCTCCGTGGCCATCGAGGACCTGGACGCCCGGGTGCTCGCCTACTCCACGCTGTCCAGCCAGCGCATCGACGAGCTGCGCCGCCAGGGCATCCTCAACCGGCGCGTGCCCGAACAGCCCGGTCCGCAGACCGCGCGGCAGCAGCGCCAGTACCGGGAGGTGCTCGCCGCGCCCGGCGTCGTGTCACTGCCGGGGCTGGCCGAGGACGAGCTGCCGCGCGCCGCCGTGGCCATCCGCGCCGGGGACCTGCCGCTCGGCACGATCTGGGCCATCGCCGACCACTCGCAGCTCGACGAGGCGGGCGAACGGGCGCTGCTCGACGGTGCGCGGACCGCGGCCCTGCACATGCTGCGCCGCCGCAGCGCCGCCGCCCTGGAGCTGCACGCGCGCGACCAGGCGCTGCGCGCCGGCCTGGACGGCACGGCGCAGGCCAGGGACACGGCGTACCGGCTCGGCCTGCCGCCGGGCGGGCGGCTGGTCCTGCTCGGCTTCGCCCCCGTCGCGTGCTCCACGGAGGCGGGCACGCTGTTGACCCGCATGGGCTCCGATCTCGGCCGGCACTGGGCGGCGGTCCACCCGTCGGCCGCCGTCGCGACCGGGCCGCGCGCCGTCTACACCCTGTTGCCGGGAGCGGACCCCGAGTCCGCCCGGCGGCTCGCCGCACAGGCACTCGCCGCGGTCACTCGTCCGCGCACGGCCCCGCTGCGCGCCGCCGTCGGCCGACCCGCGGCCGACCCGGCGGAGCTGCCGCGGCTGCGCGCGGAGGTGGACGACGTGCTGCGGGTGACCACGGCCGAGACCTCGGCACCGGCCGTCGCGGCACTGACCGACGTCCACGCCCAGGTGCTCCTCGCCCACGTGGCCGACGCACTCGACCGGCGGCCACAGCTACGCCACCCCGGAGTCGAGGCGATGCTCACCCACGATCGCGACCAGCACACGCAGTACGCCGCCTCGGTGGCGGCCTGGCTGGATGCCGTCGGCAACGTCGGTGAGGCGGCGCGGCGCCTCGCCGTGCACCCGAACACGCTCAAGTACCGGCTGCGGCGCACGCGCGAGCTGTTCGGCCTCGATCTGGACGATCCGGATGACCGCCTGTCCTGCTGGCTGCAGCTGCGGATCGGCGTCCGCTCCGTGGCAGACGGCGAAGAGTCGTCGGGCACCGGAAGGGGCGCGGAATGAAGGAGGCGCGATCCGGCCGGATACGCGTTCCGTATGGGAGCGACGCCGGGCGGACTGGTCTGGCTCTCAGCTGCGGTCAGGGGTCGTCCTCGGTCCATTGGTCCAGCAGGACGTCGCCCAGGTAGCCGCTGGGTTCGGCGGGTCCGCCGTGCAAGGACTGTTCCGTCCAGATGACCTTGCCGGCGGGGGTGTAGCGGGTGCCCCAGCGTTCGGCGTACTGGGCGACGAGGAACAGACCGCGGCCGCCCTCGTCGGTGGTCGCTGCCCGGCGCAGGTGCGGGGAGGTGCTGGAGCCGTCGGAGACCTCGCAGATCAGGGTGCGGTCGCGCAGCAGGCGGACGGTGATGGGCTCGGCGCCGTAGCGGATGGCGTTGGTGATCAGCTCGCTGAGAATGAGCTCGGTGGCGAACCCGATGTCCTGCAGACCCCAGTCCTCCAGGCGGCGGGCGCAGGCGCTGCGGACCCGGGACACCGCCGACGGGTCGCGCGGCACGTCCCACTCGGCCACCCGCGTGGAATCGAGCCGGCGAGTGCGGGCCACCAGCAAGGCGATGTCATCGGTGGGACGGGCGGGCAGCATCGCTTCGATCACGGCCGCGCAGGTGGCCTCCGGGGTGAGGTCGGGGCCGGCCAGAGCGCGGTGCAGGGCCTCAAGGCCGGCTTCCAGGTCCCGGGTGCGGTCCTCGACCAGCCCGTCGGTGAAGAGCACCAGCCGGGAACCCTCGGGCAAGATCAGTTCGGCGCTCTCGAACGGCAGGCCGGCGCCCAGGCCCAGCGGCGGAGAGACCGGCAGCTGGGGGAATTCCACAGACCCGTCGGGATGGACCACCGCCGGTCCCAGGTGGCCGGCGGTGGCGGCGACCAAGCGCCCGTCGACCGGGTTGTAGATGGCATACAAGCAGGTGGCTCCGGTGATGCCCTGTCCGTCCCCGGCTGCGGCGGACTCGTCGTCGTCGATGTGAGCCACCAGTTCGTCCAGACGGCTCAGCAGGTCATCGGGAGGCATGTCCAAGGTGGCGAAATTGTGCACGGCGGTGCGCAGCCGGCCCATGGTGGCTGCGGCGTGCAGCCCGTGGCCGACGACATCTCCGACCACCAGCGCCACACGGGCGCCGGACAGCGGGATGACATCGAACCAGTCGCCGCCCACTCCGGCCTGTGCCGGCAGGTAACGGTAGGCGGTCTCCAGCGCGTTCTGCTCCGGCAGTCCGCGGGGCAGGAGGCTGCGCTGCAGGGTGACGGCCAGGGTGTGCTCGCGGGTGTAGCGGCGGGCGTTGTCGATGCACACAGCCGCCCGGGCGGCCAGTTCCCGGGCGACGGACAGGTCCTCCTCGTCGAACGGTGGTGAGGCGTTCGCGCGCCAGAAGTCCGCCACGCCCAGGAGCACGCCCCGCGCCCGCAGCGGGACCACGACGAGGGAGTGGATGCCGTGGTCCACGACCCGCTGGGCACGCTCGGGGTCGTGGGCCCGCCAGCCTTCCGATGCGCTCAGGTCCGGCTCCAGGACCGCCCCGCCGCTGATCACCCCGTCGGCGACGGGGCTGGTGGGAACGAACCGGATCAGCTCACCGACGGGGTACAGCGCCTGGGCCCCTTCCAGGCCGAAGGAGGCGGTCCGGCGCATCTCGGTGCCCGCCCGGGGCGGCTCCTCGCCGTACAGCACCGAGTCCAGCAGCTCCACGGTGACGACGTCGGCGAATCTGGGGACGGCCACCTGCGCCAGCTCCTCGCAGGTGCGCGTCACGTCCAGCGTGGTCCCGATCCGCACCCCCGCGTCGTACAGCAGCCTCAGCCGCTCCCGTGCCACCTCCGCGCGCCCGGTCACCGCGGCCAGCTCCGTCGTGTCCCGCAGCGTCACGACCCAGCCGGCCTGCCCCCCATACGGGGCGGTGGGCCGCTTGTTCACCGCCAGCAGACGGTCCCCGGCCAGGTGTACCGCGTCCGCGACCGGTTCACTGGACGACAGCAACCGCGCCGTCTGCTCATCCAGGTCCAGGTCGCCCACCTGCCGCTGCTCCGCGTCCGCCGGCAGGTCCAACAGCCGCCGCGCCTCGTCGTTCGCCAGCAGTAGCCGTCCATCGGCACGGATGATCAACACTCCTTCACGCACCGCGTGGAAAACCGCGTCGTGGTGCTCGTACATGCGTGTCATCTCGGCCGGAGCCAGACCGTGCGTCTGCCGACGCAGCCGCCGGGCCACCAGCGCCGTCCCCAGTGTGGACGCCACGAGTGCGGCCCCGCCGGTGCCGAGGATGATCGGCAGCTGCTGCTCGACCAGGCTCGAGACGTTCTGCACCGTGATCCCGGAGGACACGAGGCCCACTACCGAACCGTCGGCGTCCTTCACCGGGGCCACGGCCTGGATGGCTGTTCCGGTGCCCCCGGGCACGGGCGGTCCGCCCGCCCGCTCGACAATGGTGCGGCCTTCGAGCGACGGTTCGATGGTGCCGACGAACTTCTTCCCGATCTCGCGGGGATCGGGATACGTCAGACGAATCCCCTCGGTGTCCAGGACGACAACGAAGTCCACGCCCGCCCGCTTCCGGGCTGCTTCGGCGCGTGGCTGAAGCACTCTCGTGGGATCCGCGCTCTTCAGAGCCTCGGCCGTGCCAGGGGCGTTCGCGAACGTCTCGGCCGCGGTCACCGACTGGCGCTCCGCCTCTCGCGTACTGTCGCGCGCCACCTGGGCTGCCAGGGCAGCCACTCCGGCCACGACCAGCAGCAACACGATCACGACTTGTAGTACGAAGACCTGCCCGGCCGCGCTGCGCACGTTGAGCAGGAGACGCAGCGCCGAACCGAAGCCGACCCTCGACTCCGTCGCCGAACTCCCGGTGTGACGTCGATCAGACGGACGGCGTCCCACGGGCGGACGGTGCAGCGATTTCCGATGCCGCCGGAACAGTTCCCTCATGCGCCATTCGTAACACTGCATTCCGTCCCGGGCCGAGCCACATCCCGTGTCCGCCGGCCGCCTTCCACGATGAGGTGGAGCTCGGCGGGGTTGGTAGCTCGGACGGGTGCAACCCGATGCCGACGCCGTAGCGGCGGACCGCGCCGGCGCCGGCCGTCTCGTACGCCCCCTGGCGCGACGTCCTGCGTGGGCGACTGTCGGATCCGCTCCGCCGGGACCGGCGGTATGTACGCCGGGGTCCGCAGAGCAGCTGATTGAAGCACCACCGTCGTCCCGGCTTCCCAGTGCGCCACGGCCTGGGCGATGGCCGGATCCACCCGGCGCGGCGGCGCGGCCTGGCGGTGCGCGGCAAGCGTGCGGCGACAGCCGTCTGAGGCGGTCTCCAGGGTGCGGACTGGCACAGGGGGCGCGGCCGAGTTGCGGGTCCGGGTCGGCGGCCGAGCAGCGCCTGTACCTGTCTTCGCCGCGCCCAGGGCTGCGCGGCTTCACGGCCCGGGACGGCGGGCCGCGACTGGTCCTGCGGGCCGGACGCAGGACGTACGGGGGATGGCTTCGGAAGGAAGCCACGGTCGTTGTCCGGAAAATCAGGCCACGTTCGCGAGCTTCTGGCGCACGACGATCGCGTTGAGCTGCACGGCGAACGGTGCGGTGTCGGCGAGGCCCAGGTCCCCCACGCGATTCTTGTCAAAGCCCACGGTGACGTCGGTGCAGAAGGCGACGGCGTACAGGTACGCGCCGGCTTCCTCGTCCTGGAGAGCGAAGAACAGATCGCGGTAGTAGCTGGTGTGGTCTGGCTGCTCCTCGTAGTACGCCAGCCCCGGTTCGCCATCCTGCGCGGCGAGACCGGTGAAGGCATCCACGAGGTCGCGCTCGATGGTGTCCCAGAACGACGCCTGAGCCGCCTCTGACGGGAGCGCCTGGCGGACCGCCTCCTTGAGGGAGAGCACCATGACCAGGATTGGCGCCTCCTCCTGGAGCTTCCAACCGCGGATCACCTTGATGATGTCGCTGTCGGGGAGCATGGCGGCGGCATCGCGAATGTGAGCGAAGTCGTAATTGACGGTGGCGGGTGCGATCGCCTCCTGGAAGGCACGCGTGAGGGCCTCCGCTTGGGCCTGATGTGCCTCTTCCACCACGGTGACGGTCCTGAAGCAGGCTGCCAACTCGTCCTCCTTAAACATTTTGTTGCACTGGCGAGGCGCCAGTATGCCGTGGGGTGCGCCAGACCGTTCCGCCGGGTCGCGCAACCGGCGGACCGGTCCAGGCACGCATTCGGCAGCCTTGAGACAGGCGGCGCGGGCGGCGTGGGGGCTCGCGGCTCGTACCGGAGACCGTCTTCGTGAGCTTCGGCTTCTCCCGCGGGTGGGACAGGAGGGCTGCCGCTTAACGGATCTTCGCGTGATCCCGTTGTGCCAGCGGCGCCAGCCGCGCACGCAGGGCCTGCTGTCCGCAGGCCAGCCGACGCCAGCGGTGACCGGCCAGAACGCGCGAGAGGTGGCGCAGGGTGCGGCTGGACAGATCGATAGCGGACGGGTAGACAAGCACACCAGCTCTCGGCGGGTAACGGTGATCTTGGTCGTGAACCCATCTACCAGGAGCTTTCTTCACGCCCGCCACTAGGGTCCCCGATCCGACCGCCCGGCAGGTTGGAAGAGGCTCACTGATCCGCGTTGCTCAGCCGACCGGTCCCGTCGCCATGAGCGGCCCGTACCGCCGGTTCGAGCAGCGACAACGTCCGCTGCTGCGCATCGAGGGCGACGCGGATGCCGACTGGCATCGGCAGATTCGGGCCGACATGTCCGAATTCGACGTTGCCCAGGACTGGGATGTCACGGTCGCCGAGGACGTCGAGGACGATCTCGGGCAGGGTCGGGGACGCGTCGGGCGAGTCGAGTCCGTCGATCGCGTGCGGAACGCCCACGACCATGCTGGAGATTCGACGAGGCAAGCGGCCCACAGGCAGCCGCCATCTCGGGTGAGCCGGCTGCACGAGCACCGCACCGTCGCCGAGGCGAGCCACGCTCGGGGGCACGACCTGGCGCGTGTCGACCCCACAGGCGAGGTCGCCGACACGGGCCGGTCCGGCCGCCGAGCAGGCACAGGGCAAGGCGAGGACTGCACGTGGAGCCGACGATCAGGCCCAGCGCATCAGCCCTCGACCAGCCGCGACAACACCAGCGCCGAAGCACCGGCCAGCAGGCTGATCACCCAGACGGCAACCAGCGGCTGCCGCCCCTTGACCAGAGCCCGCACCGTCGCGACGATCTCAACAGCCGCGGCCAGCACACCGAGCGAGCCGACGATGGCCGCGGTCCAGTACGCCCAGGCATGCTCGCCGAAGAGGCGCAGCAGCATCAGAGCGAGACCAAGAAACAACACAGGCCAGGTGTTGTTGCTCAACGACGGCTCGGCAGGCACGTTCCGTCCGTCTCTTGTCCCCGCTCCGACCGGTTCGGTCTCCGGCATCGTTCCCGCTCCCCCGTCCGCACATGATCAACATCTGGCGTCCGAAGAGACGTCAAACCTCGTTGAGAGGTTGCCCGACGGTCGAAGAGTCCGATGGCGGCAAGACCGCCAGCCCCACGAACACACCCGCGAGGGTCGGCCCTTGAGTCACCGCCGATCCCCTGGTGGAGTCCGGGCTCCGACGCCACCGGGCTGGACAGCTAATTGGCCGTCCGGGAGCCGGATCGTCCGGTCTCCATTGCGGCTACAGCCCGAACTGGCTCATCACCACCCGTACACAGATCGCAAGGCCTGCCCGTGGCTCCTCACAGCGCAGCGCCCGGGCGCCACCGCGGAATGATGGAGAGAACCGTACCCTTGCGGCATGCGCATGCGCCCCACTCTGAGCTGGACCCCTCCCGAGGACCTGCCGCCGGGCACCACGGATCTGGAGCCGGTCGCCGATGCGCTGAGCAGCGGCGGTGTACTGGTGCTCAGCGGGGCGGGTATTTCCACGGAGTCGGGCATCCCCGACTACCGGGGCGAGGGCGGGAGCCTGAGCCGGCACACCCCGATGACCTACCAGGACTTCACCACCAGCGCCCAGGCCCGGCGCCGGTACTGGGCGCGCAGCCACCTCGGCTGGCGCACCTTCGGTCGCGCCCGGCCCAACGCCGGGCACCGGGCCGTGGCAGCGTTCGGGCGGCACGGCCTGCTCTCCGGTGTGATCACCCAGAACGTCGACGGCCTGCACCAGGCCGCCGGCAGCGAGGAGGTCGTGGAGCTCCACGGAAGCCTGGGCCGGGTCGTCTGCCTGTCCTGCGGTGCCCTCAGCCCACGCCGCGAACTCGCGCGGCGGCTGGAGGAGGCCAACGCGGGTTTCGAGCCGGTGGCCGCAGGAATCAATCCGGACGGTGACGCCGACCTCACCGACGAGCAGGTCGGGGACTTCCGCGTGGTGCCCTGTACGGTCTGCGGCGGCATCCTCAAACCGGACGTGGTCTTCTTCGGCGAGAACGTTCCGCCGCGGCGGGTCGAACACTGCCGCACACTGGTCCATGAGGCGTCCTCGCTGCTGGTCCTCGGCTCCTCACTGACGGTGATGTCCGGACTCCGGTTCGTCCGCCAGGCGGCCCAGGCGGGGAAGCCGGTGCTGATCGTCAACCGGGACCCGACCCGAGGCGACCGGCACGCTCTCGCCCGGGTCGCGCTCCCGCTGGGAAAAGCCCTCACCACCGTGGGCGAGCGGCTGGGCATCCCCGTCGGCCACCGGACGGCAGTCTGAGTAGATGGCGCAGTGGGGCGTCACTGGGGTGAAACGCGGCGGCCCTCGGCGCTCCCAAGGGCGGACATCGAGCGTGCGGTACGACAACACCACACGCTGACGCGGCCGCAGGTACCGAGCCACGTTGTGCCGACGCACCGTCCAGTACGCCGGCTCCGCTCACTACAAAAAGCCGCCCCCTCCCCGACAACGCCCCGCGGCGTAGCCGCAACCAGTGACCACCGGGGACGTGTTGGGTGATACGAGGGTCACCCGGCCGACATCTTGTGTCATCTGCCAGTACGACCGCCAGACAGGGCGGGAGCAGACTTCCTGCCACGGCCGCGACCCGGCGAGCCTCGGAATCCTGAGGTCCGGCATGGCCACGTACAGGACGACGCACTGAAGGGGGCAGCACGTGAGCGTGCAGCAGTACGACAAGATCGGCGAGGCATTCGAGGGGTTCAAGTCCCTGCCACTGATTCGTTACGGGGAGGTGCCGAGCTTCCTGGCCATGGTCGGGGACGTGAGCGGCAAGTCGGTTATCGACCTGGCGTGCGGCACCGGTTTCTACAGCAGGGAGTTCAAGCGGCGCGGCGCCACGGACGTCTTCGGTGTCGACATCTCCGGCGAGATGATCGCCGCCGCGCGGGAGATCGAGCAGCGTGAGCCGCTGGGTGTGCGCTACGAGGTCGGTGACGTGGCCGAGCTGCGGCCTCTCGACCGGCGCTTCGACATCGCGCTGGCAGTGCAGTGCCTCAACTACGCCGAGGACATCGCGACGATGGAGCGGATGTGCCGCAACATCCACCGGAGCCTGGTGCCCGGTGGAGAGTTCTTCGTGTTCTGCCAGAACCCCGACTACCAGTTCGACTGTCCGTCCCTGGACAAGTACGGGTTCCGTTGCGAGCCGACCGGCGAGGAAATCGAGATAGGTCCGCGGGTGCGGGTCACGGCTCTCCTCGAACCGCAGCCGATCAGCATCGTCGGCGCGGCCCCGCGCCGCGAGGTCTACGAGGAGTGTCTGCGGGCGGCCGGGTTCAGTGAGGCGGAGTGGGTTCCGCTTCAGGTGTCGGAGGACGGCATCCGTGAGTTCGGCGAGGCCTTCTGGGCGGACCTCCTCGCGAAGCCGCCGCTGGAGATGCTGCGCTGCCGTGCCTGACCGGCCGGCTGGCCGGACCTCGAGGACGGTTCCGCCCTGGGGTGTAGCCCTCGGGAGGGCACGAGACTCGCTGGAGCGGGCCGGGCGGCCAGGACGATGCCGTCGGCGGTGGCCGGCCGACCGGTGTCCTGAGTCAGGCTGGATCGCCGCCTGGGATGGCCTCCCGTCCATGACCAGCGCAGCCTGATGCAGTATCCCTGGCCGACGATCCGCCGCTGGACAGGCGTTGGCGGATCGTCGGCCGGCGCGTGCCGGCGTTCAGTCGACCTTGGAACGGCAACGCGCCGCGCGTCATCGACGGCCGCCTTGTCTGGGAGTGAGGGTCACATCCACGGGCGCGGCACCTTCCGCCCGCCGGCCCTCGACGGACGACCTCGCAGAGGTCGGCCCCGCGCCTGCGGCACGGCGGGGACGCCTCATGCCACAGCGGTCAGGCGCCCTTGATCGTCGTGGTGACGGGGGTGCCCGTCTCGACCGTGCGGCTGACCGTGCAGAGACGATCGTGGGATGTCCTGACCGCGCGGGGAAGAATCGTGCGAGCGCGCTCCGCACCCTCGCCGTCCGGGAAGGCGACATTGAACGTGACCTGGAGATTGGTCATGCGGTTGCCCCCTTCGTCACTGATCTTGTCGCCCGTTACCGTGACCGAGAATTCGACGGGCTCGGCGTGGCGGCTGGTGGCGACGTCGACGTCCGCGGCCGTGCAGCCCCCGATCGCGGCGAGCAGGAGTTCGACCGGGGTGAAATCGGTGTTCCGGCCGTCATCGGAGGCGGTGCCGAAGTGGATGGTGCCGCCGCGGGCGTTGGTGGCGACGAAGTGGCCGGTGCTGGTTCGCTCGACGACAACGGAACGCTTGGAGTCTTCGCTCATGCGCCCGACAGTACTGCCAGAGATCGGTGTGATCACGGGCGTGGACGCACTCGTGTTTGTGCTCCGTCGTGCGCATCGGTGCTGGGGCCGCCCTTAGCACGTTGGTCAGCCCGACTGCCAGCCCTCGGCGGCCAGGAAACTGGTCGATCCGAGGGATGAGTTGTGCCCGTCCCAGAGGTCTGTCGTTCCTGGAGTGAGCCCGGACCGTCCCGGCTCACGGTTATCGAGGAGGGCACCGCCATGGGCAAGGTCGTCGCCATCGAACATCTCACACTCGACGGAGTGATGCAGGCCCCCGGGCACCCCGACGAAGACCGTTGGGACGACTTCGCGTACGGCGGCTGGGCGAACGCACGCCAGGATCCCGCGATGCAGGAGGCGATGGGCGCACACATGTCGAGCGCGTGGTCCCTGCTGGCCGGGCGGACGACGTACGAACGCTTCGCGGACTACTGGCCCCGGCAGGAGCCCAACCCGTTCACCGAGGCGCTCAACCGTGTCCGCAAGTACGTGGTGTCAACCACGCTGACGGAGCCTCCGGCCTGGCAGAACACCGTCCTCCTCAAGGGCGACGCCGTAAGCGCGGTGTCGAGGCTGAAAGGCGAGGTGGAGGAGAACCTGGTGGTGTTCGGCAGCGGGGTACTGGTCCGGTCGCTGCTGCCGCACCGCCTTGTCGACAAGCTCGTCCTGTTGATCCATCCGCTGACTCTGGGCTCGGGCCGCCGGTTGTTCGCGGACTCCGGATCGAATCCGGCCAGCTTCCGACTGGCCGACAGCGCAACGACCGCCACCGGCGTCATCATCGCCGTGTACGAGCCTGCCGAACAGTGATCAACACATCGCTGTACCGGCACGGCGGGGACACGTCGTGCCGCCTGCTGCGGTCGGCGGCCGGGGAGGGTGCGCCGCGGGCGGCCCACCCTCCCCCGGGAAACGGTCAGCCGGTGGGCAGGCCCAGCCCGTAGTAGGTGACGTGGTAACCGTCCACGTACTCGGCCTCGCCGCCGACGATCAGGTCGGTTGGTTCGTTCACCCCCACCGCCCTGGCCGTGGCCACGAGCATCTCCGCGAGTGCACGGCCCTTGGGTTCGCCGGGCCCGCCTCCGTCCACGCGCCACACAGGGTCGTCGTCGCTGTAGATCGACGCCGTGTTCGGGTGCTCGGCGACCGTGCCCCAGCCGAGTGCGGCCGGATCGGCGTCATCCGGGGCGAAGAAGCCGATCGCCAGCCGGTCGCCGCACGTCACGTCGAACAGGATGGGTGCGCCGCGGTCGGTGCGCCCGTAGAACGGCATACCGATCCTGATGCCGAGGGCGGTGGTCTCGGCGGGCAGCGCTCCCAGGAAGTCGCCCAGCGACCGGGTGACCGTCTCCCAGCTACGGGCGGTCCAGCCGCCGGGGAAGCCGAGGCCGACGTTGGCCTGGTCGCGATTGCTGCCGAAGTAGCCGCTGATCGAGTTCTCCTCGCCGACGCCCTGACGCCAGAACCAGTTCTCCGCCGGGCCGGTGGGCTGCAGGACCAGCTCCGGCCCTGACTTTCCGGCGCGCAGTTCCAGGGTGTCCGGCCTGCCGCGCCAGCGCACGAAAGGCGCGCCCCACAGCGGCCCGCTGTCGTAGAAGGGGCCCAGGTCGCCGTGCGAACCCATGATGGACGGTTTGCCCAGCGCGGCGGTCACCGCCTCCCTGGCGGCGCGGAAGGCGGCGGCCTGCGCCGCGGCGTCCGGTGCGGCAGTCGCCACGGGGACCGCGAGTTCCACGTACGACTCGCCGCCGACGTAAGGCTTTTCGAACTCGCCGACCGGGCGGAGACGGGCGTCTCCCGAGGACCGACCGGTGCTCAGGACGGGATCGGACGGCGTCCCGTTCCAGGCCCAGCCGAACTCGGCTGCCAAGGCCGCGACCCCGTCCGGCGTCCAGCCGCCCGTGTCCGCCGCGACGAGTCGCCGGGCGAGATCAGCGATGGATTCCTCTTCGATGCTTCCCCGTTGTCCGTTCATGCGATCATGGTGCCGCATCCTGGGTCGGACCGGTTTGGGGGGTGCACGGAGGCGAGCGCAGCCGGGTCGAACGCTCCGCGTGGCTGCAGCAACGTCAGGAAAATGGGCGGTCGGGCCTCCACACTCTCTCAGCTGGTGTGAAGGATCCGAAAGCGATCGGGTTCCGCCGGATCTCGATCAACGACCTGGACCGGCGTCCCAGTCCATTGCCAGACGCTGATGCCTGGCCTGCGGGAGAACTGGATCTGCCCGCGGGTGCCTTCGACTGCGACACGCGGCCAGGATTCGGCAATACGCGACCGTTCCGAGCCGTGAGAACGCAGCACATTTGCGAGGACGGTGACCGTGTCGTAGCCCTCGAAGGCGACGAAGGAGGGCGCTTTGGCCAACCGCTCGCGGAGGGCCGTATCGACTCGTGCACCGAGTGGGCTGAGGCGCTCGGGCAGGTAGCGCAGGAACGGGATCGCGGCGCCGTCGTCGGCCAGCGCCGTCGCCCATTCGGCGAACTCCGGTTGCCCGGCCGGAGCACCGATCATGATCTCGGCGAGGCGCTGTTCGCGGCGGACGGACTTGACGATCGACACTGCCGGCTCCGGGAAGCCGACGAGGAGAAGGAGGGCTGTCGCGCGATGGTCGACGAGTGCGTCGCACAGGGCCGTGGGGGCGAGCGCGCCCATGTCGAGTTCGATGACGGTGCCGCCGCGTGGAGCGAGGTTGTCCCGCAGAACGCGGGTCCCGGATGCCCAGTAGATACTCGGCTGGGTTGCGACGGCGATGCGGCTGTGGCCCGCGCTGAGGAGGAAGTCTGCGTAGATCTGCCAGCCGTGGGACTGCGGCGGGCAGAGGCGCGCGACCCATTCCGTCGGCTGTTCGGTGAGCGTGTCGAGCACCGCTGACGAACAGAGGAACGGCAGGCCGAGGGTGTCGGCCCTGGCGGCAGCGGCGCGAGCGACGACGCTGTGATACTCCCCCGCCAAGGCAGCCACGCCCAGGCGAGCCAGTTCGTCTACGGCCGCCGCGGCCCTCTGCGGATCAGCCGCGGTGTCTCGGACCACCAGCTCGAGTGGTCTTCCGACGATCCCGCCGGCGTCATTGACTTCGCGAACGGCCAGCTCGAGTCCCGCGAGCAAGTGTTGGCCCGCCTCGACCCACCCGGGCCGAGTCAACGGGACGAGAGCGCCGATCTGGACGGGTGATGCGTCAGTCCGCACCGCACCAGGGCGCGAGGTTGGCGTACTCATGCGTTGGCGTCTCCGGTGTGACGTTTTGGGCAATCACCTAGGCAAGTCAAGATCATCTGGAGGGGCAGCTTATCCACCGTCTCGCGCTCGGTCAGCACCTGGAAGAGGAGGTCGAACTTCCGGCTTCCACGAACCCCGGACGGCACCGGTTCACCTGACTGGTGGCTCGACCATCAGCACGACGCGATCAGCCTCGACGTCGAAGTCGATCTCCTCCGCCGCATACCGAGTATTGGAACGCCCAACCCTGCTCCACTACGAGATCGAGAACCGACTGCCAGTCGTTTACCGAGGCGCCTCAGGCACCCAGGCGTCCGGCAGCGATCCCATATCCGCCGGGTCGAAGAACCACCTGACGTCATCCCACAGCAGATCGGCCACCGCCCCATCCCGCCTCCCCGCTGCCCCTTCACCGACCGATTTTCCTTCACCACCAAGGCAACTCCTCCGCCGCCCGTAGGCCCTCTTCCTCGCGGCCGAGGACGCGGCACACCTAGGCCGTTTCCTTCGGATCACGCCGCGGACCCGGCGTGATCCGGGATTTTCGGCGGTTCCGGACGGTGTCAAGTCCCGAGATCCCGGTGCGTGACCCCGCGGGGGCGGCTCCGGCCTACTGGAAGCGAGGACGGGGCGCCACGGGGCGCCCCTCACGACCAGTGGGAGGCAGAACCATGACGCGCAAGACCCGGAGGAACACCGTCCGCCTGAGCATCGCGGCGATCGTGGCGTCGGCCGCGGCGGCCACGGGAGGTCTGGGCCTCACCGCCACGACGGCGACGGCGGCCCCCACGGCCGGGGTCAGCACGGCCCTGGTCGCGGACGACCCGGTCGAGGACACCGGGCCCGGCGGGGAGACCGACCCGGACGGGGACGTCGACACCGACGTGACCGTCCGTCCCGAGACGATCCTCGAGGACGGCATCAAGGGGCCCGAACCGGAGGACCCCGACTGGGTCGACACGGACGCGACCGTCACCGTGGACAGGATCCTCGAGGACGGCATCAACTCCCCTGAAGGGGACAGCAACCCCGACGGCGAATTCGACCCCGACTACGGCACGCCTTAGAACGGTGCCGAGTCTGACCCGGTGAAGACATGCCCCGACGGCCACGCGTCGTCGCCCGCTCCGTGGACCTCCTGGTGGGCAAGGTTACGTTCAGCGGAAGAAAATGGCTCGACTTCAACGTATCCCGTCATCGGATCGTTGGTTTGGTGTGTCGTTGACTGACGCCCAGTGGCCCCGCATTGAGCCGTTGCTGCCGGATCGGACGCCGAAGCGGGGCGGGCGGTGGCGCGATCACCGGCAGGTGATCGACGCGATCGCCTTCAAATACCGCACCGGGACGCCGTGGATGGACCTGCCCGAGCACTTCGGATCGTGGAAGGGCGCCCATAACCGGCTGCGGAAGAGGGCCGCGGACGGCACCTGGGAGAAGGTCTTCACCGCCCTGCTCGCCCAGGCCGACGCCGAAGGCGACCTCGGGTGGGTCGTCGCGGTCGACTCCACGATCGTGCGGGCACATCAGCACGCCGCCGGGGCCCGTGAAAAGGGGCTCCGGCGGGCAAGCCGGCCGACCATGCCCTCGGCCGGTCCCGCGGCGGACTGACCACGAAGATCCATCTCGCGGCCGACGGCCAATGCCGGCCACTCGCGTTCGTCCTCACGCCCGGCCAGGCCGGTGACGCACCCGCGTTCGGCCAGGTGATGGACCGATTACGGGTGCCCAGGCCGACGGGACGGCCCAGAACGACACCGGAGCTGGTCCTGGCCGACAAGGCCTACTCCTCCCGCGCGATCCGCTCTCACCTGCGGCGGCGCGGCATCCGGGCGGTGATCCCACAGCCCGCGGACCAGGCCGCCAACCGCAAACGACTCGGCCGCCGTGGTGGCCGTCCGCCGGCCTTTGACCGCGAGGCTTACAAGCAGCGGAACACGGTCGAGCGGTGCATCAACAGGCTCAAGCAGTGGCGCGGCCTGGCCACCCGCTACGACAAGACCGCCACCATCTACCTCGCCGGACTCCACCTCGCCGCCATCTTCATCTGGTCAGCGAGGTGATCCGAAGGAAACGGCCTAGCTGCGTCCCACCAGGTGACGGAATGCGGGTCCTGGAGTCAGCGGGCCGGGCATCGGTGCGCGTCCTGTCCTGTCGCAGCGAACCTTGAGCAGTCTCACCGAAGGTTGATCGTGCCCGCTTGAGCCGAAAAGAATAGACTACTCGCAACTGATCCATTACAACTCGTAACGGGAATCCAAGTAGTCCTACATTTGCCCAGGCGATTCGCGGAACCTTTGGAGGAGACCGGCATGACGACAGGCAAGGTGACCTGGTTCGACGCCGAGAAGAACGAAGGCACCATCACCCCGGACGGCGGCGTAGGGGAAGTCCACATCGAACCCGAGCTCGTACGGAGCGCCGGGCTGCAACTGAAGGAGGGCGATCGAGTCTCGTTCACCGCTGAAACGGACGGCACCGGAAGGATGTTTGCGGTGGAAATGGCCGTCGAGAAGTAGCTGCCCGACACGATTGTCAGCCCGCCGACCCCATCACGATCGCCTCGACGATCACGTTGGGGCCGGCCTGGGCCTGCGCGCTCGCTTACCTCTCGCAGTGGGCAGTCGGCCGACCGGGCACTACCGCCCTGCCGACCACCGCGATCGCCCAAAGACCGATGAGGCTGCTCAAACTTCGCTGCGACAGGACACGTCCGGCGGCTTTCGCGCCAGGCGGATTACGAGTGGCAAGTTGGCCGGATCCGTGCGGCGTGAGACGGAAGCGAGGCGAGTGCAGGTCACACAATCGAAACCCAGTTGTTCTGCGTGCTGCAGAACCACAGTTTGGCAAAGCTGGGCTCATTCGGATTCGTGATGACTGTGACCAGGAGGTCTCCTGGCTCGCCAGCTACGTTGGGTTGGCCAGTATCCGTGGACGTTACGGAGATGGGTCGGAGATGGAGTTGCGGCGTTCCTAGGGTCGCAAATGCTCCGCCGCGCCCGGTGACTGCGATGCCGGAGAATCCGACCACGCCGACGTCTCGGATGAGCGCGGCATCCGCCATCGCCGACCCACCAGGCACGCCTACGACACCAGGGCCACCGCCGGGAACGGCGGTAGCCGGATTGGGTCTTAGCTTTGTGCGTCTGCTGCCGCCGCGTCCCACGACTCCAGCACCCGGAAACGGAGGGCCTACGACTACGGTGGTGCTACCGGCATCTCCGACGGGGACCGTGTGCGAAAGTTCGTGACCGCCTTGACCGAACACACCGACTCGAGCCGCCTCGTCCCAGGCCGGTACATCTGCTCCGCCGGCCGCTCCGATAACCCCGCCGCCATTGGGTTGCCGGATATTGATATCTGAGGGAGCGAGCGGTTCTACCATGTGCTCCCCTCCCTGACCGAGGATCCCGGTTGCCGGGCGGCAGTGGACGTCGGACCCAATCTGATGGCCACGTCCTCCCAGCCCAGAAACACCGACCCCGGATACTTCGTCTTTCCCCTCACCCCCTTCTCCCCTCACCACCGGCCCGCTCTTGATCCCTCCCTTCCCGAGCACGCCAGAACCGCCGCTCCCGCCCCCGTTCCCGATCACCCCGGCGCCAGCACGCAAACCCGTGCCGGCTATTGCGTCGTGGTCTCCCTTTGGTATCAAGTCAGGCGAGAGGGCTGGCTCGACCACGAAGAACTCATTGCCGACGTACTCCTGCTGATTGTCTTTTCTCTTACCTCGAAGGTACGTTGTACGGCGCACCGAGTTTTGGTCACCGAGATCAAGTGCTTCGCGACAACTCGGCCACGACAAGGACTTCGAGGTCGGTGACGCGTTTGTTCTTCCAGACCTTGTCGGCCAGGCTCACCAGCAGGTCCTCGATCCTGACATCCGAGGAGCCCCACGACCCATGGCTCGTGGCGAACCGGTCCAGCTCACCGCTCACCCCCTGAGCGAGGAGCAGCTCGCGCCCGGCCACCTCGTGCTCCGAACCGGGGCCGGACAGCTCACAGACATGCGTGGTCTCGCCGATGTCGTGCGTGGCGGCCCCGAACAGCACGGCCTCCCGGTCGAAGACCAACAAGGGACACCGCCGCCCGACCCAGTCCCGGCCACTCCGGGACAGGCAGCCGCCGGACCAAGGGAACGGCGAGGCCCCAACAGTTCGGAAGCAGTAGTCCCCGACCTCGTGCGCTCTCACGGCCAGGGCGGGGAACCGCGGGAGCAGTCGCTACCGACCTGACTGCCCGTCAGCGCCCCATAAAGGCGGTGAGCCCCCTGGGTGACCGCTCCCCCGTCACACCCGCCGCGGCCGCATTGCAGGGGGCGGCCGCGGCAGACGTGGTCAGCGCGCTGCACCGGGCGTTGCACACGACTCCGCGTGTGTACAACACCGATGGTCACAGGCCCGGGTCATGTCATGGCACCGGGCACTAACCCTGCCCGGCCCCGCTGATGAGGATCTGGGAGGGCGCGGCGAAGGATACTCGTCGCCCCACATGGTCCGGAGTTCAACGGAGTGGGGCGGCTTCAGTGAGCAGCATTCGATCGGTCAGTGGCGTCTGGGTGCATGAGATGCAAACGCACGTGTGTGATCGCGCCGGGCTGGGTCGGCGGAGCTTCTAGGATCTGCGGCATGGCAACACGACTCGTTCAGATCAACATGAAGGCCAAGGACGACTCCGTGCTCGGCCGGTTCTGGGCGGAGGCGCTCGGTTGGGGTGTCGACAGCGAGGGACCCGGCGTGACCAACCTCGAACCCGTGGGCTTCGCCTACCCCGACCCCTCGGCCGTCTGCATCGACATCGTCGCCCGCCCGGAACCCAAAACGGTCAAGAACCGCGTGCACCTTGATCTGGCCACCACCTCGACTGCCCATCATGCGGAGTTGGTCGCGCGCTTGACAGATCTCGGCGGAGTTCTGCGTCCTGGAGCCCCGTCCGATCTACCGGGACACCGGGCCGATCGCCGCGGTGGTGGTCGACTGCACCGACCCACGCGCGATGGCCCGCTTCTGGGGCGAGGCGATGGACTGGACGGTGCACGAGGTCACCGACGACCACGCGACCATGCGCTCCGCGAAAGGCGTCGGCCCCTACCTGGAGTTCCTCCGCACCCCCGACACCAAGAGCGGGTGGAACCGCGTCCATCTCGACGTCTGCCCCTACCCCGATGACGACTTGGCCGCAGAGGCAGCCCGACTGCGCGCCCTGGGCGCCACCGACCCTGATTTCGATCAGTCCGCAATCTCCTGGACGGTTCTGGCCGACCCGGAAGGCAACGAGTTCTGCCTCCTCTCCCCTCGCTGACCTCGAGCAACAACCTCCGGCTGATTCCGGGGCAGCGGCGAAGACCGCGTGGCGCCGACCCATACCGCCGGAGACGGGGAAGGCGTCCCCGATGAGGCGGTGTGCGTCCGCGGCCCACGCATGCCCAGGACAGGACGGCGCCCGATCCCCTGGCCGACAACCGCAGCCTGTCTGCCGCCGGAGCCCTCGACGGCAGGCGCTGCAGCCGCACCGCGAACGCGGAGCGTTGTCGTTGACGTAGGCTCGGCGGTGGGGCCGACGCCTGCGGCGGTGGCAGGATCAGCCCGCAGCCGACGCCGCGAGGACAGCGCGTCCAGCCAGGGTCCAGCTGGTGAGGGGCGCCGGCACGCGGCGCAACCAGCAGTGGCACGTCGGATGACACCACCGCCCAGGACTCAGAGGGCTTCAACGCGGCCGGGCTTGGCGTTCCTTGATCGACTCGGCGCGTTTGACCGTCTTGCCGACGCCGTGATGCCTGGCCCGGTGGATCGAATCTGCGGAGGAAAGGCTGCCACCAGTGCTCCACCTCCGCCGGTGTGGCGGAGGTGGCCGAGCACCACGACCAGACCGGTTTCGGGTCACGGTCCGCCCGGCAGGCGCTCGACCTTCAGACGGATCAACGTGCCGTGCGGGATGGGCAGTTCCTCTTGCGCGTGGCCTGCCAGGTCGGAGTGTTTGACGGTCTCGCGGGAGCGGCCGCATTCCACCGGGGGGTGAGTCCACGACCCATACATCGTCGCTCCACACCGAGGTGGTGGCGGCCAGGACTCGTTCTCGTCTCCGCAGGCACCCCTTGGACCACACCACCAGGAGGAACCAGTGTCATACCCGCAAGCGCTCACCCCCGAGGAGAGACTCGCCGACGCGAAGAAGCAGCTGAGCCTCCCGCGTATCGTCGTGATCTGCGGCTCCACCCGTTTCATGACCGAGATGACCGAGGCCGATCTGCGGGAGACCAAGGCCGGGAAGATTGTCGTCAAACCGGGTTGCGACATGAAGTCGCCGCACGAACTTTGGTCCGATCCTGTCGAGGCCGAGGCGCTGAAGGTTCGACTCGACGATCTGCACCGGGCGAAGATCCGGCTCGCTGATGAGGTGCTCGTAGTCGGCGACTACATCGGAGACAGCACGCGAGCCGAAATCGCCTACGCCCGGTCGCTGGGCAGGCCCGTGCGGTTCACGCACCCCGAAGTCGACCCTGAGGCCTGACCGCCCGCTGTCACCTCGACAACCAGGGTCGGCAGCCCACCGCCTGACTGTCTTGCGGTGGCTTCGGCCGCCGCCCACCCCACACCACCCGCAGGCATCCCTTGGAATTGATCATCTAGACCGCGGCCTCCCGTGCCGGTTCCTGGGTGGCGGCGCGGCGTGTCTCGTGCCGGGCGACCCGGGGCTCGGCGAGCAGGACCGCCACGGCACAGGCTCCGAGCAGGCCGCCGACGAGCACCGTGCCCCGTACGCCGGGGCCGGTGGTCAGCAGGAAACCGCCGAGGAAGGAGCCACCCGCGATACCGACGTTGAAGACCGCGGAGCCGGTGGCCGAGGCCAACTCGGTGCTGCCGGGCGCCACATGGAGGATCCTGTTCTGCAACGCCGTGGTCATCGATGACATGGCGAATCCCAGCAGGGCGATCAGGCAGACGGCCACGAAAGCCGTGCCGCCGAACACGTACAGGCCGAACATCGTCGCCGTCAGCAGGGCCACGGCCAGCACCAGCGTGCCGCGGGGCCGGTGGTCCACCACGGCGCCGGCCAGGACGGTACCCGCGATGCCCGCGATGCCCGAGGCCAGCAGCAGCGGGGCCACGGCCGCCTGGGAGAAACCGGTCACCTCTGTGAGGAAGACGGTGATGTAGGTGTACCCGGCGAAGACACCGCAGATCACCAGGGCGGTCGCCGCCATCAGCACCAGGAACCGGCGGCGGCTGGGTTCGGCGCCGGTCGTGGCGTGGCCCTCCTCCCCGGCCATGGACGGCAGCAGCGTGACGACCGCGAGCAGGGCGAGGAAGCCGAAGCCGCTCATCACCAGGAAGGGCACTCGCCAGCCGGTCTGCTGGCCCAGCCAGGTGCCGGCCGGGACACCCACCACACCGGCCAGCGAGAGACCGGAGAACAGCCCGGCGATCACCCGTCCGCGTACCTCGGGAGAAAAGAGACCGGCGGCGGTCGCCGCGACAATCGACCAGAACACCGAGTGGGTGAGCGCGACGGTGATCCGGGCCGCGAACAGGACCCAGTAGCCGGGGGTGGCGGCGGAGACGAGGTTCGCCACCACGAACAGGATCAGCAGCCAGGCGAGCAGAGCCCGTCGTGGCACCCTGCGGACCAGATGGGTCAGGGGAACCGAGGCGACCGCCACCACGATGCCGTACCCGGTCACCAGCCGGCCGGCCTCGGTCTCGGAGACCCCCAGATCCTCCGCGATCAACGGGAGCAGACCGACGGGCAGCGTCTCGACAGTACTGAGCGAGAACAGCGCCAGTGCCAGGGCCCCCACGACGACCACCGCGGCCGAGGTGCGTATCGGGGGTTTGCTTCCAGCCTCCGGCACTGTCCTGTCCTTCCCGTTCCGGTGGAGCCGGTGACCGGACGGCCGAGGTAGCGGGCGCCGGGCCGGGCGACGTCATTGAATACGCCTCCCGCTTTCCCACGCAAGGGAATTGCTGTAACCGGCCCGTAAACTGCGGCCGGATGCTGGTTTTGGGCCGGAGTGCAGAGTCAGTCGAAATCTTTCGAAGGTTGAGATCGGCCTGCGGAACCCTGTTTTTTGGGTGCCTGCACGCCTCTCAACGGACCATCTCTGCGTACGGTGGACGACACACCAGGCGGAAACCACGAGCAAAGACAGGCGGACCGATATCGCCTTTCTCGGCTGCGGCTATGCGGCTGATTCGCCCATGCCCCTGCCTTCTCGTTCTGCGGCCCCCCGACGGAATGCGGAGCAAGCGGAAACGGATCCTCCCAGCTCACCAACCTCAGCCTCGCCGAGATCAGACGCTTGATCACCCGACCAACCGACCGTCGACCCACCCCGATCGGCCACATCCTGCACTCGTCGACATGGCGCCACAGACGCCAACGCCAGGCCCGCATTACTGGCTCTAACAAAGCCTCTGGACGTGTCGGTGGGTGATCAGGCAGACGCGAGGCCGAGGAAGGCTTCGTGGATGTCGTCGCGTCGTTCCCAGCGGATCCGCAGGCGGCGGAAGCCGTGCAGCCAGGAGATCGTCCGTTCCACGACCCAGCGGAAGGTGCCCAGGCCGGTGCCGTGCTGCTGACCCCGTTCGGCGATCGCGGGCCGGATCCCGCGCTGCCGCAGGATCCGGCGGTACTTGTCGTGGTCGTAGCCACGGTCCGCGAAGAGCATGTCGGGCCGCCGGCGTGGCCGGCCGACGACTCCCGCGACTGCTGGGGTCTTGTCCAGCAGGGGCAGGAGTTGTGTGACGTCATTGCGGTTTCCGCCGGTCAGTGACACCGCGAGTGGGATGCCCTGGCCGTCGGTGATGATGTGGTGCTTGCTGCCCGGGCGCGCGCGGTCGACCGGGCTTGGGCCGCTTTTGGGCCCCTGCGTGCGGCCCGGACGTGGGAGGAGTCGATCACCGCCCGGGACCAGTCCAGCTGGTTCTTCGACCGCAGCTTGTTCAGCAGCAGCTGGTGAAGCTGGTCCCACACGCCGGCCTCGTTCCAGGCCGCCAGGCGGCGCCAGCAGGTCATGCCCGAACCGAAGCCCAGCTCCTGGGGCAGGTACTCCCACTGGATGCCGGTGTGCAGGACGAACAGGATGCCGCACAGGGCCTGCCGGTCGGGGACTCGAGGCCGCCTTCCACCTGTTTCGGCGGTGGCTCGGGCAGCAACGGCTCGATGAGCGGCCACAGTTCGTCCGACACGATCCACGGCCGCGACTGACGCTTCCCCATGGCATGGTGTCGCCGCTGGCGCCTGCACCATGGAGGCGGCGTGGGCTGCCTTTGAGGAGTTCGTGCAGGTACCGGTCGAGGGGATCGCGGGTCCTGAGGACGACGGGGACGGCGTCATCGTTGAGTGGGGCGTCTGGGACTGGACCGGGAATCGGCCTGCGGTGTCACTTGGGCGACTGCTGGCCGTCAACGAGGACGGCGACCGGAATGATCCGTACTGGCAGCCCCAGTACTGGAAGGTGGAGTTCCAGGCGTGCTTCGCCGAGGACCCCGCCTGGGCAGACCTACACATCAGCGGTGGCGGAGACAGCGGCTTCGATCACGCTGCCGTCGGCGGGACCAGAGCAGAAGCGCTCGCGGAGACACGCCGTTTCATCGATCAGGACCCGCTCCTCAGCGTGATGTGGCGGTCCGCGCCGATCGACATCGAAGTCACGCTCGACCGGGCAGGCTAGACCGCCTGCGTGTCACCTATCTGACCAGATGAAGATCCCTGCGACGTGGAGTCCGGCGAGGTAGATGGTGGCGGTCTTGTCGTATCGGGTGGCCAGGCCGCGCCACTGCTTGAGCTTGTTTGATGCAGCGCTCGACTGTGTTGCGTTGTTTGTAGGCGTCGCGGTCGAAGGCCGGTGGTCTGCCGCCGTGGCTGCCGAGGCGTTTGCGGTTGGCGGCCTGGTCGGCGGGCTGTGAAATCACCGCCCGGATACCGCGTCGGCGGAGATGGGTCCGGATCGCGCGGGACGAGTAGGCCTTGTCGGCCAGGATCACGTCCGGTGTGGTCCTGGGCCGGCCGATGGGCCGCGGCACCCGCAGGCGGGCCATGACCTCGGGGAACGCGGGTGCGTCACCGGCCTGGCCAGGCGTGATGACGAACGCGAGTGGGCAGCAGCGGCTGTCCGCGGCGAGGTGGATCTTGGTGGTCAGTCCGCCGCGGGACCGGCCGGGGGCATGGCCGTCCGGCTCGCCGGCCGGTGCCCCTTTTGACGGGCCCCGGCGGCGTGCTGATGAGCCCGGACGATGGTGGAGTCGACCGCGACGACCCAGTCCAAGTCGCCTTCGGCGTCAGCCTGGGCGAGCAGGGCGGTGAAGACTTTCTCCCAGGTGCCGTCGGCGGCCCACTTCCGCAGGCGATTGTGGGCGCCCTTCCAAGACCCAAAGTGCTCGGGCAGGTCCATCCACGGCGTCCCGGTGCGGTACTTGAAGGCAATCGCGTCGATCACCTGTCGGTGATCCCGCCACCGCCCGCCCCGCTTCGGCGTCCGGTCCGGCAGCAACGGCTCGATGCGTGCCCACTGGGCGTCAGTCAACGGCACACATCAACCAACGATCAGATGATCCGTTAGGAAACGCCCTAGGGGGCATCTTGCCGATCATGCCGGCGCCTGACCCGTCCGAGCGGCGATCAATCGTTTCCCCTGTGGGTCGTACGGATGACGGTGCCCAACACACCCGGTGTTCCGGACGGCGTTCCTCCCGCTGCTGGTCCACTGGCGGCCCCGGGCGCGCTCCCCGGTACGGGCCCGCCCCGGCCTGCCGGCGGTGTGCGCTCTTCCCCGTCCCCCGGAAGGACACGCGCGATGACCGCCACCACGAAGCGCCCCCGGATCGCCGCCCTGCTCGACCGCGATCCCCAGACCTTGTTCGCCGCCCGGACCGAGGAGTCGGTCGCGGACATCGAGGAGCTGCGCCAGGTGCGCCTGGCCGAGCGGATGGCCGCCCGGCGCGACGTCAACGTCCTGGCCCCGGTCCTCTACAACGCAGTCGGTCGCCAGGCCGCCGGCGCCGAGCTGACGGACCTGGAGCGCGACCTTCTAGCCTCGGCCGGCGCCATCGGTGCCGACTCAGCCGCGCTCGCGGCGCAGGCCGCCGCCTACGGGGCGGCGGCGCCGGACCGCCTGGCGCTCTACTTCCCGGCCGCCGTCAGCGGTCTCGGCGCCGGCCGGGGCCTGTCCTACGGCGACCTGTTCGACCACCTGAACACGGTCCTCGACCGGTCGGAAGCCGCCGCCGACGGCAGCGCCGATGGTACGGCGCCGCTGCTGGGCGGCCTGGTGACCGCCGGCGCCTCCCGCTCCGGCGGGCCGCTGACGCTCCACCCCGCCGGCTCCGTGGACTGGGAGAAGTGGGTCAAGGAGGCCAGGAAGGCGTTCAGCGGGTACTGGATCCTGGCGGACGGCTTCTTCTGCCGTGAGGAGTCCGACGAGGCGTCCGCGTCCGACGAGGTGTACTGGATCTACAGCGCCACCGGCGGCAAGAAGACCGGCTACAACATCACCAGCACCTACGAGGACGTGGACTCCGGTGAGAGGCACACCCTCAAGGGCGCCGACCGGGTCATCTGGCACGGCGACGAGCCGACGGACGTGATCGTCACCATCGAGGCGTGGGAGGAGGACTTCGGGAAGAACGCGGTCCGCTCCAAGATCGGCAAGTTCCTGGAGGAGTGGGGCCAGAAGATGCTGGAGAAACTCGAGAAGGAGCTGCCGAAGGACCCCGACGAGGCCCGCTCCCAGGCCATCCGGAAGCTGTTCTACGCCTGCGTGGCGCTGCTCGGGAAGGTCATCGGGGATCTCGACGACGACCTGATCCAGCGCCAGCTGTTCCCCGACGTCTGGACGAAGATGTACCTCTCGGTCGCCAAGCCCGACCCCGGCCCCGACGACCATGTCGCCTTCAACTTCCGCAGCCCGGGCAACGGCGAGCACGACCTCTTCACCTACACGCAGCACATCCCGAAGCCTGCGGCCGGGGCCGGGCCCGAGGCCCGGCCCGGTGGCGCCCGGAGCCAGGCCGTGTCCTAGGAGGTCTCGCCGATCATTTGTCAAGCCAAATGAGGGTGCTGGCGAGGGTGATCGCGGCGAGGTAGCGGTCGGGGCGTTTGTCGTGGCGGGTGGCGATGCCGCGCCATTGCTTGAGGCGGTGGAAGCAGCGTTCGACGACGTTGCGGCGCCGGTAGGCGGCCTTGTCGAACCCGCATTGATCCCGCCAGCGGCCACGAGCCCGGCCCACGGGCGGCAGCAACGGCGCGATCACCGCCCACGCAGCGTCAGAAATCTCCCCATCCCTCACCACCGGACCAACGATCCGATGATCGGAAAGACACCCCCTAGGCCGCGGAGCCTTCGGGGCTCGGGGTGCGAGTGAGCAGGTCGGCGACCCGGGCGATCATCTGGCTCTCCTCGCCGTCGCGGGCGGTCGTCGGGTGGTACGCGAGCACAAAGCGACGTTGCTGGTCACGAGTGGAGAACGCGGCGTTCTTGTAGCCGTACGTCTCGCCGGTCTTGCCCCAGAAGGTGACGCCGTTGACGGTGGCCTGCTGCAGTCCGGCGCTGTAGCGGGCCGGAGAGCCGTCCAGCATCCGCACGTCGTTCGGCGGCAGGGTGAACATCAGCTGAAGCAGCTCGGGCGGGAGCAACTCGCCGGAGAACAGCGCGGCGAGCATCCGGTCGATGTCTCCCGTGGTGGAGATCATGTCGCCCTCGCCCCGGCTGGAGGACTGGTCGTACGTGGTGATGTCCCGCAGGCTGCCGTCGGCCATCTTCAGGTAGCCGTGCACGTGCCGGCCGTGGATGTGCGGGTCGTCGCCCGGCACGACGGTGCGCGTCAGGCCCAGCGGGCGCAGGATGCGGGCCGCGACGGCCTCCCCGTACGGGCGGCCGGTCACCTTCTCGACGATCAGTGCGGCCAGCGCGTAGTTGATGCCGCGGTACTCCTGCCGGGTGCCCGGGGCGAACTTCAGCGGTCCGTGCGTCGCCGTCGCCACCCACTCCTGCGGCGTCCAGTGGTCGAAGCGGTGGCGGAAGACGTCCTCGGCGGTTTTCGGGTCGGGGATGCCGACGTGGTCGGGCAGTCCGCTGGTGTGGTTCAGCAGGTGCGCCACGGTGACATCCGCGAACCGGGCCGGCAGCAGCTCCGGCAGGACGCGCCGCACCGACGCGTCCAGGCCGACCCTGTCCTCCGCCACCAGCTGCAGCACCACCGTGGCGACGAAGACCTTGGTGATGCTGCCGATCCGGACCTTGTCATGCGCCGTCACCGGCCGCTGCGTCCGGATGTCGGCCACACCCGAGGTGCCGCGCCAGTGGCCGGCCGTGCCGCCGACTCGCAGTTGGGCGGCGGTCGACGGAGGGTGCTTCAGGTCGTCGATCGCCGCCTGCAGAGCGGCGGGGTCCAGCGGCGGGAGCGGCGCGGGTAAGGCGGTGGCGCGGTGCGCGGGCAGCACCGCGGTTGCGGCCAGCGCGGCCGTCCCCGACAAGGCGACGCCCACAAAGGTCCTTCGTGACATGCGCGTTGAAGTCATGCCTTTCAGGCTGTCAGCGGGCACATCCCCGAGCATCGGGGTTCGCCCCGGAGTGATCCCCGATCACACCCTGACCCGTCCCGCACACGGATGACCTCGCCGACGCTCCAGGAAGCTCTCGCGGTCACCGCTTCGGTCAACGCACCACTCGTCTGCGGGACGCGGTACAGGGCGCCGGGACGCGTCGGTGCGAGGCTTGCCGCGGCCGGGACAGGTGAGGTCGTGGCGGCGTTGTCGGCAGCTGCCGGGCGGGGGTTTGACATGGCCCCGCAGTGGGGCCAGGCCGTTGGTGTGTGGCGGAACTCGCCCCCGTGTGATCGAGGGTCCCCCTAGGAACGGCTCGTTCCGATTGCAGACGTGAGGACCTCAACTTAGCGTCAAGTGTCGGATTTATCCGACACGCACCCCCTACGCCAACACAGCCCTTGTGTTGGCCTTCCCATGGCATCGAACGGAGCATTCATGTCGGTGATGAGCGGTACTCAACCCCTCCAGCAGTACGGCCAGCAGGCCGGCGGTCAGCAGCTGGGCGGCCCGCAGCAGATCGCCCAGATGGTCCAGCAGTCCATCCAGCAGGCGTGTCAGCAGACGGCCCAGCAGGTCGCGCAGCAGGTGCAGCAGACGTTCCAGCAGATCCAGCAGATCCAGCAGCAGCTGCAGCACCGGCCTGAACTGGCTCAGCAGGCGCACCCGTACATGGCTCTCGCGCTGCACCGCGCGCTGGCCGGGGCCGTTCGCCACGCCGTGGAGCAGTCCGTGCAGCAGGCGCTGCCCAACACGATCGTGACGCTGCTCCAGCAGAGCCAGCAGGGCATGCAGGGCCAGCAGGGCATCCAGGGGCAGCAGGGCATGCAGGGCCAGCAGCCGTGGGGTGGCGGGTACAGCCCGCAGTCGTTCCCGCAGTACCAGCAGCCCGGCTTCGGGTTCGGCCAGATGGGTGGTCAGCCCTTCGGTATGGGCTGACATCCGGCGGCGCGCGATGCGGTGTGCCCGGGAGCGGTTCCCGGGCACACCGCATCACCGTGGAAGCGCGAGCCGGCCCTCGGATCAGGAGCACAAGGACGACGTAGGCGTGGTGAAAGTGGACGTAATGGTCAAGGACAGGCCCCGAAACAACAGCGAGAGCGGGTCCAAGGGTGCAGGCACCGACGGATCGGCACCCGAGGGCGGCGAAGAGGCACCGCGCAAGAAGACTGCGCCGTCGCCGGTCGCGGTGCAGCCGCGCCGGGAGCGGTACCTGGTGACACCGCTGCCACGGCATCTGCTCCCCCCAGGAGTGCCCGAACTGAGCATGGACGCGGTGTGTGACCAACTGGAGCGCATGCCCGAGGTCACCCTTACGCGCAGGCTCCGTCCGTCGGAGAAACTGCGGTCGGCCGGGCTGGCCGCCTCCTGCCCGGAGATCGCGGTGGTCGAGGCGCCCGAGGCCCAGCTACCGGCGATGCGGACGCTACACGTACACATCGAACCGGACCTGCCGCTGTCCGGCACCGGACCCGCCGCCGCTCCGACCGCGGGAGTCCTGCCGCTGCGCGATCCCGGGCTGATCATGCCACTGGAGCGACCTGTGGAGATCTCGCTGCGCGTCTGCGGCCCAGAGGGAGAACCGCTGGCCGGCGCCGGCGTGTTCCTGATCGGATCGTCATGGCCGGGCCACGGCGTCACCGCGGGCGACGGGACCGTCACCGTCACGCTGCCCACGGAAACCGTGAGCTCCATTCAGTCCCTGTACGTCCGGCCCACAGGCGATTACACCGACCGCTGGATCAACCGTCCGGACCTGTCGATGAGCGAGGAGAACCTGGTCACCCTGACGCCCTTGGCCAAGGTGTACCCGGGCCTGGAAGAGAGACAGGGGTACGGCTGGGGCCAGCAGGCCATGCGTCTGGACCGGCTGCCTCCCACGTTCCGCGCCTTCGGGATCAAGATCGCGGTCATCGGCTCGGGCGTCGCCGCCGAGCACCCCGACCTGAAGCAGCGAGTGCGCTCCGGGATCGACCTCGTCTGCGGTACGAAGGAAGGCTGGGCCTCTGACCCGGTCGGCACGGGTACCCATGCGGCGGGCGTCATTGCCGGGGCGGACACCGGCAAGGGGGTCATCGGCACTGCGGTCGACGCCGAGATCGAGGTCTGTCAGGTACTGCCCGGCGGCTGCTTCAGCGATCTGATCGCAGCCCTGGACCATTGCATCGAGCAAGAGGTCGATGTCGCGCACATCGCCGTGGCGACGCCGTATCCGTCGGCGCTGGTCTCGCGCAAACTGGCCGACGCCAACATGGCGGGTATCGCCTGCGTCGCCCCGGCGGGCGACACCGGCGGACCGGTCTGCTTCCCCGGCTCGCTGCCGACCGTGTTCACCGTGGGTGCCCTCGGAGTCTTCGGATCCTTCCCGCCCGACACCTCCCAAGCCACCCATGTCGGTCCGCAGCTGACACCGGAAGGGCTGTTCGCCGCGCCGTTCAGCTGCTATGGCCCAGGGGTCGACGCCGCCGCCCCCGGCGTGGCGGTGCTGTCATGCTCTTCGCACGGCGGATACACGGCCCTCGACGGGACCGGTACGGCCTCGGCCCACGTCGCCGGGCTCGCCGCCCTCGTCCTCGCCCACCACGAGGACTTCCACGGCCAGCTGCTGCCCCGCGGACCCGGCCGGGTACGACACCTGTTCGAGATCATCGCCGCCAGCTGCCGCCCACTGGCCGCACCGGGCAGCATGGAGGCCGCCCGCGTCGGGCGCGGCCTGCCCGACGCCCTCACCGCCCTCTGCCTGGCCCCGGGAGTGCAACTCGCTCCGGCCATGACCCCCTTCACCTCGACTCTCACCGGTTGAGGCCCTTCGCAGCAAGAGGTCCTCCGAACGGCACCCCGAGACGAGAGGAGGGGTGCCGTTCGGCGGCGTAGCCTCGTATGGGAGCCACATCCCGTCACGAGTCGGCCGTCGTGGCCGGCACCAGGGCCGGGGTCGGCGCCGCGGCCGACATGCCGGCCCAAGAGACCACTGGGAGTCGGCGATGACGCAGGCAGAAGGACGTAGACCAATCGTGGCCGGCGTCGACCCCGAGCCGGGGAAACGCACGGCGCTCGCCTGGGCCGCCGACGAGGCAGCCCGACGCCACCTGCCACTGCTGCTGGTGCTCGCGCAGAACGTGCCGACCCCCGGGTACCGGCCGACGGGCGGTCGGCCGTCCTGGGAGCAGTGGAACGAGGCACTGCATGTGACGGGGAATCGCTTGCTGGAAGACGCGGTGGCCTTCGTGGAGTCGCGGCATCCGCAGGTGCTGGTATCCGGGCTGCTGGCGGAGGGCCATCCGGCGTGGGTACTGCGCGAGCAGGCACAGAACGCCACGGAGGTCGTGATCGGTTCCTGGCATCTGAGTGCTGTCCAGGAGCTTTTCACCTCCGCCTCGGTCGCCCTGCCGCTCATCGCCCACGCGCCCTGCCCGGTCGTGGTCGTACGGGAGTCGGAACACGTCACTCAGGAGAAGCCGTACTTCGTGCTGGGGGCCGACGGCAGCCCTCAGTCCGCTGCCGCCGTCGACTTCGCGTTCGAGGAGGCCGCCCTGCGCGGCGCCGCCCTACGGGCCTTGTACGTGTGGCAGCCTCCGCGGCTCGGAGCCCTGGACGAGGACGCGGCCGTCGAGGAGTGCCGCAGGCTTCTGTCGGAGGCGGTTGCCGGGCGTGCTGCCGCCTACCCGGAGGTGGAACTGCACCACGAGGTGGTGCGAGGCCACCCGGTACAGGTACTCACCAAGATGTCCGAACACGCCCTAGGGCTGGTCGTCGGCACACGCGGGCACGGCGGCTTCACCGGCATGCTGCTGGGCTCCGTCAGCCAGGGCGTATTGCACCACGCATACTGCCCGGTCATCGCTGTCCCGCACGCGCACGACCAGTGACCTGCGGTTCACTGGCAGAGGCCGCAGCTTGTACAAGTCGTTGTCCACCGGCTCGGGCGGGATGCAGGAGGCCCTCCGGGTTGCGGCCTTCACCCGAGGTGCCATCGTGGAAACAGGGCTTTGCTCGGTGACCGATTTCCGAGGGTTGAGCCATGGAAGACGAGCAAGCGCACGTCGAGTACAGCGATGACCAGTTCGACCTGGACATCCGCGTCAAGATGACGACGCGGGAAGTCGACAGGTTCGTCATCGAGGACACCCACAGCTGCGCCAGTACTTGCGGCGATGAATGCACGAACAGTTGTGCCAGCACCTGTGCGGGCAGTTGCCCCGCGCTCGACACGCCCAACGAGACCGAAACCTGTGAGACCTGCGGGTCCTGCACCTCGGAGTGCGACCGCAGTTTCTACGAGGATCACTACGTCCTGGAAGTCAGTCAGGTCCGGGCCGACGGGGTCACCCGCAGGGTCGCCGGTGAGCATGTCATCCGCCGCGTCGTCGAGCACGCCCCGCGGGAAGGCTGATGGCCCCGCCCGCACCCGCCTGGCAGCCGGTCATCGGCGATCCGCGGGCTGCCGCCTCGGTGCGCGCCATCTGCGTGGACGTGCTCTCGCGGCTGCGTGACCCCGGCAAAGTCGAGGGAGCGAGCCGGACGGCGCCGCTCCAGGGACGTCCTCGGTGGACGGCCCACAGCACCGCACAAGGTACGTGTGGCCTCGCCCTCGCCTTCGGCCATCTCGACCGGTGCCTGCCCGGCGCGGGCTGGGACCTCGTGGCCCACCGTCACCTCAGCCGCGCCGTCGACGGCACCGCGTCGCACCCCGTGGGCACCCTGGGACTCTTCGCCGGCCTCACCGGAGTGGCGTTCACCACCTCGTACCTGGCTCACGGCGGACAGCGGTACCGCACCCTGCTCGGCGGCATCGACGACAGCCTGTACACCCGGATTCCCGGACGACTTCCCGCCGTCAGCGGGGAAGGCCTCGCCGTCGGCACGTTCGACCTCGTGTCGGGGTGGACCGGCGTGGCCGCGTATCTCCACTCCCGGCCGACCGGCCCAGCCCGGGACCTCGCTCTCAGCACCGTGCTCGCCTGGCTCGTGGACCTGTGCCGTGCCGTCGACGGGGTCCCCGCCTGGCACACCCCCCATGCCCTCATCACGGACGAGAGCATGCGCGATCGGTACCGGAGCGCGGTCGCCAACTGCGGTCTCGCGCACGGCATCACCGGCCCCCTCGCCATGCTCGCCCTTGCCCACGCCGACGGCCCGATCGGCGCGGGGCACACCGAGGCGATCCGCCGCACGGCGTCCTGGCTCGCCTCACAGCAGGTCGACGACGCCCGGGGAGCGGCATATCCGGCGGTCGTCCCGATCGGTGAGGACTCCGCCGCCCCGTCGGCGGCCCGCGACGCCTGGTGCTACGGCAGCCCCGGTGTCGCGCGCGCCCTCTGGCTCGCCGGCACCGCCCTCGGCGACCGTGACCTGACCCGTACGGCCGTCGCGGCCATGCGGGCCGTACTGCGGCGACCCGTCGCCCAGCGGCGCGTCGACTCGCCCGGGTTCTGCCACGGCATCGCCGGGCTTCTGCAGGTCACCCTGCGATTCGCCGTCGACACCGGAGACGAGGAGATCAGCGACGGCGCGCGTCGCCTGGTCGACCAGCTGCTGGGCGAGTACCAGCCGCAGGCGCCTTTCGGCTATCGCAGTGTCGAGCCCGACGGCGCCCGCGAGGACCGGTCCGGCCTCCTCGAAGGCGCCGCAGGGGTCGCCCTCACCCTTCTCGCCGCCGTCACCCCGGAACCACCCGCCTGGGACCGGTTCTTCCTGCTGTCATGAGCGCCGACGCCTCCCTTGGTCCCGGCACTCGGCGGCGAGCCGCCCTCCGGGCCTCGGGGCTCTACCGCTGTCTCGACCACTTCGTGATCCGCGCCCCGATCCTCCCCGTCACGGACTACCCCGCGGCCGAGGACCTCAGGCGCGCGCCCGCGACCGCTCGCGTCCGGGACAACGAGCACGCGCGGCGTGCCGTCGTCGTGTCCTCTCTGCCCCTCGCCACCTCATTGCTGAAGCCCGCACGCACCGAACGCGACCGGCGGCGCCTCGAGTCGAGCATCCTGCGCTACCTCATTCGCCTCAGCACCCGGCCCACTCCCTTCGGGCTGAACGCCGGCGTCGCCCTGGGACGGTGGGGCCCGGTCACCGACGTCCGCCTCGCCGACCAGCCTCCCGACGTCCACGCCCGTGTCGACATGCACGCCCTCGTGCACTTCGTCACCGCCCTCGAATCGCGGACCGAGATCCGGGAGGCGACCACGGTCATCGCCAATCCGGCCGTGCTGCACCGCGCCGGCCGGATCACGTTGAGCGGTGTCGAAGCGGTCCTCGGGGCGAACGGCGGCGAGAACGTCACCCTCCGCGCCACCGGCGCCGTCACTCGCGCCCTCGCCCTCGCCCACGCACCCATCGCCTACGCCGACCTCGCCGCCGACCTCCTCGAAGCCGTCCCCGGAGCCACTCCCGACAAGGTCCACGACCTGCTGTACCGGCTGTGGCGGCACGCGTTCCTCCTGACGGACCTCCGCCCACCGCTGACCCACGTCGACCCCGCGGGACATGTCCTCGACCACCTCAGCCGGATACCGGCGGCCGTCACCGCCGCTGCGGACCTCGGCGAACTGCTGGCCGCGATCCAGGACTGGGAGAGGCAGCCGGCCGGCACCGGCGCCGCCGCGTTCCCGGCGCTCGCCGACCACGCACGCCGCGTCACGGGCTTCGAAACGGCCACACCGCTCCAGGTCGACACGGTTCTGCCCATGGCGTCCTGCGAGGTGTCCCGAACAGTGGCCGACGAAGCGGTCCGCGCGGCCGAACTGCTGCTGCGGCTCACCCCGTTCCCCTTCGGCCTCCCGCAGATCAGCGCGTATCGGCGCGCGTTCGAGGTCCGCTACGGCACCGACCGCGACGTGTCCGTCCTCGAACTCCTCGATCCCGTCACAGGCCTCGGCTCACCGTCCCTCCTCCCTCCGGTCATTCCCGCCAAGGCCGCCCGGTCCGACACCCTGCTCCGCCTCGCCACCGGTGCCCTTCACGACCACCTCACCAGCATCGACCTCGACCAGGACACCATCGACCGACTCGCACTCTGGGACGCGGCCCCCGAGCGGCTCCCCGCGTCGCTCGACCTCTACGCCATGGTCTCTGCCCCGTCACCCGCCGCCATCGACGCCGGCGACTTCCACCTGGTCGTGGGCCCCAACGTCGGTGCCGGAGCAGCCGGACGCAACCTCGGCCGCTTCGCGGGCATGCTCACCGATGCCGTTCCCGCCCTCGGCGACATCGCCGACGCCGAACAAGCCGTTGAAGCCGGCCGCGTGCTGGCCGAACTGGTGTACCTCCCCGAGAAGACCCGCTCGGCGAACGTCGTCGTCCGGCCCGCGATCCGCGACCATGAGGTCGGCATTCGCACCAGCGCGGAGGACGGACCTGCCCGCTACATCCCTCTCGACCGGCTCGCGGTCCGCGTCACGAACGGCAGGTTCGCACTGATCTGGGACGACGGCACGGGGGAACTCCGCGAGGTCAGCGTCTGCTCAGGGCACATGCTCAACCACAGCCGGGCGCCCGCCGTCTGCCGTTTCCTCGCCGAGGTGAGCCGCGACGGCACCGCCCAGATCGTCGGCTTCGACTGGGGCCCGGCCCGCGACTTCCCCTACCTGCCCCGCGTCACCTCCGGCCCGGTCATCCTGAGCCTGGCCCAGTGGCGCATCGACCAGGCCACGGCGCACGAGATGGCCGGGCGGCCGGACCGGTTCCCGGCCGGGTTCGACGCCTGGCGCCGCCGGTGGCGGCTGCCCCGCTACACGTACCTCACGAGCAGCGACACGGCCGCGGACCACCGGCTCCTCATCGACACCACCGCGCATTCCCACACCAACGAGATAAGGCGAGCCCTGAACCGTCTGCCGCCCGGCGGCAGCGTGGTCCTCCAGGAGGCCGTTCCCGGCCTCGACGACGCCTGGGTCAGCGGGCCGAACGGCCGCCACACCGTCGAACTCGTAGTGTCCATGGCCCGCAACTCCCCCGTTCCGCGCTCCGTTCCACCCGGCAGAGCCGGCGCCCGGGTGGCGAGGGCGGACCGGCTGCGCCCCCCGGGCAGCGACTGGACCTTCGTCAAGCTCTACGGCGACCGGCAGGAGGAGGAATCCCTGCTCGTCGGCGGCGTCCGCGAGCTCATGCGCTCGCTGGACCACCATGCCGACCGACGCGTCTTCCTGCGCTACGCGGACCCCGAACCCCACCTGCGGCTACGCCTGCGCGGCAACCCCTCCGTGCTCATCCCCGCACTCAGCGACTGGGCCGGCACCCTCCTCGCCGACGGCCACATCTCCCGGTTCACCTTCGACGTCTACGATCGTGAGATCGAACGCTACGGCGGGCTCATCGGGATGGACGTCGCCGAACAGCTGTACTCCGCCGACAGCTCCGCCGTTGTCGACCTGCTCTCCCTCGACCACACCGGTAAGTCTCAGCTCGACAGGACCGGCCTGGCTCTGCTCTCCCTTGACGACCTGTTGACCGGGCTCGGTCTGAGTGAAGCCGAGAGGCTCCGCTTCTACCACCGGCAGGCTTCCCAGCAGCGGCTCGCGGGCGCGGAGTACCGCACCCGCAAGGCGGAATTCTGTGACCTGCTGCGCAGACCACCGCCTCGTCTCATCGGCGACGTCCTCACCCGGCGTCGTCCTCACCTGGCAGACGTCGCCGCCCGGCTCGCCGATCTGAATCGCCGCCGACAACTCGGCAAGACGCTGCCCGAGCTGTGCCACAGCTACGTACACCTGCACTGCAACCGCCTC
This sequence comes from Streptomyces sp. NPDC030838, assembly GCF_055572035.1. Classification (NCBI taxonomy): domain Bacteria; kingdom Bacillati; phylum Actinomycetota; class Actinomycetes; order Kitasatosporales; family Streptomycetaceae; genus Streptomyces; species Streptomyces sp. NPDC030838. The sequence goes on along the minus strand of NZ_JBVIED010000009.1, from coordinate 152,077 downwards.
CTGGGCACGGACCGTGCTGCCGAGGACACGGCGTTGGAACTGCTCTACCGCACCCGCCACAGCCTGGCGTCAGGAGCCTGAACCCCGATCGCCGTGGCTCAGTCGACTGGCCAGGTGTGCGCCGGAGCGTTCAGGTGCATGTAGTCGATGTACTGCTGGGTCATCCGCCGCAGCGCCTCGTGCCGGCCCACGTGGGCCATGTCGTGGATGTGGTGGAACATCTCCGACTGCCACAACGCGCCGTTGCGGCCGCTGACGCATCGCTGCTCGATGATGCCCAGCAGCGGCTCTCGCCATGCCGCGTCCATGCCGGCCTGCTCGAGTCCCCGATGTGCCAGCGGCAGCAGGCGACGCAGCACCAGCTCCGTCACCGGGACCTCCCCCATGCCCGGCCAGTAGAGCTGGGCATCGATGCCGTGCCGTGCCGCGGTGTGCAGGTTGTCCTCCGCGACCGAGAAGGACATGCGGGACCAGATGGGCCGGTCCTCGTCGACCAGGGCACGGGTGAGGCCGTAGTAGAAGGCGCCGTTCGAGAGCACGTCCGCCACCGTGGGGCCGGCGGGCAGCACCCGGTTCTCCACGCGCAGGTGGGGCACGCCGTCGACGACGGCGTAGACAGGGCGGTTCCAGCGGTAGATCGTCCCGTTGTGGAGCGTCAGCTCGGCCAGTCCGGGGATGTCGCCGCGGTCGAGCGTCTCCTGCGGGTTCTCGTCGTCGCACAGCGGAAGCAGTGCCGGGAAGTACCGTACGTTCTCCTCGAAGAGGTCGAAGACGGTGGTGATCCACCGCTCGCCGAACCACACCCGAGGCCGCACTCCCTGCACCTTGATCTCGTCCGGGCGGGTGTCGGTGGCCTGCTCGAACAGCGGAAGGCGCGTCTCGCGCCACAGTTCCTTGCCGAACAGGAACGGAGAGTTCGCGGCCAGGGCCACCTGCACCCCCGCGATGGCCTGTGCCGCGTTCCAGTAGGGAGCGAACTCGTCCGGCGACACCTGGAGGTGGAACTGGGTACTGGTGCAGGCCGCCTCCGGCGTGATCGTGTCCGCGTAGGTCTCCAGCCGCTCGATCCCGTCCACCGAGATCAGCAGATCCTCGCCCCGGGCGGAGAAGATCTGCTCGTTCAGCAGGTGATACCGCGGATTCTCGGACAGCGAGGCCAGACCGACGTCCTTCAGCTGGAGGGTCGGCAGGATGCCGACCATGACGAGATGCGCGCCGATCGCCGCGGCCTTCTCCTCGGCGTGGTTGAGCGCGTCCCGGATCTCCTGCTCCCAGGAGTCGGGGCCGCCCGCGGTCAGCCGCCGCGGCGCGATGTTGATCTCCAGATTGAACCGGCCCAGCTCGCTCGACCAGGCGGGATCGGCGATCGCCTCCAGGACGTCCGAGCTGCGCATGGCGGGCTCGCCGGCGGTGTCCACGAGGTTCAGTTCGATCTCCAGACCGACCTGCGGCCGCTCGAAGTCGAACCGCGACTCCCGCAGCATCCGCGCGAGCACGTCGAGGCACACATGCATCTTGTGCCGGAACTGGCGACGGTCCTCACGAGTGAACGTGATCGCCGGGACGTCGCGTCCCATACGGCCCTCCCGAGTCTCCTCGGCACGGATCCCTACCTTCAGCGTCCCACTCCCCCGGCGGCCGAACCACCGAGGCGAATGGCGGTGCCGCAGTACTGGTCCTTGATCACGACGAGCCTGCCGGACCGGTGCTCGGCCGGTCGCGGTCAGTGCGGGAAGCGGCGGGGCGGGCGGGTCACGGTGGCCTCGCGGAACTCGGCGATGCGGGAGTGGACTTGGCGTATCAGGTGGGTCTCCTCGATCAGGTCCAGGTAGAGGCATCGGGCTGCCAGGCCCGGGAGATCGAAAGCGAAGTACAGGGACATCAGCGGGTTCACGAACAACTCGCTGCCTCGAGTGCGGTCAGTGAACCGGACGTCGCCGAACGAGCCGCGCACGGCCGCCGCGATGGAGCCGTTGACGATGCTCGGATGCTCCGGGGTGTGGTGCTGGGCGTGCGCCACCGCGTCGAGATACAGCGCGCCTTCCCGGGTGGCGCGAGGTATCGAGAACACACCGAGGTAGGCGCCGTCGCGCTCCAGCGCGGCGATGTTCTCCAGGACCTGCACGTGGTTCACGCCATGGTGGGCGTCCACGCCGAAGCCGACCGACACGACGAGCCGGTGCGGCAGTCCGGCCAGCACGGCCACGCTGGTCAGGTCCTCCTCCGGGGTGCCGAGACCGGCTTCGTCACCGCGCAGCAGGATGTCCGTGCCGCCGTCTTCCGGTGGCCCTCTCTCTGATCCACCAGAGCAAGGAGGTGCATCTCGCGAACCTCTCCTTCAGCGCACTCGCCGGTCTCTCCCTCCGACGACTGGGCCGCGCCGGACCTGGCCGTCATCACTCGCCTACCGAGCACTGATCGACCTGCACGGCATCGAGGTGCTGGTCGGTCCGCTCGCAAACCGGGGTGCGCCCGCTGCGCGCCGACATGGAGGGACGTCATGATCGGCATTGTGCAGGCGACGGCCGCCGGCCGTCTCCGGATTTCCACCGCGGCGACGCAACCGGAAGGCGGTCGCCAGCACGCCGCGCTCAACGCGCCAGGGCAGCCCTCCCCAGGTAGAATCCCAGAATTTGGTACGACATTTCATAGCAATCTTCTTCGCAGGAAGAGGGCCACTGACCTGGCCGGAGTGATCGATGTCCCGCAGGCACCCGACCGACGACGGTGACGAGCTGCTCGCCAGGCTCGGAGCGCTGACGGCGCAGGCCCGGGAGCGCGCGGAGCTCCAGCGGTCGCGGGTGGAGCTGGCCGTCGCCCTCCAGCAGGGCATGCTCCCCGCCAGCCTGCCGACGGTCCGCCGGTTCCACCTGGCCGTCGAGTACCAGCCCGCGCACCACGGTCTCAGCGTGGGGGGAGACTGGTACGACGCGTTCACGATGCCCGACGGCTGCATCGGGCTGTCCATCGGCGACGTACAGGGGCACAACATCGAGGCGGCCGCCTTCATGGGGCAGGTACGGGTCGGCCTGCGCGCCCTCGCCTCCGTCACGAGCGAGCCGGGGGAACTCCTCGCCCGGACCAACGACCTGCTGCTCGCGCTCGGTACCGATCTCTTCGCCACGTGCACGTTCGTCCGTCTCGACCCGTCGACCGGAGTGCTGGAGAGTGCGCGGGCCGGACACATACCGTCCGTCTGGGCCACGGCGGACGGCCGGTCCGGCCTCGCCGACGACGCGGGTGGACCGCCCCTCGGTGTGCTTCCCGAAATGGAGTATCCGGTGACCGAGCACCGCCTGTCGGCGGGTGACGTCTTCGTCCTGGTCACCGACGGGGTGGTGGAGGGACCGGCGCTGAGTCTGGACGAGGGCCTCGACCAAGTGGTGCGGCTCGCGGGCGTCGCCGCCGTCGCCGGCCTGGAGGCGACCTCACTGGCCACCGCGGTGATCAAGGGCGCCGAGCGGGTGGGGCACGCGGACGACGCCGCCGTCCTCGTGGTCGGCCGCGACAAGCACGCCCCTCACCCCTAGCACGCTGCCGCCTGGCCGAACGGTCGGTAGCGGTGTGTGATGGCAGCTGTGGTGCGTACCCCGGATCGGCGCCGAGCTGTCGTCTACGGCCTCCAGACGCTGGCCGTCGCCGCCTGCTACTACGCGGCGGGACGGCTCGGTCTGCTGCGCCAGCTCACGGTCGGGGACGCGGTGTTCACGCCCATCTGGCCGCCCACCGGCGTCGCGGTGGCCGCCCTGTTCATCTTCGGCCTGCGCTGCTGGCCGGGTATCGCACTCGGCGCGTTCTTCGTCGTTCTGTCCCTCACCTCGTCGGTGAGGCCTTCCCTGTTCGGCAACGTCGCCGGGAACACCGCCGCCCCCGTCTGCGCCTACCTCATGCTGCGCAAGGTGGGCTTCCGGACCGGTCTGAGCCGGTTACGGGACGGCGTCGCCCTGGTCTTCCTGGGGGCGCTGGCCGCGATGCTGATCAGTTCCACGGTGGGCGTCGGCCTCCTGGTCCTCACGGGCAAACTCGACCTGGACGGCTTCTGGCCGGTCTGGCTGGCGTGGTGGGTGGGCGACGCGATGGGGGTACTGCTCGTCACCCCGGCCCTGCTCCTGCTGAGCGGGGCGCACCCGCCGCCCGACCCGGCGCGCTGGAAGGAGGCCCTGCTCCTGGTCGCCGCGGCCTGCGTCATCGTCCCGCTCGCCACGCACAGCCGGCTGAGCCTGCTCTACCTCATCTACCCCCTGCTGATCTGGGCCGCCCTGCGCTTCCAGCTGGCGGGCAGCGTGCTGTGCGCTCTGTCCGCCTCCGTCCTGGCCACCGTCGCGGCCACCGACGGCAGCGGCCCGTTCGCGGAGCTGACGCGCATCGAGGTGATGATCAAACTCCAGGTCTTCAACGGGTCCATGGCGCTGACCGCCCTGCTGCTGTCGGCCGTGATCACCGAGCAGCACAACACCCGGCGCTCGGTGGAGCTGGCCTGCCAGGAGCTGGTCGAGGTCCTCGAACACCTCACCGCGGGGGAGGCCCCGCCCCGGCGCGAGCCGACGGACGGCGACGGCGCACCGCGCGACCGCGACGGTCCGTGACGACCGGGGCGGACCGCGGAGCTGGGACCGATTGAGGGATTGGCGTTCGCCGAGCATGGGCAGGGAGCCCAGCAGAACGTGGCATGAGCACGCCCACCTTCCCCCACAGGAGGCCGACCTTGCACGCACGCACGTTCGCCCCCATCCTCGCAGCCACCCTCGCAGCGGGTCTGGTCACCATAGGCCAGGCCCACGCCGCGCCGACGGACGCCGGTGCGCAGGCCCTCGCGGCCCGCGTCGTCACGTACGACGCCAGTGCGTCGGCGGAGTTCAGGGCCGCCGTCGATCGAGGCGCGGCCATATGGAACGAGAGCGTGGACAGCGTGGAGCTGCGCCCCGCCGCAGCCGGGCAGCGCGCCAACATCCGGATCCTCGCCGACAACGGCTGGCCCAGGGCCCTGACGACCTCGCTCGGCAACGGAACCGTCTACATCGGCCGACAGGCCGTCACCCAGGGCTACGACACGGTCCGGATCTCGGCACACGAACTCGGCCACATCCTCGGCCTGCCCGACCGCAAGCCCGGCCCCTGCACCAGCCTGATGTCGGGTTCCAGCGCCGGCGTGTCGTGCACGAACCCGTACCCCGACGCGGGCGAGAAGGCGGAGGTCGAGGACAACTTCGGTCTCGCGCTCGCGCAGCCGGCAGGCGTCCCGCGCGCCAAGGTGCCGGTGGGCTGACCCACCGGGGCGTGGGGGCGGGCCGTCCGTTCCCACGCGCCCGCGTACGCGCCGCGCCGCGGCGTCATCGCCTGGCGCCGAAGTTCTGCGTCCACCAAGGTCCGCCCGCGCCCTCGTGGAAGCCCACGCCGATGTCCTTGAACGAGCAGTTGAGGATGTTGGCGCGGTGGCCGGGGCTGTTCATCCAGGAGTCCATCACCGCCTCCGGGGTCTGCTGGCCCCGGGCGATGTTCTCGCCGTACGTGGACCACTCGTATCCCGCGGCGGTGGTGCGCTGCCCGGGATCGGCGCCGTCCGGGTTGGTGTGGTCGAAGAAGTCGCGGGCGGCCATGTCTTGCGAGTGGCCCTGTGCCGCCTGGTTCAGCTGCGGGTCCTCGGTGAGCGGTCCACAGCCGGCGGCGGCCCGTTGCTCGTTCACCAAGGCGACCACCTGTCCGACGGTTCCCGTCGGGGCCGCCTGCGCCTGTGGGGTGCCGGACACACTGGGAGCCGGCCGAGCAGCCGACGGCCGGGAGGGTGTCGCCGGTTTCCTCGTGGAGCGAGGACTCGTCGAAGGGCTCGCCTTCTTCGACGGCGACGCGGACGGCGACGGAGTCGGGGATGCCGAGGCGGAGGTCTCGGCGGCACTGGGGGTCACGAGGTCCACCGGACGGCCGTCGGCGGTTCGCGCGGCGGTCACATCCTCGGTCCCGGTGCCGGTCCCGCCGCCGGTGCCCGAGTCCGCGTCGAAGTACCACAGGCCGCCACCCACCACGCAGGCCGCCACGACGGCGCCTCCGACGGCCCGACGCCGGTTGCGCCGACGTCGACGCTCCTGGCTGCGGGAGGCCGCCCGGCCGGGCACGGCACGGTGCCCGGATCCCCGGCCCGATCCGCCGTGGCCCCTGGAGCCACCCAGCCGGGACGTGGCGGCGACGGCGGCCATCCCGCCGGAGCCGGCCAGGACCCGCTCCGCCAGCGCGGGCGCCGCGGCGACCAGCGCCAGGCCGGCCAGCAGGCCTTCCGCGGGCATCAACCCGCGCCACAAGCCCGAGCAGCGCGCGCACCCCCGGGCATGCCGGGCTATTCGCTTGCGCCACAGCGCCGAGGGCCGACCGTCCCAGGAGGCCAGCACTCCCGCCAGTTCGTCACATCGCGGGCGCGCGTCGAGGGCCCGTACCACCACGCGTGCCGCCTCCAGCTGTGCCTTCATGCGTTGCACCCGGACAGCCGTGTGCTGAGGCGAGAGCTCCATGGCGGCGGCGACCTCGGACCGCGTCAGCTCACCGGCGCACTCCAGCCACCAGAGCGACAGCAGCCCCCGGTCGTCGGGCTCCAGCCAGCGGGTCGCGCGTGCGGTCTCCTGGCGTTGTCCGGACAGTTGCAGTTGGACAATGGTCAGGTCCACGAAGTCGGCGCCGGGGTCGGCGAGGTCCTCGGCCTCCTCCACGGCGCCCGGGGCCGACTGCCGGTCATGCCAGTGCGCCCGGACCTGGTTCATCGCGATGGCCACGAGCCAGGAGCGGAAGTTCTCGGGAGCGCGCAGACCACCCAGCGCGTCGAGGGCGCGCAGCATGGTGTCCTGCACCACGTCGTCGACGTCCACGGAACCGTTCAGAGCCCGTCCCACGATGTTGTAGACCAGTGGGAGGTAGGCGCTGACCAGGGCGTCCTGGGCCTCCGGATCGCCACTTCGGGCAGCGGTCACCAGTGCCGCCGACTCCCTCGTCCGCTCTGTACTCATCACAAACTTCCTCGTCCTCGACGCCGAACGGTGCTGTCCGTCGACATGGGAGATCAGCCGATGAGTCTCTAATAACAATTCTTCGGACGCGCGTTCCCCCGTGTGTTCCCCGAGAGACTCACGGCGTCGAACGCTCAGCGCAAGGGGGAACGTCACATCACGTGTTCCGTGGCCGTCGGATCAAGTCGGCCCTCGTTCGCGCCGGTTCTGATACGCACTCCGCGAACAAGCAGCGAGTGAGTCACTGGTGGAGGGCCGAGCCGAACCGCGCTCCCGCCACGGGGGCGGCGAGCGTACGCGGCCCGAAGGACACGGCCGCGTCCTGCACGACGCCGGAGCCTGAGGCGGGGAAGACCCACACGGCTCCCGTGCCGCCGTTCTCCCGGGGCGCCGAGACCGCGATGTGGCCCGCCACCACGGCGACAGCGCTGCCGAAGGCATCGCCGTTCTCCGCCGTACCGGGTACGCCGGCCGTGTGCTGACTGACGGCGGTGGCGCCGCGGCCGGTCAGGCCCGTCGCGCTTCCTCGCAGGACGGCGAAGCCGCCGGCGTCACTACGGCCGTCCAGATCCTCGCCGGGGACACCGGTGACCACGTCCGCGTATCCGTCGCCGGTGACGTCACCGACGCGGACGTCCGTGCCGAAGCGGTCGCCGCTCTCGCCGGTACCGGGGACACCGGGCGTGCCCTGGCTCAGGAACGCGGCCCTGGACGCGAGGCCGTCCGCGGTGCCCCGTACGACACCCACGAGACCGCCGCCGCCCGCGGTGGGGCGTCCGAAGACGATGTCCTGACGGCCGTCGCCGTCGACGTCGCCGAGCCCGATGCTCTCCGCCGCGACCGTGTCCTCGGAGGCGATGACGGGTCCCGCCTCCAGCCCGTTGCCGCTGCCCTTCAGCAGGCGCAGCCGTACCGCCGCCCCCGAACTGCCGGTGCCGCTCGAAGGGGTGCTCACCACGAGATCGGTGATGCCGTCGCCGTCCACGTCGCCCGCCTGCAGAGCACGGACACCGCGGACGCCGGCGCCGGGGGTGACGAGGGGCGTCGTGCGGGCTGCCTCGCCGGACCGGCTGACGGGGCCGTATCGCATCCGGTCAGCGCTCGCGAGGTCCAGGTGTCCGTCGCCGTCGAAGTCGCCGGCTTCGGTCCGGGTCCGGCCGGAGCCGAGCGAGGCGCCGGTGGCGAGACCGCCGACGCCTCCCCACAGCACGGTCTGCATGCCGGCGTCGCGGGCGTCGCCGATGTCCTCGCCCGACGCGGTGACCACCAGGTCGGTGAAGCCGTCGGCGTCCAGGTCCGCCGCCTCCAGCGCGTCGCCGAAGCGGTCGCCGGTCTCGGCGGTGCCGGGGACGCCGTATCGGTTCTGGGTGACGATCTGGCGTTTGACGCCGTTGGGGCCTTCGCCCGCCATGCCGTAGACGACCGCGACGTAGCCGGCGTCGGCCCTGCCGTCGACGACGCCTCCGGGTGCGGCGATGGCCACGTCGGCGTGTCCGTCGCCGTCGAAGTCGGCTCTCGCGGACGCCACGGAGCCGGGCGCCGGAGCATTCGGGTGGAAGCCGTCACCGTAGGCCGCGGCGGGGATCGCGCTCGGCACCACGATGACGGCGGAGAGCACGGCGACGGCAGCGGCATGACGCGTCCTGAGGTACACGGCCACCTCCTTGGGTCGACGAGGAGCCGGCCGTTCCTCACACCTGCCCGGCCATCGAACTAGACCCGCACCGAGCGGGAAGGGTTGTACGGCCCCGGAACGCGTTCGTCGTCCTCCGGGATGGAGGGGGTCCGCGAGCGGAAGGTGCGGCGGTAGGTGTCCGGGGGTACGCCGACCGTGCGGTTGAAGTGCCGGCGCAGCGTCGTGGCGGTCCCCATGCCGGTGGCCGCCGCGATGGTGTCGATGCTGTCGTCGGTGGTCTCCAGCAACTCCTGGGCGTGGCGGATCCGCTGGGTCAGCAGCCATTGCAGCGGGGTGGTGCCGGTCACCGACCTGAAGTGGCGGCCCAGGTTGCGTGAGCTCATCCGCGCTTGGCGGGCCAGGTCCTCCACGGTCAGCGGCTGGTCCAGCCGTTCGAGCACCCAGGGGAACAGGTCGGCGAGCGGGTGGCTGGCCGGGGCGGGCACCGGGGTGGTGACGTACTGGGCCTGGCCGCCGTCCCGGTGCGGCGGCACGACCAGGCGGCGGGCGACCGCGTTCGCGACGGACGAGCCGCGGTCGAGGCGGACGAGGTGCAGGCACAGGTCCATGGCGGCGGCCTTGCCGGCGGAGGTCAGCACGCTGCCGTCGTCCACGTAGAGGACGTCCGGGTCCACTTCCACTTGCGGGTAGCGGGCGGCCAGGGCCCGGGTGTGCGCCCAGTGCGTGGTCGCCCGCCGCCCGTCCAGCAGGCCTGCGGCGGCCAGCACGAACGCGCCCGTGCAGAGGGAGGCCACGCGTGCGCCTGCCGCGTGGGCCGCGCGCACCGCTTCGACCAGCTCGGCGGGTGGATCCTGGTCGATGTCGGCCCAGCCGGGGACGATCACGGTGTCGGCGTGCGGGAGTTGGTCGAGGCCGTGGTCGGGCTCCAGCCGGAACCGTCCGGCTCGCACGGCGCCCGGCCCGCACAGGACGACGTCGTACCAGGGGCCTGCCACGGCGTCCGGGGCGGAGCCGAAGACCTCGCACGCCAAGGCCAGCTCGAAGTGGAGCATTCCGTCCGTGACGGCCAGTGCGACAGTGTTCACGTCCGGAATTGTATGGGTCATGTCGTTCCGGACACTCGTGTGGGAGGACCGCCCCTGGTCAGGATGTTCTCCAACGGATCACGGCAGATCGACGGCAGGTCAGCCGCAGGCCAATGGCAGATGAACGGCAGATCAGCGGCAGATGAGCGGCAGAGCAGTGGCAGATCATTGGAGCGAAGGGCGAACCCATGGGATCGGAGCTCACGGTGGCGGTGTTCGGCGCGTACGGGCACACCGGGCGCTTTGTGGTGGCAGAGCTGCGGCAGCGCGGGTACGTCCCGGTTCTCTGCGGGCGCGACGCCGACAAGCTGAACGCGCTGGCGACTTCGGAACCCGGGCTGGAGGCCCGCCCGGCCTCCGTCGGCGACCCGGCCTCGCTCGACCGCGCACTGGCCGGCACGGCCGCCGTGGTCAACTGCGCCGGGCCCTTCGCCACGACGGCCGCCCCGGTGATCGAGGCGGCCCTGCGCGCCGGGATCCCGTATGTGGATGTGGCGGCGGAGATCGAGGCCAACGTCGACACGTTCACGCACTTCACCGACCGCGCCCGCGCGGAGGGAGCGGTGATCGTCCCTGCGATGGCCTTCTACGGCGGCCTCGGCGACCTGCTGGCCACCGCCGCGATGGACGACTGGACGACGGCCGACGAGGCCCACATCGCCTATGGGCTGAGCAGTTGGCACCCCACCCCCGGGACACGCGCCGCAGGTGCGGTCTCGCGGCAGCGGCGCGACGGCCGACGCGTCCGCTACAGCAACGGCCGGCTGGAGTACGTCCACGACGAACCCCCGACCCTCCAGTGGCCCTTCCCCGACCCGATGGGTCCCAGAACCGTCATCGGGGAGTTCACGATGGCCGACGTCGTCACCATTCCCAGCCACCTGTCCATCCCCGACGTGCGCACCTACATGACGGTCGAGGCCGCCAGGGACGTGACGGCCCCGGACACACCGACGCCGACCGCGGCCGACGAGCACGGACGGTCCGCCCAGACCTTCCTCGTCGACGTCGTGGTGCGCTCCGGCGGCAGTGAACGGCGTGCTGTGGCCAGGGGCCAGGACATCTACGCGGTCACCGCGCCGCTCGTGGTCGAAGCGGTCGACCGCATCCTCACGGGGCGCACCAGGACGGTCGGTGTCGCCTCCGCCGGCCAGATCTTCGACGCCCCGGACTTCCTCAACCGGCTGTCCTCGCACATCTCCCTGGAACACCTCTTCCGGCCTGCTCAGACGACCGATGCCCTGAAGGGGTCAGTGGGGATGATCTCCGCCTCGTCGAAGAGCTGCTCCAGTGCCTCGTGCCCGTGACGTCTGCGGAACTCGATCTCGGCGGTGGTCACCGGCAGGGTCCACAGGAGGCGGGCGTGTCCCCCAGGCAGCGGACAGTGTTCGAGGTCGGGGCCGTGGAGATAGGGGAGGCTGATCAGCAGGTGGTCGCAGTCGGAACCCGGCACCCACGGCTCGCCGATCGGGAAGCTGTGCTCCAGGTCGAGTTGGTGGCCTCCGCAGTGGTAGTAGGCGATCATCGCCATGAGCTCGACGAACCGCTGGTCGCGAACGTGCGCGGTCATGACGAACTCGAGTCCGTGACCGTCCTTCTCCATCAGGGCCCAGCACCCGACGGTCACATAGGCCCAGCCACCGCCACGAGGACCGGGCCCCACCACGAGAACGCGCAGACCGGGCACCACCTCTCGCCGTCCGGGCCCGAGGTCGTAGTCCACGGCCTCCACGGCATGCCCTGCGAAGAACGCCCGAACGTGTGACTCCACGGCCTCCGCGGCCGACAGCCTCCTGTCACTCATCGCGCGATCATCTCAGATCGCCGTTGACCGCCTCTGACGTGCGTCCGGGGGCGGCGGCTTCCAGGTCCCCGCCGACGATGCCGTAGGCGGGGACGTCGCCGGTTTACCCCTGGGGCTCCTGACGACCGGCCTCGTGCAGGAGGTGAGGACCGTTGTTGCGGACGTCGTTGACGGCCGTGGACACGGGCCTGGCGTCGAGGTGACCGCCGGCGGGCGGGTCGAGAAGGGCGCGCAGCCGCTCGGGGTCCTCGTGGCGGGGGTCGAGCCAGGCGTCGTAGTGCTCGGGGATGAGCGCGAGCGGCATGCGGGGGTGGACGCGCCCGGCGGCGTCGGTGGCTTCGGTGGTGATGATGGTGCAGGTCATCAGCCAGGCGGCCGGGTCTCTGTCGTGCTTGACCTCCGGGTCGCGCCAGTACTCGTACAGCCCGGCGAGCGCCATCACCTGGTCGTCCTCGGAGTGGATGAAGTAGGGCTGCTTGCGGATCTTGCCCGTGGCGGGGTCCTTGACCTGCTGCCACTCGTAGAAGCCGTCGGCCGGCAGCAGGCAGCGGCGCTTGGCGAACGCGCGGCGGAAGGCGGGTTTGTCGTGGACGGTCTCCATCCGGGCGTTGATCAGCCGTGCGCCGATCTTCACGTCCCTGGCCCACGACGGCACCAGCCCCCACCGCAGCGGCCGCAGCTCCCGCACGACCTCCGCCGCACGGGGCTCCTCGCGCGGGGATCGCTCGAGTACGGCCCACACGTCGTCGGTCGGGGCCACGTTCCAGTTGGGTGCGAGCGTCTCCTCGGCATTCCAGTCGGTGACCCGGAAGAGCTGGGCCAGGTCCTCGGGACTGCGGGTGGATGCGTATCGGCCGCACATACGGCCACTCTCCCACCGCTCGGGCCACCTGCCGACGAGCTGCCTTTCGTGTCGAGGGGGCGCCGGGTCGTAGACGCTCGCCACTCATCGCTCGCCGTCTCCGTCGGTCGTCCAGCGACCCAGGGACATCTCCGCGGTGATGCCGGGCCCGAATCCGGCGAGCAGCCCGCGCGCCCGGTCCGGGGCCCCGCCCTCGTCGAACAGCCGGCGGAGCGCGTCCAGCACGACGGCGCTGGCGATGTTGCCGTACTCGGTGAGCGTGGCCCGGCTGAACCGGAAGGCGTGCGGGTCGACCTCCAGGAACGTGCTCAGGTCGTCCAGGATGCGCGGGCCGCCCGCGTGGACGATGTAGAAGTCGAGGTCGGACGCGTCCCAGCCGTGCTGGTGGGCGAGTTGCCGGAGCGCGGGGGCGAGCGGCTCCATCGTCGTCGGCACCCGCTTGTCCAGCAGGAAGTGGAAGCCGGTGGACCGGACGGCGTAACTGATCCACTCCTCGGTCTTCGGGATCAGGTACGAGCCGTTGCGCTCCAGCCGGATCCCCGTGCCGCCCCGGCCGCGGACCACGGTCGCGGCGATGCCGTCCCCGAACAGGCCGTTGGACAGCAGGGAGCCGACGCCGTGGTCGGTGGGCTGGTAGCACAGCGAGCAGAACTCGCAGGCGACGATGAGGGCGTTGGCGTCCGGGTAGGCCGTGCAGAAGTCGTGGGCCCGGTTGATGGCCGCGCCGCCGGCCGCGCAGCCCAGCTGAGCGATGGGTAGCTGGCGAGTGCAGAGGTCGAAGTCCATCTCGTTGATCAGCCATGCCGTGAGCGAGGGCATCATGAAGCCCGTGCAGGACACGTAGATGATCACGTCGATGTCGGTGGTCAGCAGCTCCGCCTCGTCCAGTGCCTGCTGGACCACCGCGGGAACCCGGGCCTTGGCCTCTGCCTCGTAGATCTTGTTCCGTTCCTCGAAGCCCGGGTGTTTCAGTGTGTCCTCGATGGGCTGCACGATGCGTCGGGTGCGCACGCCCGTGTTCTCGATCAACCGCAGTGCCAGGGGCAACTGCGGATGGTCGGCATGACGGGTGCGTGCCAGTTCCAGCGTCTCCTCCATGGTGATCACGTGCTCAGGGACAGACACCGAGGGTCTGCACAACGTGGCCATGAACCACACCTGCTTTCGCCGATGAGCAGTTGGCTCTCCCACCATCACCCGGCAGGGTGACGGCCACTCGGTGGACTACTCCATTCGGGGTGCTGGCTGCCGGCGGCACCCCCGGGCCCCGTTGTCAGTGCCCTGCTCTACAGTTCCCGTCACTTGATCATTGCAGGTGGTGCGGGAGGCACACATGGGGTGGGTGTCGGCCGGCGGCTATGAAGTCGCCCTCGACGACGGCAAGGTGGTGTGCCGGAACGCGGCCGGGCGGCGGCTGAAATCCGTGCCGTCCAAGATCGCCGACGATCCGGCGGTGGTGGGGCTGCGCCAGCTCGCCGAATGGCTGGAGCGGCACGAACGGCAGTGCCTGGCCGACGTGGAGCGGTGGATGGTGCGCTCGCTGCCGGTGCCGTTCGCCGTCCTGGCGCGGGTGTGGCCGGACCCGGCCTGGCAGGCGGCCCTGCGCGACCTGGTGGTCACGGGGGCGGACGGCATGGTGGCCGGGTTCCTGCGGGACGCCGACCCCGAGCGCGGCCTCGGCCTGGTCGATCTCGACGGTGACACGGTCCGGCTCGCCCCTGAGCTGGTGCGTCTGCCGCATCCCGTGCTTCTCGACGACCTGGAGGAGCTGCGGGAGTTCGCCGTCGAACTCGGCGTCGAGCAGCGCGCCCAGCAGCTCTTCCGCGAGGTGTGGCGGCGGCCGGCGGCGCTCGACGCCGAGGCGACCTCCGTCGAGGAGTACGCGGGCGGCGCCTTCAAGGAACTGCGGTTCCTGCACGGCAGGGCGACTCAGCTCGGCTACCGCGTGCGCGGCGGTCACGCCGTGTGCTCCGTGCTGGAGGAGGGCCGCGGTGTCGAGGCCCGCGTGTGGGTCGGCGACTACGACGGCTACGAGGAGACGGAGACCGGTCCTCTGGTCTTCACCGACCCGGCCGGCCGGGTCCTGAAGCTCGGTCAGGTGGGGCCGGTGGCCTGGTCGGAGGGCATGCGCATGGCGGCCGCGCTGTACGCCGGGCGCGACATCGAGGACGAGGAGCGTGCGGCGTGACGACATACGACGCGACCACCCACGACGACGTGACGACCTACGACGGGTTCACGTACGACGAGACCACGTCCGCCGCGCTGCTCGACGCCGGCGCCGTCCTGCCCCTGGGCACCACGGACCGCGAGGACGCCGACGTGCTCACCGTCCGGACGTACACGCATCCGGCGCTGGACGAGCGGACGATCGTACGGCTGGTGCCGGGCACGCTCGGTGAGGCGGAGGACCTCGCGCTGGACTTCCTCGGACTGGTCCGGGAGCCGGAGACACGCGAGGTCGGGCAGGTGCGCCGGGAAACCCTCGGATTCCCGGCGTGGGCGCTGGTCAACGACCCGGCGAACGGGCACCACGCGCTGGCGCTGGTGAAGGACGTGGAGCGGCTCGCCCGGCAGGCCAAGTCCCGTCCGGGCACCGCGAAGGAGGGCTTCGAGGCGCTCGGCGAGCGGCTCGGCCGGGCTGTGCCGCACTTCCTGCCCACCTTCTACGAGCAGGCCGCGCGCGTCTTCCTCCAGCATGAGAACACCACCTACGCCGCCGCCTTCTTCGGCAAGGCCCGCGACGCGGAGCGGGTGCACGCGCTGACCGTGGACGAGGACCGGCAGCGCGCCGTGTTCCTGGAGTTCGCCTTCGCCGGGGCACTGACGGTCAAGGCCCTCAAGGAGCATGTGAAGGCCCTCGCGGCACGGCTCACCCCGGCCGAGGCCTGGGCGCAGTTCCGGCAGCTGACCGTGGAGCGCTGCGCGGCCGGCATGCCGCCGTACGCGTCGCTGCCCCAGGACGCGCGCGCCCTGATCAAGGCGGCGGGCCTGAACCGGGTCACCGAGGAGTGCGCCCTGGTCGCGGACCTGCTGGCGTCCCCGGCGGCGGTCCGGGCCCCCGCGTCCTTCTGGAACACCTACCGGGCGACGCTCGTCGTCCTGGCCGAGCGGGAGCCCGCCGTGCGGGGGCGGCTGCTGGAGATCATGCCGGCCGGGCTGGGTCGTTCCACCGAGGACGACGAGTTCTGGCTGGGGCTGCTCGCGGACACCGGCGCCGACCGGCTGCTGACGGGCGAGACCGAGGCGGCGGAGGAGGTCGACGCGGCGGACTGGCTCGGTCGATGGGCCCTGCACCGCAAGCACGGCGGCACGAGCAGCGGCCGCTCGCCGGCCACCCTCGCGCTGGTGGAGCGCATGGCTCCGCGCCTGCGCGCCCAGGGCCGCCCGGTGGACCTCTTCACGGGCCGCTGGCGCGCAGGCGCCGACCTGGATCTGCTCGACCTGTGCGTGGCGGAGGGCATACCGCTGGCATTGCCCGGAGCCGGCAAGGACGTCTTCCTCCCCCTCGACCAGTGGCTTCAGGACACCAGGCCCGGGCGACGGGACCTGACGGCCATCGCGGCCGACCCGCGCTGCCGGCGCCTGCTCTACGCCGCCGTCGGCGACCTGGGGGGCCACCGCATCGGCCCCACGCTGCTGGAGGGACTGGTCGAACATCCCGTGCTCGCCGACGTGCTGCGCGAGTGGCTGGACGACGCGGCCGGCGAGCTGGCGGACGCGGCGGGTCTGCCCGCCGCGCGCACGGCGCTGGAGCGACTGCGTCCGTTCCGCGCGGTGGCCGCCCGGATCAGCCCGCAGGCCGTCGCCCGGGTCGCCGCGCTGGACGTCGCGCCGCTGCTCGGCCGCACCCTGCGCGCGGGTATCCCGGACGAACTGGGCTGGCCCGCCCTCGACGAGGCGCTGCGGCGGCTGGACGCGGAGACCCGCCGCGACCGCGACGACACGCTCGCCGTCCACGAGGCCTGGCCGGCGCTCATCCTCGCCCGCCGGCACAAGGCGATCGTCGTGGGGCCGGAGGACATCCTGCTGGAACACGACCTGCGGCTGCCGGTGGACCTGGACCGCTGGCAGCGTCCGTCGTTCCGTTACACGGACGGCGAGCTGCTGGTGATGTGGCGGCACGACGGCAAGCAGTACGGCTACTGGTCGGCCCGCCCGTCCGAGGTGTTCACGCTCGGCGGCGAGAAGCTCCCGCACTGGTACGGCAGCGGCGACGCGGGCGAGACCTCGATCCCGCTCCCGGGTGGTGGGCGCGCCACCGGTGGGCGCGCCCTGCACGCCGGCGACACGGTCCTGCCGCCCGGCCGCCGCATCCTCGGTGACGGCACCTCGTACTGGCGCCAGGGCCGGCAGGGACGGCAGCAGGTGTGGCTCGAGTACGACCCGGCCACCGGCACGCACGCGCGTGCCTCGCTGCCCGCGTTCCTGCGGTCCGGCATCCGCGAGGGCGCCACCCTGCTCCAGCAGCACTGCGGGGTGCTGCCCCTGCAGCCCGGCCTGGAGCACAGCCCGTTCGGCACGGACGGCACGGTTCTCGGCCGCTGGGTGCGCACCGAGCGCGAGGGCGACGAGGCCCGTACCACCGTCGGCACGCCGGACGGCCGGACCGTCACCCTGCCGACGGCACACGGCCGGCTGCCGGGCGTTCCGCTCGGCGCGCTGCGGCTGCCCGGCGGCGCGGAGCCCGTCGTCGTCGCGCAGTACCGTCAGATCGCCCTGTACGCCACGGCTGACGACGGCACCGGTATGCGGGAGCTGGGCCGGGTGACGCCGCTGGAGCGCGGCGGTGAGTTCGCCGCCGGGACGCGGCTCGTTCCTCCGGTCGACTTCTGGCATGCGCTGCGGCCGCGCGACGAGGGCGCGTCGGCGCTCCTGCGGGCGCTGAGTGACGCGCAGGCGGACGAGTTGCTGCGCGCCGGGGCCCGGGCGCTGGTGGAGCGTCAGGCGAAGCTCGCGGCGGCGGCCGAGCAGGCGAAGACCACGGACGCGGCGGCCGGGGCCGGGAACACGACGGCCGGGGCCGGCAACACCGCCGGGGCCACCACAGGGCAGCCCGCCGTGCCGACCGTCGACGAGGTCCTGCGGGAGACCGTCTCGCGTTGCCTGCCCGCGCTCACCGAGCCCCAGCTGCTCACCGGTGTCGCGGGCCTCGCGCGCGGAGTGCTGCGCCTGGCGGAGTCGATCGCCACGTTCGTGGCGCCCCCGGTGGAGCGGCCGAAGGCGGACCGCAAGCGCGCCGAGGGCATGTTCGCCGACTACCGCCCCGACGACGGCGACGACCAGACGCTGCGCGAGGCCGTGGCCGGCCTCGCCGAGCTGCAGGGCTGGTGGGGCAGCGAGCAGCGCTGGACCGCGCTGCGTCAGATCCGCGCCGTGAACCACGTCCTGTCCGGGAAGCCGGCCGACGGCAAGCGCCTGCCCGAGTCCGCCCGGCTCGCCGGGCCCGCCGACGGGTGGCGCAGCGACGAGTTCACCATTCCCGGCATCGGCCTGCTGTGGCCGTCCGTGCTGAAGGTGCTGCGCCCGCTCGCCTACCGTGCGGCCTCGGCGACCGTGACGGAGACGCATCGGGAGGCCCTGCTGCTGCTGTTCGAGGCGGTCGCGGAGGGGCCCATGGCCGCGTCCGGGGGCGCGCTGCGCAAGGTCGTGTTGAGCGAGCCGCACGGCAAGCAGGAGCGGGCCGGCCAGGTGCTGCGCAGGCAGGGCCGTACCGTCGTCGTCCTCGGCTGCCAGAGTGTCGATCACCGCAACGGGCGCGTGAACTGGCTTGCCCTGGACCACGATCCGGCCGGTGTGTTCGGCGCGGTCGCGCACTTCACGCTGGAGCGGGAGACCGCGTACCCGCCGGTGTTCCCGGCCGACGCGCTGACCGCGGTGGCCGGCCTGGTCCGGGACAAGGGGCCCGCGCCCTGGCAGCCGGGCGCGCCCGCAGCGCTGACCGCCGCGACGCGGGACGGGCTGGGGCCCGTGCAGGCGGCCCTGCTGCTCGCGGGGAGGCCGTCCCAGCTCACGGACGAGGTGATCGCCGCGACCGGACTGAAGCCGCGGCAGAAGCAGCTCGGCGACGCGCTGCTGGGCTCGCTGGGCTCCGGTGACCGGGCGGCGCTCATCGGCGCGCTGCTGCCCGAGAACCCCGCCGACCTGTGGACGGCCGGACCGGACACGGCCGCGGCGGGGCGGGTGTGGGCCGAGCGGCTCGACGGCGTCGTCCGCCTGCCCGAGGACCTGGCCGGGGAGCAGTCCCTGGCGGGCCTGCCCACAAGTGCCGCCGAGGAGGTGCTCAACCCGCACCGCACCCCCTGGATCAGCCGCACCACGGTGCAGCGGCCCGGCAAGGACGGCGAGCTCGTGCCGGACGATCCGAAGGCGCTGCCCGGGCGGTACGACCTGTCGCGTGCCGTGGCCGCCCTGGCCGGGCTCGCCTATGCCCTGCCGTACGGGCACCCTCTGCGCGCCGTCCTGCCGGAGGCGCTGGCCGCACTGCGCCGCCGTGTCGCGGACCCGGGTCTGCTGCTCGACCTGGACCTGGCGTGGACGGAGAAGGGCTCGTCGGCCGCCGTGGAGCTGCGCAAGGCGTACGGGATGCCGGCCACTGGGGGCGCGGACGCGGACGGTCTGACCGCCGTGGGCGAGGCGCTGGTGCTGCGCCCCTGGTACGGCGACCAGGAAACCGTCCTGGTCCGCGCGGGTGCTCTCACGCGGGCGGACGACCCGGTGTTCGGGCTGGTCGAGGGACTGGTCGGGCCCGGGCGGGGCCACGGTATGCGGGCGCTGCGCAGGATCCTGGGCGAGGATCTCGCCCGTGCGCTCGCGGCCGGAACGGATTCCGAGGGACCCACCGGGTACGCGCAGGATCCGGCCGTCAGCGTGCCCGGGCTGGTCGCCGAGGTCGCCGAGGCCCACGGTCTGGGCGAGGACGCGGCGGCGCTCTATCTGCAGCTGCTGGCCCTGCCCGACCCGACGGACCGCAACTGCGCCCGCTGGACGGGCTGGAAGCCCGCCCGTATGAAGAAGGCCCGCACCGAACTGGCGGCCACCGACCTGGTCGTCGAGGCCAAGCGGGCGCGCGCCGGGCGCACCCTGTTCCTGCCGTGCGGCTGGCTCGACCTGAAGTCGCCCGCGCTCCCGGTGGAGGTCTGGAAGCAGGGCCTCTACCCGGTCGGCACGTACTCCCGCGCGGTGCCGCTGATACCGGTGCCGGAGCTGTTCACGCGCGCGTGGGACCGCGTCCGCACCGGCGACGCCCCGGCCTACGAGGAACTGACCACCCGCGCCACCCGCAAGGGCCGCCGCCGATGACCACCGTCCACCCGCGTCCGGAAGAACTCGCGCCGATGACCACCACCCTCTCCCCCGCCCCGGCCCGCCAGATCGTCCCGCCCGAGGACCGGTACGCGACCGAACTGGCCTTCCTCGCCGCGTACGACGACGGGCCGCGGCCGCCCGCGTGGCGGCTCACTCCGCGCGCGGTCGTCACCTTCGTCATGGGCAGCGACGGGCAGGCCCTGAAGCTGCCCGACGGCGCCGAGGTGCCCGACGGGGTGCCGCGCCGCCTGGTGATCGAGGGCAAGTTCGTCGGCGACCGGTCGCTGGTCGAGCGGTGCGTGGTGACGCTCGCCGGGGAGCGCGGTCTGCTGCTCGTCGGCGAGCCCGGCACGGCCAAGTCGATGCTGTCGGAGCTGCTGTCCGCCGCCGTGTGCGGCACCAGCGGCCTGGTGGTGCAGGGCACGGCCGGCACGACCGAGGACCAGCTCAAGTACGGCTGGAACTACGCCCTGTTGCTGGCGCAAGGGCCGAGCAAGCAGGCGCTGGTGCCCTCCCCCGTCCTGACGGCCATGTCCCAGGGCGCCATCGCCCGCGTCGAGGAGGTCACCCGCTGCCTTCCCGAAGTGCAGGACTCCCTGGTGTCGTTGCTCTCCGAGCGGCGGATCGCGGTGCCCGAACTGGCGGGGACCGAGGACGCCCTGGCGCACGCGGCGCCCGGTTTCAACCTCATCGCCACCGCCAACCTCCGCGACAAGGGCGTCTCCGAGATGTCCGCGGCCCTCAAGCGCCGGTTCAACTTCGAGACGGTCGGCCCCATCGGGGACCTCGACGCGGAGATGGCGCTGGTGCGCAGCCAGGCGCGGGCGTCCGTGGCGCGCGCCGGGGCGCCGTTCCAGGTCGACGACGCCGTCCTGGAGGCCCTGGTCACCGCCTTCCGGGACCTGCGCGAGGGCCGGTCGGCGGAGGGCTGGGAGGTGGAGCGGCCGTCCACGGTGATGAGCACCGCGGAAGCCGTGTCCGTCGCCGGGGCGCTCGCGCTCGCGGCGGCGTACTTCCCGGGCGACCGTGACGTGCTCGGGCTGCTGCCGGGGCATCTGCTGGGCGTGGTCCGCAAGGACGACCCCGCGGACGCCGCCCGGCTGCGCGGCTACTGGGACGGTCCCGTGCGGCGCCGCGCCGAGCAGGGTTCCGCCACCTGGCGCACCCTGTGGGACCTGCGTACGGTCCTGGAGGGCTGACGGCCGTGTCCCTGACCCACGGAGCCGCCCCCGGCCCGGCCGACTCTCCGGTGTCCGCCGAGGAGGCGCTGGCGGCGCTCACCGCCCCGTCCGCGCCCTGTCTCATCGGCGTACGGCACCACGCGCCCTCGCTGGCCGCCGCCGTGCCGGCGCTGCTGGACGAGGCGAAGCCGGACGTGCTGCTCGTCGAACTGCCCGCCGAGATGCAGGAGTGGCTGCCGTGGCTGGGGCACGAGGAGACGCGCGCCCCGGTCGCCCTCGCCGCCGCACCGGGCGACGGGAGCGGCGGCGCGGGGCCGGCGTTCTATCCGTTCGCCGACTTCTCCCCCGAACTGGCCGCCGTGCGCTGGGCCGCCCGGCATGGCGTGCCGGTGGTCGCCTGCGACCTGCCGCTCGCCGACCGCGCGTGGGGCGAGGGACGGCGGGCCGCGGGGCGGCAGGGCGGCCCAGGGCTCGGCACCGCGCTGCGGGCCCGGCTGACGGGGCGTCCCGGGGACGACCTGTGGGACCGGCTCGTCGAGGCCACCGCCCCCGGCTCCCCGCCCGAGGCACTGCGCAGGGCGGCCCTGCTCACCGGGTGGGCGCTGCGCGAGGACGCGGTCGCCTCGGGCGGTGTGCCGGAGCTGGACCTGCGGCGCGAGCGGTGGATGCGGGAGCGGCTGGCCGAGGCGACCGCGCGGGGAGAGCGGGCGGCCGTGGTGGTCGGCGCGTTCCACGCCCCCGCGCTCGTACGGCAGGACGCCGGGGACGAGACCGAAGGTGAGGGCGCCACCCCGGGCACCGGCACGGAGGTGGACGGAGCCCTCGCCGACGCGCGGCGGCCCGTCTGGACGACCTCACTGATCCCGTACACCTACGCCCTTCTCGACGAGCGGTCCGGCTACCCGGCGGGCATACGGGATCCGGAGTGGCAGGACATGGTGCTGCGCGCGGCCGGCGATCCGGCGGCGCTGGAGGAGGTGCTGACGCGGGCCGCCGTGCGCATCTGCGCCGAGCTGCGAAGCCTGGGTCACCCTTCGGGACCCGCCGACGCGCGCGAGATCAGCCGGCTCGCCTCGGACCTCGCCCGGCTGCGCGGTCTGCCGGCGGCGGGCCGCGGTGAACTGGTCGAAGCCGTGCAGACGGTGCTCGCGCAGGGCGAGCCGTACGGGCGGGGGCGGGCCGTGGCGCGGGCGATGGAGCGGGTGCTCGTCGGCACGCGCGGTGGGCGCCCCGCCCCGCAGGCGCCGCGCAGCGGCCTCGCCCCCGCGGTCGAGGCCGAGGTGGCGCGGCTGGGCCTGCCCGGTCCGGAGACGGGCGGCTCCAGCACCTCGCGGGACCTGCGGCTGGATCCGCTGCGGTCCGACCTCGACCGCCGCCGGGAACTGCTGCTGCGCCGGCTGGCGGTGTGCGGGGTGCCGTACGGGGAGGCCAAGGAGGTCGTCGGTGCGGGCGGCACGGAGGCTCTGACCTCCCGCTGGGAGGTGCGCTGGACACCGGCCACGGCGGCCATGCTGACCGCGGCCGGCGTGCGCGGGGTCACCGCCGCGCAGGCCGCCGAAGGTGTCCTGCGCGAGCGGCGGCGCGCGGAGCGGGACGAGGGCGGGCCGACGGCCGCGCAGTCTCTCGAGGGGCTGGCACAGGCGGCGGAGTGCGGTCTGCCGGTGCTCGCCGACGAGCGGCTGGAGGATGTCGCCGGTGTCCTGCCCCAGGCGGGTACGCTGCCGGAACTCCTGGCCGGTCTGGCCCTGCTGGACCGGCTGCGGGCCGGTCACGTCCCCGGGCTCCGCGCCGAGGCGGACCGTGTGGCGCGGGCGGCCGCCGTCGCGGAGCTGCTCACGGCCGCTGCAGTGCGGCAGGTGGACGGTCTGACCGGGTCCGAGGACCCCGCCGACGCCCATGCCCTGCTCGAACTCGCCCATCGCGCCGACGTGTTGGGCGGCATCCGGCTCGCCGACGCCCTGGCCCGCCTGGCCGCCGACGGCTCCCCGTTGATGCGCGGTGCCGCCGGGGCCGTCCGCGTCCTGCTGGGGCAGGAGGACGCGCGGGTCTTCGGCGACCGTGTGGCCTCCTGGGTCGACGGGGCCACCGACCCCGACTCCCGCGCCGCGCTCACCGCCCGGCTCAGCGGGCTGCTGACCGCCGCGGGTCCGCTGCTGGAGGCGGCGGCGCCCGCGCTGGAGCCGCTGCTCACCCGGGTGTCCGAGCTGCCCGACCGGGCGTTTCTCGACCGGCTCCCCGCGCTGCGCGGCGGCTTCGACACCCTCAGCCCCGCCGCCCGCGGCCGGCTCCTGGCCGCCGTCGAGGAGCGCTTCGAGACCGCGCGGGTCGCGGACACGGACGGTGTCGACCCGGCCTCGCTCGCCCTGTGGACCCAGGCGGACTTCGCGGCCCGCGAGACACTGCGGTCGCTGGGGCTGCTGTCTCACGATGTCGCCGCGGAGCCCACTCCGGGCGTGACGGCGACGGGCGGCACGGCGGCGAGCGGCACGGCGGTGGGCGGCACGGCGACGAGCGCCGTGGAGGCCACGGCCCCCGGTGCCGAGGATCACCGCCTCGCCCCCGCCGACCGCTGGCGTCTCCTCCTCGGCCGCCGCACGGACCAACTGCCCTCGTTTGCCGCACCGTTGGCGACCGCGCTGGACGAGCTGTACGGCAGCGGGCGCGGCGAAGGCAGCCGCGGGGACCTGACGGGCCGGGGCACCGGCGGCGGACGGGAGGCGCCGTACCCCGGCGTGCGGGAGTGGTCCGAAGACCTGGCCGCGCTGTTCGGGCCGGGCATCCGGGAAGAAGTGCTGGCCGCGGCCGCCGCGTCGGGCCGCGAGGACGTCCTCGCCGAACTGGACGCGGACAGTGTGCGCCCCTCGGTGGACCTGCTGCGCACCGTGCTGCGGCACGCGGGCGGACTGCCCGAGGCCCGGCTGGCCGCGCTGCGCCCGCTCGTACGGCGGCTGGTCGACGCGCTGACCCGCCAACTGGCCACCCGCCTGCGCCCCGCCCTGCACGGCACGGCCCTGCCACGGCCCAGCAGACGGCCCGGCGGCGGCCTGGACCTGCCCCGCACGCTGCGGGCCAACCTGGCGACCGCGCGGCGCGCCCCGGACGGCACGGTGCGGGTGATCCCCGAGCGGCCGGTCTTCCGTAGCCGGGCACGCCGGACCGCCGACTGGCGGCTGATCCTGGTCACCGACGTGTCGGGGTCCATGGAGGCGTCCACGGTGTGGGCCGCGCTGACCGCCTCGGTGCTGGCCGGGGTGCCGACGCTCTCCACCCACTTCCTGGCGTTCTCCACGGAGGTCGTCGACCTCACCGGGCACGTGGACGACCCCCTGTCGCTGCTGCTCGAGGTCAGCGTGGGCGGGGGTACGCACATCGCGGCCGGTCTGCGGCACGCGCGTGAGCTGGTCACCGTGCCGTCGCGCACCCTCGTCGTGGTCGTCAGCGACTTCGAGGAGGGCTACCCGCTGGGCGGTCTGCTCGCCGAGGTGCGCGCGCTCGTCTCGGCCGGCTGTCATGTCCTGGGCTGCGCCAGCCTCGACGACACCGGCCGGCCCCGCTACTCCACGGGCGTCGCCGGTCAGCTCGTGGCCGCGGGCATGCCCGTCGCCGCCCTCAGCCCGCTCGAACTCGCCCGCTGGGTAGGGGAGAAGATCGCATGAGTCCGGACCTGCCTCCGGTCGCCCCGTCCGTCACCGCCGAACTCGTCGAAGCGCTCTCGCCCCGCCTGCGCAAGCGGCTGGACGCGGGCATCGCCAAGCTCGCGGCCCGTCCGGTCGTCCGTGAGGGCGACACCGTACGGATCGCCGTCGACGACGAGACCGACGTCGTCCTGCGGGCACCCGGCGGGACGGTGACCAGCGCGGACGCCATCCGCTGCGGATGTCTGCTCGCGCCGGACTGCCTGCACCGCGCGGCGGCGGCCTCCGCGGCGCCGGTCGCCGACGACACCGCGGCCCCGGCTCCTGCCGAGG
This sequence comes from Streptomyces sp. NPDC030838, assembly GCF_055572035.1. Classification (NCBI taxonomy): domain Bacteria; kingdom Bacillati; phylum Actinomycetota; class Actinomycetes; order Kitasatosporales; family Streptomycetaceae; genus Streptomyces; species Streptomyces sp. NPDC030838. The sequence continues at coordinate 127,244 of NZ_JBVIED010000009.1, read as the reverse complement.
CCGCGGAAGAGACGGGGACGACGGAGGAGCCGAGCGCGAGGCCGCAGCCCGGAGAGACGGGACGCGCGGAAGCCGCCGGCGACACCACCGCGACCGCTACGGCCGAACAGGGCGCCGCCGCCCGTGCGGTGTACACCGCGGCGGCCGCCGTGCTGGCAGCCGGAACGGACGGTGCCGGCGCCGTGCTCCAGGCGGAGCTTCTGCGCGCCGCGCACACCGCCCGTCTCGCCGGTCTGCCCCGGGCCTCCGCCACGGCGATCTCCGTCGTGAACGGGGTGCGCGCGGCCCGCTCCGCGGACCCCGGGTACCGTCTCGCCGACCTCGTCGGCGCGCTGGTCGGCACGCTGGGCGTCGCTCACCGCATCCCGCGTGCCACCGGCTCGGACCTGGCCGAACTGCGCGGCACGGTACGGCAGCCGTACCGCCCGGACGGCTCCCTGCGGCTGTACGGGCTGTTCTCCGAACCCGTGCTGACGGCGACCGGCTACGCGGGCGCGGTGACCTGGACCGCCGACGCCGACGGACGTCTGTACACGGTGTCGGACGTGGCACCCGGCGGGCCCGCGCGGGCGACCGGCGCCGCCGACCGGGCCGTACGGATCGGCGACACGGCCCTGACCCACCGTGAACTGTCGCGCGCGGGCCTGGCCGTGTCCGGTGCGACCGTCTCGCCGACGGGCCGGCTCGGCGCGGGGGCCGCGGTACGGGCGGTCCGCGCGTCAGGCGCTGCCTGGCACGACGAGCCGCTGGACCGGCTGTGGGCGGTACCCGCCGCCGAGCAGGTGACCCAGGCCCTGAACGGCGGGCGGGACCTGCTGTTCCTCGAGGTGACCCTCAGGGGCTCGGTGCGGGAGACCACGGGCGACTGTCTGCTGGCCGACTGCGCGGGCGTGCCCCTGCGGCTGATGCCGGCCCACGACGATCCGTCGCTCCCCTACCGCGACAACCTGCGCCTGCTCGCCGCCGCCCAGGGCAGCAGACTGCGGATCGTCGCCCGGCTGGCCCCCGGACCACTCCCCCGGGCCCTGCTGCTCGCCGCCGAGCACCCCACCGACCCCGCGGCCCGGGTGGACCTGGGCCTGGATCGCCTCCAGCACGCGGACCTGCCCACGGATGCTCCCCCGGCGCCGGCCGTGGTCCTCCCCGCCGGGGACGAGGCCCCGCTGTACCTGCTGCGCCGCCGCGTCCACCAGGCGGTGACCGGAGGCCGCCGTGTCCTGGCCTTCTCCGCCTCCTCCCGCAGCGAGTCGGGGGACGGTGCCCGCCTGCGCCGTCTGGGGCTCGCCACGGCGGGCGATCTCCTCGACGCCCTCCACTCCGCCGCCGCGGACCGCTCCCGCGACGCCTTCGGCCGCCTCCTCCCGACCGACACCGACCCGTTCGCCCGTGCCTGGCTGGCCGCCGCCGTCTACACCGACACGGTCGAAAAGGCACTGTGCGCGAGCGCGTGGGGCGCGACCGCGGCCGCGGTGTCTTCTCCGGGCCGCACGGCATGATGCCCGCCTGCGGCCCGGAGAGGGCCGCCGATGCGAAGCCGGGCCGGCTCGCACTCGGCGCCCTGGGGTGTGGGTGTCATTCGCCCGGGCGGGAGGCCAGGTGGTGCCGCCCGGGCCCCGACGTCACGCAGCGATCAGCAGGTTCGCCCGGTGTAGAACGCGCCGTCGATCTTGCCTGCGGCGCCGAGCCAAGTGCGGCCGGGCGCCACGCATCGCTCGTAGTTGGGGCCCCAGACCTCGACCTCGATGACGACGCGGGAGCCGTCACCGGTGCAGTGGTTGTAGTAGGCGTCGGACCCGGTCTCGTAGAACCCGCAGGGGTCCGCGGCAGCGCTGGAGGCGGTGGCCACCGGCAGGCCGAGACCGAGGACGATGCCGCTGAGGGCGCCTACCAGGGAACGACGAAGCGTCATCGAGCTTCTCCTTGTCGAGGTTCGCGTGCCGGGCGGTCCGGCGGTGCAGTGGAAAGCGTCGCGGAACCCACGAAGAAGGGCTGTTGATCTCACTCGGAAGGGAAGCCAAACCAGCACTTCGAGTGGTCGTTCGTGTGGTGAGGGCGGCGGCGCAGGAGACCGCGGTCAGCAGGGCGAAGAGGCGGGTGTAGCCGTCGAGGGATGTGGCGAGGGCGGCGCCGGCCAGTGGGGCGAGGGCGGCGGCGATGGCCGAGGGAGCCGCGAGCAGTGCGGACAGACGGCCGTAGTGGGTGGTTCCCCAGCGGTCGGTGACGGCTGTCGCTTGCAGCAGGGTGAGGTTGCCGCGGACCATGCCGGCCGTGACCGATACGGCGGCCAGCAGCGCGTACGGGCCGGGGATGGCCGTGAAGGCCGCGGTCGTGAGGCCGCCGAGTCCGATCAGGAGCGTTGTGCGGGTGGTCACTGAGGTGTGGCGGGCGAGGGCGGCGTACAGGGTGCGGCCGAGAGTCTGTCCGGCGCCGCCGAGGCCGAGGGCCCATGCCGCCTGGCTGGTGGTGTAGCCGCGCTCGAGGAGGAGGGGGACGAGGGCGATGACGACGGCGTGCATGGCGAACGCCGAGAGTGTGAACGCGGAGGCCAGCAGCCAGAAGGGCCTGCTGCGCGCGGCCGTGGCGGGCTGGGCGGCCGGGGGCGCGGCCACGGGCGGGGCGGCCGCCGGCCAGGGCGCGCGCAGTGCCAGGGCGTGTGCGGGGATCGTGATCAGGGCGAGGACGGCGGCGAGTGTGAAGTAGGTGGCGCGCCAGGTGAGGTGGGCCGCGAGCAGGGCGGTCAGCGGTGCGAAGACGGTGGAGGCCAGCCCGCCGGCGAGGGTGACGGTGGTGAGTGCGCGGACGTGGTCGGGGGCCCACCAGCGGGTCAGCGCGGCGAAGGCGGGCTGGTAGAAGGTGGCGGCCATCGCGAGGCCGGCCAGTGCCCAACCGGTGTAGAAGACCGGCAGGTTGGGTGCTGCGGCGACCAGGGTCAGGCTCGTGGCGCCGAGGACGGAGCCGGCGGTCATGACCCCGCGCGGGCCGCGTTCGTCGAGCACGCGGCCGATGCGGATCCCGGCGAGCGCGGAGACGACCAGGGCCAGGGAGAACGCTGCGGTGGTGGCGCTGGTGGTCCATCCCGTCGCTGTGGTGATCCGCGGGTTGAGGACGGGGAAGGCGTAGTAGACGATGCCCCAGCCGGTGATCTGCGTGAGGCAGAGGGCGGGCAGGGCGGCGCGGGGCCGCGACCGGTCCCCGGTTCCGGTCGCGGCCCCGCCGCCTCGGGTGTGGAGCGTGGTCACGAGCCGCAGCAGCCCCCGGCCGCCGTCTCTTCGCCGACGGCCGCCGTGGCGGGTGCGCCGAGCTGGATCAGCTGCGGTGCCGGGGCGCAGCAGCCGCCCGCGGTCTGGTCGGCCTCGGGTGCGTCGAACAGTCCGGCCCCGCCGCACACACCGGTCTCCGGGAGGGTGAGTTCGACGCGGTCAGCGGAGTCGAGGTCGCCGGCGATCGCGGCGGCGACGGAGCGGACCTGCTCGTAGCCGGTCATCGCCAGGAACGTCGGGGCGCGGCCGTAGGACTTCATGCCGACGAGGTAGATGCCCGGCTCGGGGTGGGCGAGTTCGCGGTGGCCGTGGGGGTAGACCGTGCCGCAGGAGTGCTGGTTGGGGTCGATCAGCGGGGCGAGCTCGACCGGGGCCTGGAGCCGTTCGTCCAGGCCGAGGCGGATCTCGGACAGGAACGACAGGTCGGGGCGGAACCCGGTGAGCACGATCACCTCGTCCACCGGGTCCAGGCGGCGGCCGTCCTCGGCGATGAGGACCAGGCGGCCGTCGGCGTGGCGCTCGATCGCCTCGGTGCGGAAGCCGGTGACCGCGTCCGCGTAGCCCTGGTCGACCGCGGCCTTGGCGGCCAGCCCGAGAGCGCCGCGGGCGGGGAGCTCGTCGGCGGCGCCCCCGCCGAAGGTGGAGCCGGAGATGCCGCGGCGCAGGATCCACACCGCCTTCGTTCCGGCTCCGTCGCCGGACTTCGCCACGTCGGCGAGGGAGGCGAGCGCGGTGAAGGCGGAGGCGCCGGAGCCGATGACGGCGGTGCGCTTGCCGGCGTACCGGGCGCGTACGGCCGGGTTCCTCAGGTCCGGGACGCGGTACGTGATCCGGTCGGCCCCCGCGCGCTCGCCCAGGGCGGGCAGACCGCTGCCGCCGGCGGGGCTGGGGGTGGTCCAGGTGCCGGAAGCGTCGATGACCGCGCGGGCGAGCACCCGCTCCTCGCGGCCGTCGGCGGTCTCCAGGTGGACGACGAAGGGCTGGGCCTCGCGGTCGGCGTCCACGATCCGGTCCCGTCCCGCGCGGGAGACACCGGTCACCCGGGTGCCGGTGCGGACGCGCTCGCCGAGGACGTCGGCCAGCGGCTCCAGGTACCGCTCGGCCCAGTCCGCGCCCGACGGGTAGGTCGCCCGGTCGGGGGTCGTCCAGCCGGTGGGCGCGAGGAGCTTCTCGGCGGCCGGGTCGACCACTTCGCCCCAGGGGGAGAACAGCCTGACGTGTGCCCACTCGCGCACCGCCGCGCCGACGGCCGGGCCCGCTTCCAGGACCAGGGGTTCGATGCCGCGCTCGACGAGGTGGGCGGCGGCGGCCAGGCCGATGGGGCCGGCTCCGATCACGACGACGGGCAGCTCGGTGGTGGCAGGCGCGTTCACGGCGACTCCTCGCTTGTTTTGACGTTTGTCGATGTCTTGTGTGATCAGCATGGCACTTGCTTCGACGAGCGTCAACATAGACACGTATCGAATTCAGGCGGGCGGCCACCGCAGTGCGGTCACACCGTGATCGGCACCTCCATAACCGGAGATCGGCGCCCTCTTCGAGAAGCTGGCCCAGCCCTGACGCGTACGTCCGCAGTCGGCAGACGGAGTTTCCGGAAGTGCGGGGTGCCTCGGCTGTCACAAGACTGACTGCTGCCCTGTCTTCTTGGCGTGCGGCCAGACGCACCGGGTCCGGCGGGAGTCGCCGACACCCGTGGGAAGCGGGATCAGCGAACGGAGACAGTGATGAAGATCGTGGTTATCGGCGGTACGGGGCTCATCGGCTCGCAGGTGGTGGCGTTGGCGCGCGAGGGTGGTCACGAGGCTGTGGCGGCCGCCCCCTCGACGGGCGTCGACACCCTCACCGGCGAGGGTCTGGCGCAGGCTCTCAAGGGCGCGGATGTGGTCGTGGACGTGTCGAACTCCCCGTCATTCGAGACGGAGGCGGCGCTGGACTTCTTCACGCGCTCCGGGCGGAACCTGATCGAGGCCGAGAAGGAGGCGGGTGTCCGCCACCACGTCGCGCTCTCCATCGTGGGCGTCGACCAGGTGCCCGACTACGGCTACTACCGGGCCAAGGTCGCCCAGGAAGAGGCTGTGCGCGGCGGGGGTGTCCCGTACAGCATCGTGCGGGCCACCCAGTTCTTCGAGTTCATCGCTCCGGTGATGAACATGTCCACCGAGGGCTCGGAGGTGCGGCTGCCGTCCACGCGCCTGCGTCCGATCGCCTCCGCCGACGTCGCCTCCGCCGTCGCCGAGGCGGCCCAGGGTGAGCCGTCGTACGGCGTGCGGAACATCGCGGGCCCGGAGGTGCACCGGCTCGACCGCCTCGGCGAGATCACCCTGGCGGTGCGGCCGGACGGCCGCTCGGTCGTCACCGACGAGGCGGCCGGCCTGTTCGCGGGCATGCCCGACGTACTCGTCGGCGACGACACGGCGCACATCGCGTCCACGCGCTACGAGAACTGGCTCAAGCGGCACTGACCGAGCATCCGCTACGGCCGGACGGTGAGCCTGCGTGCGGACCGCTCGTAGGCCTTCAGTTTGTCGGGCGCCAGCACCCAGTAGAGCCCGTCGATACCGTCCGGCCCCACGGTGACGCTCACCAGGGCAACGGCCACCCCGTCCATGGCGATCAGCAGGCTGGGCCGGCCGTTGGCCTCGACCAGGCCGTACTCGGCGCCGGGGAAGAACTTCTTGGCGAAGGCGCTGATCCGGGCCACGCGTTCGGCTCCCACGACCGCCAGCCGGGCCACACCGCGCATGCCGTTGCCGTCCGCGTAGGCGACGACGTCGGCCGACAGCACGTTCTCCAGCGCGGCGACGTCACCGTGCCGCGCGGCGGCGAGGAAGGCCTCGAGGAGGCGCCGGTGCTGTGCCGTGTCGACGGGGTCACGGCGCTCGGCGGACAGGCGTTTGCGGGCCCGGCTGACGATCTGCCGCGTGTTGGCCTGGCTCAGCTGCAAGATGCTCGCGATCTCGTCGTACGCGTACTCGAACGCTTCACGCAGGACGTAGGCCGCCCGCTCCACGGGGTTCAGCTTCTGCAGGACCAGCAGTACGGCCAGTTCCAGGGCCTCGCCGCGCTCCGCGCCGACCTGCGGGTCCACGCTGGTGTCCACGGGCTCCGGCAGCCACGGGCCCACGTAGGCCTCACGGCGCACCCGCGCCGACTGGGCCACGTTGATCGCCAGCCGTGTGGTGATCTTCGCCAGGAACGCCCCCTGGTCCAGCACCGCGCCGCGGTCGGCGCCCTGCCAGCGCACCCATACGTCCTGCACCACGTCCTCGGCCTCCGACACGCTGCCCAGGACGCGGTAGGCGATCCCGAACAGCCGCGGCCGCAGCCGCTGGAACGCGTCCGCCGCTTCGGTCAGCGAGTCGTGGGTGAGCGGCTGGTGCTCGTCCATGGTGCCGATGCCTCCGCGAGTCGACCGTCGGGCTGGGTGCCTTCGGCGCGAGGACGGCCCGCCGCTGTGATCCTACGGCGGCCGCGCACCGCCTGTCGGGTCAGCCGTGGCCCGGCGATCAGAGGCTGGTGAGCAGGCCGTCGAGTGGGGCGGGTGTGCGGTCGGGGTCGAGGGCCTCGACGAGGACGCGGCCGTAGCGGATCTTGCGCCCTTTCTTCGTGCCCAGGAAGCGCCGCAACTGCTGCTGTGACGTGCGGCCCTGCTGTGCGGGCTGGCGCAGGAAGGTCTGCAGGGCGCGCAGGTCGCCCTCCGCCCGGACGAGCTCCTCCACCCGTGTCACGCCCAGCGCGCGGATCAGCTCGTCCTCCAGGTCCGCCGCGCAGACGAAGAACCGTTCCTCTGCCGCACTGGTCCCCTCCAAGGCGCGGGCGTAGTAGCGACGCTCCCCCTCGTCGCACAGTCCCGTGAGGCGCAGGCCCAGGCCGGGCGGGCCGAGGAGACGGGCGAAGCGGCCGACGCTCATCGCACCGCCCATCGGCAGGACGCAGACTCCTTCGGCCGCGAGGTTCCGGCCGCGGCTCTCGGCCAGCGCGCCGACCGCTGCCGCGTCGCTCAGCCCTTCGACCAGGACGACTGCCCGGACGGACAGCCGCGCGGCCAGCTCGCGCGCGGGGTCGCCGGGACCACCGGCCGCCCACGCGGTGACCGCGTCCCGGAACGCCCCTATGTCCGCCATGCGACGAGTCTCCGCCCTTTCCGGCCCTCACGGTAGGGGATTTCCGCCGGAGCACGGGGGGGCCGACAGGGCCGACACCATGCTCCGGCCGGACTAGCGCACCCCGCCGGCCTCCGTCGCCGGTACCGGCCGCCGCAGCAGGTAGACGCCCGCGCTCGACACCAGGACGGCCATACACGCGATGAACACCAGCCCGGCCCCCTCGAGACCGATCGGCCCCGCCAGGACGCCGACACCGATGACCGGCACCGAGATGCCTCCGTAGGCCACCACGAACAGCGCCGAGATCACGGCCGCCCGCCGGTCCGCGTCGGACGCCTCGGCCACCGCGGACAGCGCTCCGCGGAACGACAGTCCCTGCCCGGCGCCGCCGACGATCGCGCTCAGCACCACCAGCGGCAGCAGATCCCACCGCAGCGCACCGGCCAGCAGCGCCAGCCCGGCGAGGAGCGCGGCGCAGCCCACGGGCAGCGACCGGCCCACGCCGATCCGGCCGACGGCCAGCTGACCGGCGGTCGAGGCGAAGAAGGCCAGCGCGACGACCAGCCCGCTCACCGCGTGGTTGTGCACGTTCAGGGACTGGGCGAGGAAGGACGGGCTGACCGACGTGAACACCCCGAACAGCGCGAACCCCACGAAGGAGGCGACCGCCGCGGGCCCGAAGACCGCGCGCACCCGCGGGGGCAGACCAGGCCGCTGCGGCCGTACGGCGCTCAGCGGCCGCCGCTCCCGCACGGTCTCGGCGAGCCGCAGCAACACGGCCACCGAGCAGGCCGTCAGCACGAGATGGACCGCGAACGGCAGATACAGCGGCCAGTCGGCGTACTGCGCGAGCACCCCGGCCAGCAACGGACCACAGCCCAGCCCGCCCATGTTGGCGGCGGTCGCCACGAACGTCGCCCGCGAGGCACCCCCGCGCGGCGCCAGCTCCATCACGTACGCCGTGGCGGCCCCGGTGAACAGGCCTGCGGACAGCCCCGACAGCAAGCGCCCCGCGTACAGCCAGCCCAGCGCGGTCGCGCAGAGGAAGCAGACGGCGCTCGCGGCCGCGAACCCCAGGCCCCACAACAGCACCGGACGCCTGCCCACGGCGTCCGAGGCGTTGCCCGCCAGCAGCAGCACCCCGATGACTCCGACGGCGTAGACCGCGTAGACGACGGTGACCGTGAGTTCGGAGAATCCGAACTTCTCCTGGTAGAGGCCGTAGAGGGGGGTCGGCAGGGTGGTGCCGGCCATGCATACGGCGAACACCGCCCCGCTGAGCAGGCATGGGCGCCAGCCTCGAAGATCACCGTCCATGTCGCCGACGGTAACCTCGCCCGCCGCGGCTCGCGGCCTGGCGCGCCGCCCGTACGCCAGCACCGGTGAACCGAAATGAGGTGACGTATTTCAGTCACGACTCTGTTGCGTGGCTGAAACCAGTGCAATGCTGTGACCAGCGGTGATCCTCGGCGAAGGGCCGCCGCTCCGGCCCTGCCCGTTGCCCCGGGACGGGCCGCGCGCCGTCCCTCCCGGCCTCCCCACGGGAGGGCCGACGCCTGCCCGCATCCCCGCGGGACCGGGGCGCGGCGCGGTCAGGCGGCGAGTTCGCCGGACGCGGCCTTGATCAGGCCGGTCAGCCAGGCCTGGTGGCCGTTGAGCATCGGATCGGGGACCTGACGGGCCAGTTCCGCGGCGATCCGCCCGATCTGCGTCTCCTGCGTCAGGACACGGACCCGGCCCCCGGGCAGGTCCTCGACCAGCCAGGCGTGCAGCACCTCCAGCCGCTGCTCGGGCGTACCGTCCTGCTCGGCGGTCCAGGACAAGCGGCCCGGGACCCGCTCCGCCGGAGCCTGGAACTCCACGACGCGCGCGTGCTGGGTGCGCACGGACGGGAAGCCGACCGGGTCGAAGCCGAAGACGACACCGTCCTTCAGCACGGGGCCGCCGCCTTCCGGGAAGGAGATGCCGGTGATGTTGCCGTTGTACGACTCCCAGGTGGAGGTGTCGGTCAGACAGCGCCACACCCGGGCGGCGGTGACGCCCCGGACGATGACCTCGTTGGAGACGAAGTTGTCACCGGTGCCGGGCAGATACCTCTCGGGCCAGTTGATCGCGTTCTGCGTGGTCATGCGGGGGTGTCCTTCCGTGAGCCGCCCCCGACGAGGCGACACCCCGACGGTAGGCACGGCCGCCGTCGGAGGACCGCGAACGGACCCGGACTCCCCCAACGGCACCCCAATGGACGCACCGCGCAGCCCTCCTGCGGACCCGCTCTCATGCCGCGTTGGGCACCGGGTCGAGGTGGCTCAGCCTGACCGGGAACGCGTCCGGCATACGGCGCCAGCCCTCGCCCATGAAGTGGACGGAGCACCACGAACCGTCGACGAAGCCGATCTCGTGGTTGCCGCCCGCCACATCGCTGCGGTCACGGATCCAGATCACGTTGCGCAGGTCTGTGGACCACCCGGCCTCGACGGCACCGTGCGCGCCCGTGAGGGAGCGGGCGCAGGACACGTAGGCGAGTTGGAGGCGGTGGCTGGTCACCTGCATCACCACGTGCGTGCCGTTCCTGGTCCGGGGCACGACGGCTCGCGCCAGGTGGCCGGCCATGCTGTTCCAGCCGCCGTGGAACGGCTTGCCCGGCTTCTTGGCCTCCCGCCAGAAGAGGGCCTCGAAGAGTGCCTCGAACGGGTTCCACGTGATGGACATGAGGCGTGCGGCCCCGTACACCGGGAGCATGCACCAGCTCCACAGCGTCCGGCGCTCCGAGCGCAGAGCGCGTGGCCGACGGAAGTAGCCGGGCACGGGTGCCCAACCCGCCAGTCCGACGTGGTGTTCGCCCCGAAGCAGCTCTCCGGCAGGCACCACGGCCCTCGCCCGCACAACCGACTGCCGGTTCCGATCCGTTCGACTCACCCGAGACTTCCCTCACTGCCTTGCCCGTGTCCAGCGACGTCCGCATCATCGCCCATGACCTCGGGCTTCCTTCCTCCGGGGCCCAATCGGCGCCGCGCTCGCGGCCGGTGAGTTCGTCAGCCACCGCGGCGGGGGTGTCAGTGGGTGTCCTTATGCTCCTCGCCATGAACGTCGAGGATCTTCAGTGGCAAGCGCGGGCCTACGGAGGGATTCCGCCACGGACGGCGGACCTTCTCATCGAACTCGGGCATCTGGAACTCGTGGTGCGGGCGGCGGGCGAGCGGGGCGAGTGGTTCTGCGCGGAGGCGGCGGTCCGCGAGTTGTGTGCGGCGGGGAACCACGAGCGGGCGTGGTCGGTCATCGAGCCGTTCGGCGCGACCGGCTGGAAGCCGGCCGTGCGCGTGGCCGCCGAGGTCCGCCTGCACATGGGGCGGGTCGAGGAGGCATTGGCCCTGGTCCGCCCGGACGAGCCGGTGGCGGAGGGCCGGGAGTGGCGGGACTACGCCCTGATGCTGGCGAGGGCGGGGCGGGTGGACGAGGCGATCGGGGTCCTCGCCCCTCACTTGGAGGACTGGTGGCTGCAGTCGACCCTGGTCGAGATGACCGAGGGACAGGGTCGTGACGAGCGTGTCCTGGAGCTGGTCGCTCCGCTGGCGGAGAGCGCACGGCGGGCCAGGGCGGAGGGCACGTCCTGCCCTGCCGGTGAGCAGGCCGTGGACCTTCAGGCCCAGGTCCTGGAGCGTGCCGGTCGCGCCGACGAGGCGATCCGCGTGCTCGAGGCGGACCTCGCCGCCCGCCGGTACTTCGCCCAGAACACCATCGAGCTCTACGCAGCGCTGCTCGCGCGGCACGGTCGGATGGAGGAGCTGCGCGCGCTGGGTACCGGACAGCACGCGGCCGCCGCGCTGAAGCACTACACGAAGGCGCTCGAGGATCTCGGCCGCGAAGGGGAGGCCGAGACCGTCCTGCGGGAGATCATCGAGGCCACCGACAACCCCAACCATCGCAGTACCCTCGTGGATCTCCTGGCCCGGCAGGGCAGGATCGACGAGGCCGTCGAGGTCGGACGGCCCACCTTCGAGTACTACGACTGCGGCAATCACCTCGAGTGGGCCATGGACCTGCTGGTCGAGGACGGACGGCCCGAGCAGGCACTGCGACTTCTGGACGAGCGCAGCGCGGAGTACGTCAAGGAGCACACGCACTCGGTCCGGTCCAAGCGGCTGTGGCTGCTGGCGGAGACCGGACGCCATGAGGAGGCCATCGCGGAGGCCATGGCGCTGCCGGCGGAGGAGTACTGGGACAGGGACACGACGGTGGCGTGGCTGCTGGAGGAGGCCGGCCGCGTGGAGGAGGCCATCGCCCTGCTCCGGTCCTCCGCGGAATCCCGGGCGCCCGTGGAGCTGGCACAGCTCCTGATCAGGCAGGGCCGGCCCGCCGAGGCCATCTCGACCCTCCCCTCCATAGCCGCCCAACGCGAGCGGGATGCCCGCGCCCGGCACCACACGGAGCCCAACCTCTTCGGCTAACCGTCTGATCTGACGCTCCGGAAGGTGGGGAGGAAGCTGAGCGTCATACCGGCCGCCCCGATCCACAAGGTGGCTTTCGCTCCCCACACAGAGCCCCCGGCTCCGCCCAGGAGACCGCCCAGGGGAATGCCGCCCCAGGAGACGAATCGTGCCGTCGCGCTCACCCGGCCCAGAAGTCGATCCGGGGTGAGGGTCTGCTGCAAGCTTGATTGAGCCACGACCCGGACGACTCCGCCCAGTGAAAGAGCCGCGAGTCCGATGGCGGCCGGGTACACGCTCCAACCCGGTCGCGCCAACGGCATCAGGACGGTCAACGGACAGGTCACCAGCGACGCGAGCCAGATGACCGGACCTTGCCCGACGCGCTTCGAAATCGTCGTTGCCGAGAGTGCGCCCAGCAGGGCACCGCAGCCCATCGCCGACAGAATCAGGCCGATACCGAAGGGCTGGAGGCCGATCTCCCGCTCCAGGAAGACCAGCAACATGGATTGATACATGGCCAGGAAGAGGTTGAATATCGCGTCTCCCAGCATGATGGCCCGCAGCATGGGCTGCTGGGCGACGAACTTCAGTCCCTCCTTGATCTCTTGACCCAGCCGAGGGCTCGCACTCGGCTCCGGCTTCCTTTCGGGTTTGCGGATGGTGAGCGCGAGCAGCCCTGACACGGCCATGCCGGCCGAACTCACCACCAGCGTTGCGGGAGCTCCCACCAGCCCGATCAACGGCCCCGCCATCGACGGCCCGCTGATACTGGTCACCGAGCGTATTGCGGACAGCTTCGAGTTTCCTTCCACCAGGTTGCCGCGCCCCACCAAGTGCGGGAGATAGCTGACGTACGCGACATCGAAGAAGACAGTCAGCACTCCATGGCCGAGGGCAACCGCGTAGAGCCACGAGATGGTGAGGAGGTCTCCCCACCACGCCACCGGTATCGTCAAGAGGAGCAGCGCGCGAACGAGATCAGTCCTGATCATCACCGAGCGCTTCCGCATACGGTCCACCCACGCGCCCGCCGGTAGCCCGACCAGCAGCGACCCTGCCGTGGTCATGGCGGCCAGCAATCCGACCTGGAACTCGTCCGCGTTCAATGCGGCGATGGCCACCAACGGCAATGTCAGAAAGACGATACGGTCGCCCAGCTGACCGAGCGCGGTCGCGGCGAACAGGCGCCGGAAGTCCGGATCACGCAAGAGTCCGGACTGGGAGAGTAGTGACATTCGGGTCCCTGCCGTCGGTGTTGGCATGTCGATCTGATGACGTGAGCGGCTGGGGACGGTCGACTCCGAACTCGTAGACCACTTCCCGGCGCACATCCGGAATGACCATGTCGGCGGTTTCCACCGGGCGTCCGTCCGTGTCGTAGATGGTCCGCTCGATCTGCAGCACGAGGTCCCCCACGCTGATCCCCAGCAGGTTCGCCTGTGCCTGGGTGGCACGAGCCGGGCGGGGCACTTCGACCACGGTCTCGATGGCCACGCCGATGGAGCGCATGCGTTCGACCACGCCCTTCCCGGCCAGTGGGCCCCTCTCGGGCAGCACGATGGGCGTTCCGTCCGTGATGGCCATCGGCTCCCACGACTGGGAGAGTTGAACGGGTTGCCCGTCGGCGAGGAACTCGTAATGCGTGGTGACGCAGAGGTCTCCGGGGCTGATCGCCAGCCGCTCGGCGATCGGCTCGGGGGCGGGGACGCGCACCTGGCTGTGCGCATCCCAGGCGTCGGCCCTGCCCCGCTCCCTCATGTCGGAGCCAGGGCCGGAGGCACCGCGGCGTTCGCGATGCCGCGAGCGGACCAGACGCAGGCGCTCGCGCGGCACGCGGACGTAGGTACCCGAGCCGGCGCGTCCTTCGAGGAGTCCCTCGATGATCAGGCGGTCCATGGCCCTTTGCATGACGTTGCGCCCGACCCCGTACTCCTCGGCGAGCCGTGCCCGAGAGGGCAGGCGCTCCCCTGTCGCCCACTCTCCCTGGAGAATCCGTGCGCGCAGCGCATCGGCCACGGCAAGGTACGGGGCCTCTCGGGGCATGGGCGGTCCTCCGGCTGGTGTGCTGCGCGGCTGGTTGAGGGAACGTCGGCAAGCTACTTCACCGGGTGAGATCTACTGGAGTAGAAATACGCTCGGCGCCTCTGCCGATGCCCGAGCCGAGCGGGCCGAGCGGTGCGGCGGTTTCCAGCCGTGCCGAAAACGGACTTGCGACAGCGGGCGCTTAGCGGTCGGAGACTCGTCCGGATCCCGAGCGAACAAGGCGCTCTTCACAAGCCGCTGGCCGCTATTTACAGTCGGCGAGAGCGATGACCGAAAGTCAGGGTTCGTGCACGCGCCCGTCGCTGCCCGGCGGGTGTCGATGAAACCGAGGTGACGCATGGTCGACTTCCAGCTCAGCCAGCAAGAGATCGAGCAGTTCCACCGCGACGGTTACATCGGTCCGTTCGACCTGTACAAGCCCGAGGAGATGGAGGAGAATCTCCGGGCTCTGCGGCCCAGGCTCCTGAACACCAAGCGGGCGATCTACGGCCAGGGAAAGGGAATTTCGGGAGTCACCAATCTCGCCAACTACGACCGGCACCTGGACGTCGACTTCCTGGCGGAGCACATCACCCGGCCGGAGATCGTCCATCGGGTGTCCAGCATCCTGGGCCCGGATGTCCTGTGCTGGCGTACCGAGTTCTTCCCGAAGTATCCGGGAGACGAGGGAACCGACTGGCATCAGGCCGACAACTTCTCCAATGTGGCCGGATCCAAGCATCCGCAGATCGTCTGGCCGGAGGACTCCGAGTTCGGCGGCACGATCACGGTCTGGTGCGCATTCACCGAGGCCAGCGTGGACATGGGCTGCCTCCAGTTCATACCGGGCTCGCACAGGACCATGAACTACGACGAGTCCAAGGTCATGGAGTACAACGCCGACTCCATCGGAAAGGTGGAGAAAGGCGGCGTGCGACGGGGCTTTTTCGGCTACGACTACCGCCAGTTGCAGAAGGATCCGAACTGGAGCCCCGACGAGTCGAAGGCGCAGTCCATGGTCATGCGCCAGGGCCAGTTCATCATTTTCTGGTCGACGCTCATGCACGCCTCGCACCCGCACGCCGGACTCACCGACGACATGCGCCTGGGCTATGCCGCGCGATATCTGCCGACCCAGGTGCAGGTCTACCCGTACTCCGACGCGCTCTCCGAGTTCGGCGGCGAGGCGAGCCTGGAGAAGTTCGGGTGTGTGCTGGTCTCCGGGCAGGACGAGTACAAGCACAATCGGTTCGTCGACCACACGGTCAACGGCACGCCGTTCCGGATCGCCGGCTGAGCGGGCCGGCGTCGATGCCCCCGTCGTTACGGCCTCCGGTCCCGTCCGGTGCCGCGCCAGCCGGCGCCGACCGCACCGACCGCACGGACACAGCCGACCACACGAACTCAGCGGACCGCACGAACAGCGCCGCTGACACCTTCGGCACACCCCGCACCACCCGGCTCCCCCCGATCACCGGATCCACCACCGCCCTGGCCGTCCACCGCGCCGTCAATCGCACCACCGTCGCCTACCCGAGTGACCGCAGCGTCCCCGAGCTGTTCGAGGCCTGCGTCGCCCGGTGGCCCGACGCGCCTGCGGTCGTCCACGGTGGGCGCACCCTGAGCTACCGCGAGCTGGACCGGCGAGCGAACGGCCTCGCCACGCATCTCACGGAGCAGGGCCTGAAGCCCGGGGCCGTCGTCGGCGTCTGCGTGGCCCGTTCCCCCGAGCTGATCGTCACGCTGCTGGCGGTGCTCAAGTGCGGGGGTGCCTACCTGCCCGTCGACGCCGCCTGGCCCGACGAGCGGCTGCACCAGCTGTTCGCCAGCGCCGAGTGCTCCTGGATGGTGACCGACCGGGAGCCCGAGATGAGTCGCCGGCTGAGCGCCTGCCGTGTGGTGGCGGTGAGCGCCGATCGGCCGGCCGGCCGCGACACGGGCCCTCGGGCGGCCGTGCGGGCCGACTCCCTCGCGTACGTCAACTTCACCTCGGGCTCCACGGGACGGCCCAAGGGCGTCGCCATCCGGCACCGCAGCATCGCCCGCCTGGTGTTCGCCGCGCGCTACGCGCCGCTCGACCGCACGAGCCGGCTGCTGCAGCTGGCCCCGGTGACGTTCGACGCGGCCACGTTCGAGATCTGGGGCGCCCTGCTCCACGGCGGCACCTGCGTGCTGTACCCGCACGGGTTCGTGCGCCTGTCGCAGCTCGGGCATGAGCTGCGTCGGCACCGGGTGACCGTCCTGTTTCTCACGACGGCGCTGTTCAACACCCTGATGGACGAGGCGCCCGAGGCGCTGGCCGGTGTGGGCACCGTCCTCACCGGCGGTGAGCTGCACTCCGTACGTCATCTCGCGGCCGCGCTGGAACGCTTCGGCCCCGGACGGCTGGTGCACGTCTACGGGCCCACGGAGGCCACCACCTTCGCCACCTACCACCCCGTCGACCACATCAGCGAGGACTCCGCGGTGGTCCCGATCGGGCGCCCGATCCAGAACACCCGGCTGTACGTCATCGACGGCACCACCCTGTGCGAACCGGGCGCCGTCGGCGAGATCTGTCTCGCGGGCGACGGGCTCGCCGCCGGCTACCTCGGCATGCCGGAGCCGACTGCCGAGAAGTTCGTCGACGTGGTGGTGGACTCCGTGCCCGAGCGGCTCTACCGCACCGGAGACAACGGCTACCTCCTGCCCGACGGCTCCCTGGTCTTCCACGGCCGGGAGGACGACCAGGTCAAGATCAACGGCTTTCGTATCGAACTCGGCGAGATCACGCACCAGCTCGACCGGCATCCGGCGGTGCGGCGTAGCTACGTCACCGTGACCACCCGCGGTGAGAAGGCGCTGGTGGGCTTCGTCGTCACCGACGGGTCCGTCCCGGAGACGGAGCTGCGCGACCATCTGCGCGCTCGGCTGCCCGGCTACATGGTGCCGCACCGTATCCACGCCTGCGACGACCTGCCCCTGACGGCCACGGGCAAGACCGACCGTCACGCTCTGCTCGCCACCCATGAAGCGGCGGCGCCACGGCCGTGCTGACGCCTCACCACGACACCCCACAGGAGAGGACGATGACTTCCCAGGAATCCACGGCTCCGGAGCCCGGCGCCGCCCCCGAGCTCACCAGCACCGAGAAGGTGCTCGCCGACATCTGGCGCAGTCTTTTCGGCGTAGACGAGGTGAGCGCGCACGACAACTTCTTCGAGCTCGGCGGCAACTCCCTCACCGCCATCCGGTTTCTGGCGCGGGTCGAGGAACAGTTCGCGGAAGACGTCCTGCCGCCCGAGACCCTGTACGACGATCCCCGCCTCTCCAGCCTCGCCAAGGCCATCGACGAGGCGATGGCGTAGGCCTGTGCGGCTCTTCGCGCCCTTCAGCGACGACAGTACGGGCAGCGGTGCCGGCAGCGGCGGGGAGGATGCCGTCGACATACGGCTGTACTGCTTCCCGTACGCCGGGGGCGGCACTCAGGTCTTCCGCGGCTGGCAGTCCCGGCTCACCTCGCGCGTCCCGGTCGTCGGTGTACGGCTGCCGGGCCGCGAACAGCGTTTCCGTGAACCGGCCCACACCTCGTGGGCCGGTGCGCTGGGGGAACTCACCGCCGCTTTCACGCCGCTGACCGAGCGGGGGCCGTACGCCTTCTTCGGACACAGTCTGGGGGCCCGACTGGCGTACGAGCTGGCGCACCGGCTGGCCGACGGCGGCTGTCGCCCTCCCGACCTGCTCGTCGTCTCGGCCTGCCGGGGCCCCGGCAGGCCGCCGCGCCACCCGGACATGCACTCCATGGACGGACCGACTCTGCGGGCCCGGCTGCGCGAGATGAACGGGGTGCCACCGGAGGTCCAGGACAACCAGGCGCTGATGGATCTGCTGGAACCGATGCTCCGCTCCGATCTGCGGCTGGCCGAGACCTGGCAGCCCTCTCCCGGCCGCCTCCCGGTCCCGGTCCTCGCCCTGTGCGGTGCCTACGACGACGTGGACCCGTACGAGGACATGCTCGACTGGCAGCACCACACCACGAAGGGGTTCGCCATCCACTCGTTCCCAGCCGGCCACTTCTTCCTGCTGGAGCAGGAATCCGCCGTCGTCGACGCCATCGCCGACCGGCTGCGGGGAGGCGGCCGATGATCACGGACCTGGCGGTGTCGTCCGCCCGATCGCCGTACCTCACCTCCGAGCACGACGCCTTCCGGCACTCCGTGCGCGCCTTCCTCCAACGGGAGATCGCCCCCTACGCGGCGGAGTGGGAACGCCGGCGGACCATGCCCCGCTCTGCCTGGCAGGCCCTGGGGGCGGAAGGACTCCTCGGCCTGAACCATCCGGTGTCGGCGGGCGGTTCGGGCAAGGACTTCTTCCACTCGGTGGTCTTCCTGGAGGAGCTGGGCCGACTGGGCTTCGGAGGGGTGCGTTTCGGCGTCGCCCTGCACTCGTACATGGCGACGAGCTACCTCGCCGTCGACGGCTCGGCCGAGCTGCGGGAGCGGTTCCTGCGCCCTGCCGTGGCCGGCGAGCTGGTCGCCGCCCTGGCGATCACCGAGCCTCAGGCGGGCTCCGACCTGTCACGGCTGGCCTCGACCGCGCGTGAGGAGGGCGACGATCTCGTCGTCGACGGCGAGAAACGCTTCGTCGTCAACGGAGGCTTCGCCGACTTCTTCGTGACCGCCGTGAGGATCGGATCGTCCACTGGCCGGTCGGTCCACCAGGACCTGAACCTGCTGGTCGTCGAGCGGGACCGGGCAGGGGTGAGCGTGCGCCCCAACGACTGCGCGGCGTGGCGGGCCTCGGCCGTGGCGGACGTCGGTCTGCGCGCTGTGCGCGTCCCCCGGGCCAACCTGATCGGCCGGCGCAACAGCGGCTTCCTGCAGATCATGAAGAACATGCAGCTGGAGCGGCTGGCCGCGGGGATCACGGCCGTCGGCGCCGCGGAGGAGTGCCTGGAGGCCACCTGGCGGCATCTGAAGCGGCGCGAGGCCTTCGAGTCGACCCTCAGCGGCAAGCAGGCCGTCCGGCACCGGATGGCCGACCTGCTCACCGAGCTGGAGGCGACCCGCCAGCTCGTCCATCACGCGGCCTGGAGCTACGCCCGGGACCCGCTGTCGATCACCGCCTGCTCGATGGCGAAGCTCAAGGCGACCGAGCTGTCCCGGACCGTCGCCGAGGAGTGCCAGCGCCTGTACGGCGCGGAGGGCTTCTCCGAGGACGCTCCCGTGGCCCGCGCCGTTCAGGACGCGCGCGCCGCCACCATCGCCGCCGGGGCGAGCGAGGTCATGCGCGACATCATCGCGCAGGGGGGATACGAGGAGTCGCGTTGAGCCCGGAGGAGACGGGCTCTTCGTCGAAGAGGTACTTCTCGATCGTGTCGTTGTAGGTGCGCAGGGCGAACTCCTGCGTGCCCAGGCAGTATTCCTCGTTGGCTCCGGACGCCAGGCCCCGCTGGATCTCGCGGTATATCTCCAGGTCCTCGTACTGCACCTGATAGGTCAGCTTCCTGTTCTCCTCCCAGCGCTCGGCATCCGCACCGCTCGCCGAACCGGGAGGCACGAGGAGACGGAGCTTCACCAAGGTCTTGGCCGGGCCGAGCGGGTGCGACGTGATCCAGAGGAAATGGTCGGACTGATGCAGGACCGTCTCGTTGGGAAAGACCGTGTGGATGACGTTGGCGACCGACAGCAGCCGTCGCTCACTGCGTTCCGTCTCCGCGATGAAGTTGATGGAACGCTTCGGGAGGATGGAACGCAGGTGCGGTCCGAACGAGTCGAAGAAGAAGGTGTTGGTTTCGAAGAGCGGATTGGCGCTCTTCGCGTGGAGGAAAGGGAAATGGTATCCCTCGAGCGTTCCCTCGACGACGAGCTTCCAGTTGATGTCCCACTCGTGACTCTCGGCGCCGTATATCTCGAAGGCGGCCAGATTCAGCTCGTCGATGTCGCGCCGGAAGTCCCCGAGGAATTCGTCGAGGTCCTTCACCTGTGACCGGTCCTCCGGCATGAGCCACACGAATCCGTACGCCTCGACGGAGGGACACGACCGCAGGTTCCTCTTGCCTCGCTCGATCCCGGGGAAGCAGTGCGCGCTCGGGATGGCGCTCAGGGTTCCGTCCAGGTCGTAGCGCCAGGCGTGATATCCGCAGGTGAAGTGGCGGCGCTGCCCGGACGCGTCCGGTTCCACCCGCGCACCGCGGTGGCGGCAGGCGTTGAGGAGGACTCGGGCCACACCGTCGTCGTCGCGGGTGACGATCAGCGGCCGCCCGAAGTGCTCGAGCGTGACGAAGCTGCCCGGCTCCGGAATCTCGGAGGTGTGGACGAGCATGGAGGGGAGGCGCGTGAAGATGCGTTCGATCTCCGCCTGGTACCAATCAGGCGACCGGTAACGCTCCACGCCGACCCGGGTGTCGTGGTCGGTGAGTTGCTTGCGCTTGTTGCGGAGGTGCTCCAAGGCCCGGTCGAGCAGGCGGAGTTCCTCGTTGCGATCCATGCGGCGCGCTCCCTCGAAGCGACCCTCACCTCAACCGGCCATGGTTCTTTCCAGCCTGCCATGATGAACGAGGAACAAGACTGACAGACCGGTGAAGTCCCTGACAGAGGGAATTTCGGCCAGAAGGAGACGGGGGTGGCCGACCTGAGGCGCCTCAGGATTGGCCCGTGAGAAGCGGGGGGAATGCTGAACGTCGTACTCCACTTGGGAAAGGCGGGTTTCGTGGCAGGTAACGCAGACCTGAACGCCGATTTCGAGAAGCTCCAGAGGAACCTCGTCTCTCCTCTCGACGGCGGGGGCCGACCGCGGGTCGTCGTGGTGCTCCCCAGCTTCACCCTGGACCAGGCGGGGATGGCCAAGATCCCGGGAATCATGCACTACGAGGAGCGGCTGCTGTCCTTTCTGCACCTGCTGCGCGACCCGGACCGGCACCTCGTCTACGTCACCAGCATGCCGATGCCGGACATCGCGGTGGAGTACGCGCTCGGCCTGGTGCGCGCTCTCCCGACCGGGCACGCCCGCCGGCGGCTCACTCTGATCGACTGCGCGGACCCCGGCCCGGAGCCGCTGACGCGGAAGATCCTGCGCCGCCCCGATGTGATCGAGCGGCTGAAGCGGTCCCTCACCGACCCGAAGGACGCCTGCGTCCTCGCCTTCAACGGCACACCGTTCGAGAGGGAGCTCGCCGTCCGGCTCGGTGTGCCGTTGTTCGCCTGCGATCCGGCGCTGGCCTCCCTGGGCTCCAAGAGCGGGGCGCGGCGGGTGTTCGCGGAGGCGGGCGTGCCGGCGCCGACCGGAGTGGAGGACCTGCGGGACGAGGACGACCTCGTCAAGGCCCTGGCCGAACTGCACGCTTCCCGGCCCGCTTCGGGGCGCGCCCTCATCAAGCTGAACGAGAGCTTCGGGGCGGGCGGCAACGCTCTCTTCGACTTCCGGGGGGCGCCCGAGTCGGGCGGCGTCGAGGCCTGGATCCGCCGTGTGCTGCCCGGACGCGTCGAGTTCGCCACTCCACCCGACACCTGGGACAACTACGCCGCCAAGTTCTCCGAGATGGGCGGCGTGGTGGAGGAGTTCGTCACGGGGACCGAGGTCAGGTCGCCGTCGGCCCAGGTAGCGGTCTCCCCCACGGGCGACGTCCGGGTGCTGTCCACCCAGGACCAGTTCTTCGTGGGTGCCGCCCGGCAGACCTACGCGGGCGCCACCGCTCCCGCCCTCGCGGACTACCGTCACGACCTGCACGACCTCGCGTCGCGGACGGGTCGGACGCTGGCCGCCAAGGGCATGGTCGGTATCGCGAGCGTCGACTTCGTCTCGGCACGCGAGGCGGGCGGCGGCTGGCGGCACCACGCCCTGGAGATCAACCTCCGCATGGGCGGGGGAACGGCACCGCTGAACTTCCTGGAGGGCGTCGCGGAGGCGAGGCTCGACCCCGCCACCGGCAGCTATCTCACTCCCGACGAGGTGCCGCTGTGCTACGTCGCCACGGACCGGCTGCAGCACGAGCGGTACCGGACCCTGACGCCGGAACAGGTCCTCGATCTCGTGTCCCGCGAAGGTCTCCTCTACTCCGAACGGGACCGTCGCGGTGCCGTCTTCCACATGCTGGGCGCGCTGCCGGAGTTCGGGAAACTGGGCGCCGTGGTCATCGACCGCAGCCACACCGCCGCCCGGGCGCGGTACCGCGAGGTGGTGGCCGCACTCGACGCGGCGTGCGGAGCGGAGCGTTAGCGCCCAGAGGTCGTCGGGGCCGTAGGACTGGATGCCCGAGACGGCGATGTGGCGTCGGGGGCGCTCCAGCCGGCCAGGAGGGCGAGGGCCTGTGCGGAGGCGGAGCCGGGCTCGGCGGTGTAGACGCACACGGTCTGGCCCGGGTCGGCCGGGAAGGCCAGGGTCTCGTGGTGCAGGGTGAACTCGCCGACCACGGGGTGGTGGAAGTGCTGCGTACCGTGCACGCACTGGGCCACTCGGTGGCTGTCCCACCAGGATCTGAACTCCGGCACCTTCACGACGGCCTCACCGATCATTTCGTTGAGCAGGGCGTCGGGCGCGGGCCAGGTGGTTGGCTGCCAGTACGTCCTGCCGGTGGTTGGCGATGAAGGCCGGTGAGACGCCGCCCAGGATGTCCAGCATCTGATGGACCTCGGGGCGCACACGCTGCACGGGCTGCGCCCGGCGGCGGCGCGGGCGGGTGGTGCGGATCCGGGCGAGGTCGAAGAGGTGGGCGCGTTCGTCGTCGTCCAGGCGCAGGGCGTGGGCCACGCCGTCCAGGACGGCCTCGGAGACGTTGGGGTGGCGGCCCTGTTCGAGGCGGGTGTTAGCAGTCCGTGCTCACACCGGCCAGGTGGGCGACCTCCTCGCGGCGCAGGCCCGGCACCCGGCGAGCGCCGCCGCCCGGGGTCACGCCCGCCTCGGCAGGGCTCAGGCGGGCCCGGCGGGTGCGCAGGAAGTCTCCCAGTTCGGCGTTCTACTCCATTCCTCCAGTATTCGCGCGGGGCGGGGCGGTCGCCTGGGCCCAGGGTGGCCCAGCCGGACCCAGGCTCGGCTGGGCCACTTGTGCGGTCCGGCCCGCCCTTCCCGCGGCGTGAACCTGGAACAACGCGGTCATGGCCTAGCCGGGCCGTCTCCTGCCCAGCACCGCACTCGCTCGCCACTGTCCTCCGGAGCACTCCCCCATGCCATTGATCATCCACATCCTCGGGTTCGGAACCTTCGCTCAGGGCACCTCGGAGTTCATGCTCGCCGGGCTGCTGCCCTCCGTCGCCGGCGATCTGGATGTCTCCCTGTCCGGCGCGGGGCTGCTGGTCTCGGCCTTCGCGATCGGCATGGTCGTCGGCGCGCCGCTGCTGACACTGGCCACGCTGAGGCTGCCCCGCCGTGCGGCGCTGGTCGGCTTCCAGGCGGTGTTCGTCGCCGGGCACGCGGCCGCCGCGCTCGTGCCGCACTTCGGCTTTCTGCTGGTGATGCGCGTGGTCACGGGCATGGCGTACGCCGGGTTCTGGGCGCTGGCCTCGGTCGCCGCGGTCTCGCTCGTCACCGCCGACCGGCGCGGGAAGGCGATGTCCGTGGTCGTGTCGCCCTGGACCCGGTCGGCGGCCCGCGCCTGGGCGAACTGATCCGGTCCGTGCGCCGCCACGGCACGGTCGTCTCCCTCGGCTTCACCGGCAGGACGGCCCCGGTCGACGTACTGGACCTCCTCGTCGGCGAACGGTTCGTGACCGGTTACGGGGTGCACGGCGACTCCGACGAGGAGATCACCAAGGCCCTGGACGACATCGGCCGGCTGACGGCCGAAGGGCGGCTGCGCCCGGTCATCGACAGCACGTTCGCTCTCGACGACTTCGAAGCCGGCTACGCACGCCTCGCCTCACGCGAAGCCGTCGGCTCCATCGTCCTCGAACTCTGACGCCGAGGCCGGTCGGGCCGCCGGTCTCGTCGTGGTCACCCTGCCGTTCCACGCCTACGGCAGGGTTCATCTCTCCTTCCACACAAGCGCGGTGAGCACGGCCGACACGATCGTGACGGGCGTGTCCTGGGTGTTGAGCAGCCTCACCCGCATTCCCCGCCCCGCCCCGATGCGCTTCACCAGGGGCAGCACGCCGAACGTGTCCCCGGCGGTGCCGACCAGCTCGTGGATCGGGTGGTCCTGCACCAGTTCGCCGTCCTCGTACTCCGACATGCGGGCCTGTACAGTCCTCCCGGGCTCCAGGCCGGTGACGCGCAGGCTCAGGGAGCCGGAGAAGCGGCAGGCGCCGCGGGCCCACACGCTGCCGCCGTCGGCGTGGTCGCCGGTCTCGTCGCTCCACTCCCGGGGGAACTCGATCGAGTCCCAGCCGCCGGGGTTGAGGCGGTAGGGGTCGGCGATGCCGAGGTTGACGTACTGGGGCATGGGGTCCTCCTGTGAGGTGCCTCGGGCGGCGTTGAGGATCGCGGTCATGGGGAAGGCCCCGGGGTCGCCGTGGAGGTTCTCCGGGACGTGCTGGTGCCCGCAGTGCCCGCCGAAGCTGTTCCAGGCGCTGTGGGACATCCGCACGCCGTTGCCGGCGCCGTACGAGCCGGGGTAGGCCTTGAAGGTCAGTCCGGAGGTGAGTGCCACGCCGTGCTGCTCGTGCGCCCACCGGGCGAACGCCCCGAGATCGCGGACCGCCCAGTCCGGCAGCTGCGGCATGTACAGGTGGGGTGTCGATCCCCATCTCCTGTGCGTGGACGGGTCGCAGGTACCGACCACCTCGACCTGGCACACGTTGAGTGTGTTCGTCTCCACGCCGCCGGAAGTGTTGACCAGGGCGCGGCTGGACACGTCGAAGTCGAAGTGCTGGTACCAGACCAGTCTCTTCGCCGTGAAGTCCGGTTTCGCCGTGAAGTTCGGGGCCGAGGCCCCGCCGCCGTACGACGGCAGCGACGTGCCCTCCGTGGAGTGCCAGACGATCGTGTTCGTCCTCATCGCCGAGCCCGGGTAGTCGTCCTGGTACCAGTACGCCGTCGAGGCCCCCGGGTACTTCTGCGGGCCGGCGCTCATAACGCGTGCTCCGTCGGCCGGTTGAGGACGACACGGCGTGGGGTGGTGTGCAAGGTGGGCCTCCGATGAGGTAGTGGGCCGGCCACGCAAGAAAGCGCTGATGACTGCGATACCTGGGGGAAGCCGGTGACGTACAGGCGGATTCCGGTCTCTCGGTGTGCGCCGGTGGAACGCGCCCCGCGCCACGTGAGCCTGCCGGCCGCCGACAGGGTCGCGTAGCATGCGGAACGTGCGTTGATCTTCAGGGCAGTGGCTCGTGGCCGCTGCGGACGGAATGACCGCCTCTCCCGTCGGCAGGACCGGGAGAGCGGTTCGGCGTATGCACCGTCAATCAGGCTGGAGACCGACACGTGTCCGCACCACACCCGCTGACCTACGAGGCGTTCATCGCCCGTGCCGCCGCCGACCCGGACGTCCTGGGGCTGGTCCTCAAGGGCTCCCACGCTCACGAGGGCATGTCCACCCGGTACTCCGATCACGATGTGTACGTCATCCTCGGCGACCGAGCGGCCACCGACCTGGCAGGCCTCGATGGTTGTCGTTCCGCCGAGTTGGATCTCGTCGTCGTGACGGTGGAGGAGTTCCGTCGGCTCGGCGGCTGGGAACGCTATGCCCTCGCCCGGTCCTGTGTCCTGCTCGACCGGCTCGACGGGGGGATCGCCGAGATGGTTGCGGCCAAGGGACGGCTCGACGCCGATGATGCATCGCGCGCGGCGGCGGGTTGGCTGGACGCCTACGCCAACTCGCTGTATCGGTCGGTGAAGAACGCACGCGACGGCCACCCGCTCGCAGCTCGCCTGGACGCGGCCGACAGCATCGGCTTCCTGCTGGAGCTGTTGTTCGCCCTTGAGGGTCGTCCGCGTCCCTACAACAAGTACCTGGCTTGGGAACTGGAGAGGTTTCCGCTTCGGGGCTGGGAGACGCGAGAGCTCCTGGCCGCCGTCGGGAGGATCGCGGAGACCGGTGACGTGGACGTGCAGCGGCGGCTGTTCGCCCGAGTCGAGACCGTTGCGCGAGAGGCCGGCCATGGGCTCACGCTGGATGCCTGGGGTGAGGATCTTCGGTTGATGCGTCCCCTCCGGCATAACCGGCCCGTAGTACTCTGCCTGAAGTGGTTGACACGTAGTACTACAGGCGGAGTGGTTCCATGGTGAGACGGAACGACCAACGGCGCGCCGTCCTCGTCGACGCCGCGATCGAGGTGCTGGCCAGGGAAGGCGCGCGCGGCCTGACGTTCCGGGCGGTGGACGGCGAGGCCGGCGTGCCCGTCGGCACCGCGTCCAACTACTTCGCCAGCCGCGACGACCTGCTCACCCAGGCCGGCGCCCGGGTCTATGAGCGGCTCCAGCCCGACGAGGCCACCATCGCCCGCCACCAGGCGGCCGGCCGCGACCGGGAGACCTACGTGCAGCTCATGCGCGAACTCGTCGGCCGCGTCTCCTCGTTCCGCACCGGCTACCTCGCGCTGCTCGAGCTCCGCCTCGAGGCGACCCGCCGCCCCGAACTGCGCAAGGTCCTCACCGAGCGGGTCCGGGCCGACGTCGACGCCAACGTCGCCTACCACGAGGCCTCCGGCCTCCCCGGCGACGCCATGGCCGTCAAGCTGCTCATGCTGACGCTGAACTGGCTGATCGTGGAGCAGCTCACGCTGCCGGACGTCTTCACGGAGGCGGAGCGCGAGCAGCTGGTGACGGCCGCGGTCGAGCGCGTCGTGGCGGCGGAGTAGCCCGCTGCTCGCTACGACGCGGAGAAGTCCACGTCCGCCGCGGGCAGCACCCGGATCCCGCGCCCGGGGAAGTCGAGGTTCCGGAAGATCTCGTTGTGGTGCCTGATCGACTGGTCCGGCGACGCGTACTCGCCGGTGTCGGGCCGGACGGACGTGGTGTGTCCGTCGGCCACCAGCACCAGGTCGTACTGGTGGCTCAGCGCCTGCCGAGCCGTGGTGTCCACGCAGATCTCGGTCGCGAACCCGGTGACGACCACCTCGGTGACCCCGAGTGCCTTCAGGGTCTTGTCGAGATCGGTGTCCAGGAAGCCGTCCGCGGTGGTCTTGCGGACGACCGGCTCCCGCGCGCCGGGCGTGAGTTCGGGCACGATCCGCCAGTCCTCCGTACCGGCCTTCAGCTCGTCGCCCTGATGCTGGATCGTCACCACCGGTACGCCCGCGGCGAGGGCACGTGCGCGGAGCCCGCTGATCGCGGCGACGGTCTCGGCGGGCCGGTGGGCGATCGCGACCAGTGCGTTCTGCATGTCGATGACGAGGAGTGCGGAGGTCCGGAGCATGGGCTCACCGTAGTCCGCCCCGGAGCCGTGCCAGGTCGGAGGGGCGGACCTGGATGACGAGCAAGGCGATCACCGCGGCGATCCCGGTGAAGATCGCGGCCATGACGAAGGCGGCGGAGACTCCCGAGGTGAGGATCTCGTCGGCCCAGGGCGCCAGGAGCTGCCCGGTGCGTTCGAAGCGCAGCCGCTCCTCGGGAGTCGCCTGGGCCAGGAACGCCGGGATCTGCTTGTCGGCCTCGTTGTCGCTCGCCGTACCGAACATGGTGACGAGGATGGACAGTCCGAGAGAGCCGCCCACCTGCTGGGTGGTGTTGAGGAGCCCGGAAGCGGCCCCCGTCTCATGGCTGGCCACGTTCGACAGTGCCATCAAGGTCAGCGACACGAACTCCATGCCCATACCGAGGCTGAAGACCAGGATCGGGCCGAGAACGCTGCCCGCGTAGGTGGAGTGGACGTCGGTCAGGGTCAGCCAGGCGAGGCCGGTGGCGGCCAGGATCGCCCCCGTCACCATGAAGGGCTTGGGCCCGTATCTCGGCAGGAGCCGGGACGCGAGCCCGGCGCCCACCGCGATGACCGCGCTGACCGGGAGGAAGGCCAGTCCGGCCTGGAGCGGGCTGAAGTCCAGCACGTTCTGGACGAAGAGCGTGAGGAAGAAGAACATGCCGAAGATCGCGGCGGCGAGGCTCAGCATCATGCCGTAGGTGCCCGCCCGGTTACGGTCCGCGAACATGTGCAGGGGCGTGATCGGCTGCCGGGAGCGCCGCTCCAGCAGGATGAACACCAGCAGGACGACGACGGCCGCCGCGAACACGGCTGGCGTCAGCCTGTCCCGCCAGCCGTCCTGCGCGGCCCGGATGAACCCGTAGACCAGCAGCACCATGCCGATCGTGGAGGTCAGCGCACCCGCCAGATCGAAGTGGCCCGGCCGGCGCTCGGACTCCCGGATCCAGCGCGGGGTCGCGAGCACGATGAGCAGGCCGATGGGCACGTTGACGAACAGCACCCAGCGCCAGTTCAGCCACTCGACGAGCATGCCGCCCGCCAGCAGCCCGATCGCGCCGCCGCCCGCCGAGACCGCGGCGAAGACACCGAAGGCCCTGTTGCGCTCGGGCCCTTCACGGAAGGTCGTACCGACCAGGGCGAGCGCGGTCGGCGACGCGATGGCGCCGCCGACGCCCTGGAGGGCACGGGCGGCGAGGAGTTGCCAGGCGTTCTGGGACAGTCCGCCGAGCAGTGAGGCGAGGACGAAGACGAGCAGGCCGAGGACGAAGACGCGTCGTCTGCCGAGGATGTCGCCCATCCGCCCGCCGAGCAGCAGCAGTCCGCCGAAGGTGAGGGTGTACGCGCTGACCACCCAGGACAGGCTCGTCGTGGAGAAGTCGAGCGAGCGCTGGATGTCCGGCAGCGCGATGTTCACGATGGTGATGTCGAGCACCACCATCAGCTGGCAGGACGCGATGACCAGCAGCGCCATACCGCTGCCGCGGCCATCG
This sequence comes from Streptomyces sp. NPDC030838, assembly GCF_055572035.1. NCBI lineage: Bacteria > Bacillati > Actinomycetota > Actinomycetes > Kitasatosporales > Streptomycetaceae > Streptomyces > Streptomyces sp. NPDC030838. The sequence continues at coordinate 98,669 of NZ_JBVIED010000009.1, read as the reverse complement.
GTCCGCTCCTTCTCCTGCGGGGTGGCCTGTGCTGCGGGTGTGGACTCCGGATGGCTCATGGCATCGCGCCGTCGGCGAGGGTCGTCCGTGGCCGGTGCCGGCCACCATTCGACCGTACGCCGCTCCAGGACGCCCCTCCAGTCGATCACGGGGCCGGCGGGTGACCCGCTGCGGCGGCCGGACTCGGCGCGCGCGCCGCCTCCTTGTGCGGGTGAGCCCGTATCAGGTCGATCCGCTCGCCCGGGCGAACCGTACGGGCAGGCTCCGCGGGCCGCGGATCAGCATGCCCGAACGCCAGGTGATCGCCGCCGGATGGATGTCCAGGGACAGCTCGGCGCAGCGGTCCAGCAGTGTCCCGATCGCGACGCGTGCCTCGAGACGGGCGAGCGGCGCGCCCAGGCAGTAGTGGATGCCGTGGCCGAAGGCAACGTGGCCGCGGGCGTCGCGGCGGATGTCGAAGCGGTCGGGTGCGGGGAAGCGCGCGGGATCGCGGTTGGCGTCGGCCATCGCGACGAGGACCAGTTCGCCGCCGCCGGGGACGACCGTGTCGCCGATCGTCACCGGCTCGGTGGTGAACCGGTACGTGGGGGTCTCCACGGGGCCGTCGTAACGCAGCATCTCCTCGACCGCGTTGTCGATGAGGGACGGGTTCGCGCGCAGCGCGGCCAGCTGCTCGGGGTGCGTGAGCAGGGCCAGGACGCCGTTGGAGATGAGGTTCACGGTGGTCTCGTGGCCCGCGACGAGCAGCAGCCAGGCCATGCCCATGAGTTCCTCGTGGGAGAGCCTGTCGCCGTCGTCGTCCGAGCCGTGCATCAGCGCGCTCATCAGGTCGTCACCGGGGCGCTGCCGCTTGTCCTCCACCAACTCCGCGATGTACCGCGCCATCGAGGCGGCCGCGGCCTTGCGGACCTCGGGGTCGGTGGCGTCCAGGGCGTCGTTCGACCACGTCCGGAAGGACTCGCGGTCCAGGTCGGGGACGCCGAGCAGTTCGCAGATCACGGATATGGGCAGCGGGAAGGACAGCGCCCGCACGAGGTCGGCGCGGCCGTCGGGGGCGGTGAGCATCCGGTCCAGGAGCGCGTCGGTGGTCTTCTGGATGCGCGGGGCGAGTTCCTCCACGCGGCGCGCGGTGAACTCCCGGGCGACCAGCCTGCGCAGCCGGGTGTGGTCCGGCGGGTCGGCCCGGAGCATGTGCGGGCCGGAGGAGACGGCGCCCAGCGGCAGCGAGGGCGAGGCCTTGCTCCAGTCCTTCGACAGCCGGGAGTCGGCCAGTGCGGCGCGCCCGGCCTCGTATCCGACGACGAGCCAGGCCGAAGCGCCCCCTTCCGGCATCCGGATGCGGTGCACCGGGCCCTCGGCCCGTAACCGGGCGTAGACGGGGTAGGGATCGCGGGTGAACGACTCACCGAGCGCGGCCAGGTCGACGACGTTCATGGGGCACCACCTCATGGGCTGGTTGCAGGGCTGTGGACATCGTGCCGCACCGAGCAGGACGTGCCACCGGTGCTGACACCGACGGCTCGCGCGCCGGGGAGGGGCTACCGGGCCAGGTACCGCAGCGCCACCGCCGCGTGCAGCGCGGCGCCGGTCGCGAGGGCCGGCTCGTCGAAGACGACGCGGTTGGAGTGACAGTCGGGCGCCTCCTCCGCGGAGTCGCCCGGCGGGCGGGCGCCGAGGAAGGCCATCGTGCCGGGTACGCGGCGCAGGACGTAGGAGAAGTCCTCGGCGCCCATGAACGGCTGGGACAGGTGGTGGACGCGATCGGCGCCCAGCAGTCCGGCGGCGGTCTCGCGGACGGCGCCGGCGACCGTCTCGTCGTTGACGACGGGCGGGTAGCCCTCGGGCAGCTCCACGTCCACGTCGGCCGCGTGGGCGGCGGCCACATGCCGGGCGACGCGGGCGATCCCCTCGCGTACCCGGAGCCGGGTCTCGGGGGTGAGGGTGCGGAGGGTGCCGTGCAGCTCCGCCGTCTCCGGGATGATGTTGGTCGTGGTCCCGGCGTGAAGGGAGGCGACGGTGATCACGGCGGGGTCGAAGACGTCCACCGTGCGGGTGACCAGCGTCTGCAACGCCTGGACGATCTCGCAGGCCACCGGGACGGGATCGAGGGCCACGTGCGGTGCCGAGGCGTGGCCGGACCGGCCGCGCACGGTCAGGTGGATCCGGTCGGAGGCGGCGAACGTCGGGCCGGGGCGCAGATGGACGGTGCCGGCGGCGAAGCGCGTGGTGACGTGCAGGGCGAACGCCGCGACGATCCCGGGGCCGTCCGTGCTGTCCAGCAGCCCTTCGTCGATCATGTACTGCGCGCCCCCGTCGGTCTCCTCGGCGGGCTGGAACATGAACAGCACCCGCCCCGCCAGCTCCGCCCGCCGCGCGGCCAGCAGCCGGGCCGCGCCGACCAGCATCGCCGTGTGCAGATCGTGGCCGCAGGCGTGCATGGCGCCGGGCACCTCGGAGGCGAACTCCAGGCCGGTGTCCTCCTGTTGGGGCAGGGCGTCCATGTCGGCGCGGAGCAGCACGGTGGGCCCGGGACGACCGCCCTCCAGCACCGCCGTCACCGAGCTGAGCCGCTCCCCCGTGGTCACGGTCAGCCCCAGTCCGTCGAGTGCGGCGAGCACCGCGCGCTGGGTGCGCGGCAGATGCAGGCCCAGTTCGGGGGCACGGTGCAGACGGCGTCGTACGGCGACGATCTCGGGAAGCAGCGCACGAGCCTCGGCGAGCAGGCGATCGGGGGCGGCGGTCACCGCGCACCCCCGGCGAGCGTTCCGTTCAGCAGAGCCACGGGCACGGGCGTCTCCCTCCGGCGCAGGGGTGTGGCGTTCCGTCGGCCCGGGATGACTGCCCACGCGGGAGGCTCTTCACGCGACCCTCCTAGCATGGGGCGGTGGCCGCCCCCGCCGGTGGCCGGGAGGGGAGGGTCCGATGGTGCGCAGACCGGTCGACGGCGAGGTGGACGTTCATTATGGCCAGCTCTACGTCCTGAGCGACCGCGACGACATGGCGGATCTGCACGCGTGTTTCGCCGGTCAGGCGTCGGGGCTGTGCGGAGCCGCGGTGCCCGGCATGCTGTGGCTCGTCACCGGGCTGCACACCGGTGGTGTCGGCTTCACCGTCGAGGTGCACGACCGGGCTCCCGCGGTGGACCCGGTGTGGGAGGACGTCGTGGAGGTGTCCTACCGGCCGCGGTCCGCGCACGCCGTCCTCGAGGAGTGGGGCGGGGGGAGCTATGCGCTCGAACTCGCCGAGACCGACTACCGGGTGCGCTACTGCGCGTGGGGCATGGACCGCGGGAGGGAGCTGGACACGCGGACGGACGGGGAGCAGGCGGACCGCTATCTCCTCCAGTTCTGGCCCGATCCGCCCGCGCCGGACCGCATCCTGCGGCAGACGTCCCGACTGGCCGCCTACTGGCACGGGTTCGCCCGCGGCCTGCCGGCGCCCCCCACGCCCGCCGAACGCGCGGAGGCCGAACGCCGGGCCCGTCTCGAACAGGAGCGTGTCGAGCGGGAACGGCGGCTGGAGATCGAACGCTGGGAATGGGGAGGGCGGTTGCCGAGCGACAGCCTGCGCGCCGTCGAGGGCGTGGCGTCGGATCTTCGCCGCTTCGACGCCGACCTCGTCCACGCGCTGGACGCCGCCGGGCCCGAGGTCCAGCGCGAGGTCGCCGTGCTCGCCGCCCGGCGCGCCTGCACGGCGGCGGGCATCGCCGAGCTGGCCTGGGTCGCTCCCGCCCTCACCGCGCTGGAGCAGGGGCGACCGCTGCCGCCCCCGTTCGACGACTGGGACCGGATGTGGCAGGCGCTGCGCGCCGATCCCGAGGTCCCGGACCGCACGGTCGGCGAGGCGATACCGCCGGAGAGGCCCCCGCGTCCGGAACCGCGCCCTCGCCCCGGCGTGGGGCGCGCCGTGGCGGTGATCCACGTGACGCGTCCGGCGGGCACCCCGGCGCGTCCGGCCCGGGTCTCACAGCCGCACATGGCTCTTCCGGCCGTGTTCCGCGCGGGCGCGTCCGATCCGCTCAGGGCGGCCATCGACGCGGTGACCGCCGCCGTCCACGCCTACGGCGAGGATCACCCGACGCTGCTCCAGGAGGTACGGGCGGCCTGCTCGTAGCCCGGCGGCCGCATGCTGCTTCAGGTGGCGGGCGTCCTATGGTTGCCGGCGCCTGGCCGGCGGTCCCCGAAGCAGGGCTGGAGGAGGTCTCGCAGAAGTACGCGTATCTCACGCTGAGCGTGCGTTCCAGGGACCTCTACCAGGATGAGCCGTCACCGGATCACACCGTCCACGTGCACGTCGAGAGCGCCGACGACACCGCTCGCGTCACCTGGCCGGCCCGTCAGGTGGGTGGCCGGTTCGGCGGCAGGGTGGAGTCGGCCTCGCTCTGACCATCCGACCGCCGGGCGGCTCACTCCGCGGCCCACTCGGCGTTCGCGCCGCAGAGGATCAGGCACGGCAGGTCCCCGGGAACGCGTCCGGCCAGCCAGGCGGCGAACGGGGCGGCCGCGGCCGGTTCGACCGCGATCCGGCACTCCTCCCACAGCCGGTCCCGGGCCCGCAGGATCTCCTCGTCGCCGACCAGCACGGAGGACACGTCGTGCCCGGTCAGAACGGCGAAGGGAAGCGTCCCGACCCGGCTCGCCCCGAGCGCGGAGGCGGCGACCGAGTCCACCGCCGAGTCCACCGGCTCTCCCGCGGCGAGCGCGTCGTGCAGGCAGCGGCAGTTCCGCGGTTCGACGGCGACGACCGGGCGTCCGGCGCTCGCGAGTGCCGTACCGGCCGCCAGTCCGCCGCCGCCGACAGCCGCCGCGATCGTGTCGACCTCGGGCGCGTCGGCCACGATCTCCGCCGCCACAGTGCCCTGACCGGCGACGAGGGCCGGATCGTCGTAGGGGTGCAGGAACCGGTGACCCGGCCGCGCCGCGGCGTCCCACGCCGCAGCGGCGGCCTCGGCGAAGGTGGCGCCGTGCCGGACGAGCCGGGCGCCGGCGGACTCGATGCGGCGGGCCTTCGCCGCCGGAGCGGTCTCCGGCACGTAGACCGTGGCGGACAGGCCGAGCAGCGCGGCGGCCGTCGCGACCGCCAGGCCGTGATTGCCGCCGGACGCGGCCACGACGTGGTCGTCCACGGGCCCGGCGAGCATCGCGTTGAGCGCTCCGCGCAGTTTGAACGAGCCGCTGCGCTGGAGGTGCTCCAGCTTCAGCAGGACGCGCCGGCCGTCGATCTCCAGATCGAGCAGTGGAGTACGACGGACGTACGGGCGGATTCTGTCGGCGGCGGCCTGGACATCGGCCGCGGAGAGCATGGTGGTCGGCGTCTTCACGGATTCCATGCTTCAGCGCCGCCATCATTAGCGCCAGCGACGATCGATAAGCGGCCGTTAGTGATGCTTACGATGGGTGCATGATGCGAGAGCTGGACGTCAACCGCCTGCGGGTGCTGATGGAGGTGGCCCATGCCGCGTCCATCGCCGAGGCGGCGCGGAACCTGTCCTTCACGCCCTCGGCGCTCTCCCAGCAGCTCTCCAAACTGGAAGCCGAACTCGGCACCCGTCTGCTCGAGCGCCGCCCGACGGGGGTGACTCTCACCCCGGTCGGCGCCGTGCTCGTGGAACACGCCGAGCGCGTGATCGGAGAGCTCCGGCAGGCGCGCGTCGCGGTGGAGGCGGCGATGGGGGCACAGCCGCAGCGGCTCGCGCTCGGCTCCTTCGCGACCGCGGCGCAACTGCTGGTGCCGGCTGCGCTGGCCGCGCTGCAACACCGCCATCCCCGGGCCGAGTTGTCGCTCGTCGACATCGAACCGCCCGAGGGCTACGGACTGGTGACGTCGGGCGATCTCGACGTGCTGATCACCCACCGCTACCCCGGCGTGGCAGCGACGCCCCACCCGGGGCTCGACCGCCTTCCGCTGCTCGACGACCTGCTGCGGCTCGTGCTGCCCACCGGCCACCACCTCGCCGGGGGCACGGCACGCCGTGGTATCGACCTCGGCCGGCTCGGGAACGAGACGTGGATCTCCGGCGCGCCGGGCGTCCCGAACAGGATCTGTCTGGACACCCTCGCCCGCCAAGCCGGTGTCGACGTCCATGTCGCCTACGAGTCGGCCGACTACCACGTCATCCTGGCGCTGGTCGGCGCCGGACTGGGGGTCGCGCTCGTCCCCGAGAGCATGCTCGCCGGCGCCGACCGCTCCCGGGTCTCCGTCCACGGGCTGCGCGGGCTCACTCCGGCCCGGGAGATCAGCATCGTCCACCGCCGACGACCCACCCCACTCGTCCGCGAGCTCATCGACTTCCTGCGTCCGGCCCCCGGCAAGTTGCCGAAACGGCAACAGGACTCGGTGGCGCGGCAGCGTCCGCGGCATGATCGGCACTGAGCCGGGGCGCGCGGCGGATCGATGACGGTCGTGGCCCACGTAACCCGATCGACGCGGAGGACTCATGCCACTGCACGTCACCGAGGCCACGCACCGCCTCGTCCCGTCGGGGGCGGGCCGGATCCACCTGGTGGAGCAGGGAACCGGGCCGCTGGTGCTGCTCGTGCACGGTTTCCCCGAGTCCTGGTACTCCTGGCGCCATCAGCTGCCGGTGCTGGCCGCGGCCGGTTTTCGCGCGGTCGCCCTGGACGTCCGCGGTTACGGCCGCTCCTCCAGGCCCGCCGACCCCGCCGCGTACCGGATGCGCGATCTGGTGGCGGACACCGTCGACGTGGTGCACGCCCTGGGCGAGGAGTCGGCGGTGGTCGTCGGCCATGACTGGGGCGCGGCAATCGCCGCGAACTCCGCCCTGCTCAGGCCGGAGGTCTTCCGCGCGGTGGGGCTGCTCAGCGTCCCCTACACACCGCGCGGCGGACCGCGCCCCAGCGAGGTCTTCGCACGGCTGGGCGGGGACGAGGAGTTCTACGTCTCCTACTTCCAGCAGCCGGGCCGCGCCGAGGCCGAGATCGAACCCGACGTGCGGGGCTGGCTCGCGGGCTTCTACGCCGCGTTCTCCGGCGACACCATGCCCGGGCCGGGGGCTCCGGACCCGCACTTCGTCGGCAGGGGCGGGACGCTGCGGGACCGGTTCCCCGCCGGCCGGCGTCCCGCCTGGCTCGGTGAGGGCGATCTGGACGTCTACGCCGGGGAGTTCGAGCGGACGGGCCTGTCCGGGGCGCTGAACCGGTACCGGAACATGGACCGCGACTGGGAGGATCTCGCCGGTCTCGACGGCGCCCCGATCACCCAGCCGTCGCTGTTCATCGGGGGCCGCCGGGACGCCTCCACCACCTGGCTGGCCGACGCGATCGACGCGTACCCCACCACCCTGCCCGGGCTGGTCTCCTCCCACCTCCTCGACGACTGCGGCCACTGGATCCAGCAGGAACGCCCCGCCGAGGTCAACCGGATCCTCACCGACTGGCTGGCCGCCCTGCCCGCCTGAACCGCGCGCCCCGCTCCGCGCCTCAGGACAGGTTGTCCCCGTGGGTCAGCGTCTCCCAGGCGACGAAGAGGTTGTTCACCCCCATCGGACGCCGGGCCAGGGTGTACGCCTGGGTGTTGGTCATGGCGTGGCCGAGGCGGTTGTGCAGGGCGTTGTAGCCGACCTCGGTGACCGGGCCGAGGCCGCGCTTGACGGTGCCGCCGCAGAGCCAGGACGGCGGGTCGTTCAGTTCGTACGTGGCGTGGAAGCCGAGCGCGTGCCGGAGCCGCTCGCCGAACTCGGGGTAGAGGTCCTGGCCTTGGATCCGTGAGGTCTCGGCGACCTGGGCGATGGCGGCGATGCCGTAGCCGGTGTGAGTGAAGTCGCGGCAGGTCTCCTGGCTGAGCCCGTTGACGAAGGTGGTCTGGTGGTGCCAGTAGGCGATGATCTCGTCCCGGGTGTCGCGTCCGTCGCCCGGCTTGGTGCGGGGCAGGGCGCCGTCGGACGTGAGGTAGATGTAGGCCGGCACGCGGTTGCGGAAGAGCGAGACGGCCCGGTCGTAGATCGCCCTGTCCTCGAGGAAGACCCCGATGCCGATGATGGCCTGGGTCATGCTCAACTCCCAGTTGCCGTTGGAGTTGGAGCCGTTCTGGATCTCCGGGTAGTAGACGTTGCGGAGCATGGTGGCGAACCGGCCGGCGTTGGGCCAGTTGCCGTACACATGCTTGATGATCTCGGCGGCCTTGGGCCAGGAGGAGGCGGCCCAGGCGGTCTGCAGCGGCGCGTTGCTGTTGGTGTGGTCCCGGATGGTCGCCGACCAGGCGTCCATGATCTGGATCGCTTTGTTCGCGTGGGCGGTGTCCCGGGTGACGTACCAGGCGAGGGCGTGGGTGTACGCGGCGAGGGCATCCTCGCGCTCGTCCGTGCAGCCGTAGTTGGGGTTGGAGTACGAGCCGCACTCGACGACGGCGCGCGGGTGGGGCGTGTAGGAGAGGGAGGCGTACCGCGAGTTCATCATCTGGCTGAAGGCCGCGGCCTGCGGGGCGGTGCCCGCGTTGACGCGGGCGCGCATGGTGTCCAGTTGGGCGCGGCTGACGCCCACGCCGGGATGGGTGAACACGGCGGGGGCGGCCTGCGAGGCCGGGATCGCGGCGTCGGCGGTGGCGGAGGGGGCGGAGGCGGACCGCCCGGCCGTGGCCGGCGTGGCGAGGACGCCCGCCAGCAGCGCGCCGACCGCTCCGAGGAGGGCGGATTTCAGGACTCTGCTTCGCATGTGGGGGGTGCCTTTCTGTCGACACTGCGTTCACATATGTGAGTTGCTCCCGTTGACATGAACGACTCTCTGATGCCGGGAAGTTAACGGCACGCCATGCACGCGTCAAGGTCTAGACCTACACGGAAGACCGGGTCCGGGAAAGCCCACCGCCCGCGATCGCGCCTGAGTACGCGTACTCAGATCGCTTGCGTCGTACGCCCTTACGTCACCACTCCGCGTTCCCCACGATGAAGTGCCCCGCCCCCGCGTCCGAAAGAGGAACCCATGGGCCGTGACCTGCAGCTGCGCGCTGCCACTCCCGAGGATCTGGAGTGGATCCACGAGCTGCGTCATCGCGTGTACGCACAGGAGCTGGGCCAGCATGCGCCGCATCCGTCCGGGCGGCTCCGCGACGGGCTCGACGGCGACAACGTCTATCTGGTCGCCGCGCGCGGAGCGAGTCGCATCGGCTTCGTCAGCCTCACCCCGCCCTGGCTGGGCCGGTACGCGCTGGACAAGTACCTGACGCGCGACGAACTGCCGCTGCTCGCCGAGGACGAGCCGTTCGAGGTGCGCATCCTCACCGTCGAGCCGCGCTACCGGACCACCGTGGCGGCACCCCTGCTGATGTACGCGGCCCTGCGCTGGATCGCCGCCCGGGGCGGTCGCACGGTGGTGGCGATGGGGCGCGCGGAGCTGCTCACCATGTACCGGTCCGTCGGGCTGCGCCCGGTCGGCCGTACGGTCCACAGCGGCGCAGTGACGTTCGAGGTGCTGAGCGGAAGCGTCGCCGAGCTGACGAGGACGGCGATGGACCGTTACCGCGCCCCGCTGGAGCGTCTGGCATCCGCGGTGGACTGGCGGCTGGACGTGCCGTTCGCACCCCGGCCGGACGGCTGTGAACACGGCGGCGCCTCGTTCACCGCCATCGGCACGGACTTCCGCACCCTGCACCGGCGCCATGAGGTGGTCGCGGCCGACGTCCTGGACGCCTGGTTCCCGCCGGCCCCCGGGGTGCGGGCCGTCCTCGCCGAGGACCCCGCCTGGGCCGCCCGCACCTCGCCCCCGACCGGCGCCGAGGGCCTCCAGGCGGAGATCGCCGCGGCCCGTTCGCTGCCGGCGGAGACCCTCGCCCTCGGCGCCGGTTCGTCCGACCTGATCTTCCGGGCGTTCGGCCGGTGGCTGACGCCGGAAAGCAGGGTGCTGCTCGTCGACCCGGGGTACGGCGAGTACGCCCATGTCACGGAGCGGGTGATCGGCTGCCGGGTGGACCGGTTCCGGCTGCGCCGCGAGGACGGCTGGCGCATCGACCCGGACCGCCTGTCGGCCGCCGTCGACGCCGGCCGGTACGACCTCGTGGTGGTGGTCAACCCGAACAACCCGACCGGACGTCACGCGCCGGCCGCGGAGCTGCGCTCGGTGATCGCCGCCGCGCCGGCCCGGACCCGCTGGTGGATCGACGAGGCATACCTGGGCTACGTCGACCTGGAAGAGTCGCTCGCCGGGCTCGCCGCGACCGACCCGCGGGTCGTGGTGTGCACCTCGCTGTCCAAGATGTACGCGCTCTCCGGCGTGCGGGCCGCCTTCCTGGTGGCGGAGCCGGCCACCGCGGCCGAGCTGCGCCGGTGGACGCCGCCCTGGCCGGTAAGCCTCCCGGCGCAGCTGGCCGCGGTGGCCGCCCTGCGCGACCCGGCCTACTACCGCGACCGCTGGCTCCGCACCCACGAGCTGCGCCGTCGACTGGCCGCCGATCTGGCCGGGTTGGACCCGACCCTGCTGGTCGAGGAGTCCGTGGCGAACTTCCTCTCCGTGACCCTGCCGGCCGGCGGGCCGAGCGCCGCACAGTTGGTGCACGAGTGCCGCCGGCACGACGTGTATCTGCGCGATCTGTCGCCGCTGTCCCCGGCGTACCAGGGCCGCACCGTGCGCATCGCGGTCAGGGACACCGCCGAGAACGCGCGCATCGTGGCCGCGTGCCAGGCCGCCCTGGACACACTGGGCCCGCGTCCGGCCTCGCCCGCTCCGGTCCCCGCACCCCTCTCCGCCGCCGGAAGCACTCGATGATCACCGTCGCCGCCCTGACGCCCTACCTCGGTGGGGCGCTGCTCCTGGGCGGCGTCGCGGTGGTGGCGTCCCGGCGCCGTGAGCTGATGATCCGGTGGTGCGCCTGGGCGGTCGGAGTGCCCCTGGTCACCGGTGCGTTCTGGTGGGGCCGCCCGGGCGCCGCGCTGGTCGCCGTCGTGGCCGGGCTGATCGCCGTGCTGGAGTACGGCGGGCTGATGCGGCTGGGCCGGGCCGACCGGCTGGTGCTGGCCTCGGCGGTCACGGGCGTGGTGCTGGCGGCCTGGCTGGCCCCCGGCCAGGTGCTCCGGGTCGTGGCGATCGGGGCCCTCGCGGTGGCCGCGGTACCGCTCCTGGCCGGCGACGCCGAGCACGGTCAACGCCGGCTCGCCGCCGGGCTGCTGGGACTGGCCTGGCTGAGTGTGCTGGCCGCGCTGGTGCCGCTCGGGGCGAGCGCGCTGGCGCTGTTCGTGGCGGTCTCCATCGCCGACATCGTGGCGTACTTCGCCGGTCAGGGGCTCGGCGGACCGCGGCTGTCGCCCCTGTCACCGGCCAAACGCTGGAGCGGAACGCTCACCGGTGCCGCCGCCGGCCTCGCGGTGCTCGCCCTGCTGTCCGCGTTCAGCTGGCCGATGGCCGTCGCCGTGGCGGTCGGCGGCCCCGCCGGGGACCTCCTCGAATCGATGATCAAGAGAGGTGCGCAGGCCAAGGACGCCGGCCACTGGCTGCCCGGCTCCGGCGGCCTGCTGGACCGGATCGATTCACTGCTCGTCGCCCTGGCCGTGCTTCTGGTCCTGCGGTGACCCTCGTCGTCGACACCGGCCTCCGGGCCTGGTGAGGAGGCGCGCCCCGGTCAGAACGAGAAGTGCTTGGCCACCGCCCAGCCCCGCTGAGCCGCCCTGTCGTAGAAGGCCCGCAGTTCCTCGTGGTACTCGGCCAGAAGCTCGCGCAGTTCCTCGTCATCTCGGGCGGGCGAGGACTGCCGGGTCCACTCCTGCCAGCGCTCCTCGAACGACACCCCCTCCAGATACGCCGCCGCGCGCGCCGCCTCCGGCGGGTCGAGCGCCACGTGGCCCGGGCCGCCGTCGGGGTCCGGTATGTGCCGGCCGCCGAAGACGGGGAGTTCCCGGTCGCCGCCCGGCTGCGACCGGGGGCAGTAGAGCTCGTTCAGCTGGAAGAAGCCGCTCTCCAGCCATACGGCCACCCCTGCCCGGACCCGGCGGCGCAGCTCGTCGAACTCGACGTCGAAGTGGGCTTCGAAGCCCGCCGCGTCCGCGGGCAACTCCGTGGGCTCCAGCCCTTGAAAGTAGATCCACATGCTCACGCCTCCCGCCGGGCCGTCATGTCCCGGTCTCGAACCCGACCCCGCAGTCGAACAGCCTAGGCAAGCGGGTATCGGCGTCCCTCACAGGGGGTTCCCGGCGTCCCTCGGCCGGACCGTCACGGTGGGGGGAGCAGGGGGCCGAGCGGTCCCAGATCGAGGTTGAGGTCTTCCAGGGTGAGGCCGTAGCGGTCGCACAGCTCCGCCATCCGGTCGTGGAGGATCATCAGGGTCAGGCCCAGGCGCTCCTCCTGTTCCTCGGTCAGATCGCCCTGGTCGACGCGGTGCAGCGCTTGGCGCTCCATCAGCTGGCGAAGGAGTTCGACGAGGGTGAGGACCAGTCGGACGAGATCGCGTTCCACGGTGTCGGGGTCGGTGTGCAGTCGCTGTGCGGCGGACTGGCCCGCGGGCGGGGGCGTGACGTCGTCCGGCCGGGCGGGCAGGAGCGAGAACGCGCGGCCTGCGGCCTCGGCCACTTCCTGCAGCCGGTCGGCGGGGAAAGGCGGCTCAGACCGGCTCGTCATGGTCGACGCCGTGTTCCGGGGCCGTCGGCGCCGTCAGCACCGGGGCCCATTGCTCCTCCACCTGCTCGCGGATGGCGACCACCACCGCGCGCAGCGAGATCCGCACCAGGTCGATGTCCGCGATCGACAGGACGACATCGCCGGTGAGCACCACCCCGCCGCTCAGCAGCCGGTCGAGGAGGTCGATCAGCGCCACCTGCCGCCCGCTGATCGGACGGTCGTCGTCGGGGTACGCGGCGTACTCGGTCATCGCTGCCCCGCTCCCTCCGGCAGCACGGTGAAGGAGTACGGCGCCCAGGGGCCGGTGACCTCCACCCGGACGCCGGGCAGGTCGTCGGCGGCGTGCCGCATCCGCTCGCGGAACTCGTCGGCCAGGTGGCGCGGGACGAGGTAGGCGTCGTTGGAGACGTTCCGGCCGGGCCCGGCGGCCAGTTCGCCCTGCTGCGGGCGGTGGCGGGCGCGGTCCACCGCCAGACCGCGGGCCCTCTCCTCCGTCCGCCGCACGGCGGCCTCGGCGGCTCGCCAGACGTCCTCGCGGGTCTGGTACTGCTGTCTGCGGCGCCGTAGATACGCGCGGCCGGAGGCGGGCTCGTCGGTGGCGTCGCCCTGCGAGTCGGAGGTGGCCGCGGATGCCTCGGCGTATACCTTCACGCCCCATTCGAGGTGCCCCTCCAGCCGGTCCAGCAGCGCGGTGAAGGTCTGCTCCCGTTCGCTCAGCATCTCCTCGACGCGGGCCTCGTCGCGGTACACCGTGGCCAGCCGCAGGGGGAGGACGGTGGTGTGCGCGGCCAGGGCGTCCACGACGAAGTGGTGTGCCCGGGCGGTCGCCTCCAGCCAGTCCAGGCGCTCCAGCCGCGCCTTCAGCGCCGTCTCGGAGAACTCGTCGGCGGGCACCGGGCCGACCGCGGCGGCCACCGCGCCCGCGCGGACCAGCGTCACCGGTGCCCCGGCCACGCCGCGGACCCCGGTCAGCGCGGTCCGCGCCGCCGTGGCGGAGGAGCGGACGACGGCGTAGGCGTAGCTCAGCTGCCCGGTCACGGCTCTCGGTCCCGCTCCTCGTCGTCGTCCCGGTGCTTGCGCCGGGTGCGCCGCGGTTCTCGACCGGGCTCACGCTCGGACTCGACGCGACGCCGCGGGGGAAGTTCGGCCGGGGACTCCCCGACGCGGCGGCGCAGCTCCCTCACCTCGGCACGCAGCCGCTTGTTCTGCTCTTCGAGCGTGCGCCGGTTGTCCGCGCGGGAGGACAGCGAGGGATCGTGCTCCCACCAGTCGATGCCGATCTCCCTCGCCTTGTCGACCGAGGCCACCAGCAGGCGGAGCTTGATGGTGAGCAGCTCGATGTCGAGCAGGTTGACCCGGATGTCGCCGACGATCACGATCCCCTTGTCGAGGACGCGTTCAAGGATGTCGGCGAGGTTCGCGCCCGACTGCTGGCCGTACGGGTAGAGCGACGACCCGGAGGGCGAGAGCGCGGAGGAGCGGGGCTCGGGCTCGGTCACGGCGCGCTCGACCTGTCGTCCCGGCGGTTTCGGCTCTCCTCGTCCTCCTCGTCCCACTCGTCCTCGTCGTCGGACGAGTAGTCCGTGTCACGCTCGGCGTACTCGGCGTCCTCGTCCTCGTCCTCGTACTCGTCCCGGCCCTCTCCCTCTTCGTCTTCCTCCCGCTCCTCCTCGTCGTACCGGTCCTCGGGGCCCTCCTCCTCGTCCTCGTACTCCTCCTCGTCCTCCCGTTCCTCCTCTTCGCGCGCCTTCTCCGCCTTCTCGACCTCCTCGGGCGTACGCACCACCTCGCCACCGTGGATCTCCCCGCGCCAGCCTCCGGTGGCCTCCCCGCGCATCATCACGAAGGTGCGGTACAGCTTCAGATCGAGGCGGGCGCGACGGCCCTGGGCCCGCACCAGGCTGCCGAGCCGCTCGACCGGCCCCTTGGGGAAGTACCGCAGGACGAGCAGCACCTTGGTGAGGTTCTCGCCGAGCGGGTGGAAGGTGACGACGCCCTTGGTGGTGGCCTTGTCGCCCTCGGACGTCCAGGCGATCCGCTCGTCGGGCACCTGCTCGGTGATGGTGCCGCGCCAGCGGCGGCTGGCCTTGGCGATCTTGACGTGCCAGGTCGTCGTGGTGTCGTCCTCCTGTTCGACACCGACGACGCCCTTGCTGAACCGCTCGAACTCCTGGAACTGGGTCCACTGGTCGTAGGCCTCGCGCACGGGCACGCCGACGTCGATGTCCTCGATGATGGTCAGGCCCTTGCCCGCGGCGTCCGGGGCCACGTCCTGCGCCGTGCCCTCGCGCTCCTTCGGGCCGTGGAGGGCGACGTCCTTGGCCTTGTCCAGTACGACGTCCTTCGCGTGGACGGCGGTGTCCTTGGCGTGCGAGGCGGCCGAGGTCAGCGTCCCGCCCGCCGGCATGTGTCCGGTCAGCCGCTTGCCGCCCTTGGCCGCCGCGGTGGCCAGCCCGCGGGGACCGATGTGGGTCTCGGCCAGCCGTCGTGCGCCCTCGCCCATCCGGTGGCCCACGCCCTCCAGCATCACCTGGACACGGGCCTCGACATAGCGCTCCAGCTCCTGCTTCAGCCGCTCCGTGCCCCGCTGCTCAGCCATCGTCCGGCCTCCTCGCTCGTGAGGTGCCGCTCCGCGAGCGGCTCTTCGCGGAGGAGGTCTTCTTCGCGCCCTCGCCGGACGGCCGGCGCTTCGGCTGCGCTCGCTCGCCACGCTTCTGGTCCTCGCCGCCGCCTGCCTCGCCCCGGCTCTCCTCGTCGGCCTCCTGGGTCTCGTCGGCCTCCTCTGCCTCCTCGGCCTCGTCAGTCCGGTCGGTCTCGTCCGTGTCCTCGGTCCCCGAGGTGTCCCGCTCACCGGTCGGGGGTGCCTTCTCGCGCAGCCCGGTCGTCCGTTCGTGGAGGGCGTCGGCCAGGCTGTCGGCCTTCGCGGACAGCACGGATGTCGCCGCCGCCTTCCCCGCGCCCGTCAGTTCGGTCCGCACCTGCTTGGTGAGGGTGTGGATGAACGGGGATTCCTGGATCGCCTTGCCGACCTGCGCGGGATTGATCCGCGATCCGGCCAGCATCGCGCCGAGGCCGATCGCCATCTTCGCCTTCTTCGTCCGGCCCAGCACATAACCACCCAGCAGAGCCGCGCCGATCTTGGCGTTGTTCATGACCTGTCTTCTTTCCCCGCCCACGCGCCGAGGCCCGTGGGGCGGTGGGTGCGTCACAGCGGCCCCTGGCCGCCTTGTCGCAGCTGGTAGGCCCTGATCTCCTCCAGGCGGTGCAGCAGCGCCTCCTCCTGCCGGGCGAGCTCCTCGGCGTCACCACGGCCCTGGGCCCGCTCCTCCTCCAGCTTCACCAGAGCCTCCTGGACCGGAGTGGGGTCGTAGAACTCGTCCTCGGCGGCGCGGACCACCTTGTCGAGCACCCAGCCGATGCCCCGCGCGGGGGCGAACGGCAGCAGCAGAATCTCGGTGACCAGTCCCATCTCGCCTCCTCACCCGGCTCGGACGAACTCAGACGAAGCTGTACGGCGGCAGGGGCCCCCGCAGCCGGACCTCGACGTCCTCGCCGTAGCGCTCCGCCAGCTCGCGGCCGGCCTCGGCGAACTCCTCGGAGCGGTCGCCGTCCACCAGGAAGGACGCGTTGACGAAGTACTGCTGGGACGGCGGCGCGACCTTCTCGGCCCGGGCCAGCGGCCGCAGCGCGGACAGGATCTCACCGGCGAGCGCCTCATGGTGGGCCTGCACGCCCTGGGCGACCAGCTCGCCGAGGGCCAGCCGGTCCTCGTACGTGCCACCGCCCTCGCGTGTGCGCTCGTTGAGCTCCCGGGCCTGCGGGTTCTCCAGGAGGACGGCACGCAGCGCGGCGTCCTCCTCCTCCAGACCCTTGACGTTGAACTCCGCCCGGTCCGTCAGCTCGTCCAGCCGCTGCGTGAGCTCCTCGGTCCGCTGCTGCAGAGTGGCGCTCACAGTGTCGTCGTCCGGGGAGAGGAACCCGAAGCTCAGCGGGAGGATCGGGCCGTCGGCCCAGAGCCGTTCCGCGACACCGTGGTGCGCCTGGAGGTCGTGGCGGGCGACCGAGAGGTCGTCCGGCGTCTCGCTGACGACGGCGCACAGGGAGTCGCCGCGCACGACGCGCAGCTTCGCGGGCGGCTCCCCCACGCCTTCCAGGCCGTCCAGACGGAGCGGATGCGATGCCTTGGTGATCGCGTACACGTACACGGACATCGCTCGCTCACTCCTCCCGCTCCCGCGCGGCGTCCCGCTCCCGCGAGGAACGCCGGCCGGAGCCGCGCTCGGCGTGCTCGTGCTCGCGCTCCTTGTCGCGCCCCTTGCTCAACGATTCGGTGACGGCCTCGACGGCGCCCGTCAGCGCGCCTTTGCTCTTGCCCCGGGCGCCGCCTTCGGAGGCGTCCTGGACGAGTTCGGACAGCTGTGCCGGAGCCTTGCGGCCCTCCTCGAGGTCCAGCCGGTTGCACGCCTCGGCGAAGCGCAGATACGTGTCGACGCTGGCCACGACGACCCGCGCGTCGACCTTGACGATCTCGATGCCCACCAGGGACACCCGCGCGAACGCGTCGATGACCAGGCCCCGGTCGAGGACGAGTTCCAGTACGTCGTAGAGATTTCCCCCACCGCCCCCGCCTGCGGCAACGGCTCCACTGTTGCCCTGCGGCATGACAGTCACGGTTTCTTCCCTTCCAGCGAAGGGGTGAACCGATCTAACGGTCGTCCGCCCTGTCGATCTGCGAGCGCGTGTAGCGGCGCCCGCGCTCGTACGCCAGCAGATTCCCCGCGGGGTCCAGCACCACCTGGTAGCTGGCCATCACGCTGGTCGTCTCGGGGATGCGCTCCAGTTCCACGACTTCCACGTCGGCTTCCCAGCCCTGCTCGGTCGGCTTGAGGGAGGAAACGGACTCCGGAACCCTGCCCAACAACTCACTGAGCTGCTCGATCGCACTGCGCATGGCCGCCGGGGCGGACACGCGCTCCTCGGCGGAGGCCTGCTGTGATGAGGGACGAGCCTTCTTCGGCTCACGGTCGCTCGTGATCATTCACCTTCTCGGTCGTACTCCCATCATCAACCACTCGCACAGCCCACGCCAGCCGTGCAGCCGCGGAACCGCGCAGCGCAGCCCCTGCGAGTTGCCGATCCACTGATGCGAGTGCTTGATTACGCCGCGTTGATCGACCACTGCTCGCGGATGCTGCGCGAAGCCGCCGCCGCAGCGGTGGCCAAGGTCGACAGCACCGACCCGGAGGCCGTCCTCGCGGCGCTCGGCTCCTCGTACGGGGACGTCGTCGCCGACCGTGCGCCGGTGGGCTGCCGGAGTTTTCGGGGAAGGGAACGGGGGACGACGACCGCCGGGAGCGTCCGGTGGCGTCGGGGGGAGGGACGAGTGGTACCGGTGGTCAGGGAGTGGACGCATCGCCGTCAGGCCTGGGCGGCCAGGGCCTCACTGGGGGCCGCGGCCGGCGCGCTGCTGCTGCCGCTGGTGGAGGGCGGGGTCGGCGGGCTGCTGCTGCTCGTGGCGGGCATCGCGGGCCTCGTCGTCACGTTCGCCGCACTGTGGTGGACGCTGTCGCGCCGCGGCGCCGTGCGGATGGCCGCCGCCGCGCTGGCTCTGCTCACCCCCGTCGCGGTCGTCACCCTCTTCGCGCAGGCGAACCTGCTCTGGGTCGTCGTCCTGTCCGCGCTGCTGTGGTCGGCGGCGGTGTGGAGCGGCCGGTACGCGCTGCGCACCACGGGGCTGCGGCCCAGCCGGGCCAAGGAGTACCGCACGCCCGCCCCGCAGCGCCCCTTTCTCTTGCTCAACCCCCGTTCCGGCGGCGGGAAGGTGGAGCGGTTCGCCCTGCGGGAGAAGGCCGAGCGGCTGGGCGCACGGGTCGTCCTGCTCGATCCGGAGGCGCGCCAGGACGTGGTCGCCCTGGCCCGGGCCGCGGTCGCGGAGGGCGCCGACCTGCTCGGCGTGGGCGGCGGCGACGGCACTCAGGCCCTGGTCGCCGCCGTGGCCGCGGAGCACGGTCTGCCGTTCATGGTGATCTCGGCCGGTACCCGCAACCACTTCGCGATGGACCTGGGCCTGGACCGCGACGACCCCGCCGCCTGCCTGGACGCGCTCACCGACGGCGTCGAGGTCCGCGTGGACCTCTGCTTCGCGGGGGACCGCCCGTTCGTCAACAACGCCTCGTTCGGGGTGTACGGAGCGGTCGTGCAGAGTCCCGGCTACCGCGACGACAAGGTCGGTACGGCGCTGCACCTGCTGCCCGAGCTGCTCTCCCGGCAGCGCGGTCCGCGGCTGACGGCCACGGTCGGCCGGACCACGATCAGCGATCCGCAGGCGGTCCTGGTCAGCAACAACCCCTACCGCATGGACGACCCCTTCGGCTTCGGCCGACGCGCGCGGCTGGACTCCGGGCGGCTCGGTGTCGTCGCCGTGAAGGTCGACAGCGCGGTCGAGGCCGCCGAACTGCTCCTGGATCCGCGCGGGTTGGGCATGACGACCTCGCACGATGTGGTCATCGACGCCGACGTCCCCGAGGTGGAGGCCGGAGTCGACGGCGAGGCCGTGCTGCTGCCGACTCCCGTCCGCTGCCGTGTCGAACGCCGCGCGCTGCGCGTCCGCGTGCCCCGGGAACGGCCCGGCATTCCCGACCCGCCGCCCCGGCTGGACTGGCGCCGGCTGCGCAAACTGGCGGCGGCGGTGGGCCGTACGGCCGTACCGGTCCGGTCGCGTGCCGGAGAGCGTGTCCACGGGTGAGTTCGGCTCCGGAACCGGGGGGCCGCTGAACCGAGCGCCCTCCGCCGCCGTGTTCCTGGACACCCGACCGGCCGGTGCCTCGGGCACCGGCGAAAGGAGCAGTACGTCCCGTGCCCACTGACCACGCTTGCCGCACGGCCGCCGAGCAGGCCGCGCGCTGCCTCACCCCCGTGCGCTCGGCGCTGGTGCCCGCCGACCCCGTGGAGTCGGCTCCGGCCGAGGTGATGCCCGTCGTTCTGCGCAACTATCTGGGCGTGACCGCGCGGCCGTCCACCACGGGAGCGGCGGCCGGCAGGCGTCCGGCGCCGGTGGGCATCGCGGCGGGCGTGGCGGTCCTCCGGATGTGCCTCGACGGCCTCTGTGCGGAGATGGCCGGCGCGATGACGGCCTGGCACGCGGATCTCGGGGGCCGGCTGCGCGAGGTGCTGGCCGACCCTCGCTCGACGGGACGACAGGCCGATGCCTGGCAGCCGCTCGCGGATCTGCAACGCCGTGCCCACGAGGTCATGACCCTGGTGGCCGACCACGGCCGGACCGGGCCGGCGGGGCCACGGCTGCTCGTCGCTCGGTTCGCCTTGCTGGAGGACGCCGTCTCCGGGGTGCTGCGGCGCATGGCCGTACCGGCCGGGACAGCCGCCGCGTGCGCGAACGGGCTCACCGCGGCGACCGGCTCGCTCTTCGGACTGGCCCTCGCCCAAGGGGACGGCGCGGAGGAACACTTCGCGTGAGACACGGCTCGCGGATGCCGTCCGGTGGCGGCATGACGGACGCGGTCTTAGCGTGGTCGCTGCGAGCTTCCGACGAATGCGGCCCACGCTGGATTTCGCACACGATGGATTGCGGAAGCCGTATGAGGAGCGTAGTTCATGGCGTCGGAGAATCTGAATCCCCAGGGTGGCGTAAGTCACCAGGCCACCACCGTTTTTGTCGACGGCCATGCCGTCGAACTGCTCGGCGGTGAGCCGGGCCCCTGGTCGATCGGAGAAATTCTGGACCAGGCTCGGAAGCAGCTCGACCCGTCCGAGACGAGTGCCTGGAACTGCGAGAGCGGTGGCTGCCAGGTCATGCCGGCGGGCGCGGTCCGCGTGGAGCTGAAAGGCGGCGAGAGGTTCTTCGTCAGCAGTGAGGCCGTTGAACCTCTGCTGGGAATGGTGAGGGAGAACTGACGCCGCCGCCTCCGCCTCCGTCGTACCGGTCTTTCAGTCGCGCGTGACAGAACTGGTGCACGGCGCCCACCTGCCGCAGCAGATACAGCAGATGAGCGTCCTCCAGGAATGCCATGGGCCGACGCGGAAGCCGGCCCTCCCCGGCGAGCCGCAGACAGGTCTCGCGGTAGGCGAAGAAAGCCGTGTTGGAGGCGATGACGAGGCCGGCGGCCAGCCCCAGAGCCACGTTCGCCTCCGGGCTGGCGAGCAGGTCGCCGATCAGCCGCAGCGGAAGAACCGGGGCATGGCTGAGGTCGGCCGCGGTACTCACCACCCACTTCACAACGGGCGGGATCACCCCCAGCGCGACGATGGTGACGGCCACTGTGCGGTCACCGCGCAGGGTCGACGCCGGTGTGGCCTGATGGAGGTCCGCCGGAGCGCGGGACCACCGAAGGATCCCCAGCCCGATACCGAAGAGAAGGCCCAGCGAGGCGCCCAGGCCGCCGGTGGTGGCGAGCCTGGTGGTGAGCGGAATGTCCTTCGTCCAGGGCGATACGAAGGCAAGGGCCGTTCCGAGCGTGACACCGAGCAGGAGACCACGCCCCAGCGCACTCGGAAGCTCCGCGAGCAGCAGGCCGATCCGGCCGCGGAGGCGGAAGTCCAGGCGCGTCGGGGGCGATGCCTCGTCGGCGAGCGCCAGGGCCAGCATGATGCCGAGAATCATCACGAAGACGAACGCTCGAAATGCCGCACGCCGGGACGCGAACTCGAAATCCTCCCAGAAGGCGGGGAACGTCGCACCGAGAAAACCGGGTGCCGCGCTCTGCTGAACCGAGAGATATACGAGGACCCCTGTGAACTCGGCACCGAGCCAGAAGAGAAACCCGAAGGCGAGCACCTTCTTCAGGTGGCCCCTGAGGCTCATCCTCCGGCGGCTCCGGCGATGTCCCGCGCCGGTGCGGCCGCGTGCGGCGCTCACAGCCGAGACCACCACCGCCCCCAGTCCGAAGACCACGAGGGCGAGCGCCCAGCCGAAGCCGGCCCTCAGACCCGCCCCTGGAGCGGGCCGCGGGAGATCCATGACGCTCCCGAACAACGAGTACGGCGCCGCCGCGGTCCACCGCCCCACGACTGCGCCGACGCAGAGCGCCGAGGCGAGGAGCATGACAGCCGCGGCGCCGAGCCGGCCCCAGGACCATCTGCGCCACGCCAGTTTGATCATCACCGTTCCGGCAGCCGCCGTGGCCAGGGTCATCACCAGGAAACCCACCAGCCGGGCGAGGGGTGGAAGGGCCATGTTGAAGTAGTCGCCCGCCATGCATCCGGCACCGAGGCCGAAGACCGCTCCCGCCAGCGGCGCCGACAGGGGGCCCGCGGGGTCTGGTGGCAGCGCCCGGTGGAGCTGCCACCACGCGATGTCCTCGGTGCCCTCCCGTTTGATGTGGGCGGCGAGGAATCCAAGGGTGCTGTGCGCCTGGTCCGGGCTCCAACGGGCCGCGGCGGCGCGGCGGCTGTCCGGCACGGACGGGTCGAGCCGGCTCGGCGGGCCCTTGAAGACGGCCGGAACGAGCGCGTCGAGAAGGTGGTGCTGCAAGGTGTCGGGGTCGCTGTGGCGGGTGAGTTCGGCCGGGTCGGTGCCGGGGGCGGAGTGGACGGTACGGGCCAGCCAGACGTTCAGCGGGACGGAGAAGGCCTGTGCGAGGGGTCCGCGGGGGTTGCCTCGAAGCTCGTCGACGACGGGTCGCCATGCAGCCGTACGCCGGGGTGTCACGGTGTTGCGCAGGTAGTCGACGACGTCGTCGGGGGTGACCGGCTCCGCGACGACGACCGCCGCGGCGGTGACCACGTCGCCCGCTTCCACGGCGTGGTCGTACTCGGCGACGCGTGAGGTGAGGATGAGCGGGCCGTGCACGGCGATGGCCTGGTTGATGGCGTGCAGGCCCTTCGGCCGCAGCGCGTCGGGGAGTTCGTCGAAGCCGTCGAGGACGGGGAGGACACGGCCTTCCGCGACCAGTCTGCGGGCGGCGTACCTGCCGTACAGCTCGTGATTGCGCAGCGCCGGGTAGTCCTCGTGGACACGGCGGGCCAGCCAGCCGCTCAGCGACTCGGCGAGCGGGTTCCAGGACGCCAGGGGCAGGAGTACGGGAACGGGCTCGCCCGGCTGCGGACGCAGCAGCAGCTCCCGGACGAGCAGCATCGCCAGGGTGGTCTTGCCGGAACCCGGTTCGCCGAGCACGACCAGCCGCCGGTGGGGCAGGGCGAGGAAGCCCGCGGCGAAGGCGGGAAGGTCGTCGCTGCGGCCCGAGAGCGTACGGCCCACGACGCGGACGTGGTCACCGGCCTCCGCCTGGGCGCTGCGCCAGCGCACGGCCAGCGGGTGAGGGTCGAGAAGCCCTTGTGCGGCGGCTTCCTCGGTCCACTGCCGGCGCACCATGGCGGCGAGGGCTTCGGTGGCCTGGTCGAGTTCGGCGGTGTTGGCCGGGGCGACGGGGCGTGAACGGTGCCACGACCATCCCAGGAGGCCGACGGTCGTGGAGATCAGGATGCTGAGGGACGCCACGGCCGTTTCTCCGCCGGTCCGCATCGCCACGATGACGGCTGCCGACAGTGCGGCCAGTCCGGCCGCGCCGACGAGCCAGGGCCACCACCGTCTATGGTCTCACATAACGGTCAGTATTCATGCATTCCCATGCATACAGAGTGAATGACGCACTCTGGACGGTGGGGGCGGGGCGGTCAGGGCGAGCGCGCTGCGCGGCGGCCGAGCGCCCCGATGCAGTCCACTCCCGCGGCGGCCGGACGCCCCGTTCAAGTGGAGGACTCGCCGATTCCGGCCGAGGCTTGTGAGGTGACCGCCAGCTCTCCCGGTTCCGGCACGCCGAGTGCGGAAACGCGTCGTCGGCTGCCGCGGGCCCTTCCCGCGCTCGTCGCCGCGGCCTTCGTGCTGCTGCACGTCCTGGGCTACCCGGCGACCCGCTTCTCCAACGACTCCTACCGCTATGCCCGCCAGGCCTTCGAGTTCCTCGGCGACTCACCGCGCGCCGCGACACACAAGGCCGTCGCCGCGTACTGCGAGGACACGGCCAGGCTGGTCCAGCGCAACCGCATGCTCGACCCGCTCACGTTCCGCGAACCGGGCCGCGAGGCCGCCGACGCGGCACAGTGCGAGAAGACGTACGCGAACGGGCTCGAGCCCACCGACCCCCGGTACGAGAGGATCTTCCACACCCGGCCCGGCTTCCCGCTGGCGGCCGCGCCGTTCGTGGCGCTGCTGGGCGCCAAGGCCGGGCTCACGCTGGTCGCGCTCGCCTGCACCGCGCTCGCCGGATATCTCGTGTACCTGCTGCTGCGCGCCCTGCGCGCGCCGCCACCGGCGGCGGTGCTCGGGCAGGCCCTCTGTTACGTGACCCCGCTCGCCTCCTGGGGCGGCCGGCCGCTCACCGAAGGCCCGACGCTGGCGCTGATGGCCGCGCTGCTGCTCGCCTCGGTGTGGTTGCTCCACGGCCGCGTCATGCCAGGTGCGGTGCTGTTCGCCGGCGCCTTCGGCTGCGGGGTCGCCGTCAGGTACTCGAGCTTCCTGATCGCGGGTCTGTTCCTGGCGGCCGCGGCGGTCACCGCGCTGCTCTTCGTACGGCGCGTCCGGCACCGCGGAACCTGGTGGCTGGCCGGGCTGTCGTCGGGCGGCGCACTGGCC
Organism: Streptomyces sp. NPDC030838; assembly: GCF_055572035.1. Lineage (NCBI taxonomy): Bacteria > Bacillati > Actinomycetota > Actinomycetes > Kitasatosporales > Streptomycetaceae > Streptomyces > Streptomyces sp. NPDC030838. Next base: position 74,525 of record NZ_JBVIED010000009.1, on the reverse strand, counting down.
GTGCTGGTGCTGAGCCGGGCGCTGAGGCTGCCCGGCACGACCGACTCGATCCAGGACACCTTCACACTGCACTGGACCCGGCCCGAGATCGCCGATCCATGGCAGTCCCTCGTCCGCCTCAACCTCGACTACTGGGGGCAGTGGCTCCAGAAGGAGGCCCTCGCGCCGCTGCTGCTCTTCCTGCTCGCGGCGGGCGCGTGGGGCGTGTGGCAGCGCTCGGTGCCGGTCGCGCTGTGCGTGATCGCCATGGGCGCCACCGGCTTCGCGACGGCGGCCGCGCATCCCGTCGCGGTCGAACTCGACCGGCTGTACGTCGCCGTATGGCTGATCCCCGTGATCGGCGTGCCGCTGGCGCTCGCCCGGCTGTGGCGACCGGTCCAGGAGTGGCCGGCCGCCGGTGGTCTCCACGGCTCCCAGAAGGAGGCGCGCCCGGGCCCGGTGCGCACCGGAGGCCTGCCGGCGACGCGGCTCGGCCGGATCAGGAACTACCGGTAGGGCTCGTCACGAGCGGCATCCCCGCCGAGGGGCCCGCCGTCTGCCGCTTGTAGGCGCCGGGCGGCATGCCGACCAGCTCGGTGAAGCGGGTGCCGAAGATGTCCGGTGACGGGCAGCCGACCGCGCGGCAGACCTCGGTGACGCCGAGGTCCCCGTGCCGCAGCAGTGCCGTGGCGCGCTCGATACGACGCCTCATCAGATACGTGTACGGCGACTCGCCGTAGGCCAGCCGGAACTGGCGGCTGAGGTGCCCGGCGGCCATGTTCGCGCCGAGGGCGAGCGCCTCGACGTTCAGCGGCCACGCGTACTCGCGGTCGATCCGGTCGCGGACGCGGCGCAGTCGCGCGAGGTCGGCCAGGCGCTGCGCCGCGGTGCGTGCGCGTCCCCACGAGGGGTGACACATCGGGGAACTCCTTCGCGTCGCGGGGGACGGCTCAGCGGATCTCCTGGATGCGGACCAGATTGCCCGCCGGGTCCCGGAACGCGCAGTCCCGGATGCCGTACGGCTGCTCGGTCGGCTCCTGGACGACCTCGACGTCGCGGGCCTGCACCTTCGCGAAGGTGCCGTCGAGGTCCCGGGTGGCCAGCAGGATCCAGCCGTAGGTGCCCTTGGCCATCATCTCGGCGATGGTGCGGCGCTCGGCCTCGGTGATCCCGGGGTCGGCGGCGGGCGGCGCCAGGAGGATGGACACGTCGGGCTGGCCGGCGGGGCCGACCGTGATCCAGCGCATCTTGCCCTGCCCGACATCGCTGCGGACCTCGAAGCCGAGGGCGTCGCGGTAGAAGGCCAGGGACGCGTCCGGGTCGTCGTGCGGGAGCGAGGCCGTGTGAATGGTGATGTCCATAACGATCAGGCTAGGCGCGGGGAGGTGCCTCGCGCTTCTCCGTTCCTGACGGAGATTGCTGACGGAGATTGCTGACCGAGGTTGCTGACCGAGTCCCCGAGCGAGGTTCCCGAGCGAGCACCTGGGTCAGTCCTCCAGGAGGGCCAGCTCCTCGTCGGTGAGGCGGCCGAAACAGGACTCTTCTGTGGCCATGGCGGTGGACTGGCTCAGAGGGGGCGTGGCCATGTGCCGGGCGTTGAGGGTCCACCCCTGCTTCTTGTACGTGGCCATGAAGTACGTGCCGTCGTCGCCGAGCGGCACTTCCTCGGGCCGGCCGGTCTTCTTCCAGCCCCGTGCCACCAGATCCGCGAGCACGGCGTCCAGCTGCCGCCGCGCCTCGCCCGGGTCTGCCCCGGTGGACGACCCTCCTGTGCCGTTGGACTGCCAGGAGACCACGCACGGCGACACACGAGCGCTGAGGGCGGCCCGCTTTCGTTCCTTCTCGGTCGCCCCCGGGCCGGCGGATCGGCCGGCCGAGGGAGGTCCCGGTTCCGTCCGTCCCGCGGGCAGTCCGGCGGCCGCGATGGCCGCGTCCAGGTCCGCCCGCACGTCCTTCTGGCCGAACGACGCCGGGGAGGCGACAGCGGTCGGGGCGGAGGACGCGGCGCCGCCACCGCAGCCGGTGAGGAGAACCGCCCCCGCGGCGGCGGTCGCGAGCCGTCCGGCCCTGATCACGGTGGTGCGCATGCGTTCTTCTCTCGGTGCGTGGTCGCCGCGGACCGCCGATCCGGTCCCGGCTCATGAGCGGTAGGTTCCGGATCTTCGCACGACGGCTGTCCGGCCTTCCCGGCCAGGGGGGGGCGAAACCCCGGCGGTACCGGTCAGGCCGGCGCGCGCGGCAGCACGCCTGATTCGGCGCGTCGCCCGGGTGCGTCTGTCCGGTCGCGGGGCGGGCGGTGGGCGGTGACGCTGAGAGGGCACGGGTGAGAAGGAGTCTGCGATGAACAAGTCGTCATGGGTGCCGGCCGCCGTGCTGGCCGTGTCGGCGCTGTGCGCCGCCCCCGCTCAGGCCGTCGCCGCTCAGGGCCTGCCCGGCGCCGCCGCCCCGGGCGCCGCTCGGGCTCCGGTCGACGTCACCGCGCAGGAGTGCATCCAGGGCGGCGGGATGATCATCATCTCCGTAGACGGCATGGGGCCGAACGGCGTCTCCCAGCGCTGTCAGGGCGGCACACACGACGGCGAGACGGTCGGCTGACCGACCCGCCGCTGATCCTGCGCCCGTTGCTGCCGGAACTGACCCCCGCGCGCGTGGGTACTCGCCGCGCGCGCCCCGAGGGCGGTACGAAACGACACGAGCCGAGGAGCAGGACGTATGAGCGAGGCCAACCCCCTGAAGCGGGTAGCCCACAAGGTGGCCGACAGCTTGCAGGGCGACGGCGGACCCGCGGAAGGAATCCCCGGCAAGCCGGGGGCCGAGTCGCCGTCGGTCGCCGAACCGACCGACCCGAGGGAGCCGCTGCCGCCCAAACCGGACCAGAGCGGTCCGGAGACCGTGTCCCCGACCGGTCAGCCGACCGGCGCCGAGCAGGCCCGGATGGCCCAGTCCGGCGCCTACCTGACCACCGCTCAGGGCACCCGGCTGTACGACACCGACCACTCGCTCAAGGCGGGACCGCGCGGACCGGTGCTGCTCCAGGACCACCATCTGCGCGAGAAGGTCATGCAGTTCGACCACGAGCGGATCCCCGAGCGGGTGGTGCACGCCCGGGGCGCGGCCGCGCACGGGGTGTTCCAGAGCTACGGCACGGCGACCTCCGTGACCAAGGCCGCGTTCCTGGGCAAGGACGTGGAGACACCGGTGTTCGTGCGGTTCTCCACGGTGCTGGGATCGCGCGGGTCGGCCGACACGGTGCGCGACACCCGCGGGTTCGCGACCAAGTTCTACACCAGTGAGGGCGTCTTCGACCTGGTCGGAAACAACATCCCGGTCTTCTTCATCCAGGACGCGATCAAGTTCCCGGACGTCATCCACGCCGGCAAACCGCACCCCGACCGGGAGATCCCGCAGGCGCAGAGCGCGCACGACACCTTCTGGGACTTCGTCAGCCTGCACACCGAGGCCACCCACCACACCATGTGGAACATGTCCGACCGGGGCATCCCCCGCTCGTTCCGGATGATGGAGGGCTTCGGCGTCCACACCTTCCGCCTGGTCGACGCCGACGGCGGTACGACGCTGGTGAAGTTCCACTGGAAGCCGAAGCTCGGTGTGCACTCCCAGGTGTGGGAGGAGGCGCAGATCACCAGCGGGGTGGACCCGGACTTCCACCGCCGGGACCTCGCCGACGCCATCGAGGCGGGCGCGTATCCGCAGTGGGAGCTGGCCATCCAGACCTTCCCCGACACTCCGGAACAGACCTTCGAGGGCATCGACCTGCTGGACCCCACGAACATCGTCCCCGAGGAGCTGGCGCCGGTGCAGCCGGTCGGGCTGCTCACCCTGAACCGCAATCCGTCCAACTTCTTCGCCGAGACCGAGCAGGTCGCCTTCCACGTCGGCCACCTGGTCCCCGGGATCGACATCACCGACGACCCGCTGCTCGCGGGGCGGCTGTTCTCCTATCTGGACACGCAGATCACCCGGCTGGGCGGGCCCAACTTCCCGCAGCTGCCCATCAACCGTTCGCACGCGCCGGTCAACGACATGCAGCGCGACGGCATGCACCAGACGGCGGTCCACCGGGGCGTCGCTCCCTACCGGCCCAACTCGCTCGACGGCGGCTGCCCCTTCACGGCCGGAGCGGACACCGGGGCGTACGTCGAGACGCCGGTGCGCATTCCCGAGGCGACGAAGGTGCGGGAGGCCCCGGAGTCGTTCGCGGACCACTTCAGCCAGCCCCGCCGGTTCTGGCTGAGCATGAGCCCGGTGGAACGCGAGCACATCATCGGCGCGTACGTCTTCGAACTCGGCAAGTGCTATGAACAGGCCGTCAAGGAGCGGCAGTTGCGGGTGCTCGCCAACATCGATCCCGAGCTGTGCGAACAGGTCGCCCAGGGGCTCGGCCTGCCCGCCCCGGCGCCGACCGTGCCGCTCGCCGACGTCGAGCCGAGCCCGGCGCTGTCGCAGGTCGGCCGGACGTGGCCGGTGGACGGGCGCGTCGTCGGCATCGTCACCGGCGCGGACGGCGAACTGGACGGCGTCCGCGCGGTGCGCGAGGCGGTGCTGAACGCCGGCATGGTGCCGCTGGTCGTCGCGCCCGCCGGCGGCAGCCTCGGCTCGGACGACGGCGCGGTGACGGTGCAGCGCACCTACGTCACCGCGCGCTCGGTCGAGTTCGACGCCCTCCTGCTGGCCGGCACCCCCGGCGTGGGCAGCGACGCGTACACCGCCCGTGACGCGAAGTCCACGCCCGCCGCCGCGGAGCCGACGCCGTGCGACCCGCGTGTCCTGCTGCTGCTGACGGAGGCGTTCCGGCACGGCAAGGCCATCGGCGCCTGGGCGGGCGGCAAGGTCGCCCTCGAAGCGGCGGGCGTGCCCGTGGACGCGCCCGGCGTGGTCCTCACGGACTCCCCCACCGCCGCGCTGGAGCAGGTCGTCCGCCTGCTGGGGGCCCACCGGGTGTGGGAGCGGTTCGCGACGCCGGTCTGACGTGGTCCGACGGGCGTGCGGACGTGGCGCGATGGCCCCTCGGGTGGCCTCTCTCCTCCGAGGGGCCACCGCGCCCGTCCGGGCGGTGCCTGCTGAGATGATGGCGCCGACCGTCGAACCCGAGGGGGGACCTTTCCATGGCCGTGCTCCTGCTGTCCTGCGTTCTGCTGCTCACCGTGGGCGGATGCGTCTGCGTCGTGTGGGCGGCGCGGGGTGGTCCTCGCTGGGTGCGGGCGGTGGCCAGGGTGACCCTCGCGGGCGGTGAACTGGCCCGCCGGTCGGCGCGCTCGGGCGGCGGGCGGGGCGGCGATGCGGACGGCGGCGACTGAGCCAACAGCCGGCCGTGTCCGGCGGCTCCCCGGTCCCGGGTACGGCGCCGGCCGGAGTCTCCGGCGCGGGCGTGACGGCCCGAGCCGTCACGGGAGTTCCTGTTCCGCCCAGATGATCTTCCCCTCCGGCGTGTACCTGGCTCCCCAGCGATGGGCGAGCTGGGCGACCAGGAAGAGGCCCCGGCCGCCTTCATCGGTGCTGCGGGGGTGTCTCAGCCGTGGGGCGGTGCTGCTGCCGTCGGCGACCTCGCAGGTCAGGCGGGAGTCACGGAGCAGGCGTAGGCGTATGGGCGACTGGGCGTAGCGAATCGCGTTGGTGACGAGTTCGCTGACGACGAGCTCCGTCGTCATGGCCAGCTCCTCGAAGCCCCAGGCCTCCACCTGACGCGTGGCCAGGGCGCGGAGTTCGCCGACGGCGGCCGGGTCCACGGGCACGTCCCACGAGACGACGTGCTCGGAGTCCAGGGCGTGTGTGCGGGCGAGCAGCAGGGCGATGTCGTCGCGTTGGGGCAGCGACACGAGGTGTTGCACGGCGGACCGGCACTGGGTGTCGAGGTCGGTGCCGGGCCGGGCGAGGAGCTCGCCGAGTCGGGACATGCCCGACTCCAGGTCGCCGTCGGGTCCTTCGATGAGGCCGTCGGTGTAGAGCCCGAGCAGGCTGTTCGCGGGCAGTTCGATCTCGCCGGACTCGAACGCGATGCCGCCCAGCCCGAGCGGAGGGCCGGCGGGGGGTTCGGGGAAGGAGACGTGCCCGTCCGGTGTGACGACGACAGGGGGTGGATGTCCGGCCCGGGCCATGGTGCAGCGCCGGCTGACCGGGTCGTAGACGGCGTAGAGGCAGGTGGCTCCGAGGAAGGGGGTCGTGCTCTGCTCGGCGCCCTCCTCGGAGGTCTGCTCCTCGCTCAGCCGGAGGACGAGGTCGTCGAGATGGGCCAGCAGTTCGTCGGGCGGCAGCTCCATGTCGGCGAGGGTCTGCACCGCGGTGCGCAGCCGGCCCATGGCCGCCGCCGCGGTGATGCCGTGGCCGACCACGTCGCCGACCACGAGGCCGACGCGGGCGCCGGACAGCGGGATCACGTCGAACCAGTCGCCGCCGACCCCGCCCGTCACGTCCGCCGGCAGGTAGTGGGAGGCCACCTCCAGCGCTTCTCCGCCGGTGAGCGCCTGGGGCAGCAGACTGCGCTGCAGGGTGACCGCCGCGGTGTGTTCCCGCGTGTAGCGGCGGGCGTTGTCGACGCACAGCGCCGCTCGCGCGACGATCTCCCGGGCCAGCAGGACGTCGTCGGGCTGGAACGAGGCGGGATTGGCCGACCGCAGGAAGGTGGTGAGCCCCAGGACGGTGTTCCGCGCGCGCATCGGCACGGAGATGAGCGAGTGCAGGCCGTACTCCCGCATGCTGGTGAGTCGCTCGGGCGGTTCGGCGGCCCACATCTCGTCGTCCGGATCGAGGACCGGAATGAGGACCGGTTCGCCCGTGAAGAGCATGTTCACATCGCCGGGCGGAGGGATGAAGTCGACCCGCTCGCCGACCCGCGCCACCGCTTCCGGGCAGCCCTCCCGCACCGAGCTCATCCCGGCGCGGCGCATCACCGGCCGGGCGGACGCCGGTCCCTCGTCGGTCAGCCACGCTCCGTGCCCCGCGGTGCTGAGGACGGGCTCGAGCAGGTCGACGATGACGAAGTCCGCGAAGCGGGGCACGGCGAAGTCGGCGAGTTCCTGGGCCGTGCGCAGCACGTCCAGCGTCCGGCCGATGCTGACCCCGGCCTCGTTGACCAGCGACAGCAGCCGGCGGGCGTTCCAGCGCTCGGTGACGTCCAGAACCATGTAGCAGACGCCGGTGACGGAGTCGTCCGCGTCCACCAAGGGGAAGAAGGAGGTGGAGTAGGCGTGCTGGCGGTGTGGATCGGCCCAGCTCCATCCGACGTACTCGTAGTCGGTGACCGGGACTCCGGTCTCCAGGACCTTGCGCATCAGGCCCTCGAGGGCCTCGCCCTGCAACCCGGGCAGCACCTCGCTCAGCCGGCGCCCGAGGCGTTGTTCGCGGGGCACGCCGCCGAAGCGCTCGAGGGTGTCGTTGAGCCATACATAGCGCAGCTCCAGGTCCATCACCGCCATGCCGACCGGCGAGCGGGTCAGGAATCCCTCGAGGACGGACTGGCCCACCGCCCACTGCTGCCGCAGCTCGCGGGCCGAGACCAGAAAGCACTCATCCTCGCCGACCCGGAAGGACGCGGAGACCCTGAGGTCGGCGTCGACGCGGTGGCCGTCGCGATGCCGCAGGGTGATGAAGCCGCTCCACCCCATGCCGGCCCGGCACCGCTCGACGACCCCGGCCACCCGCCCGGGATCACCGGGCATCGCCACCAGGGGCGCGGCGGAGCCGCCGACGACCTCGGCCGCCCGGTAGCCGAGGAGATCCTCGGCGCCCCGGGTCCAGCCGATCACGACGCCGTGGGCGGACAGTACGGCTGCCGCGTCGGTGGACGCGTCGAACAGATCACGCGGCGTTGCGGACGTGGGCGGATCGGAGCCCTTTCGCACGGAATCCATTGGTTCCATCCTCCACTCGACTATGTTCCCTTTTGTCCGCGTGATGTGCACAATCCCCGCAGACAGGCCGTCCGGGCGTGCGGGCGGGCGGGGCAGGCGGGGGGCGGCGCGGGGAAGGCCAGTCGGCGAGGGGAAGCCGTCGGCGCGCGGAAGGGCGGTTGCCCCGGGAGGACCGGTGACACCGGAGGGCCGGTTGGCCCGGGAGAACCGGTTGGCCGGGGCGGACCGGCTGAACCAGGACGGCTGGCTGGCCCGGGAGGGCTGGCGAGCCCGGAAAGACCGGATGCCCCGGCAGGACCGGCCAGCCCAGGACGGCTGGCTGCCCCGGCAGGACCCGCCAGCCCGGAAAGACCGGATGCCCCGGGAAGACCGGCTGACCCGGGAGGGCCGGCGAGCCGGAAAGACCGGATGCCCCGGCAGGGCCCCTTGGCCGGGGACGGTCGGGCCTGGCGGCCTGCCGCAGGCCTCGTCGGTCTCCCGTCGTCATCCCAGGTCAGCAGCGCCGCTCGGACGGCTCCGCCCGCCGGGATTGGGCAAGGCGGGGGCCCGGAGGGAGCATGGAAGGGCCGACGGCCACAGCAGTGCGGCGATGCCGGCGGAGGCCGGCACGTCCTGCCGGCCGGCACAGCCGGTACAGGAGGCCCAGGATGACAGCCGAATCCTTCCCGTCCGACGGTGACCCCTACGACACGGGCGCGCCCCAGCAGACCAGCCTGCTGGACGTGCTCAGCGTGGCGGCGCTGGTTCTCGACACCGACGGGCGCATCGTGTTCTGGACCCCGCAGGCCGAGGATCTCTTCGGCTACACAGCGGAGGAGGCGCTGGGCAAGCCCGCGGCACGGCTGATCATCCACCCCGAGCACTTCCAGGCGGTCCTCAAGCTGTTCACGGAGGTCCTGGAGACGGGCCGGAGCTGGGCCGGCGCCTTCCCCGTCCGGCACAAGGACGGCAGCAGCCGCCTGATGGAGTTCCGCAACATGCGGCTGCTCGACGATCTCGGGGATGTCTACGCCCTGGGCCTGGCCGCCGACCACACCCTGCTCCAGCGCGTCGAGACCGACCTGGCCCTGTGCGAGCGGCTGATCAACCAGTCCCCGATCGGGCTCGCCCTGCTCGACCCCGACCTGCGTTATCTCCTGGTCAATCCGGCGCTGGAGCGGATCGACGGCATCCCGGCCGAGGACCACATCGGCCGTCACCTGCGCGAGACCCTGCCCTTCCCCGACGTCGACACCGTCGAGTCGGCGCTGCGTCAGGTGCTCACCACGGGCACCCCGCTGCTCGACCAGTACCACGTGGGCCGGCCCCCGTCCGACCCCGAGCACGAGCGCGCCTGGTCCCTGTCCTTCTACCGCCTGGAGGACCCGGGCGGGCGGGTGCTCGGCGCGGCCACGTCGGTCGTCGACGTCACCGAACGGCACCGGGCGGCCGCCGAGGCGGACCGGGCCCGGCGCCGCCTCGCCCTCATCGCCGACGCCTCCACCCGCGTCGGCACCACCCTTGAGGTGGAGGAGACCGCCCGCGAGCTGGCCGAGATCGCCAGCCCGGAACTCGCCGACGTGGTCGCCGTGGACGTCCTGGACTCCGCCCTCGCCTGCCGCCGCAAGCGCCCCCCGGACGACGGCCCGGAACTCTTCCGCGCCCTCGCCCTCAAGGCGGCCCATCCCACCGTGGCGCTGCGTGCCGCCGACCCGCCCGGCGACCTCGCCGCCTACGAGGGCGACCGCTTGGTCACGCTGTGCGTGCACACGGCACGGGCGATCCTGGTACGGCACGTCGGCGACCAGGATCTGCCACGGATCGCCCGCGACGCCGAGGCCGCCACGATGCTGGCGCGGGCCGGGGTCCACTCCTACCTCGCCGTGCCGCTGATCGCCCACGGCGAGGTGCTCGGCGCCCTCGACCTCAAGCGCACCCGCAATCCGCTTCCGTTCGACGAGGACGACGTCGTCCTGGCCAGTGAACTGGCCAGCCGGGCCGCGGTGGCCATCGACAACGCCCGCTGGTTCCAGAGCGTGCGCAACACCGCCCTGACCCTCCAGCGCAGCCTGCTGCCCGACCATCCCCCGCACCACACCGGTCTGGAACTCGCCTCCCGCTACCAGCCCGCGCAGGCCACCAGCGAGGTCGGCGGCGACTGGTACGACGTGATCCGGCTGAACGGTGACAAGACCGCGCTGGTCGTCGGCGACGTCATGGGCAACGGCATCGACGCCGCCGCCACCATGGGCCGGCTCCGCACCGCGACCTGCGCGTACTCGGACCTGGACCTCGACCCGGGCGAGGTGCTCCAGCACCTGGACAAGATCACCTGCGACCTCGAGCACTACATCGTCACGTGTCTCTACGCCGTGTTCGACCCCCACACCAGACAGTGCTGCATCGCCAACGCGGGGCACATGCCACCCGCGCTGGCCCGCGTCGGCCGTGCGCCGACCCTGCTCGACCTGCCGACCGGAGCACCGCTCGGCGTCGGCGGCATCCAGTTCGAGACCACCACGACCGAGCTGGGTCCGGGAGATCTGCTCGTGCTCTACACCGACGGCCTCGTCGAGACCCGGCAGCATCCCATCGACGACCGTCTGAACGTCCTCCTCGGCTTCCTCGACGACCCGGGGCGGCCCCTGGAGGAGACCTGCGATCTGCTGCTGTACGGCCTGCGCCACCCGGACGACCACGACGACGTCGCCCTCCTCGTCGCCCGGGCCCTGTGACGCGGCTACCGCAGACCGAAGAAGTGCAGGGGTGAGTTCGGCCGGAAACCGATGCGCGGGTAGACGGGTGCCCCGGCGACGGTCGCGTGCAGGGTGGCGCGGGTCAGTCCGGTGGCCCGGGCGCCCTCGTACAGGGCCTTGCGGGTCACGGCCTCGCCGTAGCCTCTGCGCTCCCATCGGGGGTCCGTGGCGACGAGGACGACGAAGAGGCGGCCCGCCGCCTCGACCGTCGCCGCGCACGTCACGGGGACGTCGCCCCGCATCCCGAGGTAGGCGTGCACGTCCTTCTTCCACAGCGCCGAGCCGGCGAGTCCGTCACGGCCGTCCTCCAGCGGGAAGCCGTAGGCGCGGGAGTTCAGGTCCGCGTAGGCGCGCAGGTGTTCGTCGGTGCGTACGCGGACGAACGTCAGGTCGGGGTGGCTGGGCTCGGGGATGGGGAGCAGGTCGCCGGCCATGCCGGTGCCGGGGAAGGCGTGGGCGAGGCCCGCCCGTTCGGCCGCCGCCGTCAGTGCCGCGCGCGCCTCGGGGCCGAGGAGGTCCTCGAAGACCCACAGAAAGCCCGGATGCTTCTTCGAGCGCATGATGTCCGCCGCCTCGGCGAGACGCCGCTCCGCGAGCGCGGCGTCCGCCCCCACGTCGGTCAGCGTGACGCAGTTCCAGAAGGAGAACCGGCAGTCGGCCCAGCGGACGGCGATGCCTGGAAGGTCCCGCACGTCCGCCTCCGGGTCCCGGTCGAGCACCATGGCCCGCCAGACCGTGGCGAGTTGCTCCATCGATTCGATCGAGTCCGCGAGGTGCGTCACCGTGTCTCCCCTGAGCGCCGTGTGGTCCGCAATGCCGCCGACGTCACGACGACGCCGGCCGGCCCGACCGTTCATGCATGCCCGCTGTCGTGTTCGGTGATCCGGCGAGCGGCGATCAGGCCGGATACCGCCGCCACCCCGGAGGGGTGAAGCGCACCCGAAGTGGCCCTCGGACGGCCCACCGCGTCCCTACGATCTCCAACTCCCGACATTGGAGGTTGTCATGAGCGATCGGCCCGTCCACACGGTGGAGGTGCCCCTGGGCGACGGGAGCGACGCAGCGGTCCGGGTGCAGATCCGTGAAGTGGACGAGACGCTGGTCCGGGTGGGCCGGGGCGGCCGCTCGGTGGCGCGGGCCGAGCGGTCGTTCGGTCAGATGCTGGACACCGTACGGCCGGTGGCGGAGAGCTTCGTGGGGCGCTTCCGGGACCTGGCGAGCGCTCCGGACGAGATCACGCTGGAGTTCGGGGTGTCCCTGTCGGCGGGGGCGGACGTCGTGATCGCCAGTACGGCGACCGCGGCCAACTTCTCCGTGACCCTGACCTGGCACCGGAGTCAGGCGAGAGAGGACTCGTCCGGTGTTCCGGCGCAGGGAGCCGGCGCCGCCGTATGACGAGCGGCGACACCACGACGACGGCGGGGGCGTCGCCGGGTGGGACGGACCGGATGCCGGCCGCCGGCGTCGTACGGATCAGCGGCGAGGACGGCGCGCTGGGTGGCGCCGGTCTGCTCGTCGCCCGCGATCTGGTGCTGACGTGCGCCCATGTGGTGGCGGACGCCCTGGAGCGGCCGCGCGAGGCCTCGGTGGCCCCCGGCACCGCGGTGAGGGTGGACTTTCCGCTCGCGGAGGAGGACCCACGGCCGGGCGGCGGTGCCGGGGGCGGTGTCGCCGTGGTCGAGCACTGGGTGCCGATCCGCGCCGACCGCACCGGGGACCTCGCCGTGCTGCGGCTGACGGACCCCGCTCCGGACGCCGCGCGTCCGCTGCCCATGGCGTCGCCGAAGGAGGTCTGGGACCATCCGGCGCGCGCCGTGGGGTTCACGGGCGGCGAGCCGAGCGAGATCTGGTTCCGGGGGCGGCTCGGCGGGCGCACGAGTGAGGGATGGCTCCAGCTCTCCCGGGCGGACGGCCAGACCACGCACATCCGGCAGGGGTTCAGCGGCGGTCCCGTCTGGGACGAGGAGCTGAACGCGGTGGTCGGACTCGTCGTGGCGGCGCAGGTCGGCCAGGACTCGCAGGCCTTCGTCCTGCACACGGGGACCGTGCTGCGGGAGCTTCCCGGCCTCGCCCCCGTCGTCGATCCGCCCTCCCCCTTCCGTGGTCTGGTGGCCTTCGAGGAGCGCGACGAGGCGCTGTTCTTCGGGCGGGACGACGACATCGACGAGGTGATCACGGCCCTGCGGGGCACCGGCGCGGCCGTCACCCTGTACGGGCCGTCGGGCTGCGGCAAGTCCTCGCTGGCGCGGGCCGGTGTGCTGCCCCGGATGCGGCGGGAGGGGTACGAGGTGCTGGTGGTGGACGCCGGCAAGGTGTCGTCCCCGCGGGCCGCGCTCGCCACCGAGCTGTGGGAGGCCGTCCGGGACGGCGGCCGCGGCCCGCGCCGGGCGAGCGGTGTCGACCAGGTGGAGGAGTGGCTCGCCGCGTACGGACTGACGGACACCCTGCACCGGCTGCGCGGCGGCCAGGACGGTCGGCTGCTCGTCCTGCTGGACCAGGCCGAAGCCCTTCTGGACCGTACGGAGTCGGAGGTGGCCGAGGCCGTCGAACTGCTCTTCCCCGAGCGGCGGACGGGCGCGGGGCCACGGGTGCTGGTCACTCTGCGGGCCGACTTCATGGACGCGACGCTGAAACACCCGCGCCTGGGTCCGGCCCTGCGGGGCGGCAGGACGCTGCCGCTCACGCCGATGTCCCGGGCACAGCTGGCGGAGGTGATCACCAGGCCGGTCGAACGGGTCCCCGCGGTGGAGTACGACCCCGGACTCGTCCAGCGCATCCTGGACGACGCCGGGGGCGAGCCGGGAGTCCTGCCGCTGCTGGGATTCGTCCTGGAACAGCTGTGGCAGCGGCGGTCCGGCGGGCGGCTGCTCGCGACGGCGTACGAGGAGATGGGCGGCGTCCTGGGTGCGCTCCGGCGGCATGCCGACCGGGTCTGGGCGGAGTGCGTCGGCGGACGCGGAGCGGACGAGGCCGAGGCCCGGGGGCTGCTCACCGGCCTGGTGCGCGTCCTCCCCGGCAGCGAGACCCCGCTGCGGCGCAGGCTCACCCGGCAGGAGGCGGGCGAGCTGCGCTGGGCGATCGCCCGGGACTTCGCCGAGCGGCGGCTGCTCGTCCTGCACGGCGACGAAGGGGAACCGGAGACCACCGAGCTGGCCCACGAGGCGCTGATCACGGTCTGGGGGAAGCTGCGGGAGCAGGTCGCGGCGGACGGTCGGTTCCTCGCGACCCGCGCCGAACTGGCCCACGACCTCGACCGCTGGACCCGGGGCGCGAAGTCCCCCGATCTGCTGCCCGGCCCGATCCAGCTCGGCGTCCTGGAGAGCCGGCTCGGGCAGCGCGAGCGGGAACTCACGGCGGCCGAACGGGACTTCCTCGCGCACGCCCGCAGGCGCCGGCGGACCCGGCGGACCCGGGCCCGGATCGGCTGGACGGCCATCGCCGTGGTGCTCGCGCTCATCGCTGGACTGGGCACCTTCCTCGTCTACCAGTCCCACATCAGCGAGGAGCGGGACGCACAGGCCCGGTCGCGTGCGCTGGCCAACCTCTCGGACGAGCAGTCGGCGCGGGACCCCGGCCTGGCGTCCCTGGCCGCCGTCGCCGCGTTCGACATCTCGCCCACCAGCGAGGCCCGCAGCGCGCTGATGCGCCGTTACGCGTCGCTCAAGGAGGCGGAGTGGATGCTGAGCGGCGCGGAGGGGAAGATCCGCGGGGTGGCCACCAGCGACGACGGCACGGTCACCCTGGTGACGACGGAGCGCGGGCGCGCGACTTTGTTCGTGCGCCGGGCCAGCGGCACGGTGCATCGCACCCATCTCCGGCTGGCGGTGAACGCCGTAGTCCCTCTCGTGAGCCGGGACGGGCGGCGTATCGCCTATCTGTCGTCGCGGAAGGGCGACTTGTCCTGGCACGACGTGGATCCCACAGGGCACAAGGTGCTGGGCCCGAGGCACACCGTCCCGGCCGCCGGGTTCAAGAACCCCGCCCGCGCCGAGAACACCGGGCTGTCCCCGGTCGGCATCGCCGGCTTCTCCCCCGACGCCCGGCGTGTGGTCACGGTGTCGAACGACGAACGGCTGTGGCTGTGGGACCTGGAGACGAGGAGCAACCGGCGGCTTTCCGCTCGGGTCGAGCATGTGCAGGGCGTGTCGTTCGGTCCGGACGCCGACACACTGGTGGCTCATCTGCGGGACGTGGAGCGGATCGGGGCGAGGTTCACCCTGGCCGCGGTGGACATCGGCAGCGGTGCGGCGCGCACCCTGGCACGTGACGTCGCCGTGGCGACGGACGTTCCCAGGAGCGGCCTTTCGGGGAACGGCCGTGTCCTGGTCGTCTGCGAGACCGGATCCGGGGGCGCTCCGGACGTGTACCGGGCCGTACGTGTGGCGGACGGGCGGGAATTGGTACGCCACGAGCCCGCACTCGACACCCTCTGCGACGACATCACGGTGGACCGGACCGGCAGCCGTTTCGCGATCCACCACGGGAACGGACAGTGGACCCTCGTGGGCACAGGCCGCGACGGAGGGGCGCGGCAGACCATCGGGCACTCCTCCGGAAGCGTCATGGGAATGCCGCTGCTGGGCAGCCGCGAGGCTCCCGTCGCCCTGGTGTGGGACGAGAGCGCGGTGGTCGCCCGGCCGATGGACATGGACGTCTTCGACGTCGTCGGTCCGCCGGTGCTGATCGACAACGGCGACAGGATGCTGGCCCACCAGGGGGATCACGGAGAGCGCCTGACCCTCGCGGACACCAGGGCGCAGCTGACCGGCGGAAGACTGAAGATCCTCCACCAGGCCGACCGCGAACCGTCCCCGAGGCCGCTGGACGGACCCCCGCCCCGGATCCAGGTCAACCGCTCCGAAACACTTCTAGCCGACCTGGTCCCCGGCAACCGGGTGGTGATCCGCTCCCTGCCCTCCCTGCGCCGGGTCGCGGAGATCAAGACCGCGCCACCACCGCCGAACGTGCTGGGCCAGACCGGTCCGCCGTACGTCGGATTCATCGACGACGACGAACTCCTGACGGTCTCCGGCAGCCGCATCGAACAGTGGAACGCCCGCAACGGGCTGCGGCTGGAGAAGACGATCGACGCGCGCGATCTGGGGCTGACCGAGCAGCCGTCGCCGGACTTCTTCGTACGGCCGCACCCCACGCCGGGTCATCTGCTGGTCAGCGTGAGCGGCGAACCGACCGTCCACGCCGTCGACCGTCGCACCGGCAAGGAGAACCCGTCGCTGCGCACCCGTTTCGGCGACGACTTCATCGCCGGCTCCTTCACGAGGAACGGGCGGTACGCGCTCGTCGCGACCACGGGTGGCCTGCTGGAGGGGTGGTCGGTGGCTCCGGGGCGGGCGCCGCGGCGGGTGCTCGGTCCGCTCGGTCCGGCGCTCCGGGAGGACCAGGCGCAGCTGAGGGCGGTGGGCGACTCCGCGTATGTCGTCGCCAACGGCAACTCCGTCCGTTTCTTCCACTTCACCGACCTCAACCGCCTCGACTCCTACGACTTCGTGGAGGACCAGGTCTTCTACTCCCTCTCGGCGGACGGAAAGACGGTGCTGCGGCGGGTGGAGGGCGGAGGAATGGACCTGTTCCGGCTCGACCCGTCCCTCTGGAAACGCCATCTGTGCGACGTCCTCGGCCGTGACCTGACAGAGGACGAGCGCCGAAGCCTGCCGTCGGAGCTGCCGGGGCGGATCTGCCCGGAGGGGAGCTAGGGCCTTTCTTTCGGATCCCCTTGCCGGGCGGCCGTCGGCACCGGAAGGCAGGGGGCCGAGGTCGGGACCGCGCGTTACTGGCTCTAACAAAAGCGGGTTGATCATGTGACTGTCGGCTTGTCTGCTCGTTGTTAGCAACTGGCGGCCGGTCCAGAGGTCTTCCACACCACCGGCGACGAGAGCGGCGCGGGGGTCCGCCAGTGGTGGATTCGCGCGAGGGGATCGCAACCCGCGGAGAGTCAGGCGTGGTTCAGGGCACGCCAGGTCGTGGCGCACGCGACCAGTGGGCGGGCCGGCCGCCGGATATCCCTTGCGGGTGCCATGCCTTGACCGCATACAGTCAGCGGGTTCGACAGGGAAGGGAAACCCGCACGTGAAGCACCACATCACCCACCGCACCGCTGCCGCGCTGCTGTGCGCCGCCGCCACCGTGGTCATCACCGGCTGCAGCCCGAACCGTACCGAGGCCGACGCGGAGAACACCGCGCCGGCGACCAAGAGCCCGGCCGAGCCGAAGCACCCCTTCGACACCATGACGCCCGAGGAGATCGACCGCCAGGCGCGAGAAGCCTTCAAGGACGCCTCGAGCATGCGCTGGACCGGCAAGTTCAACAGCGACGGTCGACAGATCGACATCGACCTGGCCGTGGACGTTCACGGCTCCTGCAACGGCACGGTCAGCCGCAGGTCCATGGGCACCATGCACCTCATCAAGAAGGGCTCCCTCGTCTACGTCAAGGCCGAGGAGAAGTTCTGGCGGACCTCCTTCAGCCGCGGGATGACGGCCGAACAGACCGAGGAGATGGTCGCCCTCTTCAAGGGCCGCTGGATCAAGCCCCCCAAAATGATGTCGGAGACTTTGGGGGGCATGTGCGACGGCTTCCACACCCAGATAGAGGCACTGAGCCTCGCATCTGACGGTAACCCCACCCGCGAAGCCGACACCACCGTGGACGGCCGGCCGGCCGCCGTGCTCGCCGAAAGGACCATGGCCGAGACCACGACCGTCTACGTCGCCAAGGAGGGCAAGCCCCATACCTTGAGAATCACGGTCACGGGCGGCGACGAGCCCATGGACGTCTCCTTCACCGACCACGGCAAGCCCGTCGACACCACCCCGCCGCCGCCCGACCAGATCCTCGACCCCACCAAGCTCCGCTGACCCGACGCGGGCCGTGGGACGGGCCCGGAACCCGGCGACGGGAGTTCGCGACCGGGGCATGGCGTCCCGGCTCCGGCTCCTCCGGATCCGGCTTCCGGCAGTTCCGCCCACTGTTGTGCGAAGGGGCTTTTGCCGCACTAACCTCGGGCTCACCTGAGGAACTGGCGGCGCGGCTGGACGGGAACGGGGATGCATCGGAGTGTTCTGCAGGCGGCCGTCCGTTCCCTTCTGCGGGAGTTGCCCTGGCTGGTCGACTCCGCGGCGGCGCCCGCGCTGACGGAAGCCCTGGCCAGCCGAATCCAGGAGATCGAGGCGGACCCGCTGAGCGAGGTGCAGAAAGCGGCGCTCGTGGACGCCCTGCTGGTGACGCACCCGAGGGCGCAGCGGCGTTTCAGGGAATTGCTGTCGGAACTCGATGGATTTTCCGGCCGTACGACGAAGTGGCTGCCCGCGGAGCAGCGGAGCATCGACGGGGCCCCCTTCCGGCATGTGAACACATGCTTCGTCCGGGAGCCGGCCGGACCACCGCTCGGTCGGCAGACGAATCTCGGCTCCGCGGTGCACTACGCGCTGAGGGTGGACATCGGCAGGCTCTCGCCGGACAGCATCCTCGACCATCCCGAGCCTTTCCCCGACGACCACCTGCCCCCTACGGACAGCGGCACCTGGCTGTCCGTGCTGGTCGTCAGCGACGACTTCCATGTGCCGGTCGTCGCCCACCGGCTCTTCCTGCCCTCCCGGGGGCCGAGCTGGGTGTGTGCCTGCGCCCCCGAGCGCGGACATACGTGCGCCCCGCAGGAGCGTGCGGCGTACTTGTACGTCCCGGTCGTGGCGCCGGCTGCTCCAGGGCGTGCGTGGCTGTGGTTGGGGGTGTATTCGGGCCGGAACCTGATGCAGTCGCAACGGGTGATCGCGCGGATCGACACCGAGGAGTCCTTCGGCTCCGGGTGCCGTGCCGAGATCGATTTCAGTCTGTCAGGGGGTCTGCGAGCGATCGATCGGCTCCCGCCGAGAAGTGTCAATGTGATGACCCGGCCGGCCGGCCACGGGACCCACATGATCGTGGTGGACGGGGACATCGGTGAACCGTTCGTCTTCAGTCTCACCGAGGACCAGATGAGTGGGGCGTCGAAGGCCGTCCGTGAGGCATTGCGCGACATTCACGTGGAGCAGTACGGAGGAAGGCTGGGCAGCAGGCCGCGACTGCGCAGTCGACTGGACCCGGGTAACGGCAAGAGCGTGCACGACTTCGCCCGGGACCTGCTCCGTCTGGCGCCGTTGGGGCGCCGGCTGTGGACGCTGCTGCTGTCCGGACAGCCGGAGCGACGGCGGCTGCTGCGCGAGCGGTTGATGCGTGAACCCGCCACTCTCCAGGTCGCGCGTGCCGGAACGAGCAACCTGGTGTTCCCGTGGGCGGCGGTGTACGACATGCCGTTGGAGGACGGTCGACCGGAGGCGCACACGATCTGTCCGGTGGTGGAGGAGTGGCACAGCGACCGGGACGCCCCCGACCACGTCGTGAACCGGTGCCCGCACGAGTCGGGGCACCGGATGAACACGGTGTGCCCGTTCGGCTTCTGGGGCTACCGCCACCTCATCGAGCAGCCCCCCTCCATGCCCTCGGCTCGCACGCTGCCCTTGGTGATCGCGGCGGGTGCCGACGGACCGCGGATGGTGATGGGATACAGCCTCGATCTCGACGGCACGCTGACGGCGCGGCACGTCGAAGCGCTGAAGGCGGTGTTCCCGGTCGACGCGTGTGACTCCCGTGAGCGGATGGTGGCCGAACTGGCACGGCCGGACGTGCAGTTCGTCTACTTCTACTGCCACGGCCGCAGACGCCCTCCCCACGCCGACCTGCACCTCGAGCTCGGGCGGGGTGAGCGCCTGACCCCGGTGGATGTACAGGCGCTCGCCGAAGGCGTGTGGCCCGTCGGCCACTGGACGCACACGTCGCCCCTCGTGTTCATCAACGGATGCGAGACCGTGGAGATCGGACCGGAATCGCTGGTCGGCTTCGTGGACGCGTTCGCCGACGTGTACGCGGCAGGGGTGATCGGCACGGAGACGGTCGTACACCAGGCACTGGCCGCCGAATTCGGGGAGGAGTTCTGGCGGCGCCTCCATGAGGGTGTCACTGTGGGTGAGGCACTGCACGCGACACGTATACGCCTGCTCCGCAAGGGGAATCTGCTGGGCCTCGCCTACACGGCTTACTGCTCGGCGGCGCTCCGACTGGGCACCACGGTGACGGCAGAGGAGAGAACGTAATGGTCTTCGAGTTGGCGGGCGCCGGTTGCTTCGGGCTGGTGATCGGCTGGATCACGTACCGCACACTCAGGCGCAAGGAGCGCCCCTCCGCCCTCTCCGACCTTGCCGCCGTGCTCGGCGTCGTCGGCGGCGGGGTCGTCACGGCGCTCTACCCCGATCCCGGCCTCTTCGCCGCCTACTCCATCGGACTCGCCGTGGGATTCTTCGCCTACCTCCTGGTCGGCCTCCGGCTCGGCGGCACCGAACGGACCGACAGGTGGATGGGCGACTGAACCTCGGCCGCCACTGCCCAGCCACGCTACTCAACCGCGACTGTTCAGCCGCGACCACTCGGCGCCGCGCCTATGGGGCCGCCGCTGCCCGTCAGCATGAACCCGGCCCAGAAGTACGGGTGTTCGTACCCTGGGGTCGCCCGGAGGTCCAGCATCGCCTGACGCAGAGCGTCGGCGGCCGTCGGGCGGGGCGAGGCGGTCACATGGCGGTAGAACAGCCGCATCATGGTCCGCGTCGCCTGCGCGTCGACCTCCCACAGGCTGAGGAGGGAGGATCGCACGCCCGCACTCGCCAAGGAGGTGGCGAGCCCCACCAGTTCGTCGCCGTGGCGGTGATGGCTCACTCCGGTGTCACAGGCGCTGAACACCGCGAGCCCTGTGCTCAGCCGCATCGTCATGATGTCCCGTGCGCTCAGCACCCCATCGGCGAGGAGGACCCCGGAGCGCAGAGGATCATCCGGGTCGAACCGGCCGTGGCAGGACAGGTGCAGCACCTCGGCACCCTCCGCGTGGCTCCGCAGCGCCGCGCCGACGGCCTGCTCGCCCTTCGAAGCCCGCACCCCCAAGATCGCGGCGACGTCGTCGGCCTCCCCCTCCAGCGTCTCCCGATCGCGTCGGTCCGCCGCATATCCGAGAACCAGTGACGGACCGGCCTCGGGCACGCCCCGGGCGTGGAGCCGGCCCAGCACACTGGCGCTGGGCGCGAACGCCACCGGATACCGCTCCAGCAGCACCCGTCCGTCGACCGTGAGCGCGTGCAACGGCAACTGGTGCAAGGGGCCGTGCGGTATGAGGTGCAGCAGCTCCACGTCGTCACCGAGGGCGGCGACGGCTGGTCCGAGAAGCGGCTCGGCGAGATCGCGCCAGTCGGGTCCGGAAGGAGTGCTCTCCCGGCCACGGCCCACCCACGTGTCGATCTCCGCCCTGAGGCCGGGCAGGTAGGCGCGCGCGTCGGCCACCACCCGGTAACAGCGTGGCTCGTTCCAACCGCTGCGCATGACGATCACGACGATCTCCCCGGGCAGGGTGTAGAACTCGATCAATCCCGTCGTCGCGGCCGGTCCGGCTGTCATCACGGTGCCCATGGCGACCTCGTCGAGCGGCTCACCCCTGCGCAGCGCGACGTACTCCGGTGCCTGGCCGGACATCTCCTCCCAGAGCGAGCGGAGTTGCTCCTCGACAGCCGCCAGCCGGCCCTCGGCGCGACGCCGGGGTGGCCCGTCGACGGCGGTGCGCAGCGCGTCCGTGAGGCGCCTGGCCTCGTCGAGCAGAGAGCGTTCCCGGTCGAGCAGTGACTGTGCGACCCCCGCCGGACGGGGCAGGTCCCCCCATCCCAGCAGCTCCACCAACGACCGTGATCTCGCCCTCTCCATCAGTGTCCAGACCAGTGACGCGAGGCCGGCGCGTGCGGCAAGCCCGATGGCTCGGTCGTGAACCTCGAGCCCCAGCCTCGCGGCGAACGTGTCCCGGTGGGACGGAGCCATCAACTCGCGGCGCACCGACTCGGCCAGGTCGCTGGCCGCCAAGGCGTCCTCCAGGGCGCCGTGTGCGTCACCCATCGCCTCGGCCGCCGCGCTCCTGTTGTAGTGGGCCAGGGCTCGCTGTGCCGGTTCGCCGGCGGCCAGGAGACGGATTGCATCCGACAGCTCGGAGTGCGCCCTCTCGTACCGCGACAGCATCATGGACGTGACGCCGAGATTGCACAGCTGTATGGCCTCACCCTTCACATAGCCGATGTCACGGCAGAGGGCGAGTGCCTGCTCGTACAGCCTCCGGGCGGATTCGGGCGCTCCGATCGCGAGGCTGCCCAGATTCGCGAGCGTGACGGCGACGCCGCGGCGATCGCCGATGGCGGCGTCCAGCCGCAGCGACTCCTCGAACAACGCCTGCGCCTCTTCCACCTCGCCTCGCGCCCACAGGACGAGCGCGAGATCGGCCAGCGGTCCTGCCCTGCGGCTCCCGGCGCCGAGTTCGTCGAGCATGGCCAGGGCGAGGCGCTGATCGGCGTACGCCTGGTCCAGGTCCCCCAGCTGGTAGTACACGTTGCCTCGGTTGCCGATGGCCTGGGCCTCCACCACCTTGTCGCCGGCGGCCCTGGCGACATCGGCAGCCGCGTTGTGGTGGCGCAGCGCATCGGGCCACCGTCCCATGTCCGCACAGATCAGGCCCGCCGCCCCGAGCAGGGAGGCCTCGCCACCCTCCGCACCGCCCTCCTCGCGGACGATCGCCAGGGCCTCGGTCGCGTGTGCCAGCGCGCCGGGGAGGTCTCCGACGGCCCGCTCCGCCAGGCACAGGACATGGAGCAGTTCGGACCGGCCCACGGACAGCGGGGCACGCTCCACGATGCCGAGTCCCCGGTGCGCGTCCGCGAGCGCCTGGTCCAGTTCCCCGGCGCGCCTGTGCAGGTCGCTGGTCTGGATGAGAGCCACCACCATCATGAGACGGTCGTCGGCGGCCTCGGCGAGGCGGAGGGTCTCCTGCGCGGAGGTCAGGGCGCGTGGAAGGTCGCTGTCCTCGTTCTCGAGTGTGGTGAGCAGGCCCAGCAGCTGGGCCTGCCTTCTCATGTCCCGCGCGTCCTGTGCCCGCCGCAGGCCCTCGCGGAGAACCGTGGTGGCGCGGTCGTGGTCGCCGAGAAGTATGTGCTGCTCCCCGAGTCTGATGAGCAGGTCGGTGTGGAGCCCTTGATCGTCGGTGTGTTCCGCGACGATGCTCAGCTGCACCGGGTCCTCGACCGTGCCGGTCATCCCGTCCTGCAGTGAGAGCTGTGCGATGGCGTCCGTCGCGGCGCGCAGACACCGCACCGCCGCCCGCGTGTCACCGAGGTCGGCCAGTGCGAATCCGAGCCGGACGGTGACCGTCCATGCGGCGTACTCCTGGCCGGCGCCGCGGAGCAGGTCGCGCGCCTCCGAGAGCAGCAGGACCCGGCGTTCCGCGTCGTCGTCTCCGTCCTCCGCGAGTTCGGACATCTCGATCGCGACGAGGGCAAGCATCGGTGCGGGAATGGTGTCGTCGGCCTCGGCCGCCCTGGCCAGCCATGCGGACGCGGCGGCCGGGTCGCCCGTGTGCCGGCTGTGCCGCGCCAGCTCGAGCATGGCGCCCACGCTGGCCCCGCCGGTCACCGAGTCGGCCAGCTCCTCCAGGACGCGGGTGGCCTCATCGGCGCGGCCGAGCGCCAGGAGGCACCTCCCCTTCATCCAACGGGCCGCGGCGTGCTGGGCCGGATCCATCTGCGCGGCGGCCGCTGCCTCGAACCGCGCGAGGGCATCGCCGTAGATGCCGGCCGCCAGATGGGTGAGACCCATCTCGTGCAGGGCGGCACCGGCCCCGCTCTCGTCGCCTGCGGCGATGAACATCCCCCTGGCGCGGTCGAGTACCGCGATCGCGGCATCGTGGTGCCCGTCCTCGCGCCGGCGCCGCCCCGCGGCGAAGAGCGCCAGTGCGGCCTCCTGGCCGCCGAGACGGTTCGCGGCGTCGATCAGCTGCCGGTCGACCGCAGCCGCTTGCCCATCGCGGCCGTTCGCGCGGCATACGGCCGCCCACTCGTCGGCGACCGCCACCGCCGCCGCCCAGTCACCGCCGGCGGCGTACGCTCCATAAGCGGCGCCCAGCCGTTCGACCGCGCGCCGGACATGCCCTTGCGCTTGCTCAGCGCGGGCGAGCTCCCTCAGTACGGATGCGCACGCCGCATGGTCGCCGCGGCGGCGGTGGATGGCGAGGGCCCGCTCGAAGGCAGCGGCGGCGTCGGCATGGCGCTGCTGCGTCATATAGGTGTCACCGGCCCATTGGAGGTAAGAGGCCTCCTCCTCGGCCAGCCCGCCGTTCCTGGCCAGTGTGGCCGCGGTGTGGAACATCGCGAGCGCCTGGTCGGGATGACCGCTGCGGCCATGGACGATGCCGATGCTGCCCCGTTGGAGAACCTCCCCGCGTACATCACCGACGGAGTGGAAGAGCTCCGCCGCGCGTTCGAAGACGGTGACGGCTTCCTGGAATTCGCCCAGGTCCTCGTGGTCGAGGCCGATCCGCGACAGGCAGTACGCCTGCATGCCCACGTCACCGAGTCGGGCGAACACCGCCGAAGCGCGCTCCAGCACTGCGATGGCGTCCCGGAACAGCTCCTGCTCGGCCAGCCGCCGGCCCAGCATCAGCAGGTACTGGGCCTGTGCCTCGTCGCCGTGGGCGTGCAGCACCGTCCGTTCGATGGCCAGCAGGAGGCGCGTACGCCGTTCGGGGTCCTCGCACGCCAGGGCATCGCGGCACCAGGACGCGACTGTTCCGGGCGATACGCTCGCTGCGCCGGCGAGAACCGCGTCCATGGCCATCTCGTCGGAGCACGCCAGCAGTTGGCCGAGCAGCCGGGCCGAGCCGGGCTCGTCCAGTCGCTCGCGCGGGAGTCGGCTGAGCATCGTCGCCATGTTGTCCGCGGCCGTCCGGCTGCCCGCTTCAGCGGCCCGCCGCCACCAGGTGGCCGCGTCGTCGGGGGCACCGCCTTGCGCCAGCACCGCAGCCAGGTTGTTCATGGCGGGGACGACGCCGGCCTCCGCGGCCTTGCTCCACAGACGCTGCGCTTCCGCCTCCTGGCCGCGCTGGTACAGCACGCATCCGAAGTTGAACATGCCGTCGGGGTTCTCGGCGGCAGCGGCGGCCTCCCAGAGGCGCTCCGCCTGTGGTCCGGCGCCCTGTTGGTGCAGCAGGGAGCCGAGATCGTTCATCGCCTGAGGCACTCCCAGGCCGACGGCCC
The DNA here is from genome assembly GCF_055572035.1 of Streptomyces sp. NPDC030838. Classification (NCBI taxonomy): domain Bacteria; kingdom Bacillati; phylum Actinomycetota; class Actinomycetes; order Kitasatosporales; family Streptomycetaceae; genus Streptomyces; species Streptomyces sp. NPDC030838. The sequence goes on along the minus strand of NZ_JBVIED010000009.1, from coordinate 49,786 downwards.
GCCGAAGCCACCGCCGTGCTCTCCCCCGCCTGCCGCGCCGGATCAGCTCGGCAGCGTGGTGCACCATCGCATCCGGGTTGCCCGCGCGAGCGGCTCTGGCCAGCCAGACGCGGGCCCCTTCGTCATCACCGGCGTCCCGGCAGGCAAGGCCTTTGAACAGGAGTGCGTCGGTGTCGCCGGCGGCGATGGCCTGGTTCGTCCACCGGGCCCCTGTCGCTGCGTCGCCGTGGCTGATGGCCATCGCGGCGAGGCGGAGCATCGCGGCGGTGTCACCGTCCTCCGCCGAGCGGCGCCACCACCTTCCGGCTTCCTGCGTCTCACCGCGCTGCGCGGACAGCGCGCCGAGAGAGGCCCGCGCCGCCGGGCTCCCTGCCTCCGCCGCATGCCGCAGACGGCGTTCGGCCTCGGCGTGGTCACCCGCCTCTGCGGCGAGCAACGCGAGATTGTTCCATGCACTCGCATCCCCCGCCGCTGCCGCGCGACGCCAGCATGCCTCCGCCTCCGCTGTGCGGCCCCGCGCGTAGAGGGAGGCCCCCAGGCGGGTCTCGGCCCCGCTGCTGCCCGCCTTGGCTGCGCGGCGCCACCACATCTCGGCCTCACTGGGCTGACCGTTCAGGTGATGGAGCTCCGCCATCCGCCACATGGCCGAGACGCTCCCCCGCTCGGCCCGGCGCACCCAGTGCCGCAGAAGCAACTTCGCCAGGATCCGCCGCATCACACCGCTCCTCCGTCAGGAACAGCCCCCACCCGGCCGTACACGGGATCCTGCCCACGACCATGCGGGGAGGAACCGCCTGACGTCGAGACCCCGGGGCGTGACGCCGGCATGTCTCCGCCTGCCCGGTGCGGCCCCGCTCCCCTACGAACGCCACCAGATCCCCGGGGGCCGCAGGAACCTTGTCCAACAGCGGCAGCGGCTGGGTGACGTCGTTGCGGGTCAGAGCCAGTTAATCAGTGGTGTGCGGACTAGTGGGCCTTGTAGGTTGACATCGCGACCGCGCCTTTCGATGCGCTCGGCTGCGGCTACTTCCTTCTGACAACCAAGTGACGCCGCCGCCACTTTGATCTCGGAAGGCGCGGACGTCTTCGCCCCGTAGAGCCTTTGGCCGGGGCCGTCCGATCCTTTGAATCCGGGGGGATTCGCTGCCTCGTTACACCCCACGCGTCTCCAAGATCTGGTCCGAGATGCTCGTGGCCCCGCACGTCTCCGCGGCCGCCCGCTCCGTGCCCCCTCCACGACTCCGACACGGGACCGCCGGGCGGGGCTTCCAAACCCACGAGGGCGGTCCGGCCTTCGTCCGGGAGCCCCGCGAGGAGCTCTTCCTCCTCGCGGTCGCCAACTTTGTCTCCCAGCGGACCTTTTACGAGAGCGGGGCGGAGCGGGACGACCGGTTCACCCGTCTCGTCGGTGAACTCGCCGTCCAGGACCCCGTGTGGACGGCCCGTCTGCTGCGCTGGCTTCGCTCCGAGGGCAACATGCGGACGGCGTCCCTGGTGGGCGCCGCCGCGTACGTGCGGGCCCGGCTCGAGGCGGGGGTGTCCGCGGGTCCATCCAACCGGTCCGTGATCGACTCGGTGCTCCAGCGCGCCGACGAGCCCGGCGAGCTGCTCGCCTACTGGGTCTCGGTGTACGGGCGGAACGTGCCGCAGCCCGTGAAGCGGGGCATCGCCGACGGCGTACGCCGCCTGTACACGTCCCGGTCCCTGCTCAAGTACGACACCGCCTCCAAGGGCTTCCGCTTCGGCGACGTGCTCAATCTGGTGCACGCCTCCCCCGACCCGGCCAAGCCCTGGCAGGGCGCGCTCTTCCGGTACGCCCTGGACCGCCGGCACCACCCGGAGCGGGCGGTTCCGCCGGCCTCCGACCACCTGCTGAACGCCCACCGGGCGCTGATGGAGACGCCCGTGGACGAGCGGCGGGCCGTGGTGACCGGGCCGGGCGGCTCCGAGCGGCTGGCCGCGGCGGGCATGACGTGGGAGGCTCTGGCGGGCTGGCTCCACGGACCGATGGACGCTGCCGTCTGGGAGGCCGTCATCCCCACGATGGCGCCGATGGCACTCCTGCGGAACCTGCGGAACTTCGACGAGGCGGGGGTCTCGGACGACGTCGCCGCCCGGGTCGCCGCACGGCTCTCGGATGCCTCCGAGGTCGCCCGGTCCCGGCAGTTCCCCTTCCGCTACCTGGCCGCGCACCGGCACGCGCCGTCGCAGCGCTGGGCGGCCGCGCTGGAACGGGCGCTGGGCCACTCCCTGGCCAACGTACCGCGCCTGCCCGGCCGGACTCTGATCCTGGTGGACCGGTCCGACTCCATGTTCTGGGACACCGTCTCCGAGCGGTCCACGCTGACCCGGGCGGACGCGGCGGCCGTGTTCGGCACCGCGCTGGCCATGCGTGCCGAGCAGGCGAATCTGGTGGAGTTCGGCTGGAACAGCAAAGAGGTGCCGTTCGAGCCGGGCGAGCCGGTGCTCGAGGTACTGAAACGGTTCCACAGTCTCGGAGGCACCTACACCGCGAAGGCGGTGCGTACCCACTACCGGGAGCACGACCGGGTCCTGATCGTCACCGACGAGCAGGCCGCCCCCTACGGCCTCGGCGGCCCGGCCGAACCGGTCCCTGCCGACATCCCGGTCTACACATGGAACCTGGCGGGGTACCGGCCCGCCCACGGCCCCACGGGCCCCCATCGACACACCTTCGGCGGCCTCACGGACGCCGCGTTCCGGATGGTCGGCCTCATCGAGGCCGGCCGCGAGGCCGCTTGGCCGTGGACCGCTGATCCGGCCTGATCCGAACGACGTCACGGGAAGCCGCGCCGCCCACGGGGTGGTACGCGGCATCGTCAGGGAGTGAGCGCCGGGTCAACGGACAGCCCGGCCTGGTGCTTCAGCAGGAGGGCGTCACCGCTGCGGGCGCGGGAAGTGCGGCTGGGCGGGCAGGCCGGACAGAGGGCCGCCCGGTGCGGCACGCATCACGGATTCCAGCTCGCGAAGTATGCGTTCGGCTTCGCCCCTCACCTGGGTGGGGATGTCGCCCCGCTCGGCGACGAGGCGGCTGTAGATCGGGGTCTCCTGGAACAAGGGGATCTGCTTTCTCGGGTCGTGCCGGGTGGTGTGACGGCGTGTACTGTCGGCTGGTTGTCCGTGTCGACGATGATCAGTATCTCCGACACCGGGTCGCCGCGGTGCAGAGTGCGGGAGGCCGTGACTATGACGCTCGCCTCGTTGGCCATGTGCCTGTGGTCTGAGCAGCGCATGATTTCGGCCGCCTGACCCTGGACGTGAGGATGGCCGACCGGCATTCTGGGAGCGCTCCCAAGGCCCCGTCTCGGAAAGCGTGTTCATGCAGAGCCTGACCAAGCGCAGCGTGTCCCCCGACGAGCTCGACGCGTTGCTGCGTACCTCCACCGGCATGGGATGCCGTCTGGAGGGCGAGCTGACCGACGGCTGGTTCAACGCGGCCTACCGGGTGGTGCTCGACGACGGCCGGCCGGCGGTCGTGAAACTGGCACCGCCGGCCGACGCGGCGGTCCTGCGCTACGAGCGGGGCATCATGACGACCGAGGCCATGGTCTACCGCCGCCTGACCAGCCTTCCGGACGGCGGCGTGCCGACCCCCGCCCTGCTGCACGCTGGAGAGGAGTTCCTGGTCGTCTCCGTCCTGGAGGGCGCGGGGTGGGACAGGGCGGCGGCCCGGCTGGCGCCCGCGGCCGAGGCGGCGCTGCGCCGCGACCTGGGCGCGATCACCGCGCGCCTGCACACCCTCGCCCCGGAGGACGGCCGGTTCGGCTACCCGGCCGCCGCGTCCGCGCTGTCCGCCGCCGACTGGCGGACGGCGTTCACCGCGATGGTGGACGCGCTGCTCGAGGACGCCGAGCGCTGGCACTCGCCGCTCGATGTGCCGCCCGCCGGCCTGCGCGCCCTGGTGGCGGAGGGCGGGTACGCGCTCGACGAGGTCACCGAGCCCCGGCTGGTCCACTTCGACCTGTGGCCGGGCAACATCTTCGTCGACGTCGCCGATGACGGGGCGTACGGCCGGATCACGGGGCTGATCGATCATGAGCGGGCGTTCTGGGGCGACCCGGCCGCCGAGCTGGTCTCCCTGGCCTTCGGCGGCGACACCGGCCCGGACAGCGACCTCGTCGCCGGGTACACCGAGGCCGGCGGCAGTCTCGACTTCACGCCGGCCTTCCGTCACCGCCTCGCCCTGTACGACCTCTACCTGGGCCTGATGCTCGTCGTCGAGTGCGGTCCGCGCGGCTTCGGCGCCGACCGGGTCGCGTTCGGCCGCCGTACCCTCGCCGACGCCGTCGCCGCGCTCCGGGCGCTGGGGTAGACGGCGAAAGGTGCTGGAGAAGGCGGCGAGGACGCTGGGGCAGGCGGCGAAACAGGCGGCATTCATCCCGGCAGGGGTGGCACCTGCCAGGCATGGAGGGGATACGACGGGCGGTGCGGGCCGCCCGGCGCCACGCCGGGGCGGCGGGAGCCACGGTGCGCCGGGCCTGGGCGGAGCCGGGCCGGGAGCGGGACCTGGCGGTGCAGGCCGGCAAGGCCGCGCTGGCCGCGTGCCTGGCGTGGGCGGTGGCGGGCTGGTGGCTGAACGCGCCGATGGCGTTCGTCGCGCCATGGGTGGCGATCGTCCTGGTGGAGTCGACGGTGTACCGGTCGATCGCCCACGGGCTGCAACAGGTGGCTGCCATCGCCACGGGAACGGTCGTGGCCACCGGCGCCGCCCTCCTGCTGGACTCCCCGATGGCGGCGATGGCCCTGGTGCTCCCGGCGGCCGTGCTGCTGGGCAACTGGCGGCGTCTGGGCAGCCAGGGCGTGTACGCGGCCACCGGCGCCCTGTTCGTGCTGACCAGTGAGCCGGTCACCGTCACGGCGTCGGCGGCGCGGATCGCGGAGGCGGTGTTCGGTGCCGTCGTCGGCATCGCGGTCAACGCGCTGGTCCGGCCGCCGGTGTATCTGCGCAGTACGCGCGCCGCGCTGGAGGACGCGGCCGGGGAGGCGCAGGAGATCCTCGACGCGGTCGCCGACGGGCTGGTCTCCGGTGTGTGGGACGCCCGGGCGGCGGGGGCGCTGCACGAGCGGGCGCTGCGCCTGGGCCGGCTGGTGGATCAGGCCCGCTCCGCGGTCGGCTGGAGCCGGGAGAGCCTGCGGGTCAATCCCCGGCGCCGCGGGCGCGCGCTCGCGGCCCCCGGGCAGGACTACGACGACGCGGTCACCGTCCTCGATTACGTGGCCGTCCACACCACGGGGGTCACCCGGGCGGTGCTGGAGGCCTGTGACGGCGATCGCGCGCAGCCCCGGCCGGGCCCGCACCTCACCGAGCCGTACGCGGCCTTCCTGCACAGCAGCGCCCACGCGATCCGGCTGTACACCACGAGCCGGTTCGCGCCGGGCGGTCGGGACCGGCGGGCGGACCAGGAGCTGCGCGAGGTGGTCGAGGAGCTGGACCGCACCCTGGAGGACCTGCGCCGGCGTCTGCCCCGCGCGGTGCCCGACGATCCCGACGCGCTGGCCGTCTACGGCACGCTGCTGGCCCAGGCGCGCCGCCTGGCCGGCCAGCTGGTGGGGAGCTGACCGTTCCGCACCGGGCCGGCGCCCCTGAAGTCGGCCGTTCGGGGGTACTCGCGCAGGCGACACAGGAACGAGACGGATGGGAGGTGATCGCCGTGTCGAGTACGCAGTCGCATCGCACCGCTCCCAGCCGGCAGGCACACGAGCCTGGCCAGGAGCCGGTGAGCGAGCTGGTCCAGCGTGCGTCACAGCAGCTGACGGAGCTGGTACGCGGCGAACTGCGCTTGGCGCAGGCCGAGATGAAGGAGAAGGGCAAGCGCTACGGCAAGGGAGGCGGACTGTTCGGCGGCGCCGGAGTCGTCGGCTTCCTGATGCTGCAGGCCCTGGTCGCCACGGTGATCGCCGCCCTGGCGGTGCCGTTGCCCGTGTGGGCGGCGGCGCTGATCGTGACCGCGCTGCTGGGTCTGATCGCCGCGGTGATGGCGCTCGGCGGGAAGAAGCAGGTCGCCCGCGCGGCCCCGCCCATGCCCGAGCAGGCGATCCAGAACGTGAAGGCCGATGTGGCCGAGATCAAGGGGAGCACACAGCGATGACTCAGCCGCCTCGCGAGGAGAAGCCGGCCTCGAGCACGGAGGAGCTGCGCCGGCAGGTGGAGCAGACCCGCGCCGAGCTCGGGGAGACGGTCGAGGCGCTCGCCGCCAAGGGCGACGTGAAGACGCGCGCCCAGGAGAAGGCCTCGGATGTCAGGGAACGGACCGCGACGAAGGCCGGTGGCCTGAAGGCCAGGGCCTCCGACATGGCCCATCACGTCCAGGACAAGCTGCCCGACCCGGTCCGGGAGCGGGCGGCCAAAGGGTCCCGGCTGACCCGGGACAACCGCACGCTGCTGCTGGCGGCCGCGGGCGCGGCCGTGGTGGTGTGGGCGGCCTGCCGCCGGAAGGGGTGACCCCGGTGAAGGCATCGAAGATCGCCTACAAGCCGGTCGGACTCGCGCTGGGTGCCGTGAGCGGCATGCTCGCGGGAGCGGTGTTCAAGCAGGCGTGGAAGATGCTCGGCCACGAGCAGGACGCCCCGGACGCCACCGACGAGGAGCGCACCTGGCGTGAGGTGGTGCTCGCCGCCACCCTCCAGGGGGCGATCTTCGCAGCGGTCAAGGCGATCGTGGACCGCGCCGGAGCCACCGCCGCCCGCGGCGTGACCGGCACCTGGCCCGGCTGACCACCGGCGGGGGGGGGGGGGGGGGGGGGGGGGGGGGGGGGGGGGGGGGGGGGGGGGGGGGGGGGGGGGGGGGTGGGGGTAGTGCCGTGTTGTGCGATTG
>NZ_JBVIED010000009.1:0-42941 GCF_055572035.1 Streptomyces sp. NPDC030838 | reverse complement strand
CACCCCGCTATCTCTACCTCCCACATATCCTGAACCTCCCGACCCCACCCAAACCCCCCCCCCCCCCCCCCCCCCCCCCCCCCCCCCACGGCAGGTCCCTGCCGGGAGGGTGCGCAGGGACTGTCAGGTGGGCTGCCAAACGGCGGTGTGCTGGGGCAGCCGCCCGCGCGGGCGGTGGCAGGGTGGTCGGTCAGGTGGTGGAGCGTGTCGTGCGTAGCGTCGGCGAGTGGCGCATCAGGGCGGGGTACAGGAGTCCGGCGACGACGATTCCGGCCGGGAGGGCGAGGTCGATGCCGTCGAGGGCGGTGGCGATCGGGCCGGTGTAGGGGGTGTTGACGGACAGGGCGGCGGCGGTGACGCCCGCGGCGAGGGCGAGGCCGCCCGGCCGGTTGACGCCGGCGGTGTACGAGAAGGGGCTCGCGGGGCTCTCGTCGATGAGCGCGCGGCCGTCGTAGCGGTTGCGGCGCAGCAGGATGTCGGCGGCGTACACGGCCATGGCGGGACCGACCAGGACGACGGTCAGCTGAAGGACGTCGGAGACGGTGTCGAGGAAGTCGGAGACCAGCAGCGCGTAGAGCGTGGGGGACACGGCCACGGCTCCGTCGGCCAGGACGCTGACGGTGCGGCGGACGCGGAGGCCGACGGCCTGGAGGGCGGCGAAGCCGGCGCTGTAGGCGGGCGTGCCGACCGCCACCCACGCCATCGGCGACGCCGCCGTACGCCCATGTGCTCGACTCGGTGGAGCAGGCGCGGGCGGCCTGCGACCGGCCGGTGCGGTACCAGGTGGAGCACATCGCGACGGTGCCCGACGACACCGTGCGGCGGTTCGCCGCACGGTGTCGTCGCCTCCATGCAGCCCACCCACTGCTGCGAGTTCACCCGCGCCGACCACACCGACAACCGGTCGCGGCGGCTCGGCGAGGAGCACGCGGCCGGGCCGCCTGGCCGTCGGACGCCGCGCCGACCTCACCGTGCTCGCCGACTACCCGCTCGACGTCCCCGACACCGAGCTCGACGAACTTCCCGTCCTGCTCACGGTGGTGGACGGCCGGCGCACGCACCGCGCACCGGAACTGTGACACGGGCGGCCCCACTACCGCATCGCGGGCGTCCTCTCCATCCCCTCAGAGGATGATCAATCCCCTCGGTCCGCGCACTGTTGTCAGACCGAGGTAGGAACTCTCCGCCGCACAGTCAACGCACAGCGGCTCTTTTCCCTCTTGCACGGCGAAACCCCCACCATCAGAAGGGAAACACGCCGTGCGCTCACGTACGCGCATACGCCCCGCGGCAGTTCGGCATGCCATCCTCGCCGTCACGGCGGCGGGATCGGTGCTCGCGACACCGCTATCCCCCGCCTACGCCGCGCCGTCCCCGTCGCCCGACCTGCGCGCCGATGTGAACCGCGACGGGCGGGTCGACGTCACCGGCGGCAGCGACAAGGCCGGCGAGGACGGCTGGTCCGTCGGACGCGGAGCGGTCCATCTGCCCAACCTCGACGACGACACCAAGCGCTGCCCGACCACCGGCCCCGACGGCAGACCGCTGTCCGACGCCAAGCTGGCCGCCTGCAACGACGCCTCGGACACCAAGGTGAACGGCACGGCCGACGCCGCCGACCTCGCGCGGGTCCGTTCCGTCCCGATGCCCGGCCTCGCGGCGGACGCCAAGGGCAGTGTGAAGGTGACGACGGGCGCCAAGCACACCCACGTCTTCCTCAAGCGCTCCGGCAAGTGGGTGCGGGTCACGTCCGGCACCCGGCTGACCGCCGCCGAACTGCGCGCCGGGGTGGAGTTCGGCGTCGAGGCCACCGATGTGATCCGGGACAGCGCTAAGTGGGACGGCCGGGCGGTGATCCGGCTGTCGGTGACCTCCGACGGGCGGACCACCTCCGACTCCGTCACCCTGCGCGTCGCTCCCCTCCTCACCCACCACCACCTGCAGAAGACCCAGCAGGTGATGGTCACCAAGGTGAGCGGCGCGGGCGAATACGGCCGCCTCCAGCGGAAGTTCGTCAAGGACCTGGAGAAGGAGGTCAAGGCCGCCGGTATCACCAAGCCGCTGGTGACCTTCGAGAAGTACGGGGACCCCTGGGCGCAGGACTTCGTCGAGCCCGCCTACGTCGCCATGACGGGGCCCGGCGGCAAACGTCACGTGATGCGGGTGATGCTGCGCTCGGCCCAGCTGGACCGCGAGGCGGGCCGGGAGCTGTTCGAGAAGGTGCGCGGCCGGGACGTCGGTGTCGTCCAGGTCGCCGACCAGGGCGAACCGGACGACTGGTCGCTGAACTCCATGGGGAACCTGGAGACCATCCCGCCGTACACCCACAACGGCCGTTCCTTCCCGGCCGGACGGATCATCCAGGGCTGGCGCAAGGACAGCGGACAGCGGCCGTCGCCCGCGATGCGCAAGCTCCTCAAGTCGCAGGGCCTGCAGGACCCGTTGCTGCTGGACACCTCGTGGCTGGGGGTCGGGCACGTCGACGAGTTCGTGCAGTTCCTGCCCGCCCCCGGCACCGCGCGCGGCTGGCGGATCGGGGTCGCCGACCCCGAGGCGGGCCTGCGGCTGCTGCGGGACGCCCAGCGGGACGGCCACGGCACGACGAAGATGTTCTCCGTCCCGGGCCTCGGGAACGACATGCCGGCCCCGAAGGAGACCATCGACCAGGTCCTGGCCTCCCGGCACTTCGTCGCCGACAACACGATGGCGGCCGAGCGCATCGCGGCCAACCTGGAGATCCTGAAGCGGGAGACGGGTGTCACCGACGCGGAGATCGTCCGCGTACCGGCCCTGTACACCCGCGAGGCCGAGACGCGGGCGGCCGACGGTGACGAGGTCCCCATGCCGCGGCTGACGCGTCTGGGCGGCGGGTCCTCCCTCGCCGAGACCTTCAAGGACCACGGCCAGCAGAAGTGGCTCGCGCAGGACGGGAACCGGTCCACCGGGAAGGCTCGGGCGACGGTCATGACCAGCGCGTACGTCCCCGGCGCGGTCAACGGCGTCCTCCTCGGCCGCGACCGCTACCTGGCCCCGCGCCAGTGGGGGCCGGTCATCGGCGGCAAGGACATCTTCACGGAGGCGGTCAACACCGCCTACCGGCAGGTCGGGCTGAAGGTGTCGTACATCGACGACTGGTACACGTACCACCTCGGCATGGGCGAGGTGCACTGCGGCACCAACACCCTGCGCGACGCCTCGGCGTCCTGGTGGGCGGCCCCCAGGCAGTAGCCCGCACCAACTCGCGGCACGCACCCGGAGCGTCCATGATGCCACTCGGAGTGACTTCCGACCGGACCGGACGAGAGCGGGGCGTGAGCGATGGCGACGAGGCGGGGTCTGGTGGCTGCCGCGCTGGGCATCGCGGTGGCCGCCGGAGCCTGCGCGGAGCCCGCCGCACAGGGGCGGGCGGACACCGGGCCCGGGGGACGGACGGCGGTGGTGCGGACGGACAAGGGAGCGGTGCGCGGCACGGTGGCCGCCGGTCACCGTGTCTTCCAGGGCATCCCCTACGCCGCACCGCCGACCGGTGAGCACCGCTGGGCCGCGCCCCGTCCCGTACGCCCCTGGCAGGGCGTACGGGACGCCACGCGGCCCGGTCCGCTGTGTCCGCAGGTGCCCGCCCAGTACGGCGGCGTCACCAGCCTGGAGGAGGACTGTCTGGTCCTCAACGTCACCGCTCCGGGCGGGTCCGCCCGGGGCCGCAGGGCGCCGGTGTTCGTGTGGATCCACGGCGACGGCACCATCGGCGGCGGCGCCCTGTTCGACGCCCGCCGTCTCGCCGACCGGGGCCTGATGGTCGTCACCGTCAACTACCGGCTCGGTGTCTTCGGCGGGTTCGCCCATCCGGGGCTGCCGGGTTCGGGGACGTTCGGGCTCCAGGACCAGCAGGCGGCACTGCGGTGGGTGGCCCGCAACGCCGCGGCCTTCGGCGGCGACCCCGGCAACGTCACCGTGGCCGGCTCCTCCTTCGGCGCGACGGCGATCGTCGGACACCTCACCTCGCCGTCCGCCCGGGGTCTGTTCCATCGCGCGGTGCTCTCCAGCGGCGAGGGCATGATGGACATGCCCGCCGGGATGATGGGCCCGCAGGTACCGGCCTACCCCTGGTACACCTGGCGTACCCAGCGCGAGCTGCGGGACTCCGGACGGGAGATCGCGGCCGAGCTGGGCTGCGCGGACCCCGATCACGAGCGCGCCCTGCGCTGTCTGCGCGCGCTGCCGGTGCAGCGGATCCTGGAGGTGCCGCACATCATGAACATCTTCCAGGCGTTCGCCTTCGGCGAGGGCGTCCTGCCCGAGCTGCCGGAGAAGGCCCTGGAGGAGGGGCGCTTCCACCGGGTGCCGGTGCTGTCCGGCGCGACCCGCGACGAGCACCGGCTGTTCGTCGGGCTGACGTGGGACGCGGTGAACGGCAAACTGACCGAGCGGCAGTACGAGGAGCTGGTGGTGACCGCGTTCGGGAAGGACCGCGAGGCCGCCGTGCTCGCCGAGTACCCGGCGGACGCCTTCCCCTCCCCCGCGCTGGCCTGGGCCGCCGTGGTGACCGACCGCATGTGGGCGCGGGGCACGCACGCCCAGAACACGGCCCTCGGGCGGCATGTGCCGACGTACGCCTACGAGTTCGCCGACCCGGACGCGCCCATGTATCTGCCCGTGCCGGTCAAGGAGTTCGACTTCGGCGCGTACCACGCCTCCGACACACCGTACGTGTTCGAGGAGAAGGCGGTCCGCGACCTCTTCACCCCGGCGCAGGCGCAGCTCGCCGACGCCATCACCGACTACTGGGCCGCGTTCGCCGCGACCGGGCGGCCCGCTCGGCGCGGCCTCGCGCCCTGGCCGGCGTTCGTGCCCGGCTCGCCGGCGCCGCACACCCAGTCGCTGGCCCCCGACGCCCTCACGTCCGTCGACTACGCGGCCGCCCACCACCTCGGCTTCTGGCGCCGGCTGCCCTGAGCCTCGGGGCTGCCGACATGGCTCAGGCCAAGGACTTCCCGGACTCGACGACGACCCCGTAGAGGTCGCCGATCGTCGCGAGCGCCCCCTGATGGATCTGCGCGGCGGGCAGTTCGGTGCCCGCCGCCGGCAGGGGGCGCGTCGCGCAGGCGTCGGCGACCACCGTGGGCCGGTTGCCCCGCAGGAACGCGCCCTGCGCCGTGAACAGCACGCACATGTGCGTCATGAAGCCCATGACGATGACGTCCTTGTGGCCCGCGGCGTCGACGAGTTCCCCCAGCTCGGTGCCGACGAACGCGTCCGGCACCTTCTTGACGACGACGGACTCGCCCTCGGCCGGCGCCACGCTCGGGTGGATCCGACCGATCTCGGCGCGGATGTCGTACGGGGTGCCCTCACCGCCGTCGTTGATGACGTGGATGACCTTCGCACCCGCCTCCCGGGCTCTGCCCAGCAGCTCGGCGGCGGAGTCGAGCGCCGCCTGCCAGCCCTCCAGTTCCATCACGCCGCGGACGTAGGTGTTCTGGTAGTCGACCAGGATCAGCGTCGCGTCGGCGAGCGAGGCGGGCGTCTCGTCGAAGCCCATGAGTTCACGCAGAGTGGTCGTGGCCATGGAAATGCCTCCAGGAGGTTGGAATTGCCAAGTGTGCTGCTCGGCTTGGTGATCGAGGCCCTTCGGGGCCACGCACCGAAGCTACGGTCCCGCTCCGCGTGTCGGCAATGTCATCTAACATGCAGATCCGGACATCACCGTTGCCGACCGGGCGGAGACCCCTTGAGCACCGTCGAACGACTCGTCGTCATCCTCCTCTTCGAAGGGGTCGACCTTCTCGACGTGACCGGACCACCCGAGGTGTTCTCCCTGGTGCGACGCGAGTTGGCGGGGCCGACGGGCTACCGGGTCGTCCTCGCCGCCGAGACCCGGGACCCGGTCACCACCGCCGCCGGTGTGCGCGTCGTCCCCGACGCCACCTTCGAGGAGGTGGCCGGCGAGACCATCGACACCCTCCTGGTGCCCGGCTCGGTCGAGACCGACAGCCGGGGCCGCGTCCAGGCGCTCACCGACCCGACGGTGGTCGGCTGGGTGAAGACGCTCGCCGAGCGGACACGCAGGGTCACATCCGTCTGCGTCGGGGCCCATGTCCTCGCCGCCGCCGGTCTCCTCGACGGCAAGCGCGCCACCACCCACTGGTCGACCGCGCGGCAGCTCGCCGCCGATCACCCGGCGGTCCACGTCGACGCCGACCCGATTTTCATCCGCGACGGCGACGTGTGGACCGGCGCGGGTATCAGTGCCTGCCTCGACCTGTCCCTCGCCCTCGTCGCCGACGACTTCGGGGAGGCGATGGCGCTGCGCGTCGCCCGGCAGCTCGTGATGTACCTGAAGCGGCCGAGCGGCCAGAGCCAGTTCAGCGTGCCTCTCGAACCCGTCTCCCCGACGCGCCGCATCGAAGACCTCCGCCACCACATCCTGCGCCACATCGCCGAACCGCTCACCGTCGCGGACCTCGCCGAGTACGCCCGTCTCAGCGAGCGGCAACTCACCCGCGTCTTCAAGGCCGAACTCGGCATGACCCCGAGCGCCTACGTCGAATCCGCCCGCGTCGAACTGGCCCGCAACCAGCTCGAATCCACCGACGCCACGCTGGAACGGATCGTGTCCACCTGCGGTTTCGGCACGACGGACACCTTGATCCGGGCGTTCCGCCGACGCCTGAACACCACTCCGACGGAATACCGCCGCCGCTTCCGCGCGACGACCGGCTGAGACGGCGAGGCCGCGCCGGGACCACCGACCCTGAAGTTGACCTTCGAGTTGGTTGAGAGTCGATGATGGCCGGGTGCCGAATTCCGCATTGATGCCGATCGGGGTCTTCGCCCGACGCAGTGGCCTGACCTCGAGTGCGTTGCGGTTCTACGCCGACGCGGGGCTGTTGCCCCCTGCCGAGGTGGATCCCGCATCCGGGTACCGCTACTACGACACGGGCCAGGTGGCGCGAGCCGTCCTGCTGCGCCGGCTGCGGGAGATGGCCATGCCCCTCAGCGCCGTCGAGGCGGTCCTCGGCTCCGGGCCGGAGCAGGCGTCACGGCTGATCGACGAGCATGTCGAGAAGGTGCTGGCGGACGCCGCGGCGGCGCGGCGTACGGCCGTCGCCGTCAAGGGGTCACTCGCGGGCGGGCCGAGCGTGCCGATCGCCGCGCTGAAGGGACCTGTGCTGGCCGACGCCGTCGAGCAGGTCCTCACCTCCACGGCGCACGAGGCGGGCATGCCGGTCCTCGGTGGTCTGCGCATCGAGGTCACCCCCGAGGCGATCACGCTGACCGCGACGGACCGCTACCGCCTGTCGACGCGCACCCTGGTGCCCGCCGAACCGTCGGCGGCGGAGTGGTCCGGCACGGTCTGCGGGGACGATCTGCGGGCCGCGGTCGCCGAGGTGCGCCGCAGTGCGAGGGTGCATGTCGACGCGACCCCGCACGGACTGCGGCTGCGCGCCGCGGGCCGTGCGGACCGGCACTGCCGGCTGCTGACGGAGGAGTTTCCCGACGTTCGGCTGATGCTCGCCTCGCTCGACGACGTCACCACCCGGGTGGCGGTCGCGAAGGACCCGCTCCTGCGGGCTCTGGAAGAACATCCCGGTGAACGGATCGCGCTGCGCGTGACCGGCCACGGCCTGACGCTGCTCGCGGCGGGTGGCGCCGACTCCGGGATCCGGATCCCGGCGAGAGTGACAGGGCGGGACCTTCGGATCTCCTTCGACCTGACCACCCTCTACCCCGCCGTCAGCACCGCCATCGGCCCCGATCTGCTGATCGACATGAGGGCACCCGACCAGCCCGTCACGATCCGCTCCGCCGACCGCGGAGACCTCACCACCCTGGCCATGCCCGTCAGGACCGCATGACCACTTGAGCAGCTGTCTGCCACGACGACAAGGATCCGTCCCATGACCACCTCTCCCGCCGCCGCCCCGGACCCCACCATGGAGGCCATCGCCCGAGCCGTCACCGAGGGCCGTGCCGGCCGTACCGAGGCCGCCCGCCGCGAGCTCCTGGCGCTGTGGTCCTCCATCGGTGTCACCGGCGACCCGCTGCACCGCTGCACCTGCGCGCACTACCTGGCGGATCTCTACGAAGACCCGGCCCAGGCCCTGGCCTGGAACGTCCGCGCGCTGGACGCCGCCGACGCCGTGACCGAGCAGCGCGCCCAGGAACACCACGCCGACCTGCACATCGCCGGTTTCTATCCGTCCCTGCATCTCAACCTCGCCGACGACTACCGCCGCCTCGGGTCGTTCGAGGCCGCGGCCGACCACATCGACGCGGCCGGGGAGCACGCCCCGTCCCTCTCTCAGGACTCGTACGGGGACGTGCTCCGCGTCGCGATCCGCGAGGTGGCGGAGGCCATCAGCCGGCGGGACACGGCTCCGCGGGCCTCCGCACCCGGCGCCACCGGGTGACGCTGTGCCGGCGCGCGGCCGGGGGCGTCAGAACGTCAGCTTCCAGCTGTCGATGTAGCCCGTGTCCTGGGCGGCCACGTCCTGGACCCGCAGGCGCCAGCCGCCGTTGGCCGACTCGGCCGAGGCGTCGACGGTGTAGGTGGCGATGACGTTGTCGGCGGAGTCGGAACTGCTGGAGTTCTTCAGCCGGTAGGCGGTGCCGTCCGGGGCGAGCAGGTCGACGACCAGGTCGCCGCGCCAGGTGTGCTTGATGTCCACGCCGACCCGGAGGGTGGCGGGCGCGTTTCCGGTGCGGCCCGTGACGGAGACGGTGGAGGTCACCGCGGTGCCGTTGTCGGGGATGGCGACGTCGGCGGTGTTCTCGTACGTCGTGCCCGGCGGCAGCGGGTCCGCCGTGCCCAGGGTCCAGATGGCGTGGGCGAGGGCGTCGCTGTTGCGGTCCAGGGCGGTGTCGTTGATGTTCGACGTCGTGTCGCAGGAGGAGTGGTAGCAGCGGTCGAATGCCTGCCCCGCGGTGCCGCCCCACTTGGCGGCCTGCGCCGACGTCTTGGTGCGGCTCGCTCCGGTGAAGAGTCCGCCGACGGGTATGCCGGCGTTCTTGAAGGAGGCGTGGTCGGAGCGGCCGTCACCTTCGGTCTCTATCTCCGTGGGGACGCCGATGCCCGCGTACCAGTCCTTGAAGACCTTCTCGATCGCCGGGTCGTCGTCGTAGACGAAGTAGCCGGGGTTCGGCGAGCCGACCATGTCGAGGTTGATGTAGCCCGCGATGCGTGAACGATCGGCGGCGGGAAGGTTGTTGACGTAGTACTTGGAGCCGACCAGGCCCAGTTCCTCCGCGCCCCACCAGGCGAACCGCAGGTGTTTCGTGGGCTGGAGCCCGGCGCGGGAGACGGCGAGCGCGGTTTCGAGCACGGCGGCGGACCCGGAGCCGTTGTCGTTGATGCCGGCGCCGGAGGAGACGGAGTCGAGGTGCGCGCCGGCCATGACGACCTGGTTCGGGTCGCCGCCGGGCCAGTCGGCGATGAGGTTGTAGCCCGTGGCGCCGGAGTACGTGAACTGCTGCACGGTGGTGGTGAATCCGGCCGCGTCCAGCTTGGCGCGTACGTAGTCGAGTGAGGCCTTGTAACCGGTGCGGCCGTGCGCCCGGTTGCCGCCGTTGGCGCTCGCGATCGACTGGAACTGGGTGAGGTGCGCCTTGACGTTGGCGAGGGGGATGTCGGGTGCCGCCAGGGCCTGGGATCCGGCGGGAGCCGAGGTGGCGGGGGTGGCGGAGGCGGCTGGGACGGCGGCGAGCAGACCGGCGGCCAGGGCCAGGCTCGCCACGGTCGCGGTGCGTCTGGAGAAGCGTCTGGGCAGGGTGGACTGGGGAGTTGTCATGTGGGGGGTCCGCACTTTCTCGTCGAGGGTGGGGTACCGGACGGTGCCTGAAGCGGTGGTGCCAGAGCTGTGCGGGTGCTGTGTGTGCTGCCCGATGTTCAGCGAGATGTCGATGTCCCGTCAAGATGCTTGCCGGACATGGATGTTCGCTGAGCGGACATGCCGGGAGCGGGACACCGGGCCGGCCCATGAGAAACGAGTGCGGGCGCGGGCAGAGAAAACGCCCCTGGGCCCAGGGGCGTTCAGGTTACGGCGGCCGACGCCTGCTCCCCCCTCCCCCGGCGCCTTTTCCCCCCGACGCCTATTCCTCCCCGACGCGGACGACGGCCAGCGTGATGTTGTCCGGGCCGCCCGCCTCGATGGCCGCCTTCCACAGCTCGAACGCCGCCCGTCCGTCGTCGTGCTCCCGCAGCACGCCCTCGATGACGTCGTTCGTGAGCGGGTCGGTCACGCCGTCGGTGCAGATGAGGTAGCGGTCGCCGGGCGCCAGGGGCACGGGCGTGACATGGGCGTGGACGGCCCGGTAGACGGGGGTGCCGCCCAGGCACTGGGTGACGATGGAGGTGGTGCGCTGCCCCGGCTCCAGCGGCGGGCTGTCGTCGACGCTGAGCTGGCGCAGCCCGTCCCGGGAGGCCGCGAAGACCCGGCTGTCGCCCACGTTGAACGCGAGCAGCGAGTCGGCCCGTACGACGGCGCCCGCGACCGTCGTCCCCATGGTGGCCAGCTCGCCTCCCTCGTCGCCGCCGGCGGCCTCGTAGACGGCTCGGTTGCAGGCGTCGAGGGTGTCCCGGACGGCATCCTCGCTGGTCAGAGCCGGGCCGTTCGCGGCGATCCCGCGGACGACGAGGGAGCTGGCCACGTCGCCGCCGGGGTGCCCGCCGAGGCCGTCGGCGACGGCGACGACGAGCGGGCCGCCGAGCGGGAAGACCAGGGTCTGCGGGCTCTCGGTCACGGTGGCGCACAGGGTCCAGGGCCCGACGACGAGGCTGTCCTCGTTCCGGGTCCGGAGCAGCCCGGGGTGGCTGAGCGCACTCACAGCGACGTACTGCATGGGGCGCACCGCCTTCCGTACCGGCCGCGTCGGCGGGGCCGGGTCTGCCTACCAGTCTAGGAAGGCCGGCGATCGGCCGGTGGCGATCACGGCGCCGGGCCACGGCATGATCGCGGGGCGGCCGGCCGGACCCGGGGCGTCAGGACGCTCACCCGAAGGTACGGAAGACTGGAGTCGTGGGCGTGACGCACCGCCCGGCCGGCACGGTGCCGGCAGGCACGACTCGGGAGGGAACAGCAACATGATCATCTTTGGCACCAAGGGGTACCTGTACCAGCTCGCGATACTGACGCTGGTCTGCGGCCGCTGCGGCAATCCGGCCGCGCACACCCTCAGGAAGCGCGTCACCAAGTTCACCCTGTTCTTCGTGCCGCTGTTCCCGTTCTCGACCAAGTACATGACACAGTGCACCTTCTGCGGCGCGGAGCAGCAGATCACGAAGGAGCAGGCGGAACAGCTGGAGGCGCAGGCCGCCGGCGGCCAGACCTACGGGCAGCCCCAGCAGCAGCCGTACCGGCACTGAGACCGGTGCCGGGCGCCGTGCCGCCGGGCGGCATGATGAGGGGCGTGACGAACAGCGCGACGACGCATCCCGCCCGCATACCGGGCTACGACGGCGGCCCCTTCATCCACCGCCCCGGACTTCTGGACGAGTGCCTGTTCTGGCTGGGGCACCTGTACAGCTGCGCCGCCGAGGCGGAGGCCGAGGAGCTGCTGCTCGGCGCGGACGAGGAGGCGGCGGCGGACCTTCAGCGGCGGCTGATGAACGGGGAGGACGGGGAGGACTGGCCCGTCTTCACCGTGCCGCTGCACGGCGGCCACCGGCTGTACGTGGTGTACCGCGCCTTCCCGGACGACTCGGGCATCGACTACCTCCTGCACCACCCGGACTGGGACCGCGCCGAACTGCTCGCGCGGGACGAGGGCCACTTCATGGGCCCCGCGCTGTCCTGGCCGGAGCTGTGCGCGGCGACGGACAACGGGCTGCCGGGCGGCAGCACGTCCGACCCGCACGCCCGGCTGCTGCTGTTGCTGCCCGCGTTCGGGGACGCGGCGGTGCCCGACGACGCGGTGGACCGCCTGGCCGCCGCCCTCCGCGCGCGTACGACGGTGGACGCTCCCGAGCCGCTCGCCGCCGCACTGCTGGACGCCCAGGGTCCGGCCGGTGCCGTGCGGTGGTCCGTCGCCGAGGGCGTCGGGCGGGTCAGCGACGGCGACTACTCCTACCGCAACCCGGCCAACCACTTCGCGCTCCCACCCGCCCGCCTGGCCAGGATCAGCGGCGCGCTGGACGGGGGCGGCGCGTGATCCGCGGCACGCGAGGAGTGAGCGGTGAGCAGGGCCGGAGGGGGACCGGTCATGACGGATCGTCAGGTCTGTTGCGGATTGGCCGGATCGGGTCGCTCGGAGACTGATCCATCCGCCCTCGCCGGGGAGGGTGCGCCACTACGATGGCGGCATGTCCGTTCCTGTCGGTTCGTCCCCATGCCACGGATCCGTGGCCCTCAGCAACGCCGCGGACGCGCTGTCCGCGCTGTCCAACGGCCGTCGGCTGAGCATTCTGAACGCGGTCGTCGAACTGAACGCGGCATCCGGGCCCGCACGCCTGGCGGATCTCGGGCAGAAGGTGGGCCTCGACCTCAGGACCCTGTCCAAGGAGGTCGTCCGCCTCACCGGGGCCGGGCTGGTCCGGCGCGAGGAGGGGCTGCTGACGGCGGAGCTGGAGGCACTGGGCCGGCTCGCCGAATCCGTCGCCGAGCACACCGTCCTGAACCGCGTCATCCCGCCGGACTCTCCCCTGCGCCGCTATCTGACGCACGGCAGGATCGCCTCGCTGCCGAAGCGCCCCGAGGACCTGGAGGCGATCGCCCTCGCCCTGGCCGCTCTGCTGCCGGAGGACCGCTCGCTCACCGAGAGCGAGGTCAACGAGCTGCTGGGGCAGGCGGGTGACGACGTGGCGGCGCTGCGGCGGCTGCTCGCGGACTTCGCCCTGGTCGACCGTTCGGGGTCGGCGGAGTACCGCCGTCGGCCGTTGCCGAGCCCCGTGGCCGCGCGGTGACGGGCGGGGACCCCGACCTCCCGGTCGTCGACTTCGACGACGTCGCCGGCTTCGCCCGGGCCTGGCGGCGGCGCCCGTGTGTGGTGCGCGGGCTGGACGGACTCGGGTCGGTGGACGTGTACGGCATCTACGCCCGCATCGGCGCCGCCGTCCGCGCGGGCACGCACCGCCGTACGGACGACGTCAAACTGTTCACCGCTCCCCCGGTGCCGGACGGCATGGGCCCCTACCTGCCCGACGCGGAGGAGGACTTCGCCGGTCATGCCGCACGGGTCTCCCGCGCGCTCGGTACGGACTGGAGCTTCGTCGTCAACTCCGCGCAGTCCGTCTCCCCGGAGCTGTACCGGTACGCGCGCGAGGTGTTCGTACGGCTGCGGGACACGGACGACGGGCTTCCGGCGGGTGTGTCGGACTGCTTCGTCGTCGCCGGCTCCTACGCCACGGGGCCGACCCAGATCCACAAGGACACCGCGGACGTCTTCATGTTCGTGGCCGAGGGCGTCAAGACGATGCTGCTGTGGCCGTACGAGTCCCTGCTGGAACACGTTCCGGCGGACGCGGATCCGGCGCACGACTACGTGGCCCTCAAGGTCGGGCCGGACGCCGTCGGCGTACCGCCCCGCAGGCTCACCGGCGGGCCGGGGGACGTGCTCTACTGGCCGGCGTCGTACTGGCACTGCGCGGAGTCGGACGGGCGGCCGTCCCTGAGTCTGCACCTGGCCACCCACAACTTCCGCGACGTGACTCCCGTGTGGGCGGGCGCGTTCGCGCGGGCGGGAGTCGGGGCGGGTCCGCCGCGGTGGGAACGGTCGGAGCGGGCGCTGGGCGCGGACGGTCCGGTGTTCGGGCGCGAGGCCGCGGACGCGGCCACCTCGGCCGTGCAGGAGTGGGCACTGGCCCGCCACAGCACCGCCAACTTCGAGATCCTGCCGCCCCTCGCGCGCGACAAGCCGCCGGCGTGGGGCACGGGCGACGCGGTGGCCGTGCAGCGCGCCCCGGTGTCGTGGGCGCGGGACGCCGGTGACCCGAGCCGGGTGATCGTGGCGGCCAACGGCCGCTCGTTCCGCGTGCCGTACCGGGAGACGACGGTGGCGCTGCTGACGGCACTGGCCTCCCTTCAGGCCGGAGCGGTGCTTCCCCTGGCGCCGTGGCGGACCGCGGCCGGACTCGACCCGGAGGCGGCGGCGGTTCTGGACGCCGTCCATCTCGCCGGTGCCGTGGACGTCAGCTGACGCGGCTCGCGCGGGCGGGGAGCACGAGAGTCACGGCCAGGGGCTCGGCGGCGACCGCCCGCGCCACGGCGGCCACTTCGGCGTCGGACACCACCCGGAGAGCGGCGAGCAGCGACCCGACGAACCGCGCCGGCAGTCCGGCGCACTGCGCCTCCGCCTGGGTCGCCAGCACGCGCGGTGCCGGGCCGAGTCGGCGCAGCAGACGGGTGCGTACGATGCGCCGGGCCGCGTCGGCCGCCTCACCGGGCACGGCCGCCGGGTCGGCGTGAACGGCGCGGACGAGGGCCATCACCCGGTCGACGGCGCTGACATCGGGCGCCGCCAGCATGACGAACTCCCCGTGCTCCAGGTCGAGCAGGCAGTCCCAGAGGTAGGTCAAGCCGTGCCGGAAGCGCAGGGTGTCGTCGAGGAGCGAGCCGTACGGGCCGCACAGAGCCTGGTTGGCGAGGAGCACCGCGGCGAGCTCCCGGACGGTGCCCACCGGTGGCACGGCCCGGCGGATCTGGAGGTGGGCCGTCTCGGCGCGGTGCGAGGTGATCTCCAGCCGTGCGGGCGGGGGCGCGCCGCGCGGCAGTCGGACCGGCAGGTTCGGGTCCGGAGGCGGCAACGGGGCGGGAAGGTGCGCGGCGGGGTGGGCGGCGGTGAGGATCACGCGTGGGGCGGGGGCCTGGACGGTCAGTCTGCGGGCATCCTCGGTCAGCCGCGCGATGAGGGCGTCCGCGCCGAGCCGGGCCGGGGTGGAGGTGGCCTGCGCGGGGTCGCGGAGTGCGGCGGTGGCCAGGGCCGCGAGGTCGTACGAGGTGCGGGTGCGGATGGCGACAGCCCGTTCAAGGGCCCGGTCGGTGCCCTCGTCGCGAACGGTCGCGGCCGGGGGCCGGCGCAGGGCCTCCGCGGCGTCCCAGAGCCGTGACGGGTCCGGGTCCACAGGGGTGACCTCCACGCCGACGACCCGCCCGTGGTCCATGACCGGGCGGGGCTCTCCGAGAGGCGCACAGCGCTCCCAGACGCGGGGCAGCGCCAACGCGTCGTCGACGATCCGGGCAGCGGCCGGGCGGTCGGGTAGCGCGCCGAGGAGGCGTATCTGCAGGCGCGGGGGCGCGTCGGCGGTGACGTAGCAGCGCAGGCTGCGGATGGGATCGGCGCGGTCGGCGCCGCATACCGTGCCGTCGGTGGCGGGACGGCTCATCGGCCGGACCGCTCGGCGATCTCGGCGCGCGGGCCCGTGGTGAGCAGGTCGGCGAACCGGCGCAGCGTGGCGGCGTCGGCCGCGTCCACGGCGGCGAGTACGTCGTCGGGGCCGCACGGGTGGCCGGAGCTGCCGTGCAGAAGGTCCAGCGCGTCCAGAGCGGCGAGGTCGGCGGGGTCGGGGCGGTCCTGCCGTATCGCCGCCCGGACAGGGGCGAGATCGGCGGTCGCGACGCGCGGGAGGGGCGAGAGGACGTCGTGCAGCGGGATGTCCCGTCCGTCGGTGGCCGCCGCCATGGCGTACAGGTGGCCGCCGCGGACCGGTGCCACCGCCCGTGGCGCGAGGGCCCGCCCGGACAGCCAGCGTGTGCCGGGCGGCGGTGGCCGCCGTTCGAGCAGCCCGGCGGCCAGCCAGGACGCCGCGGCGACCTCGGCGGTGCGGGGCAGCACCCAGGCGAGGGCGCGGGCGTCGGCGGCGGTGTCGCTGTCGCCGTCGGTGGCGATCCGGCCCAGGGCGGGGCGGAGGGGCGCGGGGTCCGGTTCGCCCGTCTCGCCCACAGAGGGACGTACAGGCGCGGAGTCCGGCACGCCGATCCCGCCCACGGCCGCCCGGCGCACGGACGCGGAGTCCGGACCGGCGATCCCACCCGCAGCCGGGCTCACAGCCGCAGGGGCTCGTTCCGCGGCGCGGCCCGGCGCGCCGCACATGCGGGCCAGGTCGTCGGCCGTCGGTGTGGCCGTGGGACCGGCCAGGGTCACCGCGTAGGCGCGGCCCTGCGTGAAGTGGCCGAGTTCGGTGGCGAGGTCGGGCAGGTCGCGGGTGTCCGCCCGGACCGGGACGGGGTCGAAGCCGGGGTCGCCGCGGAGCAGGGCGGCCAGGTGGCGGCGCGGGAAGCCCGGCAGTGGGTGTTCGCGCAGGCCGCGGTGTTCCAGGCGGATCAGGTCGAGGGCGGCGCGGATCGGGGCGGGCGGGGGCGGTGCCGTGACGCGGGCCAGCCGGGCGGCGACGGCCCGGACGACGGTCGCCGTCTCCTGCGGGGGGCAGGCGTGGTGGAGGAGGACCGCGTGCTCGGTGGTCTCTCCCCACTCCAGGGTCAGCCCGCGGGGCTCGTGGGCGAACCAGACGTGCTCGAAGAGGTGGGCGAGGCCGGGGCGGTGCGGCGGGTCGTCGAGGTATCCGCGGTCGAAGGCCACGCAGACCACGCTGGACGGGCTGTCCGGGACGATCCGTACGGCGGTGCGCGGGGAGCCGTCCCGTACGGCGCTCAGCACGCCGTGTCCACCGGGTCCGGATCGGGGTCGGGGTCGGCGGGCGCCGGTGGCGCGGTGCGGTGCCGGGCCGCCATCAGGGCCAGCCCGGTGACCGCCGCGACCACCGTGACCAGTCCGGAGACGACGAAGGTGGCCTGGGCATGGGCGGCGGCGAACAGGCCGCCGAGGCCGTAGCCGACCAGGAAGAAGGTGTTCACGACCGATCCGGCCGCGGCGTGGGCCCGGCCTCGCAGGGCTTCCGGGGTGCGCGTCTGGACGGAGGTCCGCATGGCGATGTTCTGGTAGGCGTTGGCTGCTCCGGCGCACACGGCCATCACAACGGACACGCCGACCAGCGTGAACGCCCCGAACAGCACGATCGCGAGGCCCATGGCCGCCGCGCCGGCCAGCACCGCCCGCTCCGGGGCGGCCCATTCCCGGCGGGCGGCAAGAGCCGCGCCGAGCAGGGCGCCCGCGCCCCAGGCGGTGGTGAGCACGCCGAGGACGGTGCCGCCGGAGTCGAGGGGGCCGGTCACGAAGAACACCATGGCGACGTTGACCATGGAGCTGGCCGAGACGGTGAGGACGACCACCGGCAGGACGGCCCGCAGCTCGGCCTGCCGGGAGAGGAACCGCACGCCGTCCGTGGCGCCCCGCCACCAGGGTCCGCCGTCGCCGTCCACCGGCCGGTGCACCCGGGCCAGTGCGACCGCGACCGCCGCCACGGCGAAGGAGACGGCGTCGGCGAGCAGCGCGGTCCGGATGCCCCACACCGCGACGAGGACACCGCCGAGGACCGGCCCGACGAGGGTGGAGGCGGCGCGGCCCGCCTCCAGCAGACCGTTGGCACGGGCCGGGAACGCCTCCCCGGCGAGGACGGGCATCAGCACGATCGCGGCGGGGGTGGCGACCGCCGCGCACACCCCGACCACGGTGGTGCCGGTGAGCAGGACGGGAGTCGTCGGCCAGGCGCTCATCACGACCAGGACGGCGGCCTGGACGAGCGAGACCAGGACGAGGACCCGCCCCGCGTCCCGGCGGTCCAGCAACTGGCCCGCCAGCGGCGCCAGCAGCACCGCCGGCGCGAGTTGCAGTGTGAGCAGGGCGGCGACGAGCAGCGACCGGCCGTCGCCGGCGAGTTCGACCAGGACGGCGATGGCCGCGATCTCGTCGCCCATGGCGGAGACGAACACCGCGAGCAGGAAGACCGCGGCGGCCGCGGGGTGGTGGCGGCGGGTGCCGCCGAGGGTGGGTGTGTGGGTCATCTTCTCCGGCCCGTGAGGACGTAGTCGGCGTCGTCGCCGAACGCGTGCAGGTGGGTGAACCCGGCCTCCGCGAACATCTGCGCGAGGTCCGCCATCGGTCGCAGACGGCGCAGCTGGGTGCCTTCCTCCGCCATGCGGACCCGGCCGTCCCGGTCGACGACGTGGACCGTCCGCTCGACCCTGAGCAGACGTCCGTCGTCCTCGGTGCGGCGCCGCTCCTCGACGCGGGCGGTGCGGCCGTCGCCGACCGGGACGTCCGGGCGGCGCACCCAGCCGGTGCGGGTGCGCAGCACGTCCGGATCGCCAGCGGAGCCGCTGAGCGCGAGGGTGCCGCCGGGCACGAGCGCGGCCGCGTAGCTGCGCAGCGACGCGCGGGCCAGGTCGTCGTCGGTGACGAAGCTGAACGCGTTGAGCGGGCAGAACAGCGCCGCGTAGCCGCCGAGCGCGGGGTCCAGCGGGGCGAAGCTGCCCTGGTGGACGACCGGGTCGAGGCCGAGCCGGGCGGCCTCGGTCCGGCACACCGCGGTCATCTCCGCCGAGAGTTCCAGGCCGTGCACACGGTGACCGGCGGCCAGCAGGCGCAGCAGCAGACGTCCGGTGCCGCTGCCCAGTTCCAGGGCGGTGCCCCCGGCGCGGGCAACGATGCCGGTGAACACCTCGTCCTCGCCGAACCGTTGGTCGCTGATGGCGGCGGCGTACACGGTCCCTATGAGACCGCTGTAGAAGCCGCTGCCGGGGTCGAAGTCGATCTCGGTCGATGTCATACGGCCTTCCTGGTGCCGTCGTTCGGGTGTCGCCGGGGCCGGTCAGTAGCGCAGGGCGTTGTCGGGCAGCCGGGCGGGGCCGTCGGGGTCCGGGTGCCAGTGGGCGTAGCGGCGGTGTACGGCGTCGAGGTGACCGCGGTAGAGGTCGAGCATCTGCCGCAGCACGACGAAGAGATGGTCGACCCGGGCCGGGGTCAGCCCGCGTTCCTCGGAGAGCAGGAGGGCCGGGAGTCCGCCGTGGTCGCCCTCGACGTCCTCGGCGTCGTGGGCGCGGAAGGCGTCGAGCACCCGCCCGGGGACGCCGTGCCGGTCCTGGAGCAGGTCGAGGACGTCGACGCCGGGGCGGGCGCCGTCGCCGCCGTGCGCGGGGACCTCCGGCAGCACGAGCGCCGCCGCGAACTCGGCGACCCCCTGCCAGGCGAACGCGCCGTAGGAGTGGCTGTACGCCATCGTCTCGGCGGCCTCGCGGGCGTGGCGCAGCGCCTCGGTGTCGAGTCCGGCGGCCGGGAAGCCGCCGACGAGGAGCTCGCCGTGCCCGGACTCCGAGGCGCGGAAGTCCTCCAGGGCCTCCCGCTGGACGGCGGTCATCGGGTGCCGGAACACCGGTTCGGTGGACCAGGACGCGGCGCGGACGACGAAGTACGTCTCGGCCAGGAAGCCCAGGGCCAGCCCGCGATGGGGTTCGCCGGCCAGGTCCCGCAGCAGCGGCGCGCCGGACAGGACCCGGGGGAACTCCCGCCGGAAGGTGTCCACGAGCCGGCAGGCGACGTACGCCCCGGGGACCGGGTCGAGCCGGGCCGCGTCGGGATCCACCAGCAGGCCGGCGCTGAACAGCCGCTCGATGGCGCCGATCGCCTCCGTCTCGTCGCAGTCCAGCAGGTCGCGGAACCCGGCGACGAGTTCGTCCGGGGAGAGACCGGCCGTCAGCCGGCGCAGCGCGGGCAGGGACACGTCGTTGGCCGGGAGCGCGGCCCGGTAGGTGCCGTCCTGGATGCGGACCGTGTCCCCGGCCACCTCGAGGGTGACGTGACGGCTGAAGCGGGGGCGTACGGCGGAGTCGATGACAGCGACCATGCGGGCTACCTCTCGGCGGGCTTGACGAAGATGCGGCCTTGGGTGTCGATGCGGTGGAGCAGCACGGGATGCTTCAGTCCGGCGAGGTACTCGTCCGTGGCGCGGGTCGCCCCGGACAGCTTGCCGTAGTCGTCGACGAGGACGACACCCCCGGGTGATACCCGCGGGTACAGCTCCCGCAGTTCGTGCAGGGTCGACTCGTACTGGTCGGTGTCGAGCCGCAGCAGGGCGATCGTGTCGGGGGCGTGTTCCGGGAGGGTGTCCTGGACGAGGCCCGGGACGCAGTGGACGTGTTCGGCCGGGTAGCCGGCGGCGGTGATGCGGGCGTGGACCTCGGCGGCGGTCACGCCGGCCGTCATGTGGCCGGGCGCTCCGGCGGGGGCGGGCGGGGCGTCCAGTCCGACGAAGCCGTCCTGCGCGCCGGGCCGTTCCCAGTCCCAGCCGAAGGTGTCGTACAGGTACAGGTCCCGGTCGCGTACGCCCGCGCCGGTGAGGGCGAGCGCCGCCAGCAGCATGCTGCCGCCGCGCCACACCCCGCACTCGACGAGGGCGCCGGGCACACCGGCGGCGGCGATGTGGCGTACGGCCGTCCAGAGGGCGTAGCGGGCCGCGGCTGAGGTGAGGGTGAGGTCGTCGCAGGCTCGCGCCGCGCGCTGGAACTCGGGGTCGGCGTCGAGGTCGGGGGCGGCGGAGACGGCCTTGGGGATCTCCACGTTGACGTCGCGCAGGGCGGGCCGCGGCGCGTCCGTGACGATGCCGGCCTGGCGCAGTCGGTCGACGGTGGCGGTCAGGGCCGAGGGGTCGGAGGCCAGGACGGGTGACAGGGCCTGGGCCAGCTGCTCGGGGGGTGTGCCGCGGGCGATCTCCGCGAGCAGGACGAGGATGCCCGGGTCGGCCTGCCACAGGTCGAACGGGCGGTCGGCGTGGCCGAGGACGAGCCGTCCGTCGCGGGCGGCCACGAAGGCGCCGTCGTTGATGTTCATGCCGCCGCCCCGGGGTCGAGGGCGCCGCGTCGGGTGAGTTCCGTCAGCAGGGTCGCCGCGTCGGCGTCCGACCCGGCGCCGGCCGCGCGGGCGAGGCCCGCCCACTCCGCGAGGGTGCGGGTCGTGCCGGAGGTGAGCACGGGGAGGAAGACGTCGAGCCAGGCGGCGCCGCCGACGCGCAGGATGTGGCCGTTGGCGGCGAGGTAGGTGGTGCCGTCGGCGGTCCGGGTGGCCAGGGTCGATCCGGCGGGCACGGTCAGCGGGGTGTCGGGCGCCGGCCGGGGCAGGTCGCGGGGCGGGGGGACGACCTCGAAGTGGGAGGCGGTCTCCCGTTTGAGTCGGCGCAGCCGCAGGTCCAGGTCGAGGCCCCCGCTGTCGTCCAGGAGCCGCGCGACCGTCTTGCGGACGTGGGTGTCGGCGGCCGCGCCGTCC
The DNA here is from genome assembly GCF_055572035.1 of Streptomyces sp. NPDC030838. Classification (NCBI taxonomy): domain Bacteria; kingdom Bacillati; phylum Actinomycetota; class Actinomycetes; order Kitasatosporales; family Streptomycetaceae; genus Streptomyces; species Streptomyces sp. NPDC030838. The sequence goes on along the minus strand of NZ_JBVIED010000009.1, from coordinate 21,857 downwards.
TGGCCGCCGCCGTGGAACCGGCCGGTGCCCAGCTCGGCGCCCGCGAGGCGCCCGAGGCGGCGCAGCAGCAGGGCGAGGCGGTCGTCCCACTGGTAGTGGGCGAGGTGCAGGGACACCGCGGGCCCGCCGTCGGAGGTGGCGCAGTGCCAGCGGTCCGACGGCCAGTACAGGACGGTTCCGGGGCCGCCCTCGACGACCGTAGCGGTGTCCAGGTGGTCCTCGACCCGCACCGACGACGGCAGGTTGACCTGCCGCTGGCGCGCCTCGGGCCCGGCCCTGTCGGCGAACACCTCGAACGGCCAGGTGTAGTACCGCTTGTGGCCGCTCAGCACGTAGGTGAAGACGCCTGCGGTGTCCTTGTGGATGTACGTCGGCGCGGTGCCGTAGACGGAGGCGATGACGTGGCAGTCGACACCGCCGGGCGGGCCGCCGCCGATCGCGGCGAGGACGGGGTCGACGTGCCGCCGCAGGATCCGGAAGAACTCCCAGTCGAATTGCTGGAGGGAGTTGACGGTGAGAGCGAACGAGGTGGCGCCGGTGGCCAGCATGCGCCGGGCGTAGCCGGTGAAGCCGCCGTCACCGTCGCGGGTGGGGAGGTAGGCGTCGACCCGGGACGGGTTGACGAAGTGGTCGTCGGCGAACAGCCGGACGTCCTGCGGGTCGGGCAGGGTGGCGCGCCGGGCGGCGGCGGTGCAGACAAGGGCGAACAGCTCTTCCTCGTCGAACGGGTCGGCGGTCGGCGGGAGTTCGAGCACGCGTGGGTGCGTCTCCCAGAACGCGGCCACGTCCCACGCGGGCCCCGCGTGCGGCTGTCCGGTCATCGCAGGGACCGCCTCGCCTGGTCGACGTACGGCTGGACGCGCGGGTCCCGGGCGCTCAGGCGTTCGCCGTGCTCGCGGACGAAGGCGTCGGGGTCGGCGATGTGCTCCGCCTTGAGCAGGGTGGCCAGTTCCTCGCCCTGGGCGCCGGACCACAGCAGCGCGGCGAGGAGCTGCGTGTCCCCGCCGCCCACGTGCAGACGGGACATGATCTTGCGGCGGCGGAACTCGGGGACCGCCGGCAGCAGCCGGGCGATCGCGTCGTCCTCGCGTGCCGCGTCCGCCCGTTCCAGCAGGGCGGTCACCTCGTCGGGCGGGTTGTCGCACATCTCGTCCACCACGTGGATCAGATGGATCGGGTCCACCAGCCGCAGGGCCGTGTCGAGGCTGCCGCGGTACAGGTCCCGGTTGGCGCGGCGCAGCATGGCGAGGCCGTCGATCCAGCGCTGGACGTTGGACGTCCGGTGGAACGCGGCGGGCAGGTAGGCGGCGCCGGGCGGGATGAACTCGTGCGGGCGGTGCGGCGGGGTGCCGTCCGGCTCCGCGGTGCGGGGCGTGCAGCGGATCGACACCGTGACGGACGGCTTCTCGATCCAGTACAGCTCGTGGACCATGGTGGGCAGGATCGGGGAGACGGCGGTGTCGCGCATCATGGTGCGGCTCAGCGTCGAGACGTCCCCGAACGTCACGCCGTCGCCGAGCGCGTCGGGGGACGCGAAGGCGTACTCGAGGTGGACGCGGCGTCCGCTGAGGGCCATGAACGCGCCGGGCGAGACGTGCTTGTGCAGAGTCGAGGCGTTCTGGAGCCAGTACAGGACGTCGACCCGCAGGGTGTCGGTGCGGATGACGGTGATGGACGCGTTGCCGAAGTAGTTCTCCCAGTCCTGCTCGGGCCAGCGGCGCGGGTCGGCCAGCAGGTCGGCCAGCAGCAGTCCGGGGTCGACCCGGGCGAGGGTGTCCGCGTCCGCGAGGACGGCGGCCAGGGTCCGCGCCCGGCGGGCGTCGTCGTCGGGTCCGGCCGCGGTGTCGTGCGCGGCCGGTTCGACGGCGGCGAGCGCGTCCTCCAGATCGCGGAAGGCCTCCAGCGTCTTCACAGCGGCTTCCTTTCGGCGTTCGAAGCGGGCGGCGGCGGGCGGGTGCGGGGTGGTGTCAGGTCGGTATGCCGTGCGTCCAGGGCGCGTCGAGCAGACGGCGTCCGCCGCGGCTGTGCGACGCGTGCGGGGAGGTGGTCGCGCCGGGCACCAGGACGCGGACCACGGTCCAGTCGGGGCCCCGCAGCGGCAGCCGTACGGCGACCGGGCTCGTCCCCCGGTCCGCGAGGCACCGCACGAGGTGGTCGAACTGCGCGGTCTCGCCCGTGTACGGCACGGGGGGCGGGTCCTTGTACGGCTGGGCGTCCAGGTACCGGCGGGCCTCCTCGACGACGGCGGACCGTGCCCACGCCGCGTGCGCCGGACCGGCGGGACGGCCCGCCCGGCCGGCCCGTACGGCCTCGAAGTGCACCTGGCACAGCTCGGCCACGGCGCTGTCCAGCGCCTCGTCGAAGGTGAGGCCGGAGCCGCTGGCCCGGACGAGCGCGCCGAGGCCGGGATCGTGGTGGAAGGCGTGGACGTCGGGCAGTGTGAGGCCGTCGCGCGGCCAGTGCAGCGCCCAGAGGTCGCCGGGAAACGCCCCGTCGAGGCCGAGCCGGGCCAGCGCCGGGGACGGATCGAGGCGTACGGCGGGCCGCAGGCGGGTGAACGAGCCGTACAGGCTGTGCCGTTCGAGGACTTCGCGCAGCCCGCGGAGCGCCGCCGACGCGAGGTCGGGTCCGGCGGCGAGGCCGGTGGTGGTGCCGTCGGTCGGCCGGTCGGCGCCGGTGTACGGGAAGGCGACGAGCGCCTTGGGCACGGCCACCGCGGATCCGTCGGCGAGGTCGCGGCCCTCGACGTGGGCCACGGGCGCGGCGTGGCCGGCCGCGCGGTGCCGCTCCCAGGAGGGCCCGTACGGGTGGAGGTCCGTGAGGTCGAGGCGCCGTGCGGTCCGGGAGGCCGGTGCCAGGCTTCCGTTGGCCTCGTAGGCCGCGTACCGCTCCAGCGCCTCGCCCACGGCACCCTGGATCGCGGCCCCGGCGGTGACGCCTTTGCCGCTGTTGCCCTCCAGGTGGTCCTGCTGTGCGGCGGGCGTACGGCAGGTGGCGACGTGGCTGCCCGGCACCGATCCCGGGCGCACCGTGAGGCCGCGGAGCATGCCGAACGTCCATGCCTGAGTGCGGAGAATCCGCCGGAACGGGGTCGCGCGGACCGCGTCGGGGGTGAAGAGGGCGACGGTGCGGGTGCCGGCGACAAGCACGGCCTCGTCCGGTCCGAGGCCGGTCGCGGTCAGCAGGGCGCGGGCGAGACCGTCCGGGTCCGTGCGCAGGCGGTGCAGGAACGGCAGCGGACGGCCGGTGAGTCCGAGGGTGTCGAGCCGCGCCTCGAACGCCCAGCGGGCATCGGGTCCGCGGCCGCCCGGGCCGGTGACGTAGGTGCCCTCGAAGGCTTCGCCGAGGTACAGGACGCGGTCGGCGGGGGCGTGCGGGACCGGCTGCGGCGGGCTGTGCGGGTACGTACGGTGCTCGGCCAGGACGACGTACGGCGGCGGATCGGCCGGGGGCAGCGCCTGCCCGGCGCGGAGGGTGATCCAGCGGCCCGCTCCCCCGGCGGTCAGCCGGCGGCACAGCGCCGCGCATGCACCGAGCGGCATGCCCTCGCCCGCCAGGACGACGCCCGCCGGACGCTCGTACGCCGCACCCGCCAGACGCTTGCCGGACGCGGCGGCGGGTGTCGCGCCGCGTTCGAGCCACCCCGTCGACAGCGCCCGTACGGGGCCCAGCGACCGGGCGACCGCGCGGGCCACCGCCGTCCCGTCCGGGGCGCCGCCGCCGACCGTGACCCTGAGGAGCGCCAGGTCCGGTCCCAGCAGATGGACATCCGCCCCCTGGACGGCCGTGACCAGCCAGGGGGCGAGACGGTACGGGAAGCCCGTGCTCCCCGGTGATCCGGCCGTCGGCGTGGTCGTCAACCGCGCGTCAGCCATGGGGTGTCGGGGACTCAGTAGGACTTCGGCTGGAGGACGATCGGGTTGTTGTCGAGTTCCATCATCTCGACGGTGAACGGCACCCGGCCGGCCGAGGTGGTCTCGGCGCTGTCGGCCTGCGACGCCTTGTCCGTCACGTCGTCGATCTCGGGGTTGCGGTCATCGTTCATCGTGCTGCCTCCCGGGTGATGGGGGGATCATCTGCGCAGACGAACCAACTGACGCGTCAACCTATCGACGGGGATTTGCGAGCGTCAATCACCCACTCGGTCGACCAACGGGCATGACCGTCACGACCGTTCAAATTCGGACGATCATGGATCAACGTGCCTGCCACGTCTCCTACTTGCGGTTTCGCGCATTCTTCTGGCGGCCGATGGGACGCAGCGTGCCGACGGGGCAGCTCGGCACGCGTGTTCGGATCCGCACGATGGCCGGATCGGCGCCGGGCTCCGGGGGCGGGCGCCGCGTCAGCGCACCAGGCACGGACGCTTGTTGTCGAACTGCCAGTCCTTCACCAGGTAGCGCATCCCGACGGCGTCGTCGCGGCCCGCCGACCCCTTCTCCAGGTACAGCTCGTGGGCCGCGAGCAGCCGCTCCCGGTCGAGCCGGACGCCGAGTCCCGGGGTGTCGTCGACCGCGACCTCGCCGCCGGTGATCCGCGGGGGCGTGACGGTGAGGCGTTCCATGCCCTCCTGCCAGATCCAGTGGGTGTCCAGGGCGTTGTAGTCGCCCGGGGCGGCGGCCCCGCAGTGCGCCATCATCGCCAGGGAGATGTCGAAGTGGTTGTTGGAGTGGCAGCCCCAGGTCAGGCCCATGGCGTTGCACAGCTGGGCCACCCGCACGGAGCCCCGCATGGTCCAGAAGTGCGGGTCGGCGAGGGGGATGTCGACCGATCCCAGGGCGAGGGCGTGGGTGAGCTGGCGCCAGTCGGTGGCGATCATGTTGGTGGCGGTGGGCAGTCCGGTGGCCCGGCGGAACTCGGCGAGTATCTCGCGGCCCGAGTAGCCGTCCTCGGCGCCGCAGGGGTCCTCGGCGTAGGCGAGGGTGCCGAGCAGGGGCCGGCACAGTCCGACGGCCTCCCGCAACGACCAGGCGCCGTTGGGGTCGAGGGTGATCCGGGCCTCGGGGAAGCGTTCCTTCAGCGCCCGCACCGCCGTGACCTCCTCGGCGCCCGGCAGCACGCCGCCCTTGAGCTTGAAGTCGCGGAAGCCGTAGTACGCGTAGGCGGTCTCGGCCTGGCGGACGATCGCCTCGGGCGTCAGGGCCTCCTCGCGGCGGACGCGGTACCACTCGACGGGGGCGTCGGGTTCACGGACGTAGTCGAGGTCGGTCCGGTCGGGGTCGCCGACGTAGAAGAGGTAGCCGAGGACGCGCACGGAGTCGCGCTGCTTGCCGTCGCCGAGCAGTTCGGCGACGGGGACCTCCAGGTGCTGTCCGAGCAGGTCGAGCAGCGCGGACTCGATGGCGGTGACGGCGTGCACCGTCGTGCGCAGGTCGAAGGTCTGCTCGCCGCGGCCGCCGTCGTCCCGGCTGCCGAACCTGTCCTGGACGGCGCGCAGGACGCGCCGGTGGTCGCCGAGGCGGGCGCCGACGACGAGGGGTGCGGCCTCGCGCAGGGTGCGGGTGATCTCCTCGCCGCCCGGCACCTCGCCGAGTCCGGTGCGGCCCTCGGAGTCCTCGACGACCAGGACGTTCCGGGTGAAGTACGGGGCGTGGGCGCCGGAGAGGTTGAGCAGCATGGAGTCGCGGCCGGCCACCGGGTAGACGGTGCAGCGGGTGACGACGGGCTGGGGCATGGAGGAATCCTTCACTGGTTTCACGGGGTGGACGGGGGTCACAGACTCAGGGCGTCGAGAACGCGTTCCAGGACCAGGACGCCGCCGAGGCCGAGGATCGCGAGCACCGTCGTATAGGTGGTGCGTGCCTTGATCGCGTCGAGGACCGACAGGTTGAAGTACTCCTTGAACATCCAGAAGCCGGGGTCGTTGACGTGCGAGAAGGCGACCGAGCCGCACGAGACGGCGAGCACCATGATCTCGGGGTGGATGCCGCTGCCCGCGACCAGCGGCAGGACGACACCGGAGGCGGTGACGACGGCGACCGTCGCGGAGCCCAGGGCGATCCGCAGGATCGCGGCGACGAGCCAGGCCAGGATGATCGGGGAGATGGACCAGCCGTGGGTGACGTCCTTGATGTAGTCCGAGATGCCGCCGTCGACGAGGACCTGCTTGAAGGCGCCGCCCGCGCCGATGACCAGCAGGATCATCGCCATGGCCTGGGCGGCGCCCTTGCAGGAGGCGCTGACCTCGGCGAGGCTGCGGCCGATGCGCGGCCCGAAGGCCCAGATGGCGACGAGCAGCGTGAGCAGCAGCGCGACCGGGGCCGAGCCGAGGAACTCGACGGCGTGCACGACCTCGTTCCGCGTCGAGGTCGCCATGTCGGTCACGGCGGCGCCCGCGATGAGCAGCACGGGCAGCAGGGCGACGGCCAGGGACCAGCCGATGCCGGGCATCTCGTCGTCCTCGAAGACGCGTTCGCTGACCAGCCCCTTGGGCAGCGAGGGGTTCATCGCCCGGACGAACGGCAGCCGCGGCCAGACCAGGGCGACGAGCGCTCCGGCGGGCACGGCGATGAACAGGCCGTAGAACAGGGTGAGTCCGACGGAGGCGTCGAAGGTCGAGGCGACCGCGGTGGGGCCGGGGTGCGGGGGCAGGAAGCTGTGCATGGTGGACAGGGCGATGGACATCGGCAGGCCCACCCACAGCAGGTTCGACCGGGTGACGCGGACCAGGGTGAAGGCGACAGGCACGATGATCACGAAGGCGACCTCGTAGAACATCGTCACGCCGATGAGCATGGCCGTGAGCACCATGGCGATCTGCACGCCGCGCGGTCCGCAGATGTCGAGCAGTTTCGCGGCGATGCGCTGGGCGGCGCCGGAGTCACCCATCACCCGGCCGACCATGGCGCCGAGCCCGATGGTGAGCATGGTGTCCCCGATCTGTCCCCCGATTCCCTCGGCCAGGACGTCCGGGATCTCCGCCGCCGGTATCCCGCGCACCAGGGCCACGCCGACGGCCACGAGGAGGAGGGCGGCGAAGCCGTTGAGCCGGAGCTTCGTCATGAGGAGCAGCAGGACCAGGACGCTGATCCCGACGACGACAAGTGGCATGGAGCAGTTCCCCTTTGAACTGTGCTGCCGGCCGGATGCCGGTGGTGCCTGTAGTGCCTGGGGTGCAGGCGCGTGTGGTGCCTGTGGTGCCTGTGGTGCCTGTGGGTGAAGTCGGTGCGCCGCGCGGTCAGTGCCCGGCGCCGGCCAGGTCCAGGCCGTGGTCGACGAGCTTGCGGAGGTCGGCGAGGTCGTCCGGGCCGGGGTCGGTGAGGGGTGCGCGGACCGGGCCGACGGGCAGGCCGCGCAGCCGAGCGGCCGCCTTGACGAGCGAGACGGCGTAGCCGGGCTGCCGGTCGCGGAGTTCGACGAAGGGGACGTAGAAGCCGCGCAGCAGGGCGTTCATACGGTCGGTGTCGTCGGCCCGGAAGGCGTCGAAGAAGGCGAGGGCGATCTCCGGGGCGAAGGCGTGCACGGCCGAGGAGTAGGTGGGGACGCCGACGGCGGCGTAGGCGCGGGCCTGGATCTCGGCGGTGGCGGCGCCGTTGAAGAACAGGAAGCCGTCGGGGGCGGCGAAGGTGAGCCGCTGGAGGCGGTCCAGGTCGCTGTGGCCGTCCTTCAGGCCGACGACGCCCGGGATCCCGGCGATGCGGCGCAACGTGTCGGCGGTGAAGGCGACTTGGTCGCGCTGGTAGGCGATGAGCGGGAGCCGGGTGCCGGCGGCGATCCTGCGCAGCTGCTCGACCAGGCCGTCCTGGGGTGCCCGCAGCAGATAGTGCGGGAGGACGAGCAGGGCGTCGGCGCCCGCGTCCTCGGCGATCCGGGCGAACCGCAGCGCCTGCGCCCAGCCGTAGCCGACGCCGGCGACGACCGGCACCCGCCCGCGGGTCACCTCGACGGCGGTGGTGACGACCGTGCGGTACTCGTCCTCGTCCAGAGCCGTGAACTCGCCGGTGCCGCAGGCGGGGAAGACGGCGCCGGGCGCCGTGGCGAGCTGGTGCTCGAGGTAGGCGCGGTAGGCGCCGGGGTCCAGGTCGCCGGTCTCGCGGAAGCTCGTCAAGGGGAAGGACAGTACGCCCCGGGCCATGCCCTCGCTCAGTCGCCGGACGACGGCGGCGGTTTCCTCCACGTCCACTCCTCTGGATAGCGTCTCCATATGAAGACGGCGTCTACGTATAGAGACGGAGGTTAGGTATGCGGACGGCACAGGTCAATGGGTCTGCGCGAAGAGGCAAGAAGAGGGAAGAGAGATGTCCGGGCACACGACAGCGCCGCCGGGGCGACATGTCGCCCCGGCGGTCAGAGGGTGTGCGCGTCAGGAGGTGCGCGCGTCAGGAGGATGTGCTCGTCGGCCTGCCCCGGCCGACCGGTGTCAGGTCGCCGCCGGGGGCACCGGCCCGCTCGTCCCCCGCACCACCAGCTTGGGATCCAGCACCGCCTCGCGCGGCGCCAACGCGCCGTTCTCCAGCCGCTCCACGGCGAACCGCACCGCATGCTCGGCCATGAGCAGCGCGTCCTGACGGACCGTCGTCAGGCCGATCGGCATGAGGTGGGAGAGGTGGCTGTCGTCGTAGCCGACGACGGACATGTCCCGCGGCACCTCGACGCCCGCCCGGGTCAGGGCCATCAACAGGCCCATCGCACACCGGTCGTTGCCGGCCAGCACCGCCGTGGGCAGCGGTGCCCCCCGGTCGCGTTCGGCCAGCAGCAGTCGGCCGGTGTCGATGCCCGACTGCTCGGTGTGGTCGCCGGGGAGCACCCGCGCCTCGTCGGCCAGGCCGTGCCGGCGCATCGCGGCCCGGTAGGCGCGCCGCCGCTCGGCCGAGCCGGGGCCCCGGCCGCCGTCGATGTGCACGATCCGGCGATGGCCCAGCTCGACGAGGTGGTCCATGGCCTGCCGTACGCCCTTGCCCTCGGCGCTGTGCACGAAGTCGACGCGGGCCGCCCGGGGCACGCGGCGGCTGACCGAGACGGTCACCGTACGGCCGCCGAGTTCGTCGAGGTACGCGGCCTCCGCGTCGGGGCCGAGCAGGATCACCGCCTCGCAGCGGTGGCTGAGCAGCGCCTCGACCGCCTTGGTCTCGCTGCGGCCCTGGGCCGCCGCCGAGAGCAGCACGTCGTAGCCGTACCGCTCGGCCTCGGGGTAGATGGCCTCGATGAGGTCGGTGTGGAAGGTCTGGTGCACGGTGAACATCACGCCGAGCGTGCGGCTGCGCCCGCGGGCCAGCAGCCGGGCCGCGCTGTCCGGGCGGTAGCCGATCTCGTCGGCCACCCGGAGCACCCGCTCCCGGGTCTCCTCGCTCGCCCCCGGCTGATTGCGGAACACGATCGACACGAGCGCCCGGGAGACCCCGGCCCGCTCGGCGACGTCCGCCATCGTGGGCCGCTGCTTGCCCGATGCATCCACCTGTGAACCACCCTCCGACGCGGCCCCACCTTACGGGCCGCCGTGAAACTCCCCGGCAACAAGCTATTGACATGACATTTGGACAGGGGTCATCGTACTCGCACTAGAGCGCGCTAGTAGAGCGCGACAGCCGATCATTTTCCGCCCCACCCGGGACCTTCTCCGCCACCGCGTCCCGGGATCTTCCGGAGCGAAGGGACACCAGCGTGATGCCGTTCGAAGTGCTGACCATGGGCCGCGTCGGAGTGGATGTGTATCCGCTCCAGACCGGGGTGGGGCTGGCGGAGGTCACCTCGTTCGGCAAGTACCTCGGCGGCAGCCCGACCAATGTCGCCGTCGCGGCGGCGCGGTACGGGCGCGCCGCCGCCGTGATCACCAAAACCGGCCGCGACCCGTTCGGCGACTTCGTGCACACGGCCCTGGCCGGCTACGGCGTCGACACCCGGTTCGTCGGTACGTCGGACATCGCGCCGACGCCGGTGACGTTCTGCGAGATCTTCCCGCCGGACGACTTCCCGCTGTACTTCTACCGGCAGCCCAAGGCACCCGACCTGGACATACGCCCTGGTGAGCTGGACTTGGGGGCGGTGCGGGACGCCGCGATCCTCTGGATCACCGGCACCGGACTGAGCGAGGAGCCGAGCCGCTCGGCCACCCTCGCCGCCCTCGCGCACCGGGCCAAGGCGGGCACCACCGTCTTCGACCTCGACTGGCGGCCGATGTTCTGGGCCGACCCGGCCGACGCGCGGACGTACTACGCCGAGGCGTTGCGGCACACCACCGTCGCCGTCGGCAACCTCGCCGAGTGCGAGGTGGCCACCGGTGAGCGGGAGCCGTACGCCGCCGCGAAGGCGCTGCTCGCCGCCGGGGTGGAACTCGCCGTCGTCAAGCAGGGCCCCAAGGGCGTCCTGGCGATGGGCCGGGACGGTGCGCCCGTCGAGGTCCCGCCGGTGCCGGTGGACGTCGTCAACGGCCTGGGCGCCGGCGACGCGTTCGGCGGCGCGCTCTGCCACGGCCTGCTCTCCGGCTGGGACACCCACCGCACGGTGTCCTTCGCCAACGTCGCCGGCGCGCTGGTCGCGGGCCGGCTGTCCTGTGCCGACGCCATGCCGACCGAGGACGAGGTCGAGGCCAGGCTGCGCGAGGTGAACCATGCCGTCTGAGAAGATCTCCCGCATCGTGGACGCCCGGGTGGGCGACCCCGGCGCCATCGCGGCGGCGGCCGCCCGTCGGGTCAGGGCCCCGTCGCCGCTCGGCGAGCACGGCAAGGCGATGATCATCGCCGCGGATCATCCGGCGCGCGGCGCCAACGGCGTTGGCGGTGACCCCACCGCCATGGCCGACCGCTGCGCACTCCTCGACCGCCTGTGCGTCGCGCTGGAGCGGCCCGGGGTGACCGGGGTGCTGGCCACCGCCGACATCCTGGAAGACCTGCTGCTCCTCGGCGTCCTCGACGGCAAGAGCGTCTTCGGCTCCATGAACCGCGCGGGGCTCGCCGGTTCGGTCTTCGAGATCGACGACCGGTTCACCGGCTACGACGCGGAGACGATCGCCGCGATGGGCTTCGACGGCGGCAAGATGCTGACCCGGATCGCCCTCGACGACCCTGCCACGCCCTCCGTGCTGGAGAACACCGCCCGCGCGGTCGACGAGCTGAACGACCGGCAGCTCATCGCCATGGTGGAGCCGTTCCTCTCCGTCTGGCAGGACGGCAGGATCCGCAACGACCTCTCCCCCGAGGCCGTCATCACGTCGATCACCATCGCCTCGGGCCTCGGCCGCCGCACCGCCTACACCTGGCTGAAGCTGCCCGTCGTGGCGGACATGGAACGCGTCCTGGCCTCCTCCACCCTCCCGGCCCTGCTGCTGGGCGGCGAGGTCACCGACCCGGACGCGGCCTTCGCCTCCTGGGGCAGGGCACTCAAGCTCCCCACCGCGCAGGGCCTGGTCGTCGGCCGGTCCCTGCTCTATCCCTCGGACGGCGATGTCGCCGGTGCCGTGGACCGGGCGGTGAGCCTGCTGTGACCTCCAAGTACCACCTCCCCAAGGGAAGTTCGGCCAAGGGGCCGTACGACCTCCTGGTCACGCCGGAATCGGCGGGCTGGGGTCACTCCGGACTCAGGATCCTCAGCCTGGAGCCGGGGACGGCGCACACCCTGTCCACCGGGGAGTCCGAGTTCCTGGTCCTGCCGCTGGCCGGCGGCTGCACGGTCGCCGTCGACGGCGAGACCTTCGAACTCGACGGCCGGGCGAACGTGTTCGCCTCGGTCACCGACTTCGCGTATCTGCCGCGCGGGGCGGAGGCCGTCATCCGCAGCGCCTCCGGCGGGAGGTTCGCGCTGCCCTCCGCCCGTACCGAGCAGGGCGGCCTCCCCGCTCGGTGCGGACGCAAGGAGGACGTCCCGGTCGAACTGCGTGGCGCCGGCGCCTGCTCGCGGCAGGTCAACAACTACTGCCTGCCCGGCACGTTCGAGGCCGAGCAGCTGCTGGTCTGCGAGGTGCTCACGCCGGGCGGCAACTGGTCGTCGTACCCGCCGCACAAGCACGACGAGGCCCGGCCGGGCGTGGAGTCGGAGCTGGAGGAGATCTACTACTTCGAGGTCGCCGGCGAGCACGGCTTCGGCTACCAGCGGGTCTACGGCACCGAGGACCGCCCCATCGATGTGCTCGCCGAGGTCCGCTCCGGTGACACGGTGCTGATCCCGCACGGCTGGCACGGCCCCTCGATCGCCGCGCCCGGCTACGACCTCTACTACCTCAACGTCATGGCCGGTCCCGGCCAGGACCGCGCCTGGCTGATCTGCGACGACCCCGCCCATGGCTGGGTGCGCACGACCTGGCGGTCCCAGGACGTCGACGACCGGCTTCCCTTCGGAGAGAACCGATTCGGAGAGAACCGATGAACACCGTACGACTGACCACCGCGCAGGCCCTGGTGCGCTTCCTGGCCCACCAGTACAGCGAGCGGGACGGACAGGAGCAGCGGCTGATCCCCGGCGTGTGGGGCATCTTCGGGCACGGCAACGTGGCCGGGATCGGGCAGGCGCTGCTCCAGGCCGCGGTCACCCAAGAGGCCGATCTGCCCTACTACTTGGCGCGCAACGAGCAGGGCATGGTGCACGCCTCGGTGGCGTACGCCAAGATGCGAGACCGGCTCGCGACCTTCGCGTGCACCGCCTCCACCGGCCCCGGTTCGACGAACATGATCACGGGCGCGGCGCTGGCGACGACCAACCGGCTGCCGGTGCTGTTGCTGCCGTCCGACATGTTCGCCACGCGGGCCGCCGATCCGGTGCTGCAGCAGTTGGAGGACACCCGGGGCGGGGACGTCACCGTCAACGACGCCTTCCGGGCCGTGTCGAAGTACTTCGACCGGATCTCGCGCCCCGAGCAGCTGATCCCGGCCGCGCTGGCGGCGATGCGGGTGCTGACCGACCCGGTGGAGACCGGCGCCGTCACGCTCGCGCTGCCGCAGGACGTGCAGGCCGAGGCGTACGACTGGCCGGTCTCCTTCTTCCGGCGCCGGGTCTGGCACGTGGGCCGCCCGGTGCCGGAGACCGCCGCCGTCGAGCGGGCCGCCGCGCTGCTCCGCACGGCGAAGAAGCCGCTGATCGTGGCCGGGGGCGGCGCCGTCTACTCCGGTGCCGAGACCCGGCTGCGCGCCTTCGCCGAGGCCACCGGCATCCCGGTCGCCGACACCCACGCCGGCAAGGGCGCGGTGCCCTGGGACCACCCGTACGCGGTCGGCGGCATCGGCTCGACCGGCTCGTACGCGGCGAACGAGCTGGCGCGCGAGGCGGACGTGGTCCTCGGCATCGGCACCCGCTACTCGGACTTCACCACCGCGAGCCACACCGTCTTCGGCAACCCGGACGTCACCTTCGTCAACCTCAACGTGGCCCGGCTGGACGCGGTCAAGCACGCGGCGGAGCCGCTGATCGCGGACGCCCGGCTCGGCATCGAGGCGCTGGCGACAGCCCTGGCCGACTGGCAGGTCCCGCCCGAGCACCGCGCCCGCACCCGCGAACTCATCGCCCGGACCCGGGAGATCGAGGACCGGTGCTTCACCGTCGGCCACGGGCCGCTCCCCGCCCAGACGGAGATCCTCGGCGCGCTGAACGACGTCCTCGGCGACCGCGACGTCGTCATCAACGCGGCCGGTTCCATGCCCGGCGACCTGCAGCAGCTGTGGCGGGCGCGGGATCCGAAGGCCTACCACGTCGAGTACGCGTACTCCTGCATGGGCTACGAGGTCGCCGCCGGTGTCGGCGCCAAGATGGCCGATCCATCGCGCGAGGTCGTCGTGCTCGTCGGCGACGGCTCGTATCTGATGATGGCTCAGGAGATCGTGACCATGGTCTCCGAGGGCCTGAAGGTCATCGTCGTCCTCGTCCAGAACCATGGCTTCGCATCGATCGGCGCGCTGTCGGAATCGCTCGGCTCACAGCGCTTCGGCACCAAGTACCGCTTCCGCGACGGCGATTCGGGCCTCCTCGACGGCGACGTCCTGCCCGTCGACCTCGCCGCCAACGCCGCCTCGCTCGGCGCGGACGTCCTGCACGCCACCACGGTCGACGAGTTCCGCATCGCGATGGAGAAGGCCAAGGCCGCCGACCGCACCACCGTCGTCCACGTCGAGACCGACCTGTACGGCCCCAATCCGCCCGGCCACGGCTGGTGGGACGTGCCCGTCAGCCAGACCTCGGCACTCAACTCCACCCGGGCCGCGTACGAGACGTACGCCGCCCACAAGCTCACCCAGCGGCACTACCTGTAAGGACACCTCTTCCGTGAAGACCATTCAGCACTGGATCGGCGGCGCGTCCGTCCCCGGCGCCAAGACCGCGCCCGTGTTCAACCCGGCCACCGGGCAGGAGCAGGCCCGGGTCGTGCTCGGCGGGTCCGACGCCGTGGACGCGGCCGTCACCGCCGCCGCGCGCGCCTTCGAGACCTGGTCGGAGTCGTCCCTCACCCAGCGCACCCAGGTGATGTTCGCCTTCCGGCAGCTCCTCGTCGAGCACGAAGAGGAACTGGCCCGGATCATCTCCGGCGAGCACGGCAAGACCGTCGACGACGCCCGCGGCGAGATCGTGCGCGGCCGGGAGGTCGTGGAGTTCGCCTGCGGCCTTGGCGACGTCCTCAAGGGGTCCTTCTCCGACCAGGTCTCGCGCGGCGTCGACGTGCACGACTTCCGCCAGCCGCTCGGCGTCGTCGCCGGCGTCACACCCTTCAACTTCCCCGCCATGGTGCCGCTGTGGATGCACCCGATCGCCATCGCGACCGGCAACACCTTCGTCCTCAAGCCCAGCGAGCGTGACCCGTCGGCCGCGAACTTCGTCGCCGAGCTGTACCGGAAGGCCGGCCTGCCCAACGGTGTCTTCAACGTCGTACACGGCGGCAAGGACGCGGTCGACGCGCTCCTCGCCCATCCCGGCATCGAGGCCGTCTCCTTCGTCGGCTCGACGCCCATCGCCAAGTACGTGCACGAGAAGGCCACCTCGGCGGGCAAGCGCGTGCAGGCCCTCGGCGGTGCCAAGAACCACGCCGTGGTCCTGCCGGACGCCGACCTGGAGTTCGCGGCGAACCACATCACGGCCGGCGCGTACGGTTCGGCCGGCGAGCGCTGTATGGCCGTGTCCGTCGCGGTGGCCGTGGGTGAGGCGGCCGACGGACTGGTGGCGGTGCTGGAGCGCAAGGCCCGCGAGGTGAAGGTCGGTCCGGGTGACGCGCCGGGCGTCGAGATGGGCCCGCTGGTCACGAAGGCGGCCCAGGAGCGTGTGGAGAGCGCCGTCGGGACGGCCGCCGCGCAGGGTGCCGCGGTCGTCGTCGACGGGCGCGGGCTGAAGGTCGACGGCCACGAGGACGGCTTCTTCACCGGTCCCTCCCTCCTCGACCACGTCACCACGGAGATGGACGCCTACAAGGAAGAACTCTTCGGCCCGGTCCTCGCGGTCGTCCGCGTCGACACCCTCGAGGACGCGATCGGGCTCGTCAACGCCAACCCCTACGGCAACGGCACCGCCCTGTTCACCGCCTCCGGTGAGGCCGCCCGCCGCTTCCAGCGCCAGGTGAAGGTCGGGATGATCGGCGTCAACGTGCCGGTGCCCGTGCCGATGTCGTACTACTCCTTCGGCGGCTGGAAGGACTCCCTCATCGGGGACTCCCCCATCCACGGCCCCGAGGGCATCCGCTTCTACACCCGGCCCAAGGTCGTCACCACCCGCTGGCCTCGGCCCGCCCAGCAGGTCGCCGCCGGGTTCACGTTCCCCACCTCCCACTGACCCCCGTCCCCTCCCCACTAAGGACACGCCATGGCAACGGCGCCATCCCCGCTCCGCACCACCACGGGCAATCTGTGCCTCGGTTCCGCCCCCGACTCGTGGGGCGTGTGGTTCCCCGAGGACCCGCACCAGGTGTCGTACACCCGCTTCCTCGACGAGCTGGCCGAGGCCGGCTACGAGTGGCTGGAACTCGGCCCGTACGGCTACCTCCCCACCGACCCGCGCCGGCTGAAGGACGAGCTGGACGCGCGCGGTCTGAAGGTCTCCGGCGGCACCGCCTTCGGCGCCCTGCACCGGCCCGAGGCCTGGGACGAGATGCTGGCCCACGTCCGGCAGGTGGCCGAGCTGACCGCCGCCGCGGACGCCCGCCACCTGGTGCTCATCCCGCCGATGTACCGGGACGAGAAGACCGGCGCGTACACCGAGTCGCCCGAGCTGACCGCCGAGCAGTGGGCGGGCTTCGGCCGGGCCGCCGACCGGCTGGGCCGGATCCTCCTCGACGAGTACGGCATCCACCTCGTCGTCCATCCGCACGCCGACAGCCACATCCAGACCCAGCCGGAGATCGAGCGGCTGCTGAACGAGTCCGACAGCCGGTACACCAACCTCTGTCTGGACACCGGCCACGTCGCCTACGGCGGCGGCGACAACCTCGACCTGATCCGCCGCTACGGCGAGCGCGTCGGCTACGTCCACATCAAGCAGATGGACCCGGCCGTGCTCGCCCAGGTCGCCGCCGAGAACCTGTCGTTCGGCGAGGCCGTCAAGCGCGGAGTGTGCGTCTCGCCTCCCGCCGGGGTGCCGGACCCGGCGGACGTGGTGGGCGAACTCGCCCGGCTCGACGCCGAGTTGTTCGTGATCGTCGAGCAGGACCTGTACCCGTGCGCTCCCGACGTGCCGCTGCCGATCGCCGTACGCACCCGTGAGCACCTGGCCGGCTGCGGCCTCACCGGAACCCGACGCCCCCGCGACCACCGGTAGGAGGCGGCCATGGACGTCAGGGACGACGCGACCACGGCACCCGTTCTCCACGACAGCGCACCGGCTTCGGTGCGGCGTCGGGTGCGGGTCATCACGCTCATCGCCACCTTCGGCGGACTGCTCTTCGGCTACGACACCGGCGTCATCAACGGCGCCCTGCCGTACATGACCGACGACCTGGGGCTGACCCCGGTCACCGAGGGCATGGTCACCAGTTCGCTGCTGCTCGGAGCCGCGCTGGGCGCGGTGGCCGGCGGCAGGCTGTCGGACGCGCGCGGCCGGCGCCGTACGATCCTCGCTCTCGCGGTGCTGTTCTTCGTCGGCGCGCTCGGCTGCACGCTCGCGCCGACGACCGCGGTGATGGTCGTGGCGCGGTTCGTGCTGGGCCTCGCGGTGGGCGGGGCGTCGGTGACCGTGCCGGTGTACCTCGCGGAGATCTCCCCCGCCGAGCGGCGCGGTGCGCTGGTCACCCGGAACGAACTGATGATCGTCAGCGGGCAGTTGCTGGCCTTCACCTCGAACGCCGTGATCGCCCGGGTGGGCGGGGAGTCCGGCGGGGTGTGGCGGTGGATGCTGGTGATCGCGACGCTGCCGGCCGTGGTGCTGTGGTTCGGGATGCTGGTGATGCCGGAGAGCCCCCGCTGGCTGGCCTCGCAGAGCCGCTTCTCCGACGCGCTCGCCGTGCTGCGGCAGGTCCGCTCACAGGCGCGGGCGGAGGCCGAGCTGAGCGAGGTGTCCGCGCTGGCGGTCAGGGACGAGCAGGAGAAGCTCGGCGGCTGGCGGGACATGAAGGCCGTGCCGTGGGTGCGCAGGCTGATGTTCGTCGGCTTCGGCATCGCGATCGTGCAGCAGATCACCGGCGTGAACACGATCATGTACTACGGCACGCAGATCCTCACCGACGCCGGTTTCGCCTCGGACAGCGCGCTCACGGCGAACATCGCCAACGGCGTGATCTCGGTGCTGGCCACCTTCGCCGGGATCTGGCTGCTGGGCCGGGTGAATCGCCGCCCGATGCTGATGGCCGGTCAGCTCGGCACGACCAGCGCCCTGTTGCTGATCGGGGTCTTCTCGCTGGTGCTGCCCGCCGGTGAGGGCCGGGCGTTCGCGGTGCTGGCGATGACGGTGACGTTCCTCGCCTTCCAGCAGGGGGCGATCTCGCCGGTGACCTGGCTGATGCTGTCGGAGATCTTCCCGATGCGGCTGCGCGGCTTCGGGATGGGCGTGGCGGCGGTGGTGCTGTGGCTGACGAACTTCGTCATCGGCCTGGTCTTCCCGTCGCTGGTCTCCGGCATCGGGATCTCCGGCACCTTCTTCCTCTTCGTGGTGGCCGGGATCTTCTCCCTCGCCTTCGTCAAGCTCTATGTCCCCGAGACCCGGGGCCGCACCCTCGAAACTCTCGAAGCCGAACTCCGGGCGCGCTTCTCCTAGTTAGGAATCGATCATGACTGTACGCGTAGGCGTCATCGGCGCCGGCTGGATCGGCAAGGAGCACATCCAGCGCCTCACCCACACCGTCACCGGCGCCCGGGTGACCGCGGTCGCCGACGTCGACGCCGCCCGCGCCGCGGAGGCGGCGGCCCCGGTCGGCGCCCGGGTGCTGCCCGACGGCGCGGCCGTGGTCGCGGCCGACGACGTGGACGCCGTCCTCGTGACGTCCTGGGGCCCGACCCACGCCGAGCATGTGCTGAACGCGATCGCCGCCGGAAAACCGGTGTTCTGCGAGAAGCCCCTCGCCACCACCGCCGAGGACTGCCTGAGGATCGTCGAGGCGGAGACGGCCCATGGCCGCCGTCTGGTCCAGGTCGGCTTCATGCGCCGCTACGACGCCGGCTACCGGCAGATGAAGCAGGTCCTCGACTCCGGCCTGATCGGTGAGCCGCTGATCGTGCACTGCGCCCACCGCAATCCGACCGTGCCGGAGTCGTACACCTCCTCCATGGCCGCCCTGGACACGGCGGTGCACGAGGTGGACGTGCTGCGCTGGCTGCTCGACGACGAGATCGTCTCCACCCAGGTGGTCACCCCCCGCGCCACGAGCAAGCGGTTCGAGCATCTCAAGGACCCGCAGATCATGCTCTTCGAGACGGCGAAGGGCGTCCGCATCGATCTGGAGGTCTTCGTCAACTGCCAGTACGGCTACGACATCCAGTGCGAGGCGGTCGGCGAGGAGGGCCTCGTCCGGCTGCCCGACCCGGCGGCGGTCGGCGTGCGCACCGCCGGCCGGCACAGCACGGAGGTGCTGACGGACTGGGTGGGCCGCTTCCGGGACGCCTTCGACACCGAGTTCCGCGAGTGGATCGCGGGTGTGGCCGCCGGCGAGGAGCCCACCGGGCCGTCCGCCTGGGACGGTTACGCCGCCACCGTCATCACCGCCGCGACGGTCGAGGCCCTGGAGTCGGGCCGCGTCGTCGCCACGGATCTCAAGCCCCGCCCGACCCTCTACGGAGGCACCGCGTGAAGATCGCCCTCGACCCGTACATGTTCCGCGCCTTGCCGATGGACGACATGGTGCGCACGGTCGCCGAACTCGGCTACGAGTACATCGAGTTGTCGCCGCGCGACGACTTCATGCCGTTCTTCCTGCACCCGCGGGCGGACGACGAGCGGATCGCGGAGCTGAAGACGTCGCTGCGGACGCACGGCGTGCGGCTCTCGTCCGTGCTGCCGCTGTACAAGTGGTCGTCGCCCGACGAGGCCGAACGGCAGGCCGCCGTCCGCTACTGGAAGCGGATGATCGAGATCACCGTCGAGCTGGAATGCCCGCTGATGAACTCGGAGTTCAACGGCCGGCCCGAGCGGGCCGCGGAGAGCGAGGCGGCGTTCTGGCGCTCGATGGAGGAGCTGCTGCCGGTGTTCGAGCGGGAGGGGATCGCGCTCAACCTGGAGGCGCATCCGGACGACTTCTGCGAGGAGAACACCGCCGCGGTCGATCTGGTCCGGGCCATCGACAAGCCCTGGGTGAACTATCTCTACTGCGCGCCGCACTCCTTCCATCTCTCCGGCGCGCAGGAGGTGGGTGCCGACATCGCGGCGATGATGCGCTACGCCGGTGACAGGCTCCGGCACGTGCACATCGCGGACTCCTTCAACCACAAGGGGTCCTCGGGCCTGCGCTACATCCTCAACCCGCCCGGCACGCCCGCCCGGATCCACCAGCATCTGGACATCGGCCAGGGCGAGGTCGACTGGGACGCCTTCTTCGGCACCCTCCGGGAGATGGGCTTCGACGGCGTGGCCACCGCCTGCGTCTTCGCCTGGGAGGAGCGGGCGCGGGAGTCGTCGGCGTTCATGCTGGAGCGGATCCGGAAGGAGCTGACGGTGTGAGGCAGCCGTCGGCGGCGCAGGCTCTGCGGAATTCGCTCGGGCTGACGCCGTGGACGCGTTTGAAGGCCGTGCTGAAGCCGAAGGCGTCCGCGTAGCCGACCTGACGGGCCACCGCGGCGACGGTCGCGGTGGTCCCGGTCAGCAGATCGGCGGCCAGGGTCATCCGCCAGTCGGTCAGATAGGTCAGCGGCGGCTTGCCGACCTGCCGCGCGAACCGTCCGGCCAGCGTCGTACGCGACACGCCCGCCTCGGCGGCCAGGGCGGCGAGCGTCCAGGGCCGGTCCGGCGCCTCGTGCATCGCCCGGAGCGCGGGTCCGGTCACCTCGTCGCCCAAGGCCCGGAACCAGGCCGGGGGCAGAGCCTCCGGGTGGTCGAACCAGCCGCGCAGCGTGCAGACCAGCAGCCAGTCCAGCAGGCGGTCGACGACGACCTGCCGCCCCGGACGGCAGTCGGCGGCCTCCGAGTCCAGGAAGTCGCACAGCGAGGCGCATTCGTCGGTGCCGGGGACCACCAGCAGGGGCGGCAGGACGCCGAGCAGTCGCGCGGAGACCTGGCCGCGTACCTGGTACGTCCCCGTCAGCAGCACGGTGCGGCCGGGCGGCGGGGTGTCGGCGGTGGGCGGCCGGTCGGCGGCGGTGAAAGGGGCCGGGCCGCGCACGATCGCGGTGTCACCGGGCCTCAGCAGCCGTGGCGGGCCGTCGTCTCCGGCGGAGAGCCACACCTCGCCGCGCAGCGGCGCGCACAGCGTCAGGGACGCCTCGCCGGTGAACCGCAGCGTCCACGGCGGCGACAGCTCCGTCCGGTCGAAGCCGGCACCGTCGGCACGCACACCCTGAAGGAGATCGTCCAAGGGATCCACGCGCTTCACGATAACCGGCCGGACGTTCGGACATGCCCGGCGGACGGCGAGCCATGTCCCGTGATCGGCCGCACCGGTTGACTGACGGACATGACGACACACACGGAAGAAATCCTGGTCCTCGGCTCGACGGGCAAGATCGGCCGCCGTCTCGTCCGCACCCTGCGGGCGGCGGGCAGACCGGTGCGGGCCGCGTCCCGTTCCGGCGCGGTGCGGTTCGACTGGACGGACCAGCGCACCTGGCCGGCCGCCCTCGAAGGGGTGTCTGCGGTCTACGTCCTGGCCCCTCATGATCCGGCCCTGGCCCCGCTCTTCGTGAAGCACGCGACCGAGGCGGGCGTCTCCCGCTTCGTGGCGCTGTCCGGGCGCGGCATCGAGCAGATGCCGCCCGAGGTCTTCCAGGGCATGGCCGCCGCCGAGCGGGCGGTGCGCGACTCGGGCGTGCGGTGGACCATCCTGCGCCCGAACAACTTCGACCAGAACTTCGACGAGGACATCTGGCAGGCCCCGCTGCGCTCCGGTCGCCTCGCCCTGCCGATGGGGGACGTGCCGGAGCCGTTCGTCGACGCCCAGGACGTCGCCGACGTCGCCGCGGCCGTCCTGATGTCGGACGGCCACGACGGGCGGGTGTACGACCTCTCGGGGCCCCGGGCGCTCACCTTCGAGGCGGCCGTCGCGACGATCGCGGCGGCGGCGGGACGGCCCATCGGCTACCAGGAGTTGACGCCGGAGGAGTACCGGGCGGAACTCCTCGCCGAGGGCGCCTCCGCGGAGACCGCACATGAGCTGGACGCGATGTTCGCGGGGATGCGCGCGGGGTACCTGGCCGAGCCCGCCACCGGCGTGCGGGAGGTACTGGGGCGCGAACCCGTCGACTTCGCCACCTACGCCGCCCGGGCCGCGGCCGCGGGCGCCTGGGACTAGGGGGTGTCTTTCCGATCATCTGACCGTTGGGCTGGTTGTGAGGGATGGGGAGATATCTGGTGCCGCGTGGGCGGTGATTGAGCCGTTGTTG